>NZ_FWER01000069.1 GCF_900169785.1 Rhizobium sullae
CAACGACCGATGCGCCTTTCGGCGGTGCGGCCGGGCACGAACCAAGCCTTCAGACTGTCGCTCCAGCGCGCGCGTGGGAAAGACTCGCGAAAACGCTGCACCGTGATGCGATCGTGAGGCAGGTCGGCCGTGGCCGACACGCGGTTTTGAGGGGACGGTGTCGTTCGGTTCCTTTTCCGTGCTCCCATAACGCAGCAATGCAGCCTATGTTCTTCGGCTCGTGGCGCTCAACCAATCAAGCTTGCGGCGTCACGTCAAATGTCGACGACAAGGCCCTTCGCTTTCAGCACCGGTTCCAGATTGCTGACCTCGATGACCGACGTCCCCTGCTTATATGCCGCGATATAGCCGGCCTCAGCATCTTCGCGAGCCTGCGAGAGCCTGGCGACTTCCTGCGCTTCCTGCCTGCGGATGATCACCAGGCCGTCGGCATCTCCTGCGATGATGTCGCCGGGATTGATGATCTCGCCGCCTACGATGATCGTGTCGTTCACCGCCGCAATGGTTTCCTTCACCGTCCCCTTGATGGAGACGCTGAGCGAGAAGACCGGGAAGCCAAGCTCCCTCAGCTGAAGCGTGTCGCGCACGCCCGTGTCGGTCACGAGGCCGCCGATGCCCTTTGCAATGCAGGCATTGGCGAGGACATCGCCGAAGGATCCGGCCTCTTCGTACTCGCCGGCCGATACGACGATGATATCGCCCGGCCTTGCGTAATTGATGGCGAGCTGCAGCATGATGTTGTCACGCGGCGCGCATTTCACTGTAAAGGCCGGACCGCACAGTTTCATGCGGTAGTCCACGGGCTTGAGGCGGGAGGAAAGGGCCCCGCGCCGCCCTTGGGCTTCGTGGATCGTCGCAGGCGAAAATTTGGAAACGGCGTCGATATCGGCTTTGCTCGGCCGTTCAGCGATATCTTTTATATGAATCATGGATGATGCCTCCCATCGTTGGCCGACAGCGGGCATGTCCCGCCGTCTGAATTCGTTTGGACATTGTCATCGGATGGCACCGAGGCCGGGCGGCCTACGGGATCGGGTCGAATTTCAGCTTCGAGAGGGTTACGACCTTATCGGTGCGCGTCATTTTGTATTCGGTATCCGGGCCGAGCCACTTGTCCCAGATCTTGTTGATGTCGCCCGATGCGTCGAGCTTGCGAAGGATCTCGTTGATCTTGGCGGTCAGCGCCGGCTGATCCTTGGCCATGCCGATGCCAATCGGCTGGAACAGCATCGGCTCCTCGATCATCCGCATTTCCTTGCCCTTGCTCTTCGATTCATTGACGAACTTGGTCGTCGTCATGGTGTTGGCCACCATGCCGCGCGCCTTGCCCTGCTGGACGGCGAGATAGGCCGAGGCAGTATCCTGGAACGTCAGCGGGTCGGATTTGTTGAGCTTAATCGACATCTCGGAGGTTGAACCCTTGGTCGAAGCGATGCGCTGGCCGGCGTAATCGGCCTTCTTCTTGCCGGGATCGTCCGCCGGTACGATCAGCATTTCCTTGGCGAGATAATAGGGATCGCTGAACTGGATCTGCTCGGCGCGGCTCAGAGTATAGGCAAGGTTGGCAACGGTGATGTCGACGCGGCCGAGCTTGACCTCGGGCACGCGCGCCTCGACCGAAACCGGCTTGATTTCAGCCCTTACGCCCAATTCCTTGGCGATGACGCCGCAGAGATCGACGTCGAAACCGGCCATTTCGCGGGTCTTCGGATCGGGTGAAGCGAAGGGAGGAACGTCGGCAAAGGTCGCGCAACGCAGGGTTTTCGCGGACATGATGTTGTCGAGCTGATCTGCTTGTGCGGGCAAAGCGGCCGCCATGCCGGCAAATGCGATGGTGAGGGTTAGGCATTTCCAGTTCATTGCTGTTCTCCTTTGTTATTGGTGGTTGGTATCAATGCCGCAAATCAGCGAGGAACCGCTGCGCACGGGGATGGCTGGGATTGCTGAAGAACTCCTCCGGGGTCGCCATTTCGAGGATCTGGCCCGCATCGATGAACCAGACCCGATCCGCGACGTCGCGCGCGAAACCCATTTCATGGGTGACGCAGAGCATGGTCATGCCTTCGGACGCCAGGCTCTTCATGACGGCCAGCACTTCGCCTACCATTTCAGGATCGAGCGCGCTTGTCGGCTCGTCGAACAGCATCACCGGCGGTTCCATGGCAAGGGCGCGGGCGATTGCCACCCGCTGCTGCTGGCCGCCCGACAGTTGACCCGGATAGGCCCGGGCCTTGTCGGCGAGGCCGACCCGATCGAGAAGTTTGAGCGCCTTGTCCTGGGCGACGTCAGGCGCCACGCCTTTCACCCGGATCGGCGACATCGAGACGTTTTCGACGACCGAAAGGTGCGGAAACAGGTTGAAGTTCTGAAATACGAAGCCGATCCGGCTGCGCAGCGCGTTGAGTTCCTTTGCCCGCATGGCGGCGTGAATGTTTTGCCCGTCGAGCGTAATCGATCCGCTGTTGATTTCTTCGAGGCGATTGATCGTGCGGATCAGCGTGGATTTTCCCGAACCGGACGGCCCGCAGATGACCACGACTTCGCCGCGCGACACTTGCGCATCGATATCCTTCAGCACCGGATAGTCGCCATAGCTCTTGCAGACCTGCGAAAGCCGGATCGTCTGCAATTCCTGCGCTGAAACTGACATGGTCATGGCTGCTCCGATATGATTTTCGATGGCGCGGCCAAGGCGGCGGCAGGAAGGCTGGAAAGTCCCGCACGCCGCCGCGTGATGCGCCGCTCGAGGCGATTTGCGAAGTGGGTGAGCGTCCAGCAGATGGCGAAGTATACGATCGCGAGGATGAGGAAGACCTGGAAAGGCTGCGTCAGGAGCTGGTTGTTGACCTGGCTTGCCGCAAAGGTCAGGTCCGGCACGTTGATCACGTAGCCGAGCGTCGTGTCCTTGATCGTCGAGACGAAGGTGGAGATGATGCTGGGGATCATGTTGTAGAGCGCCTGCGGTAGGATGATGAAGCGCATCGCACCGATATAATTGTGGCCAAGCGCACGCGCCGCGTCCATCTGGCCCGGTCCGAGCGCGACAATGCCAGCACGGACGACTTCGCTGAGGAACGCGCTCTGATAGACCACGAGTGTCGTCAGCATCGTGACAAAGCTCGGCACATCCGCGCCGCTCACCAGCGGAACGAGGAAGTAGCTCCACAGGATGAGCATCAGCAGCGGCACGCCCCTGGTGAAATAAACAAGCCCAGTCACCGGCCAGCGCAGCAGCGGCGACTTGGAGAGCCGCGCCAATGCGAACATGATGCTGGCTGGAAAGGCGAGAGCGATGCTGAGCGCCGAAAGGATCAGCGTATTGGCGAGCCCGCCAAGCGGTCCGTTGGGATATTGGCCGATCAGCAGCAGCAGCCAGTAGTCTCGGATGATGGCGATCATGTCGTGGATCATGCGCGCGCGCTCCTGGCAGGATCTGCGCGCATCGACAGATAGGCGCCGATGCTCATGATCACGAGCGAAAAGAAAAGGTAGAGAACCGTGCCGATCAGGTAGATCTCGAATGTCCGGAAACTGAGGTTCTCGATTTCCTTGACGGCATGCGTCAGTTCNGAGAACCGTGCCGATCAGGTAGATCTCGAATGTCCGGAAACTGAGGTTCTCGATTTCCTTGACGGCATGCGTCAGTTCCGACGCTCCGATGACGACGGCGAGACTGCTATTCTTGAACAGGGAAACGCTGTGATTGATGAGCGGCGGCAGCGCGTTGCGCACGCCCTGCGGCATGATGACGAAACGCATCGCGGAAACATACCCATGGCCAAGCGCGCGAGCTGCCTGCATTTGGCCGGGACTGACTGAGCGCACGCCCGAACGAAGATCTTCGCTGAAATAGGCCGCCTGACAGAGCCCGAGCCCGATCACCGCGAAGATGGCCTCCGCATTATGGATTGCCAGCCATGTCGCTACCCCGCTCGGCATCAGGGTGAAAATCCCGAAGTACCACAGCATCAGCTGAACCAGGGTGGGAACGTTCCGGTGGTAGGATACGTAAGCCGCTACTAACGGACCGCCAAAGCGAAAGGGTGACAAACGCAAACCCAGCAGCAGAAGCGCAAGCGCCATCGCCAGCGACCAGGAGCCGGCATAGATGATGAAAGTCATCTTGATGCCATGCAGCAGCATGGCGGCATACTCAGGATTTCCCAGGATTGCCGAAAGGTCGAAACCGCTCACGGATTCGGCTCCCCGGATTGATCTGTCTTCGCCGAAGGCTGAGGCTTGGCCGTCTGCAGGCCGCCCATGACCTGTAGCGTGGGCGTGATCTCCATGTGTCCGATATTGACGGCCACGGGGGCTGCTATGGCGAAGGCGATCGCATCGGCGATATCGGCTGCCTGCGGCAATTCGAAGCCGTCAATGAACCGTTCCCGGACGCTCGGGTCATCGCCGTGGACGTGATTGAAGATATCCGTGGCGACCCGACCGGGGCAGATTTCCGTAACCCGTACCCGCTTGCCGAAAGCGTCGATACGCAGCTGGTTGGACAGCATGCTCACCCCTGCCTTGGTGGCGTGATAGGATGAGTTGCCGCCAAAATTGTAGGCGCCGGCGATCGACGAGATGTTGATGACGTGCCCGCGGTCCCGCGCCACCATGCCGGGCACGACCATGCGGCAGATGTGCAGGACCGCCCGGAGATTGATATCGACAATGAGATCGATATCGCCCTCGTCGGCTTCCAGGAACTTCTTCGGTCGGTCGACACCGGCGTTGTTGACGAGAATATCGAACTCCACCCGACGCGTGAGCTCGGCCATGGCCTGACGGTCAGTCACATCAATGACGTGGGCGATGCAGCCCGTCCGTGCGGCGAGCTGCTGCAGCGCGTCGGCGCTGCGGGCAACGGCATGGACCTCGATGTTCTCCCGGCGGAGCCGCTCTACTACGGCTGCGCCGATGCCGGAGGATGCGCCGGTCACCAGTGCGGTCTTGTAGTCGGAAAATGGCATTGTCGTTCCCTTGTTATTGATCCGGACAGTAGCGAAGCTTAAACCCCTTGCCTAAGACCGATTATCTCTGGAGCAATAAGCAACGGTTATGGAGCCGAAACCGGCTACTGAAGAATAGTGGCGGCATCGTCTCGCGGCGTCCGTGCCTCAGGCAGTCCCCCGGAGGCTGGTGACTGCGTCGCGTTGCAAAAGCAATGCGCGTCTGCAAACATGCCAGCCGCGCAGATCAGAACGGTACCCCGATCCTCATGGATATCAGACGCCTCAAATCTTTCATCGTGATCGTCGACAGCGGCAGCATCACGCGAGCGGCGGACCTTTTGCATATCGCCCAGCCGGCCCTCAGTCAGCAACTTGCAGCACTGGAGGAGCATTTCGGCCACAAGCTGCTGATCCGCAGCCAGCAAGGCGTCAGCATGACCGATGCGGGACAAGCAGTTTATCGCCATGCGCAGATTATCCTTCGGCAGATGGAGCAGGCGCAGGCGGATGCATCGGCAGCCGGCAATTCGCTTGCCGGGCGCGTGTCCGTTGGGCTCGTGCCCTTCAGCAGTGCCGCCACGCTGTCGGTCGACCTCCTGGCGGAGACCCGGAAACGACATCCCGGTATCCTGCTACACCTGACCGAAAGCGTCGGCCAGACCTATAGCCAGATGATCATGAATGGCCGGCTGGAGATGGCGCTTCTCCATGGAACCGGTCCAATCAAGGGGGTCCGGTTCGAACCGATCCTAAGCGAAGAGTTTTTCCTTGTCGCACATCGGGATTTTGCGATCGAAGCGGATGTGAAACCCGTTCCGGTCAATGCTCTCGACGGAATGCCGCTGCTGTTGCCGCCAGCCTATAATTTCGTTCGTCGCGCGGTCGATACCGCCTTCACCCGCACGCGCACCAACCTGAAGGTCGTGGCGGAAGTCGAAATCGTCCGCACCCTCGCCCGCGCGGTGGGCAGCGGTCTCGGCGCGACGATCATGCCGAAAGCCATCGCCGATCGCATCGTATTGGAATCGAGCGAGCCGCTGATCCGCCGGCTCGTCTCGCCGCGGATCGAAGAGACCCTGTCGCTTTGCGTTTCCGACCAGAACCCCTTGTCGGAACCTGCCCTTGCCGTCCGGGACATCCTTCTCGAGCTGACAGCGCGGCTGAAAAGCTGAAACGCGTTGCCGATCAGCGCGTATCCCTGCAGAACTGGGCTATTCGCGCGCATCCTTCGCCGAGCTGCTCCATGCTCGTAGCGTAGGAAATGCGAAAGAAGGGGCTCATTCCGTAGGCAGCTCCCTGCACGGTCGCGACATGATGCTCCTCCACGAGCGCCATGACGAAATCGACATCGGCTTTGATCTTGCGCCCGCCCTTGCTGGTCTTACCGATCAAACCGGAAATGTTGGGATAGATGTAAAAGGCGCCTTCGGGCCTATGGCAGCGCAGACCGTCCACTTCCGATAATTTGTCGAGGACGAAGTCGCGTCTTTCCTTGTAGATCGCGGCGCGCTCCTTCAAGAGATCCTGAGGCCCATCCAGGGCAGCGATCGCCGCAGCCTGCGTCAGCGTCGCGATGCCGCCACCATTCTGTCCGTTGACGTTGCTGACGGCGGAGATCAGGTCTTTCGGCCCGGCGCAAAAGCCGAGCCGCCAGCCTGTCATCGCGTAAGCCTTAGAAACGCCATTCATCGTCAGGACGCGCTCATAGAGCCTGGGCTCGACTTCCGCGATCGTGCAGAACTGGAAGTCGTCATAGACCAGGTGTTCGTAGATATCGTCGGTCATGATCCAAACATGCGGATGACGCAGCATGACCTTGGCGATCGCAGCCATTTCCGCCCGGGAGCAGGCGGCCCCGGTGGGATTGTTCGGGAAATTCAGGAAGAGCCATTTGGTGCGCGGCGTGATCGCCGCCTCCAGGTCCTCCGGACGCAGCTTGAAGCCGGTCTCCTCGTGGCAGGGAACGGCGACCGGGACGCCGCCGGCGAATTTGACGATATCCGCATAACTGACCCAGGAGGGCGTGGGAATGACGACCTCGTCGCCTGGATTGCAGGTTGCCAGCATGGCATTGAAGATCACCTGCTTGCCGCCGCCCGACACGACGATCTGGCTGGCATCGTAGTCGAGATTGTTGTCCCGTTTGAACTTCCTGATGATGGCGGACTTGAGCGCCGGCGTACCGTCCATCGGAGGATATTTCGTATCGCCCGCAAGAGCTGCCGCATGAGCCGCCTCGATCGCGTGCGCCGGGGTGGGGAAATCCGGCTCGCCGGACGAGAGGCTGACGACTTTGATCCCATTGGCGGCCAGTTCCCTGGCGCGCTGGGTCATGGCGGCGGATGCAGATATGGAGACATTTTTCAGGCGGTCGGCTATGGCGGACATCAAGATGGTCCTTCGATGAGAGATTGGAAAGAGAGACCGCCCGCAGGCGATCAGGATTGCGTCAGTCGGCGAGTTCGGCGGCAGGAACGAGCGTGGCGCCCGTGGCTTCGATCTCGCCGCGCACGATGCCGGCAAGCTCCAGGGCGCCGGGTGTGTCGCTGTGGACGAGAATGGAGCGGGCCGGCATCGCGATCACGGCTCCATCGATCGTCTCGACGGTTCCTTCGAGGAGGAACCGTCGGACGCGCGCGCGAACCGAGGCTTCGTCTTTGATGACGGCGCCAGCGAGCCCGCGCGCGACAAGCCTGCCGCCGGCGTCATAGGCCCGGTCCGCAAGGAAAAGCGCCAGCGTCTTCAACCGCGCGCGTCTAGCCGCCTGTTGGATCTCGCTGCCCGGTGTGACGAAGACGACGAGGCCGGCGTCCACGGTGGCGATCGCATCCATCATCAGGTCGGCAAGGACAGGATCGCGGTTGACCATATTGCCCATGGCCGCATGGAAGCTGATATGGGAGACAGCGACACGCTCGCTTCTGGCGATCGCCATCAGGGCGCCGAGCTGATAGAGCATCTGCTGGCGAAGCTCGTCCGCCTGAGACGGTATTTCGCGCCGGCCGAAACCCATCCGGTCGGGCAAGCCCGGATGCGCGCCGATGCCGACGCCGTTCAGTTTCGCAAGCCGGACCATGCGCCCCATCGTATCGGGGTCGCCGCCGTGGAAACCACAGGCGATGTTGGCCGACGACACGAGTTTCATCATCGCTTCGTCATCACACAGCCGGTAGGGACCAAATCCTTCGCCCATGTCGGAATTCAGATCTATCTTCATCAATTCTTCCTTTGACGCCCGTTGTCTGTTTGTTTTCACGCATGTCGTCGTCCCAAGACCGCTTCAAGTTTTCGGCGACACGCGTCACTTCATTGCCTTCAGGGCGCGCTTGACCATCCGGGATGTTTGCCTGACGTCGTCGACATAGCGGGCGACAGCCTGTTCCACCGCACGCGCCTCTGCATGCGTCGACCGAACGAAGCTCAGACGGGCGCCTATGCGGACTTGCCCGAGCCGCCACAGGTCGCATTCGATCACGCCAGCGATCTTCGGATATCCGCCGGCGGTGTTCGCATCGCTCATCTGGACGATCGGTTCGCCGCCAGGCGGAACCTGGATCACGCCGGGCACGACGCCATGGGAGCGCATCTCGATAGACGCCGTCGGTTTGATTGGTTCGCCTGACAACCGGTAGCCCGTCCGGTCGCTTCGGGAGGAAATCCTCCAGGTCTGGCTCCAGAAAGCTTCGCCATCGCCTGCGAAAAGATCGTGCTCGCCGGCAGGCAGGGCACGGATCGGCAATGCGCCATCGACGGGCGCCGGGAAGACATTGCGCAGTGCCACGGCCGGTGCGACGACGGCCAGACCGGGGGCCGGCAGCATGACGATCTCCGCGTCCTCGCCGATCGCGATCCGATCGCCCTTCGCCAGAGGTCGGCCGGAATTGCCCCCGAAACTGCCGCGCAGAGACGTGCTTCGCGAGCCCATGACAACGGGAATATCAAGCCCTCCTCCGACCGAAATATAGGTGCGCGCAAGCCGCGGAGGCTG
Source organism: Rhizobium sullae (assembly GCF_900169785.1). Classification (GTDB taxonomy): domain Bacteria; phylum Pseudomonadota; class Alphaproteobacteria; order Rhizobiales; family Rhizobiaceae; genus Rhizobium; species Rhizobium sullae. Next base: position 8,941 of record NZ_FWER01000069.1, read on the forward strand.
CTTCAGTTCGAGAACCTGCCCGGGTTCCGCGATGTAGGCGCACCAGGAAATCAGTTCCGTCCCGTCCAGGTGAGGATTGCCGTCGGCGCCGGTAACGGCAAAGACGATGCGCCGCTCGAAACGCAGGCTGAGCGGGAAGGTCTGCACCTCTATCGCTGCCGCATTTTCGTCATTGCCGACGAGAATGTTGCCGATCCGGACCGCAAGCGGATCCATCGCGCCGCTGGCCGATACGCCGATATCGCGATAGCCGGGACGTCCAAGATCCTGCACCGTGTTGAATGGGCCGGTTTCGACGATCTCGATCATAGCTCGATCCTTGCTGGCAGGAACCGCACCGTATCTCCCGGCGCCATCATGGCGGGGCTCGGCGACGTGGGGTCGAACATCTCCAGTGCCGCGAAGCCTATGGAATTCCAACCGTTGGGGCCTGTAAGCATGGCGACGCCGGTTTGCATGCCGCCGATGGTCACGCAGCCCTTCGGCATCTTCAGCGAGGGCACGGGCTTTCGCGGCATGTAGATGCGCGGATCGAGACCATGCAGATAACCGAAACCGGGAGCGCTGCCCAAGGCGAAGACCCTGTAGGTCGCTTCATGATGGATGCGGACGACTTCGTGATCACTGAGCCTGGAGCGATCGCAAAGGGCCGGAAGATCCGTCGCATATTCGCCGCCATAATAGACGGGGATCTCAATGGTCTTGCCCTTGAGATCGATGCTGCGCGCATTTTCCCATGCCTCCAGCAGCCGGGCGACTACCGCATCGGGATCTTCGGGCGTCTCCTTGAAGATCAGCAGCAGATTGGTCATGCCCGGGATGTTTTCCGCAAGGTCCGCCCAGCCGTTCACGGTCTGGGACAGGGCCCAGATCCGCCGCTGCGCGATGAGATCGAAGTCGCCGGGCGCCTCGAGCAGGAAGGCTCTGGCACCGATCGAGGAAACCCGCGCCCGGCTTCCGGTGGCTGGAACGATCTCGCGTTGCGATGCGTCTCTGCTCGTCGTGGCGATCATGATGGGAGCTCGATTTCGACCAGAGGATCGCCGAAGCCGACCAGTGCGCCGGGCTCGGCGAGCAGCCTGGTCAAAACACCGGAACGGCCGGCGCGAAGGGGAAGAAGGATATGTCCTACCCCGACGAAGCCGACGATATCCGCATCTGATACGGACCGCGGCAGATTTTGGGGCTCGGCGGAGGTGGCCGGGTGCTCGACACAGAAGCGGCCCGCCATCGGTGCCTTCACGACGGCCGATGCGGAGCCGGGAGCGTGTGGTGTCGCTTCTGCCGAGCTGATCCGGGCGCCGCCATTTCCGGCGACAAAGATGCGTAGCTGTCCGCCCGGCCGGGAGATTTCCAGACCGTCCACGCCAGCGGCCGTCAACGCGTCGGTGAGGAATGCGATGGTCGCCGGATCGCTGAAATCGATCGAGCTCATGCCGCCCTCCGCAGCTTCAGCCATTGTTCGAGATAGTGGATATCCGTCTCACCGCGCGCGAATGCGCCGTCCTCGAACAGAGCGCGCAGGAAGGGGATATTGGTCGAAATTCCCTCGACGTCCGTGCCGACAAGCGCTTCGCGCATTCTTGCCATCGCTTCCGCCCGCGTCGGCGCATGGACGATCAGCTTGGCGATCAGCGAATCGTAGTAGGGCGAAACCTTGTAGCCGGCATGAATATGCGTATCGACGCGGATGCCCGGTCCAGCAGGCAAAGCCAGATGGGTGACGATACCCGGCGATGGCAGGAAGGTTTCCGGATCCTCGGCGTTGATGCGGCATTCGAAGGAATGGCCCTCGCATGTCACATCGCCTTGGGTGAGGTCCAGAACATGACCCTGAGCCGCCTTTATCTGCGCCTGGACGATATCAAAACCGCTCGTCATCTCGGTGACGGGATGTTCGACCTGAAGCCGCGTGTTCATCTCGATGAAATAGAAAGCGCCGTCCTGATACAGGAATTCGAAAGTTCCGACGCCCCGGTAGCCGATCTGAAGGCAGGCCTGCACGCAAGCCATGCCGACCGGCTGGATGATGTCGCGCGCGATTCCCGCCGCCGGCGCCTCCTCCACCACTTTCTGATGGCGGCGCTGCATCGAGCAATCCCGGTGTCCCAGCCACACGGCATTGCCGTGATCGTCGCAAATAACCTGTATCTCGATGTGACGCGGATGCTGGAGGAATTTCTCCATGTAGAGCGAAGGTGAGCCGAAGGCCTTGCGGGCCTCTTCCCGCGTCAGCGCAACTGCTTCATGGAGCAAATCCCCCCTTGGCACGACGCGCATGCCGCGTCCACCACCGCCGCCGGCTGCCTTGATGATGACTGGATATCCGATCTCGAGCGCTACGCGCTCGACCGAGACGGGGTCATCAGGCAACGCGGTATCCGGACCGGGAACGCAGGGGACGCCGGCCGCCATCATCGCCCGCTTTGCCGAGATCTTGTCGCCCATGATTGCAATCGATGAAGCGGTTGGACCAATGAAGACCAATCCGGCCTTTTGGACGGCATCGGCGAAGGCGGCGTTTTCCGATAGAAAACCGTAACCCGGATGGATGGCCCCGGCATCGGACAGGCGCGCAGCCAGAAGGATGGCATCCTGATTGAGATAGCTCTTGGCAGCACTCGACGGGCCGATGCACAGAAAGCTGTCTGCGGTGCTGCCGTAAGGTGCTTTCCTGTCCGCCTCGGAACAAATGGCGACCGTCTTGAGACCGAGCTCGCGACAGGCGCGCTGAATCCGAGCTGCGATCTCGCCGCGGTTGGCGATCAGAACGGTGTCGAAGCGGCCGGCTGCGGACTGTTGAGGCGTCTCTGACATCAGGCAATCTCCGCGAGCAGGTCGCCGGTCTCGACCTCGCCGTCGTCGATTTCGGTAAGGTGCGCGATGCGCCCTGACCGCGGCGCGGCGATCTTGTTGAAAACCTTCATTGCCTCGATGATGAAAAGGGTCTGCCCCTCCTCCACCTCGTCACCGATCGCGACGAATGGCGGCTCCCCAGGCGCAGGGGTGCGGTGCAGAACGCCGAAGACGGGCGCCTTCACCGCATAGGACGCTTTCTCAGGTCTCGAAGGCGTGTCGAAACCGGCATCCTGGGCAAGGCTTATCGTCGATCCCGCCTTTTGCCTGGGCCCGGAAGCAGCCTCCTGACCCTGCGACGTGCGGAAAATCCGAACCGTCACATCCTTCTCCGTCACGGTCAGCTCGTTAATGTTCGATCGTCCGACAAAGTCGATCAGCGTCTTGATCTTCGAGAGGTCCATATGCGTGCTCGGAATTTCGGAATTCGACCGCGCATACCTGAAATTTCAAGTCACGCGGTGTTGTGATTTTCCGTAGCACGACGCGTCGGTTGATGGGGTCAGACGAACTTTTGATGGATCGTCTTATATCGTCACCCGTAGCCAGGGGACCAACGGCCGTCCGCTCCATTTGGGACCAGTTCATATCCATAGTCTTGAGCAGAATCGCAGCCATTAGCGAGTTGGGTTCGGCGAGTGGAACAGTGTCTTGCGCCGTTTCAGCCGCTGGAGCCAGAAGGGCATCTGGTGGCGCATGTTCGCGGCAATGTCGGACGATCCGGACTTCGAATACCTGATCGTCGATTCCACCATCATCCGCGCCCATCAGCACGCCGCGGGTACAAAAAAGGGTCTGAAGATCAGGCCCTTGGCTGTTCTCGTCGCGGTCTGTGCACGAAGATCCAAATGTTTTGTGCGTGGTCTCGGCTTCCCGGTCCGCTTCACATTGACCGCCGGCCAGAAGGGCGATGCGCCGCAAGCCGATGCCAAACAAATGAGATATCCTGCCTCCGCCAGTGTCAATGTTCTGCGCCGAAAGGGTCAAACTTCCGCGTATATTCAGATGCTTACTTCACTTCACCTGGCAGCTGCCGCTGAAGGAACGGCGCACTCGCTAACGCTAACTGGCGAATAGGTTATTGGCCATGAAATCGACGAACACGCGGATCTTCGGCGACAGATAGCGGCTCGTGGGCCAGAGCACGCGGAACACGCCCGCTTCCGCAGTAAAATCATCGAGCAGCGAAAAAAGACGTCGGTCCTCAATTTGCGCAGCAACAGCGAAATTGGGAAGACAGGTTATGCCGAAGCCGTTTTCGGCGAGGTGGATCAGAGGCTCAAGGGTGCTCGCGACGGCCGTCGTCGGCAGAGAAAGACGCAGCTCTTTACCATCTTTGACGAGGGGCCACGGTTCGAGCTTGCCAGTGTTTGCATATCGGTGATGCAGGCACGTGTGCCGAAGCAGATCTTCGGGAACCTTAGGCATGCCCTCTGCTTCCAGATACTCTTTCGACGCGACGATCCTGTGGCGAAAGGTGCCAAGCTTGCGGCTCATCAGGCGGGTATCGCGCACTTCACCGGTCCGGACGACAGCGTCGAAGCCCTCCTCGATCACATCAACCAGACGATCGGTGAAGTCCAGATCCACCGTGATCTCGGGATAGGTGCGCATGAATGCCGAGATAACCGGCATCAGCAGCATGCCAGTGAGTGGAAAGCTGACGCGAAGGTGGCCGCAGGAGCAGGCAATGTCGACGAGTTCTTCTCGGACCCGGCATTCGTCGAGAAATTCCGCAAACTCGACACGGTCTCAACCAGTGAGTTTCACACCTACACCGTCGGCGATCTGGTTCTGCCGAAGCTCGGTGAGACTGCGTAGAGACAATCCGGTCGATCCAGATGACGACGAAGCCTGTGATATCGCCGGGATCCGCTACGACTTGCTCGTTAACGCAAGTCCGTACTGTCGGGGCGAGGTTTGCTTATCGAGCCGCTTCGACTGGCGAGGCGTCACCTCGTACCGCCAGTTCCACCAGAACTAGCGAGCTGACGCCGGCGATAGAAAAACCTACTGCCAAAATCATGGTCGTACCATCATAGAAGCTACCTATTCCGATAGCGAATAGGGTGGCAATGAGGCTCGATCCCGACGCGATCAACGATGCGCCCAGGCCCGCAACCTCGCCGAGAGAGCGCATCGCCATGGCATTGAGATTGCCGAATAGTATCCCTATGGCAAAGAAGGCCAAGAACCCGAACATCATCAGGGCGACAAGAGGCAGGCGACCGTCCCATAAAATCGACGGGAACAGCATTTGAAGGCCGACCGATGCCAATCCGATGAAAGCGGCACGCGCCATGGCTTCCATGCCGAACCGCTGCACGAATTTCGCATTGAGAAACGAGGCGAGTCCTATCCCTGCCGCCAGGACTGCGAAGTAAAATGGGAACGTTTCCTTGATCCCATAGGTGTCAAGAAACAAGTCGGCCGCCGTGCTGAGATAGAGGAGCTGCGCCCCGAACACGATCCCGGTGGAGACGATCAGTAAGGTGACGCGGCGCTTCGACAGGATGCGTCGGCCAGTTCTGAACAGAAGTTTCGGCCGGAATGCAATGCGTCTGTCAGCTGGTAGGGTTTCCGGGTGTCGCATAGCCAGCCACAGGCCGAGCAGTACCGCGATCACGAGATAGATGCCGAAGACGCTGCGCCACCCGGCAAGCGAGATCACACCCTGTGCCAAGGCGGGGGCCAGCATCGGCACCACGATGAAGAGCGTGAACATGAAAGACATGACGCGCGCCATCGCGTCACCCTCGAATTGATCGCGGATCATGGCGCGCGTTGCGATCTTTGGGCCAGACACACCTACGCCCTGAAGGAATCGGCCAAGGATCACCATTTCGAGCGATCCGGCAAACATGGCAATGATGGTTCCAACCGCATAAACGCCGAGGCCGAGCATGAGCGCTTTCTTGCGCCCCATCGTATCCGACAGTGGCCCCAAGAGCATTTCCCCGAACGCCATGCCGAAGATGAAGAGCGATATGATGTGCTGCGTGGATAGCGGCGGTGCGACAGCGACCTCCTCTCCGATCTGGCGCAAACCTGGCAGGAGCGCGTCGATGCTGAGGGACGTCAGCGAGGTCAGAAGGGCATAGAGGGCAATGCGTTCGCGAAAACTGATGGAGGATGTCATGAGCCGTGTACGCTGAAAAGGAATGGCCTCGACCTCTACCAGTTTTTGCGCAAAGGTCTCGTAATTTTGTGTCTCGCAACTCCCTGCAGATTGTCTGAAAATTCGGACTAGGCATGGACGATCTGCATGAGTTCGATGCGATTGCCAAAAGGTCGTTCACATACCTTCGCAAGCACCCTTCCAGTAGCTGATCCGAAACGGTTGGGAAGCCAGCCAGCTGCGTGTCGAGATGAGCCTTGAGATCGCCAAGCTTCACAACCGGATGAAAGCGACCACCGTTTATGTCACGCATGACCAGGTTGAAGCCATGACGCTTGCATACCGGGTCGTGGTCATGAATGCCGGCGTGGTGGAAACAGATCGGCAAGCCTTTGGATCTCTACCGCAAACCAGCGAGCCTTTTCGTTGCCCGCTTCCTCGGCAGTCCCACCTGAACACGTTCGTTGCCTCGTGGGCGGAAGCCAACCGGCTAAGTCTTCTCGGGCGCTCCATCGACGTGGCGGCAGTCGCCGGCGAACGCAGCGTTGCTACGTCGGTGACGTTCGGGATCCGTCCGGAAGATCTGGTCGCCTGCTCCCCTGAAGACGCATGGTTTTCCGGTGAAGTTGCAGTCGCCGAGCGGCTCGGCAGTCAGACCTACGCTTACGTTGAAATCGGCGAGGTATCGGACGGCCTACTGGAAAGTGCCTATCTGGATGATTCCGAAAGCGTCCCCGCCCCTTGTCCGCGAGGCGGTGGCCGGACTGCTGGACCGGGTCAGCCCGTCTCCGGAGCCAGCGCGTAGCGGATCGCGGCCGCGACGTCGGGGCGGCTCGACAACCTCGCCAGAGCGGCGAGCATCGCAGAGCCGGTCAACCTTCCAGCATGTGATCCGCCAAGCTGTAGCAGTGGCTCGCATGGTAGGCGTTCCGACCTCGGTTCATATGCGTCAAATTGAAAGTCCGAATGGCGCGCAACACGCGGCGGGTCGCGAGGAATTTGCGGATCGAGGCGGAGCCCCGCACATTGATGCCGAAAATGTCCTCGCCGCGCGGGAAGAAATAGCCGACGTCTTCTGGCGTCGTGACGCAGTGTTCGAGAAAAGGTTCGTCCACGTGGTCCTGCACCTGTGAATGGTCCGTGGTGAAATCCGAAAGATGCACCAAGAATCTCGCACGGATGCCCTCGCCGTCCACATAGAGCGTGAAAAGCTCCATCCAGCTCGCATTGACGCGGACAAGCGGCTTGTCGGAGGTCGACGGCAGACAAGAAACCGACCAGTAGTGACGCTCGGTCTTGCGCGGGAGGGGAATGCAGTTTTGGCCGTAGAGTCTGAGAATCTCCAGAACTTCTTGTACCTGCGGGCGGTGAAGCAGCTTTTGAAACCGCGCGACGTACTTGAACCGTTGTTCGAGGGACTCCGAGCGCTCTTCGGCGTCGCGCAAGTTCGTCTTGCCTTCTATCCAATCGCGCTGCTGCTCGAGATTCAGAAATTGGCGCAGGCCAGTGGTAGTGCGGCGAGGAGTCGTACTCATGTCAGGTGCATCCGCTCGTCCTCCCGCGAAGTGCCGCACCCGACGCGCTGCGACTTGGACCCTTGCCATCAGAGCAATTTAGGCTGTGAATACGCACGGAACTTCACCCCTTTCAGCGCAGAACATTGACCCTGGTGGAGGCAGGATATCTCATTTGTTCGACTTGCAGAATTTGGCATGCTGTCGGGTTGGGGGTCAAACGCTATGCCGAAACACATTCGGAGCTAAAAACCGGCGGTCTCGCGCACTTCGATCGCCCCCATCCGAGCGAGCGAGTCCCGCTCCGCGATCTCCGTCGCCTCGGCAAGATTCTTCGCTTCAATGAGCAGGAAGCCTCCCAGATGCTCCTTAGTCTCTGCGAAAGGCCCATCGGTCCAACTCGCCTTGCCGGCACGAACGCGCAATGTCTTTGCGGTCCTTGGATCGGCAAGGGCATTGGAGGCGAGATAGTGGCCTGATCGTTTGAGCTCGTCATTGAAAGCCAAGGACTCCCGGTCGATCTCGGCCCATTCCTCCTTGCTGGCGGCGTCAGCAAGGTTTTGATCAATGTAGAAGAGACAAAGGTAGCGCATCCGGTTCCTCCATGGTGTCGTTCTATGTTAGTCGAAGTTGGAGCCCGTGATTCGACAAAGAGCGGAAGAAATTCTGCCAGTTCCGCTTGACGGAAGCTGTCGGCGATGATGAGCTTGCCCTGCTCGCGGGTCGTCGTTGCGATCTTCTCAACCCTTTTCGTTGGCCGTTTGATCGCTCGCTATGCCAGCCCTTCGGCGCATAGCGTCCGTTGCACCGCCGGGCGTGCCTCAACCCGTTCGGCATAGCCGACGAGACGATCCGGAATTTTCAGTCCGGAATCGCGCGCCCAGCGAACCATTACATAAAACAGCGCGTCGGCGGTACTGAAGGCGTCGCCGAACAGGTATTCATCCTTCAGTCGCTGACTCATCAGCGCCAGCCGCCCGGCGATCGCCTCGCGCGCAGCCTGCTTTTCGGCGTCCGCCGGTGAGAACATCGAACGCATGAATGGCCGATGGATTTCCGTGGCGAGGAAGGCCAGCATTTCGACGTTGCGCGACCGACCAAGCGGGCCGTCGGGCGCGAGGTGCGGCGCCTGGCCGGCCACCCAATCCATGATCGCGACGTTCTCAGTCAGCACCTCGCCGTCGTCGAAGACAAGGGCCGGCACATAGCCTTTCGGATTGACTGCGGTGTAATCTTCGCCGTGCTCGGTGCGCCGCGTGCTGAGATCGACCTTGACAGTCTCGACCTGAATGCCGGCCTCGGTCAGCGCGATATGGTCAGCCAGGCTGCAGGCGCCCGGTGTGAGATAGAGTTTCATTGCTCGAGATACCTTCCGAGTTGGTTGAGCGTCTCGTTCCAGCCTCCCAGATGGCCATCACGCGAGGCTTCGCTGAGGAAGAAGGCTTGGTGCAGCGTGAGCCGCGTCTTGCCGTCATCGGTATCGGCCAAAGTGATGGTTACAACCGTCTCGTGTTCCGAATCGCCCGCTTCGTTCTGCCAGGCATGGGTGAAGACAATCTTCTCGTCGGGCACGATTTCCGTGTAGGTTCCGCCGAGCCAGTTGTCCTCGCCCTGCGGCGAGCGCATGCAGGTGCGGAATGTGCCGCCCGGCCTGATATCGCCTTCGGAAAAGGGGATGGTGAAGCCGGTCGGGCAGCACCAGCGCTTGAGATGCTCGCCATCGGTCCACATTCTAAAGACCAGCGATCGTGGCGCGTCGAAGGTGCGGCGTATGGTGAGCTCGGGCCGGGCTTCGGCTTTCGGCAGTGCGTTCATTTTTCTTCTCCATGCTGAACTTCTTTCAGATACGCGCCGAGGCGGTCGAACCGCTCCTCCCAGAGACAGCGATAGGTTTCGAGCCAGCCCGCGACATCGCGCAGGGGCTCCGGTTTGAGCCGGCGCGGACGGAACTGTGCGTTGCGACCTTGCTCCACCAGCCCTGCCCGCTCCAGCACCTTGAGGTGCTTGGAAACCGCCGGAAAGCTCATTTCGAATGGCTCCGCCAGTTCCGACGCCGTTGCCTTGCCGCGGGCGAGCCGAGCCAGGATCGCACGCCTGGTCGGGTCGGCGAGAGCCGATAAGGTGAGGCTAAGCCGATCCTGCGAGGTCATCGGAAAACCAATTAGTTAATTATCTTATTGGTTAAATACAGCGAGCGGCAGTTCGAGTCAAGCGCCTTGACGGCGCGGAGAGAGAGATTCCCCGACCCCCGAACCTATGTGATCCTTAGTCAATCTGATCGCGGCCGGAAATGCGTTGAGACACGCCCGTCGACCCAGACGTATCTCTTTGAGGAGCTCGACCGGAGCCCTCAGTCAGGCCGAACTACAGGGCGCGCCGCGGCAAGGGAGAAGGGGCGAGGCCCGGTGGCAATCATGGCTCACGCTTCTCGGTTCGGATTTCGTCCACCGCCCCAACATCTACTGCGTGCCGAGCCTACCAATTGACCTAGCCGGTTTTTGACGGTGACCGGCGGCGGGCCGCATAGAGCGTCCGGTCGGGAGCCAATTCGACCTTATAAACGTCCGCCACCTGCCAGAGCCCGTTCGCATCGAGATCGATTCGGCGCTCCACCGGAGACATGGCGAATACTGCCCGTTCAAGCAGCGCAAAGCATTGCTCGGTATCGTCGTGGCGGCCATGGTAGGCAATGCCGTCCGCCGCTACGGGGTGACATGCTCGAGCTTTCGACCAGTTTTGCGGCACGTCACAGGCGCGAGCGCGGTTAGATTCTTCCTTGTTCCAGACAATCGCTCACCCGATCCGAAAATCGGAGCCTCGCACCATCTTCAGTTCTCTTTTTTCTCAACCATCACGAGCGCACCTGTCTCGTTTTGGATGCAGGATTGCCGCTACGTTGAAAAACCATCAACGCCGTCGGTACTTCCCAACGCTCGAAGCAATCGATCATTGAGGACACTATTGACGCCACAATCATGGCTGGCTATAGCGACAATAATCTTGAGTTAAAGACTCAAGATTATGAATGCGATGTAAAAGAGCGAGCGCGAGGCCGGACCGAATGGAATACTGCCTTCTCTCCCCAGACCGATGTCCTGGGGCTCGCGCAGACCTGCCAGCAGGTTGCCTCCGTCGCCGGTATCATCGCTGGCGTCGTTGCCACGCAATTGTTCGGTCTCGAAGTCGCGTTCCCGCTCGTTGCAAGCCTTTACGGCCTATCTTTTTTAGGAGCTCTTGGCTTATGGCTCAAATCACGTCGATCATCGGGTTAAGGAGAATTTTCGTGAGGAGGAAACGTTCAATGTTGCGTGCGATCATCGCCACTCTTGTCTTGATGGCGCTAGACCCAGCGATGACATTCGCCGAGGAACAGTCGTCAGCGCAAACCCCGATCACCGTCACCGACATTGCCGGCCGCCAGGTGACGGTGAATGCGCCGGTCAAGCGCATTCTCCTTGGAGAGGGGCGGCAGCTTTATCTCATCGCCTCGCTCGAGACGGAAGACCCATTGGCCCGCATCGTTGCATGGCGCAATGATCTGATCGAGGCCGATCCAGCCACCTATGCCCAATATCTCCAGGCCTTTCCCAGACTGGCAACGCTTCCAGCCTTCGTGGGAAAGGAGAACGGGCTGATCGATATTGAATCGACGATCGTCCAGAAGCCCGATGTGGTCTTGCTTAATCTCGAGGCGATGAGTGCCAACGAGGACGTCAAATATATCGAGAAGCTGGCGGAGCTGAAGATTCCGGTCCTCTATATCGACTTTCGTCACTATCCTTTGAAGAACACCGAACCGACCATTCGCCTCCTTGGCAAGATCATGGGGCGTGAGAACCGCGCGGAAGAAATCATTGCTTTCCGCCATCAGGCCATGGCCCGCGTCACCGATGTGCTTGCTCGCGTCGAGCCGCAACGCCCGAGAGTGTTCGTCGAACGGATCGGCGGCTATGCAGATGATTGCTGCCTGTCATTCGGTGCGGAAAACTTCGGCAAATATGTCGAACTTGCCGGCGGGCATAATATCGGCAGTGATTTGCTTCCCTCCACCTTCGGACAGCTGAACCCTGAGCAGGTGATCGCCGCCGATCCCGAGCAGGTGGTGGTCACGAGCGCCGACTGGGAAGCCTATGTGCCAGGGGGCAAGTGGATCCCGCTTGGCCCGGGCGCCGATCCCAAGGTGACCCTCAAGAAGCTCGAATGGTTCACCACTCGTAGCGCCTATACCGGCATCGCCGCGCAGAAGACGCGGAACTTCCATGGCATCTGGCACCAGTTCTACAACAGCCCCTACGAGTTCATTGCTGTCCAGCAATTAGCGAAATGGTTCCATCCGGATCTGTTTGCCGACCTTGATCCGGACGCGACATTTGCGGAGTATCACCGACGCTTCCTGCCCATCCCGTATCGGCCGGGCTATGCCGTCAGCCTTTCTGACAGCGCGAATTAACAGGACTCCGCCACGCAATTTGCTTGCAACGGGCGAGGCTCGGATAAAGGAGAGCCTCCTCTTCCCTCTCCTTTATCCGCGACGCGAGCTGAAACGAAGATTGCTTCTCTTAGCGACAATTCGCTGGTTGGCTAAGATCGCTCTTTTCTATTGGGCCCGGTCAACCGAGCAAACAGAAGAAGTGCCGACCTATGGTCAGCGCTTTCCTGCACATCACTGAGGCGGTTCGTCCGTCGATCCGGCGCCCGCCCCCTCGACTAGAAGTCAGTTGTCATCGAGACCTTCACAGTCAGCGGTGCTCCCTGCGAAATCGTGCCGAAGCTCGCAACACCGGACCAGTAATCGAGGTCGAAGACGTTCTCGACTTCGGCGCGGAACGTGACGGGCTTTTGGTTGATTTCGGTGTGATATCTGGCCCCGAGGTCAAGGCGCGTCCATGAGGGAATTTTCTGCGTGTTCGCCGTGTTGACGAACTGCTCGTCCGTGTGGATGACATTGCCGGCGAGCGTCAGCCCGGGCATGAAGGGCGTATCCCACTCCGCTCCCAAGTTGACCTGCACCGACGGAACGCCAATCGGGGTATTCCCCTGGGTCGTTGCGCTATTCGTTTTCGTCAACTCGCCATGGATGAAGGTCACGCCGCCAAGCACCCGGACATCGGGCGTCACTTCACCGAAAATATTGAGCTCCACGCCGCGGTTGCGCTGCTCACCGCCCTCGATGAAGACGAGGTCACTGCCGCGCGTTTCAAGCTGACCGAAGGGTTTTTCGATCTGGAACGCGCTGACGGTGACTGCCACTCGTCCGAGGTCGACCTTGGTGCCTATCTCGTATTGTTTGGACCGATAGGGAGCGAGCGTCTCGCCGGCATTGACGGCTGTCGTGGGAGCGGTGTCGCCGACGCTCAGGCCTTCGACATAGTTGGCGTAGAGGGCGACGTTCTCCCACGGCTTGAAGACGATCCCGACCAGTGGGGTCAATGCGCTCTCATCGGAAGAGGTGGTGACGTCGCCCGTGACCGGGCTGAAGTTTTCGGTATCGATATGCTGCCAGCGCCCACCCAGCGTCAACTGCACACGCTCGTCAAGCATCGACATCGTGTCGGAGAGAGCAAAACCGTAGAACGTGTTCTCCGACACCTTCGGCACGTGGCTCGGTTGCGGCACGTCCTGTTCGGGGCGGGGAAGCGGATCAAAGAGGTTGGTTAGCTGCGGGGTACCTGAGTTCGAGCCTCTGTCGAGGGTCTGCTGGAGACCGCTGACCTGGAACGTGACGGTGTGTTCCACGGCCTCCGTGTCGAACTCAGCCCTTATGCCTGTCTCGGCCGTGAGCCGGTCGACATCGAAAATGAAATTCTGCGGCGTAATGCTGACGTCGCCGGCGGAATTGAGAATGGTTGGCGTGCCGAAGAGGCGCTCGACGCGCGAGTTGCCGCCGCCAACTGCACCAAACACCGTCACGGTGTCGCTAAGATCGTATTCGACTCGCCCCAGCCAGGACAGATCCTCGCTCTTCGACCACTCCCACGGTTCCTGAACATTTGAGCGGCTATCTGGCGCGTCTGGAATTTCGATTCCAGCCATCGGAAAGAACGGACGCTGCGGAGCGTCGAAGTCTTCGCGCTGGCCGATGATGTCGAGCGTTGCCCTCAGATCTTCGCCCTCGTAGTCGAGCGCCAGAGCGCCGACCGCGATGTCGCGCGACTGATTGCCGATCGGCGTGTCACCACCGTGAAAACTGCCGTTGAAGCGCGCGCCGAACTGGCGTTCCTCGCCGAAACGGCGGCTGAGATCCAGATGGATTCCGCCGTAGAGATCCGAAGCATAGTCGGTTGTCACCCGTGTCAAGTCGACGTCTGAAGCGCGCTTCGGCACGATATTGATGGTGCCGCCGACGCTGCTGTTCGGCGAGATGCCATAAAGAAGCGCCGTTGGCCCCTTGAGCACCTCCACACGCTCTGCATAGTCCGTGAACTGCCGGTAAGTCGGAGCGACACCAAATACGCCATCGAAGGCGATTTCACCGAAGTTCCCCTCGTTGAGCGGGAAGCCCCTGACGTAGAAGGAGTCGAGCATGCCGCCTGACGCATGGGTGCTTCTCACCGATGGATCATTGGCCACAACATCGGCCACCGTCTGGGCGCCTTGATTTTCGATCGTCTCTGCGGTGTAGCTAGTGATGTTGAACGGCGTGTCGACGAAGTCTCGGTTGCCGAGCAACCCAACGCGACCGCCACGTGCCACCTGTCCGCCCGGATATTCTTCCGGAGCCGTGCCGATCGTCGATGTCGAAGACCCCGCCTTGACTTCGATGCGCTCCAACGCCGTGGCATCTTGCGCCAGTGCAGCGCGGCTTGCCGTCGCCAGCAAAACAGCGAGCAGTCCAAGACGCAGTTCCATATACAGCCCCTCTCATGCGTGAACCAAATAAGCACTATGCTCGGCTGGTTTCAGGGGTGTTAGATAACATGACTATAATTGTCAACATATTCGAGGACCGGTGCAGTATCGTTCCAAGGAACGTTGCCGGTGATGCCGAGATGCACCCGTGGGGGCCGCCGCAATAGGTCAGGAGTGCTCCAGGACTTCAGTGTTCTCGGCACCCTTCTCCGCCTTCACCAAGGTCGCGTCCCGGCTGGTGTTGGCCGCGTGCAATCGCATTGGTTCGGTATTCTCGGCCTGCGATTGCAGCCGGGTTTGAACAGCCGGTTGGCGGAGCAAATCAACCCGTGAACGCACACCATCTGGCGAAGGCGATTCCCCTGGAAAATAGCAAGGGATGCTTTGTCCATGGAATGTGAAGCGCGGTCTCAGACGCATCGAGAATCTCGTTTGCGCTAAATTCCTGTTTTCGGTCATCCTAGGGCATAATGTGCTGCGCGAACGCCTGCGATCCCCAAATGAACCATCTGGAAGTGGCTCTCGAGCAGCAACCGGGTCGCTGCCTAACCGGCCATTTTCAGAAACAGCCAGTCCAAATACCGTCGTGAAGACGTACGTGCCCCCTGGCCAGGCAGGAGAGTGTCGTCATTTAGTTCGACACCATAGTAAGACGCTTTGTCATCGCTAATGACCTGGCGTCGGTCTTCATTTGCTGCCAAGTGCATACGGGCAATCTCGTCAAGACCAAACCGCTCCGGTCCGGCAATCTCCACTGTGTCATTGCTTGCGGCACCTAGCGCCAGTTCCGCCAATACATCGCTGACATCAGCCGCGGATATGGGCTGTATCGAGGCTGATGGAAGCCGGAATCCACCGCCATTTGCACCCATATCAATCACACCGCCTATGAACTCGAAAAACTGCGTAGAATGGAGAATAGTATAGGGTTTTCGCGACGCTCGGATAAGATTCTCCTGTACCATCTTTGCCCGGAAATAGTCACTCTCGACCAGGCGAGGCGTTCCCACCACGGAGAGCGCCAAATAGTGTCCCACGCCTGCATCAACGGAAGCAGCAAGAAGATTCCTGGTGGAGGTTTTAAAAAAAGCCAAGGCAGAATTATCGCCAAATGACGCGGCATTGGTAACGTCGATGACAACGTCCGCTCCAGCCACAGCGGCTTCAAGGCCTTCGCCCGTGACACTATCAACTCCGAAAGACGGAGATGCAGGGATTACCTCGATACCTCTGCGTTGAAGATTCTGAACGAGTGGCGCTCCGATAAGTCCGCTCGCACCCATAACCGTTATTTTCATCAACTTGCTCCCCTTGATTATTTCGGTGCGTCGGTTTTAGCCCGGTCGCAGCGAGCAAAGGCTGCGACCATTCCTCCGGCGGCCGAAAAAGCGGCGCCTCCTTCCAACCCATGAACAAAAACAAGGCCGCATGGTTTTGTGTCGCACGGAAGATCACTCGACCGGCATGACGACCGGAGCGTCCTTGTTCTTCAGCAGCACAACGATAAATTTCGCCGGTTTGGACGTACTCGCGTTGCGACTGACCAAGTGAATGTCGGAAGGACCTTCATAGTAAGTCTCCCCTGGCGACAAGGTGACTTCTTTTTCACCTTTCACCTGCATCACGATCGAGCCTTCGAGAACGTAGACGAATGCGTTTGCATCGTGTTTGTGAATAGGCGAAGAGCCGCCCGGCTCGTACTTAACTGATATCATCAGCCCCTCCTTGCCAGGATAATTTGGCAGGTCTTTTTGCATGAGCGGTGTCACGATTGCACCATCCTCAGTGGCAGCTGCGAAAGTGCCCAGAAGGCCAACAGTTGCTGACACAACCAGTGTTAACAAAACTGATCTCATTGTCGTAATCCTTTTGGTTTTGAATGCATCTGTGCGTGACGCAAAGCGCGTTCGATCTCGAATGTGCCGAGGCCAATGTTCACTTGGCCAGGGTTTCGCTGATGGGTTCACTTCGGTTGCCGGGATTGCCGGAACCATTCTTCGAAGTCGATCCTGCCGAGCCGTGCGCCTTCCCCAGGCACAAGAGACTGGTCATTCAGTTCGGTGCCGAAATAACGAGCATGAACATCTGCCTCGACAGTCCGGGGATCATTGTTTGCTTTGAGATACCGCGCAATGATCTCGTTCATGGGAGCGCGCTCGGGTCCAGCAATCTCGATTGTTCCGTTGAGCGGCTTGCCGAGAACGACGTCGGCCATGACGTCAGCTACATCGTCGGATGCGATAGGCTGGAAAGATGCAGGAGAAAGGCGAGCAACGGTACCCACTGTTGCTGCATCGGCAATGCCCTTGAGGAATTCGAAGAACTGCGTGGAATGGACGATTGTGTAAGGGATCGGGGAGGCCTTGACGAGTTGCTCCTGAACAAGTTTGGCCCTCATATAGCCGCTTTCCGGAAGCCGCTCTGTTCCTACGATGGAAAGAGCAATGTGATGCTTGACGCCGGCCTTTGCCTCGGCAGCCAGCAGATTGTGGCCCGCCGTTTTGAAGAATTCGAGAACCGCCTCGTCTTCGAAAGAAGGCGAGTTGGCGAGATCAAGCACGACGTCGCAACTTGCTAGCGCTTCATCAAGACCTTCTCCGGTGATCGTATTGACCCCGGAATTTGGTGAGGCAGCCAGTACATCGTGTCCCTTGGCCCGCAACCGTGCAACTGTCTTTGACCCGATAAGGCCGGTCCCGCCAATCACAACAATTTTCATATCGGATGTCCCTCATAACGTGAATTTTCAGATCATTTCGATCGCTTCAGATTCAGATAATGACGGGAGCGGCACATTCATTCTATCGTGCATGGGGCGTAGCGTTCTAGTCGCCGGGTTTAGCCAAGCCATCCTCAAGTCTAGGAATACGCGACGCGACTGTGGCGACCGGACGCAAGGAGTCGTTTTCGCGACAAAAAAATGCCTTCACTGTAAAAAACGAAGGCGTGGCAAACTTCAAATCCGTGGTGCAAGTGATTTGACGCATTCATCAACCTACGATCAAATCGCGGTATCACAGATGGCAACTGGCGAACTTTGCCATGAATGCACTAGCAGTTGGGATCTCGCAGCGCAGAAGCAAAAGGCGCAGATTGGAAGTCTGACCTTTCGCAATCGGCAGCTCAACTTTCGCGATCTAGTCTGGCAGCCCTGCCTTTCGCAATCCCTCCGCGAGCAGTGCGAGATCGTCCGGTCTACGTATTGGTGGTGGGGAGATAACCGCTTCGAACCATCCGCAAGGCGGTGCCCGGTTCCACTTCTCGCTACCCGCCGACGGCATTGCCAACGATCAGTTTCACAAATGCCTTTCTAACTGCCCCTGTCTTCAGGCACAGGACGACAAAATCGATCGTATAATTTAATGCGACTTCAGCCATTGTCATCTCCGTCCGCGGCGCTCTCGCCGGCGTCCGTTCCGGTTAATGACACGAACCGTATGACAAGACCTATACCGTGGTATGGCTCACCCTACTCCTCGACTCAATTTACCGCGAACACCCCCCGACATAGCGTCATTGATGCCTTGTGTAAGGCGGCGACCATTAAACACAGGAGACAGACATGAATCTGGACATTACCCCACAACCCGCCAGGTCGGTACCCGAAGAGTTGGTTCCGTCGCGCTACGCGGTGCGGATCGGCGAGATTGACGTGCTGGTGGTCAGCGATGGAGTACTGCCGCTCCC
>NZ_FWER01000071.1 GCF_900169785.1 Rhizobium sullae
TTCGTCCCCCCGCACCAGAAAAACTCAGCCCTCGCCATCCACATCCATCGGATCCGCGCAATGGCGCAGTGGAAAGCCGTGACCGGCGCAACCGCCTGACGTCTCACACAAGCGCCTTGTTCCGACCTTGATCAAATAACGTGACATCGCCCCGTACCTTCCTTGATCCGAAAGGTGGGGATTCGCGCCAGCCATTCATGGACCCCTATAGCAATCTCCCGCCGGGCAAGATTTGCCCCGAGGCAAAGATGAGGACCATAGCCAAACGCTATGTGGCGGTTGCCCTGTCGTGTCAGGTCGATCGTATCAGGGCACTTAAATTCGGCGGGGTCGCGGTTAGCAATCATCGTGGCGCAGGAAACGAGGTCTCCCTTACGGATCGATACACCTTCAAAGTCGACATCTTTCGTAGCCACACGAATAATCTGAACGGTTGAATAGGCGCGCAACAGTTCTTCAACCGCGAGCGCGATCCGGTCCGGCTCTCTCCGTAGCAATTCCTGATCCTCAGGATTGCGTGCGAGATAGGCTAGGTCAAAGCCTAGGGCGGCCGCGACCGTGTCTAGTCCCGCAATTAAGAAAAGCACGCCGATACCGCGGACTTCCTCGTTGGTCAGGGAGCGACTTTCAACCTGCGCACGCACGACGAACGTCATGAAATCGGCAGCTGGTTGCTTTCGACGCATCGCTGCAACTTCGTCAATAAAATTCACAATCGATTGGGCTGCCTCCGTTCGCTTAACGCCATTGCCGTGGAGCAAGTCGCTTACCCAGCGAATAAGAACGTCGGATCGGCTGTTCGAGAGCCCCATAACACCGAGGTAAACGTCAACTGTGAATGGGATGGCGAAATCCTTCATGACGTCACAGCTGGTGCTCATTCGGGCGATCAGGTCGATCAGCGCACTCGCTTGCTTACGGACATTCCGCTCCAATGCCATCACTCGCCTCGGGGTGAACAGCGGATCTAGGAGTGCACGAAAGATGCCATGGGCCGGTGGTTGGAGCTCGAGCGGGATCATTGGCCAGTCTTCGCCGAGTGCGGAGGAGAAGATGCTGCGATGGCTGGAAAAGGTTTCGATATCCTCTAACACCTTGCGCTGGTCGCGCGCGCGGGTGATTACCCAGGTACCCCGTCCATCTCGCGTGTTAAAGGGTGAATAGAAAATGTGGGGCATTCCATGGACCCGAGCAATAGCTGCGTGCGGGTCTCCGTTCGCTGTTGGTGCCATACCGGGCGATGTGAACAGACTGAAGTCGCTGACCAACGCGGAGGGAACATGATCCGGAATGGAATCTCGCTGCACTTTATTTTCTCCTTCTGTCCCACCGACTCATCACCTTGACGGGTGCGAAGTAAGACATCAAATTCATGCCAATCTCACTGATCAAGACGAGGAGTGATTTAAGGGCAGGACTTCAATGACTTAGCCTCAGGATGATCAAGATGTTATAAAAAAGGCTGTGTCGCGACACAGACAAAACCGACTGAAGCTCTTTGATAGAGTCACCTCACGACGCTATCGCCAGTTTTGCGCTTTGGAGTGTCTTCACCGTTGCCGCGTTGACCAGAGGTTTGGAGACGCAAAACATATCTATAGGCGCGTATCGATCCGCAGTCAGGGTATGCTGAGCCAATCTCATTTCCCGGTATCGCCGGAGCTAAATTTGGCATCCAATCCGGAAATGAGGCTCTTCAGCTGCCGTTCGGGAACCCGTGAAGACGCCTCCGTCGGTGGCAGCCAGATTAGCACGCGTTCCCGACACTCAGGAAATGTGAATCTAACCTTCTTAACCTGCAGGAGATGAGCTTGCACGACGCACTGAATGGAGCGGTTGTTTTTTATCCTCTTCAAATATGTGTAGTACCCGTATGGCTTCTTCTTGGCGTTGCCTCTTACGCCGGCTTCTTCCCACGCTTCACGTTCCGCAACTTCATGCGGCTGCAATCCCTGGATCGGCCAGCCCTTAGGGATGGTCCAGCGGTGCGTTTCGCGTGTCGTGATCAGAAGAACTTCGAGGATCCTGTCAGGATTGGCCCGAAAGCAGATGGCACCGACTTGGTTGGCAACCTTCCCACGCATTATTGCCTCCGCATGCGGAGCGGGCCGCACACCCGCCCGAGCGAGAACAGCGAATTTAAAAGGGCACCAAGGATGCCATAGGCCGATGGATTTAGCTCGAGCGGGTTCATTGACCAACATTCGCTGAGCGCTTGGAAAAAGATGCTGCGATGACTAGAAAAGGTTTGCAGGTCATGCAGCGCCCGGCGCTGGTCTCGCGGGCGCGGGATCAGCCGGGTACCTTGTCCATCGCGCGTGCCAAAGGGGATACGAGGCAGGGGGTCTCCATGGATGCGACAGATGCGTATAGGGGTTCCATTGGGGCGCCGGTACATGACAGGCGATGTAAACAGTTAAATCCGTCACAAAATCGGGGCGGGATATGATTGGGAATGGAAATGCTATCCACTCGGTTTTTACTTTCTCTCGCCACTCATCAGCTGGGTCGTTTTCAGGTGGGGGAGGATCGGTAATCTCGTCAGCGGGCTTCGGCCTCTCAAGCGAACAGCCAGCGAGCGGACTCACCGAGCGGCGGTACTTTCTCAGGCTCGAATGGCGCGATAAAGAAGCCCGATCACGCGCTGGCCGACGGCGACGTGGAACACGGTTCAAAAAGATCGAAACCGGCATCGCAGCGCACTCCAAAATGGATCGAAACGGTGAGATTTTCCTCTTCCATGCAGGATAAGACTCCAACATTTTCCTCTTTCTTTGCTCCATCGCGCCTACCCGTGACACAGCTGCAGGCCCGTAGTGGCTCGCCGCTTTGTGATGGTGAGGTTTCAAATCTCATGCCAATCTGACTAATTAGGCCGCAGAAATGCTTTTTATGACCGCTTTTCAGTTATTTAGGCCTTGGGAAAGTGAGAGGCTGAGGCGACTGGCCTGTGTCGCGGATGCAACAAAAAGCAGGTGCCGGTTTCATTTCGAACGAGGGCAGGAAGGCGCGTCCATCGGCGCAAAAAAGGCGCGATCTGGAAACCAGATCGCGCCAAACCGCACTTGCCGTGCGGGCCCTGGGAGGCATTACTTGGCCGGCTTGGTCACCGGCGGAATGATTTCGATCGGCACCTCGCCGGCAAGCGCGGCCGAGAGCTGCGCTCGATCGAGCTCGCCTTCCCACTTCGCCACGACGAGCGTTGCAATGGCATTGCCGATAATATTAGTAATTGCCCGGCATTCCGACATGAAACGGTCGATGCCGAGGATCAGCGCCATACCGGCGACAGGCACCGCCGGAACGACCGAGAGCGTCGCGGCAAGCGTGATGAAACCGGCGCCGGTTATGCCGGCGGCACCCTTTGAACTCAGCATGGCGACGAACAGCAGCAGGACCTGGTCGCCGAGGGAGAGCGGTGTGTCGGTCGCCTGGGCAATAAAGAGCGCCGCAAGCGTCATATAGATGTTGGTGCCATCGAGGTTAAAGGAAAAACCGGTCGGGATCACGAGACCAACGACCGAACGCTTGCAGCCCGCCTTCTCCATCTTGTCCATGAGGCCTGGAAGGGCAGCCTCTGAGGACGAGGTGCCCAGTACCAGCAGCAGCTCCTCCTTTATGTAGCGGATGAGCGAGACGATCGAGAAACCGTTATAACGCGCCACCGCACCGAGCACGAGGAAGACGAACAGGAATGAGGTGAGATAGAACGTGCCGACCAACATTGCGAGGTTGGCGATCGAGCCGACGCCGTACTCGCCGATGGTGAAGGCCATGGCGCCGAAGGCACCGATTGGTGCCGCTTTCATGAGGATCGTCACCAGCTGGAAGATCGGCAGTGCCAGCGCTTGCAGGAAGTCGACGACTGGCTCGGCCTTCTTGCCCACCATAGCTAGGGCTATGCCAAAGAGAACGGATATGAAGAGAACTTGCAGGATGTCGCCTTCGGCGAAGGCGCCGGCAAGCGTCGTCGGGATGATGTGCATGAGGAAACCGGTCACCGACTGATCGGTTGCCTTCGCCGTGTAGGTGGCGATCGCTTTCATGTCGAGCGAGGCCGCGTCGATATGCATGCCCGCACCGGGCTGCACCACATTCACGACCACGAGGCCGACGACAAGCGCCAGCGTCGAAAAGGTCAAGAAGTAGGCCATCGCCTTGGCGGCGACGCGACCGACCTTGGCGACATCGCTTATGCTGGCGATACCAGTTGCAACGGTCAGGAAGATGACCGGCGCGATGATCATCTTCACGAGCTTGATGAAGGCGTCGCCGAGCGGCTTCATCTGCGTGCCAACTTCGGGGTAGAAATGCCCGAGCAGGATACCCGTGGCGATTGCCGCAAGAACTTGGACGTAGAGATGTCGATGGAACGGTGTCTTGCCGCGGATCTTCGCGGAATGCTCAACGATCATTGCCGAATTCCCCATATGCGTGAACCGTCTACAAAGCCGTTTGCCGAATCGACGCCCAGGCGTGGTTGCGGCCAATAGCTAACGTTAAGCTAGTCCTAATTCAAACCAGTCGCTCATCCCGGTGGTTCGCTTTTCTCAGGAACAAAGCAGCTTTGATATTCCTTACATTCTCGGCAACTGGGGGCCGTGCACATCGAAGAACCCTCGGCCTCGCAAAGCATGCGATAAAGATATTTTTTCCACCTCATGTGATTGGTATTGCCGGCCGCTAGCGTGGGAAAATGGATGGCAAGCAAGAGGCTAAGTTCGGACCTATCGGATAGTCCAAGCTCCAGCCACAGATGGTCGTGGCGCAAGGCGCGCCGGGCGATGATCTTGGCGAAACAAGCGCTTGCTGGGTCGCCGTGTCGAGCATGCGCGAGCAGCAGATCGCGCAGAAGTTCCTCTTCCACACCAGGCTCGGCTTCGCGCACGTTTTCCAAGCCGAACGCCTGCATAACAGTGGCGGGAACACAGCGGTTAAGGATATCTCGCAGTTCGGCACGGGAAAGGCCGGTTGCCTCGGTCGCAGTTGCCACGTCGGCCGCAATCTCTTCCAACACGTGCAAGAGCACGCAGGAAAAGACGTACTGATCGAAGTCCATGTCCAAGTCTATTGGTTGCTTCAGATCCACCGATTGCGATGATTGTGGCAAACCAGGTCGATCGGTTAGGAGGGTCACGCTCCTATTCGACAAATTTCGGATCTGAGTGACGCTTGACATGTTGCTTCCTCCTTCGCTCCATAAGTCGCCACGAGATGATCTGCGGCGCGGCAGCATGCTGCTCGAGGATAGTGTTTCAAAATTCATGCCAGTTGGGCTTACAGAGGATGATGGATCAAGCTTTTGCGGTGTTTTCAAGGGTTAGGTAAGCTCCTCGTTGCAGGCAGGATGGGCACCGACGCGAGAAAACGACAAGTTGGGTGCTGGTTTTGCGCCAAAAGTTGCGGCGCCCCGTTACTAAGACGCTGACAACAAATTCACGGCGTTCTGGCTTTGCAAGACTGCCATCGCACGGAATGCGTCAAGTATATGGTCGAGCTCGCGCCGCGGAGATCTCGCTGCCGCGTTGCATTGATTGTGCCAAAGCTGCGCCTGCCGTCAAACTGCAGAGGGCATGACTAAAAATACCGGCAGCGCTTGCTAAGCCGATGGGAAAGGAAACTCAGTACGCGCCACGCCAGATCCCTGATCCTGCAGAACAACGCAGTGCCGTTACGGACACGATGTCAAATGGCACGGCGCTTGCAGTCCGTTCGAAGCCGCCTAACAGCCGAGCACAGCAGTTGAGGCGACGCCGCTTACGGGTCCGACTATTGTGAGTTTTCTCGAGGCCTTTGGGCAGCGAAATCTTGAAGACACTCAAGCCGACTCGAAAACAAATCCAGAGCCGGAAAGGAGCAATGCTGATGACGATGAAGAAAAGGTTCCCTTCGTTACCTTTCGCACACGTGTTCGCGATGAGACCGTGGAGGGGCCAAATCCGTACCGTTGGGAAAACAAGACTACGGAAGATTATTTTAGCGGTAGGCGCACGATTTTATTTTCGCTCCCGGGCGCCTTCACGCCGACCTGTTCAACTTATCAATTGCCCGATTTTGATAAGCTCTATGAGGAATTTGAGAAGCACGGAATCGAGTCGGTCTACTGCCTCTCTGTCAACGACGCATTCGTGATGAATGCGTGGGGCAAGGCGTCTGGACTGAAGAAGGTCGAGCTAATCCCTGATGGTTCGGGCGAATTCACCCGCAAGATGGGGATGTTAGTCGCAAAGGACAATCAGGGCTTTGGCCTCCGCTCCTGGCGCTACGCTGCCGTGATCAACGATTGTTTTATAGAACAATGGTTCGTGGAAGAAGGCCTCTCGGACAATTGCGAAACCGATCCCTATGCGGTCTCGTCGCCACAGAACATTCTCGAAACGCTGAAGTCTCTCAAGACCGAGTCCACCCCCTGACCAGCGGAACGAACGTCTGACGGCTCTGTGAGAGCAGAGCCTAAATTTCGTTCCACGACAAGCTCGTGCTCTAATTCTTAAGATGTGGCTCTGCGTTGGGTTGGTGCGCTGAATGCGCCCCTACCAAGCCTGGCGTACACATTCGTGTCGATGACTGAACAAACCCAGCGCTAACCAGGAATGGCTCCTTCGAGTTCACGCTATCCCAGCCGCACCTTTGCGTTGTTCGGTCTCGACCGTGTTGGAAATGCGACATAGCGGCCTCAGCTTGACGCTGCGTTAAAAGGGTTTTTCGGTTGGCACGCTAAGTGCATCGTCGAATTGCCAACAAATCTCGAAACCAGGAGAAACGATCCGATGATCACGCTCACCGAAATGGCAATCGCCGCAGTGAAGGCCGCCATATCCCAGGCTCCCGATGTGACCGGCTTGCGCGTCACGGTCCAAATGGACGGCTGCGCCGGCATCAAATATCATGTGGGCTTGGAGAGCGGTTCCCGAGAGGGCGATGCTGTTATTGAGACGGATGGAGTCAAGGTGTTTGTGGATGCGGGCTCTCAACCCCATATCGCCGGCTCGACCTTGGATTTCGTCACGGATCCGGGTTCCTTCGGTTTTATCTTCGATCATCCTAACCCACTGGAGAAGTGCGCCTGCGGCAAGTCCTGTGGCTAATCATATCGCATGCGAACGTCCAAGGGAGAGCCCGCGGCTGCAAGGTTTGCGTCACATCGGTCGTTGAGTGGTACCCAATGAAACCTATTTATCTCGATAATAATGCATCAACACAAGTCGATGCCGAAGTTGTTCAGGCGATGCTGCCATTCTTTTTAAATCAGTTTGGCAACGCTTCATCGATGCATGACAGCGGCGGCGCCGCCAGAGCAGCGATCAAGACGGCGCGGCGGCAGTTGCAAGCGCTGACCGGCGCAAAGTTTGATCATGAGATCGCTTTAACTTCGGGGGGCACCGAAAGCGTTAATACAGCGATCCTTTCGGGTCTTGAGATGGATCGCGGGCGCACTGAAATAGTGACTTCGGCGGTGGAGCATCCGGCCGCGCTGACGCTCTGCGCACACCTTGAGAAGACGCGAGGCGTCAAAGTGCACAGGATCCCGGTGGACCACCATGGCCGACTCGACCTTGATGCCTACGGGACCGCCCTTACCCATCGCGTCGCAATCGTTTCGATCATGTGGGCGAACAACGAGACAGGCACAATATTCCCCGTGGAAAGGCTTGCTGAGATGGCGAAGCAAGTTGGCGCAGTTTTCCACGCCGATGCAGTGCAAGCGGTTGGCAAGCATGCGATGGACCTGAAATCGACGGCAATCGACATGCTGTCGCTCTCCGGTCACAAGCTACATGGACCGAAAGGCGTCGGCGCGCTCTACATAAAACACGATGCGGCCTTTGACGCACTCATCAGGGGCGGTCATCAGGAGCGCGGCCGACGCGCCGGCACAGAGAACACGCCCGGAATCGTAGGTTTAGGCAAGGCGGCCGAGCTCGCATTGGAACGCACGGACGAGGAAAACAAACGGGTAAAATCGCTACGCGATCGATTGGAGAGAGGACTTCTTGAGCGCATCCCCGGGACCTTCGTCACCGGCGACCCGCTGGCACGATTATCGAATACAACGAACGTCGCCTTCGATCGCATTGCTGGTGAAGCAATACAATTTGTGCTCAATCGCCATGGCATCGCTTGCGCCTCGGGCTCCGCCTGCACTTCTGGATCCTCGGTGCAGAGCCATGTTCTGACGGCCATGAACATTCGCCACGTTACGCCACTCGGGGCAGTTCGCTTTTCCTTTTCACGCTATAACCGCGATGAGGACGTCGATCGAGTGCTCGCACTTATGCCAGGAATCGTGGCGAAGCTACGTGACGGCGCCCCGGTCTCCAGGGGCAGGCCCACTCGCTTACTTGAGCCAGCGTCCTCGACGCGGGATAGATAGGCCT
Organism: Rhizobium sullae; assembly: GCF_900169785.1. Taxonomy (GTDB): domain Bacteria; phylum Pseudomonadota; class Alphaproteobacteria; order Rhizobiales; family Rhizobiaceae; genus Rhizobium; species Rhizobium sullae. Next base: position 8,379 of record NZ_FWER01000071.1, read on the forward strand.
GCGCGCCGAAGAGATCGATGAGGTTCGTGCCACACTGGCTTTTGGGCCTCCCAATCAACGCAAGCCCCGGATAATACCGCGGCTTTCTAGACGAGTATGCGTGAGCGGCGTTGCCGCTGTCAACCGCGTCTCATTCTCAATCAGCGAACCATGCGGCGGCTTGTCGGATTCGAGCGAGTTGTACACCAACAAAGGAAAACGCAAATGAACAGTTGTGCGGGCGAGAGCAATCCCATTGATGTTATCAACGTTCTTGAGCGGTTAAAGCGCCTGTCGGCTGCCGAGGAATTCTTCGAGGTCCTAGGCGTCTCTTATGATGTGAAGGTGCTCAATGTCTCGCGGCTCCACATCATGAAGCGCATGGGGCAATATCTGGCCGAGGAGGATCATTCCAACCTCCCCGACAAGGCGATCGCTGCTTGTGCGCGCGCCACTCTCGCACGCGCTTACGACGACTTTGCAACTTCTTCACCGCTTTCCCATCGAGTCTTCAAGGTGCTCAAGGACCGCGATCCGACAAAGGCCGCCCCGCCGCGTCGCATCTTTGTAGCATTAGGCCCCAACTTGACTTCATTCGAACAGAAATAAGTGTGGCAGGGTTGCGACACCAATGTCTCCGATCCGACAGAACCCGTCGCGTGGCTGAACCCTCACAAAGAGAGCACATTAACATTTTAAGAGGTTTTCCTACCCCCGACATGGTTGGCACGATTAGTGCTTAGAGTAAGAACCGCCAATCCACTTCGATCGGGAAACCAAAGTCATCATGCACATCGTTGTCTGTATCAAGCAGGTGCCGGACTCCGCCCAGATACGCGTCCATCCGGTGACCAATACCATCATGCGCCAGGGCGTGCCGACCATCATCAACCCGTACGATCTCTTCGCGCTCGAAGAAGCATTCAAAGTGCGTGACTGCCATGGAGGGGCGATCACTGTCCTCACTATGGGCCCACCCATGGCAGAGCAAGCGATGCGCAAGGCGCTCACTTATGGCGCCGACCGCGCGATTCTTCTGACCGACCGTCACTTCGCGGGGTCCGACACATTGGCGACTTCATTCGCTATCGCTCAAGCAATCGTGAAGATTGGCGATAGCTTTGGCGCGCCTGATATCGTCTTCACCGGTAAACAAACGATCGATGGCGACACCGCCCAGGTCGGGCCTGGAATTGCCAAGCGTCTGGATCTCCAGCAGCTCACTTATATAACGAAAATCGCTTCTATCGATCGCCATGCGCGCGAGATCACGGTTGAGCGGCGCTCGGAAGGCGGCACGCAGATGCTGAAGAGCAAATTCCCGTGCCTTATCACTATGCTGGAGGGTGTCAATTCTATCCGGCGCGGCTCTCTCGATAATGCTTTGCGTGCAGCCCGGTTCCCAATTCTGAAGTGGAGTGCGGCCGACGCTGGAATTGAGGACCTGGCTAACTGCGGCTTGAGAGGGTCGCCGACGGTCGTGAAACGCGTATTCGCTCCCACCGCCCGAGCGCAAAAAGCTATGCAAATCGACACAACCGACAAAACCGCTGGCCATGTCGCTGACGAGGTGGTCGCATCAATCTTCACCAACCAACCTTCGTTGGAAGGTGAGCTTTCATCCAATGGCAGCGCGTGAGCAGCAAGGAGCAAATGATGGAAATCCAAAAAAGTGAGACGCCGTCTCAAGCCACCGGCCGTGCCGCCATGAAGAAAGAGTTGCCCAAGCATTATCAGGACCATCGGCACGTCTGGGTCTTCATTGAGCTGGAGCGGGGCCAGGTCCATCCCGTGTCCCTCGAATTGCTCGGTGAAGGCCGCAAGCTTGCCGACAAGCTGGGCGTTCAGCTTGCTGGCGTGGTCGTCGGGCCACGGGACGGAGTGGGGACCGGGCCCGCCATTGCAGACGCCTTCGCTTACGGGGCCGATCTCGCCTACCTTATTGAGTCGCCGCTACTCGTAGATTATCGAAATGAGCCATTCACCAAAGCCCTGACAGATCTGGTCAATTGCCATAGACCTGAAATTTTGCTTCTGGGCGCGACCACACTCGGCCGCGACCTTGCGGGTTCTGTGGCAACTACGTTGCAGACAGGGCTAACGGCCGACTGCACGGAACTGGACGTCGATGTAGATGGTTCCCTCGCGGCAACACGGCCGACCTTCGGTGGTTCCTTGCTGTGCACTATCTATACGCTTAACTGCCGACCGCAAATGGCAACAGTGCGTCCGAGGGTCATGGCGATGCCGCAGCGAGTGGCTAAGCCAATCGGCCGTGTTATCCGACACGATTTGATGATGGTCGAGGAAGAGATTGTCACTAAAGTTCTTGGTTTCCTCTCTGACAGCCAATCGGAAGATGCCAATCTCGCCTATGCCGATGTCGTGGTTGGCGGCGGGCTCGGGCTCGGCGCAGCCGAGAACCTACAGCACGTGAAGGTTTTCGCGAGGACGATCGGCGGTGAGTTTGGCTGTTCACGACCGCTGGTTCAAAAGGGTTGGATGCCTTTTGACCGACAGATCGGTCAGACCGGTAAGACGATCCGACCTAAGCTCTACGTTGCAGCCGGAATATCGGGCGCAATCCAGCATCGGGTTGGTGTCGAAGGAGCTGATTTAATTGTCGCCATCAACACCGATCGGAACGCACCGATCTTCGATTTCGCCCACGTGGGCGTTGTTGCTGATGCAATCCGGTTTCTTCCAGCATTGACAGAGGCCCTCACGAGGCGATTGGCGCCGCGCGATCATATGAAGCTAGTGAACTGAGGAAAGTCCAATGAGCGAGGAGAAATTCGACGCCATCGTAGTCGGAGCCGGTATGTCCGGCAACGCTGCTGCTTATACGATGGCTAGTTCCGGTCTGAAAGTGCTGCAATTGGAGCGCGGAGAGTATCCGGGCTCGAAAAACGTTCAAGGCGCCATATTGTACGCCAATACGTTGGAGACAATAATTCCCGATTTCCGCGATGACGCGCCTCTTGAACGACATCTGGTCGAGCAGCGGTTCTGGATAATGGACGATACGTCGCACACAGGAATGCACTATCGATCGGATGACTTCAATGAGCAGAGGCCAAACCGCTACACTATCATCCGCGCCCAATTCGATAAGTGGTTCTCGGGAAAGGTGCGTGAGGCGGGCGGCACGGTACTATGCGAGACAACGGTGACGAAACTTGCCCAGGATTTGAGCGGTAAGGTGATAGGCGTCCACACGGACCGCACCGGCGGCGTGATCCTTGCGGATGTCGTCGTTCTCGCTGAGGGGGCAAATGGGCTCCTCGGCACACGGGCCGGATTGCGCGAGATGCCGAAGCCGGAACATGTTGCACTCGCCGTCAAGGAAATGCATTTCCTGCCGGAAGAGATCATAGCAGAGCGCTTCGGCCTGACTGAAGACGAAGGCTGCGTGATCGAAGCAGGCGGGACAATTTCACGCGGAATGGCCGGACTGGGCTTCCTCTATACCAACAGAGAGTCAATTTCGCTTGGCATCGGCTGCCTCGTCTCCGGCTTAGCTTCAACCATGGAAAAACCGTACGCTCTTCTCGACGCCTTCAAGGGCCATCCCTCGATCCGACCGCTGATAGCGGGCTCGGAGATCAAAGAGTATGCCGCGCATCTCATTCCGGAGGGCGGCTTCAAGGCAATCCCGCAGCTCTTCGGCAATGGCTGGGTCGTCGTCGGCGACGCAGCGCAACTAAACAATGCCGTGCACCGCGAGGGTTCCAACCTTGCCATGGCATCGGGGCGCATGGTCGGCGAATCAATTTTTCACATAAAGTGCCGCGGAGGCGCAATGACCAAGCAGAACCTCTCCCTCTACAAGAGCATGCTGGACAAGTCCTTCGTTATGAAAGACCTGAGGAAGCACAAAGATATGCCCGCCCTCCTCCATACCAATCGTCAAAGCTTTTTCACGACCTATCCGAAGCTGATATCGCAGGCCGCGCAGAATTTCGTTCGCGTTGACGGTACGCCTAAGATTGAGAGCGAAAAGGCGACATCCGCCGCCTTCATCAAGGCACGTTCCCGTTGGGGATTGGTCAGTGACGCGGTCCGTCTCGCCTTGGCCTGGCGCTAAAGGATAATTCAAATGAAGGTCACGGTAATGGAACGCATCGAAGACAAACTCTACCAAAATCGTTATCTGGTCGATACGGGGCGTCCGCACATAAAAGTGCGGCCGCATTTGTCGCCAAGCCCGAACCTGCTTGCGTTAACGGAAATTTGTCCGGCCAAATGCTATGAGGTGAACGATGCTGGGCAGGTGGAAATCGTTGTGGATGGCTGCATGGAATGCGGCACATGCAGAGTGTTATGCGAAGCAAATGGTGACATCGAGTGGAATTATCCGCGAGGCGGGTTCGGGATCCTCTTCAAATTTGGATGATGAGCGCCATCTCCAGCTCAGAGTGCATTGACCGCCTTCTGCGTAACGACGGCAGATAAGTCTCAGGAATCGTCATGACGACTTTCTTATGATTTTATTTTTTCTGCGTTTGCGAATCCAGGTATTAAACTTCCGAATGCTCGAACAATAAAGTTTGCGCATGGAGGGTAGAAACCTCTGGGCAGTCCGCCAACGCAGCTTACATTCAGTATCGATAGAGTTCGGCCGGGAGGCGAGTAATCAGCATGAACATGCATAAGCCGGATATGTGGCGCAGTGGAATCTACCGGATATCGAGAGATCTCCTCGCTTCCTCTCGTCTTGAGATCGCATTTTCTCATGCGCTGAATAGTCTCTCTTCGCTTCTGCCAATGCGCCACGGCGAGATCGTGATTTCAGCTGAGGAACGGGAGGCAGAGATACCGGTGTGCTCCGGCTTCGGCCGCGACACTCCCACGATCGAACCGAAGGCGGCAATAGAGCATATCATCGCTACGGGTGCGGCGCTCGTCGTGCCTGACATTAGGAAATCGGACCTATTCAACACTGCATTGCGACCGTCTCAAGACCGCCATCTTGCCGTTACCTTCATGGGTGTCCCCATCAAGGCCGGAAACATGGTGCTCGGGGCATTATGGATTGATCGCGTTAAGGCTGGCACCGCCAGTGATAACTACGAGGAGGAGATACTTTTCCTGACCATGGTCGCCAACCTCATCGGATTGGCCAACCGGCTCAATCGAGATGTTTGCGGAGATGGCGGATCAATAACCGAGGAACAAGCAGAGCCGATCTCCCGCGTCGGGGGAAAGCCTGGCCCCAGCCCGCGAACGCAAGTCAGCTGGATTGTCGGAGAGAGTCCTGCGCTCAAGGAGGTTATCGAGACCGCTGTTATCGTGGCGACGACCAACTCCGCTGTGCTTTTGGGGGGCGAGAGCGGCACCGGCAAGGAATCTTTTGCAAGGGCGATACACGAATTGTCGCCACGGCGAAAAAAGCCTTTCGTGAAACTGAATTGCGCCGCACTGTCGTCAGGTGTTCTGGAATCCGAGCTGTTTGGGCATGAAAAAGGCGCTTTCACAGGAGCGATCTGGCAGCGTGCAGGCCGTTTCGAACTGGCGGATGGTGGGACGTTGCTGCTGGATGAAATAGGCGAAATATCGCCAGAATTTCAAGCGAAGTTATTACGCGTGTTGCAGGAGGGTGAACTTGAGCGGGTCGGCGGGACGAAGACGCTTAAAGTTAATGTTCGGCTCATATGCGCCACCAACAGAGACCTCGAGACGGCCGTTATGAACAGGGAGTTTAGAGCCGACTTATATTACCGGATCAATGTGGTACCCATTATTTTGCCGCCGCTGAGGCAGCGCGAGGGTGACATTCCGCTTCTAGCGAAAGTATTCCTCAAGCGATTCAACAAGGAGAATGATCGAAACCTTGACTTCTCGCCATCGGCACTGGACATTTTGTCGCGATGCGACTTCCCTGGCAACGTTCGCGAGCTCGAAAACTGCGTACAAAGAACCGCCACTCTTGCTGGTTCAAGTACGATCGTTCCATCAGATTTCGCGTGTCAGCGGGGCCGATGCTTTTCTTCGCTTCTCGGGAAAGGAGCTGCCTTTAACGGTTGCAACACCACGATCAATGACCTCGCACCGGGCAATAGGGTGTCGGTCAGACCACCGGCCAACGCCGGCACTGCAAGCGGTACCGCATCCATAGTCGGCGCACCGATTCTTACGGACCGTGACCGGCTAATCAATGCAATGGAAACGGCCGGTTGGGTTCAGGCCAGGGCGGCTCGTATCCTCGGCCTGACGCCGCGCCAGGTCGGCTATGCTCTGCGCCGGCATCGTATCGAGGTAAAAAAGTACTGACGGCGAGTGACATCATGGACTTCATGAGGATCACTTTTGTCTTCAGTTGGTCTACGCGACGCTACCGTTGTGCGACATGGCCCTGTCGCAAGTTCGACAAAACCATTGTAGCAGCAAGCTCGCAAAACGGACAAGCAAGCTATTGCAGAGAAACATTACCATTTTTTGAACTGGCATTGCTCTTGCGTCTGAAGCTGTAACGCTAACTCGTCAATGGAGCCGTGGGATGCCGCAACCAGTGAAACAGCTTGAGACTACCAGGAAAGGATCCCTCGACGGAGCGCTGCGGGCCGCAAAATCTGGCGGCTGCGCACCTTCGTCCTGCGGCCTTTCGGCCCCGGATGACATAGATCCGGCGATCTGGGAAAGGATCAAGGACCACCCCTGTTTTTCGGAAGAAGCGCATCACTATTTCGCCCGCATGCATGTCGCGGTCGCGCCAGCCTGCAACATCCAGTGCAACTACTGCAATCGTAAATATGACTGCGCTAACGAAAGTCGGCCCGGGGTTGCATCCGAAAAGCTGACACCAGACCAGGCGCTTCGTAAGGTGATCGCGGTCGCCAACGAAGTGCCGCAGCTCTCCGTCCTCGGCATCGCCGGGCCGGGCGACGCCTGTTACGATTGGAAGAAGACAAAAGCGACGTTCGAACGAGTCGCGAGGGAAATCCCTGATATCAAGCTATGCATCTCGACTAATGGACTCGCGCTGCCGGACCACGTCGATGAGCTTGCCGAGATGAATGTTGATCACGTTACGATCACCATCAACATGGTGGACCCGGAGATCGGGGCGAAGATCTATCCCTGGATATTCTACAGGCACCGTCGCTACACGGGGATCGAAGCCGCCAGGATTCTTCACGAGCGGCAAATGTTGGGCTTGGAGATGCTGATAAAAAAAGACATCCTCACTAAGATCAATTCGGTGATGATCCCGGGCGTCAATGACGCGCACCTCGTCGAGGTTAACAAATGGGTCAGGGACCGCGGCGCATTCATGCATAACGTGATGCCGCTGATCTCTGAGCCTTCACACGGTACCTATTACGGACTGACCGGTCAGCGTGGTCCACAGCCGTTAGAACTGGAGGCGCTTCATGATCGCCTGGAAGGCGGCGCCAAGCTGATGCGCCATTGCAGGCAGTGCCGCGCCGACGCTGTTGGTCTGCTCGGCGATGATCGCAGGCGAGAATTTACGCGAGACCACATCTCCAGCGATGTTACTTACAACGCCAGCAAGCGCCACGCCTACCGCCAGCTGGTCGCGCTAGAGTGCGGCGATCATCTGGCGGCACGGAAGGACGCGATCACAGCTGTCACGTCCGCAGAGTCCGACGGACAGCTTCATGTTGCCGTGACCACCAAAGGCGGCGGCCGAATCAACGAACACTTCGGTCACGCGACGGAACTCCAAGTTTACGTAGTCTCTCAAAAAGGGATTAACTTGGTAGGGAATCGCAAGATCGGACAGTACTGCCTCGGCGGCTGGGGCGAGGAGGCCACGCTTTATAGCATCATCAGTGCGCTCGAAGGCATAGATATCTTACTCTGTGCCAAGATCGGTGATTCCCCAAAGAAACGTCTAGCAGAAGCGGGTGTGCGAGCAACGGACGCTTTTGGCTATGACTACATCGAAACTGCGATCGGTGCGCTTTACGCCGCCGAGTTTGGTGTTAAGCCGTTGGTTGCGACGGCTTGAGCCGCCTTCTGACTGAACCAGGAGCTAGAATATGGCCTTCAAGATCATTGCGTCCCAATGCACCCAGTGCGGCGCATGCGAATACGAATGTCCCTCAGATGCAATCACTTTCAAGGGGGAAAAGTACGTTGTCGATCCTAAGAAGTGCACCGAGTGCAGGGGAGAATTCGACACGCAGCAATGCGCCTCGGTGTGTCCGGTGCCGAAGACTTGCGTCCCGGCCTGACCACCATCGATAACTGCAGCACAAAGGATGAGAGGAGCGGCCATGGGTCTTCTACGCGAACAGGAGGTTGAAATCCGTGAGCGACCGCGGTTTACGCCGGGTGAGCGGGTCCGCGCCGCCAGCCAAGTAAGGAATGACGGCAGCTATCCTGGGAAGGACATCGGTGAAAATCTCGTGCGCAGGGGCGATGAGGGCGTTGTGCGCGACGTGGGCACCTTTCTTCAGCAATTTTACATATATGCGGTCGAATGGGTTGATCGCGGCAGCATCGTCGGGATGCGTGCCTATGAAATAACGAGCCTAGATAAGGCTGCAACTCCGGGGACTTCTGAAATCGCCACTTGTCTCAAAGAAGGATAGCGAGATGAAAGTGACCGTTCGTCGAAACGGCGTCGATTTGTCGGTTTATATTCCAAAAAAAGATCTCGAGGAGCCGGTGATTTCAGTCGAGAATGAAAATCTGTGGGGCGGCTTTGTAGTGCTGAGGAATGGATGGCGGTTAGCCCTCCCCAACCTTCCGCAGAACACACGCCTGCCCATTACCGTCGAGGCGAGGAGGCTATCCAATGAAGACTGATAGTAGTATGGCATCGAGTGTAGTCGCGGCGCTTCCGCCCAATCCCGCACATTGATCACTCTCCAGCAAGATGTCGACATCTGACCTATGGAAATATCATCAACGCCTATGCCGATGAGCAATCATCCCTCTGACCTAGATGGCATCGATATGCTGTATCCTACGCTGGACAGAACACAGGAACAACTTCCTCGATGGCTCGAACCTTTCAGATCCAGACGCCATCGTGCGTCTCACTCGATCCAACACGCGGATACGATCACGGCACGCCCGGATCGCCAGAGCTTGCGAACCGCGTGCGGCAGTTGCTGCGCGCAAACGGCATCGAAGCGGCAAGCGCCGGATCGTAACCCATATCCAGTGAAAGCTGGACCACAGGAATATCCTCATCCGGATAGAGCGGCTTCATGATGCTGAAAGTCGCATTGTAGGTGATGTGATAGAGGTATTCCGGGAAGCCGGAATAGTCGTAGACCATGTTGTCGAAGACATTGATCAATGAATAAGAAAAAATGAAACTCCTCTGCAACAGGTGCCCGTCGGCGACTCGCTTTTCTAACGGGCGCCGCGCCTGTCGCGGCAAACTTGCGAAGGACAGACCCCATGACAGATTCTCGACTCCCGACCTATTTCATCAGCCATGGCGGCGGACCCTGGCCTTACATGACCGGGGAGTTCCGCCGCAATTTCGACGTGCTCGAGAAGTCGCTGCTCGACATGCGCGCTGAACTCGGCAGCACGCCAAAGGCGGTCCTTGTGGTCTCGGGCCACTGGGAAGAGGAGGGTATTGCAATCTCGTCGGGCGTCAAGCCGGGCAACGTGCGCGTTGGCCCCGTCGTGATCGGGATGGACGATACAATCGAACGGCGTTGGGGCCAACGCATCGCCGCTCGTGGCATTTATCGTGACCCGGTGCGCTCAAGCCACGGGCACTTCGTCAAGGCAAGCGGCCTGCGCTGGTTGAGCTTCATGGTCCTTTCCCCTGTCCCATGGGCCAAATGCATCAAAGCCCTGCCGGTGTTGACGATCCTGTGCCCCTCTGAGCGTCATGATCAGAAGAAGGGCCGAAAGCACAAGCTGCTGACGGATTGGGCAAGGCAAGGCGTCTTGCAGCTTTGCCGCTGGCTGCCGGACCGCGAAATCATCTTTGTCGGCGATAGCAGCTTTGCCGTTCATACACTGGCTGCGGCTCTGCCCGGCACGGCCACTCTCATCACGCGGTTGCGTCTGGATGCCAGTCTCTTTGCTCCACCGGATCAGAGGCACGAACATACTCTGGGGCGACCGGCGCAAAAAGGCAGGCCATTGCCGAAACTGAAAACGCTCCTCAAAGACACGAAGACCGAGTGGCAACGCATCGTCGCATCCTCTTGGTACGGCAAGCAAACCGACAAACCCTTGATGTCACCTCAGGAACCGGCCTCTGGTATCGGCGTGGAACGCCCCCGAGACCAATTCGCTGGGTTCTCGTTCGAGACCCGTCAGGCCGTCGTGAACCCCAGGCGTTCATGAGCACCAACGTCAACCTTGAGCCCGCTCAGATCATTGCCTACTTCGTTCGGCGCTGGCAGATCGAGGTCACCTTCGCCGAAACCCGTGCGCATCTTGGCGTGGAAACCCAACGGCAGTGGAACGACAAAGCCATCATGCGCACGACACCGTCGCTGCTGGCGCTCTACAGTCTCTGACACTCTGGGCATGCGAAATGCTTGGCCGAGGCGCTCTTCCCTATGCTGCAGCATGGTACAAGAAAACAGAGTTCACCTTCTCCGATGCCATCGGCGCGGTTCGCATGGTCCTGTGGGGCCAGGACATTTATCGACAGTACCCGCCAGACCCGGACGTTCCTCAAATTCAACCAAACCGACTCAAGCGCATGACACAAGCCCTTTGCTTCGCCGCATAATGTACAAGGTCGAGCTCATGGCATCGCCGGAATATCTGGAACGAGCAGGTCGACCCAAAGGCCTCGCCGATCTTAACGGTCACGCGCTGCTTCGTTTCAGCGGGGTCAACCTCAGTGATATCATGGCGCTGGAAGGCCCAGATGGACGGCACAAAGTTACATTTCGTACCGTGATGCTGAGCGAGAACGAGACCATTCTGCAGCTAGCAGCTCTGCAGGGTATGGGCCTTGTGTTCCTGCCGAAATGGATGGCCGAGCAAGACATCGAGGCAGGTCGATTAGAGACGGTGCTTCCAGACGCGATCGGGTTCGCCAATACGCTATATGCTGTGTATCCGAGCCGGAAATATCTTTCCGCCAAAGTCCGCACTTTCATAGACTTCATGACGACGAGCTTGCAGGGGCTACGATAAACACGATTGTGCAGGTACCCTGCCGGATTTCATCGCAAGAGACGAACTCAGACCACTTCACGAACCGCTAAAGGCAGATCCTAACGAGCCCTGAAATCCTTTATGTAGGTTTTCTGCTCCGTTGCTACTCAGACCCCAAAACGGAGGGCGCATGTGCAATGATTATCGGCTGATGGTGGATGTGGCCTCGATCGTCGAGGATTTCGCCGACCTCAATATCAAGATTCGCTTCGGTGAAGGCGCGCCGAACCTGGAGCCACGCGAAGACATCAAGATCACCGATGTCGGCCCCAGCGTCAGAACCATCGACGGGGTGCCCGATGAGGCTGAGCTCGTGCAGCGGCGCTGGAGCTGGCCGGGACCGAACAAGCGGCCGGTGTATAATTTCCGGTCGGATGGCCGGGAGTTCAATTCCAACCGCTGCCCCTTACGAGTTCACAGACCCAAGGATTCGAAAAAGAAGCGCAAGGACAAATGGCTGTTCACCAAGGAGGAAGAGCCGGTCTTCTGCGTCGCCGGCATCTGGCGCGAGACGCCGGAGGTCGGCCAGGCTTTCACCATGCTGACGATGGAACCGGGTCCGGACATCGCATCGTATAACGACCGGCAGATCGTCATCCTGGAACGTAGCGTCTGGGCCGACTGGCTCGATCCGACAATCTCTGCGAAGTCGCTGATCAAGCCCCTCCCGGCTGGCACGCTGGCAGTGGAGCAAGTAGGCTGAGCGATCCGCCCCTTTGAGAGGAGACAACCGAGCATCAAACCGTGAGCCTTGCCTATTCGGACACTCTGCAGTGGGAAAATATAGTTCTGGCCTGTCGCAGCACCCATATGTTTGGTAACCATTGCATGCTGATATCAAATTGTATCGGCTTGCCGAAGCAGAGGTAGTGGTGCCAAAAGTGAACCCGTCCATCCTGAGGTGGGCCCGCGAAACGGCGGGTTTTTCCATTGAGGATGCTGCAGATAAGATCGGTCTGGGCGCTGCGCGCGGTCTGGCGGGTAGCGAGCGGCTTGCTATGCTTGAAGCTGGCGAGGCCGAGCCTTCCCGACCGCTGCTTCTGAAGATGGCGAGCCAATACCGCCGCCCGCTCCTGACTTTCTACCTCGCAGAACGTCCAGTCATGGCGGCACGGGGGGAAGATTTCCGCACGTTGCCAGAGGAATTTGCCCAGCGCGACGCGGCGCTCGTGGATACTTTGCTGCGGGAGGTTCGCGCGCGTCAGGAAATGGTTCGCGCTCTCCTTGAAGCGGAGGATGAGGCGCAGGTGCTGAGCTTTGTCGGGTCATTCGACCAAGACCTCGGAGCTGAGGCCCTCGCAACGAACATCGTGGAGACGCTTGGTTTTGATCTTGAGCATTTCCGTCATGGAAGTGGGCGGGGAAGCACGAAGGGGTTTTCATATCTTCGCGAGCGCGTGGAAGCAGCTGGTGTATTCGTCCTCCTCATCGGTAATCTCGGAAGTCATCACAGCGCCTTGAATGTGGAGCTATTCCGGGGCTTCGCGCTTGCCGACCCGGTCGCGCCCTTCGTGGTGATCAATGATCAAGACAGCGAGCAGGCTTGGTCATTTACCCTTCTGCATGAGCTGGCACATATTTGGCTTGGCGAAAGCGGAGTCAGCGGTGGTCGACCAACGATCGCAATCGAGACCTTCTGCAACGACATTGCGGGCCGCATCCTATTGCCTGCGAACGACATAGCTGGAGAACAACCTCTTATCGGCGCCACGCAAGGAAGAGTCATGGCTCGCATTGCGGCGATCGCGGACGCTCGCCAAGTCAGCCACTCCATGGTCGCCTATAAACTCTACCGGGAAGGGATCATCGATCAGCACATGTGGTCTGCAGTGACAGCGCTTTACCGGGAGCTGTGGCTCCGGAACAGGGCTGCCCAGCGTGACCGCGCGCGCGAAAGCGACGGCGGACCGAACTATTACATCGTCCGCCGACATAGACTCGGAAACCGGCTTCTTGCATTGTCACGGCGAATGCTGGCCGAGGGCGCACTGTCACCGTCGAAAGCGGCAGCGATTCTCGGTGTAAAACCGAACAATGTCTATTCACTAACTGATAGCGCGGCATAGGGGGAACAGTGCACCTCCTCGACGCGAACGTCCTGATCACGGCGCATAACCTCTATTACCCTATTGGGCGCTTTCCGGAGTTTTGGGACTGGCTTGTCCACTTGGCCGAGGGCGGTCACGTCAAAATGCCCGTAGAAATACTTGAAGAGATCACCGAAGGGTCTGAGCTTGCCGAGTGGTTGGACCAGGGGGACAACTACAACGCGCTGTGCCTTGAGGAAGAGGTCGATCCCGATCGCGTTCAAGCGGTGATAGCGCGATACGCGGCGGACCTCAACGATGCCGAAATCATCGCAATTGGCCGTGATCCGTTTTTGACTGCTTACGCCCTGGCGCAACCAAGCACGCGGACGGTGGTGACGGTAGAGGCATCGAAACCATCAACTCAACGTGCGAACCGTCGTATTCCGGACATCTGCAACGACCTCAGCATCCAATGGTGCAACAGCTTCCAAATGTTGGCTGCGCTGAATTTCACAACTAACTGGCGGGCCGCGTCAGGATCTCCCCCGCCTCATCCGCCGTCGTCATAGATACCTAACGGGCGGGCCCCGGCCAATGAGCGCCTTGATGAGATACGAACCAACGGCACCGCCATTCGTCGCAAGGAACGCAACATTCAATCATGGAAGAATCGTGGGCCGAGGGTCGCCTTGGCTAGTTTATTTTCTCAGTGCAAGGAGCTTGGGGAGCGCGAGACTACCCGACGCTCCCGTACATATTAGCCCGCGGGCTTCTCCGGCATAGCAGAGGAGTGATGTGACGAGATCAGCCACTTGCCGTCCTTGAACTCGTAGGT
>NZ_FWER01000099.1 GCF_900169785.1 Rhizobium sullae
ATCGGAGACAGAAAGCCGGACATAATCACCGGGGGTGAGGCCCTCAAGCTCAACCGCGAAATGCTCGTCGATCCGGGCGTTTTGGGTTTCGACCACGAGCCGCCCGCCATTGGGCATGGCATCTCTTGCATTGACGGCAAGATTAACGATGGCACTTTCGACTTGTGATGGATCTACCCTGGCGGGCCAAAGGTCAGCGGCAAGACTCGTGCTGAGCAAGACCGTCTCGCCAAGTGTGCGATGGAGCATTTCCGAAAGGCCGAGAACGAAGGTATTCAGATTGACGACCTCAGGTTCAAGATGACTGCGGCGGGCAAATGCCAGAAGTCGAGAGGTCGGGCGAGCGCCCAGTTCGGCCGCATCCAGCGCTTCTTGTGCCAGTTCGCGCTGGTCTATCGTCGTTAGCCGAGCCTCGAGCATCTCCAGATTGCCGACGATCACCGTCAAGAGATTGTTGAAGTCGTGGGCGATACCGCCGGTCAGCTGTCCCATGGCCTCCATCTTCTGGGCTTGGCGCAAGGCCCGCTCGGTTGCCTTGTGCGCCGACAGGTCGTGAATGATACCGGTGAAATGCCGTTCACCGTCGATCTGAAATTCACTGACGGCCAGATGCATCGGAAAGGTGCTGCCGTCGCGGCGACGCCCGGTCACCTCGCGGCCTATCCCGATGATTTTGCAAGGTCCGGTGGCAAGATAGTTGTTGATATACCCATCGTGCTCCCGATGATAAGGCTCCGGCATCAGGAAATTGACATTACGGCCGAGGAATTCAGACTGCTCATAGCCGAACAGCCGGGTTGACGGTAGTTATGGAGCCGCGGCTATCAATCGTAATGATGGCGTCAAGCGCTGACTGCAAAATTGCCCGAAGCTTCGATGCTTGCCCAGCCAGTGAGCGTTCGATGTCGTCTGCCATTTGGGTCCAATCTAAAAACTTTTAAAGTGTGGCCCGAGCTTAGCTTTCCCAGCTGCTCGAGACAATAATCAACATGCTTCCGCGATAAAGCCTTTGGTATGGACGGTGTTCCGAAAAAAGGCCGACGCATCACACCTGTCACCGCTGCACAGCATCCGGGTCCGGGAACGGGTCCACGCCCATTTGCTCGCATTCTCAAGAGCAGTGCCGGCGGCCGCTTTGCAGGTGTCTTTCGAGGATGAGGCCGCCGGCCGCTTTAAGAAAATAGTCGAGGGTTTACGCCGCAGTTGCTCCGGTTCGCCTGCATGGTGCCGGCGCTCCGCTTCGTGTCAGCTTACGGTTCCGTCAAATGGGGAAGTCTCTATTCCGCTAAGCTTAGAATATAGGTTGAAACGTCCTGAACATCGGTCTGCGAGAGGATTATGTTCGGCATGGTCGGATGACTTTGGGCCGTGAGCCAAACGTTAAGTGCCATGGCTGTCATTCCCGGTGTCACAGCCACGGCTTCAAAGCTGGGCGCCTCGGCAACAGGGGATCGGGTTTGGTTCGCGAGGACGGCATGGCAGGTTGCGCAGACTTCAAGCGCGAGCCGACGCCCATGCTGAATATCTTGTGCCTGTACAGCAGGAACCGTTGCACTGGTGCCGGCAATGACTGCGATGATGGCTGCTCGCATCGCGATATCCTGCTTCATGTTCGCACATTCCGGGTTGGGATAACGTTACGGCGCTGACATGCCGTCCAAGGCGGTTCGCAGCATACCACGATAATAGTGCAATTTGCAGGCTGGGTGACTCGGTGTGAGGCGCCTCCGGCCGACGTGCCTAAAGAAGAGCTGAATGTTTCGGCCGCTGCTGCGGCAACGCCCATCGTGGCCTGGCGAATGGCCCGGAGTCGGCTCGACGTCTGCGTGGTGAAGGAGCGAAGAAGCCGGGGCGGTGTTTGACGCAACGCAATGCCTCAACTCGGTGTTCGTCATATTTCTAATCCCAGCCTCCACCGGCCTGGAGGACAACTTCAAAGAAGGGAGACATCCAATGTCACTGATCAAACTGTCAACCATGGCCCTGCTGGCCGCCATAGCAGCCACCGGCGGTGGTATCGCTTCCGCGCAGACGCAAGATCCTCATCATCCCAAGACGGACAACGGGGCAGGCCAGGGCGAGGCGATCCAGCCGGGAGGATCGGGGACGATGCCACGCGGGATGATGCCTGGCATGATGGGCCGAGATATGATGCCGTCCGACATGATGGGCGGAATGCCCATGGGACCAATGCGTGGTCATATGATGAAGATCATGTTCGCCATCGCTGATGCCGATGGCGACGGCGCGCTTTCCTTCGAGGAAGTAACAGCGATCCACAAGCGGGTCTTCGACAAGGTCGATGCAAACAAGGACGGCAAGGTCACGCCCGAGGAGATGCAGGCATTCATGCGGCAGTAGCGGAAGGCTGCGGGAGGCTCTGCCTTGGCGGGCTGAAGGCCGCCGCCAGCGTTGAGCCGCTCCAGCGGAAACCCAAACCCGCACCTGCAGTCGCTTGAGGACGGCCGGAGGCGTATTTCCGGCGATGCCGAAATTGGTGCTTGTCCGGGAGAGTTCGCTTGGTAGCAAAGGAGAGGTACCTCTATGACTGCAAATCGGACAAAACGGTTTTCTATGAGGCCGGCGACTATCTGTTTCCGCTCCCTTCGTCGGTTGCGGAATATTGCACACCGATCGCCGTGGCGATGTGGGCTTGCCTGTGCCGCCGAGCAATGTTGTTGGCCTCAACGAGGAAGTCGCAGCGCTGGATCTGGCGAACGGGCGCCTCACGGTCTCGCTGCCTGGAAAGCGTGCCGACTTGGGACCAGAATACGAACCAGACCAAATTCGCAGGGCGACAGCACTTGCCGCAGGCGCAAACCTGCTCATATCCCCGGAGTGGTCATCAAAACTTCTCGCTTCTGGGTTTATTTTCCCGTCCGTCTTGATAGCGTGATTGCAGTTGAGGAGGTGCCGCTGTGTCAGATCCGTCTCCCAATCGGCCCCTTGCGATCGACGCTCGCTCCCGGCGGCGCAATGAGTTTCTGACGTTCCTCGTCCTGGCGTTCGGCATCTGGCCGCTGGTCGCGGTCGGCGTGGTTGGCGGCTACGGCTTCCTCGTGTGGATGTTCCAGATCGTATTCGGGCCGCCCGGCCCGCCTACAACGCATTGAGGGTTGTCATGCGCCCGGAGCCTCTCTCCCGCCGCCAGTTTTTCATGGGCCGTCCTGCCGCCAGGGGTGTCGGCATCCGTCCGCCCGGCGCATCCGCCGAAAGTCTCGAAGCCTGCACCGGGTGCGGGAAATGTGCCGAGCGCTGTCCCACCGGTATAATCCGTCTCGTCGACGGGTTGCCTTCCATTGATTTCACATTGGGCGAATGCACGTTTTGCGGAGCGTGCAAGGCGGCCTGTCCGGAACCCTTTTTCCAGCCGGAGACGGCGGAGCGCTTTCCGCATGTGGCGGTCGTCACCGATGGCTGCCTGGCGAGGAAAGACATCGCCTGCCAGTCCTGCGGCGAAAGCTGTCCCGAGCAAGCCATTCGCTTTCGCCCGCGCATCGGCGCTCCGTTTCTTCCAGAGCTGAACGAAGGCATGTGCAGCGGGTGTGGCGCGTGCCTGCAGGTCTGTCCCGTGGGCGCGATCGCTCTTCGGGCACGTGAGGTGGAGGCCGCCGTTGTCTGAGCCCGCAGCCCCCTATCACATTTCAAGCGCCGTGATCGCCACACTGCCGGCCCGCACGGAGGACGTGCTTGCCGTGTTAGCAGGGATGGGAAACGTCGAAGTCCACGGTCATGCCGGCGGCAAGATCGTCGTCGTCATCGAGGGAACAAGTACGGGCATGCTCGGTGAATGCCTGTCGCGAATTTCGCTTCTGGAGGGAGTGATCGCGGCGAACATGGTGTTCGAGCATGTCGAGATGGAGGAGAGGCAGAGCCATGACGGGAGATCTGACGCGACGTGACATTCTCAAGGCCCAGGCAGCCGGCATTGCCGCTACCGCGGCCGGCATCGCGCTTCCTGCTGTCGCTCAACCGGTGCCGGGCGGCGTCAGCGCACTGGAGATAAAGTGGTCGAAGGCACCTTGCCGTTTCTGCGGAACAGGCTGCGGCGTCATGGTCGGCGTCAAGGGGGGACAGGTGGTTGCCACGCACGGCGACACGCAAGCGGAGGTCAACCGTGGCCTAAACTGCATCAAAGGCTATTTCCTGTCGAAGATCATGTACGGCGAGGACCGGCTGAAAACGCCGCTGCTGCGCAAGCGCAACGGCGTCTACGCCAAGGACGGTGAGTTCGAGCCTGTCAGTTGGGACGAGGCTTTCGACGTGATGGCCGAGCAGTGCAAAAGGGTGCTGAAGGAGAAGGGCCCGACCGCAGTCGGCATGTTCGGCTCCGGCCAATGGACGATCTTCGAGGGCTATGCGGCTACCAAACTGATGCGGGCGGGCTTCCGCTCCAACAATCTCGATCCGAACGCCCGGCACTGCATGGCGTCCGCAGCCTACGCCTTCATGCGCACCTTCGGCATGGACGAGCCGATGGGATGCTATGACGATTTCGAACACGCCGATGCCTTCGTGCTCTGGGGCTCGAACATGGCGGAGATGCATCCGATTCTCTGGACGCGCGTCGCCGACCGCCGCCTCGGGCAGCCGCATGTGCGCGTCGCCGTTCTTTCGACATTCACGCATCGGAGCATGGACCTTGCCGACATTCCGATCATCTTCACGCCCGGCACTGATCTCGCTATCCTCAACTATATCGCCAACCACATCATCACGAGCGGCAAGGTCAACGAGGAATTCGTCCGGAACCACACGACCTTCATGAAGGGCGTGGATAACATCGGCTACGGCCTGCGCCCCGAGGACCCGCTGGAACTCAAGGCTGTCAATGCGGGTGATCCGACAAAGATGGAGCCGATTGATTTCGAGGCATTCAAGACGTTCGTTTCCGATTACACGCTGGAAAAGACTGCTGAACTGACAGGCGTCGATCCTGGTTTCCTTGAAGAACTCGCCGAACTTTATGCTGATCCGAACCGGAAGGTCATGTCACTCTGGACCATGGGCTTTAACCAGCATGTCCGTGGCGTGTGGGCCAATCAGATGGTCTACAATCTGCATCTGCTGACTGGAAAAATCTCGGAGCCGGGAAACAGCCCGTTCTCGTTGACCGGCCAGCCGTCAGCCTGTGGAACGGCGCGAGAGGTTGGGACTTTCGCGCACCGCCTGCCAGCCGACATGGTTGTCACCAATCCGGAGCATCGGCATCACGCCGAAGAGCTGTGGAAGCTCCCCGAAGGCCTGCTTCCCGACAAGCCGGGCTATCATGCGGTTCAGCAAGACCGCATGCTCAAAGACGGCAAGCTGAATTTCTACTGGGTGCAGGTCAACAACAATGTCCAGGCAGCACCCAATACCAAGAATGAGACCTACCAGGGTTACCGCAATCCCGACAACTTCATCGTCGTTTCCGACGCCTATCCGACGATCACGGCCATGTCGGCCGATCTCATCCTTCCCGCTGCCATGTGGGTCGAAAAGGAGGGAGCATATGGCAACGCCGAGCGAAGGACACATGTCTGGCATCAACTCGTCCAGGCTCCGGGTGAGGCGCGGTCCGATCTCTGGCAACTAACGGAGTTTTCGAAGCGGTTCACGACCGACGAGGTCTGGCCGAAGGAGATATTGGACAAGCACCCCGACTATCGCAGCAAGACCCTTTTCGACGTCCTGTTCAAGAACGGCCAGGTTGACCGCTTCCCACTGAGCGAGATCGACCCGAACTACGAAAACAACGAAGCCAGGGAATTCGGCTTCTACATCCAGAAAGGATTATTCGAAGAGTACGCCTCATTCGGACGCGGACACGGTCACGATCTGGCTCCTTACGACCGGTATCACCAGGAACGTGGATTGCGTTGGCCCGTGGTCAACGGGCAGGAAACCAGGTGGCGCTACCGCGAGGGTTACGATCCGTATGTGAAGCCGGGCGAGGGGGTGCGCTTCTACGGGCGCCCGGACGGCAAGGCCGTGATCCTCACCGTTCCCTACGAGCCGCCGGCCGAATCTCCCGACGAAGAATATGATTTCTGGCTGGTGACGGGCAGGGTTCTCGAGCATTGGCATTCCGGCTCGATGACCATGCGCGTGCCGGAACTCTACAAAGCATTCCCCGGCGCTCGCTGTTTCATGAACGCGGACGATGCCCGCAAGCGCGGCATCAATCAGGGAGCCGAAGTCAGGATCGTCTCCAGGCGCGGCGAAATCCGCTCGCGCATCGAAACACGCGGGCGTAACCGCATGCCAACGGGTGTCATCTTCGTGCCGTGGTTCGACGCCAGCCAACTCATCAACAAGGTTACACTCGACGCAACCGATCCCATCTCCAAACAGACGGATTTCAAGAAATGCGCAGTCAAGATCGCTCCCGTCGCCTTGTGAGAAGACGGCAAAAATGGACGCTGGTCGTGGCAGGACTTGTAATGTTTGTCACGACGACGGCGATCGCTCAGGTGGTTCAGCAGATGGTGCCGCAACTCGAAGGGCCGACGCCCTCGATGGAAACCGGCGCCGCCGAACCGTTGCCGAAGTGGATCGTCGATGACCAGCGCAAGATGCGCGCTTACCCGGATCAGCCGCCGGTCATCCCGCACTCGATCGAAGGCTACGAGCTATCGGTGAACGCCAACCGTTGCCTGTCGTGCCACAAGCGCGAGTTCACGCAGGATTCCGGCGCGCCAATGATCAGCGTAACCCATTACATGACCCGCCACAGCCAGATGCTCGCGGACGTTTCACCGAGGCGATACTTCTGCACCGCCTGTCACGTACCACAGGCCGATACCGGGCCTCTCGTGCCCAATCGCTTCAAGGACATGAGTGAAATGGGCTTTAAACCAGCCGGAAGCGAGTAATGCGATGATCGCCTGGATCAAAAAAGTCGGTCTTTGGGCCTGGCGGTTATTGAGCACGCCTGCCGCAACCCTCAGTCTCGGCTTCCTGACGCTGGGAGGCTTCATCGGCGGGGTCATCTTCTGGGGCGCGTTCAACACGGCGCTGGAACTGACCAACACGGAGAAGTTCTGCACCTCCTGTCACGAAATGCGTGACAATGTTTATCAAGAGCTCACCCGTACCATTCATTTCTCCAATCGTTCCGGCGTTCGGGCGTCCTGTCCGGATTGCCACGTCCCGCATCAATGGACAGACAAGATCGCCCGTAAGATGCAGGCCTCCAAGGAGGTATGGGGCAAGATCTTCGGGACGATCAACACACGGCCGAAGTTTCTGGAAAAGCGCCTCGAACTGGCCCAACATGAATGGGCACGCTTGAGAGCCAATGACAGCCTCGAATGCCGGAATTGTCATTCATCGGTTGCGATGGATCTGCAGAAGCAGACGCAGCGCGCTGCGGAAATCCACACCCGTTATCTCTTGTCTGGCAGGGCAACCTGCATCGACTGCCACAAGGGTATCGCACACGAGCTTCCCAATATGGAGGGGGTCGATCCAGGCTGGAAAATGCCGAAGGAGCTCGAAGGAAAGAAGATGGCAGGCCACTCGCCCATCGACGATCTCAGCCGCGCCTTGGACGAACTTCACGCCGGGGCATTCTAAAGCCATGCTGCCGGCCGGCGAGGGTAAATGAATGGCTAGCCTACGCACATCGGGGATGATCGGAGTTTGCCACCGCAACCCGGTCGTTGTTGCCCCCGCAGGAGGATGAGATGAAGCGGTCAGCGTTGACGGCTTGCGCGTTTGCCAGCCTATCCCTGACTGCACCAGCGCACTTAATCGCGCCTTCCGGGCCACCAGCGACAGCAGCTCCAGCCGAATCGAGTTCGCGGCCGACCTGCGCCTTCAGATCGTTCATCCGCAGCGAGTATGTTCGGCCTCTCCAGAATAGTTGATTGAAAGCTACCTCACTTTGTCACAGCCCGGATCGCTATGAACCCTCCTTATCAGGTCTATTATTGCGCGAGATCAATGAATGGCAGCAGAACTCAAGCAATATGTTTCCACGTTGGAAACATGCGTCCTGTCTCTTGCTGCGATTGACCGCAATATGATGCAGCTTGCGACCTAGCGCGGGTTAA
This sequence comes from Rhizobium sullae, assembly GCF_900169785.1. GTDB lineage: Bacteria > Pseudomonadota > Alphaproteobacteria > Rhizobiales > Rhizobiaceae > Rhizobium > Rhizobium sullae. Next base: position 8,040 of record NZ_FWER01000099.1, read on the forward strand.
AGTGACAGAGCCATATCCATTATAGGAGGCGAAAGCCGTCGTGCTCAGCGCTTGCGACAAGACCGGAACGGCGGAACATGAAAATTGCGCAACTGTCCGAGTTTGACGACAATTCGACCATCGTGGCGGACCTCGTAATTGTGGGAGCCGGTCCGACGGGGCTGACGATCGCAGCGCAATGCGCGCGGGCTGGCAGAAAAGTGCTCGTCGTCGAAAGTGGGCTTGAACTCGAAAATCCCGAGCATTCGGCGCTCAACGAGGTCGAGAACATCGGCGAGCTTCAGTCGGAGGCACAAATCCGCAAGCGCATCGAATTTCACAGCCCGCAAGCAAAATTCTGGTCGAATGGAACACAGCCATTCGGTGTTCGCTGCCGGGCCCTTGGCGGGTCGACGCATGCATGGGCCGGCAAATCGGCACCTTTCGATCCCATGGACTTCAAGGCGCGTCCGTGGGTTCCCAATTCCGGCTGGCCGGTTAATCGCGAGCAAATGGATACTTATCTCCTGCGCGCAATGGAGGTGCTGAACCTCAGTCCCAGGGAGCCGCCGAATCATTTTGATGAAGGGGGGCTCCATTCCTTCTATTGGCAGTTTGCCCGCTCACGCGTGGATCGGCTGGACATTATGCGCTTCGGGAGAGAATTCACGGCCCAGCGGCCGGACAACGTGCATGTTCTTCTGAATGCGACAGTAACACGTGTTGGTCTGAGCGCGGATGGATCGCGTTTCTCGCACCTCGATGTCACAAGCATCGAAGGCAAGTACGTGCGCATCGAAGCCAGGCTGTGCGCGATGGCCGCAAGTGGAATTGAAAATGCCAGATTGCTGCTGGCATCCAACGATGTGCATTCGAATGGAATTGGCAATCACCAGGACGTCGTCGGGCGATATCTTATGGATCATCCCGGCGCCCGTATCGGCCGCATTGCGACCGACCAAATGGCTGTGCTGACCAAGCTCTTCGGCTTCTTCGGCGTTCATCACAAAGGCCGCGCGCACATGTTCATGCATGGCTTGGCGCTGACCCCTGAAATTCAGGAGCGCGAGCAGTTGCTCAACGCGGCCATCTATTTCGCCACCGAGCGCGCGCCCGACGATCCATGGGATGCATTGAAACGGCTTTTGGTCTGGCGCGATGCGAATCTCTGGCGCGACCTGCGTTCAGTTGCGGCTGGCTCTGGACTCGTCATCAGGGGCATCGGAATGAAGATCCTTTCGGATGACCGGACGCCCAAGGTTTTCAAAGACCTTGTGATCAACACAGCGATCAGCTTGTCCCCGAATCTGGTCGCCGATGAATTTGAGAGTCAGGGCCTCCCCCACAAGCTGACTGGCTCGCGGATCGAGGCGATCTGCGAGCAGATTCCGAACCCCGACAGCCGGATCAGTCTCAGTTCCCGGAAGGACCGCTTTGGGGTCCCGCTCGCCAAAATCGAATGGCGGATTAACGATGCAGAGCGCAGGACACTTCTTAGAATTGCCGAGCTCTCACGTGCAGCCCTATCGAGCGCTGGCCTTCCAGCCCCCGTGCTTGAAAACTGGGCAATTGAACGGCGGCCACAGGACATCGTCATCATCGACATGGCACACACGCTCGGTACGACGCGCATGTCGGCCGACGCGAAGACAGGCGTTGTCGACCGAAATTGCCAAGTTCACGGCGTGCATAATCTCTATCTTGCCGGCGGATCGGTGTTTCCAACCAGCGGCCATGCGAATCCCACTTTAATGATCCTGGCCTTTGCGATCAGGCTGGCCGATCATCTGAATTCACAGCTGGGAATGGGTTGAGCCGATGACGGCTTCAATTGCCGCTGCCTAAGGCTGAAGGGAGCCATCGCCATAACTAAGGCTATATCAAGCCGGTGAACTCGGCGGCGCCTTACGGTATCGCCGTCGTGTTCCACGACGAACAGCGGGCGGCAAAGGGCTGCATGTCGTCACGCCGCTTGCCGTCAACAAGCGCAAGCCTCTCGCTTGGGCTGAGGCGAAGGGCTTTGCACATGACGTCTGTCAGCAGATGGTCCGCGACAATCCCGACCTCTATCTTATCAAGATGACCAAGAGCCTGAGGGGCGGCAGGATCTTCCTCGATTATCTCCGCAACGATCGCATGGCGACGGCCGTCGCGCCGCTGTCGCCGCGCGCGCGGCCCGGCGCGACTGTGTCGATGCCGCTCACCTGGACTCAGGTGAGATCCGACCTCGACCCGAGGCGATTTAACGTGCGGACCGTGCCAGCACTGATTGCGAAGAGTTCGGCCTGGCAGGACTATTGCGATGGCGAGCGCCCGCTTGAGCAGGCGATCAAGCGCCTCGGGAAATCAAGGCGGGCAGCGGGATCTCTGAAGCGTTGCTATCAGGCGATGTGACATGGACATGGAAGAGAAGGACACATCCGACCCAAGTCCGCGTGAGGGTGCAACGACCGACCTGCCGCACGACCGGATAACGGTCGCGCGGTTTCGGGAAGCGTTTCCCCGTGCGCGATGGAGCGACCGCCTGAATGCCTGGTTCGTGCCCAGCCGTACCGCCGAGAAGTGCATCGGCCGCTGGCTGGCCGAGATGGAGGCTGAAGCCGACAGATTCGCCGACGAGAAGGGCAGGGATGCCTTTGCCTTCGAGCCGATCGAAAGCCGCTACCTTGAGGCGGCACCGGCAGCCCTCCAGATCCAGACGCCCTATTCCCGGACCGTTATCGACGAGATCCGGGAAATCCCGCATGCTCGCTGGGACGCGGGTCGCCGCGTCTGGACCGTGCCCTACCGCTCATTTGAGGAACTGCGGCAGCGCTGGCCGGCGATTGAGGCGGCGGCCGAACGAAGCGAGCCGGAAGCACGGCGGGCACGGCGCGAGGCGATCAAGGGGACCGAGCGGGACGAAGCATACAAGGCGAGGGCAAGGGAGCGGCGGCGGAAGCGCTACCCGGTTCCCAGCAGTGATGCCCCGCCCTTTGAACGTGCAATCAGCACGCATGTCGGGGTCGTCTTCTTCACCGGCACGGACGGCGAGCTTGCCGACCCGGCGACGGTTAGCACGTTTTACTTCCCCCGTCGGAAAGCGAGGAATATGTCTGGGCATCCTGGCGATCGGGCTTGCTGGAAGAACTGGTGACGACCTGGCCGGCACGAACGCCACCGGAACAGCGCGAACTGGATCGCGGCTGGTGGATACCGACGCTGGAGGAGTTGCGGATCGCCCGGCGCGACGCAAAGTCCAGGCGATGCACGAGAGAGCGCAAAGATGAGGACAATTCATCCGGTGAAAGAACAGCAGACAGTGCTTGAGGCGTTCCGAAGCCTGCCATTGATCGAGCCGTGCGAACTCGTCGGGCTATGGAAAGGGCACGGCATCCCGGCCGGACATCCGTTCGACGGTGTGCTGGAAAAACTCGGCTGGTTCGGCAAGCGGTTCACCCCGGACATGCGTGCGGACGCCTTGCTGTTTCTTTCGGGTCAGCGGCGCCTGGTCGCCATCGATCCGAAATGGATACCGCCGCGCCTGGCGCTTCGTTTCCATTGGGTCGGCAGGACGCGCGTCGCGAGAAACCTGTTTTCCTATCTCCTGCGTCCTCGTGGCGGTCGGGGAGACCGGCAGAAGGCTTGCGGCTATGGTTACGATCCGCTGCTCTGCTCGTCCCGGCTATCGCCTGGACTAAAGCCCCATTTCCTGATGAACGGGGTGGTTCTTTGGTTCTTCGGGTATTTCCGTCATCGTCGCTTCCGTTAGTAGCAGCACGCTTGCAACGGNTGAACGGGGTGGTTCTTTGGTTCTTCGGGTATTTCCGTCATCGTCGCTTCCGTTAGTAGCAGCACGCTTGCAACGGAGACCGCATTTTCAAGCGCGACGCGAACGACCTTGGTCGGATCGACGATGCCTGCAGCAAACATGTCAGTGTAGATCTTCCTGTCGGCATCGTAGCCAAGGTTGCCGCTGCCCTCGAGGACCTTCGCGACCACGACGCCGCCGTCGATCGATGAGTTGTCGGCTATCTGGCGGATCGGAACTTCGAGCGCGCGTTTGAGGATTTGCACGCCGGTTCGTTCGTCCCCTTCGCATTGGGCCTCTTCCTGCGTGAGCGCATCAGAGCAGCGCAACAACCCGATCCCGCCTCCTGGCAGAATACCTTCGGCCACCGCAGCTTTGGTCGCACTGATGGCGTCGTCGAGCGCTTCCTTCTTCGTCTTCATCTCCGCCTCGGTGGCAGCGCCGACCTTGACGACCGCCACGCCACCGGAGAGCTTCGCGAGGCGCTCCTGAAGTTTTTCCTTGTCGTAATCGCTCTTAGTCTCTGCAATCTCGCGGCGAAGCTGCTCCACGCGCGCNGCGCTCCTGAAGTTTTTCCTTGTCGTAATCGCTCTTAGTCTCTGCAATCTCGCGGCGAAGCTGCTCCACGCGCGCGGCAATTGCGTTCTTGTCGCCCGCGCCGCCGATAATGGTTGTGGTCTCCTTCGTGATCACTACCCGTGCTGCATGGCCGAGCTGCTCCAAGGTCACCGTCTCGAGCTTGATGCCAAGGTCTTCAGACAGGACCTGCCCTCCCGAAAGGATCGCGATGTCCTGCAACATCGCTTTACGGCGGTCTCCGAAGCCTGGAGTCTTGACGGCACAGTTGTGCAGCGTTCCGCGGATTTGATTGACGATAAGCGTCGCCAGGGCCTCGCCCTCGACGTCTTCGGCAACGACGAGTAACGGCATGTTGGCTTTCGCCACCGCCTCAAGCAGGCCGACACAATCGTTGAGCGCGTTCAGTTTGCGATCGACAAGAAGGATTGCTGCCTCCTCCAGAACGATTTCCATCCGTTCGCTGTCGGTTACGAAATACGGTGAGATAAATCCACGGTCGAATTGCATTCCCTCGACGACATCGAGTACGGTTTCCGTTGTCTTGGATTCTTCGACCGTGATGACGCCTTCGTCTCCGACCTTTTCCATCGCGTCGCCGATCAGAGCGCCGATCGCTGCGTCATTGTGAGCGGAAATCGTTGCCACCTGGACCTTCTCAAGCTTTCCGGTGACTGGCTTGCTGTTTTCCCTGAGCCGGGCGACAGCGCATGCAAGGCCACGATCAAGGCCGCGCTTGATGTCGATCGCACTCGCACCGGCAACGACGTTTCGCAAACCATCGGAGAATATTGCTTGAGCGAGAACCGTCGACGTGCTCGTCCCGTCGCCGACAATCTCGCCCGTCTTTTCCGCCGCCTGCCTTAGCATGCGAGCGCCAAGGTTCTCCTCCGGATCCTTGAGATCGAACTCCTTTGCGATGGTCACGCCATCGTTGCAAACGACCGGCGTTCCCCACTTCCTTTCAATCAGAACCGCCTTCGACCGGGGTCCGAGCGTCACGCGCACCGCGTCGGCGAGCTGAGTAGTGCCCTTAAGAATTTTCTCTCGCGCAGCTGAACGGAAAAGAACCTGTTTGTGTGCCATGACATCACCTCCGTTGGCCGACAGTATCGGCGATAAACGGCGTTAGGCTTTGATCCGGATCAAACTGAGCGAGAGGCGGCAGTGAGCGAAAGCTCAGAACCCCTAAGTTCATTTGCGGTTCGAGGTGTCTCGGCATGGAGGCGCACCATTGATCGTTCTGAATCGCGGTTTTGTGATTTTCGTGATCATTTTAGCCCTCCTGCAGCTGGGCCTTTCTGCGGCTGTGTATTTCGGGTGGCTATAAATACTGACAGCTGCGTTCCACCCCGTTGCGGACGCTTCTTCGACATGCAAACTTGCCGCATGGGTACAAGACTGCAGCGAATGAAAGCTTGGGCGAAGGCCCTAAAACGGGACGCCGTTGCGCTTTGGATAGCCGCTCGCGACCCCCGAACTCCGTGGTATGCCAAAGCCGCTGCGGCAGCTGTTGCTGCCTACGCGCTGAGCCCACCTGACCTGATCCCGAACTTTGTGCCGATCCTCGGTTGCGTTGATGACCTCCTGATTGTCCCTTGGGAATCGCGCTTGCGATCAGGCTCATTCCAGGCGACTTGATGGCCGAATATCGTGTGGAGGCAGATCTCCGGCAGACCCGTCCGCAAAGCCTGTCTGGCGCGATTGTAATCGTTATCCTATGGCTTCTGGCGCTTTCCGCAACTGATCGGCACGATGCGGCCATTCCTGACTCCGCTACACCATCATTGTGAGGGACGACCACCAGCCTTTCAAACCTCGCTGGCTGGGCTCCGCCCGTTACACCATCTAGGAGCTCGAACAGCGCTGCTGCCTGGGTCGCGCTGAAAACATGCGATGGCTCGTTTGATTGAGATCTTTTCTTCCGGGCAATTGTGCGGCAACTTTTCTGTCGGGACACTGGCAAAATCACTTTTGATAAGTCCGGATATAATTTCCATTAATGATATGACCGCCCAGGATGCCGGCGTTGCACAGCCCCGAATCGGCATTCTTAACGGTTATGATCTCGCCTTTTCGCGAGAATGCGAAGCTGAGCCCAGGTTCAGCCGGTGTACCTTCGTCAAGGCCAGGCAAAAATCCGACCGTGACGACCCGCCCGCGGAAATCATTTCCGGAGAAATCTCCTTGGACGATGAAACCGCAATCCGCTGCGGTTGTGGCGCTGTCGGGGCCGGATGGAACACCACCAACAACAACGGTCACTCGCCACTCGGTCCCGATCCGTTCGAGCTCAATGCTACCGGCGCCGCCGCTCTCGTCATTGCGCTCGTAGGTCCCCGGCGGATCGGATGGCACGATTGCGTGAGCTGGTGCGGCGAGGGACAGGGCGACAAGCGCGCAACCCATTGCCGCGAGCGTTGACGGGTTCATTTCGTCCTCCTGCATCCATATGACGACGTTCTATAACCATTGGGGGGGGCGCACACTTGGAACATTTCATGTCCGTACACTACCTCTTTTGCGACCGCGGTCGCCACTCCTCGCCAGATAGCCGAGTTGTGCAGCAACTCGTCGGTGCGCCTTTCAGGACTTCGAGGAGACCGGTGTTCGACCGTAGCATCAACCGCATCGCTTTGAGGTACGCCCGCAAGAAAAGCTTGGCGGCATGCTTCGACTGTCGGAATGTTGGAAAGCGTCGCCAGCGTCATTTCAGACAACCTGATCTCCTTCACTTCAAGCCCAAAGAACCGCATGGAAAGCAGTGGATCACGACGAAATTGTTGTCTTGGTTGATAAAAGCGGCGTGTCTGCGTAGATCAAAATGACGAGGTGGCATATCGTGGCGGCCAAGCGGTTGGCGAACTTGACGTCGGTGTGATGGATGGCCGCGTGATGAAGATAACAGCAATCGGGCTCGTTGTCGTAGGGGCAACAGCCTTTACGACGACGCCCTCGGGTGCGCAGGCTCCGGTCCGCAGTATTACGGTCGAGCGCGGGCCATGCCTCGGGACATGCCCCGTTTATCGTTTCAAGGTGGATGCCGACGGGAAGGGCCTCTTTGTGCGCCTTTTCGCCCGATTGGCACCGAAGAAATCACCGTTGGCCATCCCCGTTGCAAGCGGATGGCGACGGATCATCCGTCCGTGTCCGTGACCTGGGAAGATGGATCTCGCGCCGATCGCCTCAGCTTCAATTTTGGCTGCCGCGACCCCGAGAACTCCGCCATGGCGCGGGCGCTTGCGGGCGCACCCGATCTCTTGCCAGTCGCCGACCTTATCGAGCGAATTCGCTTGGAGGAAGGGGAGTTTCATGGCCGGAGATAGGGACCGTTGAGCCAGGCGTAGCGATCACTGGAGCTCGGCGAAGAAAGGGGATCAGTCGGCGCGCCCCTCGGCTTAAATGTCGAGCACGCGAGCGCGAACAGTACTCCCTATCGGTGCTTGCATCTCGGCCCGTCGGTGAATCCGCCGCTTCCTGCCTGGCGACACCGACCTATCCAACATCACCCAGCAACAGCTCGTCGACCTTCGCCCACTGCCTGAAATGCGCAGCCACGCAAATGCCTCGGCTACAAAACACCGGCCGAAGTGTTCATCGCCCATTTGCGTGAATGTGGCTGATCCCCGACCCTGTAATCCGGCCTGTTGCACTTGGCGTAGATTCTCCATTACTGAACGACTGGCGCCGACGTTCGACCGGGTCGTACGAAGGACCGGATTGGAGTCCGAAAACTGACATTGACTGGTCACCAACGAGAACATTTTAAGAATAAAATGTTCCAGGGCCACGACGCCGCAATCCTGAAACCGGCTCCGGTCTGGCTGCGTCAAATGCGAGAAGTCTCTATTCCCCCAAGCTCAGAATATAGGCCGACACATCCTGAACATCGGTCTCCGATAGTACGATGTTCGGCATGGTCGGATGGTCCTGGGCTGTGAGCCAAACGTTAAGTGCCGCTGCGGTCATTCCCGGTGTCAAGGCGACCCTTCGAAGCTGGGCGCTTCCGCAACGGGGGATTGAGTTTGGCCCGCGAGGACGGCGTGACAGGCTGCACAGACCTCAAGCGCGAACTCTCGCCCTTGCTGAATGTCTTGCGCCTGTACCGCCGGAACCGCTGCAATGGTGAAGACAATGACGACGACGATCGCTGTTCGCATCGCGATACCCTACTCCATGTTCCCCGAATTCCGGGTTCGGGTTGCGCGTACCCCACCGCATTCCAGCCTCAAATTTTGTTGTCAAGGAAGCCCGCTGAGCAAATCATAACGTCAATTACTCTGACAGTTCCTCGGCGCTTTTTCTTGATGCGGGTCAAGGAATTGCGGTGCGCCGCCAGAATGGCTGATCGGCGTCCTGAGTTGAATGACTGCGGGGGAAGCGCTCACCCGCTGCGTGTCGCCCCAGCGGTGGCGGCCTTACCCGGCCGGAAAAATGCCTCGACACGGCGCTCGATCCGCGCGTCAGTGACGTATTCTGACGGAAGCTCGGACCGATTGTTGCGGCTGTCAGTCTGGAGCACGCCTTTGCTATCTGCTCGATCCATGCGCGACTCCATGCCGAAGGTGATACCGGCACCAGCGCAGGCGAGGCGGATCATCAGCGCCTCATCAAAAGCGATAGTTCGGAAGGCGCTGGCCGCGTGATAAGCGGTAAGCCGACATGCCGACCAGCATGGCCGCAACGAACAGAACGGCCTCCCGCCGCCCCGTCGACAATGCAGCGATAGCGGGGCCGGGGCAGAACCCCACCAGCCCCCAGCCGAATCCGAACGAGGCCTCGCCAGCCACCAGTTTCCAATCGATCGATGTATTCGCCGGCACATAGAAGCGGCTGTCGAGCAAGGGCGCCGAGCGGCGACTGCGGATGATGTAAGCCAAGGCAGAAGGGAGCAGTGCGCCACCCATGACAAAGGCCAGCGACGGGTCCCAGCTACCGGCGACATCGAGGAACGCCAGCACACGTCCGGGATTGATCATGTCGGAGATCACCAGGCCTGCCCCGAAGATGAGCCCGCAGACGATCGATGCTAACATGCGGACCCTTATGGATGCACTCCAAGGAGATGACGCGTGACGAAGACCGTCGCGCCCGCAACGGCCATGAAGATTGCTGTGGCGGCAAGCGAACGCGGCGACAAACGGGCAAGCCCGCAAACGCCGTGGCCGCTCGTACAACCAGATCCGAGTCGGGTGCCATAGCCAACGATGAGTCCGGCGGCAATCAGCAGTGCTGGCGAAGAAGTGATAGCGATGTCGGGTTGGCGGACGAGGGCGGCCGCCAGCCACGCGCCTGCGATGATGCCGGCGAAGAAACCCAGTCCCAACCTGCTGTCGCCGTCATGGGTCAAGCCGGCTGCCGCGGCCGCGAGACCGGAAATCCCGGCTATCCTTCCGTTCAGCAGAAGGTATAGGCCAGCCGATATGCCGATCAGGAGGCCGCCGGTCAGCGGCCAGAGATAGTTGATTTCAGACATTGCGCTCACACTACGTTCTCGGCTCGGACGTCGTTCTCCTCGGCCGGGCCAGCATCAACTAAGGTCGTTTCGCCTTGATGTACGCGACGAGATCGGCAATCTCGGAACGTGTCAGCGACAGATTGGGCATCCGGGAGTGGTGAGGTGCAGCCAAGAAAGCTGAGAGTCCTGCCTCGTCAAACTGCTCCGATTCACCAATTTGTGCGAACGTCGGGACAGTATCAGAGCCGTGCAGTTGTCCTGGTGCAACGACGTGACACTCGCTGCACCAGCGTTGGGCGATGCCACGACCGCGGTGTCGATCGGCCGCGACGCTCTCGCCAAAGACAATCAGAACGAAAGCAACGGCAACGCCACATTGTAGACCGCGTGTTCGATTCATTTGCTGCGGCATCCTCTTACGCTACTGACGCATCTCGTGTCGCCGCTATGTTGCCATGAGTACATCTCAAGCCGCGTCCGGGTGATGAGCCTTCCAGGCAGACACATCAGTTGCGGTTATCGCGACGCGCCCGTCGAACGTGAGCTCCCCACCATCAAACTTCTTGGATGCGATGTCGCTGAAGACGGCGACATATTCCTGCAGGCGGCACTCGTTGCAAAGCGGCGGATCGGCGATGTCGAGCAGCGCTTCTTTGGTGACAAGAACGATTTCGTCGCCTCCGCGGTCTCTTTCCATGATCAGAAGCGCCTCGTCACCCGACGTTTTCATCATTCCACTGGCCAATTTCAACGGCATTTTTCGTCCTCCCAGATACGAGCCGAGCCACCATACCGTGCTCGAAGCCTCAATACGCAGCATTATGGTCCGAGGGCACAGAAACTCCTTGATTAAGCTCAAACTCGGATGCGCGAGCGCGACGTGGAGCCACGTCGGGCCGATCTGCTCGTGCCGCATCCGAGCGACTTGGCGCGAGCGAGAGACGCGCTGAGAGCGCGGCGGCGTTCATGCTGCCACCGGTTTCTGAGCTGGGAAGACCGAGACCGCTCTTCTGCGCAGCAGGCGGCTTTTCTATCTGACACCAGCAGGAATGAGCGAAAAGAAACTAACGTGCTTGACGCTGGAGCGATCAGCCGGCCCGTCTGCCGTAATCGCGCATGTCCTTGATCCAGCGAGAGCGTTTCTTCTCGTCGGCAAACGAGAGGCCATAGAAGTTCTCGCGAATAGGCTTGATTCCGGCGAAGCCCAGCATGCTACGCTCGAAACTGCGCACGCCATATGCGCCGAAATACCACCGGTAAAGAAGCACCGGCATTCCCATGGTGACGATTATGCGGGCGGAGCGCCCGGCAAGAAGCCGCTTCGGAAAGCCGCCCTTCTTGTATTCCATCGCAAAGCCCGGCCTGAAGATGTGCTCGAGAAAGCCCTTGAGCAGGGCGGGCATCGTTCCATGCCAAAGAGGAAACAGAAAGACCCAGTGTTCTGCCCAGCGCATATCCTCCCGCGATTGCTCCAGGCCGGGTGGCAATGCCCCGGTCTCGAAATCCTCCTGGGTTCGCAACAGCGGGAACTCGAGCTTGGCCACCTCTATGCGGCGCACCTGATGTCCCGCTGCCGTGGCAGCATCGGCATAAGCGTCAGCCATGGCGTGCAGGAGGTGCTGCCCGGCTGGGTCCGGATGGCCCTGGACAATTGTGATGCGCCTGGTCATCTGCTGCGCTCCATAAAATCCTGAGGCATGCCATTGCATGCCTGGTTAGCTGTCTCCCTCATGACCGCGTCGACGACGGTGCGGGCGAATCTGGCCGAACAGATGGCCCGCCACGGGACCCTGAAGGTTGCATTGTGCCTGTCTGAGTGTTGATTTCCACGCAGAACTGAGCCGGTTAGGCGCATAATTTCCATTGAGAATTGAGCCATGTGAACCTTTCCCAACGCGGTGAGCGACGGAGGCAACGGAGATCCGACTGGTTGCGCGTCGACACCGGGGGCTGCTCCAGCATCTTCTCGACATGCAAAAATGTGACAGGCGAAAAGGTCTTGGAGCGCCGGCATCGCGCTAAGAGGGCGACCGGCAGTTCGGTCCACATCCTCGAGTGGCGGTGAGTGCTGGCGGAAGCGGTGACCTTCGGCGGGGCACTCGCAGGAGGGTCTGCCCCCAGTTGCCGAGTTAAGCTCGTCATCAGCCTCGCGCTCTATCCGCTAGGCTTCGTGCCGGTGTAGGCAAAGATCGCCAGATGCTCGCCACGCCCTCCCAGCGGTTCTCGGCCGACTTCCCCCCATGTGCGTTGTTGTCCCGCCTGTATCACCACGGCCTCAGAGGCCAGCAGCGCGCTACTAAACCGCTTGGTGGCCTGTTCAATCTTGGCAGCAACGTTGACAGCGTCGCCAAGCACTGTGAACTCGAGCCGGCGGTCGTCCCCGACAAGCCCGCAATACACTTCACCCGTGTGGATGCCGATCCCCACCCGGACAGGCGGATCAAATCCGCGCTTGACGTTCCATTGATCCAGGAGCGCAAGAAGCTTGCGGGCACACGCTATAGCGCGGGCGCAATCGTCACTCTGGG
>NZ_FWER01000016.1 GCF_900169785.1 Rhizobium sullae
GGCCGCACTTGAAGATTCCGACAAGACGATCGGCGAAGACGCGATCCGCGAGCTGATGGCCCAGGTCGACGCCTACATCCCGACGCCGGAGCGTCCGATCGACCAGCCGTTCCTGATGCCGATCGAAGACGTGTTCTCGATCTCGGGCCGCGGCANGACGCCGGAGCGTCCGATCGACCAGCCGTTCCTGATGCCGATCGAAGACGTGTTCTCGATCTCGGGCCGCGGCACGGTCGTCACCGGTCGCGTCGAGCGCGGCATCGTCAAGGTTGGCGAGGAAGTCGAAATCGTCGGCATCCGCCCGACCTCGAAGACGACGGTGACCGGCGTTGAAATGTTCCGCAAGCTGCTCGACCAGGGCCAGGCCGGCGACAACATCGGCGCGCTGATCCGCGGCGTGAACCGTGACGGCGTCGAGCGCGGCCAGATTCTGTGCAAGCCGGGTTCGGTGAAGCCGCACAAGAAGTTCAAGGCCGAAGCCTACATCCTGACGAAGGAAGAAGGCGGCCGTCATACGCCGTTCTTCACGAACTACCGCCCGCAGTTCTACTTCCGCACGACGGACGTGACGGGCATCGTGACGCTGCCGGAAGGCACGGAAATGGTGATGCCGGGCGACAACGTCACGGTTGACGTCGAGCTGATCGTGCCGATCGCCATGGAAGAAAAGCTGCGCTTTGCCATCCGCGAAGGCGGCCGCACCGTCGGCGCCGGCATCGTCGCCAGCATCGTCGAGTAATCTTTTAAGCAAGCGGCCTCAGGGCCGCTTGCTTATGACATAAAAATGTAGCAAATGGCGCGCGAGCGCGATTTGCTTCTGCTTCGGCTTCGAGGCAGGCAATGAACAGATAAGGTGGGCCAAAAGGCCCGGAGACTGGAAAGGGACGTCGTTTCGGTGTCCCCTTCGATCTTTGAAACCGGTGGTCCGCCTTAGCAAAAGAAGAACAGCCCGTGCCGTTTTGCTGGCACGCGGAGTAACAAAGACAAGGATAACGTCGAATGAACGGCCAAAATATCCGCATTCGCCTGAAGGCGTTCGATCACCGAATTCTCGATGCCTCCACGCGCGAGATTGTGTCGACGGCGAAGCGCACCGGCGCAAGTGTCCGGGGCCCCGTTCCGCTTCCGACCCGCATCGAGAAGTTTACGGTCAACCGGTCCCCGCACATCGACAAGAAGAGCCGCGAGCAGTTCGAGATGCGCACGCATAAGCGCCTCCTCGACATCGTAGACCCGACCCCGCAGACGGTAGACGCGCTGATGAAGCTCGATCTCGCCGCCGGTGTCGATGTTGAGATCAAGCTCTGAGCCTGGCTCGAGCGGATTTGGAAGGATTGAACCGATGCGTTCAGGTGTGATTGCACAGAAGGTGGGAATGACCCGCGTCTACAACGACGCCGGCGAGCATGTCCCGGTAACGGTATTGCGTATGGAAGGCTGCCAGGTCGTTTCTACGCGCACCGTCGAAAAGAATGGCTATACCGCAGTTCAGCTCGGTGCTGGCCAGGCGAAGGTTAAAAACACGTCCAAGGCGATGCGCGGCAACTTTGCCGTTGCCAACGTCGAGCCGAAGGCCAAGCTTGCTGAATTCCGCGTGACGGAAGACAACCTGCTGGAAGTCGGCACGGAGATCAAGGCTGGTCACTTCGCTGCAGGTCAGCTCGTCGACGTGACGGGTACGACCATCGGTAAGGGTTTTGCCGGCGCCATGAAGCGCCACGGCTTCGGCGGTCTGCGCGCCACGCACGGTGTGTCCGTTTCGCACCGCTCGCATGGTTCGACGGGTTCGCGCCAGGATCCGGGCAAGGTTTTCAAGAACAAGAAGATGGCTGGTCACATGGGCCAGACGCGCGTAACGACTCAGAACCTGGAAGTGGTTTCGACCGATGAAGATCGCGGTCTGATCCTGATCAAGGGTGCAGTACCCGGTTCCAAGGGTGCCTGGATCATCGTGCGCGATGCCGTCAAGTCGGCAGCGAAGTAAGGGAGCCGGACCAATGGAATTCAACGTCAAGACCCTCGAGGGAAAAGACGCAGGGAAGGTTTCTCTTTCTGATGCGATTTTCGGCCTCGAGCCCCGCGAAGACATTCTCGCCCGCGTTATCCGCTGGCAGCTTGCCAAGAAGCAGCAGGGCACGCACAAGACCAAGGGCCGCGCCGAAGTCTGGCGCACCGGCGCCAAGATGTACAAGCAGAAGGGTACGGGCCGCGCTCGTCACCATTCAGCTCGCGCTCCGCAGTTCCGCGGCGGTGGCAAGGCTCACGGCCCGGTTGTTCGCAGCCACGAACACGACCTTCCGAAGAAGGTTCGCGCTCTCGGCCTGCGTCTCGCTCTGTCGGCAAAACTGAAGTCCGATGATGTCATCGTCATCGACAACCTAGTCGCTGCTGAAGCAAAGACCAAGGCTCTCGCCTCCGTTTTCGAGACGCTGGGCCTGACCAATGCGCTCTTCATCGGCGGCGCTGAACTTGATGGCAACTTCAAGCTTGCAGCAAAGAACATCCCGAACATCGATGTTCTGCCGATCCAGGGCATCAACGTTTACGACATCGTGCGCCGCGGCAAGCTCGTGCTTTCCAAGGCAGCCGTTGAAGCGCTAGAGGAGCGATTCAAGTGACCGATCTTCGCCACTATGATGTGATCGTCTCGCCGGCGATCACCGAAAAGTCCACGCTGGTATCGGAAAACAACCAGGTTGTTTTCAATGTCGCCAAGGCGGCCACGAAGCCGGAAATCAAGGCTGCAGTCGAGGCGCTCTTCGGCGTCAAAGTCACGGCCGTCAACACTCTGCTCCGCAAGGGCAAGACCAAGCGTTTCAAAGGTTTTGTCGGCAAGCAGAAGGACGTGAAGAAGGCTGTCGTCACTCTGGCTGAAGGCCAGACGATCGACGTCTCCACCGGTCTCTGAGGAATAAGAAAATGGCATTGAAAACATTCAATCCTACAACCCCGAGCCAGCGCCAGCTGGTCATCGTCGATCGCTCCTCGCTCTACAAGGGCAAGCCGGTCAAGGCGCTGACGGAAGGCCTGACGAAAAGCGGCGGTCGTAACAACCTCGGCCGCATCACGGCCCGCTTCATCGGCGGCGGTCACAAGCGTACGTATCGTCTTGTCGACTTCAAGCGTCGCAAGTTCGACGTCGAAGGCACCGTCGAGCGTATCGAATACGACCCGAACCGCACCGCGTTCATCGCGCTCGTCACCTACGCCGACGGCGAAAAGGCCTATATCCTCGCTCCGCAGCGCCTTGCTGCCGGCGACAAGGTTATCGCTTCGGAGAAGGCTGTCGACGTGAAGCCCGGCAACACCATGCCGCTGCAGTTCATCCCGGTCGGCTCCATCATCCACAACGTGGAAATGAAGCCGGGCAAGGGCGGTCAGATCGCACGTTCGGCTGGCGGTTACGCACAGCTCGTCGGCCGCGACGCTGGCATGGCTATCCTTCGCCTCAACTCCGGCGAACAGCGCCTCGTGCACGGCAGCTGCCTGGCGTCGATTGGTGCGGTTTCGAACCCGGACCACGGCAACATCAATGATGGCAAGGCCGGTCGTACTGTCTGGCGCGGCAAGCGTCCGCATAACCGCGGTGTCGTGATGAACCCTGTCGACCATCCGCACGGCGGTGGTGAAGGCCGCACGTCGGGTGGTCGTCATCCGGTTAGCCCGTGGGGCAAGCCGACCAAGGGCAAGCGTACCCGGTCGAACAAGTCGACCGACAAGATGATCATGCGCTCGCGTCATCAGCGTAAGAAGTAAGAGAGGAAGTCTCCAATGGCTCGTTCAGTATGGAAAGGTCCGTTCGTTGACGGCTATCTTCTCAAGAAGGCTGAGAAGGTTCGTGAAGGCGGACGTGCAGAAGTAATCAAGATCTGGAGCCGTCGCTCCACGATCCTGCCGCAGTTCGTCGGTCTCACCTTCGGCGTCTACAACGGCAGCAAGCATGTTCCGGTCAGCGTCAATGAAGACATGGTCGGCCACAAATTCGGTGAATTCTCTCCGACCCGGACCTATTACGGTCACGGTGCGGACAAGAAGGCAAAGAGGAAGTAACAATGGGCAAGGCAAAAGCCGAACGCCGGCTGAAGGACAACGAGGCGCAAGCAGTCGCCCGCACGCTCCGCGTCAGCCCACAGAAGCTCAACCTGGTTGCTGCGACCATCCGCGGCAAGAAGGTTGACCGTGCACTCGCTGAGCTGGAATTCTCCCGCAAGCGCATCGCAGGCGCCGTCAGGAAGACGCTCGAATCTGCGATCGCCAACGCCGAGAACAACCATGATCTCGACGTTGACTCGCTGGTCGTGGCGGAAGCCTATGTCGGCAAGTCGATCGTCATGAAGCGCTTCCACGCTCGTGGCCGCGGCCGTGCATCTCGCATCGAGAAGCCGTTCGCGCACCTGACGATAGTCGTCCGCGAAGTGCAGGCACAAGAGGAGGCCGCATAATGGGTCAGAAAATCAATCCAATCGGTTTCCGTCTTGGCATCAACCGTACCTGGGATAGCCGCTGGTTCGCGGACAATGCCGAATACGGTCAGCTGCTGCACGAAGACCTGAAGATGCGTAAGTTCGTCATGAGCGAACTGAAGCAGGCTGGTATTGCAAAGGTCGTCATCGAGCGTCCGCACAAGAAGTGCCGCGTCACGATCCACTCGGCTCGTCCGGGTCTGATCATCGGCAAGAAGGGTGCAGACATCGACAAGCTCCGCAAGAAGCTGTCGGACATGACGAACTCGGAAACGCACCTCAACATCGTCGAAGTGCGCAAGCCGGAAGTCGACGCGACGCTCGTCGCCCAGTCGATCGCCCAGCAGCTGGAACGCCGCGTGGCCTTCCGCCGCGCCATGAAGCGTGCTGTTCAGTCTGCAATGCGTCTTGGCGCCGAAGGCATCAGGATCACCTGCGCAGGCCGTCTCGGCGGTGCGGAAATCGCTCGTACCGAATGGTACCGCGAAGGCCGCGTTCCGCTGCACACCCTGCGTGCGGACATCGACTACGGTACGGCTGAAGCCGAAACCGCATTCGGCATCTGCGGCATCAAGGTCTGGATCTTCAAGGGCGAAATCCTTGAGCACGATCCGATGGCCTCCGAGCGCCGCGCACTCGAGGGTGACGCTCAGGGTCCGGCAAGCCGTGACCGCGATCGTCGCCGCGACAACGCTTAATAGCGTTGGTGGCAGATAAGTTCGGAGAATAAGAAAATGTTGCAGCCAAAGCGTACCAAGTACCGCAAGCAATTCAAGGGCCGCATCAAGGGCGTCGCCAAGGGTGGTTCCGACCTCGCCTTCGGTGAATTCGGCCTGAAGGCTCAGGAGCCCAACCGCGTCAACGCACGTGAAATCGAAGCGGCCCGCCGCGCGATCACGCGCTACATGAAGCGCGCCGGCCGTGTATGGATCCGCGTGTTCCCGGACGTTCCGGTAACCGCAAAGCCGACCGAAGTCCGCATGGGTAAGGGTAAGGGCTCCGTCGAATATTGGGCATGCAAGGTCAAGCCTGGCCGAATGATGTTCGAGATCGACGGCGTCACCGAAGAAATCGCCCGCGAGGCGCTTCGTCTCGGCTCGGCCAAACTCTCGGTCAAGACGCGTTTCGTTCAGCGCATTGCAGAGTAAGGAGAGGCAGATGAAAGCCGAAGAAGTCCGCGGCCTCACGGCCGATCAGCTCAAGGACAAGCTCGCCAACCTCAAGAAGGAGCAGTTCAACCTGCGCTTCCAGAAGGCAACCGGTCAGCTCGAAAAGTCCTCGCGCATCAACGAAGTCCGCAAGGACATCGCCCGCGTGAAAACCATTGCCCGCCAGAAGGCGGCAGAAGCAAAGGCGTAAAGGAAAAAGAACATGCCGAAGCGCATTCTGCAGGGCGTTGTCGTTGGCGACAAGAACGAGAAGACTGTCGTAGTTCGTGTTGAGCGCCGTTTCGCTCACCCGCTGCTTCAGAAGACCGTTCGTCGTTCCAAGAAGTACAAGGCCCACGACGAAAACAACCAGTACAAGATCGGCGATACCGTATCCATCGAGGAATGCGCACCGATCTCCAAGGACAAGCGCTGGACGGTCATTTCCGCCCAGGGCAAGTAACAGAATTTTGTGCGAGGCCTTGCGTCTCGCTGAAATTTCTGTATGAAGCAGCGTCAGAACGCTCGAATGCCGGGCGTTCTTTTGCTTTGAGCGCATGGAAGGTCCCGTCGGGAAACCACCTTGGCACGATCTTTCCCGCGCTATTCAAGCTATTGCCGTGTCTGTACCCGTCCTTGAGGCGGGTTCGGTGGGCTGACAATTTTCATGAGCCGGGGTAGGGGGCGAAAGCCCAACCATTCCGGTAAAACAAGAAGGCGACCTGATATGATTCAGATGCAAACAAACCTCGACGTCGCGGATAATTCCGGCGCGCGTCGTGTCATGTGCATCAAGGTGCTGGGCGGCTCAAAGCGCAAGTATGCCTCGATCGGCGACGTCATCGTCGTTTCGATCAAGGAAGCGATCCCGCGCGGCCGCGTGAAGAAGGGTGACGTGATGAAGGCGGTGGTTGTTCGTACCGCCAAGGAAATCCGTCGCGTAGATGGCAGTGTCATCCGCTTCGACACGAATGCAGCAGTCCTCATCGACAACAAGAAAGAGCCGATCGGCACCCGTATCTTCGGACCGGTTCCGCGCGAACTTCGCGCCAAGAACCACATGAAGATCATCTCGCTGGCTCCCGAAGTACTGTAAGGAGCGGGAACGATGCAGAAGATTCGTAAAGGCGACAAGGTCGTCATGCTCGCAGGCAAGGACAAGGGCCGTACCGGCGAAGTCCTTCAGGTTCTTCCGAAGGAAGATCGCGCGGTCGTCCGTGGCGTCAACGTCGTCAAGCGCCATCAGCGCCAGACGCAGTCGCAGGAAGCCGGCATCATCAGCAAGGAAGCCTCGGTTCACCTGTCAAACGTTGCAATCGTCGACAAGGACGGCAAGCCGACTCGCGTCGGTTTCAAGGTCGTTGACGGCAAGAAGGTCCGTGTGGCCAAGCGTTCTGGAGATGTGATCGATGGCTGAGGCAAAATACGAGCCGCGGCTCAAGAAGGAATATATCGAGCGCATTCGCAAGGCGATGCAGGAGAAGTTCTCCTACGCCAATGAGATGCAGATCCCGAAGCTCGACAAGATCGTAATCAACATGGGTATTGGCGAAGCCACGGCTGATTCGAAGAAGCCGACGGTTGCCGCAGCCGACCTGGCAGCGATCGCTGGCCAGAAGGCGGTCATCACCCGTGCACGCAACTCCATCGCTGGCTTCAAGGTCCGCGAGCAGATGCCGATCGGCGCCAAGGTTACCCTGCGCGGCGCCCGCATGTACGAGTTCCTGGACCGTCTCGTGAACATCGCGCTTCCGCGCGTTCGCGACTTCCGCGGCCTGAACCCGAAGAGCTTTGACGGCCGTGGCAACTTCGCCATGGGCATCAAGGAACACATTGTGTTCCCTGAGATCAACTACGACAAGGTTGATCAGATGTGGGGCATGGACATCATCGTTTGCACGACGGCAACGAAGGACGACGAAGCGCGGGCTCT
Organism: Rhizobium sullae; assembly: GCF_900169785.1. Lineage (GTDB taxonomy): Bacteria > Pseudomonadota > Alphaproteobacteria > Rhizobiales > Rhizobiaceae > Rhizobium > Rhizobium sullae. The sequence goes on from NZ_FWER01000016.1 coordinate 7,545, forward strand.
GCTGACAGAGTTCAACTTCCCGTTCCGTCAGTAACCGTAACGACGAGCGTAGAAAAGGAACCTGACATGGCGAAGACAAGCGCAGTTGAAAAGAACAAGCGCCGCCGTACTACGGTCGCAAATCAGGCTGCCAAGCGCGCAGCCCTGAAGGCGATCATCATGAACCAGTCTCTTCCGATCGACGAGCGGTTCAAGGCCTCGATCAAGCTGGCATCCCTGCCGCGCGATGGATCAAAGACCCGAATTCGCAACCGTTGCGAAGTATCGGGCCGCCCGCGCGCGTACTACCGCAAACTGCGCATGTCGCGTATCGCGCTGCGTGAACTGGGCAATCTCGGCAAGGTGCCGGGCATCGTCAAGTCGAGCTGGTAAGGAGCAGGTTAGATGACAATGACTGATCCGTTGGGCGATATGCTCACTCGCATCCGCAACGGCGCTTCCCGCCGCAAGTCGTCGGTTTCGACGCCTGCGTCCAAGCTCCGTGCACGCGTTCTTGATGTTCTGCAGTCCGAAGGCTACATCCGTGGCTATTCCGTTGTCGATTTCGGCAATGGCAAGTCGGAACTCAGCATCGAGCTGAAGTACTACGAAGGCACATCGGTGATCCGTGAGATCGGCCGTGTGTCCAAGCCGGGCCGCCGGGTTTATGTCTCGGTCAAGTCCATTCCGCAGGTTGCGAACGGCCTCGGCATCACCATCCTTTCGACCCCGAAGGGTGTGATGGCCGATCACCAGGCTCGCGAACAGAACGTTGGTGGCGAGGTTCTTTGCTCTGTCTTCTAAGACAGGGCAGGGATCTCCATAGCGAACAGACAGGATTGAAACATGTCTCGTATCGGTAAGAAGCCCGTTCAGGTACCTGCTGGGATCACGGCTACGGTCGATGGCCAGAAGGTTACTGCAAAGGGCCCGAAGGGCGAGCTGTTCTTCGTCGCAAACGACGAAGTCGGCGTAAAGCTCGAAGATAATGCGGTCGTGGTCACGCCGCTCAACCAGACCAAGGATGCTCGCGCAAAGTGGGGTATGTCCCGCACGATGATCGAGAACATCTTCAAGGGCGTCAAGGACGGTTACGAGCGCAAGCTCGAAATCAACGGCGTCGGTTACCGTGCATCCTTGCAGGGCAAGAACCTGCAGCTGGCTCTCGGCTTCAGCCACGACGTGGTCTATGAGCCGCCGGTCGGTATCTCGATCGCTGTTCCGAAGCCGACGGAAATCGTCGTCACGGGCATCAACAAGCAGCAGGTCGGCCAGGTTGCAGCGGAAATCCGCGAATACCGCGGCCCCGAGCCCTACAAGGGCAAGGGCGTGAAGTATGCTGACGAGCGTATCGTCCGCAAAGAAGGCAAGAAGAAGTAAGGATCACGCGAAATGGCTAGCAGGAAAGAAGCACTTGCACGTCGTGCCAACCGCGTGCGCCGTCAAATCAAGTCGGTGGCCAATGGCCGTCCGCGCCTGTCGGTTCATCGCTCCTCGAAGAACATCTACGCTCAGGTCATCGATGATGTGGCCGGCAAGACGCTCGCGTCTGCCTCCACGCTCGACAAGGATCTGCGCGGTTCTCTGAAGACCGGTGCCGACACCGCAGCAGCTGCCCTCGTCGGCAAGCTCGTTGCAGAGCGCGCCTCCAAGGCCGGCGTCAACGAAGTCGTATTCGATCGTGGCGCCTTCATCTATCACGGCCGCATCAAGGCTCTGGCAGATGCAGCCCGCGAAGGCGGTCTGACCTTCTAAAGAGATTTCCGGCCGCACGTCTTTGACGGCGGCCGGATTTTCACCGGACCGCAAACGCTCCCGCAGGGGAGGCCGATGCGGTCCTCGTTTTGTTTGCCGATTGCACCCGGAAAAGAAAAAGGAAGAGGACAATGGCACAGGAAAGAAGGGGCTCTCGCGACGATCGCCAGAGCCGCGAAGAGCGCGACAGCGAATTCGTCGACAAGCTTGTCGCGATCAATCGCGTCGCCAAAGTCGTCAAGGGCGGCCGCCGTTTCGGTTTTGCCGCTCTCGTCGTCGTCGGTGACCAGAAGGGCCGCGTAGGCTTCGGTCACGGCAAGGCACGCGAAGTGCCGGAAGCCATCCGCAAGGCAACAGAAGCCGCCAAGCGCGAGCTGATCTTCGTTCCCCTGCGTGAAGGCCGCACGCTGCATCACGACGTCCATGGCCGCCATGGCGCCGGCAAGGTTCTGCTGCGCTCGGCCAAGGTCGGTACCGGTATCATCGCCGGCGGTCCGATGCGCGCCGTTTTCGAAACGCTCGGCGTTCACGACGTTGTCGCCAAGTCGACCGGTTCCTCGAACCCGTACAACATGGTTCGCGCAACCTTCGACGCCCTGAAGCACCAGGTTCACCCGAAGGACATCGCAGCTCAGCGCGGCATCAAGTATGCTACGCTTCAGGCTCGCCGTGCCGCCTCCGGCAACGCCTCTGAAGAATAAGAGGAGTCTGACCCATGGCTAAGGCTACCAAGAAGACCGAAGCGAAGACGGTTACCGTCGAGCAGATCGGCAGCCCGATTCGCCGGCCGGCTGTACAGCGTCAGACGCTGATCGGCCTCGGCCTCAACAAGATGCACCGGACCCGCACCCTGGAAGATACGCCTTCCGTTCGCGGCATGATCCGTGCTGTCCAGCATCTCGTTCGCGTCGTCGACGAGAAGTGAGACGGAGGTTATCATCATGAAACTCAATGAAATCAAAGATAACGAAGGTTCGACCCATAGCCGTAAGCGCCTCGGCCGCGGTATCGGTTCGGGCTCCGGCAAGACCGGTGGTCGCGGTGTGAAGGGTCAGAAGTCCCGTTCCGGCGTCGCCATCAACGGTTTCGAAGGCGGCCAGATGCCAATCTACCGCCGTCTGCCGAAGCGCGGCTTCACGAACATCTTCAAGGACGACTTCGCCGTCGTCTCGCTTGCACGCATCCAGGCTGCGATCGACGCCGGCAAGCTAGACGCCAAGGCGACTGTCGACGCCGCTGCCCTCAAGGCGGCCGGTGTGATCCGCCGCGCCAAGGACGGTGTTCGCGTTCTCGGCGACGGTGAGCTGAAGGCAAAGATCAAGCTCGAAGTCGCAGGCGCTTCCAAGCCTGCCGTCGAGAAGATCGAAAAGGCCGGCGGTTCGATCACGCTTCTTTCTGCCGCAGCGGCAGAATAATAATCTTATGATATGTCGCCCGGGGTGGCTTCACACCGGGCGATTTTGCTCCCATATGTGGGCCTCACAAGAATCAGCATCGTTGCACACAGCAGCGTGCCGGTTTCGACGAAATCAAGGGTGAGGCATAGGTTGCGCCAGCAATCCGTCCGAAGCCCGGTTGTGAATAATTTGAATACCGATTCCGGGTCCGGCACTCGCTCGAAGCGCCCGAATTGGTAGCGCGGAGAATCGCATGGCGTCTGCAGCGGAACAGTTGGCTTCCAACCTTAATTTCTCGACCTTCGCCAAAGCCGAGGATCTCAAGAAGCGCCTGTGGTTCACGCTGGCAGCTCTCCTCGTCTATCGCCTTGGTACGCACATTCCGCTTCCGGGCCTGAATCCCGAAGCCTATGCCCAGGCCTTCCGCGGCCAGGCAGGCGGCATTCTCGGCCTCTTCAACATGTTTTCGGGCGGCGCCGTCGAGCGCATGGCGATCTTCGCGCTCGGCATCATGCCCTATATCTCCGCCTCCATTATCGTGCAGCTGATGACCTCGGTCGTGCCGGCGCTCGAAAACCTGAAGAAGGAAGGCGAACAGGGCCGCAAGATCATCAACCAGTACACCCGCTACGGAACGGTGCTGCTCGGCGCGCTGCAGGCCTACGGCATCGCGGTCGGCCTTGAAAGCGGCAGCGGCCTCGTGGTCGATCCGGGCTGGTTCTTCCGCGTTTCCACCGTCATCACGCTGCTCGGCGGCACGATGTTCCTGATGTGGCTCGGCGAGCAGATCACCTCGCGCGGCATCGGCAACGGCATTTCGCTGATCATCTTCGCGGGCATCGCCGCCGGCCTTCCGAGCGCGCTTGCCGGTACCCTCGAGCTCGGCCGCACCGGCGCGCTTTCGACGTCGCTGATTCTCGCGGTCATCCTGATCGCAATCGCCGTTATCGCCGTCATCGTCTTCGTTGAACGTGCCCAGCGCCGGCTGCTGATCCAGTATCCGAAGCGTCAGGTGGGCAACCGCATGTTCCAGGGCGATACGTCGCACCTGCCGCTGAAGCTCAACACCTCCGGCGTCATTCCGGCAATCTTCGCTTCGTCGCTGCTGCTTCTGCCGGCAACCGTGGCGGGCTTTGCCAATACGACGTCCCTCCCGTCCTGGGCAACCACGATCGTTGCAGCGCTCGGCCATGGCCAGCCGCTCTACATGCTGCTCTATGCGGCATTGATCGCCTTCTTCGCGTTCTTCTACACGGCCATCGTCTTCAATCCGAAGGACACGGCCGATAACCTGAAGAAGCACGGCGGCTTCATCCCCGGCATTCGTCCGGGCGAGCGCACCGCCGAGTATATCGATTTCGTCCTGACCCGCATCACGGTCATCGGCGCGATCTATCTCGTCTTCGTCTGCATCCTGCCTGAGATCCTGGTGTCGCAAACTGGCATCCCATTAGCCCTTGGTGGTACTTCGCTTTTGATCGTGGTTAGCGTAACTCTTGATACGGTGGCTCAGATCCAGGGTCATCTGATCGCACAGCAGTACGAAGGCCTGATCAAGAAATCGAAGTTGCGTGGAGGAAAGAGGGGGCGATGAGACTCATACTTTTGGGGCCGCCGGGTGCGGGCAAGGGAACCCAGGCCCAGCGGATCGTGGAAAAGTACGGCATTCCGCAACTTTCCACGGGTGATATGCTTCGTGCAGCCGTTCACGCCGGAACCGAGGTCGGCAAACGCGCAGATGCCTTGATGAAGGCGGGCAAACTGGTTCCTGACGAAGTCGTCAATGCCATCGTCTCCGAACGCATCGACCAGCCGGACTGTGCGAAAGGCTTCATCCTCGACGGCTTTCCCCGGACGCTGGTCCAGGCGGACGCCACTGAAGCGATGCTTCGCGCAAAGGGTCTCGACCTGTCCGTCGTCATCGAGTTGAAGGTCGACGATGACGAGCTCATTCGCCGTGTTGCAGGGCGCTATTCATGCGCGCAGTGCGGCAGCGTGTACCACGACAACGACAAGGCTCCGGCCAGCGAAGGCGTCTGCGACAAGTGCGGTTCGACGCATTTCAAGCGCCGGCCGGACGATAATCCGGAGACGATGACGGCGCGGCTTCAGGTCTACTACAAGGAAACCTCGCCGTTGATCGGCTATTACCACGCCAAGGGGAAGCTCAAGAGCGTGGATGGTATGGCCGATATGGATCACGTCACGCGCGAGATCGAAGCCATTCTTTCGAAGCTGTAAAGCTTTGAAAATAAACTTGGCGGGACCAGTTGCCATTCGGCGCTGATTCCGCTAAACACCGCGCCAACTCGCGACATTCAATGCGATCGGCGCGGATTTCCCAAGGAAGTCCGGGTTCGGTCGTTTTGACATGTTACGAACCCAAATTTGCACGAGCGGCCCTTCGGAGGGCGGCATAATCGAAGCCCTCTTGCCGGATGGCAACTGGAACTCAAGGAGAATAGGCGTGGCACGTATCGCTGGCGTCAACATCCCGACTGCGAAGCGCGTCGTTATCGCGCTGACCTACATTCACGGGATCGGTTCGAAATTCGCACAGGAAATCGTCGAGAAGGTCGGCATCCCGGCTGATCGCCGCGTGCACCAGCTCACGGACGCTGAAGTTCTTCAGATCCGCGAAACGATCGACCGCGACTATCAGGTCGAAGGTGATCTTCGTCGCGAAACCTCGATGAACATCAAGCGCCTGATGGACCTCGGCTGCTACCGCGGCCTGCGTCATCGCCGCGGCCTGCCGGTTCGCGGTCAGCGCACGCACACCAATGCCCGCACCCGCAAGGGCCCGGCAAAGGCGATCGCTGGTAAGAAGAAGTAATTTTGAGGCAGTAGGCAATAGGCAGCAGGCATGAGGGGAGTCCCTATTGCCTACTGCCTAAATCCTATTGGCTCGAAGGTGTAGCCGCTGGCATTACGGCGGTGAAGATATCCAGGAAAGGGATACAATGGCCAAGGAAGCCGTCCGCGTTCGCCGTCGCGAACGTAAAAACATCTCGTCGGGTGTGGCTCACGTCAACTCGACCTTCAACAACACGATGATCACCATCACTGACGCGCAGGGCAACGCGATCGCCTGGTCCTCCGCTGGTGCCAAGGGCTTCAAGGGTTCACGCAAGTCGACCCCGTTCGCGGCCCAGATCGCTGCTGAAGATGCTGCCAAGAAGGCGCAGGAACATGGCATGAAGTCGCTGGAAGTCGAAGTTTGCGGTCCGGGTTCTGGCCGTGAATCGGCTCTGCGCGCGCTCCAGGCTGCCGGTTTCATGATCACGTCCATCCGCGACGTGACGCCGATCCCGCACAATGGCTGCCGCCCGCGCAAGAAGCGCCGCGTCTGATCATCGCCACTCACAACACCGGTGAGCGTTTTGTTGACGCTCCCGGTGCTTCTCAAGCTCGGTTGCCACGATTGGATGGTGGCAACGAACGGAAGGCAAAACAATGATTCAGAAGAACTGGCAGGAATTGATCAAGCCGAACAAGGTCGAGTTCGCTTCGAGCTCGCGCATCAAGGCGACGCTCGTTGCAGAGCCGCTGGAGCGCGGTTTCGGCCTGACTCTCGGCAACGCGCTTCGCCGCGTTCTGCTCTCGTCGCTGCGTGGTGCCGCTGTGACGGCCGTGCAGATCGACGGCGTGCTGCACGAATTCTCCTCGATTCCGGGCGTCCGCGAAGACGTGACGGATATCGTGCTCAACATCAAGGAAATCGCCATCAAGATGGATGGCGATGACGCAAAGCGCATGGTCGTCCGCAAGCAGGGCCCGGGCGTTGTGACGGCTGGCGACATCCAGACGGTCGGCGATATTGAAATCCTCAACCCCGAGCATGTGATTTGCACGCTCGATGAGGGCGCCGAAATCCGCATGGAATTCACCGTCAACAACGGCAAGGGCTACGTTCCGGCCGAACGCAACCGTGCGGAAGATGCTCCGATCGGTCTCATCCCCGTCGACAGCCTCTATTCGCCGGTCAAGAAGGTGTCCTACAAGGTTGAAAATACCCGCGAAGGACAGGTTCTCGACTACGACAAGCTGTCGATGACCATCGAAACCGATGGCTCGATTACCGGCGAAGATGCGGTCGCTTTTGCGGCTCGCATCCTCCAGGACCAGCTTGGCGTGTTCGTCAACTTCGACGAGCCGCAGAAGGAAACCGAAGAAGAAGCAGTCACCGAACTCGCTTTCAACCCGGCGCTCCTCAAGAAGGTAGACGAACTCGAACTGTCGGTCCGCTCGGCAAACTGCCTAAAGAACGACAACATCGTCTACATCGGCGACCTCATTCAGAAGACCGAAGCAGAAATGCTCCGCACGCCGAATTTTGGTCGCAAGTCGCTGAACGAAATCAAGGAAGTTCTCGCTTCCATGGGGCTGCACCTCGGCATGGAAGTGCCGGCATGGCCGCCCGAGAACATCGAAGATCTCGCCAAGCGGTATGAAGACCAGTACTAACACCATCAAACGGCGGGCGAGATGCCTGCATGTGAAGGAGAATAGCCATGCGCCACGGTAAAGCCGGCCGCAAGCTGAACAGAACCGCAAGCCACCGCAAGGCGATGTTCGCCAACATGGCGGCTTCGCTCATCACGCATGAGCAGATTGTGACGACCCTGCCGAAGGCAAAGGAAATCCGTCCGATCGTTGAAAAGCTCGTCACGCTCGGCAAGCGCGGCGACCTGCACGCCCGCCGTCAGGCGATCTCGCAGATCAAGGACGCCGCTGTCGTTGCGAAGCTCTTCGACACGATCGCTTCGCGCTACGCAACCCGCCACGGCGGCTACCTGCGTATCATGAAGGCCGGCTTCCGCCAGGGCGACAACGCCGCTCTCGCCGTCATCGAATTCGTTGACCGCGACACCTTCGCCAAGGGCGCAGCCGACAAGGCCCGCACCGCCGGCGAAGAGCAGGCCGTCGCCGCTTAATATTGCCCGGTTCGCCGGAAGCAAAACAGCCGGGCTGAGAAGCCCGGCTGTTTTTGTTGTGCGCCCAGCGTGGGCGCATTCTTGCGGGTGCAAGTCCCACCGTAAGCTGGTCATAGCGAGCGAAGAGAAGCGCAACTGCGATCGAACGGAAATGGGACGACGACGAGTACAAGGAAGATCAAGTCCAAGCGCGATGCTCGGCCCATGCACGGCTATTTTCGGAACTGACTGCTCGGTCACACGGGGGCACCGTAGCGTCAAGCCTTGTTGAGGTCGGCTGCAAAGATGTCGCTCCAAGGTCAGGAAACCGCTGCGGGGACTCCGGTTCGTGCCTTCTGTTGCCCGTGCTTCCTGCTGCGCGCGATCGGCCGCCAGGAGCGGTAGAGGATCAAGAAGATCAGCAGGCTGACATAGATATATTGCTCGAGGCTGAGGACCTTGGTCGACAGTGCGAAATGCAGCGCGCCACAGGCGGCCACGATATAGACGAGGCGGTGGAGGCGGACCCAGTTCGGGCCGAGACGGCGGATCGAGAAATTGTTGGATGTCAACGCAAGCGGAATGAGCAGCGTCATGCCCGCCATGCCGAACATGATGAAGGGGCGTTTCACGACATCGTCGATGACAGCTTGAATGATGAAGGCTTGGTCGAGCACCATGTAGACGGTGAAGTGCATCGCGACATAGTAGAAACAGAGCAGACCGAGGGCGCGGCGGTAGCGCAAATAGTTCCAACCGAAGAGCTCGCGGGCAGGGCTGACGGCAAGCGTCAAGATCAGGAAGCGGATTGCCCAGAGGCCGAGGAAAAGCTCGAAGATCTTCACCGGATCGGCGCCGAGCCCGCCTGTGGCGCCGAGGTAGAAATACCAGGCGGCAGGCAGGAGACCCACGACATAGAGCGCCCAGACGGAGGCAGGCTGCCAGCGTTTCGGTAGCGCGAGCGGAAATTCAGCCATCAGAAATTCGCCTTCAGGTCCATGCCGGCATAGAGGCTCGCGACCTCATCGGCGTAGCCGTTGAAGGGCAGCGTCGGATGGCGGCTGGCACCGAAGAAGCCGCTTTCGCCGATGCGGCGTTCGCTCGCCTGGCTCCAGCGCGGATGGTCGACCGCCGGGTTGACGTTGGCATAGAAGCCGTATTCCTGCGGGTTGGTAACCTGCCAGGTGTTCTTCGGCTGCTGGTCGGTGAGCGTGATCTTCACGATCGACTTGATGCCCTTGAAGCCGTATTTCCACGGCACGACTAGGCGGATCGGCGCGCCGTTCTGGTTCGGCAGCGTCTGGCCGTAGAGCCCCACGGCAAGCAGCGTCAGCGGATGACGGGCTTCGTCGAGGCGCAGGCCCTCGACATAGGGCCATTCGAGCGACTGGAAGATGCCCTTCTGGCCCGGCATCTCGTCCGGACGGACGACGGTTTCGAAGGCGACGTATTTGGCGCTGCCCAGCGGCTCCACCTTGTCGAGCAGGGCTGCGAGCGGGAAGCCGTCCCACGGGATTACCATCGACCAGGCCTCGACGCAGCGCATGCGATAGATGCGCTCCTCGATCGGGAATTCCTTGATGAGCGCTTCGATGTCGAAGGACCCTGGCTTGGCGACCATTCCGTCGATCTCGACGGTCCAGGGCAGGGGCTTGAAGTCGCCGGAAAGCGCTGCGGGGTCTCCCTTGTCGAGGCCGAATTCGTAGAAGTTGTTATAGGTCGTCACATCCTTCAGCGGCGTCGTCTTCTCGTCGACCTTGTACTTGCTCTCGATGACGGAAAGTGCCGCGGCGCTTGCCTTGCCGGCCCCATAGAGCGCCACGGCGCCGAGTGTTGCAGCCCCGAGAAACTCGCGGCGGCGGAGATAGACCTGGCGCGGCGTGATCTCCGAAGACGGGATCTTTGGCGGATGATAAGCCGGCATTTCGAAATCCTCCTGGGCAGGAACGGCCCGATATCTTAATAAACGCATCAGCAGCGTCTTTGGATGACTGTGTAGGCCTTGAAGATTGCATTCGGGAAGCCAATTTTTTGTGTTCGGGTGTGATGGAATAGCTTGTAACAAAAGGCTGCGACCCGCCGTATATGTCCGATGGGCGCAAACCGGCGGCGTACCGGATTTGCCCTTGCCGGTAGTGACAGCCCTCGCCGATTGGATTAGGACAATTCCAAAGTGCAGCGACTGCCGGCCTGCAAGCTTTCTTGCCGTCCCGCATCGTCCGCGCAATTTCCGCAGATCGAGGAAGAAACCGATGCCAGCTTACCGTTCCAGAACCACGACCCACGGCCGCAATATGGCGGGCGCGCGCGGCCTTTGGCGCGCGACGGGCATGAAGGATTCGGACTTCGGCAAGCCGATCATCGCGGTGGTGAATTCCTTCACCCAGTTCGTGCCCGGCCACGTGCACCTCAAGGACCTCGGCCAGCTCGTCGCCCGCGAGATCGAAGCGGCCGGCGGTGTTGCCAAGGAGTTCAACACGATCGCCGTCGACGACGGCATCGCCATGGGCCATGATGGCATGCTCTATTCGCTGCCGTCGCGCGAACTGATCGCCGACAGTGTCGAGTACATGGTCAACGCCCATTGCGCCGACGCCATGGTCTGCATCTCGAACTGCGACAAGATCACCCCCGGCATGCTGATGGCGTCGCTGCGCCTCAACATCCCGACTGTCTTCGTTTCCGGCGGCCCGATGGAAGCCGGCAAGGTGATTCTGCAGGGCAAGACGCATGCGCTCGATCTGGTCGATGCCATGGTTGCCGCAGCCGACGACAAGATGAGTGACGAGGATGTTCAGACGATCGAGCGCTCGGCCTGTCCGACCTGCGGCTCGTGCTCCGGCATGTTCACGGCCAATTCCATGAACTGCCTGACAGAAGCGCTCGGCCTGTCGCTGCCCGGCAACGGCTCGACGCTTGCAACCCATGCGGACCGCAAGCGCCTCTTCGTAGAGGCCGGCCACCTGATCGTCGATCTCGCCCGCCGTTACTACGAACAGGACGACGAAATGGCCCTGCCGCGCAGGATCGCCTCGAAGCAGGCATTCGAAAACGCCATGACGCTCGATATCGCCATGGGCGGCTCGACAAACACCGTTCTGCACATTCTGGCTGCCGCCCATGAAGGCGAGGTCGATTTTACGCTGGCGGACATCGACGCGTTGTCGCGCCGCGTGCCCTGCCTCTCCAAGGTCGCGCCCGCCAAGGCCGACGTGCACATGGAAGACGTCCACCGCGCCGGCGGCATCATGTCGATCCTCGGCGAACTCGACAAGGGCGGCCTGCTGAACCGCGATTGCCCGACCGTTCATGCCGAGACGCTGGGCGATGCCATCGACCACTGGGACATCACCCGCACCAGCAGCGAGACGGTTCGCGATTTTTATCGCGCGGCCCCCGGCGGCATCCCGACCCAGGTCGCCTTCAGCCAGAGTGCCCGCTGGGACGAGCTGGATACCGACCGCGAAAATGGCGTCATCCGCTCGGTCGAACATCCGTTCTCGAAGGATGGCGGCTTGGCGGTCCTCAAGGGCAACCTCGCGCTCGACGGCTGCATCGTCAAGACCGCGGGCGTCGATGAATCGATCCTGAAATTCTCCGGTCCGGCCAAGGTCTTCGAAAGCCAGGATGCGGCCGTGAAGGGCATTCTCAGCAACGAAGTCGTGGCGGGCGATGTGGTCGTGATCCGCTACGAGGGCCCGAAGGGTGGCCCCGGCATGCAGGAAATGCTCTATCCGACCAGCTACCTGAAGTCGAAAGGTCTCGGCAAGGCCTGCGCGCTGATCACCGATGGCCGCTTCTCCGGCGGCACTTCCGGCCTCTCGATCGGCCACGCTTCGCCTGAAGCGGCAAACGGCGGCACGATCGGGCTCGTGCGTCCCGGCGACATGATCGATATCGACATTCCGAACCGAACAATCAGCCTGCGTGTCAGCGACGCCGAGCTTGCGACCCGCCGTTCCGAGCAGGAAGAGAAGGGTTGGCACCCGGCCGAACACCGCAGGCGTAACGTCACGACGGCACTGAAGGCCTACGCGGCCTTCGCGACGAGCGCGGACCGCGGTGCGGTGCGGGACCTCGGCGGCCGCTGAAAAGGCTGCAAGATTTAATCGAACGACGGCGCCGCTGGAATGCGGGCGCCGTTTTTGTTTGTATGCTCGGACAAATATGGAGCACCTTGCATTCCGTAAGGAAATTCCTTACCTTCCGCATGGAGGTGAGACCCTATGATTGCCAGCAAATTGACGAGCAAGGCACAGACGACGATACCGCAAGCTGTCCGCACGGCCCTTCATCTGACGGAAGGGGACTCGATCATCTATACTTTGGAGGCCAACGGCCGGGTGACGATATCGCGCGCTCCACATGAGACGCCATTGGAAGATCCATTCGGCACTTTCTCCGAATGGGACAGCGAGGCGGATCGCAGAGCCTATGCCGATCTTTAAGCAGGGCGACATCGTTCGCGTGCCTTTTCCCTCCACTGATCGCGACACCCGCCAGCGCAGGCCGGCGCTCGTCGTATCGGCTGGTCAGATCGGTGAAAACGCTGCGCTGCTCTGGGTCGTGATGATCACTTCAGCGGAGAACCGGCCCTTGGAATGGCGATGTCGCGATTCCCGATTACGTCGCTTCTGGTTTGCCCGCTCCCTCGGTCGTCCGTCCGGTGAAAATCGCCACGGTGGAAAGCCGCCATGTCGAAACGATCGGCAAATTGTCGGACTCGACGGTGGGGGTAGTCCTGACCCACGTGCGGGCTCTGATCGAGGGCTGACCAGATACAGCTACAGCGGCCGGTTGATGTTCTTGTAGGTCTCTTCGAACTGCTTCATCCGCTCGTCATAGGCGGCCTTGATGCAGGCAGCATCAGCCTTGCATTCTTGGCGCTTTTTCAGCCAGGCCGTCTGCTCGTCCTGCAGCGTGCCGCGTGAGCCCATCGCGAGGAGGCCCGAAAGAAGATTGAACGTCGTCGTCATTCGCACGTCGGCGTCGTTGAGCGCGCGGTTGTCGCAGATCACTTTCTCATCCGGCTTCAGTTCCTTCGCATCGCAGTCGAAGCTCGCGGCCCAGGTCGCCCCAGAGCCCAAGCCAGTTGCGGAAATGGCAAGGATGGCGAGGGTGAGGGAACATCTCATGCAACTCTTCCTGTTCTCGGGGATGCGGGGCGCCTCAAAGGAAGGCCAACACCAGAAAGATGAAGCAGCAGGCCCAGACGGCAAGGACGAAAAGAAGCCCCGCTCTGCTACGGCCCGGACGGCTGGCGCGCAATGCGGCCTCCTTCCTGAGGTCGGCCATGATCTGCGGCGGGACGAGCTTGACGGCGAGCAGAATGCCGAGCGGCAGGATGACGAGGTCGTCGAGATAGCCGAGGACCGGGATGAAATCCGGGATCAGGTCGACAGGTGAAAGCGCATAGGCGGCCACTGCTGCAGCCGCCGCCTTGGCAAGCCATGGAACGCGTGGGTCACGAGCGGCAAGCCATAATGCGGCGATGTCACGCTTCAGTGACTTCGCCCATGTTTTCGCTTTTGATATCAGTTCCATGCCGCAAGTTCCTCATGTGCTTTCAAACCCGTCTTATTCCTCCATGCTTCCGCCCTCTTTCCTTTCTAGCGTCCAGCGCTACAACACTTTCTCAATACGAAGTTCAAAAGGGATCCCAATGCAAGGCCTGTTGAAACGCGCTTCCATCTCGCTCTTTGCGCTGGTCGTCGCTGTGCCGCTTGGCGCATATGCGCAGGATGCGAAGACCGTACCGCAGAGCCGGACGGAAATGCAGCTTTCCTTCGCGCCGCTCGTCAAGGAGACGTCAGGCGCTGTGGTAAATGTCTACGCAGAGAAGATCATCCAGCGCCGATCTCCCTTCGCAGGCGACCCCTTCTTCGAGCAGTTCTTCGGCCAGCAGATGCCGAATCGTACCGAGAAGCAATCCTCGCTCGGCTCCGGCGTCATCGTCGAGGCCGACGGCACGGTGGTGACCAACAACCACGTCATCGAAGGCGCGGACGACATCAAGGTGGCTCTGTCGGACGGCCGCGAGTTTCCCTGCAAGGTCGTGCTCCGCGATGACCGATTCGATCTCGCAGTGCTGAAGATCGAAACAAAGGCGAACTTCCCGGCGCTTGCGATCGGCAATTCGGATGCAGTGGAAGTCGGTGATCTGGTGCTTGCGATCGGCAATCCCTTTGGCGTCGGCCAGACGGTGACGAGCGGCATCGTTTCGGCGCTGGCGCGCAACCAGGTGGTCAAGAACGAGTTCGGCTTCTTCATCCAGACCGACGCCTCGATCAATCCGGGCAACTCGGGCGGCGCGCTGATGAACATGAAGGGCGAACTGATCGGCATCAACACGGCGATCTTCTCGCGTGGCGGCGGCTCGAACGGCATTGGCTTTGCAATCCCTGCCAACCTGGTGAAGGTGTTCCTGGCATCGGCTGATGCCGGCTTGAAGTCGTTCGAGCGCCCCTATGTCGGCGCCACTTTCGATGCGGTGACCTCCGAGGTGGCCGAGGCGCTCGGCCTCGACAAGGCGCGTGGCGCGCTGATCGTGAAGGTGACGGATGACGGTCCCGCGGCCAAGGCCGGGCTGAGGACCGGTGAGATCGTGACAGCCGTAAACGGCGTTCCGGTCGAGCATCCCGATGCGCTCCTCTATCGACTGACGACGGCAGGCCTCGGCAATTCCGTCAACCTGACTGTGGTCGAAAACGGCGGCGAGCAGCAGGTGGCGCTGAAGCTCGACCGCGCTCCGGAAACCTCGCCACGTGACCAGCGCACGATCGGCGGGCGCACACCATTCACCGGCACCGTCGTCGAGAACCTCTCGCCGCGCGTGGCCGACGAACTGCGCATGCCGACCGAATCGACCGGCGTCGTCGTCGCCGACGTGAAGGACGGCTCGCCCGCGGCGCGTCTCGGCTTCGAGCCCAAAGACATCATCGTTTCGATCAACGGCGCGCCGGTGAAGACAACGGAGGAATTGGTGCAGATGGCCGACACGGATCCCGGCTTCTGGCGCGTCGAGATCGAGCGCGACGGCGAGCGGATACGGCAGTTCTTCCGATGAGCGACGATCTCTTCGCACCGCGCATTCCTGAGGATGTCGCCAACAGGCGGCCCCTGGCCGATCGGCTTCGGCCGCAGACGCTTGCCGACGTCACCGGCCAGGAACATCTGACGGGCGAAGACGGCGTTCTGCGCCGGATGATCGCGAGCGGCTCGCTCGGTTCCATGATCTTCTGGGGTCCGCCCGGCACCGGCAAGACGACCGTTGCCAGGCTGCTTTCCGGTGAAGCGGGTCTCGCCTTCGAACAGATCTCGGCGATCTTCTCCGGCGTCGCTGACCTCAAGAAGGTTTTCGAGGCGGCGCGCCTGCGCCGCATGGACGGTCGCCAGACCTTGCTTTTCGTCGACGAGATTCATCGTTTCAACCGCGCCCAGCAGGACAGCTTCCTGCCGGTCATGGAAGACGGCACCGTCATCCTTGTCGGCGCCACCACCGAAAATCCGTCCTTCGAACTCAACGCCGCGCTTTTGTCTCGCGCCCGCGTGCTGACCTTCAGGTCGCTCGATGAAGAAAGCCTGGAAGTGCTGCTGAAGCGCGCCGAGACGGCCGAAGGCAAGGCGCTGCGGCTGACGGAAGATGCACGCGCCAGCCTCCTGCGCATGGCGGACGGCGACGGTCGTGCCGTGCTGACGCTTGCCGAGGAGGTTTGGCGTGCTGCCCGCGATGGCGAGAGCTTCGATACCGAGGCTCTCACCCGCATCGTGCAGCGCCGCGCCCCGGTCTACGACAAGGCGCAGGACGGCCACTACAACCTGATCTCCGCGCTGCATAAGTCGGTGCGCGGTTCCGATCCGGATGCGGCGCTCTATTACCTCGCCCGGATGTTCGATGCCGGCGAAGACCCGCTCTATCTCGGGCGGCGGCTGGTGCGCATGGCGGTGGAGGATATCGGCCTTGCGGACCCGCAGGCGCTGGCGATCTGCAATGCGGCCAAGGACGCCTACGATTACCTTGGGTCTCCGGAAGGTGAATTGGCACTGGCGCAGGCCTGCGTCTATCTGGCGACCGCTCCGAAATCCAATGCCGTCTACACGGCCTTCAAGGCGGCCACGCAGGCGGCAAAAGAGAACGGCTCGCTGCTTCCCCCGAAGCATATCCTGAACGCGCCGACCAAGTTAATGAAGGGCGAGGGTTACGGCGAGGGCTATCGCTACGACCACGACGAGCCCGACGCCTTTTCGGGCCAAGATTATTTCCCGGAGAAGATGGGCCGCCAGACCTTCTACGATCCGCCGGAGCGCGGCTTCGAGCGGGATATCCGCAAGCGGCTGGAATATTGGGCGAAGCTCAGAAAAGAGCGCAATCCGCGCTAGTCGCCGTTCGGTGACGTGCTATGAGGCACGCTTCTGGCCCGCCGGCGCCGTGATCAGCTTCACCGAAGATTCGGCAAGCCCATGATGG
The DNA here is from genome assembly GCF_900169785.1 of Rhizobium sullae. Lineage (GTDB taxonomy): Bacteria > Pseudomonadota > Alphaproteobacteria > Rhizobiales > Rhizobiaceae > Rhizobium > Rhizobium sullae. The sequence continues at coordinate 24,059 of NZ_FWER01000016.1, forward strand.
CCTTCCATATCCACGACCAGATGCCAGTGGCCACTCTCCGGAACGGCGAGCCTGACGGGGGATTTCTTGGCGACGCCGCCGACATATTTGAAGTCGAGAACTTCGGTAAAGCGCTGATAGTTCGGCGCTGTCATCAACCGCACATTGTTCACCGCGTTCAGCGTCACCTCGATAACGGTTCCGGCGCGCTGCTCGTGAAGATCGTAATGGGTAAAGCGGAAGGTCGGTTTCGGCATCGGTCTTTGCGGATAGAATCTCTATAGCCGCTAATTTTAGGGGATGCCGGTTAAGGAAGAGTTTGGCTGCATGAGGTCGCAGCGCATCGGGCGCTCCCGCTCTGGGACAGCGAGAGCAGCGCGGTCAGGGCATCTTACCTTACGGTAGCTGCCAGAGATTGCCGACGATGACGTAGAGTTCGACGCAGGCAAGCACGACGCCGAAGATCATCAGGATCTGCGCCGTACGGCGTTCGCGCGTCTGGCTCGTTCCGGTCTTGTGACGCGGCGGAGGAAACGAAAAGGGCGGAAACATCAGACGCATGGCATTCACATGGATGTCAAAGATTACTGCCGGTGCGGATAGGAAATCCATTCGCGCTAAAGGCTGAAGATATAGGAATCTCATAAAGATAGCCGATGTCTGAGAGCGTGTTTGAGAAGTGCATTCCCAGCATGACTCTGGTGTGATTCATCGGGTATCGGATTGATCGGGGGCCGACACGATGGGACGCTGGGCATAGAATGGCCGGGCAGCCGTGGAATGCAGGCTAGATGCGTATTATAAGAAAGGTCGTTTCGACCGAATTCAGGTGAGGCCATGAACCAGGAAATCCGGCTTTTTGGCGCTATTGCGGTCCGACCCGCCGTCCTTGCTCTCATATCCCAGTTCGAAGCGGCTACAGGATTCACAGTTGCGGTCAAGTGGGAGCTCAATCCGACGGTAAAGAAGCAGATTGAAGCTGGGGAACCTTTTGACCTCGTCATCATCAATCCGGACCTGATTGAGGATCTGACCGCCTTGGGAAAAATCAAGGCGGCGAGCCAGGTAGCGTTCGGCCGGATAGCAATGGCGGTGGCGGCCAAGGCAGGCGGTCGGCCGCTCTACATCGGGTCCGTGGAAGCATTCGAACATGCGTTGAAGAGCGCCAGATCAATCGCCTACGCCAGTGAAGGAACCAGCGGCGGCTACTTCTCCAGTTTGCTAGAACGCTTGGGAATAGCAGACGAGGTGAAGCCCAAGCTGGTGGCCGTACCAGGAGGGCAGACAGCGCCGGCCGTAGGCCGTGGGGAAGCCGAGCTGGGGGTTGTTCCCGTGACTTCGATTCTCGCCGCCGCTCCCGAGGTCATGCTTGTCGGTCAGTTTCCGGCAGAACTCCAAAGTTACATTGACTTCGCCATTGGCATCAGCGCCGATTCAAGGGACGCAGAAGCTGCCAAGCAGCTGTCGGAATTTCTGATGTCAACAGCCGCTGATGACATCTTGGCGGCAAAGGGCCTCGAGCGCCGCTAAAAGCGTACTTTACAAACAGCGAATGGCTCACGGCCATCGTCTGATGAGTTTGCGGCGGCGGCGATGGTGATATTTCCGGAGACGGAAAGGCTATTGCCGGTTTTCGCGATCGAGCTGTGAGACCAGTGCAAATACCGCCTCGGATACCGGTGTCTGCACGGCAACAAGCCGCCCCAGCGAAACGACCATTCCCGTGAGCGGCACGATTTCCAGCGGCTTTCCGGCCAGCAGATCCTGCAGCATCGATGTGCGCACCGGGCCGAAATTCCGGGACTGCTCGAGGCGCTCCTCGACGGTGACATCGAAACGGGCGCCGAGCGCGGTGCCGACGGCACGCACTTCGTTCATCACCTTGCCGGCGATATCGCAAAGCGCCGGGTTGGCCATGATGTCGCTCATCAACGCGCGCGTCAGGGCGCTGATCGGGTTGAAGGCGGCATTGCCAGTAAGCTTGTTCCAGATTTCGTCGCGGATGCAGTCCGTCGCTGTAATGTTGAGGTCAGCACGGGTGAAGAGCGCAGCGATGGTTTCGAGGTCGGCGGATGTTTCTCCTGATGGTTCACCCAGGATGAAGCGGCCATTGTTCGAGAGCTTCACCTGGCCAGGATTGATCACTTCCGCACCCTGATAGGCAACGCAGCCGATGACGCGCTCCGGGCCGATCAGGCGCCAGAGACGGCCGCCAGGATCGAGTTCCTGCAACTGCAGTTCGGCATGCGGGCTTTGCCTGTCGCGGTGAAAATACCACCACGGAATGCCATTCAGGATCATGACGACGCGCGTGCCGTCCTTCAGCAGTTTCGTGATGCCTTCGGCGGCCGGGCCAAGCTGGTGGCCCTTGAGGCCCGTGACGATCAGATCCTGCGGCGGAAGCGCAGACGGGTCGTCCGTCGCGGTGAGGCGGCCGTTGATCGGCGTCTCGGAGCCGGCCTCGAAGAGGTCAAGGCCATTCTTTCTGATCGCATCGAGATGGGCGCCGCGCGCCACCACGGAAACCGTTGCCTCAGCGCCGAGCCCGGCAGCGAGCTTTACTGCCATGGCACCGCCCAGCGCGCCGGCGCCATAGATGCAGATGGTTCTGAAAGTCATGAAAGAACGCTCCGCGATCATTGCTGTCGCGCTAGACCTAGGTCGCGTTCGCCGGATGGCGAGTCGATTTTCAACACCCGCGTCAATGCGCCGTAGCGTCCGCTACAAGTTCATTGCGGCGGAGCTCGTCGATCGCGGCGACGGCATCTTCTGCCGGCCATCCGGCGCGGAGCGCGGCGGCGATCATCTTGACCTCGACCTCCTGCTCCAGCGCCAGAAAGAGCGGCTCCAGCGCTTCCTGGACGGTGAGGATATGCTCGCGCGGCGAGGCCACGGTCTGGCGTGCTGTCGATAAGGGCATCAGAGTTTTCCCCCCCAAGAATCATTGTAAATGCGCGAACGGCAAAAAAGTTCCACACGACATTTCAGAAAGCGCACATCTTGTGCTTTCGCCCTGCCTCTGCCTTGTTGCGTGCTTAGCCTGACACGCGATTCGGTTTGCCGCAACGAGGGCGGGGACGAGAGCTGGCACAAAGGAGAATATGATGACGGACGCCAAGAGCGGGATTTCGGGATTGCGGCCGCGGATAACGGTGATCGGCGTCGGCGGCGGCGGCGGCAATGCGATCAACAACATGATCTCCGAAAATCTGGAGGGCGTCGATTTCATCGCCGCCAACACGGATGCGCAGGTGCTTGCGACGTCCAAGGCGTCGCGCCGCATCCAGCTTGGCGCGCATGTGACCGAGGGACTGGGTGCCGGATCGCTGCCGGAAGTCGGTCGTGCGGCGGCCGAAGAATCGATCGACGAGATCATGGATCATCTGGCGGGCTCGCACATGTGCTTCGTCACCGCCGGCATGGGCGGCGGCACGGGCACGGGCGCAGCGCCGGTGATCGCGCATGCGGCGCGCTCCGCCGGCATCCTGACGGTCGGCGTCGTCACCAAGCCCTTCACCTTCGAAGGGAACCGGCGCCTGAGAACGGCGGATATCGGCATCGAAGCGCTCAGGCAGGCAGCCGACACGGTGATCGTCATTCCGAACCAGAACCTCTTCCGCATCGCCGATGCGAAGACCACCTTCGCCGACGCCTTCATGACCGCCGACCGTGTGCTCTTCGCCGGTGTCGGCTGCATCACCGACCTGATCGTCAAGGAAGGCCTGATCAATCTCGACTTCGCCGACGTCAAGTCGGTGATGCGCGGCATGGGTCGGGCGATGATGGGAACCGGTGAGTCATCCGGCGACGAGCGCGCGCTGAAGGCCGCCGAAGCGGCGATCGCCAATCCGCTGCTCGACGACATCTCGATGAAGGGCGCCAGGGGAGTGCTGATCTCGATCTCCGGCGGTTCGGACATGACGCTCTTCGAGGTGGACGAGGCCGCAAGCCGCATCCGTGACGAGGTGCAGGACGACGCCGACATCGTCGTCGGCGCGATCTTCGACCGTAATCTCGACGGCAAGTTCCGCGTCTCCGTCGTCGCAACGGGTCTCGACGCTGAGCTCTCCGCATCGGCACCGGACGCCGTCGCTCAGCAGGTCCATACGCGCACGCTTCAATAGGCGATTGGGCGCTTCGCCTGGCTTTGCAGCATGGCCATTTCGGTTGCGACCATCAATCGGAGGTCGATCTCCTAAAGTGCGGTCGGCAAAGGCCTTCAACTCGTTGCCGCAGGACGGTGGAGCACCAGATCGAGCAGCGCCCTCAGACGCGGCGCGATGATAGCCGAGCCAGGTATCCCGGCCCGGCGGCGAGTCGTTAAGCTCCAGTCTTTTCAGGCCGGGGAAACCGTCGCCGAGGGGACGGGCAGCGACGCCACGCCTGCACCGCGGGCACAGAGTACGGCCTGGACGTGGCGACTGTTGCTTCGCATCACGATATTGGCGTTGGGAAATTGGTGCTTGAGCCAATCAACGTCCGGCGTGGCGGAGAAGCTTGGTCCATCGCCACTATATTGAAGCCGCGGCCGTCGCCCATAACGGGTGGCCGGCTGTCCTTCGCGGCATAGGGCCCATATTCGATGTGCATCAGCTTTCGCGATATGATGTCTGGTTCGGTGAACGGGCGGATAAGGGCGACGAGCTCAGCCTCGCGGCGGAAAAGGTTGCGGGCGGTGAGCAGTTCGACAACGATCTTCGGATGGGCAAGCGAGAACTCCGCAAGGATTGGCGAGAGAACGTGCAGGCCGAACCATTCGGAGCAAGAAATACGCAGCATGCCTTCCAGTTCGAGGACGTTGCCAGCAAGCTGCCGCTCGAGCGCAACCGTTTCCTCCTCGACGCGCAGGCAGGAAGTCAGGCGATATTCCCCGGCCGCTCCACGAACCGGCTGCAGCCGGCAGGTGATGGAAAGCGCCGGGGCGATTGCAGGGCTGCGTCAGGCAAGTCCCATGACTGGGCGACCGACGGTGAGGGCCTTGCGCAGGTTGGGGTCGAGCCGTTCGGCGTAGACATGGTCCGGTGCCGCGCCCAGCGCATCCAGCATCTTCGAGAAGAAGCAGCGGGCTGCCGCTGCCGCGGTGATGTCGAAGATCTCGGCATCGGTGAGCCCGTGCTTTTTTAACCCGTCGACATCCTGCTGCGTCACCGAGGTCGCGTCGCGCACCACCTTGGCGGCAAATGCCATGACGGCGCGCTCGACGGCATCGATCGGCGCCTTTTCCGTCTCTTTCGCGACCGCTGCCAGTCCGTCATTGGTGAAGCCTTCACGCAACAGCACGGAGCCGTGCGCCAGCATGCAATACGAGGACTTGAGCTCCTTTGCCGCCGCCAGCGTCACGAGCTCGTAGCGCCTGGGGCTCATATGGCTGCGGATGCTCGAAAGCAGCGTGCCCCAGTGCTCCATAACCTCGGGCCGGTGCCCGAAGGTGCGGTACATGTTTGGCAGATAGCCGTAATTCGACTCGGCGGACGCGTACATGGACGCGGTCTTCTCGCTGGCGGATGCATCGGGGGTGTGGATGAAGGGCATGCGTGGTCCTCCTCTGTTTATGTAAGAAGGATAGACTGAAAAATGCGGACGGCAATCTGTTCGAGGAAGCTAAGATCGAATCCGCCCCCGGACACCCACGAACTCGCGTCGCGATCGGCTGAAGCGGTGATTGCGTTCGTTGGTGCTCATGGCTTGCTCCTGACCGGCCATTTCCAGTTCCGGACCTCCGGCATGTCCTCGCCGTATTCCCGGACATAGGCCTGGTGTTCGGCGAGTTTCGCATGCAGCCGGTCGAGAATCTCCGGCACCTTCTCCTTCAGCTCGGGGACGCGCTGGATGGCTTCAATGGCGAGGTGGAAGCGGTCGAGCTCGTTCAGCACCGTCATGTCGAACGGCGTCGTCGTCGTCCCTTCCTCGATGAAGCCGCGCACGTGGATGTTTTCGTGGTTGGTGCGTTTGTAAGTCAGCCGGTGGATGAGGTAGGGATAGCCGTGATAGGCGAAGATCACCGGCTTGTCCTTCGTGAAGATCCGGTCGAATTCATCGTGCTCCAGCCCGTGTGGATGCTGCTCCTTGGACTGCAGCGCGAGCAGGTCGACGACGTTGACGACGCGCATCTTCAGATCGGGGATCATCTCGCGAAGGAGGCTGACGGCCGCCAGTGTTTCCATCGTCGGCACGTCGCCGGCGCAGGCCATGATCACGTCGGGCGCGATCGTGTTGTCCTCGTTGCTCGCCCATTCCCAGATGCCGATGCCGGCCTTGCAGTGCTCGATCGCCTCATCCATCGTCAGATATTGCGGCTCCGTCTGCTTGCCGGCGACGATGACGTTGATGCGGTCGTAGGTCTTCAGGCAATGGTCGCCCACCCAGAGCAGCGTATTGGCATCCGGCGGCAGGTAGATGCGCACGGTATCGGCCTTCTTGTTGGCGACGAGATCGACGAAGCCCGGATCCTGGTGGGAAAAGCCGTTGTGATCCTGCCGCCAGACATGCGAAGTCAGCAGGTAGTTGAGCGAGGATATCGGCTTTCGCCATTCCAGCTCGCGGGTGACCTTCAGCCATTTGGCATGCTGGTTGAACATGGAATCGATGATGTGGATGAAGGCTTCGTAGCACGAGAAGAGGCCGTGCCGGCCGGTCAGCAGATAGCCTTCCAGCCAGCCCTGGCAAAGATGCTCGCTCAAGACCTCCATCACGCGGCCGTCGGGGGAGAGGTGCACGTCATAGGGCTCGATGCCTTCCATCCAGACGCGATCAGTCACTTCGAAGACGCTGCCGAGGCGGTTCGATTCCGTCTCGTCGGGGCCGAAGATGCGGAAATTCGCGTTCGCGGCGTTGAGCTTCAGCACATCGCGCAGATAGTGGCCGAGAATTTCGGTCGACTGCACGGCCTGGCTGCCGCGGTCTCCAATCCTGATCTCGTAATTGCGGATATCGGGAACGGAGAGTTCCTTGCGCAGCAGACCGCCATTGGCATGCGGGTTGGCTCCCATCCGGCGGCGGCCCTTGGGCGCCAGCGCGCGCAGATCATCCTTCAGGCGCCCGTCCGCATCGAAGAGGTCTTGCGGATCATAGCTGCGCATCCAGTCTTCGAGGATTTTCCTGTGGCCGTCGTCGCCGCGGCAGTTGGAGACCGGCACCTGATGGGCGCGCCAGAATCCCTCGACCTTCTTGCCGTCGACTTCCTTCGGCCCTGTCCAGCCTTTCGGGCTTCGCAGCACGATCATCGGCCAGCGCGGCATGCCGGAGCCACCTGAGCGCGTTTTCGCCTGTATGTCCGTGATCCGGTCGAACACCGCGTCGAAGACTGCCGCCATCTTCCTGTGCATGTCGGCCGGCTCGTGTCCCTCGACGAAGAAGGGCTCATAGCCATGCCCCTGGAAAAGATCGCGGAGATCATCTTTGCTGGCGCGGGCGAGAATCGTGGGGTTGGCGATCTTGTAGCCGTTGAGGTGGAGGATCGGCAGCACCGCGCCGTCGCGGGCGGGGTTCAGGAACTTGTTCGAATGCCAGCTGGCGGCAAGCGGGCCGGTTTCGGCCTCGCCGTCGCCGACGACGCAGGCGACGATCAGCTCCGGATTGTCGAAGGCGGCGCCATAGGCGTGGACGAGGGCATAGCCGAGCTCGCCGCCCTCATGGATCGAGCCGGGCGTTTCGGGTGCTGCATGGCTCGGAATGCCGCCAGGAAAGGAAAACTGGCGGAAGAGCTTGCGCATGCCTTCCGCATCCTCGGAAATATCCGGATAGATCTCGCTGTAGGTGCCTTCGAGATAGGTGTTGGCGACCATGCCCGGCCCGCCATGGCCAGGTCCGCACATGTAGATGACGTCGAGGTCGCGGGCGCGGATCATTCGGTTGAGGTGCGCATAGATGAAGTTCAGTCCCGGCGTCGTGCCCCAGTGGCCGAGCAGGCGCGGCTTGATATGCTCGGGCTCCAGCGGTTCGCGCAACAGCGGATTGTCCAAAAGGTAGATCTGGCCGACGGAGAGGTAGTTGGCGGCCCGCCAGTAGCGGTCGAGCAGCTTGAGGTCGGCGTCAGAAAGCGTGGAAGGAGCGGTGTTCGAGGCGTGCTGTTCCATGGATTTCCCCTGTTCGAAACGTGTTCAGGTTCAACTCTAGCGGCCTGCGCCGGGCCGTTTCTTGATCTGGATCACCCTGCACCGAGAATAGCGAGCGCCTCGTCGGCGATAACCTGCTCCTCGTCGGTGGGGATGACGAGCGCGGCGATCCTGCTGTCGCCCGCGCTGATGACCGCCGCGTTAGCCTCGTTCCGGCTATCGTTGAGATGAAGGCCCATCCAGCGGAGATGGGCGGCGACGCGGCGCCTGATCTCCGGTTGATTTTCGCCGACACCGGCGGTGAAGACGACCGCGTCCAGGCCGCCGAGCGTCACTGCCATACGGCCGATCTCGCCGGCGATGCGGAAGCAGTAGAGGTCGATGGCCTGGGCGGCTTCCGGCCGCTTGTCCTTCAGAAGAACCCGGGTGTCGCCGCTGATATCGGAGACGCCCAGCAGGCCGCAGGCATGATAGAGGAAGTCTTCCAGTTCCCCGGGATCACGCTTTCCCTTCCGCATGAGATAGAGGAGGGCGCCGGGATCGAGCCATCCCGGCCGCGTCGCCATCGGGATGCCGTCAAGCGCCGAGAACCCCATACTGCAATCACGGCTGATGCCGCCCTCAAGGGCGCAGAGGCTCGCTCCGCTGCCGAGATGGGCGGCCACGACCCTTCCGCCGGCCACCTCCGGCGCCTGCCGGTTCAGCGCGCTGGCGATGAACTTGTAGGACAAGCCATGAAAGCCGTAGCGCCGCACGCCTTCGTCATGCAGCGAGCGCGGGATCGCCAGGCGTCGGACGAGGTCGTCCTGCGTCGTGTGGAAGGCCGTATCAAAGGACGCCGTCTGCAGTATCTGGGGTCGCAGCTCCTTTAGCGCGCGGATCACCCGCAGCGCCTGCGGCTGGTGCAGCGGGGCAAGCGGAACCATCGCATCGATCTCACCAATCGTCCGTGCGTCGAGCGCTGCGGCCTCATGGAACCGAAGGCCGCCATGGACGACGCGGTGTGACGCGAGCCTTAGGGAGCCGGGCGGCAGATGAGCCAGCAAGTGATGCAGCGTTCCTTCGATGACCTCGGTGAACCGCTCGCCATTGCCGCCCGGAAGCGGGCGCTCGAAGCGGTCGTCTCCCAGCGAATAGCGCAGGACAAGCTTGCCGTCGTCGAAGTCGATCTTTCCCTTGCCGATCGGCCGGGCGGCGCCTGTGCCGGCATCGAAGATGCCGATCTTCAGCGTCGACGATCCGGCATTGAAGGTCAGGCAAACTGTATCGGCATCCATGCTCGGCCTCTCCGTGGAGGTCCGGCGGCAGGAATCACCGCCGGCTTCGATTGTCATCTAGGGCCTTTCACAGTCACGTAAACCACGGTGCGGCGTCGCGACAAGGCGTGATCCAGTGCCGTTGTGACAGCCTCAGGCGCAGACATTCAGTTTTGAACGTCGCTTGGCAGTTCGGGCGGGGACGGGCAGGGCGCAGAATCCAGCGCACACTGGGCGGATTGCATCACAGGCTACACGGCCATATCCGGACTTCTGGACGTGCATACCGAGCAGCGTTTGGAGATATGCTGAAGGATACTGATTTCGCGTTCATGGGTGCTGGCGAAGCGCTATGGTCGCTTCAGCATCGTGACGGGATGCTGATTTCACGCTGGAGCCGCCGAACCTACGGCAACGCCCGATCAGCCGCTGTGGGGGAACGATATCGTAGTTTGGAGGGTTTAAAGCAGCTAGAGCGCACCAATGGCGCGCTCTAGCGAAAAACTGGCTCCCCGGGCCGGATTCGAACCGGCGACCTGTCGATTAACAGTCGAATGCTCTACCGCTGAGCTACCAGGGATCACCGCTTGCGGCGGCGTGAGTGGGCTAATACAAATGCTTGCTCGATTTGCCAAGCGGTTTTTTCAAAAAAATGACATCCGCTTGTATTCGCGGCGTTTGTCCCCATCTCCTGTGCATGACTGACGGGAAAGACAATAGCAGAAACCGGCGCGAAAAGCACTTCGGCATCGATCATACGACGGGAAAGCTCGTTCTCGGTTCCCTTCACATACCGTTGCCGCGCTCGCGCATTGCCCGCGTATTCATTGGCGTACTGCTGATCGTGTGCGGCATCCTGGGTTTTCTGCCGGTTCTCGGCTTCTGGATGCTGCCACTCGGTTTCATCGTTCTTTCGCACGACCTACCGATCGCTCGCAGATGCCGCCGCCGATTCTCCATCTGGTGGCACCGGCGGCGGAAGCCTGCCGGTTGATCGTGCGAAGTGGCGGGCGAAGGCACGGATGCGAGGTTGCCGGAGTGCGATTTTCGGCTGCACTTACTGCAAGCATTCGCAATGCGCGTTTTTCCGGATTGGCCTCTTGCGCGCTTCGTGGATTCGTTCTAAACGCCCGCCATCACTCGCCTTGCATATAGCAAATCGGATGGCCTCGTGGCGGAGTGGTGACGCAGAGGACTGCAAATCCTTGTACCCCGGTTCAATTCCGGGCGAGGCCTCCAAATTTCTCAATGCTTTAGCATTTCGGCGTTAGACACAATTTCGGAAGGTGTCTAAGCCGGTTGGCAAGCTTTTGCCGCGAGTGACGGTAGGGCTCACTGGTGGACGCATTGGCCGCGTCTAATTTCATTTCGATTTTTAGGTTTGGAATACCTCGCGATCATACCGGCCGGGCACCGCTTGTCGTCGTACAGAACGTTCTCGCCCGGAGCTAATGACGAAACGGTCGGCTTTTGCGTTACGACCTTCGTCGCAGCCTCTGCTGGCACGAAGTCAGCCAGGAACAGAACTGCCCATGCGAAAAAAATGATTATCATGCGTTTCATTGTCCCCTCCATATATTCATGAATGTTAATATATAGCGAAAGTGGACATGCAAGGAACCTTCGCAATCGGATTAGCCCGTCACCGTAACAGTCCGGACGTTTTCTACGCGGATGCATCCAGCGCGCGCCAAGTAATTATTTGACAAACAACCATATATTTGAAAATGAGGGGGGCCATCCAGGAGCAAACCTCCAAGGCAAAAGCCGGCCTCTGCGGCTTGGCTGCTTTGCCGAAATCAGTCCGCTGTGATCCGACATGCCGGCCATTGAACAGGAAATTCGACAAGACGCGCGCATTCCGTCCGGCTACAGCGTTCAGGAACTTCTGGCGTCGCCGCTGTTTGCAACGTCGCTGACGGAAGCGGCAAGCCGTCTTATCGGCATCTATCATGAGGCGCCGCGCTCGGTGCGCTATACCTCCGACCTGCGCCGCTGGCTTGTCGCTCAGGCGGCACTGGCCTTTTATTTCGAAAACAGAACGGGTGTGAGCCGTGAGGATTTGACGGTAACGCGCCTTACCGAGTTCGGGCCGCTGCACGAATTCGCCAGCAGGAATACGATCGCTTCCTACATGGCGCAAATGCGCCAGTACAAGCTCTTCACCGAACGGGAAAGCCGCGACAAGCGATTGCGGCCGCTGGTGCTTTCCGAGGCAGCGGAGCATCTTATCCGCAACTGGTTCGACAGCCACATGGCATCGCTTGACCTGTTGGATGGAGGCGAGCGGCTTGCTGTTTCTCAGGCCGACCCGCGGCTGCTCTATTACGCTCATCCGCCCGCTGCCCGGGCGCTCATCGCCGATCCGCGCTGGGACGATCCGCCGGAAAGCCTAAAGACCTTCACGTTTACCAATCTCGGCAGCAATGTGATTCATGATCTGGTTGCTCGCTTTCCATCCGGCAGCACGCTGTCGGAACGATGCTACGTCGGTGAACTGAAGCCGGGGACGCTTGCAAGCCGTTACCATGTCTCGCGTACGCACATCGTGCGCGTGCTGAACCGTGCGAAAGCCCTGGGCGACATCGGCTGGGACGGATCGCAATATGGCGACAATTTTTGGATTTCCGCTCGCCTGATCGAAGGTTACCGGCGGTGGCAGGCCGTCAAGTTCGAAGCGCTGTCGAGGTCGATACACGGCGCTTGCGTGCGGCTATACGCATAGGGCGGCGTTCAGGTGCCGCTGCACTTCGCAACTCTCTGCGCACTGAACGCTATCGTGTCGTTTCGCTGTCCAACAGCCCGCAGCAGAATATGGCGATGAGCGCTGCGATGATGAAGAAGTCGAACAGCGTAAGATACTCGAAAAAGGCAGACATGGCCTGCACCTCCTCCATTTCCTCCGGTTGCAAGAATACCACAAACCACCTCTTTGTTCCAAACAAGAGTTGCAGCCGTGGCCGCGCCGGAGGGCAGCCGGTTCAAGCGGGAGGATTCTTGCCGCCGTTGCTTACTGTGCCTTGAAAGCGCACGCCGCGGAGATTAAGAGGACGGGTGACAATGCCGCGTTCAAGGGGCGAGAGGATATGATGGATTTCGAAGCAGCACGCGCAAAGATGGTCGACAACCAGATCCGTACGACGGACGTCACGTCGCATTCGGTGCTGACGGCCTTCCTGACGGTGCCGCGCGAGGTGTTCGTGCCGGAGAAGTCCAAGGCTCTCGCCTATGTCGACAACGATGTCGAAATCTCGTCGGCAGCGGACGGCAAGCCGGCGCGCTTCCTCATGGAGGCTTCGCCGCTGGCAAAGCTGCTGCAACTCGCTGCCATCACCAAGGATGATGCGGTTCTCGAAGTCGGCTGCGGCACGGGTTATACCTCGGCCCTGCTGTCGATGATTGCCGGTTCGGTCGTCGCCCTTGAATGCGACGAGACGCTCGCAGCCGAAGCGAAGAATAATCTTGCCGGTTACACGAACGTCTCCGTCGTCATCGGCGCCCTGGAGCAGGGCAACAGTGCCGGCGCACCCTACGACCTGATCTTCATCAACGGCTCCGTGGAGGAGGTTCCGGCAGCGCTTCTCGGCCAGCTCGCCGAAGGCGGCCGCCTCGTTACCGTCCAGGGCTACGGCCACGCGGCCCGCGCCAAGGTGTTCTTCAGCGAGAACGGCGCTGTTTCGGAAAATGTGTTCTTCAACGCTTCGGTCAAGCCACTGCCGGGCTTTGCCAAGGTTCGAGAGTTCGTCTTCTGAGCGTATTTTTTGGCTTTTATGCAACGGGCGCCTAAGGCGCCCGTTTTGTTTTCCGCGTGTCGCAAAAGCTTGGCGGCGCCGGCGTAGACTGCCGCAACAAAGCTGTGCACGGGCGCATTCATTTGATTCGCGCTGATTTTTTTCATGTCTGGGGTATTCTAAGGTCGGGGTGATTCGGATGCCCACTCCACGCAATCCGATCGTTGTTGCAGGGATAACGGGGATAGATATGGCTCAGCCAAGCGTAGTGCGTGAACCGTCCATGGAAGAGATTCTGGCGTCGATCCGCCAGATCATCGAAAGCAATGAGCCGGGTGCGGGCAGGGCGATTTCGCCGTCCCTGCCGCCCGTCTACGGTGCCGACGACGAGGAGAGCGACTCCAACATCCATCTGACGGTTGACGAGACTTACGCTGACGTCGAGTTCCCCGAGCCTATGATGCCGTCCGATCCGCGTTTCGTTGCGGCGAATTCGGCAGGCAGCCGCGAAGCGGAAGCGCCGGCGCGCGCGATGTCGCTTGCCGATGTCGCAGCCCGTGTTCGCGCCGCCTCGGAGCGTACCACACCGCAGCCGCAGCGCGAAGCGCCGCCGGTCTTCCGTCAGCCGGAGCCGGTCGGACGCCTGGAGCAGGAAACCCACCGTCCGGTGGAAGCTCACTCGACTCCTGCCGTTGCTCCGCCGCTGGCAGTAATGCCGGCACCGGCCGTTGCGCAGGCAGAACGAGTTGAAATGCCGCAGCCGACCGTCGCAGAACCGGCGCCGCAGCCGCAGGCGGTTGTCCCGCCGGCAATCGCATCTGCAGAAAGCCGTCTGCCGGGCGTTGGCGGAGAGGCCCAGGGCCTGATTTCGCAGAGTGCGGGCCAGCAGATCGCGCGCTCGTTTGAGGAGCTGGCGCTGGCGATCGATGGCGCCGAGCGCCGGTCGCTGGACGAGATTGCCGAGGACATGCTGCGTCCGATGCTACGCGAGTGGCTGGACGACAACCTGCCGACGCTCGTCGAGCGGCTGGTGCGCGAAGAGATCGAACGCGTGGCGCGCGGTCCGCGCCGCTGACTGGAACCGCTTTTTATCGAACAAGCCGCTCCGGTCTCCGGGGCGGCTTTTTTATTGACTTGCCGTCAGCCATCCTATTTACAACCCCCATCCTAAAACCCCGAAGTTTGGTCATAAAATGCTCGACAAGACCTATGATTCCACCGCAGTCGAACCGAAAATCGCCGCGAAATGGGATGAAGCCGATGCGTTCCGCGCGGGCGCCAACAAGAAGCCTGGCGCCGAGACCTTCACGATCGTCATCCCGCCGCCGAATGTGACCGGTTCGCTGCATATGGGGCATGCGCTGAACAACACGCTGCAGGACATCATGATCCGCTTCGAGCGCATGCGCGGCAAGGATGTGCTGTGGCAGCCGGGCATGGACCATGCGGGCATTGCCACACAGATGGTCGTCGAGCGCCAGTTGATGGAGCGGCAGCTCCCTGGCCGCCGCGAGATGGGCCGTGACGCCTTTGTGGAAAAGGTCTGGGAGTGGAAGGCGGAATCGGGCGGCCTGATCTTCAACCAGCTGAAGCGCCTCGGCGCCTCCTGCGACTGGTCGCGCGAGCGGTTCACGATGGACGACGGGCTCTCGGAGGCGGTTCTCGAGGTTTTCGTCACGCTCTACAAAGAGGGGCTGATCTACAAGGACAAGCGCCTCGTCAACTGGGACCCGAGGCTTCTGACGGCGATCTCCGACATGGAAGTCGAGCAGGTGGAGGTCAAAGGCAATCTCTGGCATTTGCGCTATCCGCTTGAAGAGGGCGTCACCTATCAGCATCCCGTTGCATTCGACGAGGAGGGTAAGCCCACCGAATTCGAAACGCGTGACTACCTGGTTGTTGCAACGACGCGGCCCGAGACCATGCTCGGCGATACTGGCGTCGCGGTGAATCCCGAAGACGAGCGCTACAAGCCGATCATCGGAAAGCACGTCATTCTGCCGATCGTCGGCCGCAAGATTCCGATCGTTGCCGACAACTACGCTGATCCGACGGCCGGCACCGGCGCCGTCAAGGTCACCCCTGCACACGACTTCAACGACTTCGACGTTGCGAAGCGGACGGGCCTGCGCGCCATCAACGTGCTCAATACCGATGCTTCGGTTACGATCAAGGACAACGAGGATTTTCTGGAAGGCCTCGACCATCCAGCCGCCTTGCATGGTGCCTGGGACCGGCTGGAAGGCCAGGATCGCTTCACGGCGCGGAAGATCATTGTCGAGATCTTCGAGGAAGCGGGCCTGCTCGACAAGATCGAGCCGCACCTACATACGGTCCCGCACGGCGACCGCGGCGGCGTGCCGATCGAGCCGCGTTTGACCGAACAATGGTGGGTGGATAACAAAACGCTTGCGAAGCCTGCCATCGCATCGGTCCGTGAAGGCCGCACCAAGTTTGTTCCGAAGAACTGGGAGAACACCTACTTCCAGTGGATGGAGAACATCCAGCCGTGGTGCATTTCGCGCCAGCTCTGGTGGGGCCATCAGATCCCGGCCTGGTACGGTCCGGATGGCCAGGTCTTCGTCGAAAAGACCGAGGAAGAGGCGCTGCAGGCGGCAATACAGCACTACCTCTCGCACGAGGGCCCGATGAAGGCCTATGTCGAGGACCTCCTGGAAAACTTCAAGCCGGGCGAAATCCTGACGCGCGACGAGGACGTACTGGACACCTGGTTCTCCTCGGCGCTTTGGCCTTTCTCCACTCTCGGCTGGCCGGAGAAAACGCCGGAACTGGCGCGATACTACCCGACGAATGTCCTCGTCACAGGCTTCGACATCATACCGTTCTGGGTCGTTCGTATGATGCAGATGGGCCTGCATTTCATGAAGGACGAGGACGGCAATGCGATCGAGCCCTTCCATACCGTCTATATCCACGCGCTCGTCCGCGACAAGAACGGTCAGAAGATGTCGAAGTCGAAGGGCAACGTCATCGATCCGCTCGAACTGATGGACGAATACGGTGCCGACGCATTGCGCTTCACGCTGGCGATCATGGCCGCCCAGGGCCGCGACGTTAAGCTCGATCCGGCCCGCATCGCCGGCTATCGCAACTTCGGTACCAAGCTTTGGAACGCCACGCGCTTTGCCGAAATGAACGGTGCCAAAAGCGATCCGAACTTCGTTCCGGAGGCGACGGGGCTGACGATCAACCGCTGGATTCTGACGGAGCTTGCCCGGACGGAACGTGACGTTACGGAAGCGATCGAATCCTACCGCTTCAACGACGCGGCCGCGGCACTTTACCGCTTCGTCTGGAACCAGGTCTGCGATTGGTATCTGGAACTGCTGAAGCCGGTCTTCAGCGGTGAAGACGAGGGCGCGACGAAGGAGGCTCAGGCCTGCAGCGCCTATGTTCTCGAAGAGATCTACAAGCTGCTGCATCCCTTCATGCCGTTCATGACCGAGGAGCTTTGGGCGCATACGGCGGGCGAAGGCGTCGAGCGCGACACGCTGATCTGCCATGCCGAATGGCCGGCGCCGTTCTATGCCGACAATGCTGCGGCCGACGAGATCAACTGGCTGATCGACCTCGTCTCCGGCATCCGCTCGGTTCGCGCCGAAATGAACGTACCGCCGGCGGCGACGGCGCCACTGGTGGTCGTCAAGGCCAACAATCTGACTCGCGAGCGGCTTGCCCGCCATGAGGCGGCGATCAAGCGCCTTGCGCGGGTCGACGCGGTTTCGCTTGCCGACAGCGCGCCGAGGGGTGCGGCGCAGATCGTTATCGCCGAAGCGACCGCCTGCCTGCCGCTCGGCAGCCTGATCGATCTTTCCGTTGAGAAGGCCCGCCTGGAAAAGGCGATCGCCAAGACGGAAGGAGAGATCGCGCGCATCAACGGCAAGCTTTCCAACGATAAGTTCGTTGCAAATGCCAATCCGGACGTGGTGGAAGCGGAGCGCGAGCGGCTGGCCGAATTCCAGAGCCAGATCGCAAGCCTCAAGGTGGCGCTGTCGCGCGTCGTCGAGGCCTAAGCTAACTACTGAGGATATGATACTTGAGGCGTCCGGCCTAGCCGGGCGTTTTTTTCATGGTGGTTGGAATGATTCGATCGTCCCGGCTGAATATTCGCTATTTCGCAGACGCAGTTTTGCGAGTTTATGAAATGAATTGCCCTCTCAGGCGAAAAACGCGACTGTTGTCAGATTGATACAGTTTGTCCGTGGTGTGGAATGGCAATCCAAAAATACCCATAAATGATTAGGGTATTAGGATAAAATTTTATGAACAAAAAAGATTGACGTGTCCGTCAATTTCTTACGTCAATTTAACACCTCCCCTCCATTATGGCGGCAAGAAGGCACGAGTTGCCATTTGTGGTGATCGCTTGCACTGTGCCGCCATCAGATTGCTTGAGTGGGGGAGACACAATTGGCATCTCGTATGTTTTTCAGAGGCGTAGTATCGCTCGCCATTCTTTCGTCCATCGCTTCGCCATCGTTTGCAGGCGGCTTGGAGCGCGGCGGGTATAATATTGATCTTCTGTTTGATCCCTCGCGCTTTGCAGTCGAATCCACAGCCACTTACGTGATGCCGCAGCGCAAACNTAATATTGATCTTCTGTTTGATCCCTCGCGCTTTGCAGTCGAATCCACAGCCACTTACGTGATGCCGCAGCGCAAACTGAAGAATGTGGACGATATCAATCCCTTGAACGGTGATCTGAACGCTATCCCGGGATATTCCACTTCGGCGGACGACAGTGAAGACTATTGGTCTCCCCGTATCGGTGCCAAGGCTGCGATCGGCGATGCGGACTGCATGTTCGATTATTCGCAGCCCTATGGTGCTCACACGAATCCGGGTGTTAGCTGGGCGGGTGCGAACGACAACATCGAAACGAAGGTCAACAGCGATAATTATGCGCTAACCTGCTCTTATAAGTTTGACGTAGGACCGGGGCAATTCCGCGTTATCGGGGGCACCAATTATCTCGAGATGGATGGCTTCAAGGAGCGTCTCGTCGTCGCCCCCGAAGTCATCACCGCTTTGACCGGCGGTCTTGCCAGTGGCAGCGGTGTCGGACGTCTGGATCTGGAGGGTGACGGCTGGGGATGGCGCGGCGGCGTGGCCTACGAGATCCCTGAATATGCGTTCCGTGCGAGCTTGATGTACTACAGTGAAGTCAAGTTGGACAGTGTAAGCGGTACGGTGGATCTTAGGAACATTCCTGCAGTTCTAGGCGGTGTAATTCCTGGTGCAGGAACCGTGATTCCTGTTTCGGGCTCCACGGCGATGCCTGACGCTCTGGAATTGAAGGTCCAGTCGGGTATTGCGCCTGATTGGCTTGCATTCGGCTCGGTCAAATGGACGGACTGGAGCCAGTTGCAGCGTATCCCTTTCTATAGTAGCAGCGGTGCGGAAGTCACCTCACTCGATCTCGGATACAGGGACGGTTGGACAATCACCGGCGGTATTGGCCACAAGTTCAATGAGCAGTGGAACGGCGCCGTCGGTGTTACTTGGGATCGCGGCACATCTCAGGAATACGGTACGCAGACGGACAGCTGGCTGCTCAGCGCCGGTGCCTCCTATACGCCTAACGAGAACGTCGAGTTCCGCTTTGGTGGCGTGCTCGGCATCCTCACGGGCGGGGATTCCTCTCCGATGACGATTGATGGCGTTGCTGTGGGCGACGAGGCGACCTACGAGTTCGACAATGATTTGGTGACGGCGCTCTCGACATCGCTCAAAGTCAAATTCTGATCTTGCATCAACGAAGTAGAAGAGCCCGGCAAAAACGCCGGGCTTTTCTTTGCCCCGGCCGTATTAACCTTGCTCCAAGTCATCCCATTTTGTGACGATTCAGCAACACATTTTTACGACAGTTCGCATATGTTGGCGGCGGGGCGAATTTGTCCATTTCCCGCCACAAACAGGGCGCAGCGATATTTGCGGGCGAGGGAATGGCAGGCGTAGGGTACGTTTAAGAAGCAAGATGGGTCGATTTTTTTCCGGGACGTGCGGTGAGCGTATGAGCGTCGGCTTTGATGCCGCTTCATGTGCGATTCAGCTTTTCCCGCAAGGCGATTCCGCCGAAAAAATTCACTCAGAAGTCGCGTCCCTAAACTGTCTTTTCCCCAATGATATGGCGTCCGTTGCCGCCGCACGCAGGCACTGCGATCACGCCGATACCGGTTTGGTCACATTTGGTGTTTACGAATATTCGAAAGGCGGAAGGACGCTTGTTCGCTCCGCAGGAATGACGCCGCAGGCATTGCAGGCGGACCAGCCCGGAACCCGGGTGGTCTATCGCGATGCGCAGGAAATTCAGGCTCTCGAAGAAGGGCCGAAGGCTAGATGCGACGCGGGCAAAGGGGTCATTGAGCCCGCCGCGGGATCGCTCGCCTGGAGGAATACGCCGGGAAGCCGGGCAGCGGAGTATGTGCTGCCGTGGCGGTCTGCGATGGAAGCGAAAGAAACCGAGTGAAATGCTGACATCCGAGTTCAGACTTTTCAGATTTACGCTTATGGGGCTGTCTATCGTGCTTTCCGCGGCGATGTCCTCCCCGGCCAAGGCATTCGATATCAATGCCGGCGTCACCAAGGAATCCGGTCCTTTCGATCTCTTCAAATTCGGTTTCAAGGCCTATAAGAGCGGCCAGAAGGAAGAGGCTGTCGAAGCCTATAAATACGCCGCCGAAAAGGGCCATACCGGTTCGCGCTGGGCGCTCGCCAACATGTATGCCGATGGCGACGGCGTTGCTCAGGACGATTTCGAAGCCTTCAAGATCTACAGCGAAATCGCGCAGCAGGGTGTGGAGCCCGGCTCCGAAGATACCGGCTTCTTCATCAATGCGCTTTTGTCGCTCGCCAATTATTACAAACACGGCATTCCGCGCAGCCCCGTGCGGACCGATCTCAATCAGGCCCGTCAGCTCTATTTCCAGGTCGCATCGACCTTCGGCGTTGCCGAAGCGCAGTTCCAGCTCGCGCAGATGATGCTGTCGGGCGAGGGCGGCACGCGCAGTCCGCAGCAGGCGAAGAAGTGGCTGAACCAGGCCCGCAAGAGCGGCCACCCCGGCGCCATGTCGGTCTTCGGCAACATCCTTTTCCAGGAAGGCCAGTCGGCACGCGGCCTGGCGCTGATGACGGCGGCGCTCGACCGCTGCAAGCCGAAGGATTGCAGCTGGATGCAATCGCTGCAGGAACAGGCCTTCTCGGTCGCGACCGAAGGCGATCGCCGCACGGCTGTTTCGCTCTCCCACAAAATCGCGACCGGCAGCGACTGAATTAGTCCTAGAGCTCTCCTTACGCTGTGAAATCGAAATAGGCGACGACCGGAACATGGTCGGACGGCTTTTCCCAGGCGCGCACGTGCTTTTCGATCGCAACCGACGTCATGTAATCGGCGGCCTCCGGCGAAAGCATCACGTGATCGATCCGGAGGCCGTTGTTCTTCTGCCAGGCTCCTGCCTGGTAATCCCAAAAGGAGTAGAGCTGAACGGCGTCGGTCGAGGCGCGGACGGCATCGGTAAGCCCGAGATTTTCGAGCCTGCGGAAGGCCTCGCGCGTTTGCGGCAGGAAGAGCGCATCGCTTTCCCAGATCTTCGGATCGAAGCAATCATGCGGCTCGGGGATCACGTTGTAGTCGCCGGCGAGGATGAGGATGTCCTCATAGGCGAGGCGCGAGACCGCAAACTGGTGCAGCCGCTCCATCCAGGCGAGCTTGTAAGGGTATTTTTCGCTGTCGACCGGATTGCCGTTCGGCAGATAGAGGCAGCAGATGCGCAGTGCGCGATTGCCAGGGATCGAGAACACCGCTTCGAGAAAACGCGCCTGCTCATCGAGAGCATCGCCCGGCAGCCCGCGGGTGACTTCGTCCGGCGTGGTCTTGGAAAGGATCGCGACGCCGTTGAAACCCTTCTGGCCATGCGTTTCGACGTGATAGCCCATCGCTTCGATCTCGAGCCGCGGGAAAGCCTCGTCGATAGTCTTGATCTCCTGCAGGCAGACGATATCCGGATCGGAGTCCTTCAGCCATTGCGTGAGGTTGTCGATGCGCGCCTTGACGCCGTTGATGTTCCAGGTCGCGATCTTCATGGGCTGTTCCTTTGCCGCTTCGTGCCCGACCTTTTATCGTGCGGTCCCACGTGCGGACAAGACGATAAACCGGCCGGAAGGCATTCTTCGGCCGGTTCGGTGTGGATAGACAGGGAAGCTTAAATCGAGAAGCTGGTGCCGCAGCCGCAACTTGCAACCGCGTTCGGGTTCTTGATCTGGAAGGATTGGCCGAGAAGGTTGTCGACAAAGTCGATTTCCGAGCCGGCCATATAGACCAGCGACAGGCTGTCGATCAGCACCCTGGCGTTGTTCTTCTCGATGACGATGTCATCGTCCCGGGCATCGCCGGTAAGATCGAACTTGTAGGAAAAGCCCGAGCAGCCGCCGCCTTCGACGGAAACGCGCAGCGCGCTCTTGCCGGTCTCGGCACCGACGATCGCCGCGATTCGTTTTGCCGCCGCGTCGGAAAGGGTTACACTCGTATCCGTCATGTTTCCTCCTGCCGGGGTCAAGATCCGGAGAGAATTGATACCGGCCGATGAACGTCAAACGGCTGATATCAAAAGAATTTATCACATGCGTTGCTAAAACGCACTCTTCGGCGAAGCTTTTAAGAAAGCGCCTCTTTGCCGTTTATACCGGCTATAGGTATGAAGAGCGGAATGCGGCGTCAATGGGCGAGGTGCCGCGCGATGTTGAATGACGGTGAAAAATGAAGATCGACAGGCAGGCATTGGGTTTCGGAAATGGGGAGCGGGCGACCTATGCGTCAGACCCCTGGACGACACGCGGAAGGCTTTACGCCGAAAGTTCCAGCCCGACGCGCTCCGAATTCCAGCGTGACCGCGACCGCATTGTCCATACGACGGCCTTTCGCCGTCTGAAGCATAAGACGCAGGTTTTCATCGCGCAGGACGGCGATCATTACCGCACGCGTCTCACGCATACGATCGAAGTTGCCCAGATCGCCCGCGCGCTGGCGCGGGCCCTGAAGCTCGACGAGGATCTGGCGGAGGGCGTTGCGCTCGTCCACGACTTCGGCCACACACCCTTCGGCCACACTGGCGAGGACGCGCTGCACGACGTTCTCTTGCCCTATGGCGGTTTCGACCATAATGCCCAGTCGCTTCGCATCGTCACCAAGCTGGAGCGGCGCTATGCCGAATTCGACGGCATCAACCTGACCTGGGAGAGCCTGGAAGGCCTCGTGAAGCACAATGGGCCGCTGCTGACGAAGGACGGGCAGGGCAAGCGCGGACCGGTGCCACAGCCGATCCTCGATTACTGCGAAATCCACGACCTCGAGCTTGCGACTTTCGCCAGCCTCGAAGCACAGGTGGCGGCGATCGCCGACGACATAGCCTACAACACGCATGACATCGACGATGGTCTGCGTTCGGGCTACCTGACGTTCGAGATGCTGGAG
The DNA here is from genome assembly GCF_900169785.1 of Rhizobium sullae. Lineage (GTDB taxonomy): Bacteria > Pseudomonadota > Alphaproteobacteria > Rhizobiales > Rhizobiaceae > Rhizobium > Rhizobium sullae. The sequence goes on from NZ_FWER01000016.1 coordinate 46,569, forward strand.
GAAATTCCGTTCCTTGCTGGATTGATGGCCGAGGTCCGGGGGCTTTACCCTCATCTTGAGAAGAGCCGGTTCACGCATGAGATCATGCGCCGGCAGGTCACGCGCATGGTCGAGGACGTCATTGCCGTTTCCCAGGAGCGCCTGTCCGAGGTGAAGCCAAAAAGCGTCAAGGATATACGCGAGGCGGGCAGGGTGATCGCGACCTTCTCGAAGGAGATGTCGGAGACCGACAGGCAGATCAAGCAGATGCTCTTCAAGCGAATCTACCGCCATCCCGATATCATGCGGATCCGGGCAGGTGCTGCGCAGATCGTCACCGATCTCTTCGCCGCCTACATGGCCAATCCGAAGGAGATGCAGAGCCACTACTGGGTCGACCATATCGCAGGTCTTGCCGATGCGCCGAAGGCCCGCCATGTCGGCGATTATCTGGCGGGCATGACGGACACCTATGCGATCAGCGCCCACAGGCGATTGTTTGACCACACTCCGGATTTGCGATAGGCAGCGGTCGCCGCGGCAGGAGTTGCGGCAGAGCCTATGCATGGAAGAGTGCGATGAACCTTTTTACCGACTTCGAAGCCAGGATTAAGAACGCCCTTGAACAGATTGATATCGTCAAGGAAAAGCGATCCGAGCTCGATTTCGGCCGCATCGCCGTTGAGCCGCCGCGCGACGCAAGCCATGGCGATGTCGCGACCAATGCCGCGATGGTGCTCGCAAAGCCGCTAGGCACCAATCCGCGCGCGCTCGCCGAAATCATCATCGCCAAGTTGAAGGAAGATGCCGACGTCGCCGACGTCTCCGCCGCCGGCCCCGGCTTCATCAACATCAGGCTTTCCGTCGGTTACTGGCAGCGCTTGCTTACCGCGATCATCAAGGCGGGAACCGATTACGGCCGCTCGACGCTTGGCGCCGGCAAGAAGATCAACGTCGAATATGTCTCGGCAAACCCGACGGGTCCGATGCATGTCGGCCATTGCCGCGGCGCCGTCGTCGGAGACGCGCTTGCGAACCTTCTCGCCTTCGCAGGCTACGCCGTCGAGAAGGAATACTACATCAACGATGCCGGCTCGCAGATCGACGTGCTGGCGCGCTCGGTCTTCCTGCGCTATCGCGAAGCGCTGGGCGAGAGCATCGGCGATATTCCGCCCGGCTTTTATCCGGGCGATTACCTGATCCCGGTCGGCCAATCGCTTGCCATCGACTACGGCGTGCGGCTGCACAACATGCCGGAAGAGCAGTGGATGCCGATCGTCAAGGATCGCGCGATCGACGCGATGATGGTGATGATCCGCGAAGATCTCGCAGCCCTCAACGTGCATCACGACATCTTCTTTTCCGAGCGGATGCTGCATGGGGCCGGGGGTGCGGCCATCCGCACGGCGATCAACGACCTGACTTTCAAGGGCTATGTTTACAAGGGGGCGCTGCCGCCGCCGAAGGGTCAGGTGCCGGAAGACTGGGAAGACCGCGAGCAGACGCTCTTCCGCTCGACCGAAGTGGGCGACGACATGGACCGCCCGCTGATCAAGTCGGACGGCTCCTATACCTATTTCGCCGCGGACGTCGCCTATTTCAAGAACAAGTTCGATCGCGGCTTCGACGAAATGATCTATGTGCTGGGCGCCGACCACGGCGGTTACGTGAAGCGCCTGGAGGCCGTTGCGCGCGCCGTTTCCGAAGGCAAGTCGGAGCTTACCGTGCTGCTTTGCCAGCTCGTCAAGCTCTACCGCAACGGCGAGCCGGTGAAGATGTCGAAGCGCTCCGGCGACTTCGTGACGCTGCGCGAGGTCGTCGAAGAAGTCGGCCGCGATTCTGTACGCTTCATGATGCTCTACCGCAAGAATTCCGAGCCGCTCGACTTCGATTTCGCAAAAGTAACGGAGCACTCCAAAGACAATCCGGTCTTTTACGTGCAGTATGCGCATGCCCGTTGCATGTCGGTTTTCCGCCAGGCGAAGGAGGCGTTTCCCGATCTCGACCTGTCGCCCGCAGACCTTGCCGAAGCGGTCGTCGGCATCTCGGATCCCACGGAATTGCAGCTGGTTGCGAAAGCTGCGGAATTCCCACGTATCATCGAATCTGCGGCCCAGTCCCACGAGCCTCACCGCATCGCGTTTTACCTCTATGATCTCGCGAGTTTCTTCCATGCGCACTGGAATAAAGGTAAAGATCAAACGGAATTACGATTTGTTAACGATAAGAACCGAGAATCGAGTATTGCCAGACTTGGGCTGGTGTATGCTGTCGCTTCGGTTTTGAAGGCAGGACTTGCCGTTACAGGCACTGCCGCTCCGGATGAAATGCGATAACGTCACCATTTCCCCACATTGCGCTGGCATTTGACCGCGTGGGTTTACGGGTGGGATGAGTATGGCTGACAAACAACTGGCGTATGATACGCGAAAGAAGACGGAGCTTTTCGATGAAGGCGATCCGCTGGCTGAGCTTGCGCGTATCGTCGGCTTCGAGCCGCGCGTAGCCGCTAATACGGTTCCGGATGTGCCCCGGCAGGAACCGGCATTCAATCTCGAGGACGAGCTTCTTCGCGAATTCGAGCGTTTCGACGCTCCCCGTCCACTTGCGGCCCTCGATCGTCCGGCCGAACCTGCCACCGCGGAATATGACTATCCCGCCGCCGACGCCATTGTCGAACCCGAGCCTGTCGATCCGCCAGTCGCCGCATCGCTCGCCTCGGAGGGGGTCGAGGTTCTTTCCGCCGTCGATTGGGCCGCGCCCCAGGGGTCCGAACCCGTTTTTGGTGGTGCCCGCGATCTGATCGAGGAGCTTGAGCTTTCGATCGGCGGCCCCACCGTTCAAATTCCGCAGGCAACCCCTGCCAAGGCGCCGCAGTGGTCGGCTGCCAGCATCAAGCTGCCCCTCGCAAACTTCCATGCAGCTCGCCGTGACGAGCCGGTTGAAGCGCCCGTCGAAGCGGTTGCGCCTATCGAAGCGGTCGCTGCTCCCGAGCCTGTTGCGCAGGTTCAGCCCATTGTCCAGCCCGAACCTGTCGCGGAGCCGGTCGCCTTTGACCCTGCCGAGGAATTTGAAGCGGCAGCTCCGCAGGGCTTCCCCGCCGAACTCGATCGCCATGACGACATGGTCGTGGAAGAAGCGCCAGTGCAGGAAATGCTCGCGCCGGTCGAGACGCCAGTTGCGATGGAGCCCTCCGTTGAGGCTGAACCCTTCGATCTGGTTGCTGCCGCAACGGAAGGCGTCGTACAGGCGGATGCCGCGCTGACTGAAGCGCCTCCCGAAGATCAGCCGATCGCCTTTGATTTCGATGACTTGCTGGCGGACGTCTCCCGTTATCCGGTTCCTCAGCGGGCGGCATCTGCGCCTGTGGAGCCGAAGGCGGCACCTTTCGAACAGTGGGAGCCACTGGTCCTCACACCCGCTGTTGCTGCGTCTGTCGCCGCTCCAGTGGCTGTTGCTCCTGCCGCTGCTGCTGAAGTTCCCGATGTGGCTGCACCTGCTAGGCAGGACGCTGATAGCGAAGATCCGTTTGCCGGCCACGATTTCGAACTCGATCTCGAAGGCATCGAACTCGAACTCGCCGATCTTGATTTTGCCGAGCCTGCAACAGCGCAGGAGCTTGCTCCTGTCGTTGCGATGGAGCCTTCTGCCGTGGCTGTCGCCCGGCCGGTTGGGCATGCTGCCGCCGTTTCAGTTTACGAAGCGCCGCATCCCGTAGCTGTGGAGAGCAAAGCGGCCGCAGTCGATGCCGAGGAAGAGCTGCCCTTCGATGCCTCGATGATTACCGAGGCCGACCATCATCCAGAGACCGTCGAAGAGATGCATGTGCCCTCGCTGCCGCCCGTCGAGCAGCCGACGCCGGTTGCGCCGGTGAACGACTTCGATTTCGACGTCGACGCGGAAATCGCGAGCCTTTTTGAGACGTCGACCCAAAAAGCGCCGGCTGCGGCTGCACCTGCCTGGGCTCCTGCAGCCGCGCCCGCTTGGGCTCCTGCAGCAGCGGCAGCGGTTGTTGCGGCAGCGCCGGCGGCCGTTCGGCCGCAGGCGGCCAGTGGTTCTGACGAATTCGAGCGTGCGCTTGAGGAGGATTTCCGCCGCAGTGTTCGCGAACCCGTTCGCCGGGCCGATGCGCCTACCGAGGTCCGTATCCAATCCGCGGCTGAGGCCGAGGACATGGGCCGTGCCCGTTCCATGAAGCGGCTGCTTGCGGCTGCGGCTCTGATCGTTGTCTTCGCCGGTGGCGCCTATGGCGTCTATTCGGTTGTGACCGACGGCGGCCTCGGCATCGCCGGCGGAGAACCGCGGGTGATCGTGGCAGACAAGGAGCCGGTCAAGGTCGTTCCGGAAAATCCGGGCGGCAAGACCGTGCCGAATCAGGACAAGGCGGTCTATGACCGCGTTGCCGGTGCCACAGAGGCGCCGAAGCAGAAGGCGCTCGTTTCATCCGATGAAGCGCCGGTCGATGTCGTTCAGCGCACGCTGACGCCCGAAGTTCTGCCGGAAGACAACGACGGACCCATCATCGACAATCCGGCAAGCACGCCGGTCGGTGACACGCAGGATCCGCGTCTGCTGCCGAGCGAGGATACGGCGGAGAACGGTGCTGCGGCCGATGATGGCCCGGATGGCGATCGTCCGCCGGCCGTTGCGCCGCGCAAGGTCCGCACGATGGTCGTCAAGCCGGACGGAACGCTGGTCGCCCGCGAAGAGCCTGCCGCACCGGTTGAAGAGCCCGCCATTCAGCCGCCTGCGGCTGCGACGGCCTCTAGCGGTTCCGCCGCAAGCTTCCCGGCGAGCAGGGAGGTTGCCTCCGCCGATATCCGCGCGACGCCCGTTGAAACGACGACGGTCGCGCCGCTGCCCGCCGCGCAGCAGCCATCTACGACTAGCCTGGACACGTCTCCCTTGGAAAAGGTTGCCGCTGCAAACCCGGAAAATGCGAAAATCGATCAACCGGTCCGCCCGATCCAGACGCCGCCGGTAGCTGAAAAGCCGGCCGATACGGCGCCGGTACCGACGGCCCGTCCTGCCGAGCAGCCGGTGAATGTCGTCAGCACGGTGACCGAGAAAGGCAACGTCCGCCCGGCGGAACAGCAGCCGAAGCCGGCTGAAGTCGCATCGGTCGAGCCTGCCGCCGCCAAGCCGCAGCCGGCTGCACCGGCTGGCGGGTACGGCATGCAGATCGCGTCGCTGCCATCCGAAGCGGAGGCGAACAAATCCTATGCGAACCTGTCGAAGAAGTTTGCAAGCGTTCTCGGCGGCCGCAGCTTTGAAATCCGCAAGGCCGAGATCGCCGGCAAGGGCACGTTCTACCGCGTCCGTATCCCGGCGGGCTCCAAGGACGAGGCCGCAGCCCTTTGCGAGCAATATCGCTCAGCCGGCGGAAGCTGCCTGATTTCGAAGTAAGCGGTTGACCGTTCGATCCAGAGCGGCGGGCACGTCCCGCCGTTTTTTATGCGCTGCTTTCCTGTGAATGGCGCTTGACCTTACTCGCAATTCCCCGGCAGGCCTCTATGATTCGGATATGACCGAATCAAAAGCGATGATCCTGGGCTGTAGCGGCCTGTCACTCACCTCGGAAGAAACGGCCTTCTACAAGGCTGAACGACCTTGGGGCTTCATCCTCTTCGGGCGTAATATCTCCGAGCGGCAGCAGATTGCCGACCTGGTTGCCGAAATGCGTGAAAGCGTCGGCTGGCACGCGCCGGTTCTGATCGATCAGGAAGGCGGCCGTGTGCAGCGCATCCGCCCGCCGATCCTGCCGCATTATCCCTCCGGGCAGACGCTCGGGGATATCTACCGGCGAGACCGGGAGCAGGGGCTGCGCGCCACCTGGCTGATGTCGCGGCTGCACGCGTTCGATCTTTTGAAGTTCGGAATCAATGTCGACTGCCTGCCTGTTCTCGACGTCCCGGTGGAGGGCAGCAGCAGCGTCATCGGCAACCGCGCCTATGGCGGCGATCCGAAAACGGTTGCCGATATGGGACGCGCGGCGGCCGAGGGGCTGAAGGCGGGCGGGGTGCTGCCGGTGATGAAGCATATGCCGGGCCACGGCCGCGGCCGCGCCGATTCCCACCACGAACTGCCGGTCGTCACCGCCTCGCGCGATGAACTGGAAGCGCACGACTTCCCACCCTTCATCGCCATGAAGGACGAGCTTGCGGCCATGACCTGTCATGTCGTCTTTACTGCGATCGATCCGGACAATCCGGCGACGACCTCGCGCAACGTGATCGACGGCGTGATCCGCGAGCGCATCGGCTTCGGGGGGCTGTTGCTTTCCGACGATACGTCGATGAACGCATTGGCCGGGACAATCGGTGAGCGTGCTGCGAATATCATTGCAGGCGGATGCGATATCGTGCTGCATTGCAACGGGCATATGGACGAGATGCAGCAGGTCGTGGCAAATACGCCGGTATTGGCGGGCGCCTCGCTGGAGCGCGCGAATGCCGTGCTGGCGGGCTTCCCCGACGCTGATCAGGCAGACGAGGCGGCGATCCGCGCCGAATTCGACGGCATGTTCGCAGCCGTCTGAGCGATGGAAGAGAGGCAGCGGTGAACACGGTCAAGGGCACAGAGCGGACACAGGCGGCAACGCCGATGGAGAAGCTTTGGCAGGACAACGGCGCCGAACGCGCCAGCCATGAGCCGGCGCTGGTGATCGACGTCGCCGGCTTCGAAGGTCCGCTCGACCTCCTCCTTTACCTCGCCCGCAATCAGAAGGTCGATCTTTCGCGCATCTCTGTGCTGGCGCTTGCCGAGCAGTATCTCCAGTTCATCGAAACTGCCCGCCGAATCCGCATCGAGCTTGCCGCTGACTATCTCGTGATGGCGGCGTGGCTCGCCTATCTCAAGTCCCGGCTGCTGATCCCGCAGCAGGTTAAGGACGATGGTCCCACCGGCGAGGAGATGGCCGCAACGCTTGCCTTCCGCCTGAAGCGCCTCGAAGCGATGCGCGAGGCTGCAAGCGGGCTCGTCAACCGCAATCGTCTCGGCCGCGATATCTTTGCCCGCGGCGCGCCGGAGCATATTCCAGACAGACAAAAATCCGCTTACGAGGCAAGCCTTTACGACCTTTTGACCGCCTACGCGTCGCTGCGCCAGCGCCAGGCCGTGACCCAGGTCACGATTGCGCGCCGCACCGTCTGGTCCCTGACCGATGCCCGCGACCTGCTGACGCGCATGATTGGGGAGGTCAGCGGCTGGACGGCGCTGGAACATTATCTGCTACGGTATATGGCATCGCCGGACGAGCGCGTCACGGCAATCGCCAGTGCCTTTGCCGCCTCGCTTGAACTCGTGCGCGAGGGCAAGCTGGAGATCCGCCAGGACGCTGCCTTCGAGCCGCTCTATCTGCGCCGGGGACCGAAACATGCGACCCTGCAGGTCGTCGAGCAGGAGGGGTCCGCTTGATGGATTCCAGAGACTATATTGGCCGCGACGAAGGCGAGGGCGCTTCCCGGCAAAATTTCCAGGCGGAAATGGAGGCCGAGCGCATCGCGGAGGCTCTGGTCTTCGCCTCCGCGCAACCGGTTTCCGAAGCTTTCATCGCCGATCGTCTGCCGGGGAATTTCAACGTCCGCGCCGTCATGCTCCGGATCAAGGAGCAATATGCGCCGCGCGGCGTCAACCTCGTCCAGGTCGATGACGCCTGGGCATTCCGCACCGCAGCCGATCTCTCCTTCGTCATCCGCCGCGACGAGAACGAGGTCAAGAAGCTATCGCGCGCGGCCCTCGAGGTGCTGGCGATCATCGCCTATCACCAGCCGGTGACCCGTGCCGAAATCGAAGATATCCGCGGCGTGCAGACCTCACGCGGCACGCTGGACGTGCTGATGGAAGCAGGCTGGGTGCGTTTCCGCGGCCGCCGCCGCACGCCCGGCCGGCCCGTGACGCTCGGCACGACCCGCGATTTCCTCGATCATTTCGGCCTCGAGGAACTTCGCGACCTGCCCGGAATCGAGGAGCTGAAGGGTGCCGGCCTTCTTTCCGGCCGCATCCCTGCAAATTTCAATATCCCATCGCCCTTGATGAGCGACGAACTGACCGAGGACGAGGATCCGATCACGCAGATGGACCTTGAGGAATTGGGCCTTCTCGCCCCGCGCGGCGCCTCCGAAGATTAGTGTGATCCGGTCTTTGTTTTGACACCGACGGCGAAAACAATAGAGATCACTATAATTCGATACCCGGACGGCTTGTCATTATGGGCGAACCCGTGACATTAAGCGTCAATCCGAGGGGAGTTTTGATGTTGGAAACGATGTCGGAAGCTCTTACATCGAAGGAAGATCGCAACAGGGAGTATGCGTAAATGGGTTCTTTTAGTATGTGGCACTGGTTGATCGTTCTGGTCATCGTGCTGTTGCTGTTCGGCCGCGGTAAGATTCCGGAGCTTATGAGCGACGTTGCCAAGGGCATCAAGAGCTTCAAGAAAGGCATCAACGAAGACGAAACGCCGGACACAGCAAAGACCGTCGATCACAAGGCCGACGAAACGAAGTAACACGCCCGGGAACGGGCGGCTTTTGCCCCGCTTCCCCCAGGAGCCTTGAATGTTCGATATTGGCTGGACCGAGCTGCTTGTCATCGCGGTCGTGTTGATCGTCGTTGTCGGTCCGAAGGATCTGCCGCCGATGCTGCGCGCTTTCGGCAAGATGACGCAGCGTGCCCGGAAGGTCGCGGGCGAATTCCGCGCCCAGTTCGACGAGGCGCTGCGCGAAGCGGACCTTGACGATGTACGCCAGACGATCAGCGATGCGCAGCGCCTTAATCCGGCAAACAGCCTGCGCGAGGCGATGAACCCGCTTCGCCAGATGGGCAACGACATCAAGGCTGACCTGCAGAAGGCAACGGCAGTCGAAAACAAGACCGAAGCGCCGCCGGTCAGCGTGCCGGAGCCGTCGATGAGCCTGCCGGAAACGCCGCCTGTCGTCGCGCCGGCGCCGGAACCCACTGTTGTCGAAAAGCCGAAGGCCGCGCGCAAGCCGCGCGCTGCCGCCGGGAAGGCGCCGCCTGCGGCTGCAATTGCCGCCGCTCCCGCTGCAAAGCCGAAGCGCGCGGCTGCTGCAAAGACCGTCGCGGCCGCAGCAACAAAGGCTGGGCCGGCCAAACCTGCTCCGGCAGAGAAGACTGCGGCCGCTTCGAAGAAGACGGCGACCAAGAAGAAGGACGAGGCATGAGCGGTGACATTGAAGACAAGCCGCAGCCGTTGATCGAGCACCTGATGGAGCTGCGCACGCGGCTGATCTGGGCAATCGGCGCGTTCTTTGTCGCCTTCATCGCCTGCTTCATCTTCGCCAAACATCTCTTCAACGCCTTGGTCTACCCTTACAAATGGGCAGTCATCTGGGCCGGTCTCGATGTGACGAAGGCGCAGCTCATCTATACCGCGCCGCAGGAATTCTTCTTCACTCAGGTAAAGGTCGCGATGTTCGGCGGCCTTGTGATCGCCTTCCCGATCATTGCCGCGCAGGTCTACAAGTTCGTCGCCCCCGGCCTCTACAAGAACGAGCGTGCGGCCTTCCTGCCGTTCCTGATCGCTTCGCCGGTCCTGTTTCTGCTGGGTGCATCGCTTGTTTATTTCTTCTTCACGCCGATGGTCATGTGGTTCTTCCTGACTATGCAGCAGGCGCCGGGAGAGGGCGATGTCGCAATCTCGCTGCTGCCGAAGGTCTCGGAATATCTGAGCCTCATCATGACGCTCGTCTTCTCCTTCGGCCTCGTCTTCCAGCTTCCGGTCGTCACGACGCTGCTTGCCCGCGTCGGCCTGCTCACGTCGCAGTGGCTCGCCGAGAAGCGCAAGTTTGCGATCGTGCTCGCTTTCGTCGTGGCCGCCGTGCTGACGCCGCCCGATCCGTTGTCCCAGATCGGCCTTGCACTGCCGACGATCCTTCTCTACGAGATTGCCATCTACGCTGCGCGACTCGTGGAGCGCCAGCGTTCCCGGCAGGCGGTCGAAGAGGCGGACGGGTCTGCGGACGTTGCCAAGACGGACAGCGTCTGAACGGTTCTCCGAAATTCTCTCCTGAACGCATGCAGAATATCCGGTCGAGGCCCGGTCAGGCTTTGGCCGGGTCATGTCCTTCGTAACGACCCGGAACGACAATGCTCGATATCAAATGGATCCGTGAGAATCCCGAGGCGCTCGATGAAGCACTTGCCAAGCGCGGTGCGGAGCCCCTGGCCCAAAGCCTCATAGCTCTCGACGAGAAGCGCCGCTCCGCCGTGCAGAAGGTGCAGGACCTGCAATCCCGCCGCAACGCCGCCTCCAAGGAGATCGGCGCGGCGATGGCGCAGAAGAACGGCGAGCTTTCCGAAAAGCTGAAGGCCGAAGTCGCCGAAATGAAGGTTTCGCTGCCGGCCGCCGAAGAGGACGACCGCCAGCTGACGGCCGAGCTCAACGACGCCCTGGCGCGTATTCCCAACATTCCGCTCGACGACGTCCCAGTCGGCGAGGACGAGCACGACAACGTCATCGCTCGCACGATCGGCGAAAAGCCGCGCTGGAACCACACGCCGAAGGAACACTTCGAAATCGGCGAGGCGCTTGGCTACATGGATTTCGAGCGCGCCGCCAAGCTTTCCGGTTCACGCTTCACGGTGCTGACCGGCGCGCTGGCCCGCCTCGAACGGGCGCTCGGCCAGTTCATGATCGACCTCCATACGAGCGAGCACGGCTATACCGAAGTCAGTTCGCCGCTGATGGTGCGTGACGAGGCGGTGTTCGGCACGGCACAACTGCCGAAATTCGCGGAAGACCTCTTCAGGACGACGGACGGCCGCTGGCTGATCCCGACGGCTGAAGTAACGCTAACCAATCTTGTCTCGGGTGAGATTCTCGAGCAGGAAAAGCTACCGCTCCGTTTCACCGCGCTGACCCCGTCCTTCCGCTCGGAAGCCGGTTCGGCTGGGCGCGATACGCGCGGCATGCTGCGCCAGCACCAGTTCTGGAAATGCGAACTCGTGTCGATCACCGATGCCGAGAGCTCGCTCGCCGAGCACGAACGCATGACAGCCTGCGCCGAGGAAGTTCTCAAGCGCCTCGGCCTGCATTTCCGCACGATGACGCTCTGCACCGGCGACATGGGCTTCGGTTCGCGCAAGACCTACGATATCGAAGTTTGGCTGCCGGGACAGAACGCCTACCGCGAAATCTCGTCCTGTTCGGTCTGCGGCGATTTCCAGGCGCGGCGCATGAATGCGCGCTATCGCGGCAAGGACGATAGGAGCACGAAGTTCGTTCACACGCTGAACGGCTCCGGCACTGCTGTCGGCCGCTGCCTGATCGCAGTTCTCGAAAACTACCTGAATGAGGATGGGTCGGTCACTATCCCCGACGCGCTGCTGCCCTATATGGGCGGATTGACGAAGATCGAACGGGCGGCCTGAGGCGATGCGCATTCTGCTCACCAATGACGACGGCATCCACGCCGAAGGTCTCGCGGCACTTGAGCGGATTGCGCGTACCCTTTCCGACGACGTCTGGATCGTCGCGCCGGAAACGGATCAGAGCGGCCTGGCGCATTCGCTGAGCCTTTCCGAGCCGCTTCGCCTGCGTCAGGTGGCCGACAAGCATTTTGCGCTGCGCGGTACGCCGACCGATTGCGTCATCATGGGCATCAAGCAGGTGATGGACATCAAGCCTGACCTCGTGCTTTCTGGCGTCAATTCCGGCTCGAACGTCGCCGACGACGTCACCTATTCCGGCACCATCGCCGGCGCCATCGAAGGCACGATGCAGGGCGTGCGTTCCTTCGCGCTGAGCCAGGCCTACACTTATTCAGACGGCGCGCGCATCGTGCCGTGGGAAGTCGCCGAGGTTCACGCGCCGGCGCTGCTTGACAGGCTGATGAAGGTTGACTTGCCTGAAGGCACCTTCCTCAACCTCAATTTCCCGAACTGCCGTCCGGATGAGGTGCAGGGCGCCGAAGTCACCGCCCAGGGCAAGCTTGCCTTCAACCTGCAGGTCGACGCGCGCTCCGACGGCCGCGGCTTGCCCTATTACTGGCTGAAGTTCGGCGAGCGTGCCGGCGCCTTTACCGAGGGCACCGATATTCACGCGCTGAAGCATAATAAGATTTCGGTAACACCTTTGAAACTGGATCTGACCGATTATTCCGTGAAGGACCGCGTGGTGCGGGCGCTTTCTGGTACGGAGTAGGACATTTTGACGGCACGGCTGGTCGAGAAGGAAGGTTTTGCAGCACTTGTCCTGAGGCTGCGGGCGGAGGGGATATCGGACATCGACCTCCTGACCGCCGTCGAGCAGACGCCGCGCACGCTCTTCGTGCCGCCGCAATTTGCCGACGATGCCTATTCCACCCGGACGATCCCGATCGAGTGCGGCTCGTTCCTGGAGGGCGTCGATCTCGCTGTCCGTATCCTTTATCTTTTGAAGGTGAAGCCCGGCCAGCGTGTGCTGGAAGTGGGTACCGGCAGTGGTTTCACCGCAGCTGTCATCGGCCGCATTGCCGAGCGCGTTTTGACGATCGACCGCTACAAGACGCTGACGGCCAATGCGCAGCGCCGCATGGATCAGCTCGGCCTTCGCAGCGTCATCGTCCGCCAGGCCGACGGCAGCAATGGCCTGCAGGGCGAGGGGACTTTCGACCGCATCCTTGTTACAGCCGCTTTCAATTCCATGCCGCGCTTTTATGCGGACCAGCTCGTCTCCGGCGGTTCGATGATCGCACCGCTGATGATGTCCGAGGACCAGTGCCGCATGGTGCGGCTGACGAAGACCGGCAGCCGTTTCGAGCGCGAAGAGCTTTTCGACGTGCCCTATCTGTCGATCGTGCCGAGACTGGCTTCCCAGCTCTGACGGGCATTCCCTCGGCATTTTCCGGGTGTCGGGCGTCTGCGATTTCTCACCCGCAAAACTATGGTTATCAATTCCTCAAAAAAATCGCACTGATTCCAGCGCTTTAACCGGGTGGTAACACTAACGCGCTTTAATATGCCCACGAATGGTTGAGTTATGAGTGGGTCGAGTCATGCGTTTTAGCGTTTCGCCAAAGTTCGGAAAGCCGGCCGGCAATATCTTGTTTGTTGCCTTGTTGGCAAGCGCCGCTACGGGCTGCAGTTCGGATGTGACCCGCTTCGGCGGCCTCTTTGCCGGGTCGGGTCAAGATCAGATGACGACCGGTTCTGTGCCGAGGCGGAACATGAGTGGCTCACAGGGCGATCCTGTCCCGAGCGCCGATCTTCAGTCCGGAATGGCGCAACCCTCATACAATGCCAGCAATAATGCATTGAATCAGCCTTATCCGGCGACAACCGCAACGACCCGCTCCAGCGCGCGCCTTGCCTCCGCTCCGGTTTCCGTCCAGCGCACCGAACTTGCGGCGCCGGCGGGCGCATCCTCGATGCCGTCGCGTGAAAAGCAGGTCGCGATGGCGCAGGCGTTCCCTGCGTCGTCCTCGGGATCGCAGGCTCCGCGCCAGATGCAGGCCGCTCCGAAGCTGGCTGCACCCGATCAGATGACGACAGGCACGACGCCGAAGGTTTCTGGCTGGTCCGCCGCTAATGCGCCTTCCGTCCTGGTTCGTCCGGGCGAAAATCTGACGACCCTCGCCAACCGCTACGGCGTTCCCGAAAAGGAAATCCTTCGCGTCAACAACATGAAGTCGGCCGCTGCCATCAAGCCGGGCGAAACGATCCTCATCCCGACCTTCAACGGCGGCAGGAATGCGGCCAAGGCTTCGGCGCAGGCCGCCGACATTTCCAAGAGTGGCAAGCTTCCGCAGCCGTCGAAGACGCCGGACCAGAACCTCGCGGTACTGCCGGCTGCGAACGCTGCTCGCGACAAGTCGCAGGCAAGCACAGATGCTGCCGCGGGCAAGATTGCGGCCGGTGCCGGAAAGGATCCGAAAGCAGGCGGCGGCACTTACACGGTCAAGCCGGGCGATTCTCTCGCCAAGATTGCCAGGGCGACTGGCACGAAAATCGACGACATCAAGGCTGCGAATAATCTCTCGGCAACCTCCATCCGCATCGGCCAGACGCTGACGATCCCGAACGGCTCCGCTTCCGCCGATCAGACGAAGACTGCGTCCATTCCGGCCAAGGCCGAACCGAAGCCTGCGTCCCCTGCCGCAGTTGAAACGGCCTCCGCTCAGCCGGCCTCCTACCAGCCGCCGGTTGCAACGCAGACCGTCGATGAAGTCCAGAAGAAGTCCGACGTCGCCTCAGCCGCCCCGGAATCGACCGGCATCGGCAAATATCGTTGGCCGGTCCGCGGGGCCGTCATCGCGGCCTATGGCGCAAACGTCAACGGCAGCCGCAACGATGGTATCGACATCTCGGTGCCGCAGGGCACGCCGATCAAGGCCGCCGAAAACGGTGTGGTCATCTATGCGGGCAACGGCCTGAAGGAACTCGGCAACACCGTTCTCATCCGCCACGACGACGGCACCGTGACCGTCTACGGCAATGCCGACACGCTGAGCGTCGCCCGCGGCCAGAAGATCCAGCGCGGACAAACCGTCGCCGTCTCCGGCATGAGCGGCAGCGTCAAGCAGCCGCAGGTCCACTTCGAAGTCCGCAAGGACGCCTCGCCGGTCAATCCGATCACCTTCCTCGAATAGGTAAAGCGTCTCGGGGAAGTGCAAAAGCCCGGCCGACCGCCGGGCTTTTGTCGTTTTGCACTGGCTATAGCCTGTTTAGCTGCGGGCGAGAGCGATCCGCATGCGCCCTGCAAGATCCTGGATATACTGCCATGCGACGCGGCCGGAGCGCGCACCGCGCGTGGTCGCCCATTCCAGCGCTTCAGCATGCATCTTCTCGCGGTCGAGTGTCAGCTTGAAATGCTCGGCATAGCCGTCGATCATTGTGAGGTAGTCTTCCTGGCTACATTTGTGGAAGCCGAGCCAGAGACCGAAACGGTCGGAAAGCGATACCTTCTCTTCGACGGCCTCGGATGGATTGATGGCGGTCGACTGCTCGTTCTCCATCATGTGGCGCGGCAGCAAGTGGCGGCGGTTGGAGGTGGCGTAGAAAAGCACGTTGTCCGGCCGGCCTTCGATGCCGCCGTCGAGCGCTGCCTTCAGTGACTTGTAGGCGGTATCGTCATGGTCGAAGGAAAGGTCGTCGCAGAAAACGATGACGCGATGCGGCGCCTCCTTCAGGATATCGAGCAGCGTCGGCAGGCTCGCAATGTCTTCGCGATGCACCTCCACGAGCTTCAGCGAAACGCCGCTTTCCTGGCGAACGTCTTCATGGACCGCCTTGACCAACGACGACTTGCCCATGCCGCGCGCACCCCAGAGCAGCACGTTGTTGGCAGCAAACCCGTCGGCAAAACGCACTGTATTCTCGTGCAGGATGTCGCGCACATGGTCGACGCCACGGATGAGTTTCAAGGCCACACGGTTCGGCCGTGCGACGGGCTGCAGGTGCGTGCGGGCGGGCGACCAAACGAAACAGTCGGCGGCATTCCAGTCGTTGGGGCCGGGTGCCGGACCCGCCAACCGCTCGACCGCGTCGGCAAGCCGCCGCAGCTCCTGCAAAATGACGCTGTTCAATTCTTCGGCCATCGCATGTCCTCCTGAATTTCCTGCCGCGGCGTCCGCGCCAAAATTTTCGATGCGGAGTAGCATGGCCTTTCCAAAGCGGAAAGGTTATGAGACAGGGGAATCGGTACGCCCGCAGGCTGTTTTTGTTGCATTCATCCTTGCCGCAACTATAGTCCGGCCACCCGAAAAAGAGAGGCGGATATACGCCGCCCGTAGTTGAGGAGCCTATCAATGTTCATCACCCCGGCATTTGCCCAGGCCGCACCGGATGCCGCTGCGTCGCCATTCGGCTCCGGCTTCGAAATGATCATCCTGTTCGTGCCACTGATGGTCGTCTGGTACTTCCTGCTGATCCGTCCGCAGCGCGCCCAGGCCAAGAAGCGTGCAGAAGCGCTGAGCGCGATCCGCCGCGGTGACCAGGTGGTCACGGCCGGCGGCCTCGTCGGCAAGGTGACCAAGGTCGTCGACGACAAGGAATTGGAAGTCGAAATCGCTGAAGGCGTGCGCGTCCGCGTGGTCCGTAGCGGTATCGCAGACGTTCGCGTGAAGGGCGAGCCCGTAAAAGCAGACGCCGCGTAATTCCGGCAGGCAGAGCAGCCGGATCAGAGGTGTCGAGACTGAAATGCTCCATTTTTCGAGTTGGAAAACAGTTCTGATCTGGCTCATTGTCTTTGTGGCGGCGCTCTGCGCCGCCCCAAATCTTTTCACGGACGCCTCGCTGCCAAGCTGGCTGCCGCACAAGCGGGTGGCCCTCGGCCTCGATCTTCAGGGCGGCTCGCATATCGTGCTGAAGGCGGAGCGCTCCGATATCGTTAGGGAGCGGCTCGAAAGCACGGTTGCGAGCGTGCGCGGCAGGCTGCGCGAAGCCGGAATTCGCTATACCGGGCTGGCCGGCACCGGGCAGACCATTCAGGTCCGCATCACCGATCCGAGTGAGGTCGATCGCGCCGTCACCATTCTGACCCCGGTGACGGCACCGGCCGCCGGCGCCCCGGATCCCGAAGTCACGCTCTCGAAAGGCAATGACGGCCAGCTGACGCTGCAGATCACCGGCAAAGCGATCGACCGCAGCCTGTCGGCGACCCTCACGCAATCCGTCGAGATCGTCGGCCGCCGCGCCGTCGAAGCGGGCGGGATCGATCCCGTCATCGAAACCCGCGGCGCTGATCGATTATCCGTCCAGGTGCCGGGTCTCGCCGACTCGCAGCGGTTCAAGGATCTCTTGAGCCAGGATGGCCGGCTCTCCTTCCACTTGATTGATAGCAGTGTGTCGCCGCAGGATGCGATGCGCGGCACGGTACCGTCGCGCTCGCGGATCGTCTATTCGCCGGACGATCCGCCGGACGTCTACCTTGTCGAGCGCGCTGAAGTGCTGTCGTCGGCTGATCTCGGCGATTTCCAGGTCAAGCCTGGCAACGACGAAGACAGCTCCATCCTGACCTTTCGCTTCAATCCCGAGAGTGCCAGGCGGTTTGGCGAGCTGACGCGAAAGAATGTGGGGCGGTCGTTCGCAGTCCTGTTGGACGATCAGGTCATTGCCACGTCTGATATCCGCGAACCGGTCACGGGCGATAGAGGACAGATAGCGCTTAACTATTCTCCGGAGGAGACTGAAGATCTTGCCGCGATACTGCGCTCCGGCGCGCTTCCCGTCACGCTGACGATCGTCGAGGAACGGACGATCGATCCCGGCCTCGGCGCCGGCTCGATCCGCTCCGGTCTCGTCGCAGGGGGCGTCGGCGCCGTTCTGGTGATCGGCCTGATGGTGGCGCTCTACGGCGTGCTCGGTGTGATTGCCGGCGCCGCGCTTGTCGTCAACATCATGATGATCCTTGCCGTTCTCAGCCTGTTCGGAGCGCCGCTGACCTTGCCGGGTGTTGCCGGCATCGTGCTGACGATCGGCATTGCGGTCGATGCCACCGTTCTGATCTACGAGCGCATGCGCGAAGAGGTAAAAGGCGGCATGCATCTCGATCAGGCGATCGGTGTGGGCTATTCGAGAGCCTTTATGACCGTCGTCGATGCCAATATCACGACCTTGATTGCCGCCGCGATCCTCTTCTATCTCGGAAGCGATGCCATCCGCGGTTTTGCGGTCACGCTTGCGATCGGCATTCTAACGACGGCTTTCACTGCTTTCGTCTTCACGCGCCCGCTGGTCGTTGCCTGGGTGCGCCACCGTCGCCTCAAGCATCTGCCGAAGAGCGTCCATACCGATCTCTTCGACGGCACGAACATCCGCTTCATGGGCATCCGCCGCTACAGCTTCACCGCGCTTGCGGCCCTTTCGCTCGTCTCTATGCTGGCGGTAACGGCGATCGGCATGAAACTCGGCATCGATTTCACCGGCGGCTCCGTCATCGAAGTGAGGTCGAAGCAGGGGCCGGCCGATCTCGATGACATCCGCGTGCGGCTGGGCGAACTCAATATCGGCGACGTCCAGACCAGGCGCCTCCGCGATGCCTCAAACGCCATCATCCGCATTGAAGCCCAAGGCGGCGGCGAAAATGCCGAACAGTCGGCAATCACGCTTGTGCGGAGCGAGCTTGCGGACCAGTATGATTTCCGACGCGTCGAAACTGTCGGCCCCGCGGTTTCTGGCGAGCTGACGAAGACGGCGACGCTCGGCATCCTTGCCTCGCTCGCCGCGATCCTCATCTACATCTGGTTCCGCTTCGAATGGCAGTTCGCCATCGGCGCCATCATCGCGACGTTGCACGACGTCATTCTGACGCTCGGTTTCTTCGTTGTCACCGGCATCGAGTTCAATTTGACGAGCGTCGCCGCATTGCTCGTGATCGTCGGCTATTCGCTGAACGATACGGTGGTCGTTTACGACCGCATGCGCGAAAACCTGAGGCGCTATGCGCGCATGCCGCTGCCAATCCTGATCGACGCCTCGATCAACCAGACGCTGTCGCGCACGATCCTGACCGCGGCCACGACACTTCTTGCGCTGCTCGCTCTCTATCTTTTCGGGGGCGAGGTCATCCGCTCCTTCGCGCTCGTCATGCTTTTCGGCGTTGCCGTCGGCACCTTCTCCTCCATCTATATAGCTGCACCGGTACTGATCCTCTTCCGCCTTCGCCCGAAGGCCTTCGACGACAACGAGGATGGCGCCACCGATGAAAAATCCGGAAAGGCCACAGTGTAAGCCATGGCGAAAGGAATTGAAATCCGCGAGGCCCATTTCCCCGGCCGCGCTCCGGTCGACACGTACGGCAATGGCGGCTTCCGCTTTGCCGATATGTCGCATCGCGGCTCCATCCTCTGCCTTCCATCCGGTATCTACGGCTGGGAGATGGATACGTCGAAGCCGCTCTCCGTCGATAATTTTCAGAGGGTGCTGGACGAGGCGGGCGATATCGAGGTTCTGCTGGTCGGGACCGGCACCGAACTTCGCCGCCTGCCGTCGGAGCTGAAGCATGCACTGAAGGTCCGCGGCATCTCCTCTGACCCGATGAGCACGGGTGCTGCCGTCCGCACCTTCAACATCATGCTCGCGGAATCCCGCGCCGTTGCGGCCGCCCTGATTGCGGTCTGACGATGACGGAACAGCCGATGAGCAACCAGGAGATTTGCCTGGCGATGCTGCGCGACAGTGATCGCGACCGCTATCTCGCCTGCCTACTGTCCTCGGAGGACAAGCGCGGCGCGCTCGCCGCCCTTTACACCTTCAATGCCGAACTCGCCCGCATCCGCGATCTCGTGCACGAGCCGCTGCCCGGCGAGGTCCGCATGCAATACTGGCGCGATCTGTTGGAGGGCAGCGCCCACGGCTCGACCGAGGCTAATCCTGTTGCCGCATCCTTGCTGAGCGCGATCGAAGCCCACCGCCTGCCGCGTCAGACACTCGTCAACATGATCGATGCGCGCATCTTCGATCTCTACGACGATCCGATGGAAACCCGCACCTCGCTCGAAGGCTATGCCGGTGAAACGGCGTCCGCTCTGATCCAGCTGGCAAGCCTCGTCCTGTCGGCGGAGGAGGCGGCGAAATCTACCGAAGCCGCAGGCCATGCCGGCGTCGCGCAGGCCGTCGCCGGCGCGTTGCTTCTGATGCCGCTGCACCGCCACCGGGGCCAGCTCTATATTCCACTTGAAATTCTGAGCGCCACCGGCCTCGACCGCGAAAGCTTTCTGGCGGGCAAGGACAAGGCGCGCATTTCTGCCGCTATCGAGGCCTTCGCCGGCCTCGGCCGCGATCACCTGGCAAAGGCCCGTGCCGCGCCGCTCCCGCCGACCGTTTTCCCGGCCTTCCTGCCTGTGACGCTTGCTGAGCCGGTGCTCGTGAAGGCGCAGAAGGCCGGTGCCGCGCTTTTCGACCAATCGCTGCAACCGCCGCAATGGCGCCGCCAGCTCGGCATGATGTTGGCGCTGATGCGCAAGAAAATCTGAATCTGTTCAAATTCGCGCAAGGCTCGGGCACTATAAGTGGATAACAGTTATGCCTGAATCGGAGAAACGGCGTTGAGCTTTATCGTCTGGTCCGTCATCTTTGCCCTCGTGGTCCTCCTAGCCTTCGTCGCGACCCGCATGGCCGCCAGGAACAAAGACGAGGAAGGCTTTCACGACACCGGTCTCGCGATCCTAGAGTTCAACCGCGCCTTCCCGCACGAGGCGATCCGCCAGCTTCAGGCGACGGCCGACGGCCAGGTGGTGTTCGTGCGTCTGCATGACAACAAGGCGGGCTTCATGCGCAACATGCACCGCCACTTCTCCTGCCATGTGCTGGAGCCGGGCAGGGTGCGCGTCGTCAGTTCGGAAACGGGCAAGGGTCTGGTCATCGATTTCCTCGATCACCCGCACCATAACGGTGTCTTCGAATTCGCCTCCGCCAAGGAGGCGGCCGAAGTCTCGCTCTGGCTGCTCGGCAATTACGTCGCCGACGCAGACCTTGCGCTGCCGCCGGCTGAAAAGCCGGCAGCCAACAAGCAATAAAAATCAGGCGCTTTCTGCAAGAGGCGCGCTCTGGCCGAGCCATGCGGCGCAATCGCCAAGCGCGCGCTTGGCGATCAACTGGCGTTTCAGGATGGTCTTGTCCTTGCCGCGGAAGCGCTTAACGCCTTCTGGCTTGACGATCGAACCCGGCTGCAGCTCCGGAAACAGGCCGAAATTGATGTTCATCGGCTGGAAGGAGCGCTTTCCCGGTTCCTCGTCGGTGACGAGATGCCCGCCGGTGATATGGCCAAGCAACGAACCGAGGGCGGTCGTTGCAGGTGGCAGCGAGACCGTTTCGTCTTTGCGCTCGGCAGCGGCGAAACGCCCCGCTAACAGCCCGACGCTGGCGCTTTCGACATAACCCTCGCAACCGGTGATCTGGCCGGCAAAGCGCAGTCCTGGTCGCGATTTCAGCGTCAGCGACGGATCGAGCAGCGTTGGCGAGTTGATATAGGTGTTGCGGTGCAGGCCGCCGAGGCGGGCGAATTCGGCGTTCTGCAAACCGGGGATCATCCGGAAGATTTCCGACTGTGTGCCGTATTTCAGCTTCGTCTGGAAACCGACCATGTTGTAGAGCGTGCCGAGCGCATTGTCCTGACGCAGCTGAACAACAGCATAGGCCTTCACCGATGGATTATGCGCATTGGTCAGTCCCATCGGCTTCATCGGGCCGTGGCGCAGCGTCTCGCGGCCGCGTTCGGCCATTACCTCGATCGGTAGGCAGCCGTCGAAATAGGGCGTGCCTTCCCATTCCTTGAAACCGACCGTATCGCCGGCAATCAGCGCGTCGACGAAGGCGCTGTACTGGTCTTCGTCCATCGGGCAGTTGATATAGTCCTTGCCGGTGCCGCCCGGGCCGACCTTATCGTAGCGCGATTGATACCAGCAGATATCCATGTCGATGCTGTCGCGATAGACGATTGGCGCAATCGCATCGAAGAAGGCAAGCGCGTCCGCACCTGTTTCCTCCTGGATTGCGGCAGCCAGCGACGGCGCCGTCAGTGGTCCGGTGGCCACGATCGCCAGATCCCACTCCTTCGGCGGCAGCCCGGTCACTTCCTCACGAACGACGGTAACGAGGGGATGCTCGTGGATTGCCTTCGTCACCGCGTCGGAAAAGCCGTCGCGATCGACGGCGAGCGCGCCGCCCGCCGGAACCTGATGCTTGTCCGCGCACGCCATGATCAGCGAGCCTGCCATGCGCATTTCCGCATGGATCACGCCGACGGCATTGCTCGTCGCATCGTCGGAGCGGAAGGAATTGGAGCAGACGAGCTCCGCAAGGCCGTCGGTCTTGTGCGCATCCGTGCCGCGCAGGCCGCGCATTTCGTGCAGGATGACCGGCACGCCGGCGCTGGCAATCTGCCATGCGGCCTCAGAGCCGGCGAGCCCGCCGCCAACGACGTGGATAGGGGAATAGGAGGAGGTCTTGTTCATGCGCGGCTGATATCACGCCTGACACGAACAGGGAACTCCCGGCATGAAAAAGCGCAGGCCTCATGCCGGCACCAGTTCCGTCGCTCCGCGCTCGAATTTTGCCGAAACCCTGCCCGTCTGGTTCCGTCGCGATGCCTTCTGCCGTTTGGCGGCCGCAACCGGCGCCGCTGCGGCTTGTTCGGTTTCGCTGACGATCCGCCGCAGAGCCTCGCGCGCCTTCTCGGCGAATTTCCGCTGCACTGGATTGTCGTAGTTATAGCGCTCGACCATGGCGAAGACGCGTGCAGCTTCCGGCTGACGGCCGGCCGCCGCTAGTGCCACGCCTTGCTTGTAGTGCGCCTGCGCGTCGTAGGGCGAGCGCTCGATGATGCGGCTGAATGTCCTTGCAGCTTCCTCGTAGCTGCCAAGCGCGAGGTGTGTGTCTCCAAGACGCAGATAGACCGGATTCGGATCGTCCACACGGCCGATAAGCGCCGTGAAGCCGGCTTCGGCCTCGTGCAGCTTGCCCTTCTCGAACAGCAGGCTCGCCAACCCGAATTCGGCACCCATATGGCCGGGGACGGTTTCGAGAAGCTGCCGGAACGCCGCTTCGGCATAGGCCTTGGCGCCGTCGCGGTACATCTGCAGTGCTTGCTCGTAGACGAAGCGGATGCTGCGGGGATGGATCACGTCGCCGAGATTGCGGCCGCTGCGCGTGCGAAACAATGTGCAGCTGACTCGGCGCTCTTCGGCGCCGAACACGTACTTGTAGGGCTCGTTGCCGCGCAGGAAGTCATATGTCTTGAAGCCGTCTGCTATCGCTCGGCGAATGCAGTAGCCATGCAGGATGAGGCCGGGCGAGGGCGTCTTCCAGGTCTCGTCGCGGCCGGTGATGTAAAAGAGGATCGACTTCTTCTGCCGGTCGATGATGTTGGCCAGTGCGCCGAGCGGCCGGTCGCCGTACCACACCACCGGAACATCGAGGTTGCCGTCCTTGAAGCTGTCCATCAGCAATTGGCGCGTCGCCCCGATCAGCCGTTCGGTGCGTTCCTTGCCCTTGCGTCCGACCCATTTCGTCCGCCACAGGTCGAAGAGAATATCGAGGTCGCGGTCGATGGTTTCCGGCGTCGCCATGGTGATGCGATAGTCATCGTCGCCCTCGACCTTGCGCAGGAAGCGCCGCAGTTTCTGACGCGTCTGGCTGCTCATCTTCTGTTCCAGATAGTCGTCGAAGCTCGATGGCAGGGTGACGACCGGGCAGACGCAGTTGTCTATGTTCTCGGGATTGCGCACAGAACTGTCGCGGAACATCACCTCCGGACCCTGCAGCGCGCGGACCAGTCCTTCACGCCGCTCCGGAGGGCCGCCGAAGTATTCCAGCTTCAGATGCGTCCAGTTCTGTCGCTTCAGATAGGCGGCAAATCCGGCGATCGCGTGCCGCTCATAGTCCGGCTGCGCGAGGAAGCCGGTATAGTCGGCCGAGAAATTGCCGGCCATGATGATCTCGTCGAAAAAGACGCCGTTCTTCTGATCATGCTGGGTCGTGATACGCAGCGGAAAGAACGCGACGTAAGGCGAGTGCTCTTCGCGTTCGCGCAGCGCTAGAATAAACCAACGTTTGCGATGAAAAAGATAGGACTTCAGCCATGTCCAGGACAGGAAGTGTTGCGCATGAGGATCGGCCATATAGACCCGATCCCACTCTTCGCGGACAGCCTCGAAGCCGGCTTCGGTGTCGATCACGTCAATGCGCATGGTCCCCTCCCAATACCCAATACATATTCGGGAGGCTTCATTTTAAGGGCAAATGCGGGGCTTCAAATATGCCGTTCGGATGAAACGTTTGCACTAAATATGATTAGCCGCCGGGGGTAGGGCCAGGGGCTAAAGCTCGCCGGAAACATGCGGGCTTGCGTTGATGAAGTTCCAGAGCGATTGGCTAATCGAGACGATCTCGGCGATCGATTTCTCCAGTGCCGCAATCTCTTTTTCGTCGAGCTGCTCGACCTTGCCGTAGCTAATTTCCTTGTCATCCTCGACGAAGCGCATCATCTGTGTACTGGAGATCTGGCCCTTGTCGTCGAAGGAATAGATGCAGTGGTTATACTTGTTGCGCATCTTGGATTCCTTCTTCATGCGCGCCATCGCGTGAAGAACGGCCTTGCGGTCCGCCGCGGGCGTTGAATGCAGCTTGGCGAGGCGCTCGACCAGGTCGATCCTCGCCCGCGTCGTGTTGAGCGTCAGGAACACGACGATCGCCGCGTCCTTGTCGATTTTGAGAAGATGGGCAATGATGTAAATCAGCAGGCTTTCCGTATTGGTCCAGACATAGTTCAGGCGGCCGACCCGCAGCAGCACGTCAGACATCGCCGCCATGAAAGCCTCCCTCCGTCGATCCTTTACTGAAACGATACTTCAGATCGCAGCGGGTGGCTTTTGTTTTCTTTTCCTGCCTGCTGCCATCAGTGTTCCTTGAATGCACGCGACATGCTGTCGGTGATCGGTTTCGTCAGATATTCGAAGAACGTGCGTTCGGATGTTTGGATCAGCACATCGGCCGGCATGCCGGGTACCGGACGGAAGCCATGAACGCGGCGGATCTCGTCGTCGGGTATCTGAACACGCACGATATAGACATCCTTCACTTGCTGTCCGGCATTCTCCTCGATCGAGTCCGCGGAGACGTAGAAGACCCTGCCGTCCAACACCGGCGTCGTGCGCCGGTTGAGCGCGGAAAGGCGGATGGAGGCCGTCTGTCCCTCATGCAATTGATCGATCGACGTGCGCAGCACCTGCGCTTCAATGATAAGCGGCACATGTGCAGGCAGAATTTCCATGATCGGCTTGCCGGTGGTGATGACACCGCCGGCCGTATGATAATAGGTGCGCACCACGGTGCCGTTGACCGGCGATCGGATGATCGTGCGCTCGAGAATGCCTGCTGCTTCGCGAACCTGCTCGCGCACGCTGTCGAGTTCGGATTCGGCGGTTTCCAGCGCGTCGAGTGCGGCCTGCTTGTTGGAGTTTACGGCGATGACCGCTTCTTGGCGGAACTTGGCGATTTCCGCCTCGCTTTCATTGAGTTCGCCGGTCAATCGCGAAATATCGCCTAACACATCGGCCATGGCGCGTTCGATTGCCAGGAGATCGGTCTTGCGCATGTAGCCTACCTTGACGAGGCGGGCCTTGGAATCGCGCTCTTCGGTCAGAAGCGCCAGCTGGCGCTCGAAGGACTCCCTCTGGCCGTTGTAGCCTTTGAAACGGTATTCCAAAGATTTGATGTTCTTCTCGATGAGATTGAGTTGTTCTTCCAGCTTGATCTGCTTGCTGTGGAAGATGACGTTCTGGCTCTGGATGATCGCGTTGACATCCGGATCGCTCACTTCGGCCATGACGATTTCGGGTATCTTGAATTGCTGGACGCCTTGGGCTTCGGCGCGCAACCGCGCCACCACCGCTTCCAGGCGCAAGCGCCGCAGTTTCAGCATCCGCTCGTTGGAGACCGCCGCCGTCGGGTCGAGCGTCACGAGGACATCACCTTCCTTGACGACATCGCCCTCGTTGACGCTCATGTCCTTGATGATGCCGCCTTCGAGATGCTGCACTATCTTGTTGTTGCCGGTCGCAACGAAGCTGCCCTGCGCAATGATTGCGGAGGCAAGCGGTGCGGTTGCCGCCCAGAAGCCGAAGCCGCCGAAAGAGGCGAAAAGGACGCCGAGCCCGATTATGCTGTGATAGCGGATGGAGCGCGGCACTTCGCTGTACCATTCGATCGCGTTGCCGGCCGGTTGCAGTTTCTTACTCACCATTGTCGTTACCTTCAATACGCGGTTGCGGCCGGCCGTTATTCTTGGAAAGCGCCTCCAGGACTTCGATGCGCTCGCCGAACATGGCGACGGAGCCCTCCTTCAGAAGCAGGATCTTGTCGACGCACTGAAGCAGGGCGGGGCGCTGCGTGATCGTTACCGTCGTGATGCCCTTTTTCTTCGCGTGGATGAGGGCACGCGCAAGTGCTGCCTCGCCCTGCGAATCGAGATTTGAGTTCGGCTCGTCCAAAACGACGAACTTCGGATCGCCGAAAAACGCGCGGGCAAGCGCGATGCGCTGCTTTTGGCCACCGGAAAGCGGAGCACCGTCGGCGGCAACCATTGTCTCGTAGCCCTGCGGAAAGCTCGCGATCAGCTCATGCACGTCGGCAAGCACGGCCGCCTCGAAGATCTGCTGATCTTCGACGTCATCGCGCATGCGCGATATGTTGGCCTTGATCGTGCCGGGGAAGAGCTGAACGTCCTGCGGCAGATAGCCGATGCTTTCGCCGAACTGCCGCTGGTCCCAGTTGCGCAGATCCATAAGGTCCAGGCGCACGTTGCCGGAGGTCGGCAGGATCGAGCCGACGAGCATCTTGCCGAGCGTCGTCTTGCCGGAGCCGGAATTGCCAATGATCGCCAGCGACTCGCCTTTCTTCAGGGAAAAGGAGATGCCGTTCAGGATAACCTTCTTCTGTGGCGGCGGAACGAAGAGGATGCGCTCGACATCCAGCCGGCCTTCCGGATTGGGAAGGCGCAGCCGCGGGAAGTTCAGTGGCGAGGTGACAAGCAACTGCTTGATCCTGCCGAAGGCAGACGCCGACTTGTTGAATTGCTGCCAGCCTTCGATTGCACCTTCGATCGGCGCCAGCGCGCGTCCAGAAACGATCGACGCCGCAATCACCATGCCACCCGTCATTTCGCCCGAAAGCGACAGATGGGCGCCCCAGCCGAGCAATGCGACCTGCGTGATCATACGGCAGGCCTTCGAGACGCCGGAGAAGACAATATTCCGGTCCTGCGCCGAGACGTGGGATTTCAGCGAGCCGGCCGTCTCGCGACCCCACATCTTCACCGCTTCGGGGATCATGGCGAGCGCGTTGATGATCTGTGAGTTGCGCGACATGGAATCGAGGTGGAAGTTCGCGCGGCTGAGATAGCCGTTCGCCTCTGCAAACTGGCGGGCTGTGAACTTCTGGTTCAGATAGGCGATGACGAAGAGCACCGCGCAGCAGATCATGATGATCAAGCCGAGATGCGGATGCACGAGATAGACCACGACGACGAAGAACGGCATCAGCGGCGCATCGAGAAAAGCGATGAGTGTCCCCGAGGTCAGGAAGGAGCGTAGTTGCTGCAGATCCTGCAGCGTCTGGTAGTCCTTCCCGTTGCCGTGCAGCGAGGCGCGGGCGGCGGCACTCAGGATTGGCGCGCCAAGCTGCACCTCGAGTTCGACCGCCGTGCGCATCAGAATGAAGCGCCGGATCGAATCCATGAAGGCCTGCAGGATGACGGCGCCGAGAACGGCAACCGTGAGCATGACCAGCGTATCCACAGAGCGGCTTGTCAGCACGCGGTCCGATATCTGGAAGAGGTAGAGAGGGATCGCCAGCAGCAGCACGTTGATCGCGATCGTGAAGGCCATCACGATGACCATGTTGCGCCGGACGGCAGCGATGCCCCTGGCAAGGCTGACGGCAAAATTCACCGGTTCGCTTCGCTTGTGGAAGCTGGCGCCGCCGCCACCGCCACCGCTGCCACCGCCGAAATCCGGAGTCTTGCCGTTGCTGCCACCATCGCTGCGCTGGCGGCGCTCGTTTTCCTTGATCGGGCCGCGGTTGCCATCGATGGTTTTGCCGAAGGGAACTGCGGGGTTAGCCTTTGCTTCGCTCTGATCGGCCGGTGGCTTGAGCGGCAGGACCGGCGTGTCGGGTGTCTGCCGGGCAACGAATTCCTCTGCATCCGCCTGCCGTGGCGATGGCGCGGGGTGAACGGCGGCTCGGGAGCGCAGGGGAACCAGCGGGAGCGGTTCTTCCGCTGGATTCTCACTCGGTTTCGGAGCTTTTGCGGCCTCCGGCTTGGTGGGCGAAACGGACTGTGCCGGCGCCGTGCGGTTCTCCGTGAGCTTTCGCAGGCTCGCCACCGCGTCGTCGATCGCCGATATGCAGGCGCCTGTCAGCGTGTCGTCAATACGGTCTGTGGGGCCCAGTCGGAGCGAGCGGTTGGCGGCAAGTGTATGTTTTGAGATATGATTCATGTAACGTCTCCCACTGGCTCCGGTTATGCGACGACGGTTTGCATTACGTCGGCCGGTTGCGCCAGCGTCCATGAAAGGTCATGATCTGGGTTGATGACGCCGTCCTCGGATCCGCTTAGCGGCTCGTCCTCCCCGAGGAATGCGATAACTTCATTGGCGAGATGATCGCTGTTGGGCTGTGATGCGCCGTGCTCCACCAGACCGCCCTGGATCAGGATGGCATCAGAATAGAGTTGGCCGGCCAAGTAGGTCGTCTGGCCGAAGCTGTCGTAGTCGGTGATCTGCGCGATGTTGACGACCGCATTGCTGCCGGTATCGATCTGGATGTGGACGCCCGCGTTGTGCTCGAGAATGTCCGAGACCGCCAGCGTCACGTCGTCGGAATCACCAAGGATGCTCACCTGCTTGACGATGTTTACATCGTAGAGATTGCCGGTGATGTAGAGAACGTTGAGTCCGGCATAGCCTTCGAAATTGACGTCATGCGCCAGTCCGGCCGGCATCGCCGCTTCGCGGTCTT
Organism: Rhizobium sullae; assembly: GCF_900169785.1. Classification (GTDB taxonomy): domain Bacteria; phylum Pseudomonadota; class Alphaproteobacteria; order Rhizobiales; family Rhizobiaceae; genus Rhizobium; species Rhizobium sullae. The sequence continues at coordinate 75,006 of NZ_FWER01000016.1, forward strand.
CAATTGCCTTCTGCGCCTGTACCACATAGTCCGGCATCGCCTCGAAACGGTCGTTCCCGCCGACGTTGTGGATGGAAGCGAGGTTCCAAATCAGATTGTTGCCGGCTTGAACGGTTGCTCCCGGAGCACCGTCTTCGGCGCGTACCCAGTCATTGTCGTAGAGTATGGCGATCTGTGAAATGACATTCATGTCGAGAATGTCGCCGCCGACGATGATCAGGTCATATTGAATGCCGATCCCGAGGAAGGAGGCAAGGTTGACGGTGGAATTACCGCCGGTCAGCACCGTTGCCTCCGAACCGCTGGTCGTCACGGTCATCGTGTCGTTGTCGCTGATGAAGTGGTACTGCTCGATCCAGTTCACAAACGAGACATCGCCCTCGACCACGCTGACGCGCCAGGCCGTCGGGAAGATCGGCTCCTCCGACGATGCTGCGGCTTCGGGCTCTCCATTGTCGTAAGTGCTGCGCTCGAAAATCGCGATGTTCTTCGCAACGGTCGCCGCGCTGTCGTCCTGGTTGAAGACGGAAGCGATCTCGTCGCGATCGCTGTAGACGTAAACCTGCGAGATTGCGTCAATCTGATGGTAGTCCCCCATGACGGCGGTAACCGGCGACATGATCGCCGTCGCGGTGACCTCCACTACGTTTGCAAGCACATTCGCGCCTGCCGCCACATCGAGGCTGTTGCCGTCCGGTTCCAGCGGTACGTCGCTCTTTTCCGGTTCCGTCGGCGGCGTTGCGATGCCGCGGTCGGGCATGAAGTCATCGATTGAAGGCGCTTCTGCAACAAGTTGACCGTTCACATAAGGGCCGTCGATTTGGTCGTCGGCGAGCACGAAAATCTGCGGTGGGCCACCTTCCATGACCGGAGGGCCGCTCGCGCGTGCCGCCTGGATGTACTCGTGAATATCGTCCGCGATCGCCCGCAGGCCCTCCTGCGTATCGACGCGATCATAAGAAGAGAAGGGCGTAAAGACTTCCGCCTTCTCGCTGAATTCCATGAGGCGGTGCGTGACGAAGCTCGTGTCGCGCAGTTCCGGCTGCTCGCCGGTCATATTCAGATTGTCGTCGTCGATCAGCATATTCGCCTGGGCGACATGACTGATGACCGACCCTGGTCCCTGGAAGACCTCAAGTTCTTCTTCCTCGCCCGGAAGATAGACATTGGCGCCGAAGTGCGGAGCGCTGAGATCGCGCGATGCAATCTCGGCAAGCTTCTTCAAGGTCTCTTCGAATATGCCGCCGAGTTGGCGGGGATGCTCGTAGTTCACATCATAGCTGACGGAGCGGTAATCGACGCCCGGATCGTAATCTTTCAGTTGAAGGTGCGAAGCGAAGGCCGGGCTGAAAGGCTCGTCCTCTGACAGCGAAGGATCTGCTTCGCGCGGACGGGCGCCGTCCAGGTAATTGCTTCGCATCCGCGCTTCATCGGTGGCAGCGCCGAATAAGCCGATGAAATGGGCAACGATTTCGGAAATCTTCTCTGCATGCATGACGACCCCTCCCGTTCAGCACGGTGTCCGGCCCGAAAGGCGGCAAACTCATCGATGACGAGTCCTTCCCAGCCGCGCCTCAAGCCGCCAAGCTGCACCGGCGGAATGCCGGTGCAGCTTGTTTCTGGACTGGTTGGAGGTCAGGTTCCAGCGTCGGTGTCGTCGCCGGCCACGTTGCTGCCCACGTTGCTTTCGAAGGCATTGCTGAGCAGGTTGGCGCCCTGGACGACTTCCAGATGGAAGCCGGAGTTGGCAATGATCGCAGACGCGTCTGTCGTGCTGGCGCCTGTGACGTCATCGCCCGCGCCGCCTTCCCAGCCGCAATCGTTGATATCGATTCCTTCCGAGCCGAAGGCCTTGCCGCCGTCTGCGTTGAGATGGTTTTGGGCCCCTGAGTTATCCATCCTGATGTTCCAGGCGCTGTCCTGGTCGGCAAGATGGTTTGCCTGGACGGCGCTGAAGCCGTTGCCGCCGGCACCGAGCGAGCTGTTGAGGATGTTGTCGACATCAAGCGTGAACGAGAAGTTGTCACCGATGTTGAGGTTGCCGCCGGCGATCCCGAGGTTGTCGAAATCCTTGACGTCTTCCAGAACGGCGAAGTCTGTATCCGTCTTGTTGAAGCTGTCGGTTGTCGTCGTATTGTGGCTGTTCGTATCGGTTATCGTCTTGATATCGGTGTCGGTAATCGTCTTGATATCCGTTTCCGTCTTTGTACTGGTGATGACGTCGTTGTCACTGTACGACTTGCTGTCGTAGCTCCAGTCATAGTCGGTTTTGACGTCGGTATCGGTGATAGTGGTCGTCTTGATATCCGTATCGATATCAGTGACGGTCACCTCCTTGTTGTCGTAGCTCCAGTCATATTCATTGTCGCGGTTGTCGCCGTTATTGGCATCGACATCGATCTTGGAGTCCACGTCGACATCGAGGCTGTTGTCTGTGTTGTTGCGATTGTCACCATTGGCGATGCCGCCGACATAGCCGGTGGAGCCGTCATCGACGTCAGTATCATTGATGGCGGTATTGGCGAAACCATCGGCAAGTGCGCCGACATTCGTCTCGGTCTCATCGCCGCCACTCGGATAGTTGTAGTTAGTCATTTCGCTTAATCTCCAAAAAAAATTCGGAGCAGCCTTCGAAATCCCTTTCATCTCAACGGGATTTTGCTCGCGCTTGCTCCGATACTGTTACAGATCGGCAGATGTAAGCACTACCTTTTCATCTGCATTTGACGTTTTGGTTTGTAGACCAAACCCTTGTTTAACTGCGCGTTACTCAGTACAAAGGCGCAGGCATCCGGCTCCGCAATAGTAATATTGCAGATTTCATGCACTTATTTCCTTGAATTACCCCAGCTGAGACGCCGCGATACCGCAGGCACTAGGTGATATTCGACGCCTCCCATGTCGCCATTTGGCAACGATGCGACTGTGTCCGAGAAAATAGTTTGTTGATAGATACCAATTCGGGCTAGCGAATCAGGAGTTACTAGTAATGGCCAAAGGTAATCATGGAAGAACAGATCGGTGGGGCACCCGGATATCCAGCCGCGCCCTCGCAAACTGATGCCGCGGGGGCGCCGACCCGGCGTTCTGAAGGTTCAGCTTGCCGGATTTAGGGCAGGAAGGTTTTCATAAGTAACTTTTTAGTTCATTGCCCCAATGGTAAAATACCGAAAATAGTCTGTCTTTTATTATTGGCACATGAATACCATTTTGAGCCAAAAATATTGGAACATATAGCCCAGAAGTTAGCTATCTTACGTCTATGCAACCGTAACAATAGAAAATATCACTTTAAATTGGCAAAAACTAACCCATTTGGGCCATTTATTTTCGTATCTGTTCATATTACCATAATTAAGAAATGGCTAATAACTAAGGCAGAGAATTTTTAGGTACACCTCTTTGGGTGTTTTCACAGTATCGCCCAAAGCATCTGTAACGTGTAGCGCTATGGGGAGGCGTAAATGTTCATGACGGCGTCAAAGACGGGGGATGCCGACCAAAGCCGAAAGTTCGGCCCGGCCGGCGACACAATACTGGTCATTGCAAATGCGGATTTGTTCTCCGAATGCCTGGCAGAGGCTTTGGCGAAGAAATTTGCCGGCTGCGAAGTGGTCAGCAAAGGCTATTCAAAGGCCATGCTGGAGAACGACGCAAACGATGCCAAGCTCGTGCTCTTCTATCATATAGCAGGCGTCGAATTGAACGAGGCGCTTCAGGTCGTGCGGGAAAATCACCCCTCGACGTCGATCGGTCTCGTCGTCGAGGCGATCGACATGCTGGAACCCTACATAAACCGGCTGGTCGAAGCACGGGTCATCGACGGCGTGCTGCCGCTCAATCTTCGCCTGGACGTGTTCATGGCGGCCGTCGATCTTTTGATGAAAGGCGGCGAGCATTTCCCTTCGGCGTTGCTTAACCGGCTCACAGCCGCGCAGCCGGAGAAATCGCTTTACGAGACGAAGTCGGTCTCGGCAGCTGGTGCCGGTGCTCTAAGGCTTCGCCAAGGCGACCTTTCCGCGCTCACCACCCGCGAAGTTCAGATCCTTGATCTGATCTGCAAGGGCACGCAGAACAAGATCATCGCCGATGAGCTGCATCTTTCTGAAAACACGGTGAAGGTTCATGTACGGAACATCTATAAGAAGATGAACGTCCGCAACCGCACCGAGGCCGCATCGCGCTTCTTCAATAATGAAGCTGCCAACGCATCCGGTAGATGGCGCAACTAATTCTGTCTGGCCGTTAGATAGCCGGTCGCGCGAAACAACGCGACTTCTGGCCGAAGCCGCTTGGCGTACAGATCCACGGTGCGGATCCGTGATAAACCTTGGCACCCGCGCTCACCGGCGCTTTGCCGTTCGCCGCCGAATAGCTATAGACCTTGCTGGTGTGCGGCACCTTGGCAACCACCGTCTTTGCCGGCTTCGCGTTGGATGCGAGAGCCAGGTCATCGACGGCCGCGCAGGAAATCGGCCCTGCCGCCATCAGCATCAGCCCGAAAGCCAGCGCAGTCCTGCGGGCAGCATCCGAAGTCCGTATTCCGGTGACATCAAAGTTCCGCATTGCGCAATCCCCGAACACGGCAGTCCTTTTGCCTGCCTTCAGCTCCAATGTCTAGCCCGTATCGGTTGAGCGAAGCTTGCGTTGCGATTTTATAATCAAATCCAATATAGTTAAGCAGGATTAAACACGCTTATCTCAACTGTATTATAAGAGTAATCAATTCGAAATAGTCAATGCTTTTCATGTTGACGGGACAGCAAACCGCCATATCATCAACCACAGATAGACTTGAATTGGCAAGTGAAGAGTAAATCGACTTTGGTAAGGCAAGTATTTATCTATTCCGCTTCGGAGTAATTCTGGAGACTGAAGGAGAGTTACTAGAATATAGGGATCAGCGTTTGTGATCCTACTGGGAAGGAGTTTGTAATGCGTAGTTTCGTTCCCAACGAAATCTGTTCCGGTTATGATCGTCTATCTGGCCGGACACCCAAGAAAGTGCTCGTCAATGGAGGTGCGGGGTTCCTCGGTTCCCACCTGTGCGAGCGGCTTCTCAAGGGCGGCCACGAGGTTATCTGTCTGGATAATTTCTCCACCGGCCGCCGATCCAACGTCCACCATCTCCGGCCATTTTCGCGGTTCCGCATCATCGAGCACGATGTTCGCAGTCCGTTTGACGTGGACGCGGCGCTGATTTTCAATTTCGCGTCCCCGGCTTCTCCGCCGGATTATCAACGCGATCCGGTCGGAACCCTGCTCACCAACGTGCTTGGCGCCGTCAATGCGCTTGACCTGGCACGGCGCAACGGAGCGACGATCGTGCAGTCCTCAACTTCCGAGGTCTATGGCGATCCGGAGCATAGCCCGCAGCGCGAGAGCTACTGCGGCAACGTCAATCCGGTAGGTCCGCGTGCCTGCTATGATGAGGGAAAGCGCAGCGCCGAGACGCTGTTCTTCGACTATCATCGAACCTACGGCGTCGATATCCGGGTCGGCCGGATATTCAACACCTATGGGCCGCGCATGCGACCGGATGATGGCCGCGTGGTGTCGAACTTCATCGTCCAGGCCCTGCAGAACAAGAACATCACTATTTACGGCGATGGCTCGCAGACCCGTTCCTTCTGCTACGTCGACGATCTGATCGAAGGTTTTCTTCGTTTCGCGGCGGCCGGGAAAAAATGCACCGGACCGATCAATCTCGGCAATCCCGCCGAGATCCCGGTGCGTCAGCTCGCCGAAATGATCCGCGAGATGACGAATTCGCGCTCGCGCATCGTTCATTTACCGCGTGTCACCGACGACCCCAAGCAGCGGCGGCCGGACATTACGAAGGCGCAGGCGAAACTTGGCTGGCAGCCGCGTATTCCGCTGGAAATGGGTCTTGGAAGGACGATCGATTATTTCGAGGCGCGTCTTTCCGAGGCAAGGGTAGTGGAGGCTGTATGAGATGTCTCCCTACATCATCGTCACGGGTGGCGCCGGCTTCATCGGCAGCCATATCTGCAAGGCGCTCGCCGGCGCGGGAATCACGCCGGTCGCATATGACAACCTCTCGACCGGCCATCAGGACGCGGTTCGCTGGGGACCGCTGATCGATGCCGATATCGCCGATGCCGGTTCCCTGAAAAAGGCGCTCGCCCGCTTCGAGCCCACGTGCCTCATCCATTGCGCGGCAAATGCCTATGTCGGCGAGTCCGTCGCAGATCCACGCAAATACTATCGCAACAATGTTTCCGGCAGCCTTGCGCTCTTGGAAGCATGCTTGGACCAGAACCTCGATCGCATTGTCTTCTCGAGCAGCTGCGCGACCTATGGCATTCCGGCGGCATTGCCGATCCGCGAGGAGATGGTTCAGCTGCCGGTCAATCCCTACGGGCGAACAAAACTGATCTTCGAAATGGCCCTGGAGGATTATGCCGCCGCCTATGGCCTTCGTTTCGTGTCGCTGCGCTATTTCAACGCCGCCGGAGCCGATCCGCAGGGCGATCTCGCCGAGCGTCACGAACCGGAAACCCATCTCATTCCGCGGGCCTTGCTTGCGGCTGCGCACCGTCTTCCGTGCCTGGAGGTTTTTGGCTCGGACTATGAGACCGAGGACGGCACCTGTGTTCGCGATTACATCCATGTCAGCGATCTTGCGCAGGCCCATCTTGCCGCTGTCGATTACCTCGCAAGCGGCGGCGAGACCTTGCGCGTCAACCTCGGCTCCGGCCATGGCACCTCCGTCGGCGAGATCTTGAGCGCAATCCAGCGCATCACCGGGCAGGAGGTTCCTGTTCGCTACGACTGCCGTCGTGCAGGCGACCCACCGGTGCTGTTTGCCGATACGGCACGGGCGCGGGCGGTTCTTGGCTTTACGCCGCAGTTCTCCGACATCGATACGATCATTCGTACGGCGAGCCCGAGCTTCGGTCTGGAGGTACGGGCATGAACGTGGCGCCATTCGTGACCAGACAGCCAAGGGCGACGGTGGCGGTTCGTGCTGCCAGGCCGGATGCGCTCGAGCCCGTCTTTGCAGGCTGGAGCCGTGCCGTCTACTGGTTCGGCGTTGCCTGCTGGCTCGCCGCGCTCGCCTATTTCTGGACGTGGTGGCTGCAGCCCGCCCACGTGATCTCAAAGTCCGCATTCATCGGTATCACGGCGACCGTTGGCTGGGTCACGCTGATCCCGGCCTATTTCATCTTCATCTTCGTCAACGCAAAGCGGATGAAACCTTCGGCAGCCGTTCCCGCGGGTCGCATCGCGATGGTGGTCACCAAGGCACCGTCCGAGCCTTTCGACGTGGTGCGGAAGACATTGCTCGCGATGCTCAATCAGAAAGGCGTCGAGTTCGACATCTGGCTTGCCGATGAGGATCCGGCGGAAGAGACGAAGCTCTGGTGCGCCCGGCATGGCATCTTCATTTCGACACGCAAGGGCGTCGCCGCCTATCACCGGACAGTATGGCCGCGCCGGACGCGCTGCAAGGAAGGCAACCTTGCCTATTTTTACGATCGCTACGGCTATGATCGCTATGATTTCGTGGCGCAGTTCGATGCCGACCACGTGCCTGAGCCGACCTATCTGCAGGAGGTCATGAAGCCCTTTGCCGATCCGCGTGTCGGCTATGTCTCGGCTCCCAGCATCTGCGATGCGAATGGCGCCGGCAGCTGGGCCGCAAGAGGCCGGCTCTATGCCGAGGCAAGCCTGCACGGTTCGCTTCAGGCGGGCTATAACGGCGGCTGGGCGCCGCTGTGCATCGGCTCGCATTATGCCGTGCGCACCGCAGCTCTGCGTCAGATCGGCGGTCTCGGGCCGGAACTTGCGGAAGATCACTCGACGACGCTGATGATGAATGCCGGCGGTTGGCGCGGTGTGCATGCGCTCGATGCGATCGCCCATGGCGATGGCCCGGCGACGTTTGCCGATCTCGTCGTCCAGGAATTCCAGTGGTCGCGGAGCCTGGTGACGATCCTGCTTCAATATTCGCGCACCTATGTGCCGAAGCTGCCGCTGAAGCTGAAGTTCCAGTTCCTGTTCTCGCAGGCCTGGTATCCGCTGTTTTCGGCCTTCATGGCGCTGATGTTCGCCCTGCCGGTCGTGGCGTTGCTGACAGGCCATGTTTTCGTCGGCGTCACCTATCCGGAATTTCTGCTGCATTTTGCGCCGCTGTCGCTGGTGCTGATCGGGCTTGCCCTCTTCTGGAGGCGCAGCGGAACCTTCCGGCCAAGCGACGCGAAGCTTTTCGGCTGGGAAGGCATCGCCTTCGTTCTCCTGCGCTGGCCGTGGTCGCTTGCAGGAAGCCTTGCTGCGCTGCGCGATCACATCTCCGGCTCCTTTGTCGATTTCCGCATCACGCCGAAGGGAGCGCAAGCGCAGAGGACGCTGCCGCCGGTTGTTCTGCTTCCCTACGTGCTGCTGGCGGGTATTTCCCTTGCAGCGATGGTTCTCGCGCCTTCCGAAAGCACTGCCCGCGGCTTCTATATCTTCGCCGGTATCAACGCCGTCATCTATGCCGCGCTGACTATCCTGATCGTCGCACGTCACGCAGGCGAGAACGGCTTGCCGCTTCTGACGCGCTCGCGCGGTCTGAGGATCGTGGCGGCCAGCGCGCTGGCGCTTCTTGTCGCGGGCAGCGGCGAAATCCGCCTGCACGGCCTGAGTGGTCTCGAAGCGCTATCGCATGGCCAGGGCATCGTCAGTTTCACGGAAGCTAAGTTCGCAGTCGCAGGCGCCGGTCTCGGTGGCGGCAAGACGAGGATCGTCAAATTCCGGTTCAAGTGGAATGGGTTCCGGCAGCAGGCTGCTGTCGCAGGATCAGAGAGAGTGAAGCCGAGCGCGTAGAGTCAAAGCCATGTCGGCGGGTGCGATTCGGTTGAAGGAGGGTGCAATGAGAATAGGAACAAGAACAAATGGCGCGGCGGCTGCCGTCCTCAGCCTGGCCCTTTGTTTGCCGGGCGCGGCAGCGGGGGCCGAAGCGAAGACGGGGCCTGTGCCGCTCAGCGCCTACGAACTTTACCAGCTCTATCGCAACAAGACCTGGACCTGGGGCGCCGGTGGCGGCCGCTTCATGGACGAGGGCCGTCGCTTCGTCGCCTGGACGAATGACGGCGGCAAGCAATGGGTGGCCGAGGGCCGGTGGGCCGTCGACGATCTCGGGCAGATGTGCATGCGCGCTACCTGGACGAACGAAGAAGGCCCGGCCCGCGCCAGCACCTGTTTCGGTCATCGCAAGATCGGCAAGGTGATTTATCAGAAGCGTCAGCCGGACGGCAATTGGTACATCTTCCGCCACGCCTCGGCGCGCGCGGGCGATGAATATCTGAAGCTCGTGCGGGCGGACACCGTCAGCGCCAGTGCGGATGCCTACAGGCAGAAGCTGATGGCTCGGAGGTAAGAGGACAAGCCATGAAGAAGCTGAGAGAACGAATAGTCTCGGCCACCGCGATCGCGTTGCTGCTGTCTATCGCCGCCGATCCGGCAAGGCCGAGCCTGGCGCAGGAGGTGGCGGGCGTTCCCGCATCGCCCGGCCAGACGATCGTCGACAAGCGCCCCGTCCTGCATGCCACTGGCATCAAGTTCGGTGCCTATGACCCGCACGGCGATTTCACGTCGCAGCAAGGTGTTGCGACCGAACACCTGTTCCTGCCGTGGGAAGACGTCGATCTTGAAACGCTGAAAGTTGCGGACGCCTATGCGCAGGCGAGGCGACGCAATCTGCTGATCACGATCGAACCCTGGTCATGGGATGTCGACTGGCGTTTGACCTCCGCTGAACTGCGGCAGAAGGTCCTGCGCGGCGATTACGACGCCAACATGCGTGCCATCGCTCGGATGATTACCGAGCTCAAGAGCCCGGTCATCGTCCGCTGGGGACAGGAAATGGAGGACAGGGACAGCCGGTTTTCCTGGGCGGGCTGGAACCCGCGCGATTATGTCACCGCATACCGGCGGATGATGGATATCGTGCGCGCCGAGGCACCGGCGGCGGAAATGATGTGGTCCCCAAAGGGGCTCGACGGGCTCGATCCCTACTATCCTGGTGACGACTATGTCGACCTCGTTGGCCTCTCCGTCTTCGGCCTGGAACCCTACGACGCGCTCGCCTATGGTGGTCCCCGTGATTTCCGTCAGGCACTGACGGACGGCTACCGGCGCGTCTTGGGATACGGGAAGCCCATCTGGGTGGCCGAACTCGGCTATGAAGGGAAGGACGCCTACATGCGGCCGTGGATCGACACCGTGACCTTGAAGCACAGCGATTTTCCAAAATTGGAAGAAGTCGTCTATTTCAACGACCGCGACGTCCATGCCTGGCCTTTCAATCTCGGCCGTCCGAACTGGAGGGTCATCAAGGGCGACGAGACGAATTAAGCGTCGTCGAGCACGAGCAGTGGATGGCTAGCCCGGATTTCTCACGATTGCATCGGGCTAGCAAAGGCCAGGAGTAGTGGATTATAAGCGAGCTCTCGACCCCGATCTCCTGATAGGCCCACGCGACATGACTGACTCTGGCTCGGTGATCGACTGGCTTCTCGACTCCGACCCATCGATCCGATGGCAGGTGATGCGCGACCTGATTGACGCCCCGGAGCCGGAGTGGGCGGCGGAGCGGGCCAAGGTGGAGACCGAGGGCTGGGGAGCCAGGCTTCTCTCTTACCAGGACGAGGATGGGCAATGGGCGGGCGGCTCCTTCGTCCCAGCCGATTTTGATCCTTGCGAGTGGCAGGAGCGTGGTCAGCCGTGGACAGCCACGACATTTTCGTTGTCGCAACTCCGGGAGTTTGGTCTCGATCCCGCCTCGGACCGGGCCAAACGAACTGTCGAATTGATCGGCGCCAATTCGCGTTGGGATGAGGGCGGCCAGCCCTACTGGGAGGGCGAGGTCGAGGAGTGCATCAACGGCCGGACCGTTGCCGATGGCGCCTATTTTGGGGCTGACGTCTCGTCCATTGTCGACAGGCTGGTAGGCGAGCGTCTCGCTGACGGCGGCTGGAACTGCGAGAGGCTCAAGGGCTCAGTCCGCTCGTCGTTTGCCAGCACGATCAACGTGCTGGAAGGGCTCCTGGAGTACGAGAAAGTCGCCGGTACGCCTGAATCTCAAAAGGCGCGTAGGTCGGGCGAGGAGTATCTCCTAGAGCGCAACCTCTTCCGTCGTCTCGGCACGGGTGAGCCGGCAGACGAGCGGTTTCTGCGCTTCCTGCATCCGAACCGTTGGCGCTACGACGTCTTGCGTGCGCTCGACTATTTCCGCTTCTCTGCGATGTTGACCGGCGCTGATCCCGATCCGCGACTTGGCGAGGCTATCGGCCACGTTCGTTCCAGACGCCTGGAGAACGGCACCTGGCCCCTCGACTGGAGCCTGACGGGGCGGGTATGGTTCGAGGTCGATGACGGGCAGGGCCAGCCCTCGCGATGGGTGACCCTCCGGGCGATGCGAGTGCTTAGATGGTGGGAGAGTTAGCCGATCGGGAAATCCCCACCAGGCCTACGAAGGTTCCACCAAGGGTGAGAGAGTGAGGTTGCCCGTTTCGCTGGAGCACAGCGCCTAGGGCAGAAGGGCCAAAAAACGAAAACGGCGCCAAAGCGGCGCCGTTTTTGATGGATCACGCTTGCCGCGATTAGCGGAACGAGCGGGATGCGATGTTGCGGATCTCGTAGCGGCTGATGCCGATGTCGGAGAGCGTCTGGTTCGAAAGGCTGCCCAGCTCGTTGAGCGTGCGGCGGTAGCTAATCCAGCTCTTGGCAATGCGGATCGGGTTCATTGTCGTCTTCCTCGGAAGGTTGCTTCGCGGGCGGCGCCATCGCCGTCTTTGCGGATGACATTGATATAGTGGTTCCCGGTCGTATTGTGCAGTGCAAAGAAACGGCATCTGCTATGCGTTTGTGCACTGTGATGCACGATAAATGCGCAGGAGTTATTTTTTAAGCGGCAAAAGGGAGGGCGATTTTCATCGCAACTACTACGAAAGTGTAAATTTGAACAAAAGAAAACGCCCGTTGCCGAAGCACCGGGCGTTTTTGAAAGGAGATCAGCTTGGGAGGACGCTGATCGCCTGAATTAGCGGGCAGAAGCCTCGCGAGCGACGCGATGGATGTCCGAGCGGTCGATGCCGAGGTCGTGCAATTCGCGGTTGGTCATGCGGCCGAGTTCGGTAACCGTCTGACGGTACTTGCGCCAGTTGTTGAAAGAGCGTGAGAAGTTCATTTTAATCCCCTTTCCTAGGGTTCGCCATCTGCCAGCTGCTGCCCATCAGCGCTGGCTTCCGTTTGATGACCAGAATATATGTTGCGCCGCGAAGAACTAACAGAGACAAGATTTCATTCCACCTATGCATTCGATGCAAGTCTCTAGCTGAAAAACATGTGATTTCGCCGTTCTTTGGTCAATGAATAGGCAGAATGACTTTTCGCGGGCATGGGCTTTGGGTTGGCTGCTCAAATTGCCGGCGTCCGGGCCTAGCTGCCGATGTGGTCGCTTTCAAAATGAAATCGGCGCCGATCTCGCCCTTCGAGACAGCTTGGTTCCGGCAAAGAGCTGGCGGCTTCCCAAATGGCCGGATCCAGGCGCTCCTGCAGCTTGGTCGAGCCGTTGGCGAAGTCCCTGAAAACCAGCAGGCTAATCGTTTTATGTCGCGAATACCAAAACGCCCACCGGGGGAGGATCCGGTGGGCGTCATGTTGGTGACTGACAACTGGGAGGAGGAGTGTTGTCAGTCTATCGGAGGGCGCTGGGAGGAGGAGTGCGCTGCTCCGAATTCCGTTGCGGACATCATATCCACAGGCGTTCCGGTAAACCGGGACGGGCTGCCACGCCCGCGCTTCTTGATAATCAATATAGTATGACTAATGATTATTTTGCAGTGCAATATTATCATGGTGGCCATGCGCTTCACGCATGGCTTATCTGAAAGAATCAATATTAGCCTATTGCTGTTAATAGCCGGTTAAGTCCGTGCCAAGTTCGCACAGTGAAGTATCTTGAACGGCTTAGGGTCCGGGAGATTGCGAAAGACGCTGCGCCATCTATAAGATTGATCGGGAAAGCCGCTGGAGACGGCACGGAGGCAGCAATGTATCGGGGACGGTTGGAGCGGGATCTGTCGCTCTGGGTGGAAAAGGGTCTGCTGCCCGAGGCGACGGCGGAATCGCTGCTTGTCGAATATGACAGCCGGCCGGCGAGCTTCAGCCTCGGCAACGTGCTGATGGTGCTCGCCGCGATCCTGCTCGCGGCTGCAGTTCTGTTGCTCGTCGCCTCCAACTGGGAGGCGATCCCGCGGCTGGTCCGCGTCGGCGCGATCCTCGCCCTGATCTGGGCTGTTTATATCGGCGCGGCGCTGCTGTTTGCCCGCGGGGCTTCGGCGGCTGCCAGCGGCCTGCTCGTCATCGGCGCCCTGAGCTTCGGCGGTGCGATTTCCCTCGTCGGCCAGATGTATCATCTGTCGGGCGACGAGCAGACGGTCATGTATCTCTGGTTCGCGGTTGCGGCTGTGTCTGCAGCCCTTTTCCGCTCAGGCGCCGCGACCGCTATATCAGGCTTCCTGTCCTGGGCTTCATTCGCGGTCTATCTTTCGAATTACGACTCGCGGTGGGTCGGCTTCGATCCCTGGGCGCCGCCGATCATGGCATTGATCGTTGTGGCATTGGTGCGCTTCACGGGCGCTCATCGCGCACGGCATCTTGCCTATCTGCTCGTCGTGGGCTGGCTCACATGGCTCTATGCGTTGCACGAAGATATCCGGGTGGCGATTGCCTTCGTGCTCTGCGGCATGGCGGCGTTCGTAGCCGTCAGCCTGCCGCCGCTGCGTGGCTCTGCGTTTATAAGGAGTGCGGGTGCTGCGCCGGCATTTTATGCATTCCTGGTGGCGGCGGTCGGATTGCTGTTGCTCAACATAGAGCTCGATGAAGGCTGGCCGCTCGTTCTGGTTGGTATCGCGACGCTCGCAATGGCCGTGCTTGCGATCGCATTGCAGGGTCGAGACAACGGCGCCGTGCGCTATCTTGCCTACGCCACCTTTGCCGCCGAGGTTTTCTATCTTGCTTCCGTCACAGTCGGGTCCATCCTCGGAACCTCAAGCCTCTTTCTTCTGTCCGGTCTGCTGGTGGCGATCGTCGCCTGGGTGGTGATCCGCCTCGAGAGACGTTTCGGTGCAAGAACGGAGGTGACGGAATGAACGCGCTGTCTTCGAAGCGTCGATCGGTGAGGGGTTACCTGATCGCGGCCGTCATTGCCGCCGCCCTTCAGACCATCATTCTGGGCTATATCATCGAAAGCCGCGCGGCGATCCTGCGCAGTGGCGCCGCAGTCCTGCTGAAGACGACACCTGTTGATCCGCGTGATTTTCTGCGTGGCGACTACGTCGTGCTGAATTACGAGATTTCGTCGGTGCCGGCACAAACGGTGATCGGCGAACTCCCCACCGTACCGGGCGAGCAGGCGCTCTGGGTCCGCTTGAAAAAGCAGCCGGACGGGTTCTGGGCAATCGCCGAATCGTCGTTCATGCCGCTTCCCGAGCAGCCTGAAAGCGTCGTGCTCAAGAGCCGTCCTTTTTACAGCTACGGTGTGCGCGCGACTGATACGATCCGCGCCGAATACGGCATCGAGCGCTACTATGTGCCGGAAGGCCAGGGCAAACCGCTGGAGGAGGCCCGCCAGGACGGCAGCGTTTCGATCGCAGCCCGCGTATCGAACGATGGGTCGGCGCAGATCCGCAACCTGCTCGTGGACGGCAAGCCCGCATACGAGGAGCCGCTTTACTGACTTTGGCGAAATGACGGGAGAGGGTCTTGGAGGCCATAAAATCCCTGTCATTTGGCCTTCATTTTTCCTTTGCCTCCACCAAATCGGGTGTTATAGAGACGCGCGCTCCGGAAGGCCTCATGTCCAGGCATATGCATGCGGTTTTGCGAACGCGGGTATGGTGAAATTGGTAGACACGCCAGATTTAGGTTCTGGTGCCGCAAGGCGTGGGAGTTCAAGTCTCTCTACCCGCACCAAAGCTGGCTTGCAGGCGGGGAGACCGGATAGGTCGCCCCCAATTACCCGGCAGGATGGCGCCGTCCCCCTTCGGGCGGGATGCAATGGAATCTGAGAAAAGCCACGCGCGGCAAATTTTTCCGGCGTCGTGCTCATCGAAACGAAACGGCGTCTGGGCACGGCCGCCACGAAATGAAGGTAGGAAGACATGCAGGTTATCGAAACGCTCGCTGAAGGGCTGAAGCGCGAAATCAAGGTCGTTATCCCGGCCAAGGACATGGAAAGCAAGATGAACGAGCGCCTTGCCGACGTAAAGGACAAGGTGCGCATCAATGGTTTCCGTCCCGGCAAGGTTCCGGTCGCCCACCTCAAGAAGGTCTACGGCAAGTCGATCATGGCCGATCTCGTCAATGAGATCGTTCGCGAACAGCCGACCCAGATCCTTTCCGGCCGTGGCGAAAAGTCCGCCACGCAGCCGGAAGTCGCGATGACGGAAGACAAGGACGAGGCTGACAAGATCCTCGCCGCTGAGCAGGATTTCGAATTCACGCTCTCCTATGAAGTTCTGCCGCCGATCGAGCTGAAGTCCGTCAAGGGAATCAAGATCACCCGCGAAGTCGTTGATATTTCTGACGAAGAGGTCAACGAGCAGGTTCTTAAAGTCGCTGAAAGCGCCCGTTCCTACGAAACCAAGAAGGGCAAGGCCGCTGATGGCGACCGCGTCACGATGGATTACGTCGGCAAGGTCGACGGCGAAGCCTTCGAAGGCGGCACCGATCAGGGCGCTGAACTCGTCCTCGGCTCCGGCCGCTTCATTCCGGGCTTTGAAGATCAGCTCGCCGGCGTCAAGGCTGGCGACGAGAAGACCATCACCGTGACCTTCCCGGCCGACTATCCGGCCAAGAACCTCGCCGGCAAGGAAGCCACTTTCGACGTCACCGTCAAGGAGGTTGCTGCTCCGGCCGACGTGGAAATCAACGACGAACTGGCAAAGAAACTCGGCCTCGAATCCGCCGATCGCCTGAAGGAAATCGTCCGCGGCCAGATCGAATCGCAGTACGGCTCGCTGACCCGCCAGAAGGTTAAGCGCCAGATCCTCGACCAGCTCGATGAGATGTACAAGTTCGAGACCCCGAAGTCGCTTGTTGAAGCCGAATACAACGGTATCTGGAGCCAGGTGAACAACGACCTCGCTCAGTCCGGCAAGACTTTCGAGGACGAAGACACGACGGAAGAGAAGGCCAAGGAAGAATACAAGACGCTCGCAGAGCGCCGCGTCCGCCTCGGCCTCGTCCTCTCGGAAATCGGCGAAAAGGCCGGCGTCGAAGTGAGCGAAGACGAAATGCAGCGCGCAATCTACGAGCAGCTGCGCCAGTATCCGGGCCAGGAAAAGCAGATCCTCGAGTTCTTCCGCAGCCAGCCGGGTGCCGCCGCTTCGATCCGTGCACCGATCTTCGAAGAAAAGGTCATCGACCATCTGCTGACCGAGATCGACGTCACGGACAAGAAGGTCACCAAGGAAGAGCTGCTCGCCGACGAAGAGGGCGAAGGCTCCGAGAAGACCAAGAAGGCCGCGCCGAAGAAGAAGGCAGCCGCCAAGGCCGAAGCTTCTGAAGGCGAGGAGGCAGATGCTCCGAAGAAGAAGGCCGCTCCGAAGAAGAAGGCCTCCGAAGGCGACGCCGAGTAATCGGCTTTTCCGGTTCAATACTTCAAGGCCCTGCCGGTTCGGCGGGGCCTTTTTCTTTGGCGCAATGCGGGTGCTATGCTGCGGCACTCGCCAAAATGAGGCGGATTAGTCTAGAGTTCCGACTTGATGTCGCCCATGCGGTTCCAGGCGTCGAGGCCGGCGATCTTGTAGGCTTCGGCAAGCGTCGGATAGTTGAAGGTATTCTCGACGAAGTATTCGACGGTGCCTTTGAGATTGAGTACTGCCTGGCCGATATGCACCAGTTCGGTGGCCCCTTCGCCGACGATGTGGACGCCCAGCAGACGGCGGGTCTTCAGCGAGAAGATCATCTTCAGGAGACCGGTGTCGAGGCCCATGATGTGGCCGCGCGAAGTCTCGCGGAAGCGGGCGATGCCGCATTCATAGGGAATGCCGCGTTCATTGACCTCTTCTTCCGAAAGGCCGCAGGTCGAAATTTCCGGTACGGCGTAGATGCCGTAAGGGAAGTATTTCGGAGGCTCCTTGGCGATCGCGCCGACGGCGACGCGGGCGGCGATGCGGCCCTGCTCCATCGACGTCGAGGCGAGGCTCGGAAAGCCGACCACGTCGCCGGCGGCATAGATGTTCGGCACCGAGGTCTGGAAGGTTTCCGGATTGACCTTCAGGCGGCCGCGGCTGTCGGCCTCGAGGCCGGCGGCGGCAAGGTTGAGCGCGTCCGTCGCCCCCATGCGCCCGGCGGCGAAGAGCACCATGTCCGTCGTCAGGTGGCGGCCATTGTCGAGCGTCAGCGCGACTCTGCCGTTGTCGAGCGTCTCCACCTTGTCCGCCTTCTGGCCGAGCAGCAATTTCATGTTGCGGTCACGGAGCTGGTAGGTGAAATCCTCGATGATCTCCTTGTCGATGAAATCGAGCATGGTCGACTTGGGATCGAGGACGGTCACAGCCGTATCGAGGGCGCTGAAGATCGTCGCATATTCGATGCCGATGACGCCTGCGCCGATAACGACCATCGAACGCGGCAATTCCTCGATATCGAGCAGTTCGTCGCTGTCGATCACCGTCTTGCCGTCGAAGGGCATGTATTCCGGGCGGAAGGGCTTGGTGCCGACGGCAAGCAGGATGCTGGCGCAGCTGACCTGCATGGTCTCGCCGTCGTCCTTGATCACCTGCAGCGTTGAGGGATCGATGAAGCTCGCCCTGCCGCGGATATGCTGGACGCGGTTGCGCGCGAACTGGTGCTCGAGCACCTCGACTTCATGGTCGAGCGTGATCAGCAGGCGGCGGCGCAGATCCTCGGCACTGATCTCTTCCTTGACCCGATAGGCGCGACCATAGAAGCCGCGCTCGCGCCAGCCGGAGAGGTTGAGTGCCGTCTCGCGGATTGTCTTGGATGGGATGGTGCCGGTATGCACCGAGACGCCGCCGACGCGCTTGCCCTGTTCGATGACCAGGACCTTCTTGCCGAGCTTCGCAGCCTGGATGGCGCCGCGCCGCCCTGCCGGACCGCTGCCCACAACAACAAGATCGTACTGAAACATGGCTTGGCCCCGGAAATAGGAAATTGGAATCATATTTTGCAGCGCAAAATGTCGCTCATTCACCGGTAGCTGGTCAATGTTACAGTTTCTATTCCGGCGACGTCACGAGTTCAAAAAGCCAAACATCGGCTCCAGCTTTTCGAAAGTCCGGTCCATCGCATAGGCGCCGATGAAGAACAAGGAAAGGTGCCCGTAGGTCAGCGAGATCTGCGATTCGGCCGCGATCTCGCCGAGCTTTGCGACGCCGGCTACATAGATGGCCGAGGCAAGCCCAGTACGGTCGGCGCCGGCCCGACAATGGATGAGCAGCGGCTTCGGGGCGGACGCCATGATCGCCATGAGCCGGCTTCCTTCCTCGATCGTCAACTCCTTGGAGGCCGACATGCGGAAATCGATGTGGTTGAGGTTGAGGCTCTTCGCTGTCGCCACTTCATCGTCATACCAGGCCTTGCCGTTCTCGTTACCGCGCAGGTTCAGCACCGTCTTGATGCCATAGTCCTTCGCCAATTCCTTGAGTTCGTCCGGAGATGGCTGGGAAGCGCGATAGACTTCGCCCGCCACGACCGCGTGAACATTGTTGGAAAGCTGCAGGTAGCCGAGATAGAGTCCGATGACGGCCGGTGTTATCAGGGCGAGCCGCGCGATCGATTTGTATGTCAGGGGAACATGGAAACGATCGGTCAGTAGGGCCATAGTTGGGGTCCAGTTGGCGTGAAAGCCTGCTAGAGAATGCTATGATGGCTTTTTCATGCCTCCATCTTTGGAAAATCGCAAATGTCAGATCAGCCGGATGCCCTTGAGCTCGCATGGCTGTCCTTGCCGATGATGATGTGGTCGTGGACGGTGACGCCGAGCGGCTTCGCCGTTTCGATGATCGTCTTCGTCATATCGATATCGGCGCGCGACGGCGTCGGATCGCCGGATGGATGGTTGTGGACGAGAATGATGGCCGTCGCCGAGAGTTCATGAGCGCGTTTGACGAGCTCGCGCGGATAGACCGGCGTATAGTCTACCGTTCCGCGGCTCTGGTCCTCCTCGGCGATCAGCGCATTCCGTTTATCGAGGAACAGGATGTTCGCGCCTCATGCGCCATGGCGGCGTGGCAATACTCGATCACCGCGGTGACCGTGATAGTGCTCTTCCTTCGAAGAGCCGGGGGGCAGGACGGTCTGTTTGCCGAGTGCGGGTTTTGCGAATCGGCGCTCGTCAGCGGGCGAATGGTGGTCTACGTCGAAAGGCAGTTCACCGTTCGGGAGGAAGAGAGGACCTTTGCCATTGCGTTCACCCGTTGAGCGGCAGGCCTGGCCGGTCGAGGCCGCCGGGCGAAAGCGTGAAGATCTCGCAGCCGCTGGCCGTAACACCGACGGTGTGTTCGTATTGCGCCGATAGCGACCGGTCGCGGGTCACCGCCGTCCAGCCGTCGGCCAACACCTTCACATGCGGACGGCCGAGATTGATCATCGGCTCGATCGTAAAGATCATGCCTTCGCGCAGTTCCGGACCCTCGTTTGCGCGGCCGTAATGCAGGATATTCGGCGAATCGTGGAACAGGCGGCCGACGCCATGGCCACAGAAATCGCGGACGACCGAGCAGCGCTCGCTTTCCGCATGGGTCTGGATCGCTTCGCCGATCGCGCCAGTGCGTGCGCCGGCGCGGACGGCGGCAATGCCGCGCATCAGCGCTTCATGCGTGACTTCGAGAAGTCGTTCGGCGGCACGCTTGATCTGCCCGACCGGATACATG
This sequence comes from Rhizobium sullae, assembly GCF_900169785.1. Taxonomy (GTDB): domain Bacteria; phylum Pseudomonadota; class Alphaproteobacteria; order Rhizobiales; family Rhizobiaceae; genus Rhizobium; species Rhizobium sullae. Next base: position 94,919 of record NZ_FWER01000016.1, read on the forward strand.
CGGCTGGAATCGCCGTGCCAGCCGTCGAGCACGAAGGTGACGTCGATATTGACGATATCGCCTTCGCGCAGCGGCTTTGCATCCGGAATGCCGTGGCAGACGACATGGTTGATCGAAGTGCAGGTCGATTTGGTATAGCCGCGATAATTGAGCGTCGCCGGATAGGCGCCGTTGTCCATCCCGAATTCGAAGACGAACCGGTCGATCGCATCGGTGGGCAGCCCCGGCCTGACGATCGCGGCAAGCTCATCGAGGCAGCGGGCGGTCAGCTGGCATGCCTTGCGCATGCCCTCGAACGCCTCGGGGCCGTAGAGCCTTATGGCACCGGTATTCTTCGACGGCGCGGAGGAAGCTTCGATATAATTCACCATTGGAGGGCCTTAGCAGAAATTGTCTTCATCGTTCATAATGCAGCTATGCCGCGTTCGTCCATCGTGTTCAACTGCGGCCACGAGATTTGTCTCACTTTGATACGGTGCACCGGCACGCCTTTCCGTTCACGCTGTGGAATCGACCCGTGTTTTGCCTTTGTATTTCAACTCGGACGAGGCGCGGGAAATTGCCGCGTTGAGATGAAACTATATGGCGCTTCCCAGCGCCCCGTTCGACGGTTTTTATCCCCATCTTAGGCGCCTCTGCTCGGATACCGGCACCTTGGGGCGCAAACCCTGGGAGTTGACGATCAGCTTCACCCTGAGGTTGCGATTTCGTGGGGCGTAGCCTCGAAGGGCGAGGGCAGGTGTGGTGGCGTGGCGCCCGGCTGCGGACCGAACTGGATCGGCTATCCCGAGGGACTATTTTCATCGGTGGCAAGCAGATACCATTGAGAAATGGGAGAAGAGAATGGAACTCGTGACCCACAGGAAATTCAAAAGCGGCTTGTTGATGCCGTGGGGAAAGGGGACGGTCGTGAGCGGAGCCAGGGGATTCGTCTACCTTTCCGGAAACACGGCGACCGCCGAGGATTATGATCCGGCCGGCAGGAAGGGAGGGGGCTTCGTTGGCGATGCAGCGGCGCAGTGGCGCGCAATCCTCACGAACATCAAAGCGGACTTGGAGGAACTCGGCAGCGCGCTCGAATATCTCATTCGGCTGACCTTCTTCGTTAAGGGGCCATTTCCCGATGGCGGCGTTCTGAGCTCTCCGAATTTTCGCCTGGACGTGATGGACGACTTTTTCGCCGGGCACTGCCCAAAGCACTGCAGCTATAACAACCCGCCACCCTCGGAGGTGATCGGCGTTGCGGCGCTTGCGCAACCCGACGTCCTTGTTGAGATTGTTGCAGTCGCGGCGCTGGCGGACAAGCCGTCATGAGCGAAACGCGACGCAAGCTGACGACCATCTTCTGCGCCGACGTGCAGGACTATACGCGCCTGATGGGGGCGGACGAGGAGGGCACGCTGGCGATGCTGAAGCGGCATCGCGATGCGATGTCGCGGCTCATCGGCTCGCATGGCGGGCGGGTGATCAATACCTGGGGCGACGGATTGATCGCCGAATTCCCGAGCGTCGTCGAGGCCGTGCGCGCGGCCGTCGACGTTCAGAACGAGCTCGCCGGCCTGAACGCTGCGCGGCCGGCGGACGGGCGCATGCTATTCCGGATCGGCATCAATCTCGGCGACGTGATCGTCGAAGGCGACGATCTCTATGGCGACGGCGTCAATATCGCCGCGCGGCTCCAGGCGTCTGCCCCTGCCGGCGGGATCGTGATCTCGAACACCGTCTACGACCAGGTCCGCAACAAGGTGGCCGTCGGGTTCGATTTTCTCGGGCCTTTGGTGGTGAAGAATGTCACGGAACCCGTGCCAAGCTATGCCGTGCGCATCGGCGAAGGCATGGAGAGCACGCCGCAGCCGGCGGCTGCAGCGAACCGTCCAGAGGCCCCGGCAGCGACCGATCGGCCGCTCGGCACGAAGGCTCGCAGGATGTTCGGTCTGCTCGCCTTGTTGAGCGCTGTTCTGGTCGTCATCAATCTTCTCTCCTGGCGGGGCGTCTTCTGGGCGGCATGGCCGCTTCTCGCCTTTGCTGTTCTCTCGGCCATGATATGGGTGCGGCGCCAGAACCATGTCGACCGGGGCATTGCCGCCCTCGGCGTCGCCGGGCTTGGCATGATTGCTATCAACCTTCTGTCGTGGCACGGGATATTCTGGGCGATATGGCCGCTTCTGGGGCTGGCCGCCGCTGCCGCCATTCGATGGGTGATGCGCAGCTGACCCAAGAGTGTATTGGCCGTGCCTGCGGAGCGTTGCCGTGTTCCCGAATTGCGTATCTTGCGCGGTATTCAGTTGATCGACGAAAAGGCATGATGACAGAAAAACTAGATCAGCTCCGGAACATCATTCTCAGCGAGTATCCGGACTTGGCTGCATCGACGTTCGAACTCGCGCCGGTAGGCTGGGATTCGATTGCCGTCGATGTGGATGACCGGCTGATCTTCAAGTTTCCCCGCCATGAGGTCGCGCAAAAGGCGCTTGTGAGGGAAGCCGCGCTGCTTGCCGTTGTCCGGCCCAGGGTCTCAATGGCCGTCCCCGACCTGCGCATTTTCGAGAAAAGTGGGTCGCTGTTTTCCCTGCACGAGAAGCTGAAGGGCGAACATTTGCTCACGGCCGAATATGACAAGCTGCCGAAGGATGCGCGGCAGCGCCTTGGCGATGATCTGGGCCAGTTTTACGCCGAGCTTCACCGGCTCGACAGCGAGCGGATGGCGGACGCCGGCGCCGCGCCAGTCGGCGCATGGCAAAGCCCCGCAACAGTTCGCGAGAAAGCCGTGCCGGCGCTTCCCTCCGAGCTTCGTTCCGTGGCGGAGGATATCATCGCGGGTTTCGAGCGACTTCCGCCCGATCCGCACGGACAGACCTACGGCTTTTTCGACGGCCATGGATGGAACATGGCATTCGACCATGCGCGCAGCCGCCTCAACGGCATCTACGATTTCGCCGATTCCGGCTTCGGTCCGGTCCACCAGGAGTTCATCTATTCGAACCTCATATCGCCGGATCTCACAGAGCGGATCGTGGCTGCTTATGAGAGAACATCGGGCCTGACGCTCGACCTGCGCCGCATCGAAATCCTCACCGGCTTTCACCGGTTGTCGGAACTGGCGGAGCTTCCGGAGGATTGCCGGCACACGCCGGCCATGACCTACCATGCCGTGGCATGGCTCGAGGACGTGTCAGGCAGCGGGTTCACTGCGAGCTAGTGTGCGGGAGAGGCGGCGGCGACGATGTCAGTCAACGGACCCAAAGAACCGGGCCGCGATGCTGGCGACTTCGTCGTGAATGGACCGCCGGTCGACGCCGTCGGCATCCGTAAAAATGTCCGGTGCGAGTTTCCTCCCTTGCGGCGTCGGTTCCGGCACAAAGACGTAATGGTCGATTCCGCCTTTCAGAATATCCAGCCAAGCGCCCGGTAGATGGCTGTGCAGCCAGCCGCAGCACTCCTCCGCAGGTGCAATGGTGTCCGCATCGCCGCCGATAATTCGAACCGGCTTTGTGACCCGCTTCAGGCTCTCGGCCAAAAAGCCCAACACCGAGCGGCCCGGCGCAAGGACAAGGGCAGCATCAAATCGAGGGTCGCTGTAGTCCTTCGATCTACGATCCCACGACGCGCGAAAGACCTCGCTGCGCTCCAGCAAGGGAGCTATGTGGTCCGCCAGATCGGGAAACTCCCTCGGTCCGCGACGCGGGCCTTTGATCGGGTTTGCAGATTCAAACTGGGAGTAAGCCACGCGTGCGCCCATCAACAACATCGCCGTGTAGGCACCGGCGGAAAAACCGGCAACGAATGCACGAGCGCTGACCGTTCCGCCCAGTTGCCTTCGCCAGCCGTGATCGTCGAGCATTGCACGTAGGTCGCTTGCCCGTTCCCAAAGGCAGAGGAAGCCTTCCGGCCTATAGGGTTCGGCACCGGTGTGGCCGTGGTGATTGACCGCAAGGGCAACGAAGCCCCGCTGTGCTAGGCGATGGGCCAGCCATTCAAGACCGGCGGCAACTCCCCCGCTACCATGAGAGAGGAGCACGAGGGGACGAGGCGTCGTTGCCGGCTTAAGAGCCGCATCAGGCGCAACGGGCTCCATCTGAAACCAGGATGGGTCAGATACGGGCAACTCGATTGCGGCATCATCTGCAGGATACCAAGCCACCCAGGAAAGTGGCCGGGGGCCGGTACCGGCCCAATTCGTCCTGTTCTCATCAAAGCAGAGGCCTTCCGCGAAGCCGACCGGCATATGATTGCTCCAAATTCAGGAAGCGATATGGCTCAGCTTTGTTTCGAAAACAGCGACGCGAGGCTTGGGCGCGGAGAGGGCGGATTTTTCAGGCGCGGTACGACGACGAGGCGCTTGACTTCGCCGCGCTTGAAGGCGGCGAGGAAGCGGCGGTAGTCCTTGAACGAGATGCAGCCGTTGGAATCGCCGCGCTTGCCGAGCAGATAGGTGTGGGCGAGCAGGCCGACGCGTCCGTGGATCTTCTGCGGGCCGCCGACGGGATGGAGGCGGATCGCCTCGACGCCGTGGAACAGGGCTTCGCGCATGGCAAGGTCATAGGTGTGCGGTGGTGTTGGCCCGCGCATTTTCTTGTCGGCATAGCGCGGCTTGTCGCGCATGGCGCCGAGGCCGGAATGGGCTTCGAGCTTTTCGCCGTTCGGCAGATAGACGACGCTGGCCTCGATATCGTAGATCGCCACGCCATTGCGGGCGCTCGGCATCAACGCCGGCTTGGCGAATGCCGGCATCTCCTCGTCGTCATCCTCCGTTTTCGCATAGGCAAGGGCCGGTTCGGCGTCGCGCGCGTCGATCTTCGGCTTGCCGGGGCGTGCCATCGGCAGCGGAATGTCCGTGCCAGGTGCCAGAACGAGGCCGAAAGGTTCGTCAGGCGTTGCCGTTTTGGCGGAAGCGGTTTCGAAGGGAGCGGCGGCGGGTATCGGCTGGGCGGAAGGGAGCGTTGTCGCAAGCGCGAGGCTTGACGCCGGTTCAACGGGCTTGGCGGAGGCGGTCTGGATCGAATAGTCGGGTGCCGGAAGGGCAGCAGGTGCTGTGACCGCCGGAACGGGTGCGGCGCTTGCAAGCACCAGCGCCTGCTGTTTCAGGGCGGAAGCCATCTCGGCGCCGTTGTTGCGCTTTGCGAGCAGCGACAGGCCGCGGCGCTGCATGAGAGTGACCATAGCCTTGGGGGATTTCGGCGTAGCCTCGGCGACCATGCGGTCCGAAACCGTCGTCTGGCCGGGCAGGCGCGAGAACTTGCTGACACGGATCAGGGGATGCGAGCGAGTGGCTGCAGGCGAAACTGGCTTTTGAGCGATTGCGACATCGGCGATCATGGCGGCGGCCGGTGGCTGCGGCGTGGCGGAGGTGTGCATTGCCGCGATCGACGCGATGATCCAGGCCGACGCAGCGACTGCGATACCAATTGCGGCGGCTCCGGAGATGAGCCGGTAGGGTCTGGCCGAGCGAAAAAAAGCCCAGCCGAAAGGGTTGACGCTTTCACGCGCCTCAACAGCAAACGCCATACTACTCGGTTTCCCAACGCGTCACATTACCGGCGGCTTACGCGGAACGCCCCTTGCCGGAGCCGGTAATGAAGCAAGAGGGCCAAATTGAGGCTCGCTGCGACTTGCCGACTGTCCGGAAGCATGACGCACTATGGTAACTAATTCCTTTACGGGATGATCGGCGCTCGCCGAAATGGCACGGGCGATCACTCGCTGTCGGCTAGGTGCCTTCGATTTAGAATATTAGCAATACGTGTAATTCGTTCCATCTTCTGCTATGGTTCGGCCGTGACTGATGGCTCAATTTGGGGGGAACCAATGTCTTCATTAGATGATATGGCCAAGAGCGAAGTCTCTCCGGCGCTGCTGGTTGATGCCATGTTCGCATTCCAAAAGACGGCTGCGATCAAAGCGGCAATAGAACTCGATCTGTTCACGATGATCGGCAGCGAAGCCCGCACCGCCGGATCGCTCGCCGCTGAAGCAGGGAGTGCCGAACGCGGATTGCGCATTCTCTGCGACTTTCTGGTTATTGCCGGTTTCCTGATGAAGAGCGGCGAAAGCTATGCACTGACACCCTCAAGCCAAGTGTTCCTTGATCGGCGTTCGCCGGCTTTCATGGGCACTGCGATCGAGTTTCTGGCCTCGCCGGAGATGCTGACTCTGTTCCTGGACGACCCGGCTGCTTGCGTGCGCAACGGAGGTGCGGTCGGTCTGGCGAACGTGGCGCCGGACAATCCCGTTTGGGTGAGATTTGCGCGGGCCATGGGTATGTTCACCGGCGCCAGCGCTCAAGGATTGGCATCGGAAGTCGCCGGATGGCCGAAGCCGCCGGCCAAGGTGCTGGACGTTGCCGCAGGCCCTGGGCGCTTCGGGATCGAGATCGCGAAGGTGGCGTCATCGGCCAGGATCGTCGCTCTGGATTGGAAACCGGTCCTTGCCGTGACCGAGGAGAATGCAAGGAATGCAGATGTGGCTGACCGTTTCAGTTTCTTGCCGGGCAGCGCTTTCGATGTGGACTGGGGCACGGGTTACGACCTGGTGCTGCTGCCGAACTTTCTTCATCACTTCGACAAGGACGGCTGCGTCACGCTTTTGAAGAAGGCACGGGCGAGCCTGGTGCCGGAGGGCCGGGTTGCTGTCGTCGAGTTCGTCCCGAACGAGGACCGGGTGTCTCCCGAATTCCCCGCCGCTTTTGCCTGGGTGATGCTGGCCACGACGCCAACGGGCGACGCCTATACGGAGCGGGAGCTTGCCGATATGGCAAGGCTTGCCGGTTTCAGCACCGCCGCGAGCAAGCCGCTGCCGCCGACGCCGGCAAGCCTGATGTTCTTTAAGTGATATTTTACCGGGCCGCGCGCGATATCGGGTTCAGGCCCGCGCCATGACATAGCTGCCCGGTGCTTCCTCGATGGCGTTGAGCGCCGTGCCGCCGGGTTTGCGCGCGGGCACGCGTTTGGCATCCTTGGCTTCGATCCAGGCCTGCCAGTGCGGCCACCAAGAGCCCGGATTTTCCTCGGCCTTGGCAAGCCAGGTGTCGTAATCGCCCCTGGTCGGGCCGCCGGTCCAGAACTGGTACTTCTTCTTGTCGGGCGGGTTGACGACGCCGGCGATGTGGCCGGAGCCAGCCAGCACGAAATCGACTTTTCCGCCGAAGAACCGGCTGCCGAGGAAGACGGAATTCGCAGGAGCGATATGGTCTTCGCGGGTCGCGAGATTGTAGACCGGGATCTTCACGTCCTTCAGCGACACGGTCTTGCCGTCGAGCATCATCTCGCCAGCGGTGAGCGCGTTCCTGAGATAGCAGTTACGCAGGTAGAAGGCGTGGTTGGCGGCCGCCATGCGGGTGGAATCGGCATTCCAGAAAAGCAGGTCGAAGGGCATCGGCATTTCGCCCTTCAGATAGTTGTTGACGAAATAGGGCCAGATCAGTTCGGAGGCGCGCAGCATGTTGAAAGCCGTCGCCATCTTCGAGCCGTCGAGATAGCCGGTTGCCTGCATATGCGCCTCGAGCGCTTCCAGCTGTTCCTCGTCGACGAAGACCTTGAGGTCTCCCGCATGGGCGAAATCGACCTGTGTGGTGAATAGCGTCGCGGTCTTGATGCGCTTGTTTTTCTCCTTGGCGTGCAGCGCCAATGTTGCCGCAAGCAGCGTGCCGCCGACGCAGTAGCCGACGCTATTCACGTCCTTTTCGTCCGTCGCCTTCTCGATCGTTTCCAGCGCGAAATCGATGCCCTCGCGGGCATAGGCCGTCCAGTCCTTCCCGGCATGGCGGGCATCGGGGTTCACCCAGGAGATGACGAAGACCGTATGGCCCTGGTCGACGCACCATTTGATGAAGGATTTCTGCGGGTTGAGATCGAGAATGTAGAATTTGTTGATCCACGGCGGGCAGATGAGGAGGGGGCGCTTCAGCACCGTATCCGTGGACGCTTCGTACTGGATGATCTGGCAGATGTCGTTCTGGGCGATCACCTTGCCGGGGGTCAGCGCCATGTCCCGGCCGACCGCGAATTTGGTCATGTCGGTCTGACGCATTTTCAGGTCTCCGCCGCCCGCCGCGATGTCCTCGGCCAGCATCTTCATGCCGCGCACCAGGTTTTCGCCGCTCGTCGCAATTGTTTCGCGGTAGAGCTGCGGGTTGGTTACGACGAAGTTAGCCGGTGAAAGGGCGGCGGTGATCTGCTTCACGTAGAAGCTCGCCTTGTGTTTCGTGTGCTCGTCGAGCCCTTCGGTCTGGGCGACGATTTTCTCTGCCCAGTCGGCGGTGGTGAAATAGACCTGGCGCAGGAAATCGAAGAAGGGGTTCTTCTGCCAGTCGGCATCGGAAAAGCGCTTGTCCTTGCGCTCCGGCTCGGGTTCCGGGTCCTCGCCCTGCAAGCGTTGCATCGAGCGCATCCAGACGCCGAAATAGCTGCTCATCAGCTGGGTTTGCGCCTCGAACGTCCGGCGCGGGTCGGACATCCAGTATTCGGTGACCTTGGAGAGCGTCTTGACCATGTCGGTCATTGGCGCGGCGAGCCGGTCGTTGATTTCCCCGCTCTCACGCGGCGCAAGCCAGGCGGAGGCCGCCTTGCCGAGGTTTTCCAGCGCGCGGGCAATGTTCACCGCCATCGCCTCCGGATCCTTCAACAGGTAGGGATCAAGATTCGGTTCGAAGCCCGGGGTTTTCGTCTTTCCGGTATCTTTCTGCTTGCTGTCGGTCACGTATCTCCTCCGGCGGCAGCAATCCTCGTGCAAATTCAGTTGTACATCGTGCCGGATCGATAAAACAAGTTCAACGCAACGGCACTCGTGCTATTGCTTTGTCGGTGCGACAAATTTAACAGTCGGTGAGGCTTCAGCGTTTTGGAAGGTCTGGCATGACGACGAACGGCATCTTTGGCATCGTACTCGCAACCCGCATGGCCCTCGTTGCCGCGGCCGCAGCGATGACGCTTGCCGGATGCACATTGACGCCGGAGCAGAAGGCGGCCGCCGCGGCGCGGCGCGCGCCTCCGACGGCAGTCGTCATGACCCCGACCAAGGGCGAGGAGCCGGCACAAAGCGGCCTTGCTCATTATCCGGACGGCTATCCGAGCTTCGGCGCGCCGCTGACGGCGGCAAACGTCCAGATGAGTAACGAGGAAGCCGCAAGCCTGGGGCAGAAGCTTTCGGCACTCCGCGTCCAGCGCGACGCCGGCGCGATTTCGGAAGCCGAGTATCAGCGGCGGGTCGCTGAATACCGCAAGCTTGCCGCCGAGCACGGCACAGACGCGCTCTCTGCAATCGGCAATTAAGCCTTGCCTTTCAGGCGATTTGGACGCAAAGCCTTCCGCAGCTGGCGGGAGACGCAATTTTCCCGATAATATGCGTCTGTCGCGGCCTTTCGTCAAAGATTCGCCGCGGGACGAAAGTCTGATGAATACGGCGCTCGCGATTCTGAAGTTCGTGTCGCAGGCAGCCGTGAACAAACGAACTTCGAGCGCGGTCACAGTGGCCGCATTTCCATGGGGAAAGAGATGGAAGAGTTTCACAAAGTCCGGCGTTTGCCGCCTTACGTTTTCGAACAGGTCAACCGTTTGAAAGCGAGCGCGCGAGCGGGCGGCGCCGACATCATCGATCTCGGCATGGGAAACCCTGATCTCCCCACTCCAAAGGCGATCGTCGACAAGCTGTGCGAGGTCGTCCAGGATCCGCGCACGCACCGTTACTCCTCCTCCAAGGGCATTCCGGGCCTTCGCCGCGCGCAGGCCGCCTATTACGCCCGCCGCTTCGGCGTAAAGCTCAATCCGGATACGCAGGTCGTTGCGACCCTTGGTTCGAAGGAAGGCTTTGCCAACATGGCGCAGGCGATCACCGCGCCGGGCGACGTCATTCTCTGCCCGAATCCGACCTATCCGATCCATGCCTTCGGCTTCCTGATGGCGGGCGGCGTGATCCGTTCGATCCCGGTCGAGCCGGACGAGAACTTCTTCCAGCCGCTGGAGCGGGCCGTGCGCCATTCGATCCCGAAGCCCTTGGCGCTGGTTCTCAACTATCCGTCCAATCCGACGGCCTTCGTCGCAACGCTCGACTTCTACAAGGATGTCGTCGCTTTCGCGAAGAAGCATGACATCATCGTGCTCTCGGACCTCGCCTATTCGGAAATCTATTTCAATGGCGAGCCGCCTCCGTCGGTGCTTCAGGTTCCGGGTGCGATGGACGTCACCGTCGAGTTCACCTCGATGTCGAAGACCTTCTCGATGCCCGGTTGGCGCATGGGCTTTGCGGTCGGCAACGAGCGGCTGATCGCAGCCCTGACGCGCGTCAAGTCCTACCTCGACTATGGCGCCTTCACGCCCATCCAGGTGGCGGCGACGCATGCGCTGAACGGCGACGGCTCGGACATCGCGGAAGTGCGCAACGTCTACAAGCGCCGCCGCGACGTGATGGTGGAGAGCTTCGGCAAGGCCGGTTTCGACGTGCCGCCGCCGGCAGCGACGATGTTCGCCTGGGCGAAGATCCCGGAGAAGTTCCGTCATCTCGGCTCGCTGGAATTCTCCAAGCTGCTTGTCGAGAAGGCGGATGTTGCGGTAGCACCGGGCGTTGGATTCGGCGAGCAGGGCGATGACTACGTGCGTCTGGCGCTCGTGGAGAACGAGCATCGCATCCGCCAAGCAGCCCGCAACATCAAGAAATTCCTGTCGACGGCCGACGAGACGATGCATAACGTCATCTCGCTCAACGCGCATCGCTGATATCATCACAGTCCAACGGCAGCCGCTTTCGGGCGGCTGCCTCTCATAAACACGCAGGATCGTTCCATGACAGACGCCCTCAAAATCGGCATTGCGGGCCTTGGCACCGTTGGTGCTTCGCTCGTCCGTATCATACAGAGCCGCAGCAATGAGCTTGCTGCCACGTGCGGGCGGCCGATTCTGATTACGGGCGTTTCGGCTCGCGACAAGACCAAGGACCGCGGCCTTCATCTCGCCGGCGTCGAGTGGTTCGACCGGCCGGAAGATTTGGCTGAAAAGGGCGATATCGACGTTTTCGTCGAGCTCATCGGCGGCGTCAACGGCCCGGCCAACAGCTCGGTGCGCGTGGCCCTCGAACGTGGTCTCCATGTGGTGACAGCCAACAAGGCGTTGCTTGCCTACCATGGTGTGGAACTGGCGACGATCGCGGAGGAAAAGGGCGCCCTGCTGAACTTCGAAGCGGCCGTTGCCGGCGGGATTCCGGTCATCAAGGCGCTTCGTGAATCGCTGACTGGCAACACGATTTCGCGCATCTACGGCATCATGAACGGCACCTGCAACTACATCCTCACCAAGATGGAGAAGGAGGGCCTTTCCTTTGCCGACTGCCTGAAGGAAGCCCAGCGCCTGGGCTACGCCGAAGCCGATCCGGCCTTCGACATCGAGGGCAACGATACGGCGCACAAGCTCTCGATCCTGACGACGCTGGCCTTCGGCAACCGGATCGCGGCTGACGACATCTATCTCGAGGGGATCACGAACATCTCTATCGAGGATATCCATGCGGCGGCCGAACTCGGCTATCGCATCAAGCTGCTGGGTGTCGCGCAGCGCACCGATAGCGGCATCGAACAGCGCGTGCACCCAACCATGGTGCCCGTCGATTCCGTTATCGCCCAGGTGGACGGCGTCACCAACGCCGTGGCGATCGAGTCGGATATCCTCGGCGAGCTTTTGATGGTCGGGCCCGGCGCCGGCGGCAATGCGACGGCATCCTCGGTGCTCGGCGATATCGCCGACATCGCAAAGAGCCAGCCGGGCGCTCAGCGCGTGCCGGTTCTCGGCCATCCGGCAAAGGCGCTTGAGCCCTACCGCAAGGCCCGGATGCAGAGCCATGAGGGCGGCTACTTCATCCGCCTGACGGTGCTCGACCGCACCGGCGTCTTCGCAAGCGTCGCGACGCGCATGGCGGAAAACCACATCTCGCTGGAATCGATCGTGCAGCGGTCGCAGCAGCATCTGGCGCCCTCGCACCACCAGACGATCATCCTCGTCACCCACGCGACGATGGAGGATTCCGTGCGCAAGGCCGTCGCCGCCATCAAGAGAGAGGGCTATCTCGTCGGCGAACCGCAGGTGATCCGCATCGAGCGTCCCAAGGAAGATTGAGACATCTCGCCATCCGTAGAGGACTGTGACCGAACGGGCGGGCATTCGTGCGTGTCCACAGCTAACATGAGCCTTTGCGCCCAAAATCGTTGTGTGCTCCGCCAAAGCCAAATAAATCTGCCGATGCGCTCCGGTCTCGGGGTGGTGACAAGCGATGGGCGATCAGAGGGGCATTGTGGATATAGCCGCCGATCCGGTACAGCGGGCGTTCCTGGGCGTGGAGAAATCCGTCCTCGATAACCGCTGGGTATCGCGCCTGGACCAGGCCGGCCAGAACCGCGCGCTCGCCATGTCTCAGGCGCACGGCCTGCCGGATCTTATTGCGCGCGTGCTTGCCGGGCGGGGTGTCGGGGTCGACGAGGCCGTCGAATTCCTCGATCCGACGATCCGCAGCCTGATGCCCGATCCTTATATGCTGACGGACTGCGAGAAGGCGGCCAAACGTCTGGTCGAGGCGATCCGGCGTGGCGAGAACGTTGCGATCTTTGGCGATTACGACGTCGATGGCGCGGCCTCCTCGGCGCTTGTGTACCGCTTCCTCAAGCATTTCGGCGTGAGGGCCAATATCTACATTCCCGATCGCATCTTCGAAGGCTACGGACCCAACCCGGCGGCGATCAACCAGCTGATCGATAACGGCGCGCAACTGATCGTGACCGTCGATTGCGGCTCCACGAGCCATGAGGCCCTGGGGGCTGCCGAAAAGCGGAACATCGACGTCGTCGTCATCGATCACCACCAGGTGACACACGATCTGCCGCACTGCCACGCGCTGGTGAACCCGAACCGCGAGGACGACCTTTCGGGGCAGGGGCATCTCTGCGCCGCGGGCGTCGTCTTCCTCGTACTGGTCGCGACGCTGAGGTTGCTGCGCGAGGCGGGCGACAAGCGGATCCTGGCGATCGACCTGCTGCAGTGGCTGGACATCGTGGCGCTGGCGACGGTGTGCGATGTCGTACCGCTCAAGGGGCTGAACCGGGCTTATGTCGTCAAGGGTCTGGTTGCCGCGCGCCACCAGAGCAATGCCGGGCTTGCGGCGCTCTTTCGCAAGGCGGGCCTTTCCGGGCCAGTGACGCCCTATCATTTCGGCTTCCTCATCGGCCCGCGCATCAACGCCGGCGGCCGCATCGGCGATGCGGCACTCGGGAGCCGGCTGCTGACGCTGGACGATGCCGGCGAGGCGGAGATGATCGCGCTGCGGCTGGACGAACTCAACCGTGAACGCCAGGCGATGGAAGCGGCCATGCTGCAGGAGGCCGAGGCGGAGGCGCTTGCCGAATATGGCGACGGTGAGGGCGCTTCGGTGATCGTCACCGCGCGGGAAAAGTGGCATCCGGGCATCGTCGGGCTGCTGGCGGCGCGGCTGAAGGAGAAATTCAAGCGTCCGGCATTCGCCATCGCCTTCGACCCGTCGGGCCGCGGAACGGGGTCCGGCCGCTCGATCAACGGCTTCGACATGGGCAGGATGGTGCGTGCGGCGGTCGACGAGGGGCTGCTTCTCAAGGGCGGCGGGCATGCAATGGCCGCGGGGCTGACAGTCGAGCGCGAAAAGCTTGGAGCGCTGCGCAGCTTCTTCACCGAACGGGCCGAGAAAACCGTGGCGGCGCTGGTCGCAGGCGAGACATTGAAGATCGACGGGGCGATCGGCGCCAGCGGCGCCACAATCGAACTGATCGACCGTCTGGAAACGGCCGGACCCTATGGGTCGGGGCATTCGCAGCCGATCTTCGCCGTGCCGGCCCACAGGCTGCGCGACGCGCGGATGGTCGGCGAGAAACATGTGAAAGTGACGTTGGAGGCGATGGACGGCTCCCGCCTCGACGGCATCGCCTTCCGGGCCGCAGACACCTCGCTCGGAAATCTTCTGCTCAATTCCCGCGGCGCGAACCTGCATGTCGCGGGTATGCTCGGCGCCGATCACTATCAGGGCGCGCGGCGCATTCAGCTGCGTGTCTGCGACGCGGCGCCGGCGCGGTAAGTCACCAGTCGGATGAGAGCTTCGTCAGGTACTGCCCGTAGGCGCTCTTGCCGAGTCTTTTGGCAAGTTCGGCAAGTTCGTCCTGCGAGATGTAGCCCATGCGCCAGGCGACTTCCTCGGGGCAGGCGATCTTGAAGCCCTGGCGCTTTTCCAGCGTGCTGACGAAACCGGCGGCATCGAGCAGGCTGTCGGGCGTGCCGGTGTCGAGCCAGGCATAGCCCCGGCCCATCAGTTCCACGAAGAGCTGACCGCGCTCCAGATAGATGCGGTTGACGTCGGTGATTTCCAGTTCACCGCGCGGTGACGGCTTCAGGTTGGCGGCGATGTCGACCACCTGTTGGTCGTAGAAATAGAGGCCCGTCACCGCCCAGTTGGATTTCGGCTCTTGGGGTTTCTCCTCGATCGACAGCGCATTCATCTTCGCATCGAAGCCGACGACGCCGTAGCGCTCCGGATCGGTGACGTGGTAGGCGAAGACCGTCGCGCCTTCCCGGCGGCTCGTGCCGGATTTCATGATTTCCGGCAGGCCGTGGCCGTAGAAGATGTTGTCGCCGAGGACGAGCGCAGAGCTGTCGCCATGGATGAAGTCGGCGCCGATGGTGAAGGCCTGGGCGAGGCCGTCCGGGCTCGGCTGTACGGCATAGGTTAGCGAAATGCCCCATTGCGAGCCGTCGCCGAGGAGGCGCTTGAAGGCTTCGACGTCGTGCGGCGTTGTGATGATCATGAGGTCCCGAATACCGGCGAGCATGAGCGTCGTCAGCGGATAGTAGATCATCGGCTTGTCATAGACCGGCATCAGCTGTTTCGAGACGGCCTGCGTGATCGGGTGCAATCGCGTGCCCGTTCCCCCAGCGAGAATAATCCCCTTCATGTCCTTCTCCCCTAAAGGCCTTTGTTCAAAAGCTCTTGCATGACGATCTTCATGGATTGCTTCCACTCCGGCAGGCGGATGCCATATGTTTCGGCGAGCCTGTCGCCAACGAGCCGTGAATTGGCGGGGCGTTTCGCCGGCGTCGGATAGTCCGCCGTCGTGATGCGTTCAATTCGGACGTTCTTGCCGCCGGACCGGTGAAGCTCTGCGAATATTTCTCCGGCGAAATCCGCCCAGCTTGCCTCGCCACTGCCGGTGAGGTGAAAGATCCCGCGCTGCGATGGTGCCGGGTCTGTAACGAGACGGGCTGCGATCGCAAGGATCGCGTCAGCAATATCGAGCGCAGACGTCGGGCATCCCGTCTGATCGGCGACGACTCTGAGATGATCGCGGGTCTCGGCAAGCCGAAGCATCGTTTTCAGGAAATTGGCGCCGAAAGGCGAATAGACCCAGGCGGTGCGCAGGATGACGTGGTTGGGGTTCGCCGCCGCCACCGCCTTTTCGCCCGCAAGCTTCGAACGCCCGTAGACGGAGACCGGCCCAGTGTCATCGTCTTCGGCATAGGCCGACGGCTTGTCGCCGCTGAAGACGTAGTCGGTTGAAAGGTGGACGACCGGGATGCCGAGCCGCGCGGCAGCTTCGGCAACCGCCGCAGCACCTGCCGCATTGACGGCGAAGGCGAGTTCGGGTTCGCTCTCGGCCTTGTCGACAGCCGTATAGGCTGCGGCCGAGACGATGAGGTCCGGGTGCAGGGCTGAGAATACGGCCGCGATGCTTGCAGGGTCCGCAAGATCCATCTCCGGGCGCCCGATCGCGATGATTTCGACACCCCTTTCGGCGCCGCGCCTGAGCAGCGACTGGACGATCTGGCCCTGTTTGCCGGTGACGGCGATGCGCATCGTCACTGCCCTTTGAAAACGCCGAGGCGTTCGCCGGAATAGACATTCTCGCGCAGCGGCCGCCACCACCATTCGTTTTCGAGATACCAGTGCACGGTCTTCTCGATGCCGGTTTCGAAAGTTTCCCCAGCCTTCCAGCCGAGCTCGCCTTCGAGTTTCGAGGCATCGATCGCGTAGCGTGCGTCATGTCCAGGCCGGTCGGTGACGTTGGTGATCAGGCGCGCATGCGGGCCGTTGTCGTTGTAGACCCCGTCGAGAATGACGCAGATGCGGTGCACGACATCGATGTTCCGGCGTTCGTTGCGGCCGCCGACATTGTATTTTTCGCCGGGGCGGCCGCGGGAGGCGATGGTGAAGAGCGCGCGGGCATGGTCTTCGACATAGAGCCAATCGCGGACATTGGCACCATTGCCGTAAACCGGCAGAGGTTTGCCCTCCAGCGCATTCAGGATTATCAACGGGATGAGCTTTTCCGGGAAATGGAAGGGCCCGTAATTATTGGAGCAATTGGAGACGACGACGGGCAGGCCGTAGGTGCGGTGCCAGGCGATCGCCAGATGGTCGCTGGCGGCCTTGGAGGCGGAGTAGGGCGAGGACGGATCGTAGGGTGTCGCCTCCTCGAAGAGGCCCTTGTCGCCAAGCGAACCGTACACCTCGTCCGTCGAGACATGCAGGAAGCGAAAGGCGTTCTTTCCGGCAACGTCGAGGCCGTCCCAATAATGCCGCGCAACGTCCAGCAGGCTGAATGTACCGACGATGTTGGTCTGGATGAAATCGGCAGCACCGGAGATCGAACGGTCGACATGGCTTTCGGCGGCAAGATGCATGACGATATCCGGGCGGAAGGCGGCGAATGCCTCCTGCATTTTTGCGCGGTCGCAGATGTCGGCCCGCAGAAACTGATAGTTCGGCGCCGATTCGACGGATGTCAGTGACGCCAGATTGCCGGCATAGGTCAGCTTGTCGACATTCAGCACCTCGGCGCCGACCTCGCCGACGAGATGGCGCACCAGTGCCGATCCGATGAAGCCTGCTCCGCCCGTGACCAATATGCGCATCGTCGGATCAATCCTTGGGTTGTTTTGCTTCGTAGGAAAAATGGCTCGGCACGTCGGCGAGCCGCGGCAGCGCCTTGTCCTTGTCGGACAGCACCATTGCTTGCTCCTCGACCGGCCAGCGGATGCCGATCGCAGGGTCGTTCCATGCGATGCCGCGGTCGTGCTGCGGGCTGTAGGGAGCTGTCACCTTGTAGCTGATGACGCTGTTGGGCTCGAGCGTCGCAAAGCCGTGCGCAAAGCCGGGCGGCACCCAGAGCTGCATGCCGTTCTCTGGCGAAAGCTCCTGGGAGAGCCATTTGCCAAAACTCGGCGAGCCGGTGCGGATATCGACGACGACGTCCATTATCCGGCCAGCAATGCAGCGCACCAGCTTGCCCTGGGAGAAAGGCGGCATCTGAAAATGCAGACCCCGGACGGTGCCGGGTTGCGCCGACATCGATTCATTGTCCTGGACGAAAGCGACGTCGGCCACGTGCTCGCGGAACCAGGCATCCTTGAACACTTCGGAAAAATAGCCGCGGTGATCTCCGAAGCGCGGCGGCGTGATTGCGACGATGCCGTCAATGGCCGTGGTTTCAAGACGCATGACGCACCCCTTCTGCGGACTTCATCAAGTGCCGGCCTTCATGACGCTCATCAGCATCTCCGCCTGTGAGCGGCTCTGCATGGCTGCAAAACCGTTAGCGGCGATGGAATCACGCTCGGCCGCATCGGCGATCAGCCCATGGCAGCGCCCGATCATTTTGTCATAGGGCTCGATCACCACGCCGCCGATGAAGGGCTGGATATCCGGGTCGCGGATGTCGCCTTCTGTCAGAACGCAGACTCGGTTGGCGAGCAGATAGGAAATGCGCACGATCTCGAAGACGCCGCTCGCATAATGATGGATATTGATGACAATCTTGGCGCGGGCAATGGCTGCATCGCGCTCCGCACCATACACGTTGAAGAGGTGCGCGACCTTGAGCCCGCCTTGCTCCAGCGTCTTCAGGATATGGTGGCGGCGCTCGTTCAACGAACCGTAAAAGAGCACGTCGATATCCTTGACGGGGGCGTGCTCTATCTGGCTGAGGCAGCGGCTGTAGCCGATTTCGAGCACGCCGGCATGGTCAATGCCCTTGGTTGCGAGATTTTCACGGTTGCGCGGGCTGTAGTCGAGAACCGGCAGTGACTTCAGGATGGACGTGTAGCGCGAGTTGATCCAAATGCTTTCTTCCGACACCTGCTCGAGATTGATGACGACGCTGTCCTTCGGCAGATGCCCAACGATTTCAGCGGGGAGAAGATTGCCGCCGTAGATGATCGGCGCACGGCCCGCGAATGCGTTCATGTCGCGGACGATCGGTGCCGAGCCGCCGAGTTCCTCGAAGGCGCCCTGCAGACCGAGTGCGACTTCATCGAAAGCGTGGCTGTGGTTGTAGCTGTCCGGCGTGACGATCCAGATACAATGACGGTCCTTGTGGGCCGGCCATCCCCCGGCAAAGGGCTGCAATGCGGTGCGGAGCGGCTGCTCGATCCTCGGCGCGGCCTGTGCCGGCTGCTGCGGCTCCGGGATGGCGCTTAAAGCCTGCGGAGCATAGGAACGCATCAGTTCGCGGCCGACGGCGAACTGGCCGCGCGGCATCCAGGCCGGCGGATCGTCGGCGCCCCAAATCAGATGCGGCTGCTTGATCAGCGGCTGGCGGCCCTCTTGCCAGGCGGTCAGCAAAGCCTGGTCGCGGCTTTGCAGAAAGGCTTCCTTGGCGGCGAAGAGGCCATGCAGCATGCGGCCGAGGCGGGCACCGAACTTCCACTCGAAATCGGCAACAGTCGGCACAAAGGCGGCGATTTTCAATCCGGAGGCGGCTGCCTGCTGGACATAAAGCCCGAGCAGACGCTCGATCACGAAGGGGCGCATCTTCGCGTTGGCGTCGCGTGAATAATGTGCCACGCCGGCATACGCGGTGCCTGCCGGCGTGCCGAGACGCGCCTCGTCTTCCAGTGATTCGAGAATGCGTTCGCAGAAGGCGAAATATCCGGACCAAAATTTCCGGTTGCCGCAGAAATAGTTGCAGAACACGAAGACCGTCTTGTCCTGCGGCGGCGCGATCGGGTAGCCGAGCTTCTGGAGATGCAGGAAGATCGGCTCCATGCCGGGATGACCGCCCAGCAGCGAATGCTCCCAGACGTTGCTGTAGATCGCAGCATGGCCGATCAGCGGATTATAGACATAGGCATCGGCACCTTCCGCTCTCGCCTTTTCCGCCTCGGTGACGAAGGACGGGAAGCTCGTCACCGACTTCATCTCGAACTTGCTGGAGAGCAGCCCCCAGAACATATCATCGCCGAGACCAATCGCATCGTGGTGCTGCTGCACGATGCGGAAGAGCTCATATTCGCGGGTCGAAGTCTGCGTATTGAACGAGATGTCGAGCGGCACCGCGGCGGCGTCGAGTTGGCTGCGCTGCGAAAGATCGAGATAAGGCTGATAGATGATGACGGACCCCATGCCGGCGGCTTTTTCCGTCAAAAGCGCCAGATCAGGAAGACCGGCCGGCAGAGCGGAAATGGGTTGGTTGATCGTCAAGGCATCGTCCTTCGCGCATGGCCGCCGTTCGGATCGCGACCCGCAAAACGGCATTCGGGCTTGTTTGGTGCAGACTATTGGACGTGAAGCTTGCGCCACACTGTTCGCAGGACTTTACGCTGGTCAGCCTGGGAACAGGTTAAGACGTGATGTTTGTATCAAGCCCATTTTGCGCGATATGCCCAACCTTTGGACGGCGTCATGAAAAACGAGAAGATCTATGTAACGAAGCCCAGCCTGCCGCCGCTCGAAGAATTCATTCCTTCACTGGAAGCGATCTGGAACAACCGCATCCTGACCAATGGCGGGCCATTTCACCAGCAGCTGGAGCAGGAACTCTGCAACCATCTCGGCGTGAAGCATATCAGCCTCTTTTCTAACGCCACTGTGGCGCTGCTGACCGCGCTTCAGGCGCTGCGCGTCACCGGCGAGGTCATCACCACGCCCTATTCTTTCGTGGCCACCTCGCATTCGCTCCTCTGGAACGGCTTGAAGCCTGTCTTCGTCGACATCGACCCAGTGACGCTCAATCTCGATCCAGCAAAAATCGAGGCTGCGATCACGCAGCAGACGACGGCGATCATGCCGGTGCACTGCTACGGCCACCCTTGCGATGTCGATGCGATCCAGAAGATCGCCGATCTTTATAATCTCAAGGTCATCTATGATGCCGCCCATGCCTTCGCCGTGGAGGACGAGCGGGGAAGCATCCTCAATCATGGCGATCTTTCCATCCTGAGCTTCCATGCGACGAAGGTGTTCAACACGTTCGAAGGCGGGGCCATCATCTGCCCGGACGCGAAGACGAAGATCCGCATCGATCAACTCAAGAACTTCGGCTATGTCGATGAAGTGACTGTCGTGGCACCCGGCACGAACGGCAAGATGAGCGAATTCAACGCCGCGCTCGGCCTGCTGCAGCTGAAATACATCAACTTCGCGCTCGAAAGGCGAGAGGTCATCGATCGCGCTTATCGCGAGCGGCTTTGTAGCGTCTCGGGGATCGAATGCCTGGACCGCTCCGGCGAGACCGTCTCCAACTTCTCCTATTTTCCGATCCTGGTACGCCCCGGCTATCCCATCTCGCGCGACGCGCTCTATGAGCGGCTGAAGGAAATCGGCATTCATCCGCGCCGCTATTTCTATCCGCTGATTTCCAGCTTCTCGATGTACCGCAGCCTGCCGTCCGCTCAGCCGTCGAACCTGCCGGTCGCAACCGAAGCCGCCCAGCAGGTGCTGTGCCTGCCGATCTATCCGGACATGGAGATAGAGATCGTCGACAAGGTCTGTGGGCTGATCGTGTCTGCTTAAACATACGGTATTCCGACTGCCATCGCGCGCTGCGGATCGAAATATCGGAGGTGCGAGATTGTGCGCCAATAGCCGGCCAGGCCGCCTCGTTTGCCTTCAGACTTTAAGCGTCAGCTCTGCCTATCAGATAAGAAATCACGGATCGGCGTTTTGTAGACGGCTGGTCATATGAAGGCGGCATGATCATTGATCGCGCCGCCTTCATTTGTTTCATAGGAGCCGCGTCAGAGCGCCAGTTGCGGCGCTCGGATTTCGATCCGCTCCCTCACGGGGCGGTGCATGTTTTGCGGTTCGACCTCGACCCAGCGGTTTTCAAGCCGCGAGCATTCGATCGCCTCCAGTAGCCGCAGCCCCTCTTCGGCTTCCTCAAGTCCAAGGACATAGGGATGGGGCAGGCGTGCAGCATTGGCCTTGCGTTGCAGCAGAGCATCGGCAAGGTCGGCATAATAATTGGCGAAGGCTTCGATGAAGCCCGACGGATGGCCTGCCTTGAAGCGCTCATAGCGTGCATCGTTGGCGATCATGATGTCCGGGCTGGCGCGATCGAGGATCTGCTTGCGGCCGTTATGGTCGTAGAAATTCGCGAATTCTGGGGCCTCCTGGTGCCATTCAATCGATGCCTTGGAACCATAGAGCCGCACACGCAGTCCGTTGCGTTGCCCGAGCGCGGTCTTGCCGTACCACATGCTGCAATGCAGGCCCCCGGCGCAGCGCACCAACGCCTGCACATTGTCGATCACCTGCGGAAAGTTGCCGAAGCTCTGGCTGGTCGCGCAGACTTCTTCCGGCTCGCGCTGGGTGAGGAACTGGAGCAGCGAGTGCACATGAACACCGAGATCGAGCGAAACCGTCGGCACGATGCCATCGTGCAGGCGCCACTGCTGCGGCGTCATCGGTGTCCCGTCGCTGCGGAAGCGGAGAAAGGTTTCCTGCGGCATTTCGATATGGATCTGCTGCAGCTCGCCGAAGATGCCGTGCTCGACCATGCTGCGGATTTCGCGGAGCATGGGGTATCCTGTGTAGTTGTAGGTTACGGCCAGAAACGCGCCGTTCCTGCGCGCACTACCGATCATCCGCGTCTCGGCGCTCGAACCGGCAAGAGCCTTTTCCGAAATCACCGCGATGCCTGCCTCGAGCGCAGCAACAACCTGCTTCGTGTGCTGCTGCGTCGGCGTGAGCACGACGAGTGCGTCGATATTGCCGGCTTCTCTTGCAAGCAGGGTATCGAAATCGGCATGGCAGCGTTCCGACAATATGCGGTACTGCCGTGCCGTTTCGCGATTGATGTCGTCGTGGCGGCTGAAGCAGCCGGTGACGAGGTCAAATTTCTGATCAAGCTCGATCGCATCGCGATGAGCGCGGCCCACGGCGGAATTGACGGCACCGCCTAGAAAAGCAAGACGCAGCTTCTCCGGTACTCCCTGGCTCGAGCGGGTCATGCGAGATCTCCTTGCATCGTTTGGAGCGAAATGAACGTTTTGAAATCCGGCACCACTTTCAGCATCTCGTCGTGCGTCTCGAAGCGCGCGTAGAGAATGGCGAGCTTGTCGAACGGCGCCGAATTCATCGGCTTGCCGGTGGTCTTGACCTGCGCGATGCGGACATCGGATGACGGAATGGAGTGCGAGAAGGAAAACGGCGTCGAGGGCGTGTCCGAGGTGATCGTGTGGCGCCCGAAGAACAGCGGCGGATCGAAACGTGGCGTGACCGAAAATTCCTCGCCAAGTAGCAGTGTTATGACGAGGTCGGCATAGTCGATGCCGAGAGACTGATCGACGAGCGAGCCGAAAAGATCGCCCGGGCAGCGTCGCATGCATTCGATGACCCAGACATCGTGGCCGTTCGACAGGAACTGCGTGTGGAGCAGGCCGTCCTGCAGCCCGAGCAGCTTGACGACGCGCGCCATGATGGCCCGCGTCTTCGAACGGACAGTCTCGGCAAGGCGCGAGGGATGGTTGGATGAATCGACCTGGTAGGGATAGACCGTGCAATATTCGTCGACGAAGACGTCGAAGACGATCTCCTGATCCTTGATGAAGGCGGAATGGCTGTGCAGGCTACCTTCGATGAATTCCTCGATGACAATCTCCGCCGAGCGCGAGTTTCGCTGGGCATCGGCGACGGCGGCGGCAAGTTCCGTCGGGTCGAAAACCTTCGTGACACCGCGGCCGCTGAAGCTGTCGCTCGGCTTCACCAGCAGCGGATAACGCAGCGCCCGGGTTTCGATCGGGGCATCGCCCTGGAGGCGCACCGAGCGCGGGGCAGGGATATCGTATTGCTCGGTAAAGCGGCGGAACGTCTGCTTCGTGTGAATGATGGTCGCGGTTTCCATCGAATCGAAGCGCGGGAAGCCGAGTTTTCCGGCAACGAAAGTGGTCGACATGTAGGCGACATCATTGCCCGACGGCACGATGAAGTCGAAATCGCCTCTCTCAACGAGGGCGAGCAGCGTGTTCGGATCGCTGTAGTCGATGAAATGCGATTGATCCGCATGCGCATGGCAGGGCTCATCAGGCCGGTTTCCGCAAACGGAAATATGCAGGCCGCGCCGTTTCAAAGCGAAGAGAAGGGGAACTGCGCTGAAGTTACTGCCGACGAGCAATGCTTTCTTGGTCATTCTCAAATCCATTCCACGTGCCCCTGACCGGTCGGGGCGTCGCGCATCAAACTGCTGGAACCGCAAATGCCAGCTCTCCGCCGTCCGTTTTCGATACAAGGAAGACTCAACCGGACGCGGTACCCAGAGTCGTAGGACGCGGGCGTTACCCGAGGCTTGCCACTGGAAGCGTTTGGCCCCCCGAATCCATCCCGAAGTCACCGTGTTGCTTGTGGGAAGCAGACCGGTCGCCTTGTTAAGCTGATGGTCATCTCATAGGCTTTTGGCGTGATTCCAACGTCCGCATCGGCTAGAGATGCAGACTGCAGCTGCGAAAAGAGACACCGCGCGATGAATGAAAAACTGCCTGACTTGATCGAAGGCGAGCGTATCTTCTTCCAAAGGGTGTTCGAAAGGCAGTCCCGCGCGACAGTGGAGATACGGGAGCAATGGCGCGCGGAAACGATTCTGCAGCGGAGAAGGCGCGTGTCGTCGGAGATCTACGACCTGCTTGGCGGGGTTGTAAAATATGGCCCGTTGAAGGGGCTTTCGCTGGCGAAGAACAACTGGTGGGGTGGCGGCGACTTCGGCTCGATGCTGCTAGGCCTCTATGAAAAGGAAGTGCTGGATTTCCTATTTTCGGCGAGAGCCGACGGCTTCGAGAGCTTCGTTGATATCGGTGCCGCCGATGGATATTACGCGATCGGCATGCTTCGATCGGGCCGAGTGAAAAACGCCATCTGCTTCGAGCTGAGCGAAGAAGGGCAGCGCACCATTGCATCGAATGCCGAGGCGAATTTCGTCTCCAACAGGATCGAAATATTCGGCGCCGCAGACAGGCTGTTTTACGAAAAGCTCAGCCACCTTGACCTGACGAAAGTAGTCGTCCTCGTTGACGCGGAGGGTGCGGAATTCGAAATCTTCGACGACGGCTCTTTGGCGGCTCTGAGAGAGGCGACGATCGTCATAGAGATACACAACTGGGTCGAGGATTTCTGGGAGAAGTACACGCGGTTCCTCACTTCGGCTTCAGCTTTGTTCAATGTCGAATTCATTGCGCCTGCGGTCAGGGACCTCACGCAGTTTCCGGAATTGAACGATTTTACCGACGACAACCGCTACCTCATTTGCTCCGAAGGGCGGCCGAACGTCATGCGCTTCATGGTCTTGACGCCCAAGGCATAATCTCGTTGAGAGGACTGGAGTATAAAATCTCCAGCCCGTCATTCCGTCACGGCGTCGACTTCCAGCCTTGCCGATGTTCCCACCGAGCTCCAAAAGTCGCGAGTGAATAGATAGCTGAATTCCTTTTCCTCACGCTCCGTTTTGAGCTTGGCGTTCAGGATATCGTGCAACTTGGGCAGATTGTAGTAAGGCACCGACGGCAGCAGGTGGTGCTCGGCGTGGTAGTTCATGTTGGCATAGAAGAATGCAACCGGTGCCGGCAGATTGACCGTTCTTGAAAAGAGAAGCGCGCTTTCGTCCTTGTGGTCCTCAAGACCAACGTGCTGCGCAAGCGCCAGGACGCGATTGGGGAGTTGTCCGACGAACGGCGTAATGAAAAGCATGAGCGTCAGAGCGGGTGAGCGGGTCATGAGGAGAAACAGGCCAAGCCAGACGACGTTGAGCAAAACCATATAGACTGCGTCGGTTTGGGCGCCGCCCCGTTCGGCGGGCATTGCCTTCAACCGGATGCCCCTGCCAAAATAGGCCTCGTAGCCCAAGGCATTGCAGAGCGCATAGACAATTCGTCTGCAAAGGCTCTGATAATCAAGCAGGATCAGACGTGCTGCGCCCAATAAATCGAGCGGAAAATCGCGATAGATTTCGCTGTCATCCTCATGGAAAGTGGAAGTGTGGTGGAACTGATGGCTCTTTTCGAAGTAGCTCGGATTGTTCCAGGTCACATAGGAAAACAGCTTGAAGAACAGAGTGTTCAGCCATTTCCTGCTGAAGACCTTCTTGTGAAACAGCTCATGGCCGATGCCGGCATAGCCGGCGAACTGCCACAGGACGGCGTTCAGATAAAAGGCTGCGAAAGCAAGCGCCGGATAGCCACCTTCCCATGCGCGGACCATCGCGAAGAGCAGTCCCGCGTGGATGCCGAGCCTGAGCACGAGATGGGTATAGGCGATCCGGTCGTCCGACGCCGTGAGCTCCCGGAACTCGTCCTTTGTCAGCAGACTGCCGATTTTGATCTCGGTCACACTCATGATCAGAGCTCGAAATTGACCAGCGCAAAAGCCACAAGGCTGTCTGCTACATGGAAGACTGCCTGTGATTTTGAGAATTCCGCCAGGTATTCGGTGACGTCGCCGTGGATCTTGGAACTGTAGTCATGCCAGACGATGACGCCACTCTTGACAATGCCGAATGCATTTTCCGTGTCTGCCCGCACGATCTGGTGCTCATGGCCGCCATCGATGAAGATCATCTCGGCTGACTGGAAGGCTTCCTTGAAATTGATCTTCGTTGAGTCTTCCTTGACAAGCGTCAGGCGTTTTCTTTGCGCCTCGGTGATCGATGCAAGGTAGATTTCCCCGTCGATCTCCTGGCGCTTGCGGAGATAATCGTCATTCTGCTCGGCAGACGACAAGGCGCTGCGTTCATCTGTCTCGGCGAGATGCGCCGTCAGGCCTTTGGGCAGATCGATGGACACCACGTCGCAGCCTTCCGGCGTATTTTCGATGAACAGCCGGGTTGTGAACCCCTTATAGGTGCCAATTTCGATGATCTTCCGGGGATTCACGATCTTGGCGAGCAGCACCAGGACAACCTGGTCGACAAGCGTGATGCTGCCGATTTCGATCGGGGGCAAATTGGCGGTGTATTCCGTCGCGACCTTCAATTCGTTGCCGCGTTCCAGCAGCGCACGCAGCTTCAGCTCGTGAATGCCTGATTTCGCCGCAACCGCCGATCTCAGTGCCGCAGCGCTATCAATAACCTTCTGCATCCCTGATCCTGTGATTCCGTCCATTGTCGTTCTGTCCTTTGCGATGTCGGTTGCGCCTACCTGGGACTCAGAGAAACGTGCTGATGCGGGCGATCCGTTCGTCTAGTTCCGGGAACGATTCTCTCCAGTAGGAGTAGTGATTAATGAGGTTGCGATAGGCGATTGGCAGGTCGGGGGGCTGCAGGAAGCCGTTCGCGATCGCAAGCTCGAGCACTTCCTCGTAATAGATGATGGAATAGATGAAATAGCGGTTGGTCGCCGGATTGGATTGCGAATTGGAGTGCTGGCGGAAGTAGGAGAGGGGCATGGGATGACCAACGATCGCTCCCTTAAGGGAGAGCCCAACCCAGGACGAAAGATCGAGCGGCCCCGAAATGATGCCGTCGACGACCTTGAATAGACTGAAACGGCCGGCTTCATCGAAGCAATCGGCTGTTCTCAACAGCACCGACGAGAACTCGCCAAGCAGATTATGATGTTTGACGGCTGTGATGCGTATGAAATCTCGGCCCTCGATCACCTTGAGGGAACTTTCGACCATCAACCCGTTGCCCAGATTCGTCACCTGGTTTTTCTCGTCGATGAAATAGCGCGGCGAGAAGGCGAGTCTCGTTCCTCTGTCCCGCGTCGCCTCGAGCGCCTGGAGCAGGTATTGGATGCAGAAAGGATTAAGGACATCGTCGTCGAAGAGATATTTGATGTACTCGCCGTTGGCGAGCCCAGCGAGCCGTATGACGTTTTTGTATTCGGCAGGATTCGGATTGCGGCTGTAGTGGACAACGCCCGAGTATCTCTCGCAGATTTTCTCGATTGCATCTGTTGGGCAATCGTCCGACACGATGATTTCCGTATCAGCGAAGCTTTGTGCGATGGCGCTCTTCAAGGCGAGTTCAAAGAAATCAGGCTTGTAGGCCGGGATGCAGATCGACACGCGCGGCAAATGTTTCTCCCCTTCAGACGCCTCTCTCAAGCCATTTGACGCGTGGCACGCTTCCAACAGCGAGGACGGTGGCCGGCGCTCCGAAGGACCGAAGCAGACCGCTTGCAAGGCTCATAAAGCCCGGACGTTACGCGAGGCTTGCGGGCAAGGAAAAGAAGCACAGACGCCAGAGAGGACCGCGCGGCGGGTCTAGCAAAATGCCCTGAATTCTAAAGGGAAAATGGCACGCCCTAGGGGAGTCGAACCCCTCTTCCCAGAATGAAAATCTGGTGTCCTAACCGATAGACGAAGGGCGCTTCCTTCGTGGTGGCGCCCTTATAGTCAGCACCATTGTGCACCGCAAGCGGCAAAATGCGAAAATGCAGATTTTTTCGAGGCTTGTGGAGAAGGCGGAAATTGGAGCCTGTGCTGGAGAAAGCGTGACTAGTATGGGGGATGAAACTCATAACGGTGGCGTTCGCTTTCCGCTAAAGAAAGAAACGGCTGATAATCCCGCCCTTCATACAATTCTGAGCAGATATAAATCCGAATGCATTGGCTTGTGACACTTTGCAATGCTTGCGAAAATTTGGATTGGCATCGAGACCAGGAGGTACCCAAGTGATCAGCTGTCACCTGCGACTTCACCAATGCGCCGGTTGTTCCAGTGATCCCCACGTCAATAATGTAGTGATCGCGGCCATTACCACCACGCTGGAAGAGGTACTTGTTTACGGAACCCCTGCACCTTGAGGTATAGCTTTACAGCCGCGCGATCTTTGAGATAACACGCTCTCGTTGTTTTTGCACTTGAGGGGGATCTTATGGGAGTGCGACGGGCGATTAAAACCGCTCTAAGTTTGGCGGGCGTCAATTATCGGTCATGGGGTAACTATCGTCATCTGCCGAGATATCTGCGTCATCGGTCAGAATGGCTTACCCAGGGCGGTGTCATATCCAAATCCGCAATGGTGCTCGGCAACTACACGTCCACCGCTGGAAAGGCGAGCGGGCATTACTTCCATCAGGACCTTTTGGTGGCGTCGTTCGTGAACGAGAGGAAGCCGGAACGGCACATTGACGTAGGATCCCGCATCGATGGGTTCGTGGCGCATGTCGCGTCGTTCCGCGAGATCGAGGTATTCGACTTCCAGCCACTGCCGCTCAAAGCGCACCCGAACATTGTCTTTACGCAAGCCGACCTGATGAACGATGCCGGGACAGAAATCACCGACTCGCTATCATGCCTGCACGCACTGGAACACTTCGGCCTTGGCCGATACAACGATCCGATCGATGTGAACGGTCATATCAAGGGCGTTGCCAATCTTGTTCGGATGGTGAAGCCCGGTGGCGTATTTTATCTCGGTGTTCCGATTTCGGATCGGGATGAGGTTCGTTTCAATAGCGAACGCGCTTTCCACCCCGAAAGCGTTGTGAACTTCGAACCAATCAAGTCTCACATGACGCTGCAGCGCTTCGATTATGTCGATGATGCCGACGGCGGCCTGGTCGTCAACGCCGATATCAAGTCTACCGTTGCAAAGCGCATCAAAGGCTGCGGCATCTATACCTTCATAAAGACGGCCTAGTGATGTTAGGGGTTCCTAAACGGATGAGATCAATTTAGGGCACTTGCTTCCACCAAATGTCCGGGAGAATGACGTCCTCCTTGGACGGTACGTTCTTCCTGTCGAGTTCATGCGGGAATAGAAGGACGTCGCCATCGCGGACGGGCTTCACCCTATCTTTTCGCAAGAACGTGACTTCCATGACGGGAGGAACGCTAATTCCGAAGCGTTGCACAGCCGTCTTGCAGTTGTTGGGATGAATATGGGCAACGACGAACTCGCCGGCCAGTTTTTCAAATATTGCCTTGAGAAATTTGAGAGATTTGGCCTGAAACATCATGTCCATTCCATGAAACTCCACGACCATAATCCGGAACCTTCGCAGTGTTTCAATCGATGAATCGATAAACACATCGTACTCCGAGCCTTCGATATCCATTTGAAGAATCAGATCGCCGGCATCTCCAGCCGGGATCTTCTTTTCCATCCAAGTGGACAGCTTCATAAACTCAGCTTGGTCTCTGCAGCCTAGAAATTTCTTTTCAAAGTCAAAGAAAGAGTTGTCGGCCGGCGGAGCGTCCACGCTCGCATCCGCGAGAAACGAGTAAATCCCAAAATCTGAGGCCAGCTGTTCTTCGAAATCGGCTACTTCCGATACGCCGGGCGAAAAACAATATTTTATGCCCGCAAGATCGTTTGGCACGAGATATCCCCCATCGCCAAAACCTCCGATCCGAACGAAATCCAATCCGGTGAGGGCAGGGCGGAGCAGCCGCAATGTGGCTGCGATCTCTTCCTGAGAAGAACAATCTGTTACAACTCGATCGCTCTTCAAAAGAGCGTTTACGATACCTGATCGAATGCCCATTATGTTCCTCAGTCTTGGCCGGCTCCAGTCGAGCAGGGGCCAAAGCAAACAGGGGGTTAGTGACGTCTTGATTTGCGGGTTCCGTCGCCTGCGGCGACATAGAGCAAAAACAGAAAAGACGCTACGGGTGTCTTACGCCAATGACGGTATCAGGGGGCAACTACTCAAAACGATAGCCGAAGAGGGTAAGATCGCGTGAATGGCGGCGCGCTATTCGTTCGGCATCTTCCGTAGTGTAGGCTTTTCGATAATCATCGGTCTGGCGCGAGGCGTTGACGCGCTTCCCCGTTGGAATGTTTATGTATAAGCCGTACTTCCGTTTAAGTGCCGACAATTCATCCTGCAACGCCTCCTGACGGAGAATTTCATTGACCGCAACATCTCCGTTTTCGTCAATGATCCAATCGCTGACTTGCCGCCGTGCGTAGTCGTTCGGAGATCTTGGCTGCTGCTGGTCTTCTAACCACTTGGTATATTCTGAAAATGTAAGGTTCCTGATCTGCTCGTGCTCCAGTCGCATCCCCGACTTCGTTCCATTCGTGTCCTTTGATACGTAGTTGTACCAGGATAGGTGCCAGTCCCATGGGTTGCGGATCACCGTGAAAATGACAAAGTCCGAGAGATGCACGCCTCTTTTGCCGAAGATTTCCCGATATTCCAGGTAAGTTTTATGCCCCTTTGCTTCTGGCCATCGTAAGGTCGGGCAACGCGTTAGCCGCTGAGCAAATGCCTGGCCGACAAAGCTTCCTCCACACTTGGGAGTGTGAACAAAGATCATTGGCAATCCCGCGTTTGAGACGAGGCTTTCAAAAATGTTCCGTGGTACTTTCATCAATTGGTTCTTAGGTTCTGGCCGCTTTTGGGAATGCACTTCGCTCACGGGCTTGAGGACGCTTTTTGTTGGTGGTGATTTGGATCATCTCCTACGTGACCAGCTTTCCCAGACGAAAGTATAGCACCAGTCTCTTTCATGTGTTCTCTTTAATCCAGATATAATGTTTTCGCGGAGTTTCCTCGCGTTCTGCACGAAATTATGGAATTGAACTTGAATATGATTGATCTTTTCAACAAGGCCGGTCTGAATCAGGTGCGGTAATATATCATACTCTCCACCTTCTATATTGATCTTCATTAGGTCGATGCTTTCAAGCCCGAGACTGGCGAAGACAGTCGAGAAATTTTTGATTTCTACCAGTTCTCCACCTTCAGGTTGTTCGTGGCGCTTCGTTGACGATCCGTCTAGGTCCTGTGAGAGAACGAAGTGACCATCGGCGTCACCCAGGCCGAAGTTAAAGCACCTAACCTTCGGGTTGTCGCGGAATCGCTCTAGGCACTTATCGTGAAACTCGCGGCTGGGCTCGAAAACGTAGACATAGCAATTGTATCTTTGTGACATCGCCTCTGCGAAGTCACCGACGTAACCGCCGAGGTCGAAAACAACTGATTCCTCTGAGAGATCGTACTCAAGACGCAAGGTTGCGTCGCCGTTGTCCTTAAACCAGCGGCGGATTTCTACTGTGAATTCGTCTCGGACAATACGTGTCTTGTAAAAGCGTTTAATCCGGCGGAAAGTTTGCTTCACCAGTTTTGGCGGGAATCGGACTGCTTTGCTGATGAAAAACTCGAGCTGTGACATGCGCGGTCCTTTTGTTCCTATTTTCGGCGCCTCAGTTTCAGCTGCATTGCTCCCACCTAGCCAGGTATTTCATTGGATGGAGAGTAGGGCTACCGATGCTGCGGCCCCGTAAAAAACCTGCTCAGCTTGTTAATACGCCTCTCTACAGACTTTCTTAGCCTATTTGTTCGCGACTCGCTCGAGTGCTCGGAGCGGAGTACGCATTTTGTATAGGGCAACGTCTCATTCAATGAGGCTTTGGCAATTCCGGCCAGCAAAACAAAAAGATTATGCTCGTGGAGAACGCGGCGCCGAGCCTCGCCAAGTAGTGACGCTGCATTTTCAGCTGCGTCTGAACCTACAATTTTTGCTATGGTCCGTATCGCCTCATCTGGCTCGGAAATATCGATCGGCGTCAGTGAGCCTTCAGGAAAGTACTCAAGGATATTTGGGCATCCATGATAAATCGGATAGGTGAGTGTCAGCAAAGGATCGGCTAGCTTCTCGGTCCAGTAGTCTTTGAAAACCGAGTTCTCGATCGCAATGTGATAGCGGTAGTCGGACAACACCTCGACTTTATCGGCAAAACTATTGATGCCTCTCCCGTATACATCGACTTCCTCTCCGAAATAGGATTTGACGCGCGCTACAAATTCCAGCCTTTCGCGATGACCTTCCGTAAACGCCTTGTTAGAGGACACGATGGAAACCTGCTTGGTCTTTTGAGGGCGGAGGTTTTCCAATTCCTCGAATGGCAGCGCTCTCGCACGCAACTTGCCATCAACATCCCATGCACCAACGTGCCAAGGTAGTCCAACCTGCGTGAAAACTACATTTGGATGGGCGGTGCGCCTGTCGGTCGTGAAGACCGCGTCGAATTGCTCGAGGAACTTTGGATTGTATGTCTTAACGCTCGCAGGCTCCGATGCGATAAAGGCTCGATAGCGAGTGTTAATTTCGAGGAGCGGCTCCGAAAAGCCATCGTATACGAACAAGATATCGCAAGCTTGCACGTTCTTTCCAATGAGGAATTTAACGCCCTCCCATTCGGCTATCCCATCTGGGAACTGCCGACTCCAGTCCCACGTCGGCGAGGTCGAAACGAAGCCGGCAATGATCATCTTGCGACCCTGTATGTATGATCAAGACGCCCAAGCCGTGCGTAGAGGCTATCCTTCCGGGTGAGGCTATCGTGATTGCCTTCTTCCATGACCCGGCCCTGTTGCATGACCACGATCTTATTTGCACGGACGACAGTGGAGAGACGATGGGCAATGACAACAACGGTCCTTCCAACCATCGCTTCATCGAGCGCCTTCTGCACCGCAGCTTCCGATTCGGTATCGAGCGCCGACGTCGCCTCATCGAGGAGGAGGATCGGTGCGTTGCGGACAAGCGCGCGCGCGATAGAAAGGCGTTGGCGCTGGCCACCCGAAAGCGTCACGCCGTTTTCGCCGACGGGCGTGTCATAGCCCCGGGGTTGGGCCAGAATGAATTCATGGGCGTAGGCGAGGCTCGCGGCGCGCTCGACCTCCTCATCGGTCGCCTCTGGACGACCGTAGCGGATATTGTCGCGGATATTGCCTTCAAACAGATAGGGCTGCTGCGAGACATAGGCCAGTTGCTCGCGCAGCGACTGCTTCGTCACATGGGCGATGTCCTGACCGTCGATCAGAATTTGTCCCTTCCTTGGATCATAGAACCGCGGAACAAGCGTGATGATGGTCGACTTGCCGGCGCCAGAAGGACCGACAAGTGCAGTCGTTTTTCCGCCTTCAGCGACAAAACTGATATCACGAAGGATCTCGTCCTGACCGTAGGCGAAGGAGACGTTGCGGAATTCAATGCGGGCATCGGTGATGACCAGCGGCTTCGCATCGGGCAGGTCACGCTGATGCGGCTTTGTATCGAGAATCTCATAGACCATTTCAGCGTTGGTAACTGCGGCTGCCAGTTGAACTGGCAGGCGTGCGAGGCGCCTGGCCGGATCATAGGCCAGCAAAAGGGCCGTCAGAAATGACAGAAATCCGCCTGGGGGAACATCCTGATAGATCGAACGGTAGGCCGCGTAGGCCATGATGGTCGAAACAGCGAAACCTGCAAATATCTCGATCAGTGGTCCGGACCGCTCGGAGACACGGACAACTTTATTCGCGCGCTGTTCGGCGAACCCAATCAGCCCGTCCATCTTCCGCTCGAGTTCTGTCTCTAGCGTGAACGCTTTGATGATAGCAACGCCCTGAATCGTTTCCTGAATGGCACCAAACACGTGACTACCGGCATGAGCGGTTTCTCGCGTGACAGCGCGAAGGCGCCTAGACAGTTTGCGCAGTCCATAGCCCAGCGGCGGCGCCGTAAGAAAGACGAAAAGGCTCAGCCAAGGCTCTTGCACAAACATGACGCCAACCAGCGACACAAACGTAAGCAGATCTCGTGCCGCCGAAGTGATGGTAAGGTTCATCACCTGACGAACGCCGTTGATATTCTGTCCCAATTGAGCGACGACCCGCCCAGATCGCAGTTGATTAAAAAATCCGACCGAAAGCTTGAGGAGATGGGAATACGCGCGAACTTGGTATCGAGCTGCTATGTTGTTGCCGATCTTGGAGAGAATGACCGCCTGACCGTAGCTCGCAAACCCGCGCAAGACGAAGGCGATAAAAATTGCCACACAGATGCCCCAGACGAGATCGGCGCGGCGCTCAACAAATGCCTCGTTGATAACGGACTTCATGACCCAAGCGGTGAACGCTGTCGACAGGGAGATGATAACGAGGCATGCAATCGCAATCGAATACTGCAATGCATACTCGCGTCCATTTTCCGCAAAGACGCGCTTGATTACCTTGAATGTTGTACTGCTGTTTGCCATCACCTATCCGTCGTGTGAAAAGCGCTTAGCGCGCGGCAGGCACTCTTTGCAAGTCAAACCCGCTCCCAAGCCGCCGGGATGAGATCCTTGTCGTCGTGCAACGGCGACCGGAACCAGTGTAAAGGCGCTATCACATGTTTCGCTGGATTAGCGTTTAGCCAAGCTCCCCACCAACTGAAAGTGCTGTTTGCCGTAATATGGTTGCGGCATGCGGCCATCAAGTGCATGTCCTCGCCATCTCGACCGTCCTGCTGTGGCTCAACGAAGGTCATTTTCCAGGACGATTTCAGATTCTGCTGCGCCCAAGCGGGGTCATCCGAGAATACGAAGAAGCTTGGATCATCCGTCCGCTCCGCCATCCGCTGCATCGCAGCTTCATACCAGCCAGGCTCTATGGTTCCGTGGGTTGCGTTTGCAGAGGGATTTGTAACGTAGTCGCCGCGTCGAACATGTACTGAAACAGCATTTGTTGTTCTTATGTGCGACAAGATGGCTTCCCTTCCGGAACTCAAGGGTGCGGCGAGACTGAAGTCGCTCCGAATCGTGTTGGCGATCGATGCGAAGTATTTTTCGCTCTGCCAGTAACCGTCGAAGTACAATGAGCCGCCAAGGCTCATAACGGTTGGGTCAAATGTGTGTGCCTTCTCGATGATATGCTGGCACGGGCTCTGTCTTTGAATGAGCTGGAATGCTCGCCGGAGAAAGCCTCGTGAACGCGTCACAGGGGTCTCGTGGGGGCGAGCCAAGTCTGCGTGGATATTAAACTGCTGCAGTGAAAATTCCCGGCGGGTGTATTTCTTCATGGACGCGAGGTCCAGCTTCAATGTCTGGCCGGTACTGACAGACAGCGAACGTCCGACAGCATATTGGAACATTTGGTTACCCAATCCGCCGACGATATGCGTTATGACAACCATGGTGCTATGAGTTTTCTTCGAGACGCTCTGGAATTGGTTGGCTGACCTCGGCGGGGAGGTATTTAGACGTGCCCAGCAGGTAGGGCAAATTTGCGAGGAAGCGAAGGACGTCATCGCGGGCGCGATATATTGCCCGGAGCTTTCGGAATCTCCGGGACTTTGGCGCTCGTTGAGCTCCTTGCCAGATTTCAGATTGTTCTGCGGTGTTTGCGATGTGACTAACGGGGTAAGGGAAGAGGCCCAGGCTATCTACGCCATGGGTCCAAAACCGATCCAAATGCAGGTCCACCGGCTCGAACCATGTTGAGGCTTTAGCCAACAGTCTCTTTGCCGCCTTTGGCGACACGGCGTAGCAGGACGTACCATTTGGACCCTTAAGGAAGCGGACGATCTTCACTCCATCATCGATTTTTTCGTACTCGGTAAAAGCTCTCTCCTTGTGGCCAGAAAAACGTATAAGGCCAAGTCGGCTTATCCTCTCGCCCGTGACCGAGTATGCTTTCATAAAGCTATCATCAATCGCAACATCGTCTTCGAAAATGAGAAGCGGCGTATTTTCTCGAACGCAACGCTCCCACAGAAGGTAATGGCTGGCAAAACAGCCCATCTCACCTCCATTCAAGGTAAAACCTCGCCGGACCTCAGCAAGACGCTGATCTACCCGGTCAAACAGCGCGTGCTTCCCCGCCCTGCCATCTATTGCTTGGAAGAATTCAAAACGAATGCCCAGCGGCGACAGGATAGCAGCCATCTGCTGGCGCCGGTCAGCAGACCGTGCCAGATTGACGACCACCACTTTTAGCTGGCTTCCCTGCATAGGCATAGCTCCGGCACTGAGATCACTTCAAGTCGCAGGGTTCTGTTAGGAATTCCGTGACGTGTCAATCCATCCCAGTGCAGTGTTCTGCCGCCTCCGGCTAGCATTCCGCCGCAAAGAAGCAATTTTGAAATTATTGCCGGTTTGCTTTTGCTTCCTCAGTTGCGCGGTGCACCAGGAACCACTCATAAGTTGACCGTATTCCGTCTTCCAGATCTATGCGGGGCACCCATCCCATCG
Source organism: Rhizobium sullae (assembly GCF_900169785.1). Lineage (GTDB taxonomy): Bacteria > Pseudomonadota > Alphaproteobacteria > Rhizobiales > Rhizobiaceae > Rhizobium > Rhizobium sullae. Next base: position 131,065 of record NZ_FWER01000016.1, read on the forward strand.
AGCGCAGCTTTTCCGCGCTCATTAGTTTGCGAGGAGTGCCGTCGGGCTTGGAGAGGTCGTGGGTGATCCGGCCCTCGAAGCCCACAATCCTGCACACTAGCCGCGCGAGCTCCAGGATGGAAAGATCGGTTCCGCTGCCGACATTGACATGACTGTCGCCCGAATAGTTCTTCATGAGGAAGATGAGAGCATCGGCACAATCATCGGCGTGCAGAAACTCCCGGCGCGGCGATCCAGTGCCCCAGAGGACCATGTCCTTATCGCCGCGCAACTTGGCCTCGTGCGCTTTTCGAATAAGCGCGGGCAGCACGTGACTGGAGTTCAGATCGAAGTTATCGCCGGGGCCGTAAAGGTTCGTTGGCATGGCGGATATGAACTCGCAGCCATATTGCTTGCGATAGGACTGCGCCAGCTTGATGCCCGCAATCTTGGCGATCGCATACCATTCATTGGTCGGCTCAAGCGAGCCCGTCAGCAGCGCCTCTTCGGCAATCGGCTGCTCGGCGAACTTGGGATAGATGCACGACGAGCCAAGAAAGAGAAGCTTCTCAACGCCGGCCTGACGCGAAGCCTCGACTATGTTGGCCTCTATCATCAGGTTGTCATAAAGAAATTCCGCCGGTCTCGTGTCGTTGGCAAGAATGCCGCCGACTTTGGCAGCCGCCAGTATGACTGCGTGTGGCCTTTCTCTCATCATCCATGACATGGTTGCGGCCTGATCGCGCAGGTCGACCTCATCACGACGAACGGTCAGGACTTCGCAGCTTTCCTGCTGAAGGCGCCGGGCAACAGCGGATCCTACCATCCCCCGATGGCCAGCCACCCAAATGCGTTTCCCGCGAAGAGCATAGCCTGTCATATTACACGCCCTTCGCAACGACATCGGATTGCATCACGCGAAGGTCTTCCTGCACCATCTCACGCGCCAGTTCACGCACGCCGGTCTCATGATGCCAACCGAGTTTTTCATGAGCCTTGGTTGGATCTCCAATCAGCAAGTCGACCTCGGTCGGCCGGAAATAGCGCGGATCGACCTCAACGAGAACTTGTCCCGTCGCCGCGTCGATACCTTTTTCCTCAACACCGCGTCCTTTCCATTCGAGATCAATACCGATGTCGGCAAATGCCCATTCGACAAAGGTTCGGACTGGTGTCGTTTCTCCGGTGGCTAGAACATAGTCGTCGGGCTGATCTTGCTGGAGCATCAGCCACATGCCGCGTACGTATTCGCGGGCATGCCCCCAGTCCCGCTTGGCATCGAGATTGCCAAGATAAAGCCTTTCCTGCCGTCCGAGCTTTATAGCAGCCGCAGCGCGGGTGATCTTACGGGTCACGAAGGTTTCTCCACGAAGGGGGCTTTCGTGGTTGAACAGAATGCCGTTGGATGCATGCATGCCGTAAGCTTCACGATAGTTCACGACGATCCAATAAGCGTAAAGCTTGGCGGCGGCGTAAGGGCTCCGGGGATAAAAGGGTGTCGTTTCCCGCTGAGGCACTTCTTGAACCAAGCCATAGAGTTCGGAAGTGGAGGCCTGATAGAAGCGTGTGGTTTTGTCCAGACCCAAGATTCGGATAGCTTCGAGCAGCCGCAAAGTGCCTATTCCATCGGCGTTTGCGGTATATTCCGGCGTTTCAAAAGAGACTTGGACGTGGCTCTGGGCGGCGAGGTTATAGATCTCGTCGGGCTTTGTCTCCTGCACGATACGGATAAGGTTCGTGGCGTCCGTCATGTCGCCGTAGTGCAGGAAAAAACGCGCATTCGTTTCGTGCGGGTCTTGATAGATGTTCTCAATCCGGCCGGTATTGAAGGAGGAAGACCGGCGTTTGATCCCATGAACAATATAACCTTTATCCAAAAGCAGTTGGGCCAAATAGGCTCCATCTTGCCCTGTTACGCCAGTAATCAGGGCGACTTTGGCATCCTTGCTCATAAGCTGTTACTCCAATGGTGCTTCATGCCCCGGGTTCGCTCGGCTACCCGGCGTATTGCCGCGGGCAGGGCGCTCCGATTGTTTGGGCCGGAAGTGACGGTAGTGGACCGGAAAGGCGCGGATGGCAAGATTGATTTCCGCTACTTCGACAAAAGCGGCGAATACTGAAGACAAAGATCGATTGTCGAGAATTGTGGTACGCCCTAGGGGAATCGAACCCCTCTTTACAGAATGAGAATCTGTCGTCCTAACCGATAGACGAAGGGCGCGCTGCGTCGACTGCAAATGGGAACGCGCAGCCGCTTTCGCAAGGGTACTGGCAAACGGGAAAAATGAAAAGAGAAAGTGGCACGCCCTAGGGGAGTCGAACCCCTCTTCCCAGAATGAAAATCTGGTGTCCTAACCGATAGACGAAGGGCGCTTCCTTCGTGGTGGCGCCCTTATAGTCAGGCGTTTTGAATCCCGCAAGCGGGAATTGCCTTTTTCTTTCAAAAAAATGACAGGGAATCCGAGGCTGTGTAAGAGGCCGATTATCCGAGCTGAATCAATAGGCTGTCGGGTGTTTCTTTAGAGGGATAGCCTAACGCTGCCGCAGCGTGATGCAGGAAATTGCGCTGCCGTCAGATGGCTCTTGCGCCCGGCGTTCTCGCGCGTCCGGCGCCGCAGCCCCAATTCCAGTCGCGGCTTTTGCCGGTGTCGAGATGAACGGATTCGGTGTGGCAGTAGGTGCCGACACCGCCGCGGTCCGGCAGAGAGCGGATATAGCCGGCGATATCCCATTTGGAGATGCCGTCGATCTTGATATCTGCGGCGTCGCAGGTCTTGTGCATCGATTCTTCGGCGCCGCCGACCATGCGGTTATGACCGGGATCGCGATATCCGGAGGTGACGACGACGGGCTTGCCGAAATGGGCTTCGACCGCCTTGATGACATTGAGCATAGCGGGCTTGAAGCAGCCGACTTCGACGCTGCCGTTCTGGATGTGCAGGCCATTCGGCGCCACCCGCGTCATGCCCTGCAGAGATGCCTTCTCAAGGAGCCCGGCAAGGCCGCCGACGAGGTTCTGCTTCGGAGCGGCGTAGAGCGCGTTCATCGATCCGCTTTGCAGGCTGCCGGTCGCGATTGATGCCGTCTGATAGGCGGGTGCGAGCCGTGTGCCGGTGTTTTCGGAGGACTGTTGTGGCACAAGCACCTCGCCCTGCTGCGCCGGCTCTACGGGCGGCGGCGCGCTGAAAACGCTGCTACGTGCTGCGTTGACGCCTTGAACCGGTGCATAGGCGTTGGTGTCCGCCGGCTGAATGATCGTCGAGGTCCTGTTGTTCTGCGGCGTCGCCGGCTGGGCGGAAAAGATGCTCATTGTGTTCGCATTGATGCGCGTCGGCTGCATCGCCAAGCCGCCGATATTGGCGGGCTGGGCGGCAGCAGCGCCGGCGGGCATGGCGGCGGCGTTCGGATCCTGCGCTGCCGCCGACGGCGGCGCGCCCGAGACATCTGTGGCCATCGGATCACGATAGGCGCCCTTGGCGGATTTGCCCGGCGTATTCGCGGCAAGCTGCTCGGCCGCAGGATCGGCAGGCACGCCGGCTGCGGAATCGAGATCCTTCTGGTCCGAGACGCAGCCCGAGAGCGCAAGGGCGGCAACAGCGATGAGAAGCGCGCCCGCGGCGGGCATCCGCTTATCGAGAGTGAGCAAGCGACGGTCTCCGTTGGTGCGGAGGACGGCTCAACCGTGTCGTCTTCCGCTTCGAGTCGGCCGGAGAGTGCCTGCGGGGCGGGCTTACGGCAAGCGCGAAGCGGGCGCTGCGATCCGAAATCGCAAAAGCCGCAAGCCTCGCAAAAGCCTCGGTCTACCAGGCGCCCGTATTGCCCATCGAAAGCCACGGCTCGGCCGCCGGAAGGCTGCCGCTCTTCTGCAGGATTTCGATGGAGATGCCGTCCGGCGAGCGCACGAAGGCCATGCGGCCGTCGCGCGGCGGGCGGTTGATGGTAATTCCGTTGTCCATCAGATGCCGGCAGGTCGCATAGATGTCGTCGACCTCGTAGGCGAGGTGGCCGAAGTTGCGTCCGCCGGTATATTCCTCGGGATCCCAATTGTAAGTAAGTTCGAGGCAGGGGGCGCCATTTTTCTCTGCATTTGTGATATCCTCGTTTGCGGCGAGGAAAACCAGCGTGAAACGGCCGCTTTCATTTTCGGATCTGCGGATTTCCTTCAGGCCGAACAGCGTGCCGTAGAAATGCAGGGAGGCATCCAGATCCTTCACGCGGACCATAGTGTGGAGATAACGCATTCTATTTCCTCTCTAAAATATGGGGGCTGCTTCGTTATGTGGCGGGAGGTCAGCTTCGGGCAAGACATGCGACTAAAATGAGCAGTTGGGAATAACCGAAAACAGGACTTGCGCTTATCCGTTACCAAGATGTTAATCTTGATTGCAAGAATCAGTTAACCGTAACAGTGTGACGCGTATTGAGGGGCTGGCGACATGGCTGACAGGATTTCATCGAAGGAATTCACCGATATTGACGACCTGTCCGGGGAAGCCGTCGACCTCGTTGAAATCACCGGTGTCGTCAAGTGGTTCGATGTCGCCAAGGGCTTCGGCTTCATCGTTCCGGACAACGGCATGCAGGACGTCCTGCTGCACGTCACCTGCCTTCGACGCGACGGTTACCAGACGATCCTCGAGGGCACGCGGATTGTCGCGTTGATCCAGCGCCGCGAGCGCGGCTACCAGGCCTTCAAGATACTCTCCATGGACCAGTCGACCGCCGTACATCCGTCGCAGTTGCCGCCGGTGCGCACGCACGTGCAGGTCACGCCGACGAGCGGTCTTGAGCGCGCGCTGGTGAAGTGGTTCAACCGGACGAAAGGCTTCGGCTTCCTGACGCGCGGCGAGGGGACGGAAGATATCTTCGTGCATATGGAAACGCTGCGCCGCTTTGGCTTGACGGAGCTTCGCCCCGGCCAGGTCGTACTCGTGCGCTACGGCGATGGCGACAAGGGGCTGATGGCTGCCGAAATCCATCCGGATATGCCAAGCCCGGCAAGCCGGTCGCACTGATGCCTCGCGGCATGGCCATACATGCCATCAAAGGCGCCTTCCTGGCGCTTTTTTTCATTCTGGCCGCTTCCGCCTTTGCCCAGCAGCAACCGCCTTTCGACAAGGAACCGCTGGTGATCCGGACGGCCTCCGGCAAGATGCTGAATTTCACAGTGGAGATTGCCGCCACCGATGATCAGCGTCAGTACGGCCTGATGTTCCGTAAGGAAATGGCCGAGGATGCTGGAATGATCTTCGACTTCGGCCAGCCACGGCGGGTGACTATGTGGATGGAGAACACCATTCTGCCGCTCGACATGCTCTTCATCGACAGCGGCGGCACCATCCGCCACATCAAGGAAAATGCCGTTCCCTATTCTCGGGCGATCATCGATTCGATGGGCGAGGTGAAATACGTCGTCGAGCTGAATGCCGGTGTCGTCAGGAAATCCGGCATCTCGGTCGGCGACAAGGTCGTGAGCGCCACGGTGACGAAGAAAAAGTAGGCGGTGCGCCGAAGCGTCCGCCGCCGGTTCTCTGCGAACTAGTGTTTTTTCACCGGTTTGGCCTTGGCTTGGATCAGCCGCTCCATGAACAGCGCCATCTTGCGCTTGATCGTGCCGTAAGTGCCGAGTTCGAAGTCGCAGTGATAGCAGGTGATGATGTCGCTATCGAGCGGCTGCGGGCGCGGAAAGTTCATTCGGGTCTTGCCGCACTTGGGGCAGGGTACTTCGACTTGCATTTACGGCTCCTGCGCAGGCCATTGGCCGCCTGCGAAGACAGATATTTTTAAGAAATGGTCGGAGTGGAGAGATTCGAACTCCCGACCCTCTGGTCCCAAACCAGATGCGCTACCAGGCTGCGCTACACTCCGTGAGAGGGGGCAATACACGCTTCATCCCGGCCCCGCAATATCTAATTCGCGTCTTCCACTCTCAATACTGCATTGTCTGGCGGGCATTCTCCTCGATCGGCTTTTTTCTTGAAAGTGGAGGGATTCGCGGCTAAGCAAAATTCATCTCTTCGCGTTATAGAGGCGATGAAGACCATTCCGTAGACGGGGTGGAAGGCTAAGTTACAGCGGGTCAGGCCCGCATATCCGGAGGCGTTGCAGCTGATGTCTGCCAAGATCTACCGTCCCGCAAAGACCGCCATGCAGTCCGGCAAGGCAAAGACGCATCTTTGGGTGCTCGAATTCGATCAGGAGCAGCCGCGCAAGATCGACCCCATCATGGGCTACACGTCCTCCGGCGATATGCGCCAGCAGGTGAAGCTGACCTTCGAGACGCAGGAACTGGCGGAAGCCTATGCCAAGCGCAACGGCATCGAATACCGCGTGATCGCGCCGAAGGATCCGGCTCGCCAGACGGTGGCTTATCCTGATAATTTCCGCTATACGCGCACACAGCCCTGGACGCATTGAGCGCTCAGATATGCCGCCTTTGCCGCTGCCCAGACGTAGCGCCGGATGGCCCCTTAGCTCAGCTGGATAGAGCACCTGCCTTCTAAGCAGGTGGTCGCAGGTTCGAATCCTGCAGGGGTCGCCAATCATTTCAAGCAGTTCCGGGCGTTGCCCAACCGCTTCGCCCTTTCCGGGGCAACAAACTGGGCAACGCGCTCATCAGCATCGACCTCACCACCGGCGGCGGCCGACGAGACGCCGGCGCCGTAGCCTGTGTGTGGATGAGGGGACGGCGTTGCGCAGAATCCACCGGTCGATTCTGGCATCCGGCCAGCCGATGCGCCGCTTCGACAACTTTCGACACGGGGGGAAATCGCTGTCCCTGTCCTTCCGGTTCCGCCAGATGGTGGTCCTCCCCAAACCCGTGCGGCGCATGACTTCCTTGACATCGATAATTCGGACCATCGCTTGCTCCTCTCCGAGGTTTGCCGCGGACTGTTTTGGCGCTTCCTCCTTTCTCTACAGCGTCTGCTTTCACCTATAAGTATAATATGAGCGTGATTGGAAGTCTATAAGAATAAATCGAGAAAAATCGTTCTATGTATTTCGCATTGCAGTATAAAAATGGGATATTAAATGAAAGATGTGAGAATATAGTGAATCCTTTGTGTCGAATGTAATTATGCAGCCGTGCGAATCCTTTACTATAGTTGATTTTGAAGGTATTTTGAAATCGTTCGACGTTAAAAAGGAAATCGACAAACTGGCTCGTGGTTGCGCCGGCGTCTGCTGTAGGAAACGTGCGATGCAGCATGCGGCGTAGGGCCGAAATGGTGCGCTGCAGCGCGCGCCCGAAATCTTGGAATACGAAAAATGCTTATGTTGTGAGCGCAGAGATCACCTAGTGAATATATTTCTTGACAATTGCACGCGTTGCGAGTAGCGTGCACTTATAGGAATAATCTACCAGAGGCGCGGAACCGTATTTCCGGAGAGAAAAACCTATGCCCGGTGCATCGCCCGCCCCTCAGGCGATGCGACAGGCGCAAAGTTCAATCCTTCATAAAGGGAGAATTTAGCACGCGCTCGAATCTTGGCGGCATGTTCCGCCGGCAAGCCCGCCGCTGACGCCAGCATGAAGAGCTGGCGCCGGCAGGTCACGGCTGAATCCTCTGGCTACGGACGGCGCGTTTGTGGTTGACAACGACAGGAACCGACCGCGCGCTAACGCGCGTGGTCGTCGTCGGCGAATCCTTCGTCAGGTCGCTAACCTACGAAATTCCTTGGCAACGATACGACTGGCTGAAAACGGCCGCGAGCATGGTTTTCGATGCGGCCCCATTGGAGACATCCTACAAGACGGACCTTTGCGCGGCGTATCGAGCGTACGCTACGCCGACCTCCGGTCGATCTGCATGAAGACGTTCGGCATGACCGACGTGGTCGCGCGGGAGTTGCAGCCCTTCAAGGACAGTATCGAGCAGGCCTTTATCTTCGGGTCGGTCGCGCGCGGGTTTGAGCGGCCGGACAGCGATGTCGATCTGATGGTCGTCGGCGATATTGACGTCTTCGAACTGGGGCCGACCCTCGAGAAGCTGCAGAAGGTTCTGGGCCGCGCAGTCGACCTCAATCTTCACACGCCATCGGAATGGCAAGCCCTCGCAGGCGACCAGGTGATCGGAGCGATCATGAAGGAGGAAAGGATCATGGTCGTAGGGCACCGATCATAAGACGCTACTCGTCCGAGTCGCGGCGGACGCCTGAAGCCGCCCGCCGCTCCCAGCACATCCTCCCTGATATCGCCACCGCCGGGCTTCTCTCTTCACGATGGCGTGGTCAGGTCGAGCAGCGAACCTTCGCCAAGAACGGCCTCCCTTTCGTCGTCGGCGTCGACAAGTCCAGTACGCGCGCGATCTCGCCTGGGAGATGCTTCGTTGCCCTTTTGGTCCTTTGCAGCGTCGACGCTGCGTCAGGTCTAGTTATTTTAATGGCTCTGGACTTGGGAATTTCCAGCTTCCGTCCAGGACCGCCTCGCGTGGACGATAGAGACGCACGGTATAGTTCCAACCCTTCGACGTCGGCAGGCAGTTAGGGATCTTGCCATCGCATCCACCGAACTGGATGTCGACCGATCCGTCCGCGCTTTTCTTGGCCGTCACGTTGTTGAGCGAGTAGGCGTCATAGGGGTTCTTCTCGTAGTAGCCTTGCGCGTTGTACAGGCTGATGGACCAGAATCCGTCAACCGGCACATCTTTCACGACGAGCTTGTACGAGGTGTTTCCGTCGTTCTTTTCAGGCGTGATGTTGAGGTAGGTGGCGTCCTTGTCGGGATTGCCGCCCCAAGCCGCGGCGGTCGCTACCAGGTGACGCACCGGATCGACGTCGGCTCTCGTGCCGAAGGCTTTGTTGAAGTCCTGCATTGTGGTGGCGAGAACCAGCAGTGCGTCGCGGACCTTCTTCTGGGCGGCCTGGTCCCATCGTGGAACCTCGAATTTGCCTGGCCCTCCCGGCTGATCGATCTTGATCGACTCCTGGAGAGAGTGGACGTGGTCGGCGTCCTTTGGATCTGCCGGGTCGATGAAGGTTCGGATGGCGACGGCCAGATAGCGCGTACCGACCTGGTCCTTCGTGAATGTCGTCGCTCCGCCATACGACACGGCGGGAACGTAATGATCTTCGTTGATTGCGAGGAGCGACATGAACCGTCCCTGCGCGTCCGGGAGCGTGACCGTGACCGGTCCCGCATCGAGATCGAAGATGGCGGCCGAATAGAGCGTGTCACGGTTGAGGCGGATGACGGTCTGGTTCTCGATTGTCGCCGGTTCGCGCCGATGGTTGAACTTGCCGAAACCGCCGTCCTTGACGATGTTGCTGAAATAGAGATCGCTTTCCGCGCGGACGAAATTGTCGACGGTGACGGCCTCGGCAGCCGCGGCGCCATAGGATTGCGCGTAGAACGCGGTGACGCCCAACACGGCGGCTGCAGCGGCTCGTTTCATGCTCATAGGAAGTCCCTTCCAATCATTGCGACGTGTTCGCTTCAACTGCGACGCCCTGCAATCCGTATGGAGATCGGCGGCGTCATCCGTCAGCTCAATCGATGTGCTCGAAGTCACCCGGCTTCCAGCTCTTGTCGAACCACGGTTCAAGAGGCGCGTAAAGTCGCAGCAGGGAGTTCCAGCCCTTGCCTGGAATGGTCTGCACCCAGTTCGCCTCGTGACCGGACGGGGCCTTCGGGGCAAACCATACGGTCACGGAGCCATCTTCATTCTTCTTGATGCCCGCCTGCGTGCTATCGATTCCCGCAAGCTTCTGATCGGTTTCCAGCATGGACCTGGTCTGGTTGTCGTAGACCGTGAAGGACCAGAACTGTCCGACGGGAACAGGCGCCGGCAACGTGATCTTGTACGTCTTGCTTCCGTCGAGGTAGGCCCCGGAGGCATCCCTCGCGGAGAAGGCATACGCAGAGCCGGTGCCGGGCTTGGCATCCGCCATGGCAGGCGTGATCCCCGTGGCCGCATAGTGAAACATGGTTCGGGCGTCGAGCATGCGCTCGCCTTCGTTGAGGAATTGGTAGCTGTTTCCAATGAAGCCGTTGTTCCATTGACGGTCGGGATAGAACTTGGCCCGTTCGTCCCGAGGCGCGAACACCATCGAGCGGGCCGTGGCATTGCCGACGGCAACAGCGTCGGTGAGAATGGACTTCATACGTGCATCGGGGGCGAACGGCTTGCCCTTCTTGATCCCGATGGCGGAGAGAAGGCCGACGATCTCCGGATCGAAGGCGTCGCCGGGCTCCGATTGAACGACGCTGTCCAGTTCCTCATAGAAGTGAAAGTCGTTGGCGTGGACGGTGTTGAACTTCTTGCCGGAGATATTGACGAAAGTGGTTTCCGGCGGCGCCTTGTCGGCGGCAAGCGGGTGGACGCGTGCGTGTTCCTTTACGTTTTTCACCGCCTCAGCGATGTTGCCGTCCTTCACGAACGCACGGTAGAGAACGAGATTGGTGTTGGTCGGCGACCTGGTGACGAAATAGCCGTCGGACGGCACTTCTCCCGAGTATCCCGGCGGCACGAACAAGTATTTGCCGCCCTTGCCCTTGTCCGGACCGATGAAGCCGACGTCGGTGACGTATCGGAAATAGGCGTCGTCGACAGGGCCGAGGACTCCCGCAGGCACCTGCGCGACCACCGGACCGTCCGTCAGATCGACGCAGAAGAAGACGTAGACCGTGGTCGTGTTCGCCGTCAGGAACAACGAGCGCGCGTCCATCAGCTCTTCGGTTATTCCGACGCCCTTGTTCTTCGAAACTCCAACGTCCTCCAAGCCTTTGCACAAGGCGTAGACCGAGGCGGCCGGCATCGCCGAGAGGAAGGCTTCGACGCCTCTGGAGAAATCGATGTTGTCGTAGACCTTCTGGACGGTCTGCTGGTCGGGAAGTCCATCGGAGAATTTCAGTGTTCCGATCCTGGTGTCGACAGTGTCGGGCGTCTGGATGCTCTTCGGCACCTCGGCCTTGAACTTCGGCGCCGCCTGTCCCTGCGCGACGGCGGAGGTGGCGGAGATCAGCCACAAAAGTGCCAGTGCTCGGATTGGACGGAATTGCATCAACTGATTGGGTCCTGACTAGCGGCGGAGATTGACAGCATGTCGTGCTCCAGGTTTATGCCGATGCACCGTTGCATTCAGGAGGAACGGAAGGAAGGTTCGTTACTGTAACAGCAACAGTAACAATGCACCGCCCCGGCCCCTCAAAGCAGGAGCAGCCGCTTCACGATCGGCCCCAGCTCCGAGTATGGCAGGTAGAAAGCTCCGACCACGAGCAGCGGGAGCAGGGCGGGCGCGAGCACCGGCAGGATGTTCTTCTTGTTGAGCAGCAGCGGCGACATCTTCATCGAGGCGAGATAGATGGGCTTCACATCATGGAATTCGCCTGCTCCGGCCTGTATCTCTTCCTGGTCTTCGAACGCGTTCTCCCCAAGGGTTTTGCGCTCGCCCGCTCGTTCGAAATCCGTCACCTTCTTCAATGAAAGCAGGATGGCCTTTCGTTTCAGGCGCGACACCTGCGAAGCGACGGGCACGAGCGGAAGCGCAAAGTAGATGGCGACCACGACAAGCCACACGGCGCAGACGGCCATGAATAGTCCGGGCGTCACGGTCTGGCGCTGCAAAATATGGCCGACGCCGGCAGCGACCGCAAAGCTCGTGGCGAGGGTGAACAGACCGTACCCGGTCGGGTAGAGCCCGATGAACCCCAGCCCGCCGTGTCCATCCGGATGCGTCACGACAAGACGAAGATGGCACCTCGCGACCTTTGACAGGAATCGCGACCAGACGATGTGCTTCCAGATCAGGCGCGTCAGCAGGAACCAATAGATCGTGTTTCCGACTGCCAGGCACCATGATCCCGATAGCGAAAGACCGCCATCGTAGGCCGCCCACGCCGGAGCGCCGCCGCCGAGGAAGTTGGCGGTGTTGATGGCCGACGCCGTCACGGCGAGGAGCAGGCAGACAAGCTCCGGAAAGGCAGCCGCCGTCCTCGCCTTAGCGTCTCGAAGCGCGCGTCTGGCATCAGGGGTCGACTGGGATGTCACCAGCGGCACCCGGAACAGCATGGCGAGGCATTCGTCGATAGCGAAGCTGATGGGCTTTTCCGCGAGCGTCAGCAGGGCGGGAGCGATCAGGAACTTCGCCCATGCCCCCCAGTCGTGCAAGAAGGGAACGGCGCCGGGTCCGCCACGCGTCGCCAGCAAAATGAAGATTGGAACCATCCAGCAAATGGATGCAAGAACGAAAGCCCGCCGTCCGCGCTTTCTCATGCCAAGCCGCGCCATCAGCTCATAGAACGGCCCGCCATGCATGATCCGGAGGCGGTCGTCCTCGGTCGCGAGACCAGTCATGCTAACCCTCCGCCGCCACCGCCTTGGCCTGTTGCGTTCGGATCGCGGCAGCGGCCGCCGCGGCGCCGTCCCTGTCGTCGTCGCCGACCGAAAAGCAGAACGAGATCGCCTGGGTCGTCGCCGGATCGACCGACAACGGCCTACCAAGGCTCGCGGCGGCGACCGCGATCACCGCGACTGCGGCGAAGACCTCAGCCCGCATGCGCACGGAGGACGTCAGCACCGCCGCATCGAGAAGCGCGGCGATCGTTCGGTAGGCCACGAGTGCCAGCAGCGACACGAGGAGGACGATGCGTGGAAGGGCGCGCCAGCCGAATGCGAAGAAGACGGCGCCCATGGCCGCGGTGAACACGCCGATCGCCAGCAGGCGTTCCTGCAATCCCTCCGCGCGTCGTCTCGACTGCGCGAACATCCGCTCGGCGAAAAGCCCGATCGCCATCAGCCCGAGGAAGACTACGAACACCGGCAGCTTTCCGTTGGACAAGGCGTCCGCCCTGGTGCGTGCAGCAGCGGCCAGAACCTCGCCGGGAATCCTTGGGATCACCGCGACAACGCCATCGATCCGGGTCCGTGTGGCCGCCTCCCATATCGCCAGCCCGGCGATCCACTTCATACGGATATCCTTCCGCCTATTTTTCGAATGCGAAGACTTGTCTCCAATCCGCCTTCATATCGACGACCAGCCAGTTGCGGCGCTCCGCCTCGTCGAGAGCCTTGTCGAGCTTGCCGATCTCGCTTTTCCGATCATAGGCGACCTCGCGATCGGCGTCGGTATGATGGACGATCATCGCGAAGCGGGGCGGCTTAGCGGCGGTGACCCAGCGCAGCATCTCGTAATCGCCGTCGGAATTGCCGGCGGCGAAGATCGGCCGGCGCCCGATGAACTTGTTGATGCCGGCCGGTTTGCCGGGGCCGTCGTCGACGAAGTCGATCTTAGGGAGCCGCTTGAGGACGGGAACGTCGCCGACGACGGCGTATTCCGTCGTGATCATGCTGCCGACCACCTGTTCCGGAGGGATGCCATACATCTTCCCGGCCATCGGCCGCATGAACTCCACGCCGCCGCCGGAGACGATGTAGGTCTTGAAGCCATTCGCGCGCAGATAGTCGAGGAGCTCCCGCATCGGCAGATAAGTCATCTCGTCGTAGGGCTTTCCGGTCTTCGGATGCCTGGCGCTCGCAAACCAGTCGGTGACGATCTTCGAGAACTCATCGGTGGTCATGCCCGCATGCGTCGTCATGGCGAGATCGACGACGCCCTTCTCACCGCCTTCGACGACGCCCGAGGGATCGCCTGCGAGAACCGACTTGAACGGCTCCTTTTCCTTCCATTCCGGGTTCTGGGGAGCGAGCGTCTTCACCCGGTCCAGCATGAAGGCGAACTGGAAGTAGATCGGCTGCTCCGACCAGAGCGTGCCGTCGTTGTCGAAGACGGCGATCCGGTCTTCCGGTGCGACGTATCCTTCGCCGCCCGCAGTCGTCGTGGCCTTCACGAAGTCCATGATCCGCGTCTTCGCGGCGGTGTCGTTCCAAGATGAAAGGACCTCCTGCGCGCCGGTCGCCGAGATCGCACCACCGGCGATCAGAAGCAAGGCGACCACGAGAGACGCAAGCAGGGCCTCAGATGCCTGCAGACGCGGGATTCTTGTTCTCATCATCATTCTCCTTTGGAGCGCCGGACGCATCGGAAGCCGACATGGCTGGTGGAGGTGTCCTCGGCTTCCGCATGGCGCGCGGCGGGGCGATAGCGCCGGCAGTAGTTCGGGGCGCAGAGATGCGATCCGCCCTTCAGCACGCGCCGAGCGATTCGGATCGCGGGCCGGCGGGGGTCGTAGCTCGCTTCGACGTCGCTGCCGCGCGGATTGCTCGGGATGCAGCACGAGTGCTTCGCCGGTTCCGGATGACGCATCGACCAGTAGTCGCTCGTCCACTCCCAGACATTGCCGATCATGTCGTAGAGGCCGTAGCCGTTGGAGGGAAAGGATCGGACGGCCGAGGTTCGTTGCTGCCCCTTCGGTTTTGTCGAGTGCGTCGGGAACGTGCCGCTCCACGTGTTGGCCATCGCGACGCCTCCGGGCGCAAGCTCGTCGCCCCAGGCGAACTCGGCGTCGTCCAAGCCGCCTCGGGCGGCCAGCTCCCATTCCGCCTCGGTCGGCAGGTCCATGCCCGCCCACTTCGCATAGGCCAGAGCGTCGGCGTAGGCGACGTGCACGACCGGATGGTCCAGCTTGCCGCGCAGATCGCTCAGGCCGCCGAGCGGCCGCCGCCACGTCGCGCCGAACTTGAACGTCCACCATTGCGAGATGTCCGGGCCGTCGACCGACTTCGGCTGCGTGAAGACGAGAGAGCCGGCCCTCAGCATCTCCGGCTGTGCGCCTGGATAGTCCTTGGGATCGGGCGTCTTCTCCGCAATGGTGACGTGCCCGGTCGCCTCCACGAACTCCTTGAACTGCCTGTTGGTGACCGGCGTTTCGGCCATCCAGTAGCCGTCGACTGTCACGGGATGGACAGGAGCCTCTTCGGGATAATGGCTGTCGGATCCCATCGCGAACGTGCGGCCGGGAATCCAGATCAAGCCGTCCTGCCGGACTGCGGTCGTGTCCTCGAATGCCAAAGCCATCGCTGCCTCCAGAACTGGTGGGCCGAGCTTAGCTCCCGCGTGCCGCGAGGGAAGCTTGTTACCGTAACAATAGGCGTAACAATGAGACTTCAGCCGTCGGATTGAGGTCGGGCAAGGCGCGCTTCCGTGGCCGACGATCGGCCGTCGGCAAGGCGATCGCCGACTTCAGCGCCGCCCGGTCCAACTGCATGTCGCGCGACCTGAAGAGCCGCCGCTCGAGGATGGCGACTTGGGCCGAGAGCCGCGGACAGGCCTGCGCTTCCACCCACTCCGAAGCTGTCCGATATCCCAGATTGCGGCTCCAGTCCTGAAGCGCTCGGTAGACCGCGAGGTCGTCACCTACTCCAATGACCGTTCGCATCCGGCCCAGCCTGCGCCGCGGAGAATTCCGGCGCCGCGCGCGCACACGCGTCACCCAGGTGCGGATGGCTGGTAGTCGCCGCCGGGCGAAAGCGGCGACCGCCAAGTCGATGGCGCACAGCAAGAGGACCAAAAGCCAGCCTCTCCACGTGCGGCTCGCAGGCCCATCCACGTCACCTTGAAGCGCTGGCTGGATGCGTTCGGTCGCCGCGGCCTGCGCGACTACGACGTCCGTGGCGGGGAGGGTCGCGGCCGACAGGACGTGCCCGTCCAGGTCGAACCACGGATACGAAATCGCAGGAAGCGGAAAGCGTCCCGCGCTGGAGGCCGTGTAGACGACCGTCTCGGTGCGCGTGCTCCCAGTTTCGACGGTGCGGCCGATCCCCCGCTGCTCGACGCCGTCTGCAAGTGCCGCCGGCCTTTCGTACCGCGCCACCCCCGCCGTCGTTCCAACCTCGACCGGCGGTATCAGCATCGCCTGCGTGTCCTCGGCAAAGACGACGATCGTCCTCACCAGAGCGTCGCCCGCCTTCAGGCTCGCCGGATCCCTGTCGAAGGACTGTGTCATCGTCAGGCCGCGGGCGGCGAAGGGCGTGGCGGACTGGTGGGAAGAAGGGCCGACGTCGAAGGAGGGAAGGGCGACATTCACCATCGCCTTCACCGGACTGCCATTGGACGAGTAGCCGAGATCGATCTCGATCACTGGAAGCGGGAAGGATCCCGCCTTTTCCGGAACGACCGCGTAGCTTCTACGGATCCCGGAATACTGCACGCCGTCGATCGTCTGAACCAGGTTCTGAGCGCGGTCGCCGGACAGCGTAACAAGCGCATCCGGCACGTCGAAGAGCGGAAACTGCGGCGGCGACGTGAAGAATTCCGGCGCGAACACGTCGACGACGACGTGCACCTGCTGGCCGGGAACGATCCCTTCGGCGCTTCCGATCGACGCACGCCCGAACGGTTCGGCGGCGAAGCCCGGCCCGCACGCAAGGAGGCCGATCAAGACGGCGAGCAATCTCATTGCGACTTCCTCCCGGCCTCGATCGAGAATTTGCGGGCCATCAGGTCGGCCGGGCTGACCTTGATGTTCTTGATCCACATCTCGGAGGTCTGCTCGGCGATGTTTATCATTCCCTCCTTGCCCTCTTTGCCCTTGTCGTCGAATTGCACGCTGTCGGGATTTTCGCTCGGTTGCTCCGGCTGCTCTTCCTGCTTCTCCTTCTGGGCCTTGAGGAGTTGCTGCGCGATGGCGAGGTTCGCAATCGCTTCCGCCCAGTCCTTCCGCTTCTCAAGCGCCTTGCCGTAGGCGGCGACGGCCTCGTCGAATTTTCCGAGATGAAGAAGGGCGTTGCCCTGGTCGTACCAGCTCTCGGCGGTATCGACGGAGGCGAAAGCGTCGACCGCCTCCTGAAACTTGCCGGCTCGATAGAGGGCAACGCCCCTCCACATCGGATCGGCGAAACGGCCGGCCGCAGCGTCAAAGTCGCCTCGTTCGAACGCGATGCGACCCTGCTGGTCGTGGGTCAGCCACATGTCCGCAAGCCCCCCGGCGCGCGCGCTGCCTGGCAAGTACAGATGGACCGCCAGCAGCAGGACGCTGGTTCGAACCACCCACCCGCTGCGGAAGGAGAAGGCCATGGCGATCGACAACGGCACGACCAGCCACCAGCCCAGGTCGCGCCAGCGGTCGCCTTCCTTGGCCTGCTTCTGGGCGAAGTTCGAGCGCACTCGCTGCGCTATCCACCGCACGTCCGTGTCGTCATCGGTCACAGTCGCGACGTCGGCTCCGGTCTCCTTTCCGATTTCCTCCAGCTTGGCTAGGTCGAGCTTCGAGAACACGCGTGATCCGGAAGGGTCGGAAGCGAATCCGCCATCGGGCGTCTTGACCGGACCGCCGGCCGACGTGCCGACGCCAAGGATGACGATGCCGTTCGAATTGGATTCGATCGCCTTCGAGGCCGCTTCCTCGACCCCGTCGGTCAGCAGCAGGATCGTGCCCGTCGTCCTTTCCTTTTCGAGCAGGTTGTCCGCCAGTTCCAGGGCGGCCGCCGTATCCTTGCCAGGCCTCGGCATGAGCCGCGTCGCCAGAGCGTCGGAGTAGCTTTCGAGCAAGGCGGCGTCCTCTGTCGGCGGCAGTACCAGATGGGCGCTCCCCGCATAGGCGACGATCGCAGTCCGAGCACCTTGCCTCGTATCGATCACGTCCTTGATCTTCAGCTTGGCGCGCTCGATCCGCGACGGGGTCACGTCAATGGCGTCCATCGTCTGCGACAGATCGACCGCGATGACCAGAGGCGCGGCGTCCTCGACGAAGGGCGGCGGCTCGCGCTGCCATGTCGGCCCCGCCGCGCCAACAATCCCGGCGACGAGGATACCCGCCAGCAGCCAAGACGGCCTGAGCTTCGAGCCTGGCGACCCCACAACCACTAGGCTGTCGAGCAGGTGTGGCGCGATCATGCCCTTCCATTGCGACCGGACGTCGCCCGAGCGGGAGGCCAGCCAGAGGATCAGGACCGGCAGCAGCAGCAGGACGAGAAGCCGTGGGCGGATGAAATGGAAGTCTGCGATCATGCGGCGGCCCTCCGGCGCATGACCCCGACCGCGCCAGCGAGCGCGTGGTATCCGGAGAGCACCAGCACGGCGGCCAGCAACGGCCATTGGAACAGCTCGACGCGGGGCCGCCAGGACAGGGTCTTCTGATCCTCCGGCGTGATCTGGTCGAGCACTTGGTAAATCGATGCGAGCTGCGCCTGGTCGCCGCCGAAGAAGTAGCGGCCGCCCGTGCCCGCCGCGATCTTCTGCAGCGTCGCCGTGTCGAGCTTGTCTTCGCCAGTCGCCGCCGGGTCGCCGATGCCGACGGTGTGGACGACGACGCCCTTGGTCTTCGCGATCTCGGCGGCTTTAAGAGGTGGCATCCGGCTCGCGGTATCGTTGCCGTCGGTCAGAACGATGAGCACCTTTTCCGGCACGGTCGTCTTCTCGAACATCCTGATGGCAAGCCCGAGCGCGTCTCCGAGCGAGGTGCGCGGCCCCGCCATACCCGGCACGGCCTCCGCGATCATCGTCTCGACCAGCGCGTGATCCATGGTGAAGGGCGCGAGCGGATAGGGCGCGTCTCCGAAGGCGACGAGGCCGATCCGGTCGCCGGGCCTCTTGCTGACGAAGTTTGCCACGACCTGCTTGACGGCTTCGACACGGGCGAGCGGCTTTCCGTCGGCGTTCGGAAAATCCTTCGCGTCCATCGACTGCGACAGGTCGAGCGCCAACAGGATGTCGCGCTGGGGTTCGACCTTCTCGATCGGCGGCTCGACGAACTGCGGACGGGCGAGCGCCAGCACGACGAGGCACCAAGCGAGCGTCTCGCTCAGGAGCTGGGGCCATGTCCTTCGGGCGATCACCGAACCCTCCGTCGGTCGTACGCCGGCTGCCTGTGCGACTTGTGCGAAGAACGGCAGCCTGATCGAGGCAGAAGTCTCCCGGCGCGCCGGAAGCAGCCACCAGACCAGCAGCGGAATGGGGAGCGCCAGCAGAAGCCAGGGAAGATCAAGCTGGTACATGATGCCGCTCGATCCAGTTTCGCGCGGCGACCACCAGATCGCCGCAGACGTTCGAAGGCAGGTCGGCGACGACTTCCGCCCCATGATATTCGAAGTCGTCCAGAAGTCGCGCGAGCGCGTCCCCGGCGGCGGCGCCCTCATGCTCGTGGAGGAAGCGGACCCAGTTGTCGCCAGAAAGCGAGGCGACTTCTGCACGAGGCCATGCTGCCAGCGCCGTGCGCTTCAGGACTTCTCCAAGGTTTCGAATGCCATCCCGGCGGCTCGCAGGATTTCGAAGCTGCTCCTCGATTCCCCTGAGAAGTGAAAGAGCCTCTCGTCGATAGGCGTTCGCACGATACCGCAACATCAACCGAACGCCGGCGAGAGCCAGCATGACGAACAAGGCACCCGCAAGAACGCCCCATCCCCAGGTCTGTGGCATCCAGGAAACCGGCTCGGGCGTCGCGATGTCGTGCAAGGATCGTAGCGCCGTCTCCGTCGTCGGATCGGGTTTCGCCGTCGGTTCCATCAGCGCCTCCTCCGCCGCCAGGCGGACTGCTCCAGCAGGCGCCGGAGCTGGGGCGCGCTCTCTTCGGCGGCCGAAATCGGAAGCATGGGAAGACCAAGTTCGCTCTGCCATGCACGAAGTTCCCGTCCGCGGTTCCGCGCGAAGGCGTCTATCGAGGTTCGGACGCTTGCCGTGCGCAGAGCCAGCTCCGCCTGCGGGCCGCCGCCGCTGACGACGATATCGCCGGAGGCCGGCAGCTCCAGCAGGAAGGGATCGTAGACGAGAATGCAGACGACGTCGTTCCGGGAGGAGAGGCGCAGGAGAAGGTCTCGGGTCCGCGCCGTATGCCCGTCGAAGTCGGAGATCACCACCACGAGATGGTCATGATGCGCCATATTTGAGACGGTTTCGAGCACGGCGTCGAGCTGTCCGGACGCCGCCGCCGAGGCCGCATCGGCTCTCAGTGCCTTGTTCTTTTCGGCGATCCGGTCCGCGAAGGCGATCACGGCGTTGCGACTGCGATGCGGCTTCACCTCGGTGATCTCGCCATCGCCGAATACGAAGCCGCCGACGCGGTCGCCGGAGCCAAGAATCCGCCAGGCGCAGAGTATTGCGGCTTCCGCCGCTGTCACCGATTTCATCGATCGCCTGCTGCCGAAGAACATGTTGATGCGTTGGTCGACGATAACCAGCGCTGGGCGTTCCTTCTCTTCGGAATAGACGCGGACGACCGGCTTCGTGGTTCGCGCCGTGACACGCCAGTCGATGGACCGGATGTCGTCGCCCGGCAGATAGTTGCGAAGCTCCTCGAAAGTCAGCCCACGGCCCCGCATGGCCGAAGTCATGCGGCCGGCAAGCTGCTGGTGGCTGCGTGCCTTCTGGACGAAGCTCAGGTCTCGGGCTCTTACCTCGAGAGCAACGAGCTGTTCTGTCGAAACATAGACGCCGTTTCCCGCGGGCATGGATCCTCCTTCACGATACGGCGACGAGTTCAGTGATCCGGTCGATCACCTGGTCCGACGTCGTGTTCGCCGCGTGCGCTTCATAGGAAAGGATCAGCCGGTGGCGGAAGACGTCGTTGACGATGGCCTTCACGTCGTCCGGCGTGACGTAGTCGCGGCCCTTCAGCCAGGCGTAGGATCGCGAAACCTTGTCGAGCCCGATCACGCCGCGGGGACTGACCCCAACCTGCAGCAACCGCGCGAGGTCCTTGTCGTAGCGAGCGGGATAGCGCGTGGCGAATACGAGTGCCACCATGTACTTCTCGACGGGTTCGGAAACGGTGACGGTTCCTATTTCCTTGCGGGCGTCGAAGACTGCCTGAGGATTCAGCTTCTCCTGCGATAGCGACTTCGTGCCGCCATGCGCCTCGTTTTCCTCGTCGCGGTTGAGCCGCATGATGGCTGCCTCCGAGGTCTCGTCGGGATAACCGACCTCGACATGCATCAGGAAACGGTCGAGCTGGGCCTCCGGAAGAGGGTAGGTTCCTTCCTGCTCGATGGGATTTTGCGTCGCCATCACCATGAAGAGTGGCGGCAGCGGATAGCTCTTGCCACCGACCGTGACCTGGCGTTCCTCCATGGCTTCAAGGAGTGCGGACTGTACCTTGGCGGGCGCGCGGTTGATTTCGTCGGCAAGGATCAAGTTGGCGAAGATCGGTCCCTGCTGGAACTTGAATTCGCCCTTTCCGCCCTCGCTAAAGTAGATCTCGGAACCAGTGATATCCGCAGGCAGCAGGTCGGGCGTGAACTGAACGCGTGAAAGCTCTGAGTCGAGATTTTTCGCCAGGCTCTTGATCGCC
>NZ_FWER01000011.1 GCF_900169785.1 Rhizobium sullae
GGCCAGCCCGGCTTTCACCGGGCATTCTTGCATAGTTCTTGTTATTCGGAAATGTCGACGCCGTCGAAGCGGTGGTAGCCGAGCGGATCCTGCACGAAGCCGGAAACCTTCTTGCTGACGGGGATGAAGACGAGCGAGTGATCGAGCGTTGCCCAGGGAGCTTCCTTCTTGAAGATCAGCTGTGCCTGTTCGTAGAACTTGGTGCGCTCTGCAACGTCGGCCGTCGTCTTGGCCTTGATCATCAGATCGTCGAATTCCTTGTTGCACCACTGCGCACGGTTGTTACCGCCGACAGCATCGCAACCAAGCAGGGTGTGCATGAAGTTGTCCGGATCGCCGTTGTCGCCGGTCCAGCCGAGGATGACGGCACCGTCACGGTCCTTGGCGGACGAGAGCTTCAGGTATTCGGCCCATTCATGGGTGACGATCTCGACGTCGACGCCGATTTTCGCAAGGTCAGCCTGCATCAGTTCAGCCGCGCGGCGGGCGTTCAACATGTACGGACGCGAGACGGGCATCGCCCAGAGCTTCATCTTGAGATCCTTGACGCCGGCATCGGCAAGCATCTTCTTTGCCGCATCCGGATCATACTTGTCGTCTTCGACGGCATCGTTGTACGACCACATCGTCGGCGGGATCGGGTTCTTGGCAACCGCTGCAGCGCCCTGGAAGACGGCATCGATGATCGCCTGTTTGTTGATCGCCATGTTGAGAGCCTTGCGGACTTCAACCTTGTCGAACGGTGGGACCAGCGTGTTGTAGGCAACGTAGGAAACGTTGAGGCCGGCTTCTTCAAGCACGGTCAGGTTCTCGTCCTTTTTCAGTTCGGCGACATCTGCAGCATTCGGGTACGGCATGATGTGGCATTCGCCGGCCTTCAGCTTCTGCGCGCGGACGGCAGCGTCGGAGGTGATCGCAAAGACGAGATCATCAATCTTTTCCTTGCCCTTGAAGTAGCTCTCGTTGGCCTTGTAGCGGATGACGGCATCCGGCTGGTAGGCGACGAAGGTGAACGGACCGGTGCCGAGTGGCATCTGGTTCATCTGGTTCATCTTGCCGTCGGCTGCGAGCTTGTCGGCATATTCCTTCGACAGGATCGACGCAAAGTCCATGGCAAGATCGGCCATGAAGGGTGCTTCAGAGTGCGTCAGCGTGAACTTGACCGTCAGGTCATCGACCTTCTCGATGGACTTGATGAGCTCCGGGAAGCCCATGCCGGCGGCGTATTCATAAGAACCGCCCTCGACATACTTGTTCCACGGATTGTCGGCCTTTAGCTGGCGCTCGAAGGAGAAGATGACGTCGTCGGCGTTGAGATCGCGCGTCGGCGTGAAGAATTCAGTGGTCTGGAACTTGACGCCCGGCCGCAGCTTGAAGGTGTAAACCATACCATCATCGGAAACGGTCCAGCTTTCGGCGAGACCCGGCTCGATCTCGGTGCTGCCGTGCTTGAATTCGACGAGGCGGTTGTAGACCGTGCGCGAGGTCGCATCGAAGGTCGTGCCGGCGGTGTAGAGGCCCGGATCGAAGCCTTCCGGCGAACCTTCAGAGCAATAGACAAGGGTTTTTGACCAGGCCGACGTCGCCATGACCGAAGCCAGGGCCGTCGCTGCCAGCAGGACGGAGAGCTTTTTCATAATTTTGTTTCCCAGGTTTGTTCTTTTTTGATCTTTGGAGATCGAGCACAAATATTCCCGATCAGCGGGCCGATGGAACGATATTTATTTGCTGAAAGCAACGGTATCCGCAGAAAATTTTTCCAGTTGGACAACTTTAGAAATTTTCCGTCAAAAATCGGCCTCATTTGGAAATAATCGGGCGAATGAGGCTGAACTTTTGTCGCTTTTGGTATAATTTCGCGCTTTTTGGATACGCAAAAAGCCTCTCCGCATTCAATTCGGCAGGCCGAAAACGCAAGAACCGCAGTTGCATGTTGCAACTGCGGTTCTTGCGTATATTCGACTATTACGTGCCGGAGGTTAAGCAGCCGGAACGCTAATTGCGGGCTTGCGGTAATCCTCACCGGTCAGGCCGAGGAGGAAGTTGATCTGCGGCCGCGCCCTCACGAGATCGTCGATCGAATATTCGGCCAGCACGTCGAAGAAGGCGTTGAGCGCTTTGCGAAGCGCCGAGTTCAGACCGCAGCTGTCGACCAACGGGCATTCGGCTGCGCTGTCTTCAAAGCATTCGGCCATCGCAAAGCTGTCTTCGGTGACTTTGACGACGTCGAAAAGGCTGATCTCCTTCGCCGGTTTGCCAAGTCGGACGCCACCGTTGCGGCCTCGAACTGTTTCGACAAGGCCCGCCTTGTTCAGCGGCTGGAGAATCTTGAACAGGAAGAGTTCAGAAACCCCGTACGCCTTGGCAATTTCGGGAATCCGGCTCAGACGCCCTTCATTGGCAGCGCAATACATCAACATGCGAACCGCATAGTTGGTCTGCTTCGTCAATCGCATGCCGTTCTCCTGAATCGTGTGGGCTCAATGCCCGTATGGAAGCTATATAGTGGCTTTCCTAGTTTTGAACAATTCCAAAATATGAAATTTGCATTCACGTTTGTGCCGCTGGCCGCTGCCGTCCGATTTCAGTCGGCGTCTCCGGCTTATTTCGGGATGGCTTCTTTCCTGTCACGCGCACAGGATGCGTGGAAAAGCATTCTGGTTTTGGAGTGGTCACCGAGCTTCGTCTCGATCGTATCGAAAAAGCGCGCGATCGCGGCCGGGGGTCCATGCCGGACTTCCTCATGAGATCGAGGGACCGGCGATCGGCTTCGCCTTCGGCGGATCGCGAGTAGGAAAGCGCCAGCAATCCGCCCCCGGTCAAGGTCTGATCCGACGTCGCCAGGGACCAGCATCACCAGACCGCGACGCCGGCGGCGCGATAGGTTTGGCACAGGCTGTGGCTTATGCTCGATATGGCCGATTTCATGGGCAAAAACGGCAGCAATCATTTCAGTGTCGCCGCCTGCCAATTCCACGAGTTCGCCCGTGATGACGATATTGCCGTCCGGAAGCGCAAAGGCATTCGGTCCAATCGGGCGTCTGGACGAAAACTCGCCACTCTTCCTCAAGTCGAGAAGCACGCGTTAACAAATTTAACAACTTAAAATCGTAAAATTGGGGGCCGTGGCCCCCAATCGGTATTGATCTGCTTTTCGATCCTAATTCATCGTCGGCATGACGAATTCGGCGCCGTCCTTGATGCCTGACGGCCAGCGGGCGGTGACGGTCTTGGTCTTGGTCCAGAACTTGATCGAGTCCGTGCCATGCTGGTTGAGGTCACCGAAGCTCGAGGCCTTCCAGCCGCCGAAGGAGTGATAGGCAAGCGGAACCGGGATCGGGACGTTGATGCCGATCATGCCGATGTTGATACGCGAAGCGAAGTCGCGGGCGGCATCGCCGTCGCGGGTATAGATCGCAACGCCGTTGCCATACTCATGCTTCATCGGCAACGACAGGGCTTCTTCGTAGTTATGAGCGCGGACGACGGAAAGCACAGGTCCGAAGATTTCGGTCTTGTAGATGTCCATGTCCGGCGTGACGTGGTCGAACAACGAGCCGCCGACGAAATAGCCGTCTTCATAACCCTGCAGCTTGAAGCCGCGGCCGTCGACGACGAGTTTCGCCCCCTGCTCGACGCCGCGATCGATCAGGCTGTTGACGCGGGCATAGGCTTCCTTGGTGACAAGCGGCCCCATGTCGGCCTTCTCATCGGTGTAGGGGCCGATGCGCAGCGACTCGATCTTCGGCGTCAGCTTCTCGACGAGGCGGTTTGCGGTTTCCTCGCCGACCGGAACGGCAACCGAGATCGCCATGCAGCGCTCGCCCGCCGAACCATAGCCTGCGCCCATCAACGCGTTGACGGCTTGGTCCATGTCGGCATCCGGCATGATGATCATGTGGTTCTTGGCGCCGCCGAAGCACTGGGCACGCTTGCCGTTCATGGCGGCCGTACCATAGACATAACGGGCGATCGGCGTGGAACCGACGAAGGTGACGGCGCCGATATCCGGGTCCGTCAGGATCGCATCGACGGCGGCCTTGTCGCCGTTGACGACGTTCAGGATGCCTGCCGGAAGTCCGGCTTCGATCATCAGTTCGGCAAGACGCAGCGGAACGGACGGATCACGTTCGGAGGGCTTGAGGATGAAGGCGTTGCCGCAAGCAATTGCGGGGGCAAACATCCACATCGGGATCATGGCCGGGAAGTTGAACGGAGTGATGCCGGCGCCGATGCCGACGGCCTGGCGGATGGAGTACATGTCGATCGCCGGGCCTGCGCCTTCGGTGAATTCGCCCTTCTGCAGATGCGGAATGCCGCAGACGAATTCACAGACTTCAAGACCTCGGACAATATCGCCCTTGGAGTCTTCGACGGTCTTGCCATGCTCCTTGGAGAGCAGTTCGGCAAGCTCGTCCATATGCTTGTTCAGGAGTTCCACGAACTTGAAGAAAACGCGGGCGCGACGCTGCGGATTAGTTGCGGCCCACTTCGGCTGCGCCGCCTTGGCATTTTCGACCGCGGCGCGGATTTCCTCGACGCTTGCGAGCGCCACGGTTGCCTGAACTTCGCCGGTGGCCGGATTGTAGACGTTGCTGCTGCGGCCGCTTTTGCCCGCAACATGCTTGCCGCCAATGAAATGACCGATCTCGTACATGGATGTGCCTCCTCTTGAATTCCCTTGATAGCGCCACAATCGCACTTCAATTTGCACAAATCAATGCATTGCGATAAGCAACCGTTGTGCAAAAATCGAAGCCATAACGTGCGAGCACTCCTCCAGCAGGCCTTCTCCAAGGCGCAACCCTGGACAGCCGCGCGCAAGAGGCTGAACTCAAGAGGAGGGTCGTCCATCGATGAGCGGCAAACGTGTCGTGAGAATGGCGGAACTGGAGATAGACCTCGCCCAGCTCGATGCCTATCGTGCGCTCCTGGCTGAAGAAATCGAGGCGTCGGTCGCGTCCGAACAAGGCGTGCTGACCTTATACGCGGTCTCGATCAAGGATCGTCCAGAAAAAATCTGCATCTTCGAAGTCTATGCCAGCCAGGAGGACTACGAAGCGCATCTCCAGACGCCGCATTTCCTCAGGTACAAGACGTCGACCGCCCACATGGTCACGTCGCTGTCACTCATTGATGTCGATCCCATCATTCTGCGCGGTAAGACCGGCGATCATTTGGCGACGTAGGTTCGGGACTCGGGCAGCAAGGACTTAAGGACATGAACTGGGACGACGTCCGCATCTTCCTCGCCGTAGCCAGAACGGGGCAGATCCTTGCCGCCTCCAAGCGGCTGGGGCTCAACCACGCCACCCTCTCGCGGCGCGTGACGTCGCTCGAGGGGGCACTGAAGTCTCGGCTCTTCACCCGCCGCACCAATGGCTGCGAGCTGACTGCCGAAGGCGAAGTGTTCCTCGCTTCGGCTGAGCGGATGGAGACGGAAATGCTCGCCGCGCAGGCTAACCTTGGTCGCACCGACACGGCTATCGCCGGCACGGTCCGCGTCGGGGCGCCCGACGGCTTCGGCGTTTCCTTTTTGGCCCCGCGTATCGGACGGCTGATCGAGCGTCATCCGGAGCTGAAAATCCAGTTGGTGCCAGTGCCGCGCTCTTTCTCACTATCGCAACGCGAGGCGGACATCGCCATCACGCTGGAACGGCCCGAACAGGGTCGCCTCGTATCCTCGAAGCTGACCGACTATACGCTGGGGCTCTATGCCTCGCGCCGCTACGCCGAACTCAACGGCTTGCCCGACAACAACGAGGCGCTCAAGCAGCATCGCCGCATCGGTTATGTGGAGGACCTGCTCTTTTCTCAATCTCTGAATTTCACCGGCGAGGTCATGCGCAACTGGAGCGCTGGCTTTGAGATCTCCTCGGCGACCGGCCAGACGGAGGCAGTGCGCTCCGGGGCTGGTGTCGGCATCCTGCACGACTACATCGCCCGGCAGTATGACGAACTGGTTCGTATCCTGCCCGACGTCTCGATCCGGCGCGCCTACTGGACGACCTACCACGAGAGCGCCCGCGATCTGGTGCGCGTGCGCACTGTCGCCGACTTTCTTCAGGAACTGGTCGGCGCAGAACGGCAGATATTCCTTTGACCGCCGGCCTGCTTTGGAGGCTCTTCGTTTTCGTCCGGATTGGGATTGGGCGTCTCGTCCGGCAGGCGATCGGGATCGGGCTCCTTGACGGGCGGCTCCGGTTTCCAGCCAGGTCCGGGCATCGGCGGCTGATCGGGAATGGGTTCGTTGGGAACGGACATCCTGCTCCTTCCGTCTTCTATTTGCTTATTTGTCGGGTTTCAGGGATTCGGCCGCACGCATCGGCATGCTGTCGATGATGGCAAGAAGTTCGCCGTTGCTCACCGGCTCGCTCACCTTGAGTTTCACCGTTCCATCCTTGCCAACCAAGACAGCTCCGAATTCGCCGGCCTCGGGAGCATGGAGCTCCTTTCGAAGCGCCTTCTCGTTCAGATTGCCGCCTCCGCCGAAGATCGGCTTGACCGTGCTGCCGGAAACCTTGAGAACGACCATATCGCGCTCCTCCAGGCCGGTGCGATCGGCAAGCAGCTGGTTTTCCTGACGGGCGGCGCGGCTGTTGTCCTTGTCGGCGAAAATGACCAGAACCCGGCTCTTCCACCGAAACTGTTCGAGGCTAGCGACCGCCTGGGCGCCGTTCGTCTCCTCGACCTTGGTCGCACCGTAAAGAAAGGTTTTCGGCATCCTCATTCTCCCGTCAGTCTGTAGAACGGCCGGAGGGATGGGCAGGTTCCATCATTTCGGATGGCATGGCGCAAAGCCACACGAAAAAAGCCGGTCAAAATCTGACCGGCTTTTTAGTTCGTTCACATTGTCATCTTACATAGGAACGAAGTCGGACGGCGGAACCTGCAGGGCGGCAGCAATGCGCCGCAGCTTTGCGGGATCGGCATTTTCCCCATTTTCGATTTCGATGATTTCATTGGTGACGAGGCCACAGGTGACCGCTAGGTCATCGACGCTGTAGCCTACGGCTTCGCGCGCTTTCCTGACCTCGGCGGCAACGTTGATCGCTGAAACCACCGTTGCTTTGGATCCATCCAGATTCTTGAGAGAAATGGACATTAAAGTCTCCTTCTAAAAGCACTCTTGATGTAACCCCCGGCGCAAAATGACACTCCCGCTCACATTTTGCAACGCAATATAACACAAAGTTTACCTGCGTTGCCGGGAGTAGATAGGCGGCACATGCCGGAGGGCAATGGTCAGCAAACGATAAGCCGAATGGCTCGATATGCTGAATTCGTTTTGAGAGGAATGGTACGGTTGGGTGGTCTCGAACCACCGACCTCAGGTGCCACAAACCTGCGCTCTAACCAACTGAGCTACAACCGCACAAATCGCGCCCGGCGCGACGGGGGTCACATACGAGGACTTGGAAATTAATTCAAGCCCTATCTCCGCTCAATGTACAAAAAGGCCGGACATGCGGTCCAGCCCTTTGTTTTGTCGCACCGGTCGCGGATCAGGCAACCTTGAAGGAGGCCATGACCTTTTCGGCAGCTTCCTTGGTGGGCTTTGCGAGCTTTTCAGCGACCTGCTTGGAGGTTTCCTGCATCGACTTCGCCTGCTCAACGGTCAGTTCCGCCTGCTTGCGCAGGAAAGCGGTCTGAAGTTCGACGAGCTCTGCAATCGACTTCACGCCGAGCAGCGCTTCCATGTGCGACAGCGAATTCTCAGCGTTTATGCGGAGCGCGTCAATCGCCTTCAGGCCGATTTCGACAGTGCCGGCCTGCGCGGTCTGAACCGTGGCTTCGAGGGTCTTGCCGGCATCTTCGCCAGCGGCCTTCATCTTTGCATAGGCTTCACGCGACTGCTGGGCGCCTTTTTCAGTGAAGTCGCGGAAGGATTCAGTGAACTTGGACGGGTCGAAAGAGGACATTGAAAAAACGTCGTCGATCTTTATGTTAGCCATCGAATTAAGCTCCTTGGGTTCAGGCGGATAACGCCTGCGTAGTTTGGATGTATCTTATATAGGCAAGTTTATTGTGCATTGCAACATAATTTGTGCGCCGCACAACGAATTAACCTTTCCGCCCGAAATCCAACCCCCAAGCTGGACCCGTTTCCGGCTCATCGTTATTAATAGACTGTTAACTTGAAGAGGCCGAAAGGGACAAGGTTCCGACATGCCCGCAGTCCAGTACCCGTTCATCGACATCGCCGTGCATCAGCGGGTGCGGGAACGCTTTTCGCGCGGCGAAGCGTTATTGCTTTTCTCGGCCGACCTTTCCCGTTTGCTCTGGGCCAACGGCGCCGGCGCGGAACTCTTCGGCCAGACGGCGGTCTATGATCTTCTCGATCAGGGCGTGAACCGCGCCGACATCACCTTCCGTCAGATCGAGACCACGGCCCGCCAACTCGCCGCGGTCGGCGATAGCAGGAACCTGATGATCCGGATTGCCAAAGGCTTCCAGCGGGCGCCGGCGCAGGCAACAGCCGAACTGATTGGGCTCTCCTCCGGCGAGCGCGCCATTCTGTTCTCGGTCCCCGTTTCCTCAAAGCCGCTTTCCGCCGCGGAGTCCGCAGCGCGAATGCTTGAGGGGCTCGACGATCCCGATACGCACATGGCCGTGATCGGCGCGGAAGGCGAAGTCATTGCCTCCTCGCCCGGCTTTGCGTCGCTCGGCATCACCCAACAGACGGCGAAGGCGCTGACTGGTCTGGCGGGCACCCATCCCGACCGGCTCGTCAAGCGGCCGGTCGCCACCGGCAAGGGTTACCTGCCCGCTGCCGTCGGTAAGCTCAGCGACGAACCGGCGCTGAATCTTCTCTTCGCCGTCGAAACCGTGCTCGGCCATCTTGACCCGATCGACGCGGCAGCGCCGGAAGAACCGTTATCCACAGCCGCCGTTAACCATATCGATGAGCCGAAGGGCGCGAAATTCGCCGACGCGCTCGATGCTGTTGCGGACATCGAGGATGTGGAAGAGGCGCTGGAGAGTGTCGACGGCGAGGAAGCCGAGAGTGCAGCGGAAGCGGCGGATGAGCCAGTCACCGACCATGAGGAGCAGCAGGAGCTTATCCTATCCGAGCCGGAACGACCTCCTGTAGATGAGGCGGAGCCCGTCGCAGACTATACGGCGGAGCTGGAGACCGGGACGGAACCCGCCTCAGCGCTGATCGAGGCCGAGCCTGCCGAAAACAATCCAGGGCATGGAACCGAACCCGGCGGCGAAGACAGGGCTGAGGGCAAGCCTGTATCCGAGGGCTTTAAGTTCAAGCCGAACAGCCGGGCGACGCGCTTTGTCTGGAAGATCGATGCTGACGGCCACTTCAGCGAAGTGTCGGGCGAATTCGCAGATGCCGTCGGTCCGCACGCCGCCAATATCATCGGCGCGGCCTTCTCTGACATTTCGGCGCTCTTCAATCTCGATCCCGAAGGGAAGATCGCCGACGCGCTCGAACGCCGGGACACATGGTCCGGCAAGACAATCCATTGGCCGATCGAGGGAACGAGCCTGATCGTTCCGGTCGATCTCGCCGCGCTGCCTACCTATACGCGCAACCGGGAATTCGACGGTTTCCGCGGCTTCGGTGTTGTCCGGCTGTCCGACACGACCGAGGATCCGTTGGCGCTCGGCCTGACCCTCGGCCCGGATGCCGCCGGCCGCGACCCGACCAGCCACGACCAGCCGCCGGAAAAATCTGCGGAAGAGGCTGCTCCAGAAGCATCTGACGTGCAGCCTCAGCCGGAAGCGCCGGCCGCCGCACTTGAGCCCGAGGCAGCCTCCGAAGCCGAGCCTCGCGAAGAGCGGCCAGCCCTGCGTGTCGTGGAAACGCCGAGTCGGCGGCTGACGGACAAGATCATTCAACTCCATGGCGCGGGTCCGACGCTGAGCGCGGCAGAGCAGGCAAACTTCCGCGAGATCGCCAAGCGGCTGGAAGCTTTCGGCGTTCGCGACGAGGAGCCCGCACCCGCAGAGGGCGCGGCTGCTGCTGGACCGGTGGAGCCTACCGAAGGCGAACCGGACGAGCCAGTCTTCGAGAGTGCGATTGCCGCCGAAGAACCGGCCGATACGGCGGAATCTGCTGACGAAGGTGATGAGGCGACTCAGCCGTCCGAGCTGGACGAGGACGATGCCACCGAAGGCCTACACGAAACCTTCAGCCCGATCGAAGTGCTGCACAGCGCCATTCCGCCGCGGGTGAAGATGACGGACGGGCTATCGGCCGACACCGTCGACCAGTTGCCGGTTGCCGTGCTGGTCCATGCTGGCGATGCGCTGATCCATGCCAATCCCGAATTCATGCGCCTGACCGGCTATGCGTCCCTTGAGGATCTCAGCGATGTCGGCGGGATCGACGCGCTGCTGCAGCGCCGCGACCTGGACGAAAAAGCCGGACGCCCGGGCGCAATGATGCTCGTTAGGGCCGACGACACACTTATGCCGGTCACCGCCCGCCTTCAATCGATCCGCTGGGAAGAATCCAGCGCACTCATGCTTGCGCTGATGCCGGTCGAAGGCAGCGACGTGGCGCCGGCCCAGAACGAAGAGGCACGCCTGGACAGCCGCTCCGACCGCATGGTCGAGAAGGTTGCCAAACTGCAGATCGAGGTGGAAGAGCTTCGCTCCATCCTGGAGACGGCGACGGACGGCGTGGTCGTCATCGGCGCCGAGGGCGACATCCGTTCGATGAACCGCTCGGCGAGCGCGCTTTTCAACTACGATGAGGAAGAAACACGCGGCAAGCCCTTCGTGATGCTCTTCGCGCATGAGAGCCAGAAGGCGGTGCTCGACTATCTGAACGGCCTTTCCGGCCATGGCGTCGCCAGCGTTCTGAACGACGGGCGCGAAGTGATCGGGCGTGAGTCATCCGGCGGCTTCGTGCCGCTGTTCATGACTATGGGCCGGCTGACCTCCTCCAGCGGTTATTGCGCCGTCATCCGCGATATAACGCAGTGGAAGCGCACCGAGGACGAGCTTCGCAATGCCAAGGGCGCCGCTGAAACGGCGAACGCCCACAAGACGGATTTCCTGGCGCGTATCAGCCACGAAATCCGCACGCCGCTCAACGCCATCATCGGCTTCTCGGACATGATGGCGAGCGAGCGCTTCGGGCCGATCGGCCATCCGCGCTACATCGAATATGCAAACGACATCGGCCGCTCCGGTCGCCATGTGCTCGATATCGTCAACGACCTGCTCGATATCTCGAAGATCGAAGCGGGCGAGATGGATCTCGATTTCGCATCCGTCGGCCTCAACGAGGCGATTTCGGAAGCCGTGGCGCTGGTCCAGCCGCAGGCGAACGGCCAGCGCGTCATCATCCGAACGGCGCTGTCGCAGTCGGTTCCGAATGTCGTTGCCGATCTCCGTTCGATCAAGCAGATCGCCCTCAACATCCTTTCCAACGCCATCCGCTTCACCCCGTCGGGCGGCCAGATCGTCGTATCGACGTCGTATGAAGCCAGTGGCAGCGTCGTGCTGCGCGTGCGCGATACCGGCATCGGCATGACGCGCAGCGAACTCGACCAGGCGATGAAGCCGTTCCGGCAGGTTTCCACGCAGTCGCGCCACCGCGGCGACGGCACGGGTCTCGGCCTACCGCTGACCAAAGCGATGGTGGATGCAAACCGGGCGATCTTCTCGATCAATTCGGCGCCGAACGAGGGCACGCTTGTGGAGGTCACCTTCCCGTCGCAGCGCGTGCTGGCAGGCTGAATCAAAAAAGGCAGCCGAGAAAGGCTGCCTGGAGTTTGGTGCTGTTCAACAAGATCTTAGTCGATCAACATCATGTTTCGGGGAGCCCGGTGGCCCCCAAGCCGCGTTGTTCATTTGCAGCCCTAAGTTACCTTTACCTTTGACAAACCTTTCTTAATAAAAGGTTTCTGGCCGATGAAGCTATGAACGGTGAAAGCTTGTAGTTTCCACTGCATTTGATTGAAGTCAGAAGCGCAATTCCTCGAGCCCGACGAACAGGTCGAGCGCCTCGGGATTGGCGAGCGCCTCCTTGTTCTTCACCGGCCGGCCATGCACGACCTCGCGCACCGCCAGCTCGACGATCTTGCCGGATTTGGTGCGCGGAATATCAGGGACCGCGATGATCTTCGCCGGCACATGGCGCGGCGAGGTGCCGGTGCGGATGCGGCTCTTGATGGCTTTGACGAGTTCGTCCGTCAAGGACGCACCAGGCGCGAGGCGAACGAAAAGCACCACGCGCACATCGTCCTCCCAATCCTGGCCGATGCAGAGCGCTTCGGCCACTTCCTCCATTTGCTCGACCTGATTGTAGATCTCGGCGGTGCCGATTCGCACACCGCCGGGGTTCAGCGTCGCGTCGGAGCGGCCATGAATGACGAGACCCCCATGCTCGGTCCATTCGGCAAAATCGCCATGACACCAGATATTGTCGAAGCGCTCGAAATAGGCCGCCTTGTATTTCGCGCCGTCCGGATCGTTCCAGAAGCCGGCCGGCATCGACGGGAAGGCCTTAGTGCAGACCAGTTCACCCTTCTGTTGGCGGACGGGCTTGCCTTCATCGTCCCATACGTCGACGGCAAGGCCGAGGCCCGCTCCCTGAATTTCGCCGCGCCAGACAGGCTGCAGCGGATTGCCGAGCACGAAGCAGGAGACGATATCCGTGCCGCCCGAGATCGAGGCCAGCTGGATGTCTTCTTTGATGCCCTCGTAGACGAAGGTGAAGCCTTCGGGCGAAAGGGGCGATCCCGTGGATGTCATCAGACGCAGGCTCGAAAGATCGTGGGTGGTCCGCGGCGTCAGCCCGCCCTTGCGCACCGCATCGATATATTTTGCGGACGTGCCGAAGACCGCGAATTTTTCAGCCTGCGCATAATCGAACAACACATTGCCGTCCGGCGCGAAGGGCGAGCCGTCGAACAGGCAGAGCGTGACGCCGGTGGCAAGGCCGCTCATCAGCCAATTCCACATCATCCAGCCGCATGTGGTGAAATAGAAGAGCTTTTCGCCCCGCTTCAAACCGCAATGCAGCACATGCTCCTTCAGATGCTGCAGCAGCGTGCCGCCGGCGGAATGAACGATGCATTTTGGCACGCCGGTGGTGCCGGAGGAGAAGAGAATATAAAGCGGATGCTCAAAAGGAAGCCGCACGAACTCGACGGCTTTGGGCTGGTACGGCCTAATGAATTCTTCCAGCGTCTTTGATTTGGGCGTTTCGCCCGCAACCGCTGCGGCATCGCCGGCATAGCGGACAACCACCGCCGGAGCGCCGAGGCTCTTTGCGACCGCAGCAACCTTCGCCTTAACGTCCTGCAGCTTGCCACCATACCAATAGGCGTCGCAGGCAATGAATAGCTTGGGGCCGATTTGACCGAAGCGGTCGAGGACACCCTGTTCGCCAAAATCCGGTGAACAGGACGACCAGATGGCGCCAATCGAAGCGGCAGCCAGCATGCAGGCGACCGTTTCCGGCATGTTCGGCATCATCGCGGCGATGCGATCCCCCTCGCCGATACCAAGCGCGCGATAGGCCTGCTGCAGCCGTGATACGAGCGCGTGGAGCCGGTCCCACGACCAGCGATATTCGACTTTGTCCTCGCCGCGGAAGACGATTGCGTCAGCCGGCCCTTCGCTCGATAGCAGGTTCTCGGCGAAATTCAGTTTCGCATCAGGAAAGAAGCGAGCCTTGAGCATGAGATCGCCATCGGCGAGCGCTCGTGCGCCTTGCTCCCCCTTCACGCCACAGAATGCCCAAACCGAGGTCCAGAACTTTTCGCGCTCAGCGATCGACCAAGCGTGAAGGTCCGGATAGGTTTCGAGCTTCAGACCAAACTCGGCGTTGCAGCGCTGCATGAAGGCATGCATCGGGCTTGCTTCAATCGACTCTCTCGAAGGTACCCAAAGCGGCACTGTATCACTCATTCAATCTCCTCCCCTATTATTTGCTATATACCATGCTGCACCGCATTATAAAGTGTGCATCGCCCCGGACGCGGCTCTCCGGATTTGCATCTATCCGCCGTTTCATATATCCGGCGAAATCAGCACATAACGGATAAGCAGCTGAAAATACTGGCGGAGCTTATGGGTACGTCAAGACAACCAAAATGGCGGCGCAAGATGATACCCGTTTCCCGCTGGCTGCCCGGGTTTGCGCGGGTTGCAACTGGCCTTCTCCTTGTTGCCGCTATCGTTTTCGTGGCGCTGCGCGTCGCAGCCCCCTACCTCGTTTCGAGCGGGCTGGTGCGCTCCGGCATCGAGGACGTCGTGTCGAAATGGACCGGCTATCAGGCCGAAATCAAGGGCACGCCAGTCCTGGAATTCTGGCCGACGCCGCGCATCAGGTTGAATGAGATCACCATCCGGCAGCCTGAAGGCAGCGGCAACAAGCTGCTCGGCACGATCGAGAGCCTTTCGGCCGATTTCAGCCTCATCGACGCCATTCGCGGCCGTGCCAGCTTTCACGAGTTCCATCTGCTGCGCCCCAATCTTTCCCTTACGCGCGACCAGCAAGGGCTGATCGACTGGACCTATGCGGGGCAGCTTGCGAAGGCGATCGACGGCGCGCGCCAGGAAGGCGGTACCGAAATCCTCGATCAAAGGCTCGACGCAACCATCGGTGCAATCACCGTCGAGGACGGCACGCTCAATGTCGCCGATCTTGCGAGCGGCAAGACCTATCATTTCGAAGGCGTAACCGCCGATATCACCTGGCCGCGGCTTTCAAGCCAGATGACGGCGGTGCTGATCGCGAGAACGAGCGGCGAAGACCTGAAGCTCGACTTCTCTTCCAACAGCCCGCTGCTGATTTTCGGCGGCAAGGTTGCTCAGATCAAAACCGCGCTCACCTCCAGGCTCATAACGGCAGAATTCACCGGTATTGGCGGTATCTCCAGCCTCGCCGGACTGTCCGGCAACACGGCGGTCAATATTCCGGACCTGCCAGCGCTATTGGCCTGGTCCGGCAAATCTATTCCGGGCATCGAGACGCTGAGATCGTTTTCGATCGAGAGCGATGTATTTTCCGCCGCCAATGGACTGCGCTTCAATGAAGTCGCGCTTGGGCTCAACGATGCGAATGCGACCGGCGTCATGGACATTTCCGTTGGCACGAACGCGCGGGCAAAGCTCGGCGGCACGCTGGCCTTCGACCATATGAACCTCAAGCCCTTCTTCGACGCCTTTGCCCTTCGTCTGGCCGCTGGCGAGGCAGGCGCGCCGGAAGACGGCGGTCCGCTGCAAAAGCTTGATGTCGACCTCAGGCTTTCCGCCAAGGGAATGCAGCTTCCGCCTTTCCAGCTCTCCGATGTCGGGGCAAGCATCATCGTTTCCAGCAACGAGGCCAAATTCGATATCGGCGACAGCCAGTTCGAAGGCGGCGAAATGACTGCGCATCTCGAGGCAATGCGCGGGGACTTCGACGGCGGCGGCAAGCTGCAAGTTTTGATCCGCGGCGCCGATTTTGCGGGGTTGACCGAGCGGCTACAGTTGAAGGGTCCGCTACCGCTCGCGAGCGGATCGCTCGACATTTCGCTGAAAACCAGCAAGCCAATCTGGACGGCAGGCGCTGCCGACGTGAGCGGACAGCTGACGTTCCATGGCAACGCGGGCTCGATTGCCGGTCTTGACGCCGAAGCCATCCGAAGCCAGGCCGCGCTGCAGAAATTCTTCCCGCTGAGTGCCGTTTCGGGCCGGGCATTCGACTTCAACCGTATCGACATAAGCGCTACCCTCGCGGATGGCTCGGCGGAGCTTCGCGGCGTCAGCGTTCAAGGCGCAGACGAGACGCTGACCCTTTCGGGCATCATCCCATATGAATCCAACGGACTGGCCCTTTCCGGATCGCTGCAGGCGACGGATGCCGCCAAAACGGCAGAATTGCCGCCCCTGCCGTTCTTCGTCGGCGGCTCTTGGCCGAATCCGGTGATTTCGCCGGTGCCGGTGATCGATCAGCAGGCTCCCGGCGTCCAGTGATTCAGGCGGCGTTCGCCGCCGTACGCTCATCGCGCTCCCGCTGCACCTCGCGGCGCTTGGTTACGATCGAGGCGCAGATGACGCCAACCGTCACGACGCCGATCAGGATCGTGCAGACCGCGTTGATTTCAGGGGTCACGCCAAGACGGACCTGGCTATAAATTCGCATCGGCAGGGTCGTGGCGCCCGGACCTGACGTAAAGCTCGCAATCACAAGGTCGTCGAGCGACAGCGTAAAGGCCAGAATCCAGCCAGAGAAGACGGCAGGCGCAATGATCGGCAGCGTCACCTCGAAGAAAGTCCGAACCGGCGGAGCGCCGAGGTCCTGCGCCGCTTCTTCGATCGAATGATCGAAACTCACCAAGCGCGACTGCACGACGACCGCCACGAAGCACATCGTCAGCGTCGTATGCGCCAGCGTGATCGTCCAAAAGCCACGGTCAAATCCGATCGCCACGAAGAGCAGGAGCAGCGAAAGACCCGTAATCACCTCCGGCATGACGAGCGGCGCGTAGACCATCCCTGAGAAAAGCATGCGGCCGCGAAAGCGCCGATAGCGCACGAGCGTGAGCGCCGCGAGCGTGCCGAGAACCGTCGCCAGCGTGGCGGAGAGCACGCCGACGCGCACCGTCACCCAGGCGGCATCGAGCAGCGCCTGATTATACAGCAACTGCGTGTACCATTTCGTCGAGAAGCCGCCCCAGACGGTGACGAGTTTCGACTCGTTGAACGAGAAGATCACGAGCAGCACGATCGGCAGATAGAGGAAGGCAAAGCCGAGCGTGATCGAGACGATATTGAAGCGGGTCCATTGCAGCATGGCTTACCTCCCCTGCTCGTCGGCTTTGGCTTGCGCGTTCTGGAAGAAGACGATCGGGATCACCAGGATCAAAAGCAGGATCGTCGCCACCGCGGAGGAGACCGGCCAATCGCGGTTCGAATTGAACTCGCTCCAAAGCGTCTTGCCGATCATCAGCGTCTGCGATCCGCCGAGCAAGTCGGGGATGACGAATTCGCCGACGGCCGGGATGAAAACCAGCATGCAGCCGGCGATAACACCGGGTAGCGACAGTCGGAACGTGACGCGCCAGAAGGCCGTGATCGGCGGGCAGCCGAGATCCTGCGCGGCCTCGACCAAGGTGCCGTCCATCTTCTCCAGCGAGGAATAGAGTGGCAGCACCATGAACGGCAGGTAGGAGTATATGATGCCGATATAGACCGCGATGTTGGTGTTCAGGATGATGAGCGGACTGTCGATGATGCCGCTGGCGAGCAGCACCTGGTTCAGCAAGCCTTCCGGCTTCAGGATCGCGATCCAGGCGTAGACGCGGATCAGGAAGCTCGTCCAGAACGGCAGGATAACGAGCATGAGCAGTGTCGGGCGAATGCTGCGCGGGGCCTGCGCCATGCCATAGGCGATCGGATAAGCGATGAGCAGTGTGAGAAAAGTCGAAATCCCGGCAATGACGACGCTCGAGACATAGGCGTTGAAATACAGCGGATCATCGATGAGATAGCTGTAATTGTCGAAGGACAAGGTCGATACCTTGTCCCAGAAGCCGGCCCAGCCGTCGCCGGGCGAGAAGACGGGCATATAGGGCGGCATCGCGATCGCCGTCGTCGACATCGAGATGCGGAAGACGATGAAGAACGGCGCGAGGAAGAAGATGAGCAGCCAGGCATAGGGAATGATGATCACAAGGCGGCTGTAGATCGCGGAACCGAGCTTGCCCATGGATCAATCCCTCAGAAGCACGCCGGCATCATCGGCGAAGGAGATCCAGACTTCCTGATCGTATGTGAAGGGATCGTCGACCGCGCGCTGCGCGTTGAGCGAGGAGGCCTTCACGACCTTGCCGCTCTTCAGCTTGACGTGGAAGACCGTCATGTCGCCGAGGTAGCCGATGTCCCAGAGTTCACCGGAAGCCGCATTGACGGATGGGTTTGGCGGCGGATGACGGAGCACCTTCAGTTTTTCCGGACGGACCGCAAAGCCGGCGTTGCTGCCCTTTGCAGGCTTGTCAGATGTCGCGACCTTGATGGTAAAGCCGCTCTCGACCGCAATCTCGACTGTGTCGCCTTCGGCGGCGGTCACCTGGCCGTCGAAGATGTTCACATCGCCGATGAAATCCGCAACGAATCGCGAGTTCGGCGCCTCGTAGATTTCCGCCGGCGTCGCCACCTGGACGACCTTGCCGTGGCTCATAACGGCGATGCGATCCGCCATCGTCATCGCCTCTTCTTGGTCATGCGTCACGACGACGAAGGTGAGGCCGAGATTCTGCTGAAGATCCATGAGCTCGAACTGCGTTTCCTCGCGCAGCTTCTTATCGAGCGCGCCGAGCGGTTCGTCGAGCAGCAGCACTTTCGGACGCTTGGCGAGCGAGCGGGCGAGCGCCACGCGCTGACGCTGCCCGCCGGAAAGCTGGTTCGGTTTGCGGGAGGCGAACTGCTCCAACTTCACCATCTTCAGCATCTGCAAAACGCGCTCGATAATCTCGTCCTTCGGCATGCCGTCCTGGCGAAGGCCGAAGGCGATGTTCTTCTCTACCGTCATGTGGGGAAAGAGCGCGTAGGACTGGAACATCATGTTGACGGGCCGCCTGTAGGGCGGGGTACCTGCCAGGTTCGTGCCATCGAGGATCACTTCGCCGGAGGTCGGCTGCTCGAAGCCCGCCAGCATGCGCAACAGTGTCGACTTGCCGCAACCCGATGCACCAAGCAATGCAAAGAACTCGCGATGATAGATATTCAGCGACAGATCATTCACGGCGGTAAAATCGCCGAACTTCTTCGTCACGTTCTTGAAGGAGATAAACGGTTTGGAAGCCGGATCGGCCCAAGGCGCGAAGGTGCGGCGAATATTGCCAAGTGACTTCATTTGGTTCCCCGAGACATGATTTGAGAACCGGCCCTGCCCACAGCCGGCAGCCGTCAAGAAAAGGCCCGGGCGTTTCCGTCCGGGCCTGAATTTCCTTATTGGCCGGTGACGACTTTCGTCCAGAGCCGGGTCGCGGTGCGCTGCGTTTTCGGCTCCCAGGGCGAGACCGTGAAGAGCTTCTTCATCACGTCTTCGGTCGGATAGATCGCCGGATCTTCGAGCACGTCCTTGCTGATGAACTGCTGGGAAGTCTTGTTGCCGTTGGCGTAGAAGACATAGTCGGTCGCCTTGGCGATGACCTCCGGCTTCATGATGTAGTTCAGAAACTCGTGCGCTTCGGCAGCATGCGGCGCATCGGCGGGGATCGCCATCATGTCGAACCACATCTGGGCGCCCTGAGACGGGATCGAGTAGTTGACCTCGACATTATTATTGGCTTCGGCAGCGCGGTCGCGGGCCTGCAGCATATCGCCGGAATAACCGAAGGCGATGCAGATGTCGCCGTTGGCGAGCGCATTGATATATTCGGACGAGTGGAACTTGCGGACGAAAGGACGGATGGAGGTCATCAAGTCCTCAGCTTTCTTGAAGTCATCCGCGCTGGTCGTGTTCGGATCGACGCCGAGATACTGGAAGGCAGCAGAAAGGACATCCTTCGGCGCATCGAGCAGATAGATGCCGCAATCCTTGAACTTCTCGGCAACCTTCGGATCGAAGATCACTTCGAGCCCCGGCGTGGCGTCAGGCCCGAGAATTTCGGCAACCTTTTTGACGTTGTAGCCGATGCCGTTCGTGCCCCACATGTAGTCGATGGCGTACTCGTTGCCCGGATCATACTGCGCCGTGCGCTGCTGGATCACATCCCACATGTTGGAAATGTTCGGCAGCTTCGACTTGTCGAGCTTCTGGAAAACACCGGCCTGGATCTGGCGCTGCAGGAAGTCCGCGGTCGGCACGACGACGTCATAGCCGCTGCCCCCCGCAAGAAGCTTCGTCTCGAGCGTCTCGTTGGAATCGAAGGTGTCGTAGACAACCTTGATGCCGGTTTGCTTGGTGAAATCCTCGAGGATGGAACTGTCGATATAGTCCGACCAGTTATAGACGTTGACGACGCGCTCCTGCGCGAAGCCCGGCGCCGCAGCGAAAACGGCAACGACGGCCGTGGCCGCAAGTCTTGCGATTCTTGACCTCATATTATCTCCTGTCCGTTCTTATTATTGGCAATTGCAGGCATCACCCCGGACACCTTTTCCCTCTGGATTTTGGATTAGAGTAGAAAGGATTCTGTGAGGCGACAAGCGCAAAATCCTGCACTCTCAATGATTTCACCGATCACTGAAAATCGAAGGCACCGAGCCCCGCCACCATCTCATCTAAGCCAAGCGGGCGAGTGACAGGCGGCTCGGCACGCGCAAGACAGCCCTTCCTTTCGCAGAGGCGGCAGGCCGGCCCGATTGCCACCGGATGCGGGGTCTCAGAAAGGGCCTGGCCATATGTCGTGCTGTCTTTGAACGCGATGTCGCAGCCGAGCAGAACTGCAGTACGCCGGACCCGTTCGCCAAAGGGCGCATGCGGCCCTTCGAGCGTCCGCGCTATGGTAAGATAAGCGGAGCCATCCGGCATCTCGGCAGCCTCGGCCAGAACCTGGCCCGGCTGGAGAAAGGCAGGATGGATGTTGAGCTTCGGACAGCCGCCGCCGAAGCGGGCATGCGGAAAACCTGCCGCTCCGCCCCGCCGCAGCCGATGGCCCGCGGTATCGATCTCCATGATAAAGAACGGAACGCTGGCGTTCGCCGGTCGCTGCAGCATCGTCAACCGTGTCGCAGCCTGGCCGAACGAACAGCCGAAGCGAGCGCAGAGAATATCGATGTCGTAACGCGATGTCTTTGCTGCGGAGAGAAACGCGTCATAAGGCATCATCAGCGCAAGGGCTGCGTAACGCGCGAGCTCGAAGCGGGCAATGCGCCTCGCCTCCTGCGTCGAGAGGTTGAGTGTTTCCAGCTCTCGCATAATGGCTTCGCGAAGCGCGAGCGTCGCGACCTCGACGGCGACTTCCTGGATCTGATCGGACGCCGCAAGGCGCTCCGAAATGAAAAGCCGCATCGAATGCCGGTCGAAGC
This sequence comes from Rhizobium sullae, assembly GCF_900169785.1. Classification (GTDB taxonomy): domain Bacteria; phylum Pseudomonadota; class Alphaproteobacteria; order Rhizobiales; family Rhizobiaceae; genus Rhizobium; species Rhizobium sullae. The sequence continues at coordinate 20,938 of NZ_FWER01000011.1, forward strand.
GGCGGCGCAGATCGGGCATCACATGCACCGGCAGGATGCGGACGCTGATGCCGTGCTCCTTCTGCAACCAGCCCTTAAGGACCTGCGCGCGCTCACCCGCCGGCAGAGCGACGAAGAAAGCCTCAGCGGCCTCTTCAAGCGCGCCAAAATAGGCAGAACGGCGCTCCAGCACGTCGCGCACTTCATCTGCCGGCAGCCGCGCGCCGGCGGCCGGAGCCTGTCCGTCGCCAGCCATCAGGACTGTCAAGTCGGAGAGTCGCGCAGCCTGCTCGCGATAGGCACGATAGAGCTTCACGACGCCGCTTGCAGCATTGGGTGCGGCTTCGGCGACTTCGATGAGTTCCTGGTCTCCGGGTAGTTCGCCCGAAAGCAACGGATCGGCAAAGACTTCACGCAGCTGGGCGAGATTGTTTCCGGGCTCGCTCTGCAGTTCCTCCAGGTCGACCTTGTAGACCGACGCGAGCTTCAAGAGGAGTTGCACCGTCAATGGCCGCTGATTGCGCTCGATCAGGTTGAGGTAGGATGGCGAAATTCCCAATCCCTCGGCCATCGCCGTCTGGGTGATCGCCAAGCCGTTGCGAATGCGGCGAACTTTCGGACCGGCGAATATCTTCCGCTCGACCATTCGACACCTCCTAGATCGACATGAATTTACAAGCATTTACAGATTTACAAACTTACCCTGTAAATGCTCCCGCAACCTAACCTCAATTTCCTCCCAAAAATCAAGCTTTCTCTGGCGGCTTCGAGGATTTTTGTAAATTATGTCACACAGCCGAATGAGGCACATTCATCGAGAAGGAGGAAATCGTGACAGAATTTGACAAGCTTATCCGCAATGCGCCGGCAGGCCGTTTCGACGGTATCGAGCGACCCTATTCGCCCGAGGACGTGAAGAGATTGCGGGGCTCCGTCGAACTCCGCTATTCGCTTGCCGAGATGGGGGCGAACCGGCTGTGGCAACTGCTGCATCAGGACGATTTCGTCAATGCGCTCGGTGCACTTTCGGGCAATCAGGCAATGCAGATGGTCCGTGCCGGGCTGAAAGCGATCTACCTCTCCGGCTGGCAGGTCGCAGCCGATGCGAATACGGCTTCGGCGATGTATCCCGACCAATCGCTCTATCCCGCCAATGCTGGACCGGAGCTCGCCAAGCGGATCAACCGCACGCTTCAGCGCGCCGACCAGATCGAGATATCGGAAGACCGCGAACTTTCCGTCGAAACATGGTTTGCGCCAATCGTTGCCGATGCTGAAGCCGGCTTCGGCGGACCGCTCAATGCCTTCGAGATCATGAAGGCCTATATCGAGGCCGGCGCTGCCGGTGTCCACTTCGAGGATCAGCTGGCATCGGAAAAGAAGTGCGGGCATCTCGGCGGCAAGGTGCTGATCCCGACGGCGGCGCACATCCGCAATCTGAACGCGGCGCGGCTTGCCGCAGACGTGATGGGTGTTCCGACCCTCGTCATTGCCCGCACGGATGCGGAAGCGGCCAAGCTTCTGACCTCGGACATCGACGAGCGCGACCAGCCTTTTGTCGATTACGATGCCGGCCGCACGGTCGAAGGCTTCTATCAGGTGCGCAATGGCCTCGATCCCTGCATCGCCCGTGCGGTTGCTTACGCCCCGCATTGCGATCTCATCTGGTGTGAAACGTCCAAGCCGGATCTGGAGCAGGCGCGGCGCTTTGCGGAGGGCGTGCACAAGGTCCATCCCGGCAAGCTGCTCGCCTACAACTGCTCGCCGTCGTTCAACTGGAAGAAAAACCTTGACGACGCGACGATCGCCAGGTTCCAGCGGGAGCTCGGCGCGATGGGCTACAAGTTCCAGTTCATCACGCTAGCCGGTTTCCACCAGCTGAACTTCGGCATGTACGAACTGGCACGCGGCTACAAGGACCGGCAGATGGCGGCCTATTCGGAACTGCAGCAGGCGGAGTTCGCCGCCGAGGCACAGGGCTACACCGCGACCAAGCACCAGCGCGAAGTCGGCACCGGCTATTTCGATGCCGTATCGCTCGCCATCACCGGCGGCAAGTCCTCGACCACTGCCATGAACGAATCGACCGAACATGCACAGTTCAAACCCGCAGCCGAGTAGCCACACCAAAGGAGAAAAGGCCATGGCTTCCATCGCACGTGTCCGCGAAAGAGCGGAAGAACAATCCTCCAGCATGAGCGCCGATCAGCAGACGATGATCCGCATGCTCGCAAACGATCTGCACAGGCTGAACCAGTCCGTCATGAAGGCCGTCGAGGCCGGGGTCTCGGTCGAGCTCGTGCGCTCCGCCCGCCACCATGGCGGAGACGGCAATTGGGGCGATCTCCTGATCCCTGTCATCGTCGCCAACAGGATGTAGGGATCAAAGATGGCGGTGCCGCGGCGCCGCCATCTGCGTTATTCGACGTAATTGTCACTGTCATGAAAGGCGGGCATAATAAGCATCCGCTCATATGAGATGTCTGATGCCCGCCACGACGCATGCCAATCTCGAATCTCTCACTGACCTGGTCTACGGCGCATTGTTTGGCGAAACGGACTGGCAGGACTTCCTCGACACCCTCAACACGAGGATGCCCGATGCGAAGACGACGCTCTTTTATCACGACAGCGTCGCGGGTGCCGGTGCCTTTTCGCTATGCTCAGGTTTGGACGGCTCCAGTCTGGACGACTACAACCGGTATTATTGCACCGTAAACCCGTGGATGCCGAAGGCAGCCGTCCGGCCGGTCGGCCTCGGCGTCATCGCGGACCAGATGCTGCCGCATGCCGAACTCGTCAAGACGGAATTCTACAACGAGTATCTGCGCAGCATCGGTTGCCGGAGCAGCGTCGGCGTGACGATTCTGCGCGAGAACAGCAGGTCCTTCAATCTCTCGACTCTGACATCGAGCACCGACACCGGCTTCAATCGCCTCAACGCGGATCTCCTGACACAACTCGCACCGCATTTGCAACGAGCCTTCGATTTCATGCGCAGGGAAAAAGCGAGCAATGAGACGGGCCGTTCGCTGTTCGACGCCATCGGTGTCGGCCTCGTCTATATCGGCGAAGGCTGCCAGATCCGGTCGATGAACCTTGCCGCGGAACAGATGTTCGCCGAAGATGCCGGGATCAGTGTCACGCCAACAGGACATCTCGTCTGCAGCGACCGGGATTTCCTCGAGCGTCTTACCTCCGCTTCACGCTACCGCGCTCCCGCCGCGGCAGAACCGTTCATCGCGAGATTCAGGTCTTCCTGCGCGTCGTTCAAATGCACGCTCGTGCGCCTTACGTCCGATTTGATGACCGAGTTCCTGCAGGGGCCGACGGCGGCACTCATCATCGAGCGCATGCCCGTGGCATGCCCTGAACTGAACGACCGTTTGTCCGCAAAGGAGCAACTGACCGCAGCCGAGCTGCGGATCGCCTCCTCCATCGCGGCAGGCCTTTCGCCGCGCGAGGCGGCCAGGCTGCATGGCATCAGCTACGAGACGGCCCGGACGCATCTGAAGAACATCTATTCCAAGCTCGGCGTGAACAGCCAGGTCGCGCTCGTGAGACGTCTGATGCCGTAGAATCAGCTGCGGCTGGCGCGCTTTCCGGCGAACAGATCAGCATAGCTTTTCAGCAGCTTTGTCATACGGTCGGCGACGGTGCGGATTTCCGGGCGGTGGCGATCCTCGTTGTTCAACACGATCCATTGCCGGTGGCGCAACTCCGTCAGTTCGCCGCCGAGCCGCTGCAGCTCCGGATCGAGATCACCCACGAAGCAGGGGAGCACCGCCTTTCCCGCACCGGCCCGGACGAGGTCCGGCAGCGAACGCGGCCTGTTGACCGTCGCAACGATGGGCTCCGACGCCTGGCGGTGCGGCCAGCGGAGATAGGCGGAAATGGCATCATCCTCGGCGACCGCAATCCAGCGGTTTTCGACCTCGCCGGCATTGCGCCGGACATAGACGGCATAGGCGACTTCCCCCAAAAGCCGAGCAGCGAGATTGGATTCGTCCGGCTCGAAGGCGCGAATGCCGATATCGCTCTCGCGGTAGGCGAGATTGGCGCGCGCCTCGCCGATCGTCAGCGCGATGATGAAACCGTCGGCAGGCATGCGGATCGCGGAGAAGTTTTCGGTCAGCATCCAGGCAACCCAGGTTCCGGCTGCGATCTTTACCGTTACGCCTCCTTCGCCTGCCTGGCGCCAGGCATCCACCTTCCGGGCAGCGGCTTCCATCTCCTGAAGGTGGTCGAGGAGGATCTGGCCATCGGCCGTCAGGCGGTAGCCGGTCTGGCTGCGGGCGAAAAGCATCCGCCCCGTTTCCTGTTCCAGCTCAAGCATGCGGCGTCCAATCGTGGCTGGGCTCAAGCCGGTCGCCGCGCTCGCGCCGGTCAGCCCGCCGAGGCGCGCGACCTGCAAAAAAAGCTGATAGGAGTCCCATGCGGCGTTTTTCATTGATGAAAAACATAGCCGGATCTTCGATGTTTATGAAGCGATTTTTGATGTGTATTTGAAAGGATGTCTTTTAATGGAGGACATCACAATGATCGATCAGATCATGATTGCCAGTTTCCTCGGCCTTTCGCAGAGCTGCCAGCCCATCCAAAAACGTGCCAGGACTGAGGACGAATTCTACCGGGATTTTGGAAGCTCGCCTATCGTTAGCTTTGGCAGGTGGCTCAACAGCATCGGCGCAAAAAAGCAAAAGGACCGCGCGTTACCGGCGCGATCCTCCATACCATCAAGCTGCAGGCCCCATCAGGCTGCCCGCCTTGCCCGGCCGTGAGATTGTACCGACGCTTCGATGCGGAACTGCTGCAGCAGGCTCATCAGCGTGTCGGCCTCGTCGGCGAGCTGACGGCTTGCCTGTGTGGTTTCCTCGACCATCGAAGCGTTCTTCTGGGTCATCTGGTCCATGGCATTGACCGAACCGTTGACCTCCTGCAACGCCGCCGACTGATCCTGGCTCGCGGTGGCGATGGTTTCGACGTGTTTGCTGATCGCAATGATCTCCTCGCTGATCGAAGCGAGCACGCTGCCGGTCTTCTGGACCAGCGCAGAGCCGACCGTGACCTCCTCGCTGGATTTCTCGATCAGGCCCTTGATCTCGCGGGCGGCATCGGCCGAGCGCTGCGCGAGTTCGCGGACTTCCTGAGCGACAACCGCAAAGCCCTTGCCCGCCTCGCCGGCGCGCGCCGCTTCGATACCGGCATTGAGGGCCAGGAGGTTCGTCTGGAAGGCGATGTCATCGATGACTTCGATGATCTGCTCGATCTGCCGCGACGCCTGCTCAATGCGGCCCATTGCGGCGACAGCGTCGCTGACGACCACTCCGGAGCTGTCGGCAGTCTTTTTCGTGGCGGTGACGGCGTTGTTGGCTTCGCGAGCGCGCTCAGCGGACGAGCGAACGGTCACGGTGATCTCTTCGACGGCAGCCGCCGTTTCTTCCAGGTTTGCCGCCTGCGCTTCCGTGCGCTTCGAAAGCTCGCCGGCAGAAGTCAGCATTTCTCCGCTGTTGCGCTGGATGGCATTGGCGTTCTCGCGGATCTTCACGAGGGTATCCTGCAGGCGGACAAGCGATGTGTTGAAGTCGACCCGAAGCTGCTCCAGCCGGCCGACGAACGGCGTCTCGATCGTCTCTGAGACATCGCCCTGGGCGAGGCGCCCGAGGCCAGCTGCAAGCTGGTTCACGGCGAAGTCGATCTGACCATCGAGCGAACGCTTATCGGCATCGTTGCGGGCACGCTCGGCTTCGCTCAGCGCGCGCTGTTCCGTAGCCTGCGTCTCGAGATCCTGCCGGGCGCGGGCGCTGTCGCGGAAGGCAACCAGGGCGCGGCCGATCTCGCCGAATTCGTTGTTCTTCTCAAGACAGGGGATCGTGCTGTCGAGTTTACCGGCGGAAATCGAGTGGACCGTTTCCGTCAGCGCAAGCAGCGGCCTCACGGACGCGCGGATCGCGAAGAAGGCAAGCATGCCGACAAGCAGCATGACGGCAGCGCCGGCGCCGAGAACCATAGTCTGCAGATGATTGATGCGGGCGAAATAGACCTCCATCGGAATGCCGATGAAGAGGATGCCGACATTGGCGCCGGCCGCACTCTTGACCGGGAAGTAACCGGTCATGAAGTTCTTGCCGAAGAGCTGCGCGGGACCGTAGTAGGCCTTGCCGTTTGCGAGAACCGGCTGCGCCGGATGATCGGCGGCAAGCTTGGTGCCAACGGCACGGCTGCCGTCTTCCTTCTTCACATTGGTCGAAACGCGGACATAGTCGTTGCCCTGCTTCTGAAAGACTGTTGCAACGCCGGCAATTGATTGGGCCGTGCGATCGACGAGAGCGTGATCCTTGAGTTCGAGAATGCCATCTTCCGTCACGGAGAGAAGTTCGTCACCCGTGACACCGACAGCCGCATTCGCATCCACGGCACCATAAAGCACCGCCATGGTGCGGCTTGCGCCTTTTGCGTCCGAAACGGCGCTTTCCATCACGTCGCGGCTGAGATTGTGATAGGTGACAGCGACGATCGCGGCGGTGCTGACGACGAGCAGAGCGAGCGTGATCGCAACAACCTGACGCACGATGGACGTCGAAAAGAAACGCGGCATGAAGGCCTCCGGTGAATACAACTATAGTAAGAATAGGCTAAAAGCGTTAAGGAATTCCTCGGTTTCCGGCTTCTTCAAAGGAAGCGTCCCCTTTCGCCTGCTGGGTAACAACTGGCAAGGTTCTGGAATGCGTAGACCGGCACAGCAAATTGCAACCATAGGAAAGCGGCCCCGGAAGCCGGAGCCGATTCGCGAAATGCAAGATGATGCCGATTATGCCGCGCGGTAGATCGCCGCCTCGGAACTTTCGCCGTCGATCTTGAACTGCTGGACGAGACCGAGGAGCGCATCCGCCTGACCGGCAAGCTCGCGGCTTGCGGCGGTCGTCTCTTCGACCATCGCGGCATTCTGCTGGGTCATCTGGTCCATCTGATTGACGGTCGAGTTGACTTCCTGCAGCCCGCTCGACTGGTCATGGCTTGCGCGGGCGATCATCTCGACATGCTGGCTGATCGTCACGATCTGGGCGCTGATCTTGGCAAGCACCGTGCCGGTCTCCTGAACGAACTGCGAGCCTGAGCTGACCTCCGTCGTCGACTTGTTGATCAGGCCCTTGATTTCCTTTGCAGCAGCGGCGGAGCGCTGCGCCAGTTCACGGACTTCCATGGCAACGACCGCGAAGCCCTTGCCTGCGTCGCCGGCACGTGCGGCTTCGATGCCGGCATTCAGCGCCAGGAGGTTGGTCTGGAAGGCGATCTCGTCGATGACGCCGATGATCTGCTCGATCTTGCGGGACGCGTCCTCGATGCGGGTCATCGCATCGATGGCATTGCTGACGATCGTTGCCGAGTCGTCGGCGCTGCGCTTGGCCTGGCGAACGATCTGGTCGGCATCCTTGGCACGCTCTGCCGACGAACGGACAGTGACGGTGATCTGATCGACGGCCGCAGCCGTTTCCTCGAGAGAGGCAGCCTGATGCTCCGTCCGTTTCGCAAGGTCCTCGGCGGACTGCGCCATCTGATTGCCGTTGCCCTGAATCATTTCAACATTGTCGCGGATCTGGCTCATCGTTGCCTGGAGACGCAGCATCGAACCGTTGAAGTCCTGACGCAGCTGCTCGAGGCGGCCGATGAAAGGCGTTTCGATCGTGGTGGAGATGTCGCCCTGCGCCATCCGCTCAAGGCCGGCCGCAAGCTCGTTGACGGCGAACTCGATCTGGCGATCCATCTCGCGCTTTTCGGCATCGTTGCGCTGGCGTTCCTGTTCGGCAGCCGCGCGCTCTTCTTCGCTCTCTTCCTCGATGCGGATCTTCGAGATCGCATTTTCCTTGAAAATGCCGAGGGCGCGGGCCATGTCGCCAATCTCATCGGACCGTTTTTCGCCGGAAATGCTGGTATCCAACGAACCGTCGGCGATGCGGCGCATGGCGGCCGTGATCTGGCCAATCGGACGCTGCAGCGTCAGCACGAGGGCGAAGCCGCCGATGATCGAAACGAGGATGCCGAGGCCGGTCGTCAGAACGGAGATGCTGTTTGCCTGCGTGCGCTCAGTTCCGGCCGACTGCTTCTGCAGCTCGGCGAAGGTGGTGAGTTGGCCCCAGACGCTGTCGAGCTGCTGACGGGCGGCTGCATAGTCGGTAGTACGCTGGGCGATCGTCGCGACCAGCTTTTCGCCGTCGCTGTCCATGGAAGCAAGTGCGGGCGACATGACGGCAACGATGTCTTCCGCGAAGTCCATGCCCTTGGCGCTTGCCAGCAATGTGTTGAGGTTGGTGCCAAGCGTCGTGATTTCCTGATGCAGGCGAACGCGGTTGTCCGGGTTCGGCTTGGCGGTGAAGTCGCCGAGCACCAGCTGCAGCGAATAGATGGAGGTCTCGAGGCGGCGAGTATCCTCTAGAACGGAGTTCGTCTGAGCAATGCGGCCGTCGAGTTCGACGAACGTCGTCGTCGCTTCCCGCATCATCTGCGTCGCCGTCAGCTGCGTATAGGTCGACATCTGGCGGAAGCGAGAAACGAGGCGGCCAAGGTTGGCTATCGCTTCGTCGGTCGCTGCATCAGGTGCCGCGGCCTGCGTCTTGAGGTCGCTGATCGTCTGGGCGATCGACTGCGTCATGCTCTTCTGGTTCTGCGGGACGGAGATTTCGATGAGGCGCTGCGCTTTGGCGATCTGCGGGATCGCGTCGGTGACGACTTTCAGCTTGTCGGCGGGCGCCTGCGCCTTGTTGAAGGCTGCCATGACGGAGGCAAGCGTATCGCCACCCTTCAACAGCCGGTCTGCGGCGCGGAGCGTCGCGGTGGCATTGCCTTCATCGTTGCGGATATTTTCCTGGAGCTGCTGTGCGTCGTAATTGACGTTGAACCGGCTGCTTATCAGCGTCTTCCGTGCGTCGTCGATCGACTTGCGGAGCGCCAGCTCCTGTTCATGAAGAGTCCATAGCTTGCCGACGGTATCCGCAATCCCAGCCGTGCCGTTTGACGCGGCCTGCAGGTTTTCGCGGCCGTCCTTGTCGCCGATCTGGTCCAGGGTGGCTTTCAGCGTATCCTGCTGCGTCTTGATGTCGGCGTAGAGCTTGTCGCGCGCTTCCTGGTTGGTAACCTGCAGGAAATCGCCCATCGAACCATAGAGATCCTTGAAGCCGCTCAGCGATTGGAGAACGCTGTTCGAAATCTCCATGCGGCCCTGCAGCAGGCCGGAAGCATAGAGGCCTGTCAGGCCAACGGCGGAAATGGCGACCACGAAAGGCAGGACGAAGATCAGGACCTTGGTCTTGATCTTGAAGCGCGAAAGAATCTTGTCAATAAACATGGCGATACCGGCCTTCCATACACCACTCCTCCCACCGGCTGAAATCGGCGCCGGCCGAGTACATCGAGCTGACTGTGAGACACTGGGGAAACCCGAGGGGGGTCAGGCGGCAATCATTGCCAAATCATCGCAAGCAGAATGCGGCGATGCCCAAACATTCGCGGTGAATGTGGCAGAGGATATCTTAATTTTCGTATAAGCTGATGCAATCGAAATCCCATCGTTGCATGGCGGGCGTCCGCGCAACCGGTTTGCCGCGCAAGGGCAAACCTCAAAAAGTATGACGAAGGAAATGCCTTAAACGGCGTGAGCGATCAGGAGGGCCACAAGTGCGGCCGTTGCGCCGGTCGCGAGCATGAGGAAGCGGACGGCCGCGAGCTTTGTATCAGGTCTTGCCTGAGCGATTGCAATGGCGCGGGCGCGTTGTGTGTTCCTGTTCATGCGTAGAACCTCACTTCCTTCAAGACTCAACAATCCACCAAAACGGCTTGCCGGTAAAGCTTAATTTAGGAAGCTCTTTCCATACGGCCATTGGGACACGATGGCGCACCGTGCTTAAGAAGTCTTGAATCCCGTTCCCCAGATTCGTCCCTACAAGGATTCGCCTGCGGCAAAGCCCGAGGCCCAGGCCCATTGGAAATTATAGCCGCCGAGCCATCCGGTCACGTCGACGCATTCACCGATGAAATAGAGGCTGGGCACGCCTTTTGCCTGCATCGTACGGGAATCGAGTCCGGCGGTATCGATGCCGCCGAGCGTCACTTCCGCGGTGCGATAACCTTCGGAGCCGGAAGGCTTGATCTTCCAGTTCTGTGCTGCATCGCAAAGACGGATGAGCACCTTGTCGGAGAGGTCGGCCATGTTGCCTGATATGCCTTCGCGCTCCGTCAGATATTGCGCCAGCCGTTTCGGCAGAATTTCCCCGAGCACCGTCTGGGCCGACTGACGGCCGTTTAGTTGCTTGGCTTTCTTTAGATGCAGAAGAAGATCGACATCCGGCTCGATACCAATGGCGATCTCGTCTCCCTCCCGCCAGTAGGAGGATATTTGCAGGATCGCCGGGCCGCTGAGACCGCGGTGGGTAAAGAGCAGGGCTTCACGGAAGCCGGTTTTTCCATGCCGGATTTCGGCGGGCGCCGAGATGCCGGATAGCGGCGCAATGCTCTCCAGCAAGACGGGATCAAGCGTCAGCGGGACGAGACCGGGGCGCGTTTTGACCAAAGAGAGACCGAACAATTCGGCGATGCGGTAGGCAAAGCCCGTTGCCCCCATTTTTGGTATCGACTTGCCGCCGGTCGCCACGACGAGCGAAGTACACTCGTATTCGTCGTCGGATGTCCTGACGCGAAAGCCGTCGATGCCTTTTTCGACGGCCAGGATTTCGGTCTGCAACCGCAGTTGTACGCCTGCCGCCTGCATCTCGTCGAGCAACATGCGGATGATATCCCTGGCGCTGTCATCGCAGAAGAGTTGGCCGAGGGTCTTCTCGTGCCATGCAATCCCATATCGGTCGACCATGGCGACGAAATCGGCCGGCGTGAAGCGGGCGAGCGCGGATTTGCAGAAATGGGGATTGGCCGACAGGAAATTCTTCGGGCCGGCATTGATATTGGTGAAGTTGCAGCGGCCGCCGCCCGAGATGCGGATTTTCTCGCCCGGCGCTTTCGCGTGATCGAGCACGACCACTGAGCGGCCGCGCTGCCCGGCGCGGATGGCGCACATCATTCCGGCGGCGCCCGCGCCTATGACGATCACGTCGCTCTTCAGTCTCAAACCATTTTCCTTCCGTGAATGGGCTTTCTTTTTCTATCGAATGGCGAAAGTCAACGCTGCCGCCCCTCGCCAATTGCCAAACTCCGGCTATGATGACCTTCCGATCAACCGCGAACATGTGTGTCATGTCACCAAAAAAGACGACGCTGAAACCTGCTAGAAACGTGCCTGCCTCTACGAAAATTCCCCCGGATCCCGGATCTTCGCGCGGTGTGGCAAACTGGAAGGAAGCGGCGCAGTGGCTTCGCACACGCGGCATCGAGGACATCGAATGCATCACTCCCGACCTCGCCGGCGTTCCGCGCGGCAAGATGATGCCGACCTCGAAATTCACCTCCAATACGTCGCTCGCCCTGCCCTCGGCGATCTATCGCCACACGATCTCCGGCGAATATCCCGAGGAGACCGAGAGCTTCCGCTACGAGCCGCGCGACAGTGACCTGAAGCTGATGCCCGATCTTTCGACGCTTTCTGTCGTTCCCTGGGAGACGGACCCAACGGCGCAGGTGATCTGCGACATCGTCAACTCGGAAGGCGAGGAGGTCCCCTATACGCCGCGCAACCTCCTCAAGCGGATCATGGGTCTGTACGCCGAACGCGGCTGGAAGCCGGTTGTCGCACCGGAGATCGAATTCTATCTCGTTGCCAACAACGACGATCCCGACTATCCGCTGCGCCCGCCGAAGGGCCGCTCAGGCCGCTCGATCCTCGGCGGTCAGGGCTATTCGATCGCCGGCATCAATGAATTCGACGAACTGATCGACGACATCTACCACTTCTCCGAGAAGCAGGGCCTAGAGATCGATACGCTGATCCACGAAGAGGGTCCGGCGCAACTGGAGATCAACCTGCGCCACGGCAACCCGATCGAGCTTGCCGACCAAGTCTTCATGTTCAAGCGCACGATCCGCGAGGCGGCGCTGAAGCACGATATCTACGCGACCTTCATGGCGAAGCCGATGCAGGGCCAGCCGGGCTCGGCGATGCATATCCACCAGTCGGTCGTCAATATCGAGACCGGCAAGAACGTCTTTTCCAATCCCGACGGATCGGCGTCGAAAGAGTTTTTCCACTTCATCGGCGGCATGCAGAAATACGTGCCGAGCGCGCTTGTGATGCTCGCGCCTTACGTCAACTCCTACCGGCGCCTCGCTCCGAACATGTCCTGCCCGGTTAACAACGCCTGGGGTTACGACAACCGCACCACGGCATTCCGTGTGCCGGTTTCCGACCCGCAGGCGCGGCGTGTCGAAAACCGTCTGCCGAGCTCGGATGCTAACCCTTATCTGGCGTTGGCCGCGTCGCTGGCATCCGGTCTCCTCGGCATCATGAAGGAAATCGAGCCCACGGCACCGACCGAGGACGCCGCCAACGAAGGGTCGATCGACCTTCCGCGCGGCCTGCTCGAAGCCGTTGCCCTGATGGAAGATGAACCGGCATTCGAGGAGGTCTTCGGCAAGGAATTCATCGGCCTCTATGCAGGCGTGAAGCGGGGAGAGTTCGAAACCTTCATGCAGGTGATCAGCCCCTGGGAACGCGAATTCCTGCTGCTCAACGTGTGAGGAGGCTCACCTCATGACGGTGCAAGAAAACTGGCAGAGCCCCATCGCGCCCGGCGTTTCCTGGTATCAGGCGACGGTGGGGGAGCGGCCGACCTATCCGGAGCTCGACGGATCGAAGACATGCGACGTCGCCATCGTGGGCGGCGGCTATACCGGTTTGCAGGCGGCATACAATCTGGCGAATGCCGGCGTTTCGGTCATGCTGATCGATGCCTGCCGTTTCGGAGACGGGGCATCCGGCCGCAACGGCGGGCAGCTCGGCACCGGCCAGCGCTCGTGGCCGGAGGAGTTGGAAGAGAAGATCGGCTACGAACGTTCCAAGGCACTCTTCGATCTTGCGGAGGCTTCCAAGAAACACCTGCTCGATTTTGCGACCGAGCATCAGATCGACATCGAATTCATGCCCGGTCAGATGAACGTCTCGCACAAGGAACGCTACAAACGCTACTATTACGAGAATGCCGAGATTGCCGCGTTGCGCTACGATTATCCACATCTGCGATTCATGGACAGGGAAGAGACGCAGGAACGCCTTGGCTCCAAGCGCTACTACTGCGGCGTGCGCGACACCGGCACCGGCCACATTCATCCGCTGAAGCTGCTGATCGGGTTGGCGCGCGTTGCGGCCAATGCGGGGGCGCAGATTTTCGAGATGACCAAGGCGACCGCAATCCGCCAGGGCAGCGGCAAGGTGACGATCGAAACGCCGAAGGGCACGATCACCGCCGGCCGCGCGCTGATTGCCTGCAACGGCTATATCGGCAATCTGGAGCCGGTAACGGCAAGCCATGTCATGCCGATCCGCTCGTTCATCGGCGCAACCGTGCCGCTCGACAAATATCCCGCCGTGCTTCCCGGCGGGGAGGCCGTCGCCGACTCGCGTTTCGTCGTGCGCTATTTCCGGAAATCCAAAGACGGGCGGCTGCTCTTCGGCGGCCGCGAAGCCTATACCGCCGACAATCCGCGCGAAATTAGCGAACATATCCGCCGCCAGATCGCCGAAATCTATCCGGATCTCAAGGACATCAAGATCACGCATGCCTGGGGCGGCAGTGTCGGCATAACAATGCCGCGCCAGCCCTTCGTGCGCGAAGTGATGCCGGGCGTTACCTCGATCGGTGGTTATTCGGGCCATGGAGTGATGCTGTCAAATTACTGCGGCAAACTTTATGCAGAAACGGTGCTTGGAAAGTCCGCCGATCTCGAGCTCTTCAAGGCGCTCGATATTCCGGCGTTTCCCGGTGGTGCGGCAATGCGCGCACCGTTGCTTTTCCTGGCCTTGTCGTGGTTCGCGCTGCGCGACAAGTTTTAGGGACGATTGCGGGATTTCCTCCCGGGGCAATTCGCTTTAAAACCGGGACCGGACAGATTCATTGCATCGCACACTGGCTTTTTTAAATCGATTAGATTAAAACGGCCGCAACCAGCCTGATTGAGAGAAGAGCTCATGAGCAGCCAGATCATTCCCGTCGAACCCTTTGATTATGTCGTCTTCGGCGGCAGCGGCGATCTTGCCGAGCGCAAGCTCCTTCCCGCCCTCTATCACCGCCAGATCGAGGGCCAGTTCACCGAGCCGACGCGCATTATCGGCGCTTCGCGCAGCCCGCTTTCCGACGACGAATACCGCAAGTTCGCCAAGGATGCCCTCAAGGAGCATCTGAAGAAGGGCGAATATGACGATGCGGAAGTCGAGAAATTCTGCAGGCGCCTTTTTTACGTCCCCGTCGACGCGCGTTCTGACGGCGGCTGGGATCAGCTGAAGAAGCTGCTGGACGAGGGCAAGGACCGCGTCCGTGCCTTTTATCTTGCCGTCGCACCCGGCATCTTCGGCGACATCTCCCAGAAGATCGCCGACCACAAGCTGATCACCAAGTCGACCCGCATCGTTGTCGAAAAGCCGATCGGCCGCGACCTTTCCTCGGCGCTGTCGCTGAACGACACGATCGGCCGCGCCTTCAAGGAAGAGCAGATCTTCCGTATCGACCACTATCTCGGCAAGGAAACGGTGCAGAACCTGATGGCGCTGCGCTTTGCGAACGCCCTCTACGAGCCGCTGTGGAACGCCAATTACATTGACCACGTGCAGATCACGGTTGCCGAAGCTGTTGGCCTCGAGGGACGCGCAGGCTACTACGACACTGCCGGCGCATTGCGCGACATGGTGCAGAACCACATCCTGCAGCTCCTCTGCCTGACAGCCATGGAGGTGCCGTCGTCGATGGATTCCGAAGCTGTCCGCGACGAGAAACTGAAGGTACTCCGTGCCCTGAAACCGATCGATTCGTCGAATGTCGAGCAGGTAACGGTTCGCGGCCAATATCGCGCCGGCGCTTCTGGCAGTGGCCCGGTCAAGGGCTATCTGGAAGAGCTCGAAGGCGGCGTTTCCAACACCGAAACCTTTGTTGCCATCAAGGCCGAAATCAACAACTGGCGCTGGGCAGGCGTTCCTTTCTTCATACGCACGGGCAAGCGCCTTGCCGGCCGCATGTCGGAAATCGTCATCACCTTCAAGCCCATCCCGCACGCGATCTTCGATCAGGCGGCCGGACGCATCAACCAGAACCAGCTCATCATCCGCCTGCAGCCGGACGAAGGCGTCAAGCAATCGCTGATGATCAAGGACCCCGGCCCCGGCGGCATGCGCCTGCGCAACGTTTCGCTCGACATGAGCTTTGCGTCAGCCTTCAACGTGCGCAATCCGGACGCCTACGAGCGCCTGCTGATGGACGTCGTCCGTTCCAACCAGACGCTCTTCATGCGCCGCGACGAAGTTGAAGCCGCGTGGCGGTGGGTCGACCCGATGCTCAAGGGTTGGGAAACGACCGGCCAGCTCGTTCAGGGCTATACCGCCGGCACCTGGGGCCCGAGCCAGGCCATCGCGCTCATTGAGCGTGAAGGCCGCACCTGGCACGACAACATCTAGGATCGCGAGCGATGGCAGCCACCTTGCATGCTTTTACCAATGCCGCGGAACTCGCAAGCAGCCTTGCAGACAAGGTGACGGAGCGGCTTTCTGCAGCGATCACGGCCCGCGGAGTGGCCAGCATCGCCGTTTCCGGCGGTTCGACCCCGAAAGCCTTCTTCCAGGAGCTCTCCACCCGCGGCCTCGACTGGAGCAAGGTGACGGTCACGCTTGTTGACGAGCGCTTCGTTCCCGCGGACAATGAACGTTCGAACCATCTGCTGGTCGCGAACAACCTGCTGCAGAACAAGGCGAAGGCAGCGCGCTTCGTGCCGCTCTACCAGAAGACGGACTCTGCCGAATATGCGGCAAAGCTCGCGACTGCCGAGACGAAAGCGATCAGCAACCCGTTCGACGTGGTGATCCTCGGCATGGGCGGCGACGGCCACACCGCATCGTTCTTTCCCGGCGGCAGCAACCTTGCTGCCGCACTCGATCTGGCAACGCCGCGTGGCATCATCACAATGGAAGCCAAAGGCGCCGGCGAGCCGCGCCTGACCTTCACCTTCTCCAGCCTTCAGGATGCCGCGCTCCTGGTGCTTCACATCGAAGGCGCGGGCAAGAAGGATACGTTGGCGAAAGCGGAAGATGCCGGAGAAGACGCAGAGATGCCGATCCGGGCCGTTCTTCGCCGGGCGGCTTCCCCGGTCGAAATCTACTGGGCGCCGTAAGGCAGAGCCGGCGAACATAAAACTTGAGAGCAACTAAGGCAGGATACCTCCCATGTCCGCTAACGCACGCATTTCCGCGATCACGTCCCGCATCGTCGAACGATCGAAACCGACGCGCGAACGATATCTGGAGCGCCTGCGCGCCGCAGCTTCCAAGAGCGTGAACCGCTCGATCCTCGGCTGCGCCAACCTCGCGCACGGGTTTGCGATCTGTTCCCCCGCCGAGAAGGATGCACTGGCGGGCGATCGCGTGCCCAATCTCGGCATCATCACCGCTTACAACGACATGCTCTCAGCCCATCAGCCGTTCGAGACCTATCCGGCGATCATCCGCGAAGCTGCGGCGGAAGCCGGCGGCATTGCCCAGGTCGCCGGCGGCGTCCCTGCCATGTGCGATGGCGTCACGCAGGGCCAGCCGGGCATGGAGCTGTCCCTCTTTTCCCGCGACCTGATTGCCATGTCTGCAGGCATCGGTTTATCGCACAACATGTTCGACGCAGCGCTCTTCCTTGGCGTCTGTGACAAGATCGTGCCGGGTCTGGTGATTGCTGCGCTTTCCTTCGGCCACCTGCCCTCGATCTTCGTTCCGGCAGGGCCTATGACCAGCGGGCTTCCCAATGACGAGAAGTCGCGTGTTCGCCAGCTCTATGCGGAAGGCAAGGTCGGCCGCGCCGAGCTCCTCGAAGCAGAGTCCAAATCTTATCACGGCCCGGGCACATGCACCTTCTACGGTACTGCGAATTCGAACCAGATGCTGATGGAGATCATGGGTTTCCATCTGCCCGGCTCTTCCTTCATCAATCCGGGCACGCCGCTGCGCGAAGCGCTGACGCGCGAGGCGGCAAAGCGCGCGCTGGCGATCACCGCGCTCGGCAACGAATTCACGCCGGCCGGTGAAATGATCGACGAGCGTTCCATCGTCAACGGCGTCGTCGGCCTGCATGCGACCGGCGGCTCCACGAACCATACACTGCATCTCGTCGCCATGGCGCGCGCTGCCGGCATCCAGCTTACCTGGCAGGACATCGCCGAGCTCTCCGAGGAAATCCCGCTGCTTGCCCGCGTCTATCCGAACGGTCTGGCGGATGTGAACCATTTCCACGCCGCAGGCGGCATGGGCTTCCTCATCAAAGAGCTTTTGAAGAAGGGCATGCTGCACGATGACGTGCGCACTGTTGCCGGCCAAGGTCTCGAAGCCTACACGATCGACGTCCGCCTCGGC
This sequence comes from Rhizobium sullae, assembly GCF_900169785.1. Lineage (GTDB taxonomy): Bacteria > Pseudomonadota > Alphaproteobacteria > Rhizobiales > Rhizobiaceae > Rhizobium > Rhizobium sullae. The sequence goes on from NZ_FWER01000011.1 coordinate 38,450, forward strand.
GACAACGGAACGATAGTTCGTGAACCGGCGCCGCTGAAGAGCCACGATGCCAAGGTGCTCGCCACCATTGAAACGCCGTTCCAGGCGAATGGCGGCCTAAAGATGCTGCGCGGCAATCTCGGCAAGGCGGTCATCAAGATCTCCGCGGTAAAGCCGGACCGCCATATCATCGAAGCGCCGGCGATCGTCTTCCACAGTCAGCAGGAACTGCAGGACGCCTTCAAGGAAGGCAAGCTCAACCGCGACTTCGTGGCGGTCGTCCGCTTCCAGGGTCCGAAGGCGAACGGCATGCCAGAGTTGCACAAGCTGACGCCACCGCTCGGCGTGTTGCAGGACCGCGGTTTCCACGTCGCGCTGCTGACGGACGGACGCATGTCCGGTGCGTCGGGCAAAGTGCCGGCTGCGATCCATGTCACGCCGGAGGCCGTCGAAGGCGGGCCGATCGCCCGCATCCAGGACGGCGACATCATCCGGCTCGATGCGATCCGCGGCACGCTGGAAGTCCTCGTCGATGCCGCCACCCTCGCAGACCGCGAGCCGGTGACGGCCGACCTCTCCGACAACGAATTCGGCATGGGCCGCGAGCTCTTCGCCCCGTTCCGCCGCGCCGTCGGCGCCTCGGACCACGGCGCCAGCGTCCTCTTCCACTAACGCAAAAAAGCCCGCGCTCGCGGGCTTTTTTAATTCCAGTGCCGTCCGATCAGGCGCGGACGTCGAGAACGTAGTCGCGGTGCGCCGGATGCGTGCTGTAGACGAAGATCTTGTTCATCTCCTTCTGCGTCAGCAGGCGCAGAAAGCGAACTTCGATGGTGTTGTTGGTATTCACCCGCATCAGCATGCAGCCGACCTTGGTGATGCGCGCGTCCGGAATATCCAGATAAAACTGCTTCGGCAGAGTGAATTGCGTCAGGATCGCAAGGACCGCGCTGCTCATCGAGATTCGGATAATATCGCAGCGCCGAGACGCCATGTGCATGACGCCCTTCTCGGTATATTCGATTCGCGCCGCGTTCATCGTATCCTCCATTTTGAACCGCTGTTCGCGGTCGTACATGAAGGATTCTTCCTTGTTCAGAAAATGCCCTGGAGGCAATGGATTGGATGCACCCACGACCCTAATTCCCCTTAAAACTATAAGGCGAAGCTAGCAGCGGATGTTTAACAGAAGGTGATGATCGCGGCGTTTCCGGCGCTCACAAAAGAAGCGCCCAAAAATGGCTTCCTACTTTCTGTAAGTGTGGCCTTCCGCATCGAAAAGATGCAGCTTCGAGCGATCGGCGGCGAACCTCATGTTCTGCCCCTTCTTGATGTCGGTAATGCCCGGAAGCTTGACGATGATCGGTTCTCCCGGCACCAGGCCTTCGATATAAAGCAGCGTGACTTCGCCGAGCGCTTCGACGATCGAGACCTTGCCTTCGAAGATGTAGTCGTCGCCATTGGCGATCTGAAGGTCTTCGGGGCGCACGCCGAAGCTTACCGTCTTGCCCTTTTCGGAAGCGGCGGTCGGAATGTCGAGCGTGACGGACTTTCCGCCTGTCAGCGTGATCGTCGTGGTGGCACCCGCTTCACTGACGGTCGAGGGAATGATGTTCATGGCCGGAGAGCCAATAAACTTCGCGACGAAGAGGTTTGCCGGACGCTCGTAGAGCTCCAGCGGCGCGCCTACCTGTTCGATGTGGCCGGCCGATAGCACGACGATACGGTCGGCAAGCGTCATCGCCTCGACCTGGTCGTGGGTGACGTAGATCATCGTCGTATCGGCCATCTGCTCGTTGAGGCGGGCGATCTCGATGCGGGTTGCGACGCGTAGCGCGGCGTCGAGGTTCGACAGCGGCTCGTCGAAAAGGAAGACCTTCGGATCGCGGCAGATGGCGCGGCCGATCGCAACGCGCTGGCGCTGGCCACCGGAAAGCGCCTTCGGCAGGCGATCGAGATAATTGGTAAGTTGCAGGCTTTCGGCAGCGGCCCTCACCCGCCTGTCGATCTCCTGCTTGCTTTCGCCGGCGATCTTCATGCCAAAGGCCATGTTGTCGTAAACCGTCATGTGCGGATAGAGCGCATAAGACTGGAACACCATGGCGATGCCGCGCTTCGACGGCGGCACGTCATTGACGAGCTGGCCGTCGATATACATGTCGCCGCCGGTGATGTTCTCCAGGCCGGCTATCATCCGCAACAGGGTCGACTTGCCGCATCCGGACGGTCCCACGAAGACGATGAACTCACCCTGATTGATCTCCAGGTCGATACCATGCAGCACGTCCACCGATCCATAAGATTTGCGGATTTCCTTAAGCGTCAGTCCCGTCATCGAATGCCTCCCTCTGATCCTTACGCGAGGCGGGCGAAGTGTGCCCCCCAAGCCGGAATATCGATCTTCCCGCCGTAGTTATTGCTGGTGAACCCATGCCCCGTCAATGTCTGCCAATCGCCTGCGGGCAATGTTACGGCAGCTTCGACCGGGCTCATGTTGAAAATGCAGAGCAATTGCTCGTTGCCATGTCTGCGTGTGAAGACAAGCGCATCACCTTGCGGCTGCTCGAATTCGATCTCGCCTTTGGCAAAAGCCGGGTAATGCTTGCGGAAGGCGAGGAAGCGGCGGTAGTGCTCGAGCACGGAATTCTCGTCGCCCTGCTGCACGCTGACGGCGCGCAGGATATGCTCGACCGGAACCGGCAGCCACGGCGTGACGGTTGAGAAGCCGCCCTGGGAAACCTGCGAGTCCCAGACCATCGGCGTGCGGCAACCGTCGCGTCCCTTGTATTCCGGCCAGAACTGGATGCCGTAGGGGTCCTGCAGGTCCTGATAGGCAAGATCGGCTTCGGTCAGGCCGAGCTCCTCGCCCTGATAGAGGCAGACGGAGCCGCGCAAGGTCATCAGCAGCGAGGCATATTGCTTGGCAAATGCGTCATGATCGGCGACGAGCGAACCCCAGCGGCTGACATGACGCATGACGTCGTGATTGGAGAATGCCCAGCAGGCCCAGCCATCGGGCGCGGCGGCGCCGAAATCCTTCATCACCTCCTCGACACGCTCCGGGGAAAGCGGATCGGGAGCGAGGAACTCGAAGGCATAGCACATATGCATCTTGTCGTTTCCGGACGTGTATTCGCCGACGATCTCCAGGCCCCGCTGGCTATCGCCCACTTCGCCGACGGCTGCAATTGCTGGAAACTCTTCCAAGACAGCGCGCAAACGCGTCAAGAACGCGATATTCTCAGGGCGGTTCTTGTCGTAGACGTGTTCCTGAAAATTATAGGGGTTGACCGCCGGCGCGGTCGAAGCATTGCGGCGTGCAGGCGGCAGAGCCGGGTTGTCGCGCAGTTGCTGGTCGTGGAAATAGAAATTGATCGTGTCGAGACGGAAGCCGTCGACGCCGCGCTTTAGCCAGAAGCGGACGACGTCGAGCAGCCGGTCCTGCACTTCCGGATTGTGCAGGTTCATGTCCGGCTGCGAGGTCAGGAAGTTGTGCAGATAATACTGCATGCGCCGCGGATCCCACGCCCATGCCGAGCCGCCGAAAATCGACAGCCAGTTGTTCGGCGGCGTGCCGTCCGGCTTGGCATCCGCCCAGACATACCAGTCCGCCTTTGCATTCGTCTTGCTGGAACGGCTTTCGGCGAACCACGGATGCTGGTCCGAGCTGTGCGAAATGACGAGATCGATCATCACCTTGATGCCGAGGCGATGGGCCTCTGCTATCATCGTGTCGAAATCCACCAGCGTGCCGAAGATCGAATCGACGTTCTCGTAGTCCGAGACATCGTAGCCGAAATCGCGCATCGGCGAGGTGAAGAAGGGCGAAATCCAGATCGCGTCAGCGCCGAGGCTTGCTACATGCGGTAAACGGGCGGTGATGCCCTTCAGGTCACCGATGCCGTCGCCGTTCGAATCCTGAAAGGAGCGCGGATAGATCTGATAGATTACCGCGCCGCGCCACCAGTCCTTATCGACCGTCAGAGTGGATTGGGATGCTATGCTCATGTGTGTTCCTGTGGGATGTGTCGTGTTGGGATGGATCAGCCCCCCTTGACCGAACCCGCAAGCAGCCCGCGTACCAGATAGCGCTGTAGCCCGAAGAACACGAGCAGCGGCACGACGATGGTAACGAAGGCGGACGCCGTCAGGATTTCCCAGTTGCCGCCGCGCGAGCCAAGCAGCGCGTTCAGCGCGCCGGTTAGCACGAGGTGCTGCCGATCGGTGCCGAGGAAGACCATGGCGACAAGCAGGTCGTTCCACACCCAGAGGAACTGGAAGATCGCGAAAGACGCGAGCGCGGGAAAGGATAGGGGCAAAACGATGCGGACGAAGATCTCAAAGTCGCTTGCGCCATCGACGCGCGCCGATTCGATGATCTCCTTCGGCAGCCCTGCGATATAGGCGCGGAGCAGAAAGATGGCGAGCGGCATGCCGAAGGCCGTGTGTGCCAGCCAGATGCCGGGATAGGTCTTCGACGGAACGTCGAAAGCCGAGCCCACCATGTTGTAGAGACGCAGCAGCGGGATCAGCGACATCTGCAATGGCACGACAATAAGGCCGACGACGAGGGCGATCAGCAAGGCACGGCCCGGGAATTCCATCCAGCTCAGGGCGTATGCCGCGAAGGCGGCAATCAGGATCGGAATAATGGTTGCCGGAATGGTCACAGTCAGCGAGTTAATAAACGACTGGCCTATCCCCTCGCCTGTGAGCACGGTCTTGTAATTCTGCAGCGTGAATTCGGGCGGCGTGGAAACCGCGACATAGACGCGGCGGCCGGCGTCGTCATCCGTGAAGGCGGCGTTCTTCATATAGCGATAAGTGCCGTCCTCATTGACCTGGAGGCTGAGGCCTTCGCCGAGATTGGCTGTCTCGCCCGCCTGGTAGGCTGACGGCTGCTGGATGCGTGTGCCGAAAGCCTTCAAAGAGCGACCATCCTGTCCCTCCAGCAGATTGCCGGAAATGACGTAGGTGGCGCCTTCCTGTTTCTGCTGGTCGGCGGTACCGACACGGGCGGCAACCGTGCGTGTCGAGCCGGCAAAGGCCGTCCACCAGCCGGAAACGACGATCTGGTCCTTATCGCGTACGGCGCTGACGAAGATGCCGAGCGTCGGGATCAGCCAGATGATGACGATCAGAAGGACGCAGACGTGAACGAAGAGACGCGCCGGGCCGATCTTGAGGAAGCGTGCTGACAATGTCATCTCAGTTGCCTCCGAGTTCGCGGTTCGCGCGGCGGACGTTCCACACCATGATCGGCGTCACGGCCAGCATGATGATGAGGGCGATGACTGCGCTTCGGCCGGAGTCGCCACCACCGCGGAACATCCAGTTGAACATCAGGTTGGCGAGTACCATCGAGTCCCACTGACCGTTGGTCATGGTCAGGACGATGTCGAAAACCTTGAGGACGAGGATGGTGATCGTGGTCCAGACGACGGCGATCGTGCCCCAGATCTGCGGCACCATGATGCGCCAGAAAATCTGCCACCCATTGGCGCCGTCGATGACGGCAGCCTCGATCGTTTCTTCCGGTATGCCACGAAGGGCGGCCGAGAGAATGACCATCGCAAAACCGGTCTGGATCCAGATGAGGATTACCATCAGGAAGAAATTGTTCCAGAAAGGAACGGATATCCAAACCTCCGGCGTGCCGCCGAAGAGCTGTACGATTGCATTCAGGAGGCCGATCTGGACGTCGTTGCCGCCGCGATATTCATAGATGAACTTCCAGATGACCGAGGCGCCGACGAAGGAGATTGCCATCGGCATGAAGACGATGCTCTTTGCGATATTGCCCCACCAGATGCGGTCGGTCATGACGGCGATGACCAGGCCGAAGAACGTGCAGGCGGCCGGAACGACGGCGAGCCAGAGGATGTTGTTTAAAATCGATTGGCGGAATTCGCGGTCGCCGAAGGCCCACTGATAATTGGCCAAGCCCACGAAACTCGAGCCGGAACGGTCATAGAATGACAAAATAAGCGTCGCGATGACCGGATAGACGAGATAGACGATCAGCAGAAACAGCGCCGGGCCGAGAAAGAGCCATGGGCGGATCATCGCGCGGCGGTTAAGATTGCGCGTAGCCGCGCGCATGCCGCCGTCTTTGACTGGCAGCGCCAGATCCAGAATCTTGTTCGAGAAATAGAAGTAGGCCGAGCAGGCGAATACCGCCACGACCACAACGCCCAACGCGGAAACTATCTGCGACAGCATTCGTCCCTCCCGTGCTACCCCTGACTATCTTGAAGGGCTGGCACCAGTTACCGTCAACTTCTTTGTTGCATTTGATCACAGTATCCGGCGTTGGCCGGACCCCCACAGCTCCGGCCATCATACCAGCAATGCCGCGGGTTTCCCCCGCGGCACCGGTTATCGATGATTACTTGATGGCATCCCAGGCGGCCTGGACTTCCTTGCCTGTGTCTTCCGCAGACTTGCCGCCGACGAAATCGACCATGCCGGTCCAGAAGGCGCCTGCGCCGATCTTGCCGGGCATGAGGTCAGAACCGTCGAACCGGAAGGTCGTGGCCGTCGTCAAGATCTCGCCTTCGCGCTTCATCTGCTCGTTGGCGTAGGCCGCGGTGCTGACGCCCTTGTATGGGGTCAGGAAGCTCGACTGCGCCATCCAGACCTCATGCGCGATCGGTGTCTTCAGGAACTCGACGAATGCGCGAGCGGCCTTCGAGTCCTTGGTGATCGACACGAGCGTGCCGGCACCGAGAACCGGCTTGCCGAGATCGGCGTGCGCTGCGAAGGTCGGCATGTAGAAGAAGTCGGCATCCTGGCCGAGCTTCGTGCCCTCCGGGAAGAAGGAGGGGATGAACGAAGCCTGATGGTGCATATAGCACTTCGGCGGAACGGCGAAGAGACCCTTCGGACTGTCGCGGAAATCGGTCGAAGCAACGGCGGCAACGCCGCCATCGACATAGCTCGCGTTCTTGGCGAACTTGCCGAATTCATCGATCGCGGCAATGACCGCCGGGTCGGTGAATTTCACTTCGTTCGTAGTCCACTTGTCATAGACATCCGGCTTCTGCATGCGCAGCATGAGGTCTTCGATCCAGTCGGTTGCCGGCCAGCCCGTCGCACCGCCGGAGCCGAGGCCGATGCACCACGGAACGCCACCATCCTTGACGATCTGGTCCGTCAGGTCATGAAGCTGTTCCATCGTGGTCGGAACCTTGTATCCGGCTTCCTTGAAGTTTTCCGGAACGTACCAGACAAGCGACTTCACGTCGGCCTTGTAAGGGAATGCGTAGTAGCCGTCCTTGCCGTCCTTGCCTTTGTAGGTGCCGTAACCGACCCAGCTATCGCCGGCGCCGTAATTTTCCTTCACCCACTTGGAATTCTCCTCTCCGAGCGGCGTCAGGAGCCCCTTGCTGGCGAGATCGGCGAGAAGGCCCGGCTGCGGCAGGATCGCGACGTTCGGCGGCGAGCCCGCTTGCGTATCGATGACGATCTGCTGTTCGTAGTTTTCGGAGGACGAATAGGTGGCATCAACGCCGGTCGCCTCGGTGAAATAAGCGAGAATGCTGCGGAAGAAGGCTTCGTCCTCACCGCGCCACGGCCCGAAGATCGTCAGCGGCTCACCTTTCAAATCGGCGTGAGCAGCTTTGAACTCGTCATAGCTCTTCCAGTTGAACTTCGTATCCTGACCGGGCGGAAACTTCAGGTCGGCAGCAGAAGCTGCCCCGGCAACCAGCGCCGCCGCGGCAACGCCCATCAAAAGAATCTTCTTCATGTGATCAACCTCCCATCACAATCCCAACGGCGCTTCCCAACCTCCCGAGAGCGAATTTTCAAAGCGCTTTGACACTCATTTCACTTTCGGCAGAAAAGAGTCAAGCCATTTCCAAAATACCGCGGAATGAGACGCTTTGATTGCCCATTGCGGCGGCACCTGAAGGGGAATATGGAGCGATTTTTCTTGAGTCAAGCGCCATAGCTGATACATAATTGAAAGCGCTTTGGGCACACATGGGAGGTGTGTAAGCGCTGAGGAGGAAACGCGGCCGGTGAATCTCAAACAGCTCTCGGAATTGCTTGGTCTTTCGCAGACGACCGTCAGCCGCGCGCTCAATGGCTATCCTGAAGTCAGCGAGGTAACGCGCGAACGGGTGCTGCGCGCTGTGAAGGAAACCGGATACCGGCCAAACAAGGCGGCTCAGCGTCTTGCGACCGGTAAGGCGGGCTCGATCGGACTGGTGATGCCGATGGCGCATGGCCATCATTCAGACGTCCATTTCGGCGAATTTCTGGCCGGCCTCGGCGAGGAAGCCGTCCGGCAGGACTTTCATTTTGTCATCATGCCCTCGGACCCGAACGATGAAGTGGCAGCGCTGCGCCGCCTGGCGATCAGCGGCAATGTCGATGCGCTTTTCGTCGCCTATATGCGCGCCCATGATCCGCGGCTTGTGATGCTGAAATCGCTGGCGATGCCGTTCATCGTCCATGGCCGTTCGTTCGGATCGGAGCCGGACTATCCCTACCTCGATGTCGACAACGAGGCCGCTTTCTACGATGCGGCGAAACTGCTGCTGCAGCTTGGTCACACGCGGTTCGCGCTGATCAACGGACCTGAGCATCTCGATTTTGCGATCCGACGGAAAAATGGCGTCGCCGTGGCGCTCTCCGAACGTGGGCTGACGCTCGCCGAAACCTGCGTCAGCCACTCGCTGATGACCGACGAGCAGGGGCTGATCGCGATGGAGCAGTTTCTGCAGCTTCCGAAGCCTCCGACCGCCCTGCTCTGCTCCAGCACCGTGCTCGCACTCGGCGCGATCCGCGCCCTGAACCAGGCCGGATTGAAGCTCGGTGAGGATATCTCGCTCATCGCCCATGACGACGAGCTGCCGCTTCTGAAGCCGGAGAACTTTTCGGTCCCGCTGACGACGACGCGCTCGTCCCTTCGTGCCGCCGGCGCCCGCATTGCGCAGCGCCTGATCGGCACCGTCAAAGAGGCCGGCTCCTTTCCGGAGCAGGAGCTGTGGAAAGCTGAGCTGGTCGTCAGGGCCTCGACCGGCCCTGCCCCGCGATAGGTTCAGAACGTCGGCGGTGTCTGTCCGGCTGCGCGATGCGCGGCAATGACGGTATTGGCCATCAGCATGGCGATCGTCATCGGACCGACGCCACCTGGAACCGGGGTGATCACCGCGGCAACATTGGATGCTTCCTCGAAGGCGACATCGCCGACCAGCCGTGTCTTGCCCTCGCCCCTTTCCGGCGCGGCAATGCGGTTGATACCGACGTCGATGACGGTAGCGCCGGGCTTTACCCAATCGGCTTTGACCATCTCGGGGCGGCCGACGGCGGCCACCAGTATATCGGCATTGCGGCAGACGGCGGGTAGATCCTTGGTACGCGAATGAGCGATCGTCACCGTCGCATTGGCATTGAGCAGCAACTGCGCCATCGGCTTGCCGAAGAGGTTCGACCTGCCGATGACGACAGCGTTCAGCCCGGACAGGTCCTCGCCGTGCATGCGGCGGACGAAGACCATCGCGCCAGCCGGTGTGCAGGAGACGAGGCCGGTTTCAAGGTCGCCGGTTGCAAGCTTTCCGGCATTGACGACGTGCAATCCGTCGACATCCTTTTCCGGCAGGATCGACTGGATGATCGGCTCGGATTTCAGATGCTTCGGCAGCGGCAGCTGCACGAGGATGCCATGAATTGAGGGATCGGCGTTGAGCGACGAAACGAGTGCGGCAAGCTCTTCCTGCGTCGTCTCGACCGAAAGCGTGTGCTGCACCGACTTGAAGCCGCATTCCTTGGCCATCCTGCTCTTCGAGCTGACATAGGCATGGCTTGCCGGATCGTCGCCGACGATCACCACGGCAAGGCCGGCCTTCACGCCGCTCTGCTTTTCCAGCGAAGCCGTCGCCATCTTTACCGTTTCGATTACCGAAGCCGCTACCTGCTTGCCATCGATCACTGTCGTCACGCGATTCTCCTGCCCTGCGTCGCGCGCAAGCTAGGCTCTCGCCAGCCGCGCTGTTTGCCTCAGAACGCCGTATCCTGTTTAAAAGCGGCAAATGCAAGAGCCATGATGCCGCGGCAGGGATCAACGAAAGTCTGCGCCGTGGGATTGCAGCCTGTCGCGCAGGCCGGCGGGTCGATCGCGCAGCAGTTCGAGTTCGCCGGCTATCGCCTCCGGCTGTTCCGGGACCGTTAGCGTCTCCGCTACAGGTACGGGGCGCCGTCGCACGCGGCGGAAACCAAGCATGCCCGCAAGACCGATCGCCATTCCGAGTGCAATCCCGGCGGCGGAGCGAACCAGCAGTCCGGGGCCGGCAACAACGGTAGTGGTTTCTATCGGCTTCACGGCGGTGATCGGAGCGGCGGTGGAAGCCGTCACCGTAACGGCATCCGCCATCCGCGATCTCGCCGCCTCCGTCTTGTCGCGCAGTTCCGTCAGCTTCGCGAGATCGACGCCGGTGTCCCGGCTCTGAGCGATCAGCGCATTGCGCTGATCGTTCAGCGTCTTTCGTGCTTCCGCGACGGCCTTGAGAGCGGCATTTGCCTCCTGTGCCTGACGCGCCAACTCTTTCGTGACCTTGTCCTTGAGGCCATCAACGACAGCCTGCTGTCCGAGAAGGCGCGGATGGCGCGGGCCGAGCTCGGTCGAAAGCAGCGACAGCGTCGCCTTCTCGGTGACGTATTTGTCGCGCGCGTCCTGCAGCGCCGGCGAGATCGCTTCGAGCGCCAAGGAGCCATTTAGCACATCGCCGGGCTTGGCCGCCTTCAGGCGATCGGCCTCTTGCTTGGCAAGCGCGATTCGCTGCTCGGCGATCTTAAGATCGGCGTCAAGCTGGTTGATGCGCTGCTGAAGGTCGCTTGCGACTTTGACGTTGCCTTCGCCGCTGCTTGCGGTGAAGGCGGCCAGTTTCGCCTTCGCATCGTCATAGGCCTTGCGCAACCCGGCACCTGCTTCCGCCGATACAGGAGTGCCGCCGGACGTCAGCATACCGGAAAGCCAGGAAGCGATACGCGAAGACTTGGCGCTATCGGCCGTCGTGACGTTCAGACGGACTGTGCCCTGCGTTCCATCCGCATTAACCTCGACCATTCCCGCAAGAGCCGCTTCCGCGCGCGACGCCGAGTCGGCCGCCGCGCCGCTGCCCGAAAGGAGATCGAGCGCGACGCCGATCGTGGATTGCCTGCCAGTGAACTCCGGATCGCGATCGAGCTTCAAAGCTCCGACGGCAGCAGACATGGTGCGGGCGGAAAGCAGGCGTTTCACGGCTGCCGCGGTCATGGCGCCGCGCTCCGCATTGTCCGCCTGCACATGAAATGCCGCCTCCGCCGCATAATGCGCGGGTTCCGCCGGCATCAGCAAGGGAACGCCCGCGCCGATCGAGGCAGCAACGGCGATCGCGCCGATCGGCTTTGTCAAACTGCGGCGACGGACGGGACGCGCGTTGAGATTTGCTTCATCTACCGGCCGGACGTCGACAGGCGCAGATGATTTGGGCTGCGGCGGCTCTGGGGGACGGACATCGTTTGCGGCATGCGGCCGGGTTCCGAGGATTGTCTCGATGCGGTCGACCAGATGCGGCGGCTCCGGCAGTGCGCTCCGCTGTTGGCGCTGCTCTTCGAGTGCTTTCCCGATCACCTTCAGCAGTTCGGCCTCCGAGGGGCGAATCGGCAGGGTGTCGAGATCGCGGCCTCGAACATCGACACGCATCGTCGCTGCAGACCGTCCCTGAGTGCTGCTTCTTAACCTGCTGTCATACATGACGCCATTATCTCATGCGCACGAGCCGAGTCACCTGTCCGCAGGAAGCGGATGATTAAGGCACTCTAAATATTCATGGCAAAGAAATGGTTAACCGTGCGAGGCAAGAAGCAGGGTTTCAGTGAGCTGCCTCGTTCTGCTCCTGCGGTAAGGGCAAGGGAACGTTGCTGCCCACCTGGCTAAGGATGCGCTCGCGGCGGTTGAAGCGGTACTGCATCACGTAAAACAGAAAAACCGGGATGCCGAGAACATAGCGCCGCCACAGCCTGGCTGGCTCCTGCAGCAGACGGTAAGCCCATTCCAGACGCATCACGCGAACCGTTTCCGGAGCGCGGGGAACAGCCTCCGAGATGAAATCAAAAAGCGCCCCGACAGTCAGAACAAGCCGGGCGTGATCGGCGCGAATGTGATGATGCGCCCACTTCTCCTGCAGCGGTGTTCCCATGCCGATGATCAGGATGTCGAGCTTCTGGCGCCCGACCTCGTCAATGAGCTCCGCCGGGTTTGCCTTGTCGAAATAACCGTCCGAAACGACCACGAATTCGTGCCAGGGCGCATGCTTGCGGAGATTCGCCGCCGCCTTTTCGACGACCTCGCGCCGGCCGCCGATCAAGCCGACACGGCGCGGATTTTCCATATAGGTCAGAAACGCGGGAACGAAGTCCGTTCCATTCAGATTGGCAGGAAACGGAGCGCCGTGCGCTATCTGTGAAGCGATGTTCATGCCGATGCCGTCCGGCAGAACGAGATTCTGCAGGAGGATATCCCGGTATTCACCATCGCGCAGCGTCATCAGCATGTTGTGAGCATTGACGAAGGAAATGACGGTCTGGCCGACAGGAAGCGACGCAAGCTCGTTGATGAAGACGAGCGCGTCGTCCCATCCGAGGTCGCATACCGGCACGTCGAAGATCGTGCGGCGCGATGCGAGAACCGCGAAATTCGCGATCAGGTTCATTCCAACCTCCAGCCAGGGGTGCTTCATGCGCCCAGCATCCCGGAAAACATAAGATCCATTCTGCACCAGCAGGTTTCATGAACCAGCAGCGTCCCGCCCGCCGCCGCAAGTCCCGAATGCTGCGCCAAGCCTATGAAGCGAGCTATAGCAGGTCTGTTTCAAGCAACCTTTAGGAAAGTCGCTCGAATTTCGCTGCTGCCGTCAAGGTTTTGTTAAATTTATGCGCCAAAGCAAAACTGTATTGAGGCGCTATCGATGCACACCGATTAACGCTCCGGCTGCGGCTTCCCGATCCCCGGAATGCCGCCAATCTGCCCGACGAGAAAATCGACCAGCAGCCGGACTCTGGCGACGCCTGCCCGCTCCGGAACGATCAGCATGCTCAGCGGGATGTGCGGCAGCGAATAGTCCGGCAGGATCGCCTCAAGCCGGCCGGCTGCCAGGAGGTCATCGACAAGCCACCGATGGGCGGGTGCAATGCCGCGTCCGGCGACGAGGGCCTCGCGCGCTGCGAGCCCATGGTCGACCCGGAAGCGACCGCCGAACGGCACGACATGGCGCTCGCCGCTTGGTCCTTGCAGGGCAAGCGTGTCGCTGCCCGCCACGTTCGACATGCGGATGCCCTCATGGGCGGACAAATCCTGCGGGACGGCAGGCCTGCCCCGCGCTGCCAGATAGTCCGGCGCTGCGACCAGTAAGCGCCGCGACTGGCCGAGCGCCCGCAGCTTCATGGAACTGTCGGTGAGCGGGCCTAACCGAAGCGCGATATCGACGCCTTCCCGCACAAGGTCGACGCGCTCATCGGTGAGGCTGAGGTCGATCCCTATATCTGGATAGCGGTCCTGAAACGCGAAGGTCAGCCGGCTGACGTGCAGAACCCCGAAAGCCGCGGTACAGGATATCCGGATCGTGCCGGCCGGCGCGCCGCGCGTCCCCCGCGCCTCATCGCCGGCCCGTTCCACAAGGCGCAGAATCTGGAGGCTATTGGCATAATAACGGCTGCCTTCGTCTGTCAGCGTCACACGCCGGGTGGTCCTACTGAGCAACGGCACGCCGACGGCCTCTTCAAGCTCCCGCAAATGCCGCGTGACAGTCGACTGACCGACGCCGAACTCGCGCGCAACTGCCGACAGGCTGCCACGCTCGGCAACGCGGACGAATGTGCGCATACGTTCCAATGTGACGTCTGAATTATCCATTATTCGGCATAATCTTATGCATTATGAACATCTACTGGATGGTTTATGTCCTGTCTACCTATGAGCCAGTTCTCACACTCACAGGATCACTGACCATGAAAGTTCTGCTTGTCTTCGCTCATCCCGAACCGCGCTCGCTCAACGGTGCGCTGCGCGACATCGCCATCAAGGAGCTCGAGGCCCAAGGCCACGAGGTGCGCGTGTCCGACCTATATGCCAAGGGCTGGAAATCCGAGGTCGACCGCGCCGACTTTCCGTCGTTGGCATCCGAGACGCGGTTCATTCCGGTTGCGGCATCCAAGAAGGCCTTTGAAACCGGTGAGCTGACGGAAGACGTCAAGATCGAGATCGATAAGCTTCTATGGTCCGATATGCTGATCCTCCAGTTTCCACTCTGGTGGTTCAGCATGCCGGCCATCCTCAAGGGTTGGGTCGAGCGGGTCTATGCCTATGGGTTCGCCTATGGCGTCGGCGAGCACAGCGACAACCGATGGGGCGATCGCTACGGCGAAGGAACTTTGGCGGGCAAGCGGGCGATGTTGATCGTAACCGCCGGCGGCTGGGAGGAGCATTACTCGGCCCGCGGCGTCAACGGGCCGATCGACGACCTGCTGTTCCCGATCAATCACGGGATCCTTTATTACCCGGGCTATGACGTCCTTCCGCCTTTCGTGGCCTACAGGGTCGATCGTCTCGACGAGGCCGGCTTCGAGCGCGCCGCCGAGCACCTGCGCGAGAGGATGCGCACGCTCGAGTCCACCCTGCCCATCCCTTACCGGCAGCAGAATGGCGGAGACTATCTGATCCCCAGCATGCAGCTCCGCCCCGAGCTGGGCGAACCGGGCGCGTCCGGCTTTGCACTTCACGTGAACGGCGCAGGCGAAGCCGGCGAGACTAGTGGGCAGCGGCCGCCGCAGCTTCAGGCGGCGGGGGCTCGATGATCTTGACCGGATCGGCCGTTTTCCTCTGCTGACCGGAGGCGTTGGCTTTGACGTCGTCCTTGGAAAGGTAGTCGAGCTGCTCCAGCATGACCTCGGAGACATATTCGCCGCCGAGTTTCTCGTTCATGCCTTTCTTGATCGCCTCGCGGAAGGCTTGGGGATCGAAGGATTTCAGCTTGCTGATATCGACCATCTTGTTGCCGACGAGCAGGGTAAAGAGCTCGTCGGTCGTCATTTCGGTCAGTGGCAGGGTCATTCCCTTCACCGTGTCCTTGTTCATCATGAAGGACACCCGCCCGAGGAAATAGCCGGTCACCGCACCATCGCCGATGATCGGAACGGTAATCGTCTCGCCCTTAACAAGCTCGAGCTGGCCCTGTTTCGAATCGTCAGCCGGCGGCGCCGGCGCCGTCGCCAGTTTCACGGAGAAATAGACCGAAGCCAGCGTGATGGCGCAGACCCACATGCCTGTCAGGACGAGCTTCACCATCAGGCATCACGCGCGACGAACTGTTCCTGGGAATAGGTGCCGTCGGCGTCCGCATCCTGAACGGCGTTCTTCAGAAGGTCGGCAACCGCACGAACGGCTTCGAGATGCGCCTCAACGCGCCGGGCGTTGAGCGTCAGCTTCTGCTTCAGCCCGTGAAGCTGTTCGAGATGCGACGCGGCAAGCTCGGCCGGATCCGTATCGCGAAAGAGCGTCGACAGCTCATAAAGGCAGCGGCTCTTATGCGCATTCGAGACCTTGAGATCGAATTGCGGGTCGCTGCCGATCCGCGTGTTCTCGTTGTCAATGATCATTTCCAGGCGGCCGAGGACCGACTTGATACGATATTCGTTCGAGATGATTTCCATTTTATCCTCGGCTATGCTTCATTATTGATCTTGGCATCCGCCGTCGGCGTGCCGAATGTCTTGCGCTGGAACTCGTCGATCATGCTGAAGGCGACCTTGCGGTCATCCTGGTCCGCCGACGCGTTCACGATGGCGCCTTCCTTCTTGCGAAGAGCCTCGTTATACATCTGCTTGGCTATGCCGACGCCGTCACCTTCGGAGATCACGTTGCCGAGCTGCTCGGCCATCATGCCCTTCCAGATGTCGCCCGTGGCGCCTTTGCCGTAAACCTGCTCGCTGTCGCTGGGCAGCATGTTCTTGATGAAATTCTGAAGCACCATGGCCTCGAACTTCCGGTAGGTTTCCGGAATCTCTTCGGTCTTGGCGCGATTCTTGACGTTGTCGAGACCGGTCTTCGCGGTGGCGCCGTCAAGCACGTCGACCTTAGCAGAGAAGCCGTCGCCGTTTTCGGTAAGGCTCGTTGCGCGGAACGCGGCGCGGCTCGCTTTCAATTTTTCCTGGGCCACCTGAACCTCCATCGGGTCGGCGGCTTTGACAACATCCAGGACCAGATCACTCGGGGGTGAAATAGCCAATGTCACAATCCTCTAAATTAAGTTGTAGGGATTATGGTTTTTGAAGCTTGCTGGAGGCTGGTGTTGCAAATTTCTGATCGATGACGTCGTAGACCGCGTTGTCATCGGCCTCGCGCCTTTCGGCTTCAAGGGCTTCCTTCATGCCCTCTTCCAGCCGGTCGCCCTTTGCCCGCTCGCGCTGCAGGCGCATCTCGTGCAGCTGCTGCATGCCGGTCAGTTGCTTGTCCTTCGTGCTCAATCGCTCGAAGCGATCGGCATAGCTTTGCGAAAAAGCGCGATGGACGGGATCCAAGGAGCCGAGCGCCGTGACGACGTTGTCGATCGATTGGTTGACCTCGGTGCGCTGCCGGCTCGTTTCGGCAAGGTCGTATTCCGCCATCTGCTCCAGATGCCGCTGGACTGCGACGAGCCGCTTCAGTTTTTCGGAACGCGTTTTGTCCGTCATCCACGCTACCTTCCGATGAATACGCTCGGGAAGGACTGCGCGTACTGGCTGATCAAGGCGGCAACCGCAAAATAAAACAGGAACAGGCCGCCAAGCAGCATGTAGGGCGTCGAGATGAAATAAACCGGAATCTGCGGCGCCAGCTTGTTGATGAAGCCGATCGAGACGTTGAACATCATGCTATAGATGAGGAACGGGCTTGCGAGCCGGAGCATGATGTAGGTCGTCGATTGCAGCGTATCGGTGAGCGAAATCAGATTGGCGCGCATATCTGCGATGCCGCCGAAGGGCATCGTCGTGTACGAATCGATCAGCGCCCGGAACACGACGTGATGGAAGTCCATCATGAAGAGGATCATCATTCCCGCAAACGTAATGAAGCCGGAAAGACTCGTTTCCACCGAATCTTCGATGATATCCGACGCCCCC
Organism: Rhizobium sullae; assembly: GCF_900169785.1. Taxonomy (GTDB): domain Bacteria; phylum Pseudomonadota; class Alphaproteobacteria; order Rhizobiales; family Rhizobiaceae; genus Rhizobium; species Rhizobium sullae. The sequence continues at coordinate 55,571 of NZ_FWER01000011.1, forward strand.
GGCGAGGTGTATCCGACCATCATGGCGATGATGCTGGCGGCGAACTGAAAGCCGAGCGTGTAAAAACGTGCCAGCAGGCCGTACATGACGCCGATCAGCGATTCGCTGACGATGAGCCCGATATAGGTCGCGCCGGTATTGCTGACTGCCGGATAGACCGTATCCCAAAGAACCGGCAGCACGGCGATCGACAGGCCGCCGGCGACAAAGACTCTCAGCAATTCCGGCACGCGCGCTGAAGAAAAGCCCGGCATCACAAGGATACAGCCGCCAATGCGGCAGAAAACCAGAAAGAGCGCCAGGACAGTCCCCTGCGGGTCGGAAATCATGAAATAGAGCCCAAAATCTTTATCTCGATGCCCTTGGCAAGTTCGACGTGCGAGAGAACCGGAAGCGTGGCGAACAGCCGTTCGATGATCATGCGCACATAGGAGCGTGTTTCCGGCGACGTGACAAGGGCGAACGGCAACCCGCGATCCATGAATTCACGGATAACCTTCGTTGCCTGCTCACTGAACTCCTCAAGGCTGCGCGGGTCGATGTCGAATTCGACGACCTCGCCTTTGTTGTCGCGCTTGAGGGCCTGGTGGAAGGCCATGTCCCACTTGCTGCCGAGCCGCAGGACGCGCAATACGCCGTTGTCCGCCAGGTCTCCGCAGAGCTGCTGTGCCATGCGGATGCGCACATGCTCGACGATCTGTTCCGTCTTTCGGACATGTGGAGCAAGCTCGGCCACGGCTTCCAGGATCAGATGCAGGTTGCGGATCGAGACGCGCTCGGCGAGGAGCAGTTTGAGGACGGCCTGCAGGCCCGAATAGGACATATGCGAGGTGCAGATCTCGTCCGCGAGCTTCTTGTATTCGGGATCGAGACGATCGATCAGCACCTTCACGTCCTTGTAGGATAGAAGCTGAGGCAGGTTGTTGCGGATGACCTCGCTCATGTGGGTGAGGACCACCGAGACGTTGTCGATCGGCTGGAAGCCTTCGCGTTTCAGGTCCTCCGCGAAAGCCTCAAGAATGGAAACCGCAGGCATACCGAAGGCCGGTTCGCGGATTTCGTCGCCGGGAATGCGCGGCTTGCGACCGGAGCCGGTGACGACCAAGACTTCGCCGACGCGCAGTGCGTTCGACGCCACCGTCGTGCCGTGGATGCGGATCTGGTAGGACTTTTCGGGAATGTTGATATCGTCCGTGACCTTGATCTCCGGAACGACGAAACCGTATTGGGTCGCAAATTTCTTGCGCATCTTGCCGACGCGGAAGGCGAGTTCCTGATGCGCGCCGAGGAGGCGGGTCGACACCATCTTGCCGAGCGCGAGTTCGATTTCCGAGGTGCGCAAGACCGATTTGACGGAGTCCTTTTCGAGCTCTTTGGTCTGAACGACCTTCTTTTCCTCCTGCTCGCGGCGGACCTTATTTTCCGCTTCGATCTGACGCGGGATGAACCATGCGCCGAATGCCATAAGGCCGCCGAGGGATAGGAACGGAAGCATCGGCAGGCCGGGCATCAGACCCAGGACTGCCATCAGCACGGCTGAGACTGAAAGTGCACGCGGATAACCGCTCAGCTGATTGACGACGGCCTGGTCCGTCGAGCCAACGGTGCCGCCGCGTGAAACGAGAAGGCCAGCGGCCAGGGAGACAATGAGGGCCGGCATCTGAGCGACCAGACCGTCGCCGACCGAAAGCTTGACGAAAACATCGGCTGCTTCGGAGATCGGCATGCCGTGGCGGAAATAGCCGATGATGATGCCGCCGAAGATGTTGATGGAGGTGATGATAAGGCCGGCAACCGCATCGCCGCGGACGAATTTGGAGGCACCGTCCATGGCGCCGAAGAAGGAGCTTTCCTCTTCCAGCTCCTTGCGGCGGCGTTGCGCCTCCTTCTCGTCGATGATGCCTGCCGAAAGATCGGCGTCGATCGACATCTGCTTGCCGGGGATGGCGTCCAAGGTGAAGCGCGCGCCGACTTCAGCAATACGCGTTGCACCCTTGGTGATGACGATGAAATTGATGGTGATCAGGATCAGGAAGACGATCAGACCGATCACGAAGTCACCGGACATCACCAGGCTTGCAAAGCCCGCGATCACGCCGCCGGCGGCATCATGTCCCTCATTGCCATGCGAAAGGATCACGCGCGTCGTCGCAATGTTCAGCGACAGCCGCGTCATGGTCGCGATCAGCAGGATGGTCGGAAAGGACGAGAATTCGAGAGGCTTCTGGATCCAAAGCGCAACCATCAGGATCAGAACGGAAAACGCGATCGAAAATGCTAGCCCCAGGTCGATCAGAAATGGCGGAATCGGCAGGAAGAGTACGCAGATGATGACCATGATGCCGAGGGCAAAACCGACATCGCGTAAGCTTGGAGCAGATTTCGGAAGGGGTAGTGCGGGTGGTTGCGCCATTTCGATTCCGTCTCTTCATGAGAGGAGGCAGGTACAGCCCTGCCCAGTACGGATCGAGGATTAACCAGCGAAGCTTGCGCGAAGGTGGTTCAGAAGCCGGACTGGATGCGCGAGAAGACCATGTCGGTGAAAATGGAGATCTGGGAGCCCACGAACGGAGCGGATATGCCGACGGTAATGAGAACGGCGACAATCTTCGGAACGAAAGTGAGCGTCGCTTCCTGAATCTGCGTCAGCGCCTGGATCAGCGCGATGACGAGGCCGACGATCATTGCCGCCGCGACGGCGGGACCGGCTGAGATCAGAACGGTCCAGATCGCCGCCTGGAAAAGGTCGAGTGCATCGGCTTCATTCATTGTCAGGCAACCTCATATCGCCTCCGGTCCGCCCCGCAGAAGACGGACCGTTATTATGTTTATTGCAAGTCAGTTCAAGACGACGTGTCTGTCGCCGGCGCTTTATCCGCGAGAGTGATTCCCGCTTGTATGAGAATACTCTTCCCGTCCGTCGTCGTCGCGATAATTCCGTCGGAATACACCTTGACCGAGGCGACGGTGCCTTTGACGGTGCCGTCGGCGCTTTCCATGTACTTGCCGATATAGCTGCCTGCCTGGGTGAGGCTGGAGCTTGCGAGCAGCGTGTCCAGTTTCGTGTTGGTCTGGATCGTCTGCTCGACCTGCGAGAAGCTCGCGAGCTGGGACATCTGTTCGCCGGCGTCCATCGGATCCGTCGGATCCTGGTTCTTCATCTGTGCGATGAGCAGCTGCAGGAAGTTGTCGTAGTTGAGCGTCGCCTTCTGCTGTGCAGTCGTCGTGGTCGATGTCGTGCCGACGTTGGAGACGCCATCTACCGCCATGGTGCGATCTCCTTGCGGATCTGCTCGACCATCGCCGGGTGCATTTCCTGGTTGTTCAGGATACCGTCCTCGATTGTGTAGAGCGCGCGGATGGCCTTCAGGGCATCGAATGCGCGGCCCGTCGAGACGAGGCCATCGATGCGCTTCAGTTCGGCGAGAACCTCCTCGTTCTTGAAGCAGGTCAGCAGCATGGTGATCGACTTGCGGAACATCGTCGTCGACTGCTCCTTGCCTTCCGGATTGATCAGGATCATCTGCGCGATGAAATAGAGCTGGCGCAGCGGCGTCGTGGCGTCTTCCGGCTGAAGAACATGATTTTCAAGAAGAAATGTCACATCATTCAGGAACTCCAGCGCGACCTTGCGGTCAACGCGCAGGACCGCGCCGTTGATGAAGATCCTCTCTCCGGCTTTAAGCGAAATGCGAAGTGTACTTTTCATTTAAGTCCATCCCTGATGATGGTGGTAACGTCGATAATGCCTTGGTAGTTACTTGACTGACGTCGCCTGATCTTGTCGCATTCCTTCAAAATCCAGATTGCGATCGAAATCAGGTTGGCCCGCAGCTCGATCTCGAGCTGATTGTCGGGGTGCTTGAGATCCTCGACAAAACTCACCCAAACACGCCGGGTGTAGAACAGTGCCTCAACGGATTCCCGGCTGTACTTTTCCTTGTCGCGCGCCAGCGAGAGCAATTCGATTGACCGGTCGAGAACTTGCCGCTCCCGCTCTTTCGCGTCGGTCACCGAGTCTTGCATGACCTCGGCATAAGAGAATTGATACATTCATGCATCCTTCTTTGTATTGCGCGCCTTTGATCATCAAAGGTAGTTCACGAGACTCAGCTGCTGTATTTTCGAGACGATCGTGTAAGCCGTTTCCAGCTGCGTTTCCAAAGTCTTGACGAGGGTCGAAGCTTCCGCCGGATCGACACCCTGGAGGTCCACAACCTTGTTGTTGATGATGGCAGCCTGAGCATCGAGAGCGTCGTTCGCTTTCTCGACACGCTCCTGCGACAGGCCGAGCTGGCTCTGTTGCGATACGAGGCCCGAGGTTGCCTGTGCGGCATAGCCGATGGCGCGTGAGGAAACCGCGTCCATGGCGTCAGTGGAAAGACCCTGGTCGATCAGCGCATTCGTCATGACTGTCGCCATTGCAAGGTAGCGCATGCCGTCGGAATTGGCGTTCGTGGACGAGGTGATGACTTCCGAGTTGCTGATCCGGCTCGTCATGTTCTGGTCGGAAGCCTTGGACCAGCCGGTGGTCGGATTCGTCCACGCGGCAGCGCTGAACATCGGCTCCACGGTGTTGGTCATGAAGATATTGATTTCAGCCGCCGACAGCGCGCTGACCGGCTTGCCCAGCCCGGTTGCATAGGAGTTCAAATCGGTGACGATCTGCGCCTCGACGGTCGCGCTGCGATCCGTCAGCGGCGGGACATCCGTATTGATGCCGGAAAACAGGTATTCGCCGTTGGTGATCATGTTCCCGGAGTCCATCAGCTGCGAAAGTGCCGCTGCCGAGGACTGGAGGGTCACGGTGATGGCAGTCGAGGCCTGGCTTCCCTTGAGCGCTGTCAGGTTCTTGACCAGAGCGTCGCTGGCCTTCTGCATATCGGCCAACCCGCTCTGGGACATTTCAAGACGAAGATTGACCGTCGAGTTGCTGTCCTTGAACGAAGAGATACGATCAAGTTCGCGCGAATAGTTCACGCTCTTGGCGGCGTCGATGCCGAGCGATACGCCGATATCGGCGTAGGTCTTCGTCGTCGCTTCGATCGACGCCTTGACCATCTGGTTCTGCGACTGGCGGATCGTCAATCGCATGGCGTTCTGAATGGCTGAACTAGAAATAAAAGAGCTCTTCATGGCTTAACTCGCTATATCCAGCAATGACTTCAACATTTCATCGACGGCGTTCAGAATCTTCGTCGCCGCCTTGTAGGATTGCTCGATGTCGAGAAGCAGCGTCAGTTCCTCGTCCAGGTTGACGCCGGTCTCGTTGGAATAGGCTTCGTCGGACCGGGAATACGCTGCCGCGGTGTTCTCCGCAGCGCCGCTTGCGTCGCTGCGGTACTGTTCGAACCAGCCGATCGAGTTCGACGAGAAATCCATGATGCTAACGTTCGAATCGATGCCCGTTGCCGAGTTGAAGCCGATGACGCCGGTGCCTGGATCGAAATCCATCTTGGCGCCCATGGCCGTGTAGAGCTTGTCGAGCTGCGCGGTGTAGCCGCCGTTAGCGGCGGTATTCTGATTGAAGGCGGCGCCGTTGATCGAACCGTCACGCAGCTTCATCGGATCGCCGCCCAGAGAGGTCACCACCGCCGGATTGACCGAGATGGAACCGGCAATGCCGTCGATGATCGTGGCCGTCGTCGGCGTTCCGCCGGTAGCACCGCTCGGCAAGGTCCAGGTAAAGAGACCGGGCTGCGTGCTGGTTGCAGTCGTGTTCGTTTCCGAAAACAGGGCGACGAGGCCTTTGGCGATTTCGTCGAGCTGGGATTGGAATGTCGGTGCGACCTCGTCGCGAAGCTGGAGAAGCGCCTGGAGACTGCCCTGCGCCGACGTCGTGCCGCCAGAACCCTTGCCGAGCGCCACGCCATCGATGTAAACGCCGTTGCCGTCGGTGGAGGCGCCGTAGCTCTGGGTCGGCTTGAACGTCACCGTGCGCGGAATGGTCTCGAAAAGCGTCACCCCGTCTGAGGTGTAGAGCACCATGTCATTGTTATCGCGCGTAACAGTGGTGACGCCCACAATCCCCGAAATCTGCTTGAGCAAGGCATCGCGCTGATCGAGCGCTTGCGACGGATCGGCACCGGAGGACGTGGCGGACTTGACGGCGTTGTTCGCGGTCTCGAATTGCGCCAGCAGCTCATTCAGCTCCTCGACGGAATTCGCAATCGATTTGTCTGCATTCGTCCGCACCTGCTGGACGGCGCTGGTTGCGTTGTTGAGCGAGTTCACGACGTCCTGTGCTGCCGTGATCGCCCCCTGGGCCGCAATCGTGCTGTTCGGCGCGGCTCTGAATGCACTAAGCTTGTCGCGGAAGGCAGTCAGATAGGTGGAGGGTGCGGTCTCGTATGCGTTGCCGCCGATGACCGACTTGATGTCTTCGAGACCATTCAGAAGGGTCTGCTGCGCACTGTCCTGAGAATTGCTCTTCAGATACTGCCGCAGGAGAGCGTCCTCCTGCGCGCGGTTGATCTTGACCACCTGCGCGCCGTTCAACGAGGTGGTGAGCATCGCCTGCCGACGCACATAATCCTTGTTGCCGGCATTGGCGATATTGTTCGATACGACGCTGCTCTGAGCGCCCGTATTGTTGAATATGCTCTGTGCCGTATTAAGTGCGGAAATGAGCGACATGGCTTAGCCGTTACCTTACTTATCTCTTGAGGTTGACGAGAACGTCCATCAAGTCCGAACCCGTCTGGAACACTTTCGAGTTTGCCGTATAGCTGCGCTGCGACTCGATCATTTCCGTCAACTCGCCAGCCATATCGACGTTCGAGCCTTCGAGAGCGCCCGACTGAATCTTGCCGAAGCCGCTTGTCTGCGGGAAGCCGGTGACGGTGACGCCGGACCTGCCGTTCGCAGAATAGACGTTGCCGGACATCAGCGTCAGCAGATCGGGGCTTGGAACCGTCGCGAGTGGAATTTGGAAGATCGGCTTGGTGCTGCCATCGTCATACTTGGAATAGACCACGCCATCAGCGTCGATCGTAATGTCGATCGGAGAATTCGCGCCCTGTCCATCCACGTTGCCAGTGCCGGAGAAGGTGTCGCCGACCTGGGAAAGATCGAGGCTCATATTGATCGTGAGACCCGTCACCGGATCGACGATGTCCGTCGCCGTGGTATGCGTTGCATCCGTCACCATCTGCCCCGAGCTGTTGAAAAACACGCGCTTTACGTCAACCGCAGCAGAAGAGTATGGGAAGGAGCTCGTACCAGTCGCGGCCTTGTCGGCATTGCGGAATACGGCCATTTCCCATTCATAGGTGGAGCCAGCCGGCGCGCCGGCCGCAAGCGGAACCTTCGTGAAGTAGATGTCATACATCACCTTGCTGCCGAGCTTGTCATAGGTGACGATCGAGTATTTCTGCGTATCGGACGTGGCCGTTGCGAGGTTTGCGCTCGGTGCGGTTGCTGGAGCCGTGAGAATCGGCGAACCTGGCTTGAGATTGCCTGTCCACGTCCCATTCGCCGTGGGAACGGCTTCCAGCTTCTGGTCACCAAGGACATTGATCGGAACGAGGCCGTCGAAGCCGTTGACGACGACAGCCGGGGCGGACGAACCGTAAGGATAACCCATCAGCGTGTAGCCTGCCGAGTTGACGAGGTTGCCTTCGTCGTCCTTCGTGAAGTCGCCGGCGCGGGTCAGGACCGGCGTGCCGTCGGCGCCTTCCACGATGAAGAAGCCGTCGCCGGAGATGGCGAGGTCATAACCCGAAGTCGTGTAAGAGATGTCGCCCTGATCGGAAACAGCCTGACGGACGGACGTCTGCACACCACCGGAATTGTAGTTGCCTGCCGTGGACGGCAGGACGAGGGAGGAGAAAGCCGTCGAGACGGCCTTGTAGCCCGTGGTGTTTGCGTTCGCGATGTTGTCGGCAACGGTGCTCAGGCGGTTTGCCTGTGCATTCATGCCGGACACTGCCGTCTTCATGCTGCCAAAAATGCTCATCTGAAAACCCCGTTTTCCTTGATAGCTTGGAGAGTATTTGGCGGGCCTTGCGTGAAGCTGTCTGTAGCGGAGCTGCCGGATCGAAATATTGAAAGGCACGTGTCCGCGAGCCGGGCCCGCCGCTGAAAAATCAGTTCCAGTCGATGCAGTAGCCAAGGAAGCGCTTCGAATCGATCGGGTCGACGCTGAGCTTCTTGCGCAGCTTCTTGCGCAGCTTGGAGATATGGCTTTCAACGACGTTTTCTTCGACTTCCTCGTCGAAGATGCCGTAGATGGCATTGAATATCTGGGTCTTGGTGACGCGGCGGCCGCGATTGGCGATCAGGTATTCCAAAATGCGGCGTTCGCGGCGGGGAAGTGCAAAGACTTCGCCGTTGATTTCCGGATCGCGGCCGTCCGAAAAGACGCGGATCGCGCCGATATCGGTGTGGGTCGAAATCGCCTTCAGGCGGCGGCGGATAGCAGCAGCGCGCGCCAGGATTTCGCGGGGGTGGACCGGCTTGCGGACAACGTCGTCGACGCCGCAATCAAAAAGTGCAAGGGTGTTTTCGAGCGAATGCTGGTCGCTGACCGCGATCACCGGCGCCTGGGAGCGATCCCTTATCGCCCGCGGCAGCTCAAACATTTGCTGACCTTGGCCGATCAGGAAAGCTTCGACGGCCGCTATATCGGAATCCGCCGCCGTTTGCACCCACTCGCCAAATTCGCCTGGATCAAAGCCGGTTGAGGGAATGCCCTCCCGGCCAAATAATGATGTGTAACCATCTTTCACGAGCTCACGCTCATCAACCACTACGATCATTCGTCCGCCTCCGAATCAGTGTGGCACCTCGATGATCTATGGGTACGAATCGCACGAATCTGGGACAAGCTGCTGGAACTTAATGGCAGGAATTAATAGTTGATTAAGAATTGGGTCCCGATTTGATCTATATGTAGTATGCCTTGCCGGTTATGCACACAAAAATTTCGTGAAAAAGTTAACAGGCGGTAAATTAGTCCTTGTGCATCCAATTTTCGGCCAATTCCTGCCACATTATGGCACGATTCCGTTTTGTTCACGGTTTACTATTTTTGATTGCATCAGTTCCGGCAGAAGTTACTCGCATTGGGAGTCCACTTGCCATAGCCAGTGGCGACCAGATTGGCAATCACGCGGCAGACATACCGCTTCTGCGCAGGGTCGTTGTTCGGTCCGGCGTGGTATCGTGCTACCGCCATCGTCCAGGTTTCATGCCGGTCATGAAGATTACGGAGGAACTTCGCCGCATATTCGACATTGCGGTGCGGGTCGAACATGGCTTCCGCCGAGCTGAAATTCTCTCCATGAAAGTAATGGTTGATCTGCATGCAGCCGATGTCGATGAGCTTGGCTCCGCTTTTGCGCGCCGAATAGAACTGCATCATGGCGTCCTGCTCGGACGGCGGAAAGACTGCCTTGCCTTCTATATTGAGCGCAAAAGGATAGAGCGACCCCTTGCGTCCGGTCTCCGTCAGGCCCACGGAATAGAGAATGCCTTCCGGTATGCCGTATTTGGCGGCAGCGGATTGGATTTCGTTTTCGCAGGCTCCGTTGGAGGCGCCCGCCTCAGAGGTAAACGCCGCCAGGAGTACTGCCGCCAATGGCGCCAGAAGCGATATCTTCAACATCGGTCCCCCCTGCATCGCTGAAGCCTCCATTGCCGCGCTGTGCCGTCTGAGTGTGGCGCTCGCGTGCTTCACCGCCCTGCCCCTGCTGCAGAGATTGCTGCTGGGAAGACTGCTCTTGCGCATTTGCCTGGTTGCCCGCATCCGGCTTTTCGACCGGCGCCATGCTGATGGTGACGTTGTCGATGGCATAGCCCTGGCTGCGGAGCGCCTCGACGATCTTGCCATGGTCCTCCTTGAGCTGCCTATAAGCCGCACCGGTTTCGACCTTCAGATCGACGTTCAGGGCATCGCCGGAAAGGCGCATCGTTGCCGTCACGAGGCCGAGGTCGATCGGCGTCATCTGGATCTTGAGGGTGTTAACCACCTTGCCAGTGCTCGTCCATTCGGCGGCATTCGAGAGCGCGGAGCCCGGCTGCATTGCGCGCGTCCACTCGCTGTCACCGAGGATTGAAGCAGTCACGGATGCGGAATTCTGCGCGAGGCCGATATAACGGCGTGAATCGAGAACCGTGACGTTTTCGATATCGGTCTTCGCCTTGCCGGCGGGCGCTTCCTGATCAGCACCGATATGGATGTCCATGGACTCGCCGCGGCCGTCGGCGCGGCTCAGACGGAACGTCTTGCCGTCGAGATTGGCTGCGCCATCAACGGCCGGCATCTGCGCGTCGTCCTTGCCGGCGCTGATCGCTGCCAGGGCATCGGCCGCGGGCGCGATACCGGTGTCACGGCCATGGAGGTTGACACCACCCTTCTCCTTGCCAGCGCTATCGTCCTTCGCATTCACATGGACCGCCGACAGGAGTGCCGCAGGGAGTGCGGCAACGGAGGTATCCTTGTTCAGAAGCCCAAGCGCATCGGCGGCAGAGGTCGTGTCCGAGAGCGAGTCTTCATCGTCTCCGGCCGTACTCTCCAAAGCTTTCTCCGGCTTGGCGCCCTTTGCAGCCTGCGCTTTCGCGTCTTCCACGACCTTGCCGGTATCGCCCTTGGCGCGGAACTTCACCGAAGCCGTATCGACGCGGCCCTTTACCTGTTCGTTGTCGGATTTGCCCGTGGCAGTCGCAATCGTCTGCGGTTGCTGCACCGCGGCCTGTTGCTTCAAAGATGCGTCACTGAATGCGATCATCGGTTTGCTGCGGGCACGCTCTCTCAGGTTAAGAGCGACGATATCGGCGGCGCTTTCATCGCCGGCTGCCTGGGGGGCTTCGGCCGTGGATGTCTTTGCGGTCTCGTCGCCGGTGTTTTTTTGAGAATTGCTTCCCGCCTTGGATAGCACGTCCGAGAAACCACCCTTGCCGGCGTCGTCGTCCGTTGCTGCGTGGCCATTGCCTCTAGCAGGCTGCGGCGCTTCCGCTGCGGCCGCTCCGCTCAAAACGTTGATATCGATCATTTCAATTGCTCTCTTGGCTCAAGAGACCGTCGATTTCATCGAGTTTCGAACGGCTCGTCGTCACAAAGGATTTGAATGACGGGTCAGCCTCCTGCTTCGCGCCGTCCGGCATCAGCGCCGGCGCCGCCCCATCGTCAACAGGCTCGGAGGGCGCCGCAATCTGTGCGGGTTGCGATCCGCCTACCGCAGAAGCGGCGGCCTGTTCAGAAGTGATTTCTTCATTAGAAGGTTTAGATCCGGAGGCTTGCGTCAAGCTTGCCGGATCCGGCGGCTGCAACACCTGTTCCGCAATTGATTTGGCCGCAGCGCGTAGCGCGCGGTCGCGCGGGGAGAGCTCGCTGTCGGCAACGCTGCTGATGCTCTTTGCGGCAGCGTCCACGTCAGGCGTGGAGACAGACGCCATGTTGCCGTAAAAATCTGCGAGCGCGCCAAACGCATTGTTCGCATCACCGGCAAGCGATTGCGCATATGCGGCCGCCGTCCTGGCAAGCTCCGCCTTGCCGGCAATGCCGGCGGCGCGTGCAATGCGAAGATAGACCTCGCGCCGCCGTGGCTCGTCCATGAAGGAGAGGATGCTGACGACATCCTCCGTCTTCACCTGGTTATGGTCGACGATCAGCTTGACGAAGAGATCAGCGAACTGGCTTGCATAAGGCGAATGGAGGAAGCGCCGCACAAAGCGCTGCGAATAGGCAAGCCCCTTGTCGACGAGGCCAGCCTCTACGCAAATCGCCACCGAGCGGCGGAGGGCTGCTTCCTCGACGATGGTACCCGGCGCGGAAAGCCGAGCCTGGTCGTAGAGCTTCAATGCTTCGTCAGGACTCCGCGCCACCATGACATTGCCGCCGACAAGAGCGAGATAGGGGCCGATTTTCTTGTCGCGATATTCGTTGGCAGTATCAACCAACGTCTTTGCGACGAGCAGACCCTTGCCGCTCAGGTATTTGCGCAGGACATCGGTTACGCGACTATCGAAATAGCCGTTCACATCCCGGGCGATGAGATATTCGAGCGTCGCTGGATTGCCGCCGCTCATGGCATAGACGAGGGCCGCATCGACATTGCGGTCATCATCGAAGATCGAGGCGTCGGCAGAACGCAGGCGCTGGTCGATCGTACCGAGCATGAAGCGCTGCATCTCCGCCGCCGAATGGTCGCCAAGGGCGACCGAATCCTGCACGAACTGCAGCGAGCGCAGCATCTTGTGCGGTGCCAGGCTCTCCTGCTCCTCACCCGCAGCGACGGCCGGCGAAGCGATCGCCAGTCCGAGAGCCAGGAGAAGATGCCGGTGCTGCGGGCGCGCCATGAGACTATCCTTGATCTGCCTGAACCAGGATTTCGATACGGCGGTTGGCGGCGTTGAACGGATCGTCGGGAAGCTTCAGCCTGCGATCGGCGAAGCCGGAAACCTGGGAGACGCGCTTCTCGTCCACTCCGCCGCGAACGAGCATGTAATAGGCTGCCTGCGCGCGATCCATCGAGAGACTCCAGTTCTCGTTGTCGGCGCCCTTGTATTGACGGCCGTCCGTATGCCCACGGATCACGACTGCGCCCTGACGGCTCTTCAGGATTTCGCCGATCTTCTCCATCACCAGCACCATTTCCTTGCGCGGAACGGCGGACCCGATGTTGAACATGGAGCTGTCGCTCTGATCAGCGATGCTGACGAGCAGCCCGCCTTCGGCTGCCGTAACGGTCAAGCCCTCTGCAAGCTTGCCCGCAACGCCGCTGATCTGCTTGGCGATCTGCTGCTGCAGTTCCTCGGCCTGCTTCTGTTCATCGCCAAGCTTCTGCACATCGGCCGGCGACGGGTCGCCGGGTTTCCGTTCGTCGGCTGCGTCCGGCTTGTCTTGCGGTTCGCCGGCGGTGGCGGACGGCTGATTCGAGGTCGCGGGCTTCATAGCCTCCGCCTTGGCCAGTTCGGTCGCATCGGGTTTCTTCTCTGGGTCGGCCTCGCCGGCTGCGGCCTGTTCGGCCTTGTCCGTTTGTGTGACCTCGACCTGCTTCGTCCAGAAGTCCGGATCGAACGGATCGCGATATGCTTGGCCACCATCCGCACCGGTTGCAGGGCCGGAATCGCTCGCTCCGCCCTCGCCTTTCGCGCTGACATTTGCCTGCTGGCCGACTTCCTGGGCGATTTCAGCAAGGACCGAATAGGGATTCTCGAAGAAATCTGCTTCGGAGTAATTCGTCTGGTCGCCCGAGGTCGATGTCTGATCGTCGCCATTTGCTGCGGACGCACCCTTGGTAGGTTCGTCCTCCTTCTCCTTCGACTTGTCCTGCTTCTCCTGGCCATCGGCCTGATCGACAGGTTTCTTCAAGCCCTTTTCGGTGGGCTTTTCATCGGCGAGTTTGATCGGATTGAAATAGGTGGCGACCGAGGCCTTGGTTTCCTCGTTCGCCGCGTTGACCAGCCACATGACGAGGAAGAACGCCATCATCGCTGTCATGAAGTCGGCATAGGCGATTTTCCACGCACCGCCATGTGCGCCGTCATGATCGCCGCCGCCGTGCCGCTTGACGATGATGACTTCGTTCCTGCCGTGGTGGTGGTTTTCGCTTTCGCTCATTCAAGAACTTTCTTCAGGCTGGCAGACCAGGCGGAAATGCGCGTGACCAGAACGGAATCACCAACTTCAACGGCAAGATCGACATCATCGCTCTCCTGATGACGCAACAAATCCGGCCTTTCACCCATTTCGGCCTTCAGTAATTCGAAGAGCCGCACCGGCCCTTTGACCGTCATTGAGCCTGCCGCGCCTTCCGAAATCGCTTCGCGCAACAAGGTCGCAAGACTTGAGACTGCCTGAGCCGCGAGCGCTTCCGTCAGCACCGGCGCAACCGCCTTTGCGGTCGCCGCGCTCACGAGATTTGCGACCTCGGCGGCGATCTCATCGAGACGGCGCGCAATCACAGCTGCCGTCTCTTCTTCGTGTCTTGCCGTCAGCTCTTCGATCTCGCGCTGGTGCACAAGAGCGACTGTCTGAGCCTCCAGCTCGTATTTTTCCGTCAGCTCGACTGTTGCCACGGCATAGCCCTCGCCATAGGCCACGCGGCGCTCGGCTTCGAGATCGACCGGAGGTTTTTCCGGGATGTCCGGCAAGCCGCCGAAGACGTCATCTGCGAAACTGTCCTTGTCGACCGGCGGCGCGGCAGGTTTCGTCTCACCGAAGTCCTTCAAATACCGGGAAAGCATAGCGCTCATCAAAACCACCCGGCATCTGCAACCAATTCCGACATGCGCGCCCCGCTTGCACGAACCAAATCCTCACGCCGGCAACGAACACGAAGGCATTCTTCAGCCCTCGGCACAGGTCGCAGCGTCTCTTGTTCAGACTAGAAAGCCAAACTTGCGCGAGGATGAATGGCAGGCTTTTCGCCTGCCGTTCAGGTGACACTACTCGAGCAGGATCAGGACCTTGCTCGCGGACGTATTCATGATCGAAAGTGCTTCAGTTGCCATGTCACGTGCCGTTTGAGCTGCAGACAGGCGGATCGACGCTTCGTCCATATCGGTATCGACAAGGGCGCCGATACTGGTCTTCAGCGATTTCGAGAGCGTGGCGACGAAATCCTGCCGGTCTTCGATACGCGCATTCATCGTGCCGAGACCTGCGGCGTCCGTATTGAGGCTGGAGAGGATATTGTCCAATACCGTCAGCATGTCCTGCAAGTCCTGCGACGTCGAACTCGCGGAAATCGATATTTCAATGCCGGTCGCCGGTGTCGTCGAGCCTGCATCGAGCAGATAGTAGTTGCGGGCCGGTACGGCATCCGGATCGGCATTGATCGATTTCGTCAGGAGACCGCGGCTGGCATCGTTCGTGTCGATCATGATCGTATTGGCCGCCGGGTAGGTAATATTCTGCGGGTAAACTTCACCGTTCGAGCCCCGGACGAAGCCGCCGATGACCGATCGCTGCACCGGCGCCGTCGCGTCCCGGTTCAGGAGCCAGTTCTCGCCGGAAAAGTTGACGGAGTTTACGGCGCTTTCCAATTGCGTCTTGTACTGCTCCATCGTGACGCTGAGCTTGTCGCGATCGTTGGCCGGGTCGGTCGCTGATACGACGGTCTTGCGGATCTCGGAAACCACATCGATCAGCGATGTCATTGCCGTATAGGCGGTATCGACCTTCGCGGCACCGAGACCGAGCGCATCGCCGATCGTCTTCAACGCATTCTCGTCTGACCGCAAGGTCGTTGCGGAAGCCCAAGAGGATGCATTGTCCGCCGCCGTCTGGACGCGCAGCTCCGATGATACCTGCCGCTGAACGGTGTCGGCTTCCTTGCTAACGCCGCGAAGAACAGTGAGCACGTTCAACGCGCCTACGTCTGTGATCGTGTAGGCCATCGATAAATCCCTGAAACGAAATGAATGGGACAGGCCGGATTGCCGGCAGCGACTTAACTGGCTTCATGCCGCCGGCTGGTCCCTCCAGGCCGGTGTGTCGCAAGCAAATCAACTCTACAATGAAGTTAACCCGACATTCACCTTGACGGCAAGAGGTTGAAAGCGCTCGCCGAACGCGTTGGCAAGCTTGACGCAAGCTCTTGATTTCCAAAACCGAAATCGCGCCAAAGCGGCGCGATTTGCTGTCTGTCGCTGCGGCTGTGGATCGCCGCATGAATGGTTGTAGCTTCAATCAGAAGCTTAATTTTGGAAGAGCGACAAAATATTCTGCGCGCTGGAATTCGCAATCGACAGCGACTGGATCGCAAGCTGCTGCTGTGTCTGCAGCGCGGTTAGCTTGCTGGACTCTTCTTCCATGTTCGCATCAACGAGACGGCCGACGCCTGAATCGATCGAATCGCTCAGAGCCGAGACGAAGCCTTCCTGCAGCTGGATGCGCGTCGAAATCGAGCCAAGCTGGGAAGCTGCTCTTGTCATCGCCTCAAGGCCGAGTTCAACCGCCGTGAGCGCCAAGGAAATTCCATTCGTTCCGAAGGATGTAATGTCCATCGAGTAGATGGAACCGATGGTGCCGTTCGAGGAACCGATGATACCCGTCGAGGTTTCGATCGCGCCGGCGCTCATCCCGAACAGAACGTTGCCGGTCGACGAGGAGTCGAGCTTATAATCGGTGGTCGTAACGGATGTGTTTCCGTTGCCATCGCGGACGAACGAGGAGACAACGCTTTTGGTCTCGCTGCCTGCGACCCAGTTTTCGCCGGAGAAGGATGCGGACTGCGCAATGCTGAGGAGCTGCGCCTGCAGCTGCTTGATCTCTTCCTGGATTTTCGTTCTGTCGACGCCCTTTTCGGTCGCAGCAACCAGCTTGGCCTTGATTTCGGTCACAACGTCGACGGCACTGTCCATGGCGGAATAGGCGGTATCGACCTTGGCGGCACCAAGCCCGAGAGCGTCGGAGACAGCCGAAAGCGCCTTGTTGTCGGAGCGCATGGTCGTTGCGATCGACCAATAGGCAGCATTATCGGCTGCCTTTTCTACGCGATAACCAGATGAAACATGATTTTGAGTTTCTTCCAGGCTGTCGTTGATGCCGCGCAGCGTCTGGAGAGCGGCCATTGCCGCGACGTTGGTCAAAATGCTGGTCATAAAATGATTGCCCCTTGTTGGCACACATTCAGGAAGGGACATTCCGGACTACCGGGAGCGGCGGTCAGCTTTCATGCCTGTTAACCGAAAATCAATATTGGTTAACCCGCCGTCTCGTTGAGCGCAGAAGATGCCAAAATGGTTAACAAATGGTTAACGCCAACAGAAAAAGCCGCGCTTCGACGGAGCGCGGCTTCCTGATTGTGGCCCGCCGGCAGCGCCGGCAGGCGATTTTTCGTCGACCTATTAGCCGCGGAAGAGCGACAGGATGTTCTGCGAAGAGGAGTTGGCGATCGAGAGAGACTGGATCGCCAGCTGCTGCTGCGTCTGCAGGGCGCTGAGCTTGGAAGATTCTTCTTCCATGTCGGCATCGACGAGACGGCCGATACCGGAGTCGATCGAGTCGCTCAGAGCCGATACGAAATCGTCCTGTAGTTCAATGCGGGTGGAGATCGAGCCGAGCTCGGCGCCAGCCGAAGTCATCGCCTTCAGTGCGGATTCGACGTTGGACAGAGCCGTCGAAAGCTGGCCCAGCGTGAAGTTGGTGATGTCCATCGAGTAGACGGAACCGGTTGCGCCCGTCGAAGTACCGAGGATGCCGGTGGAGGTTTCGATCGTGCCACCGCTCATACCGAACAGGACGTTGCCCAGCGAGGCATTGTCCAGGATATATTCGGTGGTCTTGACGGACACGCCATTCGAACCATCGCGAACGAAGGACGAAACAACGCTCTTCGTGGTGTTGTCTGCGCCGGCAACCCAGTTTTCACCGGAGAAGGAAGCCGACTGAGCAATGCTCATCAGCTGTTCCTGAAGCTGATCGATTTCTTCCTGGACCTTGGCCTTGTCGACGCCGTTTTCGGTCGCGGCAACCAGCTTGGCCTTGATTTCGGAAACGACGTCGATGGCGCTATCCATCGCGGCATAGGCAGTGTCGACCTTGGCAGCACCGAGGCCGAGAGCATCGGAAACGGCCGAAAGCGCCTTGTTGTCGGAACGCATGGTCGTTGCGATCGACCAGTAAGCAGCGTTGTCAGCAGCCTTGCCGACGCGCAGGCCAGACGAAACGTGGTTCTGGGTTTCGCCGAGACCCTGGTTAATGCCACGGAGAGTCTGGAGAGCTGCCATTGCAGCATTGTTGGTAACGATACTCGTCATGTCTATTTGCCCCTTTGGCAGGAAAAACAAGGAAGGGACATTCCGGAATTTTTAGCCGGCCCACCGCGATCAGCATCATGCCTGTTAACCATTTCTATGAAGGTTAACTCGCCGTTTCGATGGGGCCTAGAAAACAGCAAGATGGTTAAGGAATGCTGAAGTCAAATAGGAAATTTAGTTAATGAAATCTGAACGTTAAATGCAGTTTTGTTAACCTGTTCTTAAAACAATTTCTCGGCCGGGAATAACCCGGCCGAGAAACCCGTACTTGTCGGTTCGACCGCTCTTAGCGGAAGAGCGACAGGATGTTCTGCGAAGAGGAGTTGGCGATCGAGAGAGACTGGATCGCCAGCTGCTGCTGCGTCTGCAGGGCGCTGAGCTTGGAAGATTCTTCTTCCATGTCGGCATCGACAAGACGGCCGATACCGGAGTCGATCGAGTCGCTCAGAGCCGATACGAAATCGTCCTGCAGCTCAATGCGGGTGGAGAGCGAGCCGAGCTCGGCACCAGCCGAAGTCATCGCCTTCAGTGCGGATTCGACGTTGGACAGAGCCGTCGAGATCTGGCCCAGCGTGAAGTTGGTGATGTCCATCGAGTAGACGGAACCAGTTGCACCGCTCGAGGTACCGAGGATACCGGTGGAGGTTTCGATCGTACCGCCGCTCATGCCGAACAGGACGTTGCCCAGCGAGGCGTTGTCCAGGATATAGTCGGTGGTCTTGACGGACACGCCATTCGAACCATCGCGAACGAAGGACGAAACAACGCTCTTCGTGGTGTTGTCTGCGCCGGCAACCCAGTTTTCGCCATTGAAGGAAGCCGACTGAGCGATGCTCATCAACTGCGCCTGCAGCTGGCCGATTTCTTCCTGGACCTTCGCCTTGTCGACGCCGTTTTCGGTCGCGGCAACCAACTTGGCCTTGATTTCGGAAACAACGTCGATGGCGCTGTCCATCGCGGTATAGGCGGTGTCAACCTTGGCAGCACCCATACCGAGAGCGTCCGAAACAGCCGAAAGCGCCTTGTTGTCGGAACGCATGGTCGTTGCGATCGACCAGTAAGCAGCGTTGTCGGAAGCCGCGCCAACGCGCAGACCCGTCGAAACGTGGTTCTGAGTCTGGTTCAGGCCCTTGTTGACGTTACGCAGCGTCTGGAGAGCTGCCATGGCAGAGTTGTTCGTATTAATACTTGTCATAAGTCTGTCCCCTGGAAAACTAGATACAAAAGGAGGACATTACCGGACTGCTTACCGGCGATGACGGACCAGCTTCATGCCCCTCGGTGCCCTGTATTCTTGGCCCAAACCCGTCATGTCGGGGAGCAATCTCGCAGGCAATGCTTGCCAACTTCTTAAAAACGAAGCAGTGCCCGAACGCGGGCAGCAGGCGTAGTTAATGCGCGGTAAATATCTGTAATCTCAGGCTAAAAGCATTTCATAGCGCGCATTCACTGGCCACCTGTTTCAAGCAAGCTTCGCCCGGCATTATGCGATAACCAGGGTTGGGATAATTGCGTCTTTGCGGCGCCGTGGCCCCCGCGCGACCCTGAATGGCGACATTCAAACGGACATTTCCGCATGGAGTTGGTTTTGAACAGCAAAGTTTCGTTTTCGGCAGCCTCCAAAGACTACCAGATGGGCCGCTACACCCAATCGCTTGTCACACTGAACCAGCTCATCGACAGGCAACAGGACGCCAAGACCTACGCGCTGCTTGCGAAGAACCTTCTACAGTTGGGCTTCAAGGCGGACGCGGCAAGATCCTATGCGCTCGCTGCTCAATACGACAGCCCGAATGCATACGAATACCAGAAGCAGGCTGCACGTCTGCATTTCGAGAGCGGGAACGAAGACGACGCATTGCTGATCGGCATGCGCAATCTTTCGAAGGCGCAGGATGACGCGGAACTCGCCTATATCCTGACCTCGATCTACCTGAACCGCCAGCAGCGCGACATCGTGAAGCCGTTCAAGAGAGTGCTGTCGGAAAGCGCCAATCCGGACCACGCCAGGCTCGCCGCCCTGCTTCTGACTGACGATCTGCATGACCAGACCAACCAGATGCTCGCGCGCAATCTTTTCAAGCGGTACCCCGGCAATATCGCTTTCCGCTTTCTCTATCTAGTCTTCTTGCGCGAGTTCAACGATTTCGACGAAACCGAGAAGCATAGCGGCCCGATCACCGAGCGCATCGCCAAAGGCGATCTCGACGTGCTTCGCAAGGACAACCCGTTCTACCATCTTCACTGGAATGGCGACGAGAGCCTGAACCGGTTTGCCACGATCGGTACGACGCCCCTCAATCCGGAACGCGTCGCCATGCGACGGAAGATGCCGCATGCTTGGACCGACAAGATCCGCGTCGGCTACATGTCCTCGGACTTCTGGGATCACCATGCGACGATGAAGCTCCTGCAGCGCATCCTCGAACTGCACGACACGGGTCGCTTCGAAATCACCCTGTTCTGCCACACCGAGCCGGAGCATCTCACGAAGAACACGACCGACCGCAGCCGTTGGGGAAAGGTCGTCGATGTGTACGGCCTTTCCAATGAAGCAATCGCTGCCATCGTTCGCGAGCACAACATCGATATCATGGTGGACCTGAAGGGCCACACCGCTGGCAGCCGGGCGTCGTCTTTCAATCTGCCGCTGGCGCCTGTTCAAGTCGCCTGGCTCGGTTTTCCGGGCAGCACGCTCAACATCGATCTCGACTACGTCATCGGCGACCGCTTCGTCCTTCCGGATGCCGCAAAGCCGTATTACCACGAGAAGTTCTGCCGGATGCCGGAAAGCTACCAGCCGAATGACCCGACGAACCGTCCGAAACCGAAGCCGGTCACGCGGGACGATCTCGGCCTGCCGGAAGATGCCTTCATCTTTGCTTCGTTCAACGGCAACCGGAAAATCATCGCCGAGACGATCGACATCTGGTGCAATATCCTGAAGCGCGCGCCGAACAGCGTCCTTTGGATCATGTCAAACGGGGCGCGGAACCATGCAAATCTCTCGAAGAGGTTCCAGGAGGCCGGCATATCGCCGAAGCGCATCATCTTCTGCCCGCGCGTCACCTACGAAGAGCATATCACGCGCCAGCAGGCGGCCGATATCGGCATCGACACATTCCCGGTCAACGGCCACACGACCACGTCGGAGCAGCTCTGGGGTGGTCTGCCTGTCCTGACAGTCAAGGGCACGAACTTCGCGTCGCGCGTCAGCGAGAGCCTGCTGCAGGCGATCGGCCTGCCCGAACTGGTGGCCGAGGACCTGAAGGCTTATGAAGACATGGCCGTCGAGCTGGCCCAAAATCCTGAAAAGATCGCCGAGTACAAGGCGCGCCTGAAAGCCAACGGCCCGATCATGCCGCTTTTCGACGCCGAACGCTTCTGCGATCACCTGGAGACGGCCTACGAGATGATGGCTGAGCGTGCCAGGAACGGCCTTGATCCCGATCACATCGACGTGCCGGCTTTGCCGCCGCGTGCAGAGCCGTTTTACTCGGCGGAATAACGGCCGCATAAGATGAAGGAAACCGCCGGGTGCGCGCCCGGCGGTTTTTCATCGCGGCAATGTCGCCCGATCGGAATTTTTCGTTAGCGAAGATCAGCTGAAGGATCGCACCAGACTGCCGACCAAGAGGTTCCAGCCATCGATCAGCACGAAGAACAGGATCTTGAACGGCAGCGAGATCGAGGTCGGCGGCAGCATCATCATGCCCATCGCCATGGTGATCGTCGCAACGATCAGGTCGATGACGAGAAACGGCAGAACGATCAGGAAGCCGATCTCAAACCCGCGCCGAATCTCCGAAATCATGAAAGCCGGAATGAGAACGCGGTAGTCGATCTGAGCACCGGTCTGGACGGTCTGGCCGCGCTCGCGCGCGAGGTCGACGAAGAGCGCCAGATCCTTGTCGCGCGTGTTGGCAGCCATGAAGGTGCGGAAGGGCTCGGCGATGCGCTGCACGGCTTCCTGTTCCTGGATCTGGTTGGCAAGCAGCGGCTGCACGCCGTTCTGCCAGGCCTGATCGAAGGTCGGCGACATGACGTAGAAGGTCATGAACAGCGCCAGCGAAAGCAGGATCATGTTGGAAGGTGTCGACGAAAGCCCCATGCCCGTGCGCAGGATTGAAAAGGCGATGACGAAGCGCGGGAAGCTCGTCACCATGATCAGGATGCCGGGAGCGATCGAAAGGACAGTCAGAAGGCCGAAGGTGCGGATGATCCAGGCCGCGACGGAGCCATCGACAGGTATGTTCAAAAGATCCGTCGGCAGCTGCTGGGCAACCGCCAATTCCGGCGCCGCCGTCATGGCAACGAAGAAAATTATGAATCGAATCATTCGATGACAAAGGTCCTGAACATGACCTTCGATACTCGTCCTTGCGAGCGCAGGTCAACACGTTCCTGTATGTCATCCTTGAGATATTGAAAGCCGCGCGGCCCTTCGATCTGCTGAAGGGAAACGGTGCGGATGTAAGCCAGGATATCCTGGTGAATATCTTCGGCCACCTTCACATCCGGCGGGCCGTTGAAAAGCAGCGCCACTTCGAGGCGGATCCAGTTTTCCGAGGGATAGGCGAGGTTCGACGTGATCGGCTCGAGCTGAACGACGTTGTTCGCCTCGGTGGAGATGTGCGGCAGCCCGCCCTCTCCTTCCGGCTTCTCTTCGCCGCCCGCCGAAACCGTTTCTGCCGCCGCCTCGGCCTGCTCGGCGCTCTTGACGTTCGGCGCAATCATGGTGCCGACGAACCAGCCGCCGCCGGCACCAAGAACGGTGAGCGCGAGCAAGCCTGCCCCCGTGATCAGCATGGCGGATTTCGTTTTCGGCTTGCCTTCGGTTTCTTCTGCGTCTGCCATTGTCGTCCGGCCCTAGAGCGGCGAGAAGAGATCGATGGCCTGCTGGCCGCGCGGCGGCTGCTGCACTTCCATCAGACGACCGCGGCCGCCGTAGGAGATGCGCGCTTCGGCGATCTTCTCGTAAGAGATCTGATTGTCGGAATCGACGTCCTGCGGGCGCACGATACCGGCGACGTTGAGGATGCGGATTTCCTGGTTCACGCGGACTTCCTGCGAGCCGCTGATGACGAGGTTGCCGTTTTCGAGGATGCCTGTGACCACGGCGGCGACGAGAAGCGTCAGCTTTTCCGAGCGTTCGATCTTGCCCTTGCCATCGGTGCTGGTGTCTGAGCCATAGGTTATGTCCGTCTGGGAATTCGGATTCCAGCCCAAGATGTTTGCGTCTACGTCCCAATTGAGGCCGCTCGAATTCTGGCGGCTGCGATTGGTTTCGTTGTCGAACGTCGCCTTGTCGTTGATCTGGATATTGACCGTTAGGATATCGCCGACGTTGAGCGCGCGCGCATCCTTGAAGAGGGCCGCTTGGGAATCGCTCCACAGCGAATAGCCTTGCGCTACTTGGCGCGGCTGTTTCGGATAAAGTGCCATCTGGGGTGTCTGGCCATAGGCAAGGCCGCTGCCGATCGGACTCATGGCGGGTGCCCGGCCGATCTCCCTCACAGCCTGCGGCGACTGGCAGCCTGCAAGAAGGGCAACGGCGGCAATGGCAGCCGGGAAACGCTTGTTCATGAGGGATCCTTCGACGTATTGGGATCGGACGCGCTGGCGATGATATTGGCGATGACTGCCGCTTTCAGCGGGTCCATCTCGTTCAGGATCACGCTCGATTGACGCGAGCCGAGCCGCATGATCACCGCTGCTGCGACCTCGATCTTGACTTCCTGAAGCTGCAGCGCCGCCGCATCCGGCTTCATGTTCTTGTAGATATCGATGAGACCGGCCTCGGCCTGCTTGACGAAGTCGTTGCGGCGCTTCAGCCAGTCCTGATATTCGGCCTTGCGCTTGTCCATCTCCGCCATGCGGGAGTCGATATCGGCGCGCAGCTTCTCGAGTTCCTGCTTCTGCAGCAAATAGCGCTGGTCGCGCGCCGGATCGGCGATGTTGGTGCAGAATTGCCTGATTTCCTCTTCCGACGTCAGGTCTCCGGCTGGCCTTGCCGCTTCCTGGGCGAAAGCGCTAGGGATGGAGAGAAGGACGACTGCGGCAAACGGTAGCGAGAACCGCCGCAGCAGATCAGAGATATTCATGTCGAACTTCGAGCCGATCATTGCAGTACGAGCTCCGCCTGCAGCGCGCCAGCGGACTTAATGCCCTGCAAGATCGCGATGATACCATCCGGTTTGACGCCAATGTTGTTGAGACCTGCAACCAGAGTCCTGAGGTCGGGACCGTCGAGGATCGCGACGCGCCCGCCGTTCTGCTGTGCGGCGATATCGGTCTGCGGCTGAACGGCAGTGACGCCGCGCGAGAAGGGTTCCGGCTGGATGATCTGCGGCAGCTCGGTGACCTGAACAGTTAGCGTTCCGTAGCTCACCGCAACCGGCGAGATGCGGACATCCGCTCCGATGACGATCGTGCCCGTGCGTTCGTTGACCACGACCTTCGCCGGCGTATCGGTCTCGACGACGAGGTTTTCGATATCGGCCATCAATCGCGTCAGGTCCGCCACGCGCGGCTTCTGGACGACGACTTCCTGCGCGTCCCTCGCCTCGGCGAGCGGACCGCCGAAGCGGGCAGCGGCATAGCCGTTCACCACATCGGCAATGCGCACGGCCGTCGAGAAGTCCGGATTGCGAAGCTGCAGCACGAGATTGACAGAATCCTTGAAGTGCGAGGGAAGCTCGCGCTCGATTATTGCACCGCCCGGAACGCGGCCGGCGGTCGTGACGCCCTCAGTCAGGGTTGCTGCCTGGCCCTGGGCCTGAAAGCCGGACACGACGACGGAGCCTTGCGCGACCGCGTAAATCTGGCCGTCGGCGCCCGACAGCGACGTCATGATGAGTGTGCCGCCGCGCAGCGAAGTCGCATCGCCCAGCGAACTGACGCTGACGTCGATGCGGCTGCCGGGGCTGGCGAAAGGCGGAAGGTTCGCCGTGACCATGACAGCTGCCGTATTCTTCGCGTTGGACTCGCCGCCTTGCGTCGAAATGCCGAGGTTCTGCAGCATGGCGCGCATCGACTGTTCCGTGAATGGCGATGCGCGGAAGCCGTCGCCCGTTCCCTGGAGACCGACGATGAGACCGTAGCCGATGAGCTGGTTGTCGCGTCCGGCCTGCAGTGAGGCGATGTCCTTGATGCGCGAAGTCAGCGCAAACGCCGGCGTCACATGCGCCATGCACATGGAAAGGGCCGCGAGCGCGGTGAGAATGCGAGAGACAATCTTCATTTTGCCGCCACGTGTATGGTGCCGTTGGCAAGCACTGTGCCGCTGACGATGACGCCCGAATCCATGTTACGAGCGCGGATGACCTGACCTGTCGAGCCATCCTCTAGCGGAGAGCCCGCTGCGGAGATGGTCATGTTGCCGATGTTGAAGACGAGGCGGATCTGCGAACCGCGCGTCACCGTGTAGGGCTCACGCAACGCCGAGATGGAGATGGTCCGGCCGGGCAGCAGCGTGCGCTTCGAGATCATGCCGCGAACTTCCTCGATGGATTTCGCGTAGCCGCCCGCAAGGTTCGGGTTGGTCACTTCGACTTCCTGAAGCTGGCCGCCGCTGATCGTTTCCCCGGGATAGATGATAGCCGTCGGCACGACCGCATAGCCCGTGCCGGCGCTCGCCGCGCCGGGGATGAAAATGCCTGCAGCAGCAACCGCGGCCAATGCCGTCAAAGCGACGATATTTCTCGCCCGGCGAAACATCATGTTCGGCCCTTTCCTCGTTTACTTCAGGTTCTTGCTGACGATGGAGGCCATTTCGTCGGCAGTGGTGATGACCTTGGAATTCATCTCATAGGCCCGCTGGGCCGATATCAGTTCGGTAATTTCCTTCACCGGATCGACGTTCGAGGATTCCAAGTAGCCCTGCTTCATGTATGCGAAGCCCTCTTCGTCCGGCGTGCCGACGACCGGGTCGCCGGAGGCGGGCGTCTGCTGAAAGAGGTTGTCGCCGAGCGGCTGAAGGCCGGCCTCGTTGACGAAACTCGCAATCGTCAGCTGGCCGAGCGTTGTCGGATCCGTCTGGCCCGGGAGCTTGGCGGTGACTTCACCGGAGCGGCTGATCGTCAGTTCGGTCGAGCCGGTCGGAATGGTGATGCCGGGCACGACTTCGTAACCATCGACGGTTACGAGCTGGCCCTGATCGTTCTTGTTGAAGGCGCCGGCACGCGTATAGAGCGTCGTGCCGTCTGGAGCCTCGATCTGGAAGAAACCCTTGCCGATCAGCGCGACGTCGAGGTCGTTGCCGGTCTGGCTGAGTTCACCCTGGATGTGCAGGTTGCGGATTGCCGATGTTTGCACGCCGAGACCGATATTGGCGCCTTCCGGAACGATCGCCTGATTGGCGCGGTTTGCCACGCCCTTGGCGCGTTCGGTCTGGTAGAGAAGGTCGGTGAACTCGGCGCGTGCGCGCTTGAAGCCCGTCGTATTGATGTTCGCGATGTTGTTCGCGATCACTTCGAGGTTGGTCTGCTGGGCATCCATGCCGGTTGCCGCAATGGCGAGCGCTCTCATCGGTTCGTCCTTAAATCCAGTTACATCTGCATCTTGGTGACTTCGAGAAAGGCCGACACGACCTTGTCACGGATTGCTATTGCGGTTTGAAGCGTCTGTTCGGCCTGCAGCATGGAATCGACCACTTCGCGGGTCGTCGCCGTGCCCTTGATGCCGGCGAAGGACATGCTTTCGGCGCCCTTCATGGTGTCAACGGCCTGAGTTGCCATGTTGCCGAGAATGGCGGCGAAGCTCTGGTCGTTCTTGGCGCTTTCGGCTGCCGAAGAAGCCGTGGAGGAATTCTCGGTCGCAACGCTGCCGATGCCGCGCGTGAGAGAGAGAGAACTGACGTTCTGTACGTTATTGATCATTATTGGCTCTTCAGAAGATCGATCGTGGAGGAGATCAGGTCGCGGGTCTGCTTGATGGTCTGCAGGTTAGCGTCATAGGAACGGTTGGCTTCGCGCATGTCCGCCATCTCGACCAGCATGTTGACGTTCGGGAGCTTGACGACGCCGCGCTCGTCGGCGGCGGGGTTGCTCGGATCGTATTCGGTGGTGAAATCGGCCTCGTCGACGCCGAGCTTCTTGACGCCCACCGTCGTCACGCCGCCTGCGCGATCAACTTCTTCGCCGAACGTGATCGTCTTGCGGCGATAGGGATCGGCGCCGGGCGTATCACCGGTCGAGCGGGCGTTTGCGATGTTTTCAGAGACGATGCGCAAACGCGTCGACTGCGCTTCGAGTCCGGAACCTGCGATCTTCATGGCTGCTGTCAAAGGATCCACGGCATTACTTCCTTACGGTCATCAACATCATTCGATGAAAGGAGCCGACCAGCGAGGTATTCAGCTCATACTGACGCTTGATTTCGCCACTCTTGGACAGTTCCTCGGCCAGACCGACGGTGTTGCCGGATTCCTGAACGCCGATCTCCTGGTCGAGAGCCGCTTCCTTGACGTCGATGTCGCCGCTGGTGCTGAAATCGTTGCCGCTGAAATGCACCGGGTTGGTGCGGGCCATCGTGATATCGGCCTTGTCGAGAACGGCCTCGAAGGGCGTCACGTCCTTGGCACGAAATTTCGGCGTGTTAGCATTCGCAATGTTGCCGGCCACAACCTCCTGACGGATCGTCAGCCATTCCGCCTGCCGCGAGGCCAAGTCGAAAAGTTGAATCGGTTGCATGGGAACTCTCCGTGTTTACTGAGAGGACCCTACGGCGGTAATCTTGCGTCAGACTTACGGAGAATTCAGGCTTCGCTGCGGTCAGCTTTATTGGCCGTACCAAAAAGGAAAGAGGCCCGTCGCCTTCGCGCGGAGCCTCCAGCAGGATCGCTGCGGCGATCACTTGTTCTGGTAGATTTGGCCCCTGGAAGTCACGATCACCCATTTGCCGTCGCGCTCTTCCAGCGTGGCGAGGTGGCTTTCGTCCGGAAGGATCGATCCGACGCGCACGACATACATGCCCGAAGAATCCTCGATCAAGGCTCGGCCGTTTGCAACGTGCAGGAGCTTGAAGCCGGAAACGGCAGGGAACGGCTGGTCTTCGGGCACCATGGCACCCCTGTCGCTCTCCTTGCCGACATTCGAAACCGTCGCGGTCGTCAGCGGGTCAAAGGGAAGCTCTGGCTTGTTCTCGACCTCGTTCTTGTTGACCATGGCAAGCGGCGAGACACTGAAAACATTGCGCGCCGGCCAGTCCGGCAGGTCACGGCTCCGATCGCTCTGCGCGACGTCAATGCCGAACTTGTCCTCGTTGAAGAAGACGTACCAAGGGAAAAACGCCGCAGCACCTGCAAGCGTGAGCCCTACCACAGTCAACACGCGGTCGAGCATCAGCGCTTGCCGCTTTTCCCGTGGCTTCAAGGGAGCGATGCGCTCATCATCGTCTTCGAATTTCGTCAAAGCTAACCTCTGGGTCTCGTCGGGATCGTTGCCGGCTGGTTCGGAATTCCGGCAGCGGTCTTGAGAGCAGCCGCCAGGTCAGCAAAGGCATCGACCGACGCGCGATCTCCCGGAGACTGTTTCAAAACATCGTAAATAATTGGTACCTGCTTGACCGCCATGTCCAAATCCGGATCAGCGCCCGGCCGGTAGCCGCCGATGAGACGCAGGTCGCGCGTTTCCTCGAAGCGATGGATCAGCGCCTTCAGGCGCGAGACGAGCTTTTCCTGATCCGGCGTCCAGGCCTTGCGGGCAAGGCGCGAAATGGACGCCAAGGGGTCGATCGGCGGGTAACGGCCTTCTTCCGCAAGGCTTCGCTGCAGGACGATATGGCCATCGAGAATGCCGCGCGTCGAGTCGGCGATCGGGTCGTTGTGATTGTCGCCATCGACGAGGATCGAGATGATCGCGGTGATCGTTCCCGTGCCTTCCGGGCCGGGACCGGCGCGCTCTAGCAGCCGCGGCAGCTCGGTGAAAACCGATGCAGGGTAACCGCGGGCGATCGGCGGCTCACCGGATGCGGTCGCTACCTCGCGGATCGCATGGGCAAAGCGCGTGACGCTATCAACGATCAGCAGTACGTTGTCGCCCTGGTCGCGGAAATGTTCGGCGATCGTGACCGCCGTCAACGGCGCCATCTTGCGCAGCATCGGGCTTTCGTCGCTGGTCGCGACCACGGCGATCGATTTCTTCATGTTCTCGCCGAGCGTATCCTCGATGAATTCGCGCACCTCGCGGCCGCGTTCGCCGACGAGCGCAATCACTACCTTGTCGAAGGTATCGGCCATTGCAAGCATCGAGAGAAGCGTCGATTTGCCGACGCCCGAGCCTGCGAAGATGCCGAGGCGCTGGCCGTGGCAAAGCGGAGAAAAAATGTCGATGGCGCGGACGCCCGTCCGGAAGCCCTTCTCGACGCGTTTGCGGGTCATCGAAGGCGGCGCGGTATTGGAGATTGAACGGCGATCGAGGCCATCGACGATCGGGCCAAGGCCATCGATCGGTTCGCAGAGCGAATTGATCGTGCGGCCGCACCAACTTTCGGCCGGCGATATGCGAAAGGCCCCTTTGCGGATGACCGTATCGTGGATGCCGATCGGTTCGCCCGGCTCGATCGGGCAGACATAGGCCAGTTCCGGTTCTACGCGGACGACCTCGCCGAGGTGGATGCCAGTCGCCGACTTGTGGGCGACAAACTCGCCGAGACGGACCTGCCGGGAAAGGCCGCTCACCGTATAGTGGCCAGCGGCAATGGTCTGCACATGGCCACCATGCGCGACCGCAAATTCCGGCTTAGCATAGCGGCTGACGAGGCCGGCCAGGTGCCCCAGCTTCGGCGAAAGCTCGTCGTCGGTCAGCGTTGTCTTACTCATCCGTCAATCCTTCCGCTTAGCGGCTGCCGCCTAGCGTCTTGATCGCCTCGTTGAAGGAGTTTTCACTGTCGGTCGTCAGCGAGGCGATGCTTTCGAACGCGCGGTTGACTTCTATCAGCTGGGTGATTTCGCGCATGGCGTTGACGTTGGAGTTTTCGAGATAACCCTGCTCGACGCCGATATTGAACCGGTCGGTCACGGCCCGCGGTGTTTCCGTGGTCATGACGCCGCTGTTCTCATAGCGGAGGTAGCCCTTGTCGATATCGGCTTCAAAGAGACCGAGCGACGCGACCTGCCGGCCGCCTTGATAGATCATGCCGTCATTGCCGACCCTGGGTTCGCCGCCCGCCGTGTTCAGCTGGATCGGGGCACCGCCGGCGTCAAGGACCGGGTATCCGCGGATCGACACAAGCTCGCCTGTGTCCTTCATGGTGAAGCGGCCATCCTTGGTCAGAACCTGGCCCGCCGGCGTATCCAGAGCGAACCAGGCATCGCCCTTGATCGCAAAATCCAGCATGTTGCCGGTGTGCTGCAGTTCGCCGCTGTCTCCGGAGAGATAGTCGTTGCCCTGTGAGACGAAGGCAACCTTCGCGTTCAGCTTGTTGTCCGTGTCGCTAAGCAACTGATTGAACTTGACTTCCGTCCCGCGAAATCCGGTCGTGTTCACGTTCGCCATGTTGTCCGCGATCGTCGTCAGGCGCTTTTCGAGTGCCATCTGGGATGACAAGGAAACATAAAGACCGGATTGCATCTGAATAAGCTCCTGGTATTGGCGATGAACGGAACGAAAACCGGGGTCCCTGTCGTTTGTTCGACCACGGTTTTCGCTGAGGCGGCATCTCAGAAACGGGCGGATCGGCCCATTCGTCACCCTCAATCTGACGGCAAATCCTTGCGCGAAACTGGCATGCAAAATGCAAGCCGCAAGCGCCTAGCCATCAGCCTCACGCAAGCCAGCAACCCTATCCCTTGGGCTGAAAACAACGTTCAGGTTTGGACTGACGATGAATATCATTATCGGATTGGTGATCACGGTCGGCTGTATTATCGGCAGCTTCATGGCGATGGGGGGAGAGATCGAGGCTCTGTTTCAACCTTTCGAGTTCGTCATCATCGGCGGCGCCGGTCTCGGCGGCTTTATCATGGCGAATCCCATGAAGGTCGTGAAGGATTCCGGCAAGGCGCTCGCCGAGGCGTTCAAGCACTCCGTTCCGAAGGAGCGCAACTATCTGGATACGCTCGGCGTTCTCTATTCGCTGATGCGCGACCTGCGCACCAAATCGCGCAATGAGATCGAAGCACATATCGACAATCCGGCGGAATCTTCGATCTTCCTGTCAGCTCCGACGATCCTGAAGAACAAGGAACTGACGGCATTCATCTGCGACTACGTCCGTCTGATCATCATCGGCAATGCCCGCTCGCATGAGATTGAGGCACTGATGGACGAAGAGATCAACACGATCCTGCACGACAAGATGAAGCCTTATCACGCCATCTCGATTATGGGCGACTCCTTCCCGGCGATCGGCATCGTCGCGGCCGTCCTCGGCGTCATCAAGGCCATGGCGCATATTAACGATTCGCCGGAAGTCCTCGGCCACCTCATCGGTTCGGCCCTCGTCGGCACGTTCCTCGGCATCATTCTGTCTTATTCGGTCTGCGCGCCGCTGGTTTCGCAGATCAAGGTCGTGCGCACAAAGCAGCATCGCCTCTACGTGATCGTGAAGCAGACACTGCTTGCCTACATGAACGGCTCCGTTCCGCAGGTGGCTCTCGAATACGGCCGCAAGACGATCTCGGCTTACGAGCGTCCATCGATCGACGCGGTCGAACAGGAAATGATGAACCCGGGTGGCGAGAACAAGGCGGCCTAAGTGACCATGAGCAACCTTTCCCCTCAAAGGCCGGCGATGGACCCGGTCCTCCTTGCGAAGCTGACCGGGCGCCTCGGCGACCGGGCGACCATAGAAAAGCTCTGCGTTTCACTGTCGGAGGTCTATGGCGAATTCCTGCCGGATATTTTCAAGAGCGAAACCGGGCTAGACATTGCCGTCGCCTATCTTGGCTGCAGTTCCAGCTACAAGAACGACCTGATCGCCGACCTCGGCACCAATGTGACCCTTGTCGATGCGACGCTGCGCAACTGGTCGCAGAATATCACCTTTGCCTGCGGCAACAGCTTCGTTATCACACTGATGGAAAACCTGCTTGGAGCTGCGTCCGATACGATCGAACAGCCGGCCGACAGGTTGCTCTCGGTCATCGAACTTGAACTTGCGGTCATGGTTTTCGAGAAGATCGCCAATGTCTTCCGCTCCGCGGTCAATCCACCGGGCGGTTTCGAGCCCAGCCTTGAGCCCCCGCATGCGCTGGATTCGCGTGCCCGGCCCTCCAAAGACACGCCGGACGAATTCGCCTCGGCGATCAACATGACGATCACGCTTTCGGGCATCACATCCGAATTCTCGGTGATCGTGCCCCAGGCGCCGCTGCTGAAGACGCAGATTTCGGCGCCGAAGGCGAAGACCCAGTCCGCCAAGTCTGAGGCATGGACCGAACAGCTCAGCGAACAGGTCCACCGGTCGCATGTGACGCTCGACGCGAAAATCCGCCTTCAGGACCTGACGTTGCGCACGATCTCCAAGCTCGCACCGGGCGACGTCATCCCCTTCCGCGACACCGGCGACGTCCGCGTTGAGGTCAGTGCCAACAGCAAGGAATTGTATGTGTGCGAGTTCGGGCGTTCCGGCGAAAATTACACCGTCCGGATCAAAGATACGATCAGCTCCGATGACGAGCTCATCCGTCATTTAATGAATTAATCGGTTCCCGTCCCTTTCGCTGCAACGGCAGTTTGAGGCAAGTTTCAACTGGAATAGTGATTTCATGGCTACGAAGAAAACACAGCAGAACGACGATCTGTCACTGGAGCTTCCAGGCAACGAAGCTGACCTCGATCAGGCGATCGATGATCTCCGCGGGGTTCTGAAGCAGGATTCAGACGGCGAAGTTCCAGAGTTGGGCGAAGAAGCCGATGTTTTCGGCGCCGGAACCGGTACCGATCTGTCGGCTTTCGGCGACTTCGGCAGTGACAGCACAGCCGAGACACCCTTCGGCAACGGCGACTTTGGCGGCTCTTCGGATTTCGGCGACACCGGTTTCTCCGCGGCGATCGTCGAACCGGCACCGCTTGGCAGCGCGCTTTCTTCGAACTTCGAACTGATCATGGACATTCCGATCGACGTCCAGATCATGCTCGGCAGCAGCCGCATGCAGGTTTCCGGCCTGATGAATCTCAACGAAGGCGCCACCATCGCCCTCGACAAGAAGATTGGCGAGCCGGTTGAGATCATGGTGAACGGCCGCAAGATCGCACGTGGCGAAATCACCGTCCTGGAGAATGACGACACCCGCTTTGGGGTTAAACTGATAGAAGTTCTGAGCACCAAAAAAGCCTGACCCCGGTTAGGGGCGGAGAGGTTAGACCATGATGGACTTTGACGATTTCGGCGGCGCACTTGCCGGGAAACCGTTGACCCAGGCTGAAAAAGCGGCGGCTGTACTCCTCGCTATGGGGAAGGGAGTCGCAGGCCGGCTGTTGAAATATTTCACCCAGGCCGAGTTGCAGACGATCATATCTTCCGCTCAGGCTCTGCGAGCCATTCCGCCGGACGAGCTGCTTGGCCTAGTGGCCGAATTCGAAGACCTCTTCACCGAAGGCGCCGGCCTGATGGACAATGCCAAGGCAATCGAGAGCATTCTCGAAGAGGGCCTGACGCCGGACGAGGTAGACAGCCTTCTCGGCCGCCGCACAGCATTCCAAGCATACGAAACCTCCATCTGGGACCGTCTCGGCGAGGGGGATCCGGCCTTCATCGGCAAGTTCCTGCTGCGCGAACATCCGCAGACCGTTGCCTATATTCTTTCGATGATGCCGTCTTCCTTCGGCGCCAAGGTGCTGATGCAGCTTCCGGACAGCCGCCGCGCGGACATCATGAACCGCACCGTCAACCTGAAATCCGTCAGCCCCAAAGCCGCTCAAATCATCGAGAAGCAGGTGGTGACGCTGCTGGCCGAAGTCGAAGCCGAGAAGAACTCGATCGGATCGAACAAGGTTGCCGAACTCATGAACGAGATGGACAAGCCGCAGGTCGACACGTTGCTCACCTCGCTGGAGTCGATCAGCCGCGAATCCGTCAACAAGGTTCGCCCGAAGATCTTCCTCTTCGACGACATTCTCTACATGCCGCAACGCAGCCGCGTCATGCTGCTCAACGATATCTCCGCCGACGTTCTCACCATGGCTTTGCGCGGCGCGTCGGCCGAAATCCGCGAGGCAGTTCTCTCCTCGATCAGCCCGCGCCAGCGCCGCATGATCGAATCGGACCTGCAGAGCGGCACTGCCGGCATCAATCCGCGCGAGATCGCCATTGCCCGGCGTGCCGTCGCCCAAGAAGCGATTCGCCTGGCAAACTCCGGCCAGATCCAGCTCAAGGAGGCGGAGAGCGGAGCGCCGGCAGCAGCCTAAGCTTCCTGCTTCTGTTGACAACCCGGCGAGAAACCGTTCCCGGCGTTGATCACGATGTACCGCAAGACTACGCTTTTCGGAACGGGCCGCGCCTTGCTGCGGCCCTTTCCATTGATGGAGGGCCGCGAACTTGGCTGATGAGGACAAGGACAGCAAAACAGAAGCCCCGACGGCGAAAAAGCAGGCCGACGCGGCCGAGAAAGGTAATACGCCCTTCTCACGCGAAGTGCCGATCTTCGCCACCGTTCTTGCGACCTTTATCTATCTGACCTTCTATCTGCCCGATGGCATCAGCCGCGTCAGCGAATCGCTTCGTGACATCTTCGAACAGCCGGACCAGTGGAAGATCGAGACCGGGCCGGACGCGATGTCACTCTTCGTGCATCTCGGCTGGGTGAGCGCCGTGCTTCTCACCCCTGCCATGCTGCTGTTCATGATCTTCGGCGTCGTAGCCTCCATAAGCCAAAATCTTCCTACTCCAGTTCTCGAACGCATCCGTCCGCAGCTGTCGCGCCTTTCGCCGGCCAAGGGCTTTGCGCGCATCTTCAGCGTGCCCGGCTTGATCGAATTCGGCAAATCGCTCTTCAAGATCCTGATCGTCGGAGTGATCATGTTCTTCGTGCTGAAGAGCGAATACTTCAACGCGATCGATGCGATGTTCTCCGACCCACAAACCTTCTTCGCGCGGACGATGACGATCATGCGCAAGATCGTGCTGGTCGTACTTTTCGCAACGGCCGTCGTTGCGATCGCGGACTTCTTCTGGTCGCGACATCACTGGTTCACCGAACTCAAGATGACGCGGCACGAAGTGAAGGAAGAAAACAAGCAGGCGCAGGGCGACCCGTTCGTGAAGGGCCGCCAGCGCTCGCTGATGCGGGACCGTGCCCGCCGCCGCATGATTGCCAATGTCGAACGCGCCACGCTCGTCATCGCCAACCCGACGCACTATGCCGTGGCGCTGCGTTATGTGCGCGAGGAAAACGATGCGCCGGTGGTTCTGGCCAAGGGTCAGGACCTTATTGCGTTGAAAATCAGAGAGATAGCCGAAAAGAATGGGATTCCTGTTTTCGAGGATCCGCCTCTTGCCCGCTCCATGTTTGCGCAAGTCTCGATCGATAGTGTCATCCCGTCAGTATTCTACAAGGCCGTGGCAGAGCTCATTCACCGGGTTTATGCTGCCGACGCCAGGAACAAACGGGTAAGATAAGCCGAATGAAGAAATGCCCCTACTCTTCTCAGCGTGAAAGAATTCTTGCCGAAGCCATCAGCCCGGTTGCGACCGAGCTTCGGCTTCTCGACGCTTCGGATCTCATTTCGCTGCTGCGCTTCGAGTATTACGGCAGCATCGCCGATCTGGTTGCGTCGGCTGCAGAGCTGTTCTTTCATCCCGGCACCGTCAATTTCGGCCTTGGGGGCAGTTACACGCTGGAATGGGGCGGCAAGCCCGAGGTCGTCCTCGATCTCGAGATCAAGCCACGCGGCGTGACGGTCTATGCGCAGCTCACGATGGCGGAGCAGCATGCCGGTATCGAGATCAACCATATCGCCTTCCAGGATCCGTCTGCCGATCCGGACGTGAACACGGCCTTCCTCGAACGCAGCCTGCGTGAAAGCCGGTACAATACCCGGCCGCTTCAGGCGCTTGCGGGCTGATCGATACTTCAGTTTCAGGCTTGGAAGAACCCGGCCGGTTTATCCGCGCCGGGTTTGGCAATTGGCCCCTTCAGCTGATGTAGCCGAGGCGGATCGCCTTGGCGATCGCCTGGATGCGGTTGACCGAATCCAGCTTGATCGTCGCCGAGCCGAGGTAAGCATTCACGGTATGGACTGAAAGTCCGAGCTTGTCGGCAATCTCTTCGCTGATGCGCCCGTCGCCCGCAAGCTGCAGGCAGGCAATCTCGCGCTCGCTCAGTGTTTCCGCCGCCGCTACGCGGCGCTCATCCATCGAGAGCAGATCCATCATGACCTGGCAGCTGCGGCCATGAAGCTCCACGATCATGTCGCTGCCGGGATCGAGGTAATCGCCCATGAAGATGACGAACCCGTTTCCTGCCGTACCGAGCCGCACAGGAAAAGCGAGGCCTGAAAATGGCAGAATACCGTCCTTCAGTCGCGTCATGAACGGCGCGAAATCGGTCGAGCCGGGCGCGGTGCGATCATGGCCGCCGGCCCACGACAAGGGCAAAAGGGATTTTTCGATGTGGTCCAGCAGCG
This sequence comes from Rhizobium sullae, assembly GCF_900169785.1. Taxonomy (GTDB): domain Bacteria; phylum Pseudomonadota; class Alphaproteobacteria; order Rhizobiales; family Rhizobiaceae; genus Rhizobium; species Rhizobium sullae. The sequence goes on from NZ_FWER01000011.1 coordinate 91,849, forward strand.
CATCGCCATAGGCATCCACAAGTGCCTTGCTGGAGGCCACCGCAGCCGACAGCCCCCAGTTTTCCAATTCGCAGACCAGACGCTGCTTCGCAGGTAGGCCCGAGCCGCTCATCCGGTAGACCGCGAAATTCTGGGCGTCCGCCAGCTTCTGCATCGCGACCAGCCGCGGGAAGAGATCGGAGCGGCTGCTTACCCTGTTCACACGTATGCTGCGGATGTGTTCGGTACTACCCATCGCCCTGCTTGACGAATGCCCCATAAATTCCCCTCAGACGAGATTATTTCTCACCGCAAACGCTATCGCCTCGGAGCGAGTCTTAGTCGCTGTCTTTCGCATGACGCTCGTAATGTAGTTGTTGATCGTATTGCGGGAGATGCCCAGGATCATCGCGATCTCATCGCTGGTTTTGCCTTCGGCGATCCAGAAGAGACATTCGAGCTCCCGCTCCGTCAGCTCGAAATCGCGGTCCACCCGGGTGCCGGCGCACTGGAGGGAGCTCGCGAGATAGCCTGCAAGAAGCCCGACGTCCCTCAGCCGTTCCGGCGACAGGATAAACCCGTCATCGAAGAGAAACATCAACGATAGCCGCGAGCGACCGACATTGAACGTCAAGGAACAATACTGGCGGCTGGCGCCATCCGGCACATGGGTATTGTCGGGGAGGAGTGCAAAATGCGGCTGGAAGAGCTGCATGCATTTTTCCAGCTCGGTCGTGCGCGCATAGCTGTTGGTCAATGCCGCCGCCAGATCCTTCACGAGGTCGAACGGCCAGTCCGAGGATACGATAGAATCGAGGCCGGCTTCCTGAATGAGATCGGAGCGCGCCAGCAGGTAATGCGACGCCCCAACGTAATCCGTCAGCGTGCGAAGTGCCGCCTGCAACCTGCCGCTGTCGGCAATTTCGCTAAGTTGCCCAATGAGCTCCTCGCGGGAGCAAAGGCTGATAGCCTGGAGACCGACGAAATTCGCGGCCTGATTTTCGCCCTTAAGCAGTGTGTGCATATCCATAGGCAGCGTCCCGCGCGGCTGAGTGCCCGTCTCTGCAAGGCATTGTTGCGCAGGACCTACGCGGCCTGCCGCAATGACTAGACGAATCACCCAAGGGTAAGTCAGACGTCAGAAACTACCATATCCGAGTTCTTGGGATTTACTCTTGCCGCTTTCCGTGCGCGTGATTCGCGCTCAGACATCGCTTGATTAGATAGTCTTGAACCTATGGTGATTCTCTCAGTCTCGCAACACAACACTCGTTATAGGCGAGTCATCAATATGAGCAATTCTTTGACGCAATTCATACATACTTTAAATGCAGCTAATTCTAATTTGAATATCACGAACAAATCCGCCGATACTGCAGGTCACATATGACTATGTATTTATGAAATAAAACTTTCGACCTTAAACAATCTTCCTGCCAAGTGATTTCTTCTGATTTATAAAAGTGAAACGTTCGCTCTCGCCTGATCCGGCAACAATCAAGCACCTTTTCAATCTTGTGCAAAATATGTCCCGCTCGGGTGCCTGCTGATAACAAATCCGTGATCACGCTGACGGTGGACATTAAAAAAGGCCGGTCTCCCGGCCTTTCGTTTAAGCGGCGTTGTCCACGGCCCATTTCCTGAGGATTTTCGCGGCGCGCTCCTCGTTGATCTCGACCATTCGCGCGAGCTTCCGTTCCGGGCCTTCCTTGACGCGGCGGTTGAAGTTTCCGTCGTCGTCGCCCAGGCTGAGCAGATCCTCCGTGCTGTCGAAGCCGAAGTCCGAGCCGAAGCCGTCCATGAGCGCGCCGCCGGCAGCCGTTCCTCCGGCCGGTGCGAAATCCGGCAGTTCCAGGCCTACGCTTTCGGCAGACGTGTCGCCGATTGCGCCCACGCCGCCACCGCTGATGCTGCGCACCAGAGGCCGCACGCCCATCCAGACTACCACGAAGGCGACGCCCAGGAAGGCAAGCGAGTTGATGATGCCGGCCAGGTTGCGGCTCAGCATGTCGAGGATGCGAACGCCGCCGGCGGCATCTTCGAGAAGCTGGTTCTCGAGGAAATCCATCGCCGTGACCGTGACGACGTCGCCTCGATCGGCACTGATCCCGGCTGCAGACGTCACGATCTTGTTCATCTCGGCGAGATAGGCGTCGATCTTTGCCTGATCGGCAGGTTCGCCAACCATCTGGGCAACACGGCCCTTGTTGACGACAACGGCGATCGAAAGCTTCTCGATCTTGTAGCTGCTACGGGTCGTGGCAGTGGTCTTGCTGTTGATCTCGTAGTTGGTCTGCTCTTCCTTCTTGTCCGACTTGTCTTGTGATTCCGGATTGTTGCTTCCGCCCTGCTCGGGTGCGGCCTGCGGAACGTTCTGCTCGACGGTCGTCGCGTTGTCGGACTGCTTCTGCTGCGACTGGGAGGCTTCCTTGGTGGTGCGCACGGACCGCTCCACCTTCGATTCCGGATCGTAGACCGTCTCCTGGATCTGCTGCGCGTCCGTGTTGAGATCGGCCGTCACGCTGGAGCGGAAATTGTCCATGCCGAGGAAGGGCGCCAGCGCCTTGTCGATATTCGATTCGACTTCCTGCTGGACGTTCTGGACGATGTTTAGCGAGCGGTTCAGCGAGCTGTTGCTCGCCTCGTCGCCGGAGGCCAGCAGCTGGCCGGCGGAATCGAGAATCGTCACGTCATCGACGTCAAGCCCCGGCACGGCCGAGGCGACGAGGTGGCGGATCGAGGTGGCTGCACTTCGGCCCGCCGCAGCACTCGCCCGGATCATGACGGAGGCTGTCGGCTTCTGCTCCGCCTTGCGGAAGTTTCCGACCTCCGGCATGACGATATGGACGCGTGCGGCGGTGATGCCGGAGATGGACTGAATGGTGCGGCCTACTTCACCCTCGAGCGCACGGACGCGCGTGACTTCCTGCATGAACGAGGTAAGGCCGAGCGAGCCGACATTGTCGAACAATTCGTAGCCTGCGTTGGCGCTGTTCGGCAGCCCGCGCTCGGCAAGCAGCAGGCGGGCCTTGCCCGTCATGCCGGCGGGCACCGTAATGCTCGAACCGTCGGAACCGACCTGGAAGCCGATATTGGCCTCCGCAAGAGCCATGCTGATTTGATTGAGGTCAGGAGTATCAAGGCCGACATAGAGCGTTTCCTGCGCCGGCTTGTTGACGAAAAAGGCTGCAGCCAAAATGATTGCGATGGAAAAAACGCCAACACCAGCGAGTGCCAACAAGCGGGTTCGCCCCAGCGAACCTAAGTTCCTAGTGAGCTGAACTAATTGATTTAACAGATTCATTCTGTTCTCGCACGATCCGTCAAAGACAAAACAGGCTTATTGCCTCATTCCTTGATAGACGGCGAAACTTGTGCGAGCGTTTCGTCAGAGCAGGCTGGGAAACTGAAAAATCAGAAGAAATCGAAGTCGCCGGCCGCCTTGCTGAGCGGCTGGGAATGGCCGTGGCGCGTGGCGCCGCCGAGCGCTTTCTGCATCTCGGCAAGCTTGACGAGACTGAGCGCGGTTGCGACGTCAACAGCCCAGCTTTGCGGAATTTCACCTGTGATCGTGTCGATGAATTCAGCCAGACCACGGGCTTTCTGGACGGCAAGATCGATGCCCTGCATGATTTTCATGCTGTCCGGCGAATTCAGGACATCGGCGCCGCCGATTTCGAGAAGCTGCGGCTCGATGCGTTCGATGAGGTAAGCGACATCATGCAGTTCGGAAACGATGCGCATGAGGATATCCGGAAGCGCCTCGACCGGCGAAGGCGGCTCGATCGGTCCACTGAAAGTCATAGAAAAATCCTTGTCATCAGAAAAATTCGATACTTGTTTCGACCGGCTTCTGCGGCGTGACGGGACGCTGTTCGAGAGCCACCGTTTTCTGCGTTTCGGCGCCCGTCAGCGGGTACTGGCGCGCGCGGCCTGAAACCGGCCAGTATTCGAGCTTGCGGCCATGTTCGCCGCCGGTGCTGGAGCTGACGACCGGGATGCCTTCGTCCCTCAGGAACTGCATGGCGAAGGCGGCGTTCTGCTCGCCGACATTGGAGAATGTCGAGATCGTCTTCGCCCCGCCGAAAATCTTTGCCTCCAGGCGGTCGCGGCGCGCGCCCTGCTTCAGAAGGCCGTTGATCAGCAATTCCATCAGATGAACGCCATAGCGTGTGGCGTCCCCGCCGCTCATCGGCGTATTGCCCGTGCCTGGCAGCAGGAAGTGGTTCATTCCGCCCACACCGGCCACGGGATCGCGCAGACAGGCAGCCACACACGAGCCAAGAATGGTCGTCAGAACCGCGCCCGGATCATTCAAGACCTTCCATTCGCCTTGAATGATATGAACGCGGCGGGCTGCTGCCTCGACATTCATTTCAGCGCTCCAAACACGGCTTCGATAGCCGCTTTCATCTTTTCGATGGTGAAGGGCTTCGCAAGCACGTTGTTGGCGCCGAGCTGGGCAGCCTTCTGCACGAGAGCGCGATCGCCCTGCGCCGTCAGGATGATGAAGGCGGCCTTCTTGGTTGCCGGATTGGTGCGCACGGCCTGCAGCAGGCCTAGACCATCCATCTTTGGCATGTTGAAGTCCGAGATCACCAGGTGATGCGGCTGCTGGGCCATGATCTTCATGCCCTGCTCGCCGTCGCCGGCAGCCGTGATCTGCTTGAAGCCGAGCTGGGTCAGCGCATCGCTGAGCAGCAACCGGCTCGTGACCTGATCGTCGACGATCAGAACTTTGATTTTCTCCGCAATCGACATTATTCTGTCCCTTCCTTTCGGGCGGCTGTCATTTTCAGTATTTCTTCGCCGATGGCATTCAGTGGCAGCTGCTGCTCAACGGCACCGAGTTCATAGGCCACTCGCGGCATTCCGTAGACCACGCAGGTCTTTTCGTTCTGTCCGAGAGTGCGCGCGCCTGCATGGCGCATCTTCAAGAGACCAGCCGCGCCATCGCGGCCCATGCCTGTCAGGATCACGCCGACCGCATTGCGTCCGGCAAGTTCGGCAACGGAATCGAAGAGAACGTCGACCGAGGGGCGATGTCCGTTCACCGGATCGCGCTCGACGAGACGGCAACAGGGAGCCGACGCATTTGCGACCTGCAAATGACGTTCTCCGCCTGGTGCCAGATAAATCTTACCAATCTCTAAACGTGCGCCATCCGTCGCCTCTTCGACGACCGGAGCACAGAGGCGGTTAAGGCGCTCAGCAAAGCTTTTCGTGAAGGTCGGCGGCATATGCTGGGTAATGACCGTCGGCGGGCAGTTCGCCGGAAACTTCTGAAGCACCGCGATCAGTGCTTCGACGCCGCCCGTCGACGAACCGATCGCAACGATCTTGCGGCCGACCCGGAAATCGGCGACCGATACCGGCGGAACCGGAGTTGCAGCCGGCTGCACGAACTGGCGTTGCGTGCGCGCGGCAGCCTTGACCTTCTCGGCGAGGTCGCCGAACGGGCGCAGCTCGCCGGGGGCAGGCTTCCCGACGCAATCGAAGGCGCCGATTTCGAGCGCAGCCAGGGTTGCTTCCGCGCCGCGGTGCGTCATGGTGGAGACCATGATGACCGGCATAGGGCGAAGCCGCATGATCTTCTCGAGGAATTCCAGGCCGTTCATGTTCGGCATCTCGATGTCGAGCGTGACGACATCGGGATTGAGCTTCTTGATTGCCTCGCGCGCTTCCAGTGCATCGCCCGCCTGGCCGATGACGCTGACCTCCGGATCGGAACTCAAGACGGCGCTTATCAGCCCGCGCATCGTCGGGGAGTCGTCAACGACGAGAACTCTTGCCGGTGCGCTCATCCCTTTCTCCCCAGTCCCTTCGTCGTGTGGCGATACGTCGTGACGCCGATATTGTCGAAGACGTGCTTTGCTTCGCCGGATACGCGCTCGGAATGGCCGATGTAAAGATGTCCGCCTTCAGGCAGCAGTTCGGCAAAGCGCGTCCAGATCTTCATCTGCGTCGGTTCGTCGAAATAGATGACGACGTTGCGGCAAAAGATGATGTCGAACTTGCCCTTGAAGGGCCACTGCGCCATCAGGTTCAGCTCGTTGTAGGTGATCAGGCGCTTGACGCGGTCATCGACCTGGAATTTACGGCGGCCATCCACGTTGACTTCCATGAACCACTGCTTGCGCATGGCCGGCGACACGGTTTCGAGAGCCGTCTCGTCGTAGGATCCGGCGCGAGCGAGATTGAGTATCTTTGGGTCGATATCGGTTGCCAGGATCTTGAAATCGTAGTCGGCGACATTCGGCATCATCGAAAGCACGGTCAGCGCAATCGAATAGGGCTCCTGCCCGTCGGAAGATGCGGCCGACCAGATACGGACACGCCCGCCCATCTTGGCACGGTTCAGAAGCTCCGGCAGCACATGGTCACGCAAGTGCTCGAAATGGTGGTTCTCGCGGAAGAAGCGCGTGAAATTGGTGGTCAGATGCGAAAGCATTTCGCGGCGCGGCGCCGCACCGGCGGGTGAGGAGACCAGCGAACAGTATTCGCGGAAGCCCGAAAGGCCGAGATTGCGGATATGCTTGGAAAGACGCGAATAAACCAGTGAAGCCTTGGTCTCGTTCAGGAAGATCCCCGCATCTGAGTAGATCATCGCAGCGATTTCCGTAAGGTCGCGGCGCGTCAGCGGATATTCGCCGCTCGCCAGAACCTCGTCCGGGTTCCCCTGCCTGAGATCTTTTGCACTCAACGCATTCATGCAGCTTCGCTTTCCGTATCGGGGAAGAGGGCTTCCAGTTCGACCAGGCAGATCATCCGTTTTTCGATTGCAAGAATGCCGCGGGCGAACTGGCGTTCTGTGTCGGAAGAGATTTCCGGCGTCGGTTGAATATTGTCGTCGGTCACGGTGAGGATGTCCGAGACCGCGTCGACGAGCAGACCGACGACCTTCCGCCGGACCTGCGCGACAATGATGACGTGGCGTACCGACGGCTCGGCGGGCTTCATGCCGAGCCGCGCCGAAAGATCGATGATCGGCAGCACCGCGCCGCGCAGGTTGATGACGCCCTTCATGTAGCCTGGCGAATGCGGCATGGCCGTTGCCGGCGTCCAGCCGCGAATTTCGCGAACCGACATGATGTTTACGCAAAATTCCTGGTCGCCGATGCGGAACGCGATGAGTTCGCGATCCCCCTGGCTCAGATTTTTCACGGCGTACGACATGGCTTATCCCACTGCTGCCAACGACATTTCAGGCTTCAGGGCCTGGCCGCGCGAGGCGCCGACAACGGCATCGACATCGAGGATGAGCGCCACGCGCCCGTCACCGAGGATGGTTGCCGCGGCGATGCCCGGCACATGCGTGTAGTTCGCCTCCAGGCTCTTGATAACGACCTGCCGCTGACCCTGGATCGCGTCGACCATAAGCGCGCGCTGGCCGCCACCTTCGGATTCCACCAGCAGTGCGACCCCTTCGACCGGATTTGCCTGCGTGGCGCGGAAGTTCAGGATGCGGCCGACATCGACCAGCGGGCAGAACGAGTTGCGGATCGAGATCAGGCGGTGGTTCGCACCGAATGAGTGGATCGCAGCTGCTTCCGGCTGCAGTGTCTCGACGATGGCTGTCAGCGGAACGACAAGCGTCTGGCCGGCAACCGTGACCACCATGCCGTCGAGGACGGCGAGCGTCAGCGGCAGACTCATCGTGAAGACGGAGCCTTGGCCTGGCTTGGACGTGATGTTGATGCGCCCGCCAAGGGCCTGGATCGAGCGCTTGACGACGTCCATGCCGACGCCGCGGCCCGAAATGTCGGAGATCTTATCGGCCGTCGAGAAGCCGGGCAGGAAGATCAGGTTGTCGATCTCCTCGTCCGAAAGGTTTGTGTCGGCGGGGATCAGGTCGTTGTCGATCGCCTTCTGGCGCACCTTCTCGCGATTGATGCCGGCGCCGTCGTCGGCCAGCTCGATCAGGATGCGGCCGGAACGGTGTTTTGCCGTCAGGCGAACCGTGCCTTCGGTATTCTTGCCGGCTGCGGCACGCTTTTCCGGTGTTTCGATGCCGTGGTCGACGGCATTGCGGATCATGTGCGTTAGCGGTTCTGCCAGTTTGTCGATGACAGTCTTGTCGACTTCGGTGTTTTCACCTTCTGTAATCAGGCGGATGGTCTTGCCCGTCATGTCGGCGATTTCGCGAACGATGCGCGACATGCGCTGGAAGACCGGCTTTACCGGCTGCGCGCGGATCGCCATCACCGAATCCTGGATCTCGCGGGTGAGCTGCTGCAGCTCTTCGAGGCCCATATTAATGGACGAGGTGCCGGTCGTGTCGTTTTCGATGACGCTCTGCGACAGCATCGCCTGGTTGATGACCAGCTCGCCGACGAGGTTGATCAGGCGGTCAACGCGATCGAGATCGACGCGGATCGTCTGACCTGCGCCTGCTGCGGCATTGTTCTGGGCAGCAGCGGCACTTGCTGCAGCAGCCGCAGCAGATTCCCTCTTTTCGACGCGGGCGGCCGCGGCCGCCATCTGGGTTACGTTCGAGGCCGTCTCTGCGGCAGCGACGGCAGTAGCCGCATCCGACGTCGGCTGATGGGCGGGAAGCTCGGCGGCACCCTCATCTAAGATCGAAAGGTCGAAGGGAACCGGGATCATCGGCAGTTCGTCGTTGGACGATGCGGCGGACTCGGCTTCGACAGCCTCGACCGTCAGATCGCAATCCCATTCGGCGAATTCGAACACGGTGCGAATGGCGTCCTCGCCCTTGTCCGTCATCAGCGTGATGTTCCAGCTAAGATAAGCAGCCTCCGCATCAAGATCGTCGAGACCCGGCAGATCGTCCATGTTGCAGTAACTGCTCATTTCACCGAGGCGCGAGAGATCGCGCAGCAGAAGCGTGGCATCGTTGCCCTTAGAATAGAGGTCGGAGCGCGGCTTGAAGGTGATTTCATAGACAGGAAGACCGGAGCCGGCCTCGTCCTCACCGCCGAAATCATCGAAGGAAAAGGGTATCGGCTGGAAACCGCTGTCGTCGGCCGTCTTGGGCGCCTCCACTGCTGGGGAAAGCGCCGGAGCCGCCTTTGCGGCAGGTTTCGATGCCGGCGCTTCAGCGGCTGCGGACGGAGACAGCAGCTCTCCATTCGCCAGCGCTTCCAGTTCCTTCACCAGACCGCGGCTGCGGCTTTCGTCGACGCTGCCGCCGTCGCGGGCGGCATTGGTGAGGTCCGCCAGCACGTCGGCCGATTTCAGCATGACCTTCAGGACATCCTGTGTGGGCTCAAGCTTATTGGAACGAACGCAATCAAGTGTGGTCTCGAACACATGGGCGAAAGCGACGAGATCGTCCAGACCGAAGGCGCCGGCGCCGCCCTTGATCGAATGGACGGCACGGAACACCGCATTGATGGTTTCCGGATCGCGATCGCCATCATTCATTTTCATGAGACCGGATTCCAGTTCGGCGAGCTGCTCCTCGCATTCCTGGAAAAATATCTCTTTGATTTCGTTCATATCCATGGAGAAAATCCTGGGTTTAAGCGGTTACGCGCTCAATGGCATCGATCAGCTTGGCAGGGTCGAACGGCTTGACGATCCAGCCGGTGGCTCCGGCTTGGCGGGCACGGTTCTTCTTTTCCGCGTCGCTTTCGGTCGTGAGCACCAGGATCGGGATCGCCCGGTATTTCTCGTTGCGGCGGACACCTTCGATGAAACCGAAGCCATCGAGGCGCGGCATGTTGATGTCGGTCACGATGACGTCCGGGTTGGATTCTTCCAGGACTTCAAGACCTTCGACACCGTCTTCGGCCTGAATCGTCTCGAAGCCCGCATTGTTCAGCGTCACGAGAAGCATGTTTCGGATTGTCCGTGAATCATCCACGGTGAGCACTTTTTTCTTCATTGCCGGGTCTCCTTGGCAAGCAGGTGGTCGATGTCGACGCCAACCAGCTGCATGGTTTTGTGAAATGCATCGGACACTTTCGTGAAGGTGAACGAATGCTTGTCCTGGTCCCAGGTCTTCGCCGCAGCCATCAGAACCTGAGCGCACAGGCCGCCGAGGCGCTCGACGGCGGATGCATCGACCGAAAGGTCGCCGCCGCGCACTGACATGAGCTTGTCGCGCAAGGCCGAAGCCTCGTTGAGATCAAGCACCGCCGCCAGATTCAGTGTCTTCCCACTCTTCCTTGCTGCCATCAGCTTTTCCTTGTCCCGTTGTCCCTTGCCCGCAAAAATGAGGCGAGGTCGTATTCCGATAGGTCAATAAGCATTTCGGGCGCCTCCGAAACTCGCAGCCGGACGCGAAAACCCGAAATCCTCGTTGTCGTATTCCTCGTCCAGTGTGGCGGGACGGGCCGTGATCTCGATGCTGCGTTGGCGGGAAGCGCGAGGCGGCGCCGTTTCGACCCGCCCATTTTCGCGGGCGCTGCGGAATTCGCGGATCGTCTGCCCGAGTTCGAGGATCACCGTGTGTAGATGATCGGCACCTTCGGCCGCGCGGTTGGCGGATGCCGCGCTGTCGGCAACCTGCCCGCCAAGCGCCTTGACGTCCGCCGTTACCATATCGAGGCTTGCAGCGTGCGCGCCCGTCTGGCTTGCAATCGTTGCGATCGCAGCATTGATGCCGGTTACCTGCCGCACGATGCTGCCGATCGAATCCTGCGTGCGGCCGACCATCTGTACGCCGGCATCGACCTGCGCCTTGGTGGTCGTGACAAGGGTTTTGATTTCGCGGGCGGCTTCGGCAGAACGCTGGGCGAGTGCGCGCACTTCCTGCGCCACGACCGCAAAGCCGCGACCGGATTCGCCGGCACGTGCAGCCTCGATGCCGGCGTTCAACGCAAGCAGGTTCGTCTGGAAGGCGATCTCGTCGATCGCGCCGATGATCTGGCCGATCTTTTCGGCGGACTGTTCGATATCCGCCATCGCGCTGATAGCACGGCCGACAACCTGACCGCTCTCTTCGGCGGCGGCACGGGTGGAGGCCGCGGCCTTTTCGGCCGCGCGGCTTTCCGCTGCGCCGTCGCGGACACCCCCGGCGATCACTTCGAGCGCTGCTGCTGATGTCATGAGCTGCGCGGAATGACCGGCCGCATGGCCCGAAAAGCTCTGCGAGGCAGCCGCAAGCGAACGCGTGGAAAGTTCGGCTTTCGTGGCGCGCTCGCTGATTGCGACAAATTCCGCCTGAAAGCCGTCGAGTGCCGCGTTGAGCCCACCGGCGATATCAGCGTAGGTATCTTCGCCATCGGTGGCTGCGCGCACGGTCAGGTCGCGGGCTGCAAGGCCGTCGACCACGTTACCGAAAATCCGGGTGATCTCCGTCCGGTCGTTTTCGCGCTGCTCGGCAAGCGCGCGTTGCTGCGAGGCGCGCAAGGCATTGAAACGCAGCGAGACGGCGATTTCGACATCCACCATGACGAGGCGGATAATCGCCGTCATCATCTCGGAGACCTCTTTCGCGCGGCGCTTGGCGCCTGGCAGCAACGGCTTGCCTGCAAGCTCGCCCGCCAGACCCGAAATGATGTGCTCCAGCATGACGCCATGGCCAGCAACATGCCAGCGCGGATCAACCCCCATCTTGCTTTCGGTATCGGCAAGAACCTTGACACGCTCGGCGTAGAGGCTGTCGAAGCGGGCATCCGTCAGCACGTCCCAATGGGAGGACTGGAGATCATGCAGGCGATCGAGTTGGCGCTCGTTCTGGAAATTGCGGGCTGCGTCCGGAAAGGACTGGAAGCGCTGGAACAGGTCGCGAAGACCGCTCTTCAGCCGGGCCTCGAGCATCGGCCGGTGACGGCGCACTGCCTCGCATTGCGCGTCATCGAGACCGGCAAAGCGCAGGCGATCGCGAAGGCTGCCTGCCTGCGCGCCTTTGGCCTGATCTGATGGCATGTCCTGCCCCAATGCCTATCCCCAACCACATTCCGGATACGATCCGGTGAAAAACCTTTGTGCTCCATCCGATGAGCGCACTGCAGGGAAACGACCTGTGTAACCGCCGGCGCAAACCGGAGGGCGGACGTATCCCGATCAGCAAATCTGTTTCGGAAAAGAGACGGATACCGGATCGAGCCGGTACGGCGGGACGGCGTCATGCCTGGTGGGAACGAGCAAACATCTTCCCATTCCGACGTGTATCGCAATGTTTATGGTTAATTCCTTGCTTGAAGGTTAATTGGCGCTTTAACAATCCGCCCTTTCCCAAGCATTCCGAGCGCCTTCAGCGAAATAGTCTCTGGGCGTTGCAGGCGCGCTACAAGTCCCGCACAAGCTCTGTGTTATATCCCACCTGTTAGACATGACATGATGTCGTTAAGGATAGAGCAATGATTGTTCTCGGACTGGGTTCCTGCCTCATCGCAATCGCGACGCTGGCCGCCGTCGCCCTGCTCGAGCGGATCGAAGCCAGTCGCGGCGCAACCACCCTTCGTGTGCTCTGAACCTGCGGCATAGTGCGGCGTTCTGCGCCGCCCCTGTTGGCAGCCCCCTTCCTCTGATGTATCGCAGGCGCCTCAAGCTCAGCGGACGTTGTTCATGACTGCCAGGACAGGCCTTTTCATCATTCTCGCCGTCACTCTGTGGCGTATCGTGATGCTGCATTTCGACACGACGGATTTCTTCGTCGACGAGGCACAGTACTGGTTCTGGTCGCAGAATCTCGACTTCGGCTATTACTCGAAGCCGCCTATGATCGCCTGGCTCATCCGCGCGATGACGGAAATTTCGGGCTCCACCGACATTTTTTGGGTGCGCCTTTGCGGGCCCCTCGTGCACGTGGCCACCGCGCTGTTGCTGATGCAGTTCGCCAGGCGAGTTGCCGGTCCTAAGATCGAAGGCTGGACCGGCGCTATCTACATCACGATGCCTGCCGTCGCGCTCTCGTCCGTGTTCTTTTCTACCGATGTCGTTCTTCTGTTCTTCATGACGATCGGCCTTTGGGCCTATTTCGGCCTGAGCGAGAAGCGTTCGGTCGTGCTCGCACTTGTCATGGGCGTTGCCTTCGGGTGTTCCTTCCTGTCGAAATACGCGATCCTTTTCATCGTGCCCGGCGGATTGATCGCGCTGCTTCTTGTTCCGGCTGCGCGTATTGCCTGGCGCGACTTCTTCATTTCCGTGGCGACCGCGCTCATCGTCGCCTCGCCCAACCTTTGGTGGAACGTCACCCACGACGCGACAACCGTCCGCCACACCGAGGACATCGCGAAGTGGGACCAGATGCAACTGAACTTTGGCGGTGCGCTCGAATTCTTCGCCGCCCAGTTCGGCGTCGTCGGGCCGATCGTCTTCTTCGCCATGCTTTGGGCGACGTGGCGCATGATCAAAGGCAAGAGCGACGAGAAGGAAAAACTTCTCATCTGGCTTTCCATGCCCGTCGTCCTGCTGATTACGCTGCAGGCCTTCGTCGCGAAGGCCGAGGCGAATTGGGGCGTATCGGCCTATGTCGCAGGCACGGTTCTTGCTGTGTCAGTCCTCACGCAGCTCTGGCCGAAGGGCCTGCGCATCTCGCTCATCATCGGCGGCCTCGCAAGCTTCCTGTTCCCGCTCGCCGCGATCTTTGCACATCAGCTTGTCCTTCCGGGCGGAAATGAAGCGATGAAGCGCTATCTCGGCCGCAGCGAGATCAGCCGAGAGGTCGGCACGCTCGCCAAGCAGGCTGGTGTCGGCACCGTCGTTACCGACAACCGCGATTTCGTCGCCGACATGTTCCATACGCTGAGAGACGAGCCGCTCAAGATCTACTCGCGTCCGCCCGCCGGCTTCCCGGCCAATTACTATGAGCAGAATTTCGCCCTGCCTGCGGATGTGCAAGATCAAGTCCTCTTCGTCACGCACAATGAGCTGACCTGTGCGACCGCTGCGCCTGAGTTGGTCAAAAGCTGGCAACCGGCGGACGGTTACTACCGCGGCAAGACGATCAACGCCTACAAGGTGCCGGCCGTCTGCCTGCGACCGCAGGGTTAAATGCTGCGCGCGGGAGGCAGGCAGAGCCCTATCCCCGCCCCTTCGATCTCAACGAAACGGACGCCGCCGTCCTCGAAGGCGAGCCGCAGCTGCGCCTCGGTGGCGCGATGGATTTCATGGTACTGCCCTTCGTAGTCGCGTATCGTGCTGCGGGAGACCGCCGCCTTCGCGGCAAGGTCCGCCTGCGTCCAATCGAGCAACCCTCGTGCGGCGCGGCATAAAGCAGGTGTCAGAATAGTTTCCTTTGCGCCTTGACCCATAATCCCAAACCACCCATATTGGTCAACATGCGCCATATATGTCATGTTTTGAACGGGAATTCCAGATCGGGAGGGAGCAATGCCGCACGATACGCCTTTGATTTCGACGATCGTCGGAGGTCTCGTGCTGGCCTTTATCCTGGGCGCCATCGCCAACCGGTTGAAGCTGCCGCCGCTCGTCGGCTACCTGCTCGCCGGCATTCTCGTCGGGCCGCATACCCCGGGCTATGTCGCAGATCAGGATCTGGCGCCCGAACTCGCCGAAATCGGCGTCATCCTGCTGATGTTCGGTGTCGGCCTTCACTTCTCGCTCAAGGACCTGCTTTCGGTTCGGGGCATCGCCGTGCCGGGCGCCGTCGTTCAGATCGCCTTTGCAACCCTCCTCGGCTGGGGCCTCGGCGCGCTGATGGGCTGGCCAACAGGCGGCAGTCTCGTCTTTGGTCTTGCCCTCTCCGTCGCTTCGACCGTCGTTCTCCTAAAAGCGCTGCAGGAACGCCGTCTCGTGGAAACCGAGCGAGGCAAGATCGCTGTCGGCTGGCTGATCGTCGAGGACTTGGCCATGGTCCTCGCGCTCGTGCTGATACCCGCAGCCGCCAGCATCGGTGGTGGTGAGCACGCGCCGGTCGAACCGCTTTCGGCCGGCCTCAACCGCCTGTTCGGGCTCGACCTCGGCATCGGCGGCATTATCGGCATGACGCTGGTGAAGGTGGCGCTCTTCGTCGCCCTCATGCTGGTCTTCGGCCGCAAGCTCATTCCCTGGACGATGCATAGGATCGCCCATACCGGCTCGCGCGAACTCTTTCGCCTCGGCGTTCTCGCCATCGCGCTCGGCGTCGCTTTCGGCGCCGCGAAGCTCTTCGGCGTGTCGCTGGCGCTTGGCGCCTTCTTTGCCGGCATGGTGCTTGCCGAAAGTGAGCTCAGCCATCGCGCCGCTCAAGAAAGCCTGCCGCTTCGCGACGCGTTCGCTGTTCTCTTCTTCGTCTCCGTCGGCATGCTCTTCGATCCGAACATCCTGATCGAAAAGCCGCTGCCGCTCCTGGCAACCGTCTTCATCATTGTCATCGGCAAGTCCGTCGCCGCCTTCCTCATCGTGCTGCTCTTTAGAAAGCCGGCCGGCACAGCCCTGACAATCTCCGCAAGCCTGGGGCAGATCGGCGAATTCTCCTTCATCCTCGCCGCCCTCGGCGTCGATCTTGGCCTGCTGCCGCAAGAGGGCCGCGACCTCATCCTTGCCGGCGCGATAATTTCGATCATCCTCAATCCGCTGCTCTTTTTCGCCTGCGATCGCATGCGCCCGCTTCTCGAGCGTCCAAAGCGGGAGGAGGCTCCGGTCGACGCAGCCGAGGCACCCATCGAGCTCGCCGAACCCGAAGACGAAATCCAGCCGACGTCGCTTTCCGGTCACGCCATCCTCGTCGGCTACGGCCGGGTCGGCAGCATCGTCGGTCAGAACCTCAAATCTTCGGGCACGCCTTTCTTGGTCATCGAGGATTCCGAAAAGCGGATCGAAGAGCTTGCCACGCAGGGCGTCGAGACGATAATCGGCAATGCCGCCGCCCGCGAAGTGCTCGATCTCGCCAATCTTCCCGGCGCGCGCAGCCTGGTGATTGCCATTCCGAATGCCTTCGAAGCCTGCAGCGTTGCCGAATACGGCCGCAGTGTGAACCCCGCAATCCTGATCGTCGCCCGCGCGCATTCGGATGCCGAGGTCGACGAGTTGAAGCAATACGGCGCCGATACCGTCATCATGGGCGAGCGAGAAATCGCCATGGGGATGGTTGACCGGCTCGCCCAAGTGCATCATGACAGTCCGGCCTATGAAGATGGGCATGGGACTGATACAATTCCGGGCACGGCCGCAGCGCCGTCCGAGAAAGAATGACGGGTTTTTGCGCTTTTGAGCCGATTTGAGAGCGAGATCGCAAAGAATGACGGGGTAGGACTCGATGCGCGCCGCTTGAGCGCCCGCATCGCTGTTTCGCTCGTCCTTGCGATTACCGCTTATATCGGCCTTCTCATCGGCGGCAATCTCATTCCCGGTCCCGCGGCCCCAGACAATAATGCGCTGACCCTGTCCGGCAAGGAACCGCAGCCGCTCCAGCTGACCGCGCGCGAGGCGGTTCGCGGCATTCTCGCCGCCGATCGCAAGGTTGCGCCGAAACAGACGCTTCACGATTTTGGCCCGGTTTCCCTGCCGGTGCCGCCGCATCTCGAATTCGCAGAGTGGGGCCTGCCTGCGGTTCTGCCGCCGGTCGATACTGCTCTTCGTCCGGCCGCTCTGCCGGGCAATCAGCCGCGAGCCCCGCCCGCCGCTTGATGTCGCGACCATCGCGCCTCCGCAACATCACATGACACACCGCCAGCGCACCGCGCCGGTATATGCATATTCAAGGAATACAACGACATGCGCACCTCACCATGGCTGGTGCTCACCTATACGGTGATCATTCTCTTCGGCATTCTCACGGCATTGCCGAACGTCGTGCCGCAAAACGTCCTCGACCGCGTGCCTTCCTGGCTGCCTCATGATCAGGTCTCTCTCGGTCTCGACCTTCGCGGCGGCTCTCACCTGGTTCTCGAAGTCGATGAATCGGAACTGACGAAGGAACGCCTGCAATCGCTCCTGCAGGATACCCGGCGCGTGCTGCGCGAAAAGGGTGTTGCAACCAGCTCGGTCGCCCGCAACCAGAGCCAGATCGTCGTGACGCTGACGGACCCGACACAGCGCGATGCTGCCATCACCGATCTGCAGGCGCTGGCGAACCCGGTTGGCGTCGGCCTCACCGCCGGTCAGTCCGATCTCGATATCGCTGCCAGCGGCACGAACAACATCACGATGACCTTCTCGGAGGCCGGCATCACGCAGAACGTAAACTCGGCCGTCGAGCAGAGCCTCGAGGTCATCCGCCAGCGCGTCGACCAGGTCGGCGTCGCCGAACCGACGATCCAGCGCGTCGGCGGAAACCGTATCCTCGTCCAGCTTCCGGGCACGCAGGATCCGACCCGCCTGCGCCAGTTGCTCGGCTCCACCGCCAAGATGACGTTCCACATGCTTGCC
Organism: Rhizobium sullae; assembly: GCF_900169785.1. GTDB lineage: Bacteria > Pseudomonadota > Alphaproteobacteria > Rhizobiales > Rhizobiaceae > Rhizobium > Rhizobium sullae. The sequence continues at coordinate 109,054 of NZ_FWER01000011.1, forward strand.
CCGAGCAATGCCCCAGCACCGGGCGTCACCATGATGAAGGACGATGAGGGCAATACCTATCCGGTGGAAGACCGCGTCGAAATTTCCGGCGACCGCCTTTCCGATGCCCGCGTCGGCTTCGACCAGAACACCCGCGAGCCGATCGTCAGCTTCCGCTTCGATAGCGCCGGCGCGACCCGCTTTGCGGATATTACCCGGCAGAATGTCGGCAATCCCTTCGCCATTGTCCTCGACGGCAAGGTATTGAGCGCGCCCGTCATCCGCGAACCGATCACCGGCGGCTCCGGCCAGATTTCCGGCAGCTTCACAGCAGAAAGCGCCACCACGCTTGCGGCCATGCTGCGCGCCGGTGCACTTCCCGCCAAGCTGACGGTCATCGAGGAGCGCACTGTCGGCGCCGATCTCGGCGGCGACGCCATCAAGAAGGGCCTGACCTCCGGTCTCATCGGCTTCGCGCTGGTCGTCGGCTTCATGTTCTTCCTCTACGGCGGCTGGGGTCTGCTCGCCAACGTCGCGCTCTTCCTGAACGTGATTTTGACCTTTGCCGGCCTGACGCTGATCGGCTCGACGCTGACCCTGCCTGGCATTGCCGGTGTCGTCCTCGGCATCGGTCTGGCGGTGGATGCGAACGTTCTCATCAACGAGCGTATCCGTGAAGAGACCCGGAAGGGCCGTGGCGCCTTCGCCGCCATCGACGCCGGCTTCAGCCGCGCCTACTCGACCATCGTCGACAGTAACATGACGGCGCTGATCGCGACCGTGCTGCTGTTCTGGTTCGGCTCCGGCCCGGTTCGCGGCTTCGCCGTCACCATGGGCCTCGGCATCATGATCTCCATGTTCACTGCCGTTTCCATCGTCCGTGTCGCGATGATGGCGATCGCCCGCCGCAGGAAGATGAAGGTCATCAACATCAAGCCACTGCTTCCGATCAGCCTCGTCCCGGACGGCACGCAGATCCACTTCATGAAGGCGCGTTTCTTCGGGCTTGCGCTTTCCGCCGCGCTTTCCATCATTTCCGTCGTGCTGTTCGTCACGCCTGGCCTCAACTACGGCGTCGACTTCCGCGGCGGCATCCAGTTGGAAGTGAAGACGGCACAGGCCGCCGATCTCGCCTCCTTCCGTGAAGACCTTGATGCACTCGGCCTCGGCGAAGTGGCGCTGCAGTCCTTCGGCGACAGCAATCATATCCTCATCCGCGCCGAGCGCCAGCCGGGCGGCGAGGAAGCGCAGACGACCGCCGTCAATCAGCTGAAGGCGGAGATCGTCAAGGTCGATCCGTCGGCAACGATCGAGCGGACGGAAGTCGTCGGCCCGAAGGTCAGCGGCGAGCTCGCGGTCGCCGGCATTCTTTCGGTCGTTCTCGCAAGCCTGGCGATGCTCGTCTATATCTGGGCGCGCTTTGAATGGCCGTTTGCGGTCGGCGCCATCGCGACCCTCGTCCTCGATGTGACGAAGACCATTGGTTTCTTCGCGCTCACCGGGCTCGACTTCAACCTGACGGCCATCGCGGCGCTTTTGACGCTTGTCGGTTATTCGGTGAACGACAAGGTCGTGGTCTATGACCGCATGCGTGAAAACATGCGCCTCTACAAGTCGATGCCGCTTCGCGAGCTCATCGACAAGTCGATCAACGAAACGCTCGGCCGAAGCCTCTACACCTCCGCCACCGCCTTCCTCGCCATGCTTCCGATGGCGATCTGGGGCGGCAGCGCGGTCGAGAGCTTCGCAATCCCGATGGTGTTCGGCATTGCGGTCGCCGCGCTCTCGTCGGTTTTCATCGCAGCGCCGATCCTGCTCTTCCTCGGTGACTGGCGCCGCCGCCACGCCAAGGCCGCGGCGGCCTCCGCCGAGGCGGAGATCATCCCACCGGAAGCCACCGAGCCGCGCAAGTCAATCGGCTAAGAAACCTTCGACAGACATGTTCCCAGAGGGCGCCGGTTGCCGAACCGGCGCCCTCTTTCTATCTTCCCTTCAATGAAGTGAGAGGTTGTATGTCATCCGGTCCAATGCCAACTGCTGTTACCAGCGCCAGCGAGGAGCGCATGAGGCGTTTTCTGGCGACCGCTTCGCACGACCTCCAATCGCCGCTCCGGCACATCGCGATGTATGCGGAAATCCTGCTGGACGAACTCAGTGAGACGCTCGATAGCGAACAGCGCGAAAGCCTCACGGCAATCCTTCAGAAAGCCCAGACCGCGCAGCGCCTCACCAAGGCACTGATGAGCTTCGCTGCGGGCACGCCGCAGGTTTCGCCCGCCCCGGTGGAACTCGGCCCGATCGTTGACGGTCTCTGGACTGAATTGAAGGCCGAGGTGGGGGCCAATGACGCGACCTTCAGCCATCACACGCTTCCAAGCCTCAACAGCGATGCCGCCCTTCTTTCGACCGCGCTGAAGAACATCCTCGCCAATGCGCTGCTTTATCGGGGCGCGGCGACACTGCATGTCGAACTGGCGGCGGAAAGGAGCGGTAGCGATTGGCTGATCCATATTTCCGACAACGGGCGAGGCATTGAGCCAGCCCATCAGGAGCGGATATTCGAACCTTTCTGGAAGCTGCCCCAGCCAGACGCCGTGGCCGGCTCCGGCCTGGGGCTGACGGCCGCGCGCGAGCTCTTAACCGCGCTCGGCGGCGACCTGACGCTCAGCCATTCGGACCAAACGGGAAGCCGTTTCACGATCCGGCTGCCCGCCACCTGATCGCGATCAGATCGTGTAGTCATCTTTCCAGTAGTCGGGCAGGTTGTACTTTACGTACTCGCGGATAATGTATTGCAGCGTCCGCGCGTCGATTTCATCCTTGCCGATGCGGAAATCGACGCCATAATCCGGAAACTGCTGAAAATAGCCGCCTGAAATATCCGTAGAAACGACGCCGATCGGCCCCGTGTAGCCGATGGCGCGAAGCTCCGGCACCGTCTCGCGGAAATCGGCATTCGGCAGCAGCCGGTTGTCGAGCAGAATGAGGTCGAACCGCTCGCCCTTGACCTTCTCCAACGCGTCGCCGATCGACTGCGAATATTCGATATCGACGGCAGGCTCGGAAAGGCTGCCGATCTTCTTCTTCAGCGACCTGAATTCGACGAATTCGTCATCCACGAACAGGACTTTGACGGCGTCTTCCGGACCCGCTGCGGTGCTCATGCTGTTATCTCCGGTCACGAAACCAAGCCATTCCTGAGGGCGATCGCCACCATATGAACGCGGTTCACGGCATTAAGCTTCCTGACCGCCGCCGTGATATGGGAATTTACGGTATGTTCCGACAATCCGAGAATGATCGCGATCTCCGCTGAAGTCTTGCCTTCGCTGGTCCATTTGACGATTTCCGCCTCCCGCTGCGTCAGGCGCCCTGACATCTCTTGCGTCAAGATTTCCTCGTAAAGCTTGTCGAAAATGCGCATGGCATCGAGCAGAACGTCGGCAACTTCTCCCTGATCGGGCTCCGGCCGCGTGCCGCTGAGGACGAGGCAGTAGCGCCGCCCCTCCGGCGTGAAGAGAGGAATGAGCAGAAACGTATTGCGGTTGAATTCATTGAATACGAGGTCAGCCTCGATCGACCCGCTCTTGCCGTAGACAGGCGTTGTCAGAAACTGCGCGGTTTTTGCCTTGACGGGACCCAGCGCTTCCTTGAGCATCTGGATGAAAAGCGGGGCCCGGCGTTCAGCAATATTGGTGATGACGATTTCACGCTCGCCGAAAGGTGCATTCGCCTCGGAAATGCGCGCAAGCGCGAAATTGTCAAAGCGATAGTGCTGCGCCGCCGCCTTGAAGAGGCGGAAAAAGTCGGTGCGATTGATCGCCCGGCTAAGCTCGGGCCCGGTATGGAATGGAACCGCCGCAGCATTGGTCATTACAGCAAAATCCCTATGTCGAATCTCCGGAAATCACCGTCATCCCGAAATCTTGGGATATACGTCGCGCATGCAAGAAGTTACAAAAATTGCGAGACAATTGATAAGGATAACGGAGTGGGGACTTCCAGTATCCTGAAGGCGGAACGGCATCAATTCTCTCAACCGCAAGTGATACACAGGACAGTCGTAATTCTTACCTAGGTATCGCAATTCCGTTGTTCACCATCCATGAAGAGCGGAAGAAGTGCCGGAAGTAAGCACGAGAGAGCTGATAGGTCCACTCAGCTAGGGGTTGGCTGGAATTCGTGGCGGCGAATCTGGACAGGTCGGCTCTCTCAGTGCTCAAATCACTCCTCTTCCCCAGTGGTTGTATCTTGAAATCCTGAAACAGCCTTGTCAATCGCCGTTTCCAGCCGCGCTTGGCGCCGGATTTACAGCTGTTTGCGTGCTATTTTGCATTCAGCGCAACATTCGAGGACGCAGAATTGCCGCAAAGTCGAGAGGTTTTTGCAGAAAGGAATCAGCGCCTGCAGCCAGGGCGCGCTCGCGATCTTCCTCCGCATCCGAGCCGCTGCAGACACAAAGCCGTATCGGGATGAACCGAGCCTCCATGCGAAGCCGCGCGACGAGTGCGAGACCGCTGTCGAGGGGCATATAAAGATCGGCGATCAGCATGTCCGGAAGTGCTGCGCTTTTGGCAAATCGCTGCTCCAGGGCGGTCAAAGCCGCCTCTGCTGTTGTAAAACAGAAAAGATCAACAGCGATCCGCTCCTTCTTGCGGATGTAGTCGAGGTAGAAAAGATCATCCCTGCTGTCATCGATATAAAATATGACCGGCATCGGTGCTTGCATCCGGCGACCCCGGAATGCTCCTCGATTGTGCGTTTTTGCCAGACTAGCCGTATTTTGCGGCAATCGATAGCGGCGGCAGGCCTCAACCGCTGAATCAGCCGCGCAACCATACGTTTTCCTATTGTGTCTTTCGGGATTTCAGCAAGAATTGGCACCCGACCGGGGAGGCTTGACGACGTGTGGAATGCGGCAGGGCTACAGGACGACCCGCAAAGGACGGGGAAGCGCTATCGCTCCGCCGTCATCGTCATCGGCCTTCTGCTCGTCCTTCTCGGCCTGACTGTACTTGCGGGCTGGTTGTTGCAGGTCGAGGTCATCACGTCGTTCGTTCCTGATTTCCCCTCGATGGCGTTCAACACGGCGCTCTGTTTTGTTCTGTCAGGCATCGCACTTTCCACGTCCGCCAGGCGCCGGCCGCTGGCATCCCTTCTCTCAACGATCGCCTCCGCGTCCGTCGTCCTGATTGTGCTCGCCCGGTTGATCGAGATCGCCACCCTCGGTCGCACCGTTCATAACGTCGACCGGCTGTTGACCAACATTCTTATTCCTCCGGATTTTGCCGCGCAAATCGGCGGCGGCATGGGGCCGAATGCTTCGCTGATCTTCCTGCTCGGAAATCTGTCGCTGATCGCAGCCCAGAATTGGCGGGAAGCCCGGGCCCCGCTTATCCAGGAACTGATAAGCTATGTCGTCGTCACGCTCGGCATGATCGCGCTTGCCAGCTATGTCACGAATGCCGAACAAGGCTACCGCTGGGGGCCTTATGCAGCGATGGCGCTGCCGACGGCAATTGGCGTGGTGACCTTCGGTGGGGGATTGCTCGCAAGCGCCTGGTGGCGGCAGCCCGAAAGCCGCGGCCGGATACCGCTCTGGGTTCCGGCGCTCGTGTGCTTCACCGGACTTCTCGCAGATCTCTACACGCCCCTTGGAGTGGCAAACGGCATTCTCTACGTGCCGCTGGTGTTGACCGCCCTCTGGTTCAGGAACCGGAAGGCGTCGCTTCTCTTCGCCCTCGTGTGCACGATCCTCGTCCTGCTCGGCTTCTTTGCCGTCCGCCACGATAGTGCGAGTCTCTGGCACGAGATCACGAACCGGTCGATCACCGTCGTCATGCTGTGGCTGATTGCCTTGCTTGTGTTCTACTACGTTCGGAACAGGATGAGCCTGGAGACCGAGCGCATCCGCTTCAGTGCGTTGGTGCGCAATACGCCGGACGCGGTACTCACGATCGATGAAAAGGGAACGATCTCGAGCTTCAATCCGGCCGCCGAACAGATGTTCGGCTACGCGCCGCAAGAGGTGATCGGCAGGAACGTCAAGATGCTGATGCCGGAGCCCTATCATTCGGAGCACGACGGCTATCTCAGCCACTATGCCGAAACCGGCGAGCAGCGGATCATCGGCACGACACGCGAGGTTTCCGGGCGGCGCAAGAACAATGCCGTCTTTCCACTCGACGTTTCCATCAGCGAGGTGAAGAGCGGCGGAATAAAGACCTTTGTCGGGATCCTTCGCGATATCAGCGAGCGCGTGAACCAGGAGGAGCGGCTGAGGACGACGCTGGCGCAGCTTGAAGACTATACCGCCGATCTGGAGCGCAGCAATCACGACCTCGACGAGTTCGCCTATATCGCTTCGCATGATTTGAAGGAGCCGCTGCGCGGGCTACATAACCACTCGCGCTTCCTGTTGGAGGACTACGGGGGCCAGCTCGATGACGATGGCGTGCGGCGCCTCAACCGCCTGGTGCGGCTCAGCCAGCGCATGGAGAAGCTGGTCAACGACCTCCTCTATTTCTCGCGGATCGGCCGCCAGCAGCTTGCGGTGAAGCGCACCGATATCAACCTCGTCGTCAAGGATGTGGTCGCCACCATGGAATTGCTTCTGGAAGAGCGGCATGCCAAGGTCGTCATCGACGGCCAATTGCCTGAGGTGGTCTGCGATGCGCCGCGACTCACGGAAGTCTTCCGGAACCTCATTACCAATGCGATCAAATACAACGACAAACCCCGACCGCTCGTCAGCATCGGCTATCTCGAGCGCTTCGTCGCCAGGGACGGCACGACGGCGCATAACGTCTTTCTCGTCAAAGACAACGGCAAAGGCATAGCCAAGGAATTCCATGAGGATATTTTCCGCATTTTCAAACGCCTGGAAAAATCGCAGGATTCGGATGACGGAACGGGGGCCGGTTTGACCTTCGTCCGCAAGATTATCGCCCGTCACAATGGCGAGATATGGCTGGAATCGGAAATCGGCATCGGTACGACGTTCTATTTCACTTTGGGCAGGAAGCGCGAGGGCCAGAATGCAGCAGCGTGACACGCAACCAATCCTCATCGTCGAGGATAGCGAGGACGACTTCGAGGCGACGATCCGCGCTTTCAAGCGCACGAACCTGCGCAACCCGATCCACTGGGCGCCTTCGGGACAAGAAGCTCTCGATATGCTGACGGCCATGAGCCCGCGGCCGGGCCTGATCCTGCTCGATCTCAACATGCCGGGGCTCGACGGCCGCAAGACGCTGGAGGCGATCAAATCCAATGCGCACTGGCACAAGATACCGGTCGTCATCCTGACGACCTCCGACGATGAGCGCGACATCGAAGGCTGCTATGCCCTCGGCGCCAATACCTATGTGCAGAAGCCCGTCGATCTGGACGGCCTTTTTGCAGCCATACAAAGGCTGAAGGAATACTGGTTCGAGATTGCCATACTGCCCTTAGAGGAGTGACGATTGGCAGAAGTCTGCTCGATACTGATCATCGACGACAACATCGACGACCGCGAGGTCTACCGGCGCATGCTGGACCGCGTGCCGGGCACCGCCTACGCCGTATCCGAGGCCGAAACCGGAGACGAGGGCCTCGTGCTGATCAGGGGAAAACGGCCGCACTGCATCCTACTCGATTACTCTCTGCCCGGCCGCGACGGCCTCGGCATTCTTGCGGAGATCCTCAAGCTCTATCCATCCGCCAATGTCATCATGCTGACGGGCCAGGGCAACGAGACGGTTGCCGTCGAAGTGATGAAGAGCGGCGCGCGGGATTATCTGACCAAGGATGCGCTGTCGCCGGAAGCGCTGCACCGCTGCATCCAGAATGCCATCATGCATGGCGCGCTGGAAACCAAGCTGGAGCAGAAGCGCCAATCTCTCGAAATCTTCACGCGTGCGATGGCGCACGATCTCAAAGAACCGCTGAGAACCATCAAGTCCTTCAGCAAGATCCTGCACGGTTCCTCTTCACTGCCAGCCGAGGATCGCGAGCTTCTCGACTACGTGCTGAGCGCCGCCGACCACATGGAGGACCTGATCGTCAAGGTTTCGGGTTTTACCAAGCTCGAAGTTGCCGCCGACCTCGAGCTGAAGCCCGTCGCGCTCGCTTCGGTGCTCGATCAGGTGGAGGATAATCTCCATCGGCAGATCGAAAGCGGTCAGGCAGCGATCATTCGCGGGGACCTGCCGGAAGTAATGGGCGATGCGACGTTGCTGATCCAGCTTCTGCAGAACCTCGTCTCGAATTCCATCCGTTATTGCGAGAACCGCACGCCGGAGATCAGGATCGCCGCGACGGCAAACAGCGGCATTTGCCGTCTTTCCGTCAGCGACAACGGTCCCGGCATCGATCCCCAGCATTGCGAGCTGATTTTCCAGCCGTTCAAACGACTCGTCGGCCGCGGCATCGAAGGAACCGGCCTCGGCTTGGCCATCTGCCGTCGCATAGCGCAGCTGCACGGCGGCGCGATCTGGTGCGAGGCGTGTGGCGGCGAAGGCGCGACCTTCATCCTCGAAGTGCCCCTTGCCCTGGCAGCCGCCGCAGCACCCATGGCAATGCCTGCCGCTCAAAGCGTCCGGCCGTACGAACATGCGACGGAGGCGACTCGCAGGCTTGCTGAAGTATTGCTCGTCGAAGACAGCCCAGCCGACATACAGCTTCTGAAACTGAAGCTCATGCGCCGCGAGAAGGTCAGCTTCAATCTTCACGTCGCGGCGAACGGCCGCGAGGCGATGCGGCTGCTCGAACAGCGTGCCGCAATACCGGATCAGCCGCCGGTGGACCTGATGCTGCTCGACATCAACATGCCGCTCATGGACGGCTTCGAGGTCCTGAGTGCGCTTGCAGCTGACGGACGGCTCCGCGGCATTCCGGTCTGCATCCTCAGCACATCAAGCGACGAAGGCGATATTCAAAGAGCGAAGGAGCTCGGCGCGCTCGCTTATATGGTGAAGCCGCCAACCCTGCAGCAACTGGAACAGATGCTGGAGGACGTTGGTACGTTGAAACTGCAACCGCTCGGCGATTCGCTCGTTCTGTGTGTAGAACAATCAAGGCAATCTTCTACGGCACTGGCATGACTTTCATATCGGCTCTCGTTCTGGCATTGCTCGCTACTCCTATCCAATCCGGACTGCTCTCAATGGTTTCTGGCATACATCACGTGACGGCGATTACCCGCAAAGTGCAGGCGAACGTCGACTTCTACGCAGGCTTCCTCGGCCTGCGGCTTGTCAAACGGACGGCCGGATTCGAAGACGCGACGCAGTTGCATCTCTTCTATGGCGACGCTGCCGGCACACCCGGTTCGCTTCTCACTTTCCTCGCGTGGGAAGACGGTTCACCAGGACGCGCGGGCTTCGGGCAGATCAGCGAGATCGCCCTTGCCATCGACCCTACGAGCATCGGCTACTGGCTGACGCGGGCCATGAGTTTCGGCCTGCGCATGGAGGGGCCGGGAGACGAGTTCGGCGAGACGGTGCTGCGTCTCAAGGATCCCGACAACATCATCCTGAAGCTCACCGGCAACAAGGAACTGAAGAGCGGCGCGCCCTGGCGTGGCGGTCCGGTGCCGATCGAGCACGCCGTGCAGCGCATCCGCGGCGCGACCATGCTGACGGAAGTGCCTGAGGAAAGCCGCAGCTTCCTCGAAAGACACTTCGGCTATCGCTTCCAGGTGAGCAAGGGCGCGATCGATCGTCTCGTCTCGCAATCGGGCGACGTCATCGATGTCCGCAATGCCCGCGGCTTCTGGTCCGGTGCGCCGGGAACAGGCACGGTCGATCACGTGGCTTTCCGCGCCACCGACGATGCCCAGTTGTCGACAGTTCACGAAGCGCTCCGGGAGACGAACTTCTCGGCAACCAGCATGCATGACCGCAAATATTTCCGCTCGCTCTATGCCCGCGAGCCTGGCGGCACGCTGGCCGAACTTGCAACGGACAAGCCCGGCATGACCGTCGATGAACAGGCCGAAACCCTCGGCTCCATGCTCTTCGTGCCGCCGAAGGATCCAATCACCAATCTCGAGGACCTGAAGGTGGTCCTGCCGCAGTTCTCCATGCCCGGCGAGCCCCGCGTGAACTATCGCGACCTGCCCTTCGTCCACCGCTTCTACACACCACCGGATCCGGACGGCAGCGTGTTCGTGCTGCTTCACGGATCGGGGGGCAACGAGACGACGCTGATGCCGCTGCTGCATAAGGTGTCGCCGCGCGCCACACTGCTCGGCGTGCGCGGCCGCGCAACGGAAGAAGGCTTCCCGCGCTGGTACAAGCGCATAACGCCGTTCGCCTTCGATCAGGACGACATCAAGAACGAGGCGGAAGCCTTCGCCGCCTTTATCGACAGCGCCGTCAAATCCTACGGCCTCGATCCGAGGAAGATCGTCTATGTCGGCTATTCCAACGGCGCCAATCTGCTGAACTCGCTACTCTACCTGCATCCGAGCCTCGTGCACCGCGCCGTGCTGCTCCGCTCCATGCCGGTCCTGACGGACTATCCGCGTGCCGACCTTACGGGCACGGATCTGCTCGTCATCAGCGGCAAGACCGACGCCTATGGCCGGTATGCCAACGAGCTTCAGACACGGCTGAAAACCGCCGGCGCGACCGTCGATTCGGACGTCATCTCCGGCGGCCATGACCTCGGCGATGCCGATGTGCCGATCATCCAGAAGTGGCTTTTGCAGAAAACCCGCCAAGCCAGCGCCCCGCAATAACGCCCTGGAAAGCCTTCCGAAGCGTGATGATTTCTTGGAATGGACTTCCTCCAACGAGTTTAGTGCAGATGTATTTCCAACCATTATCTTTGCCAGAAGGACTTTTCTGCTCACCTCTTGTCGGCATCACTCAATTCGATGATCTCTGCATTTACCTCAATGAAAACGAAACATTCCATCGCTCTGTAATAAAATATTATTTGAATAATTTTAAAGAAAAATACGATACATCCATAAAATAAAAAATAACAAGACACAGGTAAATTTCCTAAAGGCTATACACTCGATCACTAAATACAATAGCCATCAAATATTATTACATGTTTCTTCGTTGGAGTTTCTAACTCTCGTCAAACGACACGTCTTCGTCAACAAATTACCTCATTTCTTCTATTTTTACCGTATCTGTTCTATTTTGCTGCAGCGCAAAAAATCCTTGCCGAACCTTGATGTGCGGCCTATCTTCACCCGGACATCGATCGCAGAAGGGGAAATAAATGCCTCCTCGGCCTGTTGACATCAGCCTGATCATCTCTTCGAGAAATCGGGCCTATGGCCTATTGAACTGCCTGGATGCCATCGTCGCCGCCGCGCGGCAGGCAGGCCATTTGCACCTTGAACTCGTCTTCGTGGACAATGGGTCGACCGACGACACCTCGGACGTCTTCCGCAAATGGGCGGCCTTGGCGCCGATCGATACCAATCTCATCTACGAAACGCTGCCCGGCCTCGCCAATGCCCGCAATAGCGGGATTGCTGCCGCCGCCGGCCGTCTCCTTGCCTTCACAGATGATGATTGCGAAGTGTTCCCCGAGTACTTCACGACCATTGATGCCGCCTTCGCCGATGATACCGAGATCGTCATGCGCGGAGGGCGGGTCGAGCTCGGTGATGCGCGCGATCTTCCGGTCACCATCAAGACCGAACGCGAGCCCGCCGCATTGACCAGCGAGCTTCATGCCGGCGGTTTCATCCACGGCTGCAACATGGCCTTCCCGAAGGCGCTTTGCGAAGCGATTGGCCTCTTCGATCCGCGCTTCGGCGCCGGATCGCCCTTCCGCTCGGGGGAGGATACGGATTACATTCACCGCGCCTTCAACGCCGGCATCCGTGTCGAATATTCCCCCGATGTCGTCGTCAAGCACTTCCATGGCCGCCGCAAGATCGAGGACATTCACCGCCTGCACGCGGGCTATGCCTTCGGTAATGGCGCGCTCTATGCGAAATACATGTTCGACCGGCGCTCCAACATGCGCGGCATGCTGCGCTGGGATATCCGCCAGGCAATCAAGGAAGCAATCAGCGGTCGCAGGATGAGCGACGAGATGGGGCTAACCTATCGCCGCCAGCTTCGCGACAATATCACCGGCATGCTCGCCTATTGGCGGAGCGCCAAGGCGAAACGCGCGACATCAGCGATCCGCAGCTGATCCGTCATCGCCGCAATGCCCTCGATTGCGCACCACATTCGATTGGAGCCTGAATGGCAGATAATGCAGTTGCGCATGCCGACCTGAAGAAGAAGACGGCGCTCTCCGTCCTCTGGTCGGTGGTCCGCGTCGCGTGGAGCACCGTCGCAACCTTTGTCATCTTCGTCATCCTTGCCCGCATCCTCGGGCCTGCTGATTTCGGAACCTTCGCGCTCGCAAGCCTTTTCGTCGAGATTGGCCGTGTGCTCGCCTATGCCGGGCTTGGCGATGCGATTACCCGGCAGCTCGATCTCGACGAGGAACTCGCCGATACCTGCTTCTGGGCAACGGTCGCCTTCAGCGCCGTCGTCGCCTCCCTCGTCTTCGTCTTCGCGCCCTATTACGGCCAGCTCGTCCGCGATCCTTCGGTGGCGGGCATCCTGCAATGGCTGGCGCCGCTGCTGCCCCTCTCGTCGCTTGCAGTTGTTCACAATGCGCGGCTGGCACGCGATTTCGGCCACAAGAGCCTTGCGGCGCAGAGCATCGCTGCGAGCCTGCTCTCCGGCATCACCGCCGTCGTCTGCGCCTGGCTCGGCTGGGGCATCTGGGCGCTGGTGGCGCAGACTGCGGTCACTGCCGCCGTCACCGTCGTCCTCGGCTGGGTGTCCTACCCGTGGATGCCGCGCCTGCGCTTCAATCTCGAGAAGTTCCGTTCAGTCTTCCTCTTCAGCGTCAGCCTCGTGGTCACGCAGCTCATGTGGATGCTGCTTGCCCGCGTGCAGGATATCTTCATTTCCCGCTGGTACGGCGCCGTTGAAGTCGGCCGTTACCGCATCGCTTGGCGGCTGATTGAACTAATCGGCCAGGCCGTCCTTGCGCCCATCGGCAGCGTTTCGCTCGTCACGCTGTCGCGCCTGCAGAACGATCGCACCGCCTTTCGCAATGCCTACAACAAGATCGTCGGTGCGGCCGCTCTCGGCACGATCCCGCTGCTCTTCGGTTTCGGCGCGCTGTCGAACGACATGATCGCCCTGCTCTTCGGCGACAAATGGGGCAATGCCGGCGATATCGCCACCGTGCTGGTGCTGATGTCCGTGCCGTTTGTGACGAACTTCTTCGCATCCTCGGCGCTTTCCGCGGCCAACCGTGCGGAATCGATCCTCTCGGTGGCCGCCCTCCAGCTTGTGGCGACGCTGATCCTCACTTGGCTACTGATCCCCTACGGCATCCTCGCGGTTGCGGCAGGCTATGTGCTGCGGGCCTGGCTGACGATGCCTTACCAGCAATATGTGCTGAGCAAGTATGCCGGGATCGATGCAGCCGGCACATTCAAGGCGGTCGCCCTTCCCTTCTGTGGCAGCGCGGTTATGGCTGTCTGCGTCTGGTTCGCCCATCCCTACATCGCCGAACATCTGCAAAGCCGCTGGATAGCTCTCGGCGCCAGCATCGGGCTCGGCGCAATCGTCTATCTGGCTTTTCTGCCGATCTTCGGCAGAAAGGCCATCCGTCCCTATATCGCACTCGGCAAGTCGCTGCTGCCGTTCGGCAAACGCGCCGAGGCCTAGCTTCGCAGCTGGGCCAGTAAACAGGAGCCTTTCATGCAGGAAACCAACATTACGATCATCAACCGCCTTCAAGGACTGATCGCCAACAACCTCTCCGATCTCGTCGATCCGGCGGAGCGCTTCGCGCTGCTCGATTTTCCCAACCACTACAATATCGGCGACAGCGCTATCTGGCTCGGCGAGCTTGCCTATTTCGACCGCCGCAAGACGCGGCCGGCTTATGTGACCGAGATTCCGACCTATGACGAGGAGCGGATGCTCGCGACGATTGGCAGTGGCCGTATCTTCCTGCACGGCGGCGGCAATTTCGGCGACATATGGGCCGGCTACCGTCAGTTCCGGGAAGGCATGCTGACGAAATTCAAGGGCCGACCGATCATCCAGATGCCGCAGACGATCCATTTCAAGGAACAGGCCAATATCGACAGCACGGCCCGCGCCATCGAGCAGCACGGCAACTTCACCCTCCTGGTGCGCGACAAGAAGAGCCTGGAATTCGCGCGCCGCTGGTTCCAGTGCGACACGCGCCTTTGCCCGGATATGGCCTTCTGCATCGGCCCTGTCGCGCGCCCGGCACCGCAGCACGAGCTGCTGCTCAATCTCCGCGAAGATCAGGAAGTCGGGACACCGCAGGATCTCACCGCTGCCACGGGACGTCCCGGCACCGTCAAATCCGACTGGCCGGATGAGCCCGCGGATTTCCAGCGGCAGACCAAGCATACCGCGATCCTGAAGGGCCTGCTTTCCGGCAAGATCGGCGGGCGTGCCCGCATGACGGAGCTTGCCTATCGCGAGCGCGCACAGCAGCGTTTCGATCGCGGCGTGGCGCTGCTCGGCTCGGCCCGCCAGGTCATCACCGACCGCATGCACGGCCACATCATGTGCGTATTGATCGGCGCCGATCATTGCGTGCTGGACAACAGCTACGGCAAGACGAGCAGCTTTATCGAAGCTTGGGGCACCTGCAATACGGAAAAGGCAACGCTTGCCGCCACCGTCGACGAGGCGCTTGCCATCCTCGATGCCCGGCGTGTAAGGCCTGCCGCGGTCGCCTGATCTAACCTCGCCGGGCGATCATGATCCCGGCGAGCACCACTGCGCCGCCGATCGCCTGCATTGGACCGATCGCTTCGCTCAGCAATATCCACGCAAGGATCGCCGCGACGACCGGCTGGAGCAGCAGCGTCAGCGAGGAGAAGGCGGCTGGCAGATAGGCGAGCGCATAAGCGATCGCTACTTGCCCGCCGGCATGGCTGACGAAGGCGAGGCCGAAAACCATCGCCCAGCCATAAGCGGTGGCCGGCAAGATCTGATCCTCGAAGGCCAAAGCCAGCGGAAAGATGGTAACCGCGGCAGACGCCGTGCTCCAGAGCATGATTCGGATGGTATCGAACCGGCTTCTAAGCCTGCCGATCGCAAGGATATAGACGGCGTAGAACAACGCCGCGACGGTCGCGATACCATCACCCGCCAGATCCCCGTTCCCAAAGGCCGAAGGCCCGCCCTTCAGAATGACGACGCCGGCCAATGCCAGCGCCAGACCGATAACGAAGAGCCGCGTCACGACCGCGCGGAAGAACAGGAAGCCGATAATCGTGACGAAGACGGGCGCAAGGTTCGCCAGCAGCGTCGCATTGGCGACCGACGTCATGGTGATCGAGAGATGCCAGGCAGCAAGATCCAGGGCGAGGATTACGCCCGGCAGGACCAGCAGCCCATAATCCGAAAGCTTTTCCGGTTTCGGTCCGGCATCCTTGCCCTTGATCAACGAGAATAGGACGATCGGTATCAGGGCGAGCGCAACGCGCCAGAACGCGGTCGCCATCGGCCCGACTTCCGACAGCCGCACGAAGATCGGCGAGCCGCCGATCGCCGCCCCGCCAAGGATCAGTGCCGCGAGGGCAAGGCGATTGGAAGGTGCTGTTTCGACGGTTGCGGAAGCGGCTTGCGACATGATCTCGATGCTTTCTGCGCCGCGTCCAGTGAAAGCGGCGATCGGCAGCGAATTACCCGATGAAAGCAACCGAAGATAGCGCAGGAGCGACAATTGCGGACAAAAGTGACTGATGTCCGGCTGCGTCAGCCGGAAATCGCCGTTGCGAATTCCGGCTTGCCGCGGATCGTATTGCTCACCGTGCAGATCTCTTCCGCCGCATGAGCGATCTTCTGCCGCGTCCCCTCGTCGATATCGCCCTTGATGCCGAAGGCGATATTGAACTTCTTGACGCGCGAAGGCCCTTCCGTCGCCTTCTCGCCCGTCACATCCGCCGTCAATTCGGTGATCTTGTCTAGCACGCCCATCTGGCTTGCGGCGATGCGCGCGCTCAGCACCAGGCAAGCGGAAAGCGAGGAATAGAGCAGGTCCAGCGGGTTGAAACCCGGCTGCGACGGGCTTGTGACGATATCTAGCTCACCCTTCGTCACCGAGGTGACATGCGGAAAGCCGGTGCGCCCGAGAACGGCGGTGGCGCCAGTCGGTCTTGGTTTTGCCTTGAGGTCGGCCATGCCGCGAAACTCCGTTGATCGTGGGATCTCAAATTAGTGAGTTTGCCGGTGGCCCGCAACGAATCCGCTTTCCGCAAATCCGGAGACGCGCGGGCGTGAATCCTGTATCAGGCGAACCATGAAGAAAAAACAGATCGCGATCATCGGCGGCGGGCCGGCGGGCCTGATGGCGGCCGAGGTGCTTTCGGCATCCGGCCACGCCGTCACCGTCTACGACGCCATGCCCACGGTGGCGCGCAAATTCCTGCTCGCTGGAAAGTCCGGCCTCAATATCACTCATTCGGAAGATTACGCGCGCTTCGTCACCCGCTTCGGCAAGGCGTCCGACCGGTTGCGGACCGCCTTGGACGGCTTCACACCCGACGATGTCCGCGCGTGGGCGGAGGAACTGGGCACCGAGACCTTCACCGGTTCGTCCGGCCGCGTCTTCCCGAAGGTCATGAAGGCCTCGCCGCTGCTGCGCGCCTGGATCGCACGTCTTGAGGCGCAGGGCGTCGAAATCCTGACGCGCCACCGCTGGACCGGTTTCGAGGCGGATGGTTACGCGTTCGAGACGCCGAAAGGCGGTTTCGTCGTCCACCCTGATGCCGCCTTGCTGGCCCTTGGCGGCGCCAGCTGGCCGCGCCTCGGCTCGAATGCCGCCTGGGCGCCCTGGCTCCGGGAAAAGGGCGTGAGCATCGCGCCGTTCCGCCCCGCCAATTGCGGCTTCGACGTCGATTGGAGCGAAACCTTCCGCGAGCGTTTCGCTGGCGAGCCGCTCAAATCCGTCACCGCCACCTCGCCCGCCGGCACCTTTCCCGGCGAGTTCGTCATCACCCGCCACGGCATCGAAGGCAGCCTCGTCTACGCCCATTCCGCAGCACTGCGCGACGCTCTCGAAACCCGCAAACTCGCATCTCTCATCATCGACCTCGCACCCGGCCGAAGCACTGAGCGCCTGGCAAAAGACCTCGCCCGGCAGGATAGGAAAGCCAGCCGCTCCAACCGCCTGCGAAAAGGCGCCGGCCTCGACGGTGTCAAGACCGCCTTGCTACGCGAACTCGCAAACGAAACCGACCTTCAGGACGCTTCGAGGCTCGCAAACCTCATCAAATCCCTACCGATCCCACTCACCCGCCCCCGCCCCCTCTCCGAGGCCATATCCTCCGCCGGCGGCATCGAATGGAGCGCGCTTGACGACAGCTACATGCTAGCAGTCAACCCCGGCCTCTTCGCTGCTGGGGAAATGCTCGACTGGGAGGCGCCAACGGGTGGGTATTTGCTGACGGCGTGCTTGGCGACGGGGAAGGCTGCTGCGCATAGCATCATTAATTGGCTCAGGGCGAAAAGCTGAGACCAGACGAGTGTGCAATCTTTCCTTTTGCATCAGGGAGCCGAGCAATGATCCGTTCGTTCAAAGATGCCAAGACCGAGGCAGTAGCCAGCGGTAAGGCTCCCAAGGGCTTTCCGGCTGACCTTGTATGGCCCGCTGTTCGGAAGCTCATGGTGATCGACGGCACACGTGATGAGGAGAACCACGAAGAGATATGCGAGGATGCCGGTGATGTCGGCCCTGAGTCTAACGCTTGGTTGAGCTCGGCTTGAGAGGACGTCACGTGGATCATGATGCCCCATTTTTCGAATGTGTTTGACCTCCCAATGCAGAGAGCTAAGCACCATCCGCGCTTCAATTTGAGAGCTTTATTGATCTTTTTCAAATAGTTAGGTTGCATTGTGAGGCGGATCGAAGGAGTACCGGGGATCATCGCGCGTGCCGTACATTGGATGGTTGTCAGATGAAGTTGCAACAAAACATTCCGGGTCGGCGTTTTAGGTTTACCTAAAGTAATCTACGGTGACCAATGCCCTACAGGCGGTACGGTTTAGAGGAGAACCCTGACGGCACGTGGCGTGTCATAGACTACCGCGAAGGAAAGGCTGCGGAAACGAACGGAGCGGTTCTCGATCGGTTACCTCACGATACCGCTAGCAACCTTGAGTTTATCCTTAACGCCCAAGAGAAGGGGATGAAGAAGCGGAACAGGAAGATGAGAGCCAGGTTTGCGCCACAGCACCCAAAGGCACACCTCATGGCAACCGAGCGGTATAGCCGTCACAAGAACCTGAACGTCTACTGGACGGTAGTCGACGCGATAACCGGACAGCCGGTCGTTATCGATGGGATTGTCATGGACATGCTGTCCGAAGAGGAGGCCGACGAGTTGGTCGAGCGGCTGAACCGTGATGAGAATGAAGAGGGACCCTTCAAGCGGCCCTAAGGTTGTCTCAACATACTGGGCGAACAAGAAAGAGCCGCCAACGCTATCGACCGCTTCCTCACTGCTGGCAACGCATCGCCGACGAGCGGCGCCTTACGAGTAGACCCTTTGTTCTTCAGAAGGCGGTGCGGATGAAATACGAGGTCGACGTGGGGGTTCTCGTGGTCCAGCTTTACATCGGCCACGAGCAGCCCCGCTATCTCGGCTAGACGGCACCCAGTCCCTTCCAGCAAACGCCATATCCGCTGGAGGCGTCGCTAGCGTGCGTTAGCACTCGCACACGCTCCTGCTCAGCTACTCCTGGGAGAATGGGTTGCGCATCTTCTGCAAGCTGCTCCGTCCTCACTTCCAGCTTGTTGAATGGGTTCGTTACGCCCGGCAGCGGAAGTTCCTCGATTGCATAGTTGACGACGGCCCTAATGTCACTCAGGTACCGGTGGACGGGCTCCGGCTTCATTCCAAGCTCGCTGATCATGTGATCGCGTACTTCGCGGGCGTCGGCACGGGTCAGTTTGGATAGGAATGGGTCGTGTCCAAGCGCGGTTCTGATTATGCCCTACTACTACGATCGACACGCTGGGTCTTCTTGTCCCCATCCTGCGTACCCTCGACCTTCTCTTTCAGCTAGAACTTGCGTGCATCTTCCAGAGTAGCCTCAGGGGGCGTTGCGGCTGCCCGTACGGGGTGAGCGGAACTGACGCGACAGACCTCCGCGCTTTGGCGCTCGGGGCAACCTCAGCCAGGTCTTCGCCGGCCAGATCGTCGGCATCAAACAGGTCGACGACCGGATTTGGCCCGCAAGCTTTATCGAATATGATGTCGGATATTTCGACGACGAGACGTGCAGACTCGAACCCACTTCCCAACCCCTTCAGGCCAAAAGTGTTACCCATGTCTCAAGAATAATCCGTAACCTATGTGTGCGGTATGGACCGATGGGAAATGGTGCCCAGAGCCGGAATCGAACCAGCGACACGCGGATTTTCAATCCGCTGCTCTACCAACTGAGCTATCTGGGCATCCGTGCTTCGCAGGCCATTCTTCGCTGAAAGAAGAGCGGGGCCTTGGTTCACCCCGGAAGCGAGCGGGGTTATAGCATCTTGTCCGGCCATGGCAAGCATCAAATGACAGTTTTTCGGCGACTGGGGATATTTTGCGGATTTGCGAGCAAATTGAAGGGGTTCGCTGTGGATTTTCCCCTACTCTTCGTCGTCGTAGTCCGCCTTCTTCTCGTCCTCGGTGACCGGAATGGCATAGGCGCCGGTCAGCCAGCGGGAGAGATCAACCTCGCGGCAGCGGTTGGAGCAGAAGGGGTAATGGTCGCGGTGCGAGGGCTTGCCGCATTCCGGGCAGGGGCGCGCCTTGCGCAGCGGTGCAACATTGGCGGCTGGTTTGTTCTCTTCCGACATAACTGTCTCCTCTGGGCTCAGCCCTCGGGCCACCGGCTATGCACGTCGAAGCCTTCGCCGGTCAGCAACAGGATGGTTTCATAAAGCGGCAGGCCGACGACATTGGTGTAAGAGCCCACCATTTTCTGCACGAAGCTGCCGGCCAGGCCCTGGATGCCATAGGCACCCGCCTTGCCGCGCCACTGCCCGGAGGCAAGATAGTTCTCGATCTCGAAAGCGGAAAGGCGTTTGAAGCGCACCTTCGTCTCGGCAACCTTCTGGCGGACCTTACGGTCGGGCGTTACCAGGCAGACGCCGGTATAGACCCAGTGGCTGCGGCCGGAGAGCAAATGTAGCGAGGCAGAGGCCTCGTCGGCGAACTCGGCCTTGCCAAGAATGCGGCGGCCGACGGCAACCACCGTGTCGGCGGCAAGAATATAGCTGCCCTTCCAGGCCATATCGCCCTTGATCGCGGCAAGGGCGGCTTCCGCCTTTTCCGTCGACAGGCGCCGGGCGAGCGAGCGCGGATGCTCGGATTTCCTCGGCGTCTCGTCAATATCCATCGGCAGCAGGCGCGAGGGCTCGATGCCTGCCTGG
Organism: Rhizobium sullae; assembly: GCF_900169785.1. Classification (GTDB taxonomy): domain Bacteria; phylum Pseudomonadota; class Alphaproteobacteria; order Rhizobiales; family Rhizobiaceae; genus Rhizobium; species Rhizobium sullae. The sequence continues at coordinate 129,481 of NZ_FWER01000011.1, forward strand.
TTGAGCAGGTCGACACGGCGCGGCGAGCCGGAAGCCAGAATGAGCTTGTATGTGAGCGCCATGGACCCTCGACCGGAAACGGAAGCCCTTCAGGCTTCCGGGCCAAGCCTATTTGAAACGATAGGTGATGCGGCCCTTCGTGAGATCGTAAGGCGTCATTTCCACAAGAACCTTGTCGCCGGCGAGCACCCGGATGCGGTTCTTGCGCATGCGGCCTGCCGTGTGGGCGATGATTTCGTGCTCGTTTTCGAGCTTCACGCGAAAGGTCGCGTTCGGCAGAAGTTCGGTCACAATACCCGGGAATTCGAGGACTTCTTCTTTAGGCATATAAAGGTTTTCTTCCTGTCGGTTGAGATGGCGGCATTGGCCGCCTCAAAATTTGCGCGGAAACTACACAATCAGGGGTCATTTGTGAACCTCGTTGATCGGGCTTTCTTCCTTTTGTTTCACGCCGATTGCGCGGCGATGCCATTTCTCCTGACGAGCCGGGTTTCGATGAGCTGTTCAAGGTGGTCGCGCACCTCACGGTAGGCATCCAGAATCTGCTCGCGAGTCCCGGTTGCGACCGTCGGATCCATCGTCGGCCAGTAGACGACATCGACGGCGCTTGCCCGCGTCAGCTCCAGTGCGGCGTGATGGGCTGGCGGCGAGAGCGTGATGATGAGATCGAAGTAATCGTCCTCGAGTTCGTCAAGCGTCTGTGGCTGGCGACGCCCAAGCGAAAGGCCGATTTCCTCGAGCACGACGTCGACAAACGGATCGCGCTCGCCGGCGCGAACGCCTGCGGAACGTATATAGGTATTCCTGGGCAGGATGCTACGGGCGATCGCTTCGGCGATCGGCGAGCGGATAGCGTTCAACCCGCACATGAAGAGAATCGCGCCGGGCGCCTTTCCTACTGCCGTGGTCGGAGCCGGCGCCATCGCGATCATCCGCGCCAATAAAGCACGCAGACCAGCGTGAAGATGCGGCGTGCCGTGTCGAAATCGACCTCGATCTTGCCGGCAAGCCGGTCTTTCAGCGTCTGCGAGCCCTCGTTGTGAATGCCGCGCCGTCCCATGTCGATCGCCTCGATGCGGCTAGGCGAGGCGGAGCGGATCGCCTCGTAATAGCTCTCGCAGATCATGAAATAGTCCTTCACGATCCGGCGGAAGGGCGTCAGCGACAGGATATGGGTCGCAACATCCCGTCCGTCTTCCGTGGTGATCGCAAAGACGAGCTTGGAGTCGACCAGTGAAATCTTCAGCCGGTAGGGTCCACCGCTATGGCCAACTGGCTCGAAGCTGTTTTCCTCGATGAGATCGAAGATTGCAACGGCCCGCTCATGCTCTACATCGGGCGTCGAACGGCCGATCGTATCGTCAAGGACGATATCAGAAAGCCGGAAGTCGCCCTTCGCCATGCCTCACCTTTCGAGATTGAGGCGGATCGCGACCGATCGCGCATGGGCATCGAGGCCTTCGGAAACCGCAAGCGCGATCGCCGCCGGACCGAGGTCGCGCAGCTGCTGCGGGCCGAGCCTAAGGATCGAGGTGCGCTTGACGAAATCGAGCACGGAAAGGCCGGAGGAGAAGCGGGCAGAGCGCGCCGTCGGCAAGACGTGGTTCGAGCCTCCGACGTAATCGCCGATCACTTCCGGCGTATGGGCGCCGATGAAGATCGCGCCGGCATTGCGGATTCCGTCGAGCAGCACATCCGGATCAGCCACGGCAAGCTCCAGATGCTCGGCGGCGATGCGGTTGGCGAGTGGGATGGCGTCCTTCAGGTCCTTCACCAAGATCACCGCACCGAAATCCCGCCAGCTGCGGGCGGCGGTTTCCGCGCGGTTCAAGGTCTTCAACTGGCGCTCCACCGCGGCTTCGACGGCCTTGCCGAATTCGGCGTTGTCGGTGACGAGGATCGCTTGCGCGCTGGCGTCATGTTCGGCCTGAGCCAGAAGATCGGCCGCGATCCAGTCCGGATTGTTGTCCTTGTCGGCGATCACCAGTACTTCGGACGGACCGGCGATCATGTCGATGCCGACCGTGCCGAAGACGTGCCGCTTGGCGGCTGCAACATAGGCGTTGCCCGGGCCGGTGATCTTTGCGACCGGCGCGATCGTCTCCGTGCCGTAGGCAAGCGCGGCGATAGCCTGCGCGCCGCCGACACGATAGATTTCCGAAACGCCGGCAAGCTTGGCCGCGGCGAGCACCGCCTGATTGACCGTGCCGCCGGTAGCAGGGACCGCGATGACGATGCGTTCGACGCCGGCAACCTTTGCCGGCACCGCATTCATTAGCACCGAACTCGGATAGCTTGCCGTGCCCCCCGGCACGTAGAGGCCGACCGCCTCGATCGCCGTCCAGCGCGAGCCAAGCTCGACGCCCATAGCATCCTCGTAGATATCGTCCTTCGGCAGCTGGCGGCGGTGATGCGATTCGATGCGGACGGCCGCAACCTTCAGCGCGCCCAGCACTTCGGCAGGCACGGCTTCCACTGCGGCATCGATTTCTGCTTCGCTCACACGCATCGGCACATTGGCAAAATCGATGCTGTCGAATTTCTTCGAGTATTCGGCAAGCGCTGCGTCGCCGCGGGCGCGCACGTCGTCGATGATGGCGCGAACCACCACATTCACGTCTTCCGAAACCTCACGCTTGGTTGTCAGAAATGCGGCAAAGCGCTGCTCGAAACCGTCCGATGCCTGATCCAGCCAGATTGCCAACGCAGATATTCCTTCTCAATTCGACACGGGAAGTCTTCAGGCGCCGGGGTGGCGCGGCTTGGAGGTGGTTTCCCACGCTCCACCGATATCCGCAAGCAGCACTTCGATGCATTCGACGTCGAGGAGGATCTCGGCTGTGCCGGCAAGCGTCAGCTCGATCGTCCCCTCCGGCCCCTCGCCTTTCTGCTCGAAGCCGATGGACAGCAGCGACAGCACCTCGTCGCGCCGCTTGCGGTCGATCCCGGCGGAGCGGACGGCCAGAACCCGCTTGAGGACCAATGCCGCCCGATGGCGCTCGAAGCCCTTGCCTTTATTGAGGGCATCTTCCCAGACAAAGCGGTTGGCGGCTATTGAAAACTGCCCGCTGCGCGGCGACCATGTCATGTCGCCGACCTTGAAGACGCTGTCCTGCATATGGGCGGAGACCACCGCGAGGTCTTCACTATCGAGCGCAAGAAGCTTCAGATCTGTCATGCAGGCAAAACCCCTAGGTCTATCGCGCACCGCCGGGATGGCGATGCGTCAGACAAGGGAAATAGGATGCTACGGCGGAATGCGCAACCAGGATTAAGGGCGTAGAGACGCCCCTTCCCTATTCGCTGACGCGCTCGACGATCGCGCCGCAACGGGTGAGCTTTTCTTCCAGCCGCTCGAAGCCGCGATCGAGGTGATAGACGCGCGAGACCATCGTCTCGCCTTCGGCGGCAAGACCGGCGATTACCAGCGAGACGGAGGCGCGAAGATCGGTGGCCATCACCGGTGCGCCCTTCAGCCGCGGCACGCCCTCGATCTTCGCCGTCTGTCCGGAAAGCGAGATCTTCGCGCCGAGGCGGGCAAGCTCCTGCACATGCATGAAGCGGTTTTCGAAGATGGTCTCCGTCACGTGTGAAATACCGGAGGAGCGTGTCATGAGCGCCATGAACTGCGCCTGCAGGTCCGTCGGGAAACCTGGGAAGGGATCGGTCACGATATCGACCGGCCTGATACCCGCGCCGTTGCGCCTGACGCGCACGCCGTTGTTGGTCGACGAAATTTCCGCGCCGGCGCGGCGGAGTGTCTCGAAAGCCGTTTCAAGCAGAGCCGCATCGGTGTTTTCCAGAACGACGTCGCCGCCCGTCATGGCAACGGCCATGGCGTAGGTGCCGGTCTCGATGCGGTCCGGCAGAACGCGATGGCGCGCGCCGGAAAGCGACTGCACACCTTCGATGGTGATCGTCGAGGTGCCGTGGCCGGATATTTTCGCGCCCATGGCGTTCAGGCAGTTGGCGAGGTCCACAACTTCCGGTTCGCGGGCGGCATTGCCGATGACCGTGGTGCCGCGGGCAAGGGTCGCAGCCATCATCATCACATGGGTCGCGCCGACGGAAACCTTCGGGAAGGTATAGCGCGTGCCGATCAGGCCGCCGTTCGGCGCCGTCGCGTTGATATAGCCGCTGTCGATTTCGAGGTTTGCTCCGAGCGCCGCAAGCCCTTCGAGGAAAAGGTCCACCGGACGCGTGCCGATGGCGCAACCGCCAGGCAGAGACACGCGGCAGTGGCCTTCGCGCGCCAGAAGCGGTCCGATGACCCAGAAGGAAGCGCGCATCTTCGAGACCAGCTCATAGGACGCGGTCGTATCGACGATGGTGCGGCAAGTGAAATGGATCGTGCGCGCATAGGAGTCTTCCTGGCGCTCGCGGCGGCCATTGACAGCAACGTCGACGCCATGATTGCCGAGAATGCGCATCAGCAGTTCGACATCAGCCAAATGCGGCACGTTTTCGAGCGTCAGCGTATCGCTGGTCAAAAGCGAGGCGATCATCAGCGGCAGGGCGGCATTCTTGGCGCCGGAAATCGGAATGATGCCATTGAGCTCATTACCGCCGACAATTCTGATACGATCCATATGGACTTACGGGCTGTGCCCGCCTTTCTGAAAGTTCTGCCTTTAAAAGGGATGGGGGTCTTTAGACGAATTCCGGGCACGCTTCAATTCGCCGTGGACCGAACATTATGATTCGTCCATTTTTGCGGCAGGAAGGCCATTCGTCTCGTCTGCTTGCCCCGAACGGCGCGCGCGCGTCTGCTGTTTGCGGCGGGCGAGATTTTCACGGAGCTTTTCGGCAGCGCGCTCGCGGCGCCGTTTCGCCTGCTCTTCGATCACGGCCTTGCGGCCCTTTGTGGCATTTTCCGTCTTGTCGTCCATGTTTGATGTTTAGCGGATTCCGCCTCCCGCAAAAAGGGCCGTCGCCTTAATACATGCGAAGTTGGAATTTGCGGCTTGCGCTTGTCAAGAAGCTGTGGCAATAGGCCCCCCGTTCACGCATCGCAGCCGTCCGGCTCATGCGTCCTGGTCCTGCTGCCGTAGCTCAGTGGTAGAGCACACCCTTGGTAAGGGTGAGGTCGGTGGTTCAATCCCACTCGGCAGCACCAGTTTTTCAGAACAAAATCAATAGCCTGACCGTGCCCATCTGATCACAGCGCTGCATGAAGCGGCACAAAAGCGCAGAACAGAACGCGAATCGTACGGGAAATCCGTGCAGCTTGTTCCCCGGGCATTCTCAAATCACGACATCATTCTTCGTAAGCGCCAAGCCGAGGCCGTCCAGGGGTGTAATTCCAGGCCGGGATGCAGTGGCGCGGGAGTCCCGCGATGCTTCGCTCACATGCCCCTCAAACGCATCGATCCCTGATATACGTTTGATGTACGCCTCCTAGACCACGGTGTGATTACGCCTCCATTGCGAATGGAGATAATGAATCACATCAGGAACGGAACAGTCAGGAGGAGCCGACCATGAGTATGGACAATACCTCATACCCCGGTGGACCGGAACCCGACGGCCGGCGGCATGGGGCGATCATGGACGTATATGAGGCAGTCACAAGCCGACGGGCGGTGCGCGGATTCAAGGACGAGCCTGTGAAGAGGGAGGTGCTTGAGCGTGTGCTGTCCGCCGCAGCTTGGTCGCCGTCAGGATCGAACATCCAGCCGTGGAACACCTACGTGATGACCGGCGCACCGCTGGCAGAGCTCAAGACATCCGCCGTCGAGCGCGTGGCTCATGGCGACCCCTGGGACAAGCGGCAGTACGAGATGTATCCGCCCGTGCTGAAGTCCCCCTACGGGGAGCGCCGGTCCGCCTTCGGCAAGGAGCGCTACAGCGCGCTCGGCATTGCGCGCGAGGACTGGGAGGCGCGCCAGCGGGCAGCAATCGCCAACTGGAACTGTTTCGGCGCGCCCGCCGCCCTGTTCTGCTACATCGACCGTGACCTGGGCCTACCCCAATGGGCCGACGTCGGCATGTATCTGCAGACCGTCATGCTGCTGCTCCGCGCAGAAGGTCTCCACAGTTGCACGCAGATGGCGTGGTCGCAGGTTCGCGAGACGGTCGCGGAGGCCCTGTCGCCTCCGGACGGACTCATCCTCTTCTGCGGCATGTCGATCGGGTACGAGGATCCGACGGTAAGTTACGTCCGTACAGGCCGCGCCCCGCTCGACGAGACGGTCACGTTCGTCGGCGATTAGTGACTTGCGATCAAAGGACAAGAGCCCCCGTCTATGTTCCTGCGTATGATACGTCCTCATCATGCCAGATATTGGAGAACGCCATGACCACGCATAAAGTAGGCTATCTCATTGGCAGCCTTTCCAAAGAATCGATCAACCGCAAGCTCGCCAAGGCATTGGTACGGTTCGCCCCGCCGGAACTTGAAATGTCGGAGATATCCTTCAAAGACCTGCCGCTCTACAGCTACGATTATGACGCCGACTACCCTCCGGCTGGCAAGGCATTCAAGGCGGCAATCGCGGCCGTCGACGCCGTGCTGTTCGTCACGCCCGAATACAATCGATCCATACCCGGCGGGCTGAAAAACGCA
>NZ_FWER01000021.1:2500-96091 GCF_900169785.1 Rhizobium sullae
TTTCGGCCCAGCCGACCGGCGCCGAAGTAGCCATGAAAGGACGCGGATACCACTGCCATGATGACGGAGAAGATGATGATCCGCTCGTTGGGCAACGAGCCTCCGCTTCTCGCCGATGGCAGGCGCGCACCCGACAAGCGTGAGGTTTCTCTACGCTGGCTTTCGGGCACGTTCCTCACCGGCATCACATCAAGCGTCCTGATGGGTGTCGCGCTCTTTGCCGCCCTTGATGGCCGGCAGCAGTTGGCAATTCCCGCCGAAGCCTTTGCCAGCGTCAATACCCATGAAGATACGGCCGTTACCCGTGGCGGACGGCTGATCGCTCCCGCGATCGCGGCCAAGCCTTCGGACCGGGCAATCATGGAAGTTTCGACTGTCGTTCATGACGGCGACAAGGAAGTCGTCCGCCGCCAGCCCTTCTCGCACGTGAAGATGCGGCTCGCCGCCAATCACGTGGCGACCGAGGATTATCCGGATTTCGACGCTCTCGCGATCTTTGCAGCCGACGAAGTGCAGCCCGCGCCAGCGGCGCGCACCGGCGCGATCTACGGCTCGGATGTTGAATCCGAGGTCAGCCTCAAGACGATTCCCTTCCCGACCGGAAAGAGCGATTTTCAGGCAGCACCTGGCATGACTCTGGATGAAGTCGAGGAGAATGTCCGCTCGAACGGTTCGGCGCTGACCGACGGGGCCACTCAAGTCGCGGCGCTCTATTATGTCGATCCGCAGCGCTTTTCGAACGAAGACAACGACGTCGATCTGACATCGGGCCTCTCGGCGCGCGTTCTCGAGCAGAACATGACCGTGTCCGCGCTGGAATCGATCACACCGCAGACCGAGGAATTTGCCGACGACATTGTGCCGGCCCGCCAGGACATCACCATCGTCAAGGCGCTGATGGATTCCGGCTATCCCGAGCCGCAGGCGAAGATGCTCTCCACCAATCTCGCGCCGCCGCTCGGCAGCGACGAGCTTGCCAAGGGCGACGTCCTGCGCGTCGGCATCATCCAGAAGGGTGAACAGGCCAAGCTCATCCGCGCCAGCGTCTATCGCGGAACGCGTCATCTCGTCACGATCGCTCTCGATGATGAGAGCCGCTTCGTTGAGGCAAGCGAGCCGCCCATGCTTGACGCGATCACGACTGCCTTCGACGACAATTCGCTGTCGGTTCCCGCCGGCCAGAACCTGCCGCGCATCTATGATGGCATCTATCGCGCCGCTCTTTCCTACGGCATGACTACGGATATGACGGCGCTAATCATCAAGCTGCTTGCGGCGAATGTTGACTTCCAGGCGCAATTGAGGCCGACCGATTTCCTCGAGGCCTTTTTCTCAGTCGCCGATTCGAGCGGCCGCGCGACGCCGGATTCCGAACTGCTTTACGTGAATGCCCGTTTTGGCGATACGGTGACACGCTTCTACCGCTTCCAGGATGCAGACGGAAACGTCGACTACTTCGATCAGGATGGCAAGAGCATCCGCCAGTTCCTGCTGCGCAACCCAGTGCCGAACGGCATCTTCAAGTCCGGTTTCGGCATGCGCCGCCACCCGATCCTTGGCTTTGCCCGTATGCATACCGGTGTGGATTGGGCTGCCCCCCGGGGCACACCGATCATCGCGACCGGCAACGGCACGGTGGAAAAGGCGGGGTGGGATTCCGGCGGCTACGGCAATCAGACGATCGTCCGCCACGCCAACGGATACGAGTCCTCTTACAACCACCAGAGCGCCATTGCCAAAGGCATTGTGCCCGGAGCCAAGGTTCGTCAGGGCCAGGTGATCGGCTGGGTCGGCACCACCGGCGAATCCACCGGACCGCATCTGCACTACGAGATGATCGTCAACGGCACCAAAGTCGATCCGCTCCGCATCCGCCTGCCGGGCGGCAAGTCGCTCAACGGCGAAGCACTGGCGAAATTCCAGGACGAGCGCAAGCGCATCGATACACTTCTGAACAACCAGCCGGTCGACCAAGTCGCCAGCAAGTAGGCCAGACAAAAATGGCGGCCGGAGCCGCCATTCCCCTTCTTCCGGGTGCCGGGCTTTACGCTGCTTCGCTAACGGCGGAACTACGCAGGCGGAACAGCAAGCGGTCGGAACCGCTGGTGACCTTCACAGTCGATCCGTCTGGCACCTGGCCGGAGAGAATCTGCTCTGCGAGCGGATCCTGGACATATTTCTGGATCACCCGCTTCAACGGCCGCGCGCCATAGGCCGGATCGTAACCTTTGTTGGCAAGCCAATTACGGGCATCGTCGTCGAGCTTGATCGCGATCTTGCGCTCGGCCAGCAGTGCCACAAGCCGTTTCAGCTGGATATCGACGATTGCGCCCATCTCATCGCGCTTCAGGCGATGGAAGAGGATGATTTCATCGATGCGGTTCAGGAATTCCGGCCTGAAATTGACGCGCACGACGTCCATCACCTGTTCGCGAACCGTGTGGCTGTCCTGGTCCTCGCCCAGTTGGGTGAGGTACTCGGCACCGAGGTTCGAGGTCATGATGATCATCGTATTACGGAAGTCGACCGTGCGGCCCTGGCCGTCCGTCAGACGTCCGTCATCCAGCACCTGCAGCAGGATGTTGAAGACGTCGTGATGCGCCTTCTCGATCTCGTCGAAGAGCACCACCTGATAGGGCCGGCGGCGGACAGCTTCCGTCAATGCGCCGCCTTCCTCGTAGCCGACATAGCCGGGAGGGGCGCCGATCAGCCGGGCCACGGAGTGCTTTTCCATGTATTCCGACATGTCCATGCGCACCATCGCCGTCTCGTCATCGAAGAGGAAGCGGGCGAGCGCCTTGGTAAGCTCCGTCTTGCCGACGCCGGTGGGACCCAAGAAGATGAACGAGCCGATCGGCCGGCTCGGGTCCTGGAGCCCGGCGCGCGCGCGGCGAACGGCACGCGACACGGCTTGCACCGCATCGCCCTGGCCTATGACTGAAGTCGCCAGTTCGTCTTCCATCCTGAGCAGCTTCTCGCGTTCACCTTCCAGCATCTTGTCGACCGGAATGCCGGTCCAGCGGGAAACGACCTGGGCGATATTGTCCGCGGTCACGACCTCCTGCACCATCGCGCTGCGGTCGCCATCCTGGCTTTCCGCATCGGCCAGTTGCTTCTCAAGCTCCGGAATAACGCCATAGGTCAATTCGCCGGCGCGCTGGAATTCACCCTTGCGCTGGGCGATTGCCAGTTCGTTGCGGGCGTCGTCGAGCTTCTTCTTGAGATCGGCGGCAAGGCCGAGCTTCTGCTTTTCAGATTGCCAGCGGGCCGTCAGCGCGTTGGCTTTCTCCTCTAGGTCCGTCAGTTCGGCATCGAGCCGCGTCAGACGGTCGGCGGAAGCCGCATCCGTTTCCTTCTTCAGCGCCTCACGCTCGATTTTCAGCTGCATGATGCGGCGGTCGAACTCGTCGAGCTCTTCGGGCTTCGAATCCACCTGCATGCGCAACCGCGCGGCCGCCTCGTCCATCAGGTCGATCGCCTTGTCGGGCAGGAACCGGTCGGTGATGTAGCGGTTCGACAGCGTCGCCGCCGCCACCAGCGACGAGTCCGAAATGCGAACCTTGTGGTGCTGCTCGTATTTTTCCTTGAGGCCGCGCAGGATCGAAATCGTGTCCTCGACCGTCGGCTCCTCGACCATGACGGGCTGGAAGCGTCGAGCAAGCGCCGCGTCCTTCTCGACGTGTTTGCGATATTCGTCGAGCGTGGTTGCGCCGACGCAATGCAGCTCGCCGCGGGCAAGCGCAGGTTTCAGCAGGTTGGAGGCATCCATCGCCCCGTCCGCCTTGCCGGCACCGACCAGGGTGTGCATTTCGTCGATGAAGAGAATGATCTCGCCGTTCTCCGATTGCACCTCGTTGAGCACGGCTTTCAGCCGCTCTTCGAATTCGCCGCGATACTTTGCACCCGCAATCAGCGCGCCCATGTCGAGCGCCATCAGCTTCTTGTCCTTGAGCGACTCCGGCACGTCGCCGTTGACGATACGCAGCGCCAGGCCCTCAACGATTGCCGTCTTGCCGACACCGGGCTCACCGATGAGCACCGGGTTGTTCTTGGTGCGGCGGGAGAGGACCTGGATGGCGCGCCGGATCTCGTCGTCGCGGCCGATCACCGGATCGAGCTTCCCCTCGCGGGCCTCGCCAGTCAGATCGCGGGCGTATTTCTTCAGGGAATCGAAGCCTTGTTCCGCATTGGCGGAGTCCGCCGTGCGCCCTTTTCGAATGTCGTTGATCACCTGATTGAGGCTCTGCGCCGTCACGCCAGCGTTCTTCAGCGTCGCTGAGGTTGAAGCGGAAGTCTCGATCGCCAAGGCCTGCAGCAACCGCTCGACGGTGACAAAGCTGTCGCCGGCTTTCTTGGCGGCCTCTTCAGCCGTAGAAAAAACTCTGGCGAGCGGCTGGGCGAGATAGATGTTGCCGTTGCCGCCGGAAATCCTCGGCAGCTTTGCAAGCGCTGCATCGTTTGCAAGCCGCGCGGCCTTGGCATCGCCGCCGGCGTGTTCGATCAGCGAAGCGGCCATACCTTGATCGTCGTCAAGCAGGACCTTGAGCACATGTTCCGGCGTGAATTGCTGATGACCCTGTGCCAAGGCATAGGTCTGGGCGGACTGAACAAAACCCCGTACCCGCTCGGAATACTTTTCGATATTCATATTCTACCTCCATGGATCGCCCTGCCCGTATAAGGCACAGACCGATGATTGAGATTGAGCTCCCTCAAAAGGCGAGCCGTCGCTTCATCCTTTTTGGAAAATGAACGAAGCATTCGAGGAAGAATATGGGATGGATTTTCGCGACTTTAAAGAGCCTGGAACCATGAAACCCGCGCCGAAGAATTCTCTGCGAACGCGCGGCGCGGCCTGACGGCACAAACGTTCAAGACCCGATTGTGGTGCTGCTGGTATGCCTATAGCAGCTTCCAAAACAGCGGGCCTGCGATGACCGCCGAGCAAATTATTGCATTTCTGACCTTCTCGATTGTTGGCGCCATCACACCCGGCCCCAGCAACGTCATGATCATGGCCACCGGCTCGCTCGTGGGTTTGACACGCGGCCTGCCCTGCGTGCTCGGCGCTACCTTGGGAATGTCGTCGCTATTCTTCTGTGCAGGCCTCGGCCTTGCGCAACTGTTTCTGCTTTATCCACTTACGCTGACGATCATGAATCTGATCGGCGCTGCCTTTTTGTTTTGGCTAGCCTGGAAGATCGCGATGGCGGACGTGGCGCAGGTGAAAGGTGACGCGAAAGCCGTGGGGTTTCTGCAAGCTGCGGCCTTTCAATGGATGAATCCGAAGGGCTGGCTGATCGCCGTCAGTGGGGTTGCCGCCTACTCCAGCGCATCTCCAGGGAGCGCTTTCGGCTTGGCCGCAACCTTCGCAGTTCTATTTTTTGTAGCAGCCTTCCCGAGTGGTCTCGCCTGGTTGATGGCGGGCGCATTGCTGCAGAAACTGCTTCAAGACGCGCGCATTGCGCGCGCCTTGAATATTGTGATGGCAATCGTGCTCGCCGGCTCTGTCGTAACAATTTTCGTGTGAGCTGGAGACGGCGGCCTTATTCGGTAGCCGCTTCGGCCAAAGCCGGTGTTTCGGCGGAAGCTTCGCCCTCGCCTTCAGCGCGGCGGGGGCGGCGCGGACGGTTGCTGGCGTTGCGGCGGCGCGGTTGACGCTCCTGCTGCTGGCCGCCTTCTTCCTCCATGGAGACTTCGGCGGGAATGCCTTCGATGTCCGGCTGGGGGCCGGTTCCGTCGTTGGTTTCCTGAGCCGGGGCCGGTAGGGAAGTCGGAGCTTCTGCGCGGTGTTCGCGACGATCTCCTGCACGCTGTTCGCGACGATCTTGCTCGCGCGGCGGCTGAACGACGACGGCATCATCACTGTCTGCAGAATCCAGTTCATCGCCATCGCGCTCGCCACCTTCGCGGTCGGTATATTCGTTCCGATCGTCGCGCTGGAAACGTTCCTGCATCTGCGTCTGGGCAGCCGCAATGATGCGGTAATAGTGCTCTGCGTGCTGTAGGTAGTTCTCGGCTATGACGCGGTCACCGGAGCTCTGGGCATCGCGGGCAAGCTGCGAGTACTTTTCCGCAATATGCTGGGCCGTACCGCGGATCTTCACGTCTGGGCCGGAGCTGTCGTAGGTCCGCGTCAGCGGATTGCCACCCTTGCGGTTGAAATTGTTGTTGTTATTTCCGCCGCTGTTATTGTTACTGCCACGCCCTCGACCGCGCTTGTTCTGCTGTCCTGGCCTCATAGATCGTTCACCTGAATTCTGTGTTTGTGTGGAGTGATGGCACCAACCACCGTGGCCGGTAAACCGGCTCAGGGCCTTCGTGCCGCAAGCATAATGCGCCTTCGCGCCGACCTGCCGCTTGTTCTCAAGTCATATTGACTGATTCACGCATTGGGTCGTGTTCAACCTTTGAAACTCTCGTTTAAAAGAATGGACCCCCGAGGCCGACCAAGTACCGAACGAATCGACGTTCCTTCCTGACTGCCCAACGCGTGAGGGCAACCTATATCGCTTCCCCGGGAAATCCAAGCCTTTTCTTCGCAATCGCAGTAATGTCCTGTTCAATGCTTCAATTTGTCGCTCAGGCGCTGAGTGCGAACACCAGCACCCGGTCGTTCTGGCCATAATCCTTTACGGATTCGACACATCTGAAGCCCGCCGCCTCGAAGACCGCCGTCACATCATTCCGCTGGTCGTAGCCGATTTCCAGTCCTATGACGCCGTTTGGCTGCACGAACCTCGCAGCATCCTTGGCTATTGCTTTGTATGCGTCAAGCCCATCCGGGCCACCATCCAGAGCTGCCGCCGGATCAAATTTCGTCACTTCAGGAGCGAGATCGTCAATGACATTGGAAGCAATATAGGGCGGATTTGAGACGATTGCGTGAAACGTGCCGTGAATGTTCTGAAACCAGCTGGATTGCACAGTCTCAAACCGTTCTTTCAATCCGTTTCTTGCAGCGTTCGATTCAGCCGTCCTAAGGGCATCTACCGATACGTCGCTTCCGATACCCGACGCTTCCGGACATTCGCGCAACAGCGCAAGGCATATCGCCCCGGTTCCGGTTCCTAGGTCAAGGATATGGAGATGCGCCTCAGTCTTTGCAAGGGTTCTTAAATAAGGAAGTACCGCATCGACGAGAATTTCCGTGTCCGGCCGCGGCTCCAGCGTCTCGGCGGAAAGCGAAAGCGGCAAACCGTAAAATTCCCGTTCGCCAAGAATGCGGTGGACCGGCTCATGCGCTAGCCGCCGTTCCACAGCCGCCTGTATCAGCGCCTCCTTCTCCGCAGCAAGAGGCTCATTACTACGTGATAGCATTTCGGTCGGTGAGAGCTTCAGCAATCCGGCAACGAGCAATCTTGCATCTGTTGCGGCATCGGCGATACCGGCTTCCGTGAAGCGGCGGCGGACTTCCGCGAGAACTTTGGAAACCGTCGGCCGCGCTCCGGTCATTGCTGCTCGCCAAGTTGCGCCAGTTGGCTTGCCTGATAATCGGAAAGCAGGGCATTCACCACTTCATCGATCTCGCCTTCCATCATCCGGTCCAGCTTGTAGAGCGTCAGGTTGATTCGATGATCGGTAATGCGTCCCTGCGGAAAATTGTAGGTTCGTATCCGCTCCGAGCGATCGCCGGATCCGACCTGGCTCCTGCGATCGGCAGAACGTTCACTATCGGCCCTTTGCCGTTCGGCATCATAGAGCCGAGAACGCAGGACCTGCATTGCCTTGGCCCGGTTCTGGTGCTGCGATTTTTCCGAACTGGTGACGACGATGCCCGTCGGCAGATGCGTGATACGCACCGCCGAATCCGTGGTGTTGACGTGCTGGCCGCCCGCGCCGGATGATCGCATCGTATCGATACGGATGTCCTCCGGCCGGATTTCGATGTCGATTTCTTCGGCCTCCGGCAGCACGGCAACCGTTGCTGCCGACGTATGGATGCGGCCGCCCGCTTCCGTTTCCGGCACGCGCTGCACGCGATGCACGCCGGACTCGAACTTCAGCTTGGCGAAGACACCCTTGCCCGTGATCGTGGCGATGATTTCCTTGTAACCGCCGGCTTCGCCCTCGCTTGCGGAAAGCATCTCGACCTTCCAGCCGTTCGCCGCAGCGAAACGTTCATACATGCGGAAAAGGTCGCCTGCAAACAGTGCGGCTTCCGAGCCTCCCGTACCTGCGCGGATTTCAAGGATCGCGCTCTTTTCGTCTGCGGCATCCTTCGGTAGCAGCAGGATTTGGATTTCCTGCTCCAGCGCCTCGATGCGCTCCTTCACCTCCGGCAATTCCTGCTCCGCGAGATCGCGCATCTCGCGGTCGACGGACTTATCCTCGAGCAACGCTTCGAGATCGGAACGTTCGGCTTCAGCCTTTTCATAGGCGCGGATCTTCGTGACGACAGGCTGAAGCTCGGAGTATTCGGAGGCAAGCTTCACGTAGACGTCTGCCGATGGACCAGCCGACATGCGCGCTTCGATTTCGCCGAAGCGGCGTTCCAGCTCGCGCATCTTTTCAACGGGAAGCTTTGCCACCCTTGACTCCGATTCTTCTTATAGTTCGCTAAAGGGGAATATTGTGGCTCTCGGCGAAGTGGGCAAGCACCTCGCGTATCGGGGTCGTCGCGTGGATATCGTCCAGCGCGTCGTTCATGACCTTTGCCAGAGCCGCTGCGTCGAGGCCGAGGAGCATAGCCTTCACAGGCCCGATCGAGGCCGGAGACATCGATACAGAGCGGAATCCGATGCCGATCAGCGCCATCGCCGAGATCGACTTTCCGGCAAGCTCACCGCACAATGTCACCGGCGTGTTGTTGCGCTCGCCGGCTCGCACGATGTCGCGCAAGAGCCTGAGAAACGGCTTGCCCAGTGTATCGAAACGGTCGGAAACGCGCGCATTGCCGCGATCGACCGCCATAGCAAACTGGAAGAGATCGTTTGAACCGACCGAGACGAAATCGACCGCCGCCATCAGTTCGTCGAGTTGCCAGAGAAGCGCCGGCACCTCCAGCATCGCACCGAACTGCAGCTTGCGCGGCAGGCCGTGGCCGAAGCGGGAAAGGTGCTGCACTTCCTTCTGAAGGAGTTCGCGAACGGCGGCGATCTCGGAAACCTCGGTCACCATGGGCACCATGAGCTTCAGCTCGGCACCAGCCGCCGCCTTCAGCATGGCGCGAAGCTGCGTGCGCAAGAGCCCCGGCCGGTCGAGCGACAGGCGAATGGCGCGCCAACCGAGCGCCGGATTCTCCTCCTCGTGGCCGCGGAAATAGGGCACAACCTTGTCGCCGCCGATATCGAGCGTGCGGAAGGTAACGACGCGGCCGGCCGCCTGCTTCAGCACATTGCGATAGAAGGTTTCTTGCTCGTCGGCCTTCGGCATCGTGGAAGCGATCATGAACTGCAACTCGGTGCGGAAAAGGCCAATGCCTTCGGCACCCGATTCCGCAAGCTGCGGCAGATCGACCAGAAGCCCGGCATTCATCAGCAGCGAAATCCGCTGCCCGTCCTTCGTCAGCGGCTCGACGGAGCGCAGCGCCCGGAACTGCTCCTGTCGGCGCGCGCGGAACCTGACTTTTTCCTCGTAAGACCTCTGATGCTCCGGCATTGGCCTCAGATGCACATGGCCGCCGTCGCCATCGATGATCACGGCATCGCCGTTTTCGGCAAGCGCCACAACGCCCGCCGCCTGGCCGATCACCGGAATGCCCATGGCACGGGCGACGATGACGACGTGGCTGGTGACGGCACCTTCCTCGAGCACCAAGCCGCGCACATTTGCGCGCGGGTAGTCGAGCAGTTCGGCAGCGCCCATGGCGCGCGCGAGGATGATCGCATCGTTTGGGAAACCATCACCCGATGTGTGGCCGCTATAGCCGGTCAGTTGCCGCAAAAGGCGGTTCGCTAAGTCTTCGAAGTCATGCATGCGCTCGCGGAGATAAGGATCCGTCAGGCGTATCATGCGCGCCTTGGTGTCGCTCTGGACTTTTTCGACCGCAGCTTCCGCCGTCAGGCCGTTGCGGATCGCCTCTTCGAGTTTGCGTACCCAGCCCTGGTCATGCGCGAACATGCGGTAGGTTTCCAGAACCTCACGATGTTCGCCCTCCATCGACACGTCGCGGCTCGACAGCAAGTCGTCGATCGAAATCCGAAGCGACCCCATTGCCTCCGCCAGCCTGCGGATTTCCTTCTCCGAATCTTCATTGAGAAGATTGGTGACGACGATGCGCGGCTCGTGCAGCACGACGTAGCCGAGCCCGATGCCTTCGTTATAGGTATCGCCATTGATCGTGACCGAACGCGTCAGGTCGAGTTCGAGGCCAGGCTTGGTGATCTGCTTAAGCTCGCCGGTGGCGATCATCTCGGCGAGCACCATCGCCGTCGTTTCCAGCGCTTCCAGCTCTTCCTCGCGGTAGGTGCGACTCGCCTTGTTCTGCACGACGAGAACGCCGAGCGAACGGCCGGTGCGAAGGATCGGCACACCGAGGAAGGAATGGTAGATTTCTTCGCCAGTTTCCGGAAGATAACGGAAAGCAGGGTGAGACTGTGCGTCGGAAAGGTTGAGCGGCTGCGCCGAAGCAGCGATCGTACCAACGAGACCTTGCCCCATCTTCAGCTGCGAGAGGTGGACAGCCTCTTTCTTCAGACCTTCGGTCGCATAGAGCTCGAGAACGCCATCCGAGCGCAGCACGTAGACGGAGCAGACCTCCGCCACCATGTTGCTGGCGATCTGCCGAACGATCCTGTCGAGACGCTCCTGCGGCTCCAGCGGCTCCGCCATCAATTCGCGCAGCCGCTTGAGCAGTACGCGCGGACCGCCGGATAGGTCTCTCATGGCGTCTCAAGCTCCAATAACAAAAGTACAGTAACCCGGCAGGCGCCGCGTGACTTCTCAACTTACACGCGCGGCAGGCTGCTGGGAATCAGTTCTTATCCAGACCGTAGCAGGAATGCAAAGTCCTGACAGCGAGTTCCGCATAAGGGCCGTCGATCAGGATGGAAATCTTGATTTCCGACGTCGTGATCGCCTTGATGTTGATCCCCTTGTCGGCAAGAGCCTTGAATGCGGTGGCCGCAACGCCGGCATGCGAACGCATGCCGATGCCGATGACCGACACTTTCACGAGACCCGATTCGTTCTGCACGACATCGTAGCCGATCTTTTCCTTGTTCTCGCCGAGCACCTTGATCGCCTTCTCGACGTCGCCCGAAGGCACGGTGAAGGTCATGTCGGTCTTCGAGCCGTCCTCAGAGATGTTCTGAACGATCATGTCGACGTTGATATGGCTCTCGGCCAGCGGCCCGAAGATCGCGGCGGAAACGCCCGGCCGGTCGGCTAGACGGCGAAGCGATATCTGAGCTTCATCCTTGGCATAGGCGATGCCGGTGACTACTTCCTGTTCCACGATTTCATCCTCGTCACAAATCAGCGTTCCGGGCGGATTCAACAGATCACCCATGCCCGGAGCATCGGGATCTTCGAAAGAGGAGCGCACAAAGGTACGGACCTTGTGTACCATGGCAAGCTCGACCGAGCGGACCTGCAGCACCTTGGCGCCGAGCGAGGCCATTTCGAGCATTTCCTCGAAGGCGATCTTCTTCAAGCGGCGCGCCTGCGGCACGATGCGCGGATCGGTCGTATAGACGCCGTCGACATCGGTATAAATATCGCAGCGATCGGCTTTGACAGCAGCCGCGATCGCCACCGCCGAAGTATCTGAGCCGCCGCGGCCAAGCGTCGCGATCCGGTTGTCCGGCCCAAGACCCTGGAAACCGGCGATGACGGCGACCTGGCCCTCGCCCATGCGCTTGATGATGTCGGCGCCGTCGATTTCGAGGATGCGGGCAGCGCCATGCGCATTGTCCGTGCGGATCGGGATCTGCCAGCCCTGCCAGGAGCGCGCATTGATGTCCATGGCCTGCAGAGCGATCGAGAGCAGCCCGGAGGTCACCTGTTCGCCGGAGGCGACGACCGCGTCATACTCGCGCGCATCGTAGAAAGGCGAGTTGGCACCGACCACTTTCGGCGCCCCCTGCACCCAGCCGACTAGTTCGTTGGTCTTGCCGGACATCGCCGATACGACCACAGCCACTTCGTGGCCGGCATCGACTTCACGTTTCACATGGCGGGCAACGTTCTTGATGCGGTCCAGATCAGCGACGGATGTCCCGCCGAATTTCATTACGATGCGTGCCATAAGCCTCTACCACAGCAAACGCCGGGAGAGACGAAAGCCAGACCCGGCATGACGAAGCCCTGAAAACAGCATGGCCGAAGGGCCCGGATCGGGAGTCTCTGGAACCCTTCTAAAGCCTTGCACCCAAGGGCCCAAGTTGCGGCGTCTCTTAGCGAGTTTGAAGGTGGGTGACAAGGTGGCCTTCAATTGAAACGGAAAGACCCGCGGGACAATCTCAGCCACTTCGAGAAAATCCGCTGATCGCGCATCGGATTCGGTGTAAGGTGTTTGTCATGGGTGAAGCTCAGTCTTTATTCGCACAGTTGCGCCAGTCTGCGCAGCCCGAAATCGTCGACGCTATCGAGCGGCTCGTCCGTGACGCCCCCGACCGCAAGCTTTGCCGTGTCAATGCGCTTGCTTTCGCAGCCAGCGAAACCCTCGGCGAGGAGCAGGTGGTCAACGCCTTCCTGCACGCCTCCCGCCTCGGCATATTCGACCTATCATGGAACGTGCTGTGTCCCGGCTGTGGCGGGGTGCTCGACGCCAATACCTCGCTGAGGACCGTCCAGAGCGACGAATACAGCTGTGCACTCTGTGCGGCGGGCTACGAGCCGACACTGGACGAGATGGTCGAAGTCACCTTCACCGTCAGCCCGCGCGTGCGCCGCATTGCCGCCCACAATCCGCACGAACTGCCGCCATTGGAATATTTCCGTCAGATATACTGGAGTTCAGGGGTCGACCTGCCGGAAGAGGATTTTGGGGCAGAGGTCGATGAATTCATCCTTGAGTGCCTTGAGCTGCCGCCCGGCGAGAAAGCCGTCATTTCCCTGCAGCTCCCCGCGGATTTCGTCATCGTCTTCGAACCGGTCACCCACGCGGCGCAGTTCCTGGATATCAAAGGCGAACCAACCAAAGAGCGGCAGAGTCTCTCGCTGGTGTTCGATCGCGCGCACCGGCATAGCGAGCCCCTCGAGCTGAGGCCCGGTCCGGTGCGTATTTCGGTGGAGAACCATACCGAGGTTCGCACCTTGCCGTCTGTTTGCATAGCGAACGAGGCCCTGCATGGTTTGCTCGGCCGCCGCCGCCCGTTCCTGACTGCCAAGCGCCTGCTCTCCAACCAGACCTTCCGCGACATCTATCGCACCGACACGATAGAAGTGGATCAGCGGTTGAAGATCACCAGCCTGACGTTCCTCTTCACCGATCTGCGGGGCTCGACCGAACTTTACGAAAGGGTAGGCGACCTAGCAGCATTCGACCTCGTGAAAACGCATTTCAGCATTCTCAACGACATCGTCGGCGCGGAAGCGGGCGCTGTTGTGAAAACGATTGGCGACGCGGTGATGGCCACCTTCCCGACCCCCGACCGCGCCGTCGTCGCAGCCATGCGGATGCGCGAGGCGATGCGCAAGCTCAACCAGGAACGCGGCAGTGACGATCTGCTTCTGAAGATCGGCATCCACGAAGGACCATGCATCGCCGTGAGTCTGAACGAACGGCAGGATTACTTCGGGCAGACGGTGAACATCGCCTCGCGCGTCCAGCATCTGGCCACATCGCGCGAAATCTTCGCAACCGGCTCGGTGCTTGGCGACCCGCGCGCCTTCAGCCTTCTGACGGATCGCGGCCTCAATCCGATGTCGCAAAAAGTCACGCTTCGCGGCATCGCCCACGAAATCAGCATCTTTGCGATTCCGTAAGCTGGCCTTCGAACGCGGCTCGGCACTCATTGATTTTTGATGATGCTGATGGCGCCGCTCACCTCGAGGATAGCGAAGCGGATGTCCTTGACGCTTTCGACACCCTGTTGATTACGCGCGGCCTCGAGCACATCTTCGATCTGCAGCCTGCAGCCGCGCAAGGCCTCCTGGTCTGCAACCCCATTCGTAATCAGAATGGTCGGAACGCCGTCGATGACCTTACCCGCAAGCGGCGACCAGCTCTTGAGGTAGGAGAGCAGGATATCCGCGAGAAACAGGGTCAGGATCAGCACTATCGCATTGGTTATCGAAAAATCGTCGCCGAGCATCGCCTGCTGTGTCGTCTCGGAGATCACCAACAGAATCACGAGATCGAACGGTGTCATCTGCGCGAGCGTCCGACGGCCCGAGAGGCGTATGATGACAAGGAGGACAAAATAGATGGCGAGGCCACGAATAACGCTTTCCATATCGAGTTCTCCTCACGGAAGGATCAAGACAAGCAGTGCCGAAACGTGATCGCCGATACCGAGATGAATGCGATGAAAGCCCGGCGACTGGGTGTGGAGGCGGAACCTGACATCGACTGGTAGGCCCGGGTTCCCGGGAAACTGATAATGGATCAAGCCGGCTTTTGGCGTCACCGCCTTTGGAGGCGGATCGATGCCCTCGACGAAGAAGCCCTTCAGGAACGCCGCATCGGCTATGAAGACGCGATCAGCATCGCCGGGTCCGAACCGAATATGAATCTCGTCCGGCGCATTCCATCGCGAAATGGCTGGGTAGTCGACTGTTCCTTGTGGCGTCTCCATCAGGGCGCGGGAAAGATATCCGCCCTTTCCCAGAGCGCCGAAGAGGCAGCTTATGAGAACGATGCCGAAGACAAACCAGGCGGCGCGCTGAACAATCCAGACACGCCGCTGAAAGGCCCGATGGTCCCTGATGCCGTCGGGCAAATGATCGCTGCCAGTCCCTTTGTTCGTCATCGGCGCAGCCTCATCCACAGGGACACCGCCCGTCCCAGCGAGATAACGTCACTCGACGCAGCGAGTTTCCGAAATTCAAGAATCCAATACGCAATGCCGAATTAAAGGACCGAGAACGGCAATCCGGGCATCTCGAAACGGAATTCATTAGTAGTCCTGGTGATCGAAAAGCCGCATAAGACAGCAAGCACTCCTTCACGCTGGCAGAAGACACGATGAGCAAGCCACTGGAAACCGACATGCCGCACCCGTTGGACCTTCCCGCGGCCGCGATCGCAACCGGCATCCGCCAGGGCCGGTTCACCTCCGAAAGCGTCGTGGCGGAATCGATCCGCCGCGCCAAGGCGGTGTGCGAGACGCTGAACCCATTCACCATTATCCGCGAGGAGCAGGCGCTCGAAACGGCCCGAGAGGCGGATCGCTCGATCGTCGGCGGCGAAGCGACCGGCCCGCTGCACGGTGTACCGTTTGCAGCCAAAGATCTAACGCCGACGGTAGGCGATCTGACAACGTTGGGCTCCTGGACAAAGGGCGATTGGGTGCCCGCCGAAACAGCACTCTGCATCCGCCGCTTGCAAGCCGCAGGTGCCATTCTGATGGGAAAGACGACGACGCCGGAGTTTGCCTTTGCGAGCTTCACCGCGAGCCCGCGTTGGGGTGTGACCCGCAACCCATGGAATCCGGAGCATACCTCCGGTGGCTCCTCTGGCGGCTCAGCCGTGGCGGTCGCGACCGGCGTCGTGCCCTTCGCAGAAGGTACGGACATGGGCGGCTCCGTACGCATTCCATCCGCGTTCTGCGGCACGGTCGGTCTCAAGCCAAGCCTCGGACGAATTCCGATGACGATCCTGCCAAGCGTCTTCGACAATATCTCGCATTTCGGGCCGCTGGCCCGCACGGTGGACGATGCCATCGCCTTCATGGAAGCCGCCTGCGGTCCGAGCGATGAGGACATCACCTCGCTGCCGATCGGTTTCGTGTCACATGCGGCACGAGACGGCCGGTTGGAAGACAAGCGTTTCGCACTCTCAATGGACCTCGGTTATTACCGCATCCAACCCGAAGTCGAACAGGCGATACGGGCCGCGGTCGAAGAACTGCGCCGAGCCGGCGCCATCGTCGATGAAGTCCCGATGCATTGGACGCGCGCGGTCAACGACGAATGGTTCGATCTCTGGTGCGTTTTCATGTCTGGCTTCTTCGGCGAGACGATCGCCGAATACCGGGAGAAAATGGACCCCGCCGTTGTAGCGATGATCGAGCGCGGCTTGTCGATGAATGCCACCGCCTACAAGCGCGTCGAACTGCTACGCACAGCAATGTGGCGCGATATGGCAAAGCTGTTCGAGAGCTACGACGCGCTGCTCTGCCCCACCTGCGCGATCACCGCGCCGCTCGCCAGCGAATGCGACGATGACTATGTCGGCACCGGCGCAGACGGCCGTTTCGCCGGGCTCGACATGACCTGCCCTTTCAACATGTTGCCGCAACTGCCCGCGCTTTCACTGCCGGTCGGTCCCGCTGCAAATGGCATGCCGGTCGGGCTGCAGATCGTCGGACGTCGCTTTGCCGATGAGCATGTGTTGGCGATAGGCGCTGCACTCGAAGCGCGTCTTGCCGTTCCACGTTTGCCGGCCTCTTGACTTATGCTGCCGATCGTCCGACTTCACTCACGACGAACGCAAGGAGCAGGGTCATGAGCGACGCGGCAAAAAGCACGATCGACCAGAGCGAGGTAGACCGCTTTTCCGCGATGGCGGCGGAGTGGTGGAGCCCAACCGGCAAGTTCAGGCCGCTGCACAAGTTCAACCCGGTGCGGCTCACTTATATCCGCGACAAGGCTGCCGAAAACTTCAGCCGCGACACGAAACGCCCGCGGCCGCTGGAGGGCCTGCGCGTGCTCGACATCGGCTGCGGCGGCGGCCTGCTCTCGGAACCCGTCGCCCGCATGGGCGCAACGGTTGTCGGTGCCGATCCCTCGGAGAAGAACATCGGCATTGCCTCGACACACGCGCAAGCGTCTGGCGTCACAGTCGATTACCGCGCGGTCACCGCCGAACAGCTTGCGGAAGCAGGAGAGACCTTCGATATCGTCCTGAATATGGAAGTCGTCGAACATGTCGCCAACGTCGATTTCTTCATGACGACCTGCGCGAGGATGGTGCGGCCCGGCGGGCTGATGTTCGTCGCCACCATCAACCGCACGATGAAGGCCGCCGCACTCGCGATCTT
The DNA here is from genome assembly GCF_900169785.1 of Rhizobium sullae. Classification (GTDB taxonomy): domain Bacteria; phylum Pseudomonadota; class Alphaproteobacteria; order Rhizobiales; family Rhizobiaceae; genus Rhizobium; species Rhizobium sullae. Next base: position 19,591 of record NZ_FWER01000021.1, read on the forward strand.
CGCCGCCGAGAACATCCTGCGCTGGCTGCCGCGCGGCACGCATCAGTATGAAAAGCTGGTCCGCCCTGACGAGCTGGAAAAGCCGCTCACCGCCAATGGCATGACGATCATCGATCGCACCGGCGTCTTCTTCAATCCGCTGGCGAACCAGTGGAGCCTATCCAAGGATATGGACGTGAACTACATGCTGCTGGCGAAGCGGCCCGAATAGCGATCAGTTCACATCTTCCGGCAGGACCGGAAGCGCGGCAATTTCGATGCCTTCCTCAAGCAGTGCCTGGGCCTCGTCGATCGTGGCTTGTCCCATGATGCCGCGAGCATCCGCCTCGCCGTAGTGAATCTTGCGGGCTTCTTCGGGAAACTGCGCGCCGACATCTTCGGCGTTCGCCTTGATGTGAGCGACGGCCGCCTTCAGCTTTTCGAAGGCCTCGCGCCGCGCCGTATCCATAGCCAGCGTCTTCATCTCGTCCTTCTTGCGGGCGGTCGAGACGGACGGCGCCATCAGTGTTTTCGAGATGGACGTGGAATTGCAGACCGGACAAGTGAGGTAACCGGACGCAACCTGCCGGTCGAAATCGGCACTTCCGGAAAACCAGGCTTCGAATTCGTGGGCATTCTCGCAACTGAGGGAATAACGGATCAAGCGGCGACGCCTCCTGCGACAGCCCCCGAGATTTTTTCGATCGAGAATTCGCGCCCGTTTTTCAGATTCGGAATCTTGTCATGCGCGGCCTTGACCGCCGTTCGATCGATATCCGCCACAATCACCACCTCGCCCGTACCGCCGGCCGACGCCAGCACCTTACCCCAGGGATCGATGATCATCGAATGGCCGTATGTCTCGCGGCCGTCCTCATGGACTCCAGCCTGGGCCGCGGCAATGACGAAGACCCCGTTTTCGATGGCGCGGGCGCGAAGCAGGATTTCCCAATGCGCCTCACCCGTCTGCCTCGTGAACGCGGCAGGCACAGTCATGACTTCCGCCCCTGCAATCGCCTGGGCGCGGAAAAGCGCAGGAAACCGGACATCGTAGCATATCGTAAAGCCCATTTCCGCGAAGGGCAGCGACAGGACGCGCGCCTCCGAACCCGGACGATAGGCAGCACTTTCCCGCCAGCTTTCACCGTGATCGAGATCGACATCGAACATGTGGATCTTGTCGTAGCGATTCAGAATTTTGCCATCTGGGCCGAAGAGAAAGCCGCGATTGGCGATCTTGCCGTCATCGAGGGCGATCGCCGTCGAGCCGACATGCAAGTAGATGCCAAGTTCAGCAGCAAGCGCGGATGCCGTCCTGACGATAATATCGTCGGTCTCGTCGCGCAGCACCGCTTTCGCGGCAATCTTGTCGCGCTGCAGCATGCCGGTCATTTCCGGCGTCTGCACATAGATCGCGCCTTGGGCTGCTGCTTCACGCACCAAGTGCATCATAGAGGCGGCATTCCTTGCCGGATCGACACCGGAACACATCTGAACGGCAGCGGCCTTGAACGTCATCGGTCCCCCCTTTGGGCTACCAGCATGGGATCGAGCCTGCCGGCCCCTTCCAGTGCATAAAGATCATCGCATCCGCCGACATGCTGCGCGCCAACGAAGATCTGCGGGAAGGTCGTCCTGCCGTTTGACTTGCCAACCATCTCTTGGCGGAGGTCTGGCGAAAAGGTCGCGTCGTGTTCGACATAATCGATCCCCTTCTCTTCGAGGAGGGACTTGGCGCGGGTGCAATAGCCGCAGAACTGCCGCGTATAGATGGTGACGGGTGCCATATATGGTCTCCAAATGGATGCCAGTTTTCCTTTGTCATATAGGTTCTGCGAAAGCGCTTGCAAAGGTTAAAACCGTGATGCCCACGGCGCCCGCCCGCCCGCCGAAGCGTGCGGGTTGCCGCACGGAGGTTAGCACCGCTCGTATCGACGTCGTCTATAAGACGATGCCCTTGCCGAAAACACCGTTTTTCCGGCCCTTGGCGATCGCGAACGCACCGCGCACATTGTCCTCGCACGCCTTTGCGCCGAGCCCAACCTGTGCGTGGGGCGATTGACCCCAGCAGGCCCCCGGCCGCTTGAAATTGATGAGCCCCATTGGCGAAGACTAGCGCTTTCCGCAAGAAAGGAAAATCCGCCTTGCCGCCCTTCGCTCGCAGGATTATGGACATCCGTATGGATATAATCTTCGACCGGACCGCGATCGCCGCAAACCGCCGTCGCGCGCTGAAAAACGCGGATCCGAAAGCTGCCTTCCTTCTGGATATTGCTGCCGCGGAACTTGCCGACCGGCTGGCCGTCGTCGAACGCCATTTCGACACCGCCGTGGAGCTGCATGGGATGACAGGAGCAGCGGCGCGGGCAGCAATTGCAACGGGTAAGATCGGTGCGATGACCCGGGTCGAGGCAGAGCAGGTATTTGCCGCGCCTAACGACGTGCTGGTCACGGCGCCGCTTGAGGAAGTGCCGATCGAACCGCAATCAGCCAATCTCATTCTTGCGCCGCTCTGTTTGCATCTCACCAACGACACGCCCGGCGTCTTCATCCAGATACGCCGCGCCCTCAGGCCCGACGGCCTGTTTCTTGCGGCAATCCCAGGAGCCGGTACTCTTCAGGAGCTTCGGGACGTTCTGCTTGCAACGGAAGCGGAGATGACCGGCGGCGCCAGCCCACGCGTGATCCCGTTCGCCGACGTCCGCGACGTCGGCGGCCTCCTCCAGCGCGCCGGCTTCGCGCTGCCGGTAATCGACGCCGAGGTCTATACGGTCCGCTACGACTCCATCTTCCCGTTGATGAAAGACCTGCGCGCTATGGGCATGGCCAATCCCCTCGCGGCCCGCAGCCGCAAGCCGCCCACCCGCGCATTCTTCCTCCGCGCGGCGGAAATCTATGCCGAGCGCTATTCCGATCCAGACGGGCGTATCAGAGCGATGTTCTCGATCATTTATGTTTCAGGATGGGCGCCGCATGAAAGCCAGCAGAAGCCGTTGCAGCCAGGCTCGGCGAAAGCGCGGCTTGCCGATGCTTTGCGCGTGGAAGAGCACAAGCTGAAACAGTGAATGGAAGTAGAGCTTCCAGTTCGGCGCTTAGTCACTATCGAGATTGTTGCTCACGGTATTGAAAGTGTCTTGCAGGCTGTTGCCGAAGGTCGTCAGCCCACCGATAAGGGCCACTGAAATCAGGGCGGCCAGGAGACCGTATTCGACGGCGGTCGCGCCACGGGCATCTGCAAGGAAAGCTTTCAGAATGCGCATGACAAACCTTTCGCGATGCGGCGGAGACCTAATTTCTTCAGCAACCGGCTCCTGAACCGTACCCTTGCACGACGCAAACCGAGCCGGGCGTCTCCTGCAGGACGCTACGTCGGATCGTGTAGCGCTTGCCGTTTTCCGTGCCCGGGATCGATCCGGTCGTGATCGTATCGAACTCAGCCGGAACACTGGCGAAAACGCTCGACTTGGACTTGTCGGCGAGCATCGGCGTGAGGATGAGCGTCAGGGCAACGACGGCAGTGCCGAAAAGCAAAGCGAGATTGAGCGCGCCCGTCCTGCGCGAAGCATTCGAGCTCTGTTCTTTCTCCCGGACAGCTTTCCAGAAATCGTCGTCCATGCGTCAAGCCTTTTACAAATACGCCAGTTGCTTGATTGAGGCCGATCTTAGGCAGAAGGTGATAAACGATCGATTAATAACCCTGGCCGAAAACGGCACTTTGCCGCAAGAAAGCGATAATTCGCTAAAGCAGATCCTGAAGCATCGGGATCAGCGGCTCGTCGGCGGGCGGCATCGGGTAATCCCTGAGAGCCATAGGTTTTACCCATTTCAAAGCCTGGCCTTCCTTGCCATGCGGAATACCCTCATAGCGGCGGCAGACATAAAGTGGCATCAGGAGGTGAAATGTGTCGTAGCTGTGGCTGGCAAATGTCAATGGTGCGAGACAAGCGATCTTGGTCCGGATATCGAGTTCTTCCTCAAGTTCGCGCACCAGAGTTTCCTCCGGCGTTTCCCCCAGTTCGACCTTGCCGCCAGGAAATTCCCACAGGCCGGCAAGCGACTTTCCCTCCGGACGCTGTGCCAGAAGAATACGGCCGTCGGAATCGATCAGCGCGCATGCGGCAACCAACAGAATCTTCTTGCCGGTTTCGTTCATTGCGCCTGTTCCTGGCGCCAGTAGCAATAGCGATAAGCTTCACGGAAACCGAGACGATCATAGAGCGCCAGAGCCGGTTCGTTCGCGGCCTTGACCTGCAACCAGGCCGAGCGGGCGCTGCGCATGCGCGCCCAGCGAAGGGCAGACGTCAGAATTTCAAGGCCGAGACCCTCGCGCCGCCGCTCCTTAGCCACTGAGAGCGACATAATGCCGGCAAGATCGTTGTCTTGAACGCAAAGCACACTTGCAAGCGGACCGGTTTCCGGATCCTCGATCATGAAGAGACCGCACGGCGGTCCTATCGCGTTGATGATTTCCGCAAGCGCGGGCTTCAGCTTCGGGGAGACCTGATCCGTCGAGAGATTGGCATCGACGAAGCGACCGATGTCATGTGTCGGCAGGTGATCGAGTGTGTCCGGTAGTTCGGCATGCGTCAGGTCGCAGGTCATGACGATTGTCTCATCGAAATGCGTCCACTGCCGCTCCTTGACGAGATCGATCAGAACCGGCGACGCAAGCGGCGTTTGGCGAAGAACGGCCGGACGGCCGTAAGCCTCGAACCTGCGGCTCGCCTTCTCCAGCCGGACTTCGACGTCGCGATGGTCGGAAGGGTCGAGCGGCACGATGGAATTCAACCGGTTCGACGGATGGCCGGCCGTCAGCCTCACCTGCCAGCTGCCGTCATATTGCACGGAGGAAGCCGGCCACGCCCGGAAGCCGACGGCTTCGAGCCTTCGTACCAGTGGCAGATTTGCCTTTTGGGACAACGTTTCTGTCAATGAACGATCAGCTCCGGTAGTCGCCGTTGATCGCCACATACTCCTTTGTGAGGTCGCAGGTCCAGACCGTAGCGGTACCCGCGCCGAGCCCGATATCGACTTTGACAGGAATATCCTGCTTCTTCATCACATTCGAGGCGGCTTCCTCCGAGTAATCGGGGTCGCGCTCACCGTTAACGGCAACACGGACATCGCCGAACCAGATGGCAAGCCGATCGCGATCGGCCATCTCGCCGGCCTTGCCGACGGCCATGACGATACGGCCCCAATTGGCGTCTTCGCCGGCGGCAGCCGTCTTCACCAGGGGCGAATTGGCGATCGAAAGGGCAATGCGCTTGGCCGCCGCGTCGCTCTCGGCACCGGTCACAGTGATTTCCAGCATCTTGGTGGCGCCTTCGCCATCGCGGCAGACTTGCAGCGACAAATCCTTCAGCACTTCATTGAGCGCTGCGCGGAAGGCGGCAAGGCGCGGATCGTCGGCACGCTCGATGCGGACCTGGCCGTCCTCGGCCGCGGCAGCCGTCGCAAACAGCATCAGCGTATCGGAAGTGGACGTATCACTATCCACCGTCATCGAATTGAAGGTCGGGCCGACGCCATTCGAAAGCAGGGACTGCAAAGCGGCAGGCGCGATGTCGGCATCGGTAACGACGAAAGAAAGCATGGTCGCCATGTCGGGTGCGATCATCCCGGCGCCCTTGGCAATGCCGTTAATCGTCACCTTTACACCGGCGATTTCGGCACTGCGGGTCGAAACCTTCGGATAGGTGTCCGTGGTCATGATCGCTTTGGCGGCTTCGAACCAGATATCGCTGGCCGCCTCCGCATGCATTCGATCGAGAACGCCTGCGAATTTCGTTGCATCCAGTGGCTCCCCGATCACGCCGGTCGAGGCCAGATAGACTTCGTTCTCGGCGCAGCCGACGGCTGTGGCAGCCGACTTCGCCGTCAATGCGGTTGCCTGGCGTCCCTTCAGACCGGTGAAGGCATTGGCGTTGCCGGAATTGACAACGACGGCTCGCGCCACGCCATGCGGCAGATTGGCACGGCAGAAATCGACCGGCGCCGACGGGCACTTCGATCGCGTGAAGACCCCGGCAACGGCCGCCGGCTTGTCGAAGACCATCATCAGCACGTCCGTCCGGTTCTTATACTTGATGCCTGCAGAAGCGGTCGCCATGCGCAAACCGCGCAGCGCGGGCATCGTGGCAAAGGTTTTCGGAGCGAGCGGAGAAACAGAACCGGACATAATGATCGACCTGGCTTTGGGCATTTCCAGGCGAAGTGGAAACCGGTTCGCCGTCCGGAAATGCAAAAACAGAGGATAGTGAAGGGCCCCGGCAGAACCGGGCCCTTGATGGAATTTACTGCTGCGGCTGCGTTGTTGGCGCCTGCTGCTTGTTCGCGTCGTCGTAGCCCTTGCGGAGCGTTTCGTCCATGATATCGACCTTGGACGTTTCCTTCGCTTTGGCGAGGAGCGCAAGATACTTGTCACGCATGACGAGCTGACGAACCTGGTCCTTGACCTGATCGAACGGCGGCGGCGGAGCGTCGCGCTTGTCTTCAACCTTGATGACGTGGAAGCCGAAATCGGTCTTCACCGGCGTCTTGGAATAGGTGCCCTTTTCGAGAGAGAAGGCTGCATCCTCGAATTCCTTGACCATGCGGCCCTTGGTAAAATAGCCGAGATCGCCGCCGTCAGCCTTATTCGGGTCGGTGGACTTTTCCTTCGCAAGGCTTGCGAAGTCCTTGCCGCCATCGAGCTGCTTGATGACGTCCTTGGCCTCGTCCTCCGTCTTCACGAGGATGTGGCGGGCGTGAACTTCTTCCTGCTTCGGAAGGGCTGCGACTTCCTTGTCATAGCGCGCCTTCACTTCATCGTCGGTAACGGTATCGACGACATGTTTCTTGAAATAGGCATTATGCAGTTCCCGATCCGAGAGATACTGTACGCGCTTCTTGAATTCGCTGGTCTGATCGAGCTTCTCGGCGGAGGCATCGGCGGCGAGCAGCTTGACGTCAATCGCAGCCGAAAGCGCAGCAACCTTCTTCTGATCGTCCGGAAGCTGTGCGAGCTGGGGATCGAGGTTGGCGACGGCTAGATCGAGTTCCGACTGATGGATCTCAAGATCGCCGACCTTAGCAACGACGGCATCCGGCTTGTCTTCCGCATAGACCGGCGCCTGGAGCGCAACAAAAGTTGCAAGCGCCATCACGGCGAGTTTGTTGTAGCTCAACATCAAATAACCTTTCAGAGTTACACCACCGGCTTCAGCATTCGTGAATCCAGCCCAAAACAGCCATCAACACTGGAATGTGGCCTTTCTATATCAGCCAAATCCGTTGACATCATTCGACCCCCCTCTTATCTGTCACGCAACCTCGCGTCCAGAAAAGTTTCCTGGCGTTTTCGACACGTGTGCCTGATTTTCGGCTGGGTGTGCGTGTAAGAAAAGCCAGAGATGAATATTGAGAAAGGACCAGTCATATGGTCAGCTTCGGCGGTCTCGCCCGCAAAATATTTGGCTCTGCCAACGACCGCCGCGTGCGGTCGTTCCAGCCGAACGTCGCCGCCATCAACTCGATTGAAGAGAAGACGAAGGCCTTGAGCGACGAGCAGCTCGCCGCCCAGACGGTCGAGTTCCGCAAGATGCTGGCGGACGGCAAGACGCTTGACGACATCCTCGTTCCGGCATTCGCCGTCGTGCGCGAAGCTTCGCGCCGCGTCCTCGGCCTGCGGCCTTTTGACGTGCAGCTTGTCGGCGGCATGATCCTGCATTCCAACGCCATCGCCGAAATGAAGACCGGCGAAGGTAAGACGCTGGTTGCGACGCTGCCGGTTTACCTGAATGCGCTTTCCGGCAAGGGTGTCCACGTCGTCACCGTCAACGACTACCTCGCGCGCCGCGACGCGGCCAACATGGGTCGCATCTATAACTTCCTCGGGCTTACCACGGGCGTCATCGTTCATGGTCTGTCGGACGAGGAGCGCGCTGCCGCCTACAAATGCGACATCACCTACGCGACCAACAACGAACTCGGCTTCGATTATCTTCGCGACAACATGAAGTACGAGAAGGGCCAGATGGTTCAGCGCGGCCATAACTTCGCCATCGTCGACGAAGTGGACTCGATCCTGGTCGACGAAGCGCGCACGCCGCTTATCATCTCCGGTCCGCTCGACGACCGCTCCGATCTCTACAATACGATCGACGCCTTTATTCCGCTCTTGTCGGAAGAAGATTACGAAATCGACGAGAAGCAACGTTCGGCGAACTTTTCCGAAGTTGGTACTGAAAAGCTCGAAGGTCTGCTGAAGGCGGCGGACCTCCTGAAAGGCAGCGCGCTCTACGACATAGAAAACGTTGCGATCGTTCACCACGTCAACAATGCGCTGAAGGCTCACAAGCTCTTCCAGCGTGACAAGGACTACATCGTCCGCAACGATGAAATCGTCATCATCGACGAATTCACCGGCCGCATGATGCCGGGCCGCCGCTATTCGGAAGGGCAGCATCAGGCGCTGGAAGCCAAGGAAAAGGTACAGATCCAGCCGGAAAACCAAACGCTGGCGCAGATCACCTTCCAGAACTATTTCCGCATGTACGACAAGCTCGCCGGCATGACTGGTACGGCGCAGACGGAAGCGGAAGAATTCGCCAACATCTACGGCCTCGACGTCGTCGAAGTGCCGACGAACCTGCCGATCCAGCGTCTCGACGAAGACGACGAGGTCTACCGGACCTTTGAGGAAAAATACAAAGCGATCATCGCCGAGATAGCGGACGCCCAGAAGCGCGGCCAGCCGGTGCTTGTCGGCACAACCTCCATCGAAAAATCCGAACTTCTGGCTGAACTGATGCGCAAGCAGGGTTTCAAGGACTTCCAGGTCCTGAACGCCCGCTATCACGAGCAGGAAGCCTATATCGTTGCGCAGGCCGGCGTACCGGGCGCGGTCACGATCGCAACCAACATGGCGGGCCGCGGCACCGACATCCAGCTCGGCGGCAACCTCGACATGCGCATCGAGCGCGAGCTTGGCGAAGTCGAGCCCGGTCCGGAGCGCGACGCCAAGATTTCGGCGATCACCGCGGAGATCCAGAAGCTCAAGGAGCAGGCGATCACTGCCGGCGGTCTCTACGTCATCGCGACGGAGCGCCATGAAAGCCGCCGCATCGACAATCAGCTCCGTGGCCGTTCCGGCCGTCAGGGTGACCCGGGCCGCTCCAAGTTCTACCTGTCGCTTCAGGACGACCTGATGCGCATCTTCGGCTCCGACCGCATGGACGGCATGCTGCAGAAGCTCGGTCTCAAGGAAGGCGAGGCAATCGTTCATCCGTGGATCAACAAGGCTCTGGAGCGCGCCCAGAAGAAGGTCGAGGCCCGCAACTTCGATATCCGCAAGAACCTGCTGAAGTATGACGACGTTCTGAACGATCAGCGCAAGGTGATCTTCGAGCAGCGCCTTGAACTGATGGAGGCTTCGAACATCTCCGAGACCGTTTCCGACATGCGCCGCGAGGTCATCGAAGACCTCGTTGAGAAGCACATTCCCGAGCGTGCCTATGCCGAGCAGTGGGATGCTGCCGGACTGAGGGAGCAGGTCGCCGCGCTTCTCAACCTCGATCTGCCAATCGAGGATTGGGTGAAGGAAGAAGGCATTGCCGAGGACGACATTCGCGAGCGCCTGACCGAAGCTGCCAACGCCGCCTTCACCGAAAAGGCAGAGCGCTTCGGCCCGGATATCATGCATTATGTCGAGCGTTCGATCGTGATGCAGACGCTGGACCATCTCTGGCGCGAGCATATCGTCAACCTTGATCACCTGCGTTCCGTCATCGGCTTCCGCGGCTATGCCCAGCGCGATCCGCTGCAGGAATACAAGTCCGAAGCCTTCGAGCTCTTCCAGACGCTGCTGAACAGCCTGCGCCAGGCAGTGACCGCGCAGATGATGCGCGTCGAACTGGTCCAGCAGGCGCCCGCCGAGCCGGAACTGCCGGTCATGCACGCCCAGCACCTGGACCCCGACACGGGCGAGAACGATTTCGGGCCGGTCTATCAGGCATCCGAAGTGACCGTCTCTCCGGAAAATCGGGATCCGAACAACCCCTCCACCTGGGGCAAGGTCGGCCGCAACGAGTCCTGCCCCTGCGGTTCGGGCAAGAAATTCAAGCATTGCCACGGTGCATTTGCCGAAGCCTGAGCAACAGCAGGAAGCTCAAGAAATGCCGCCTTCGGGCGGCATTTCTTTTGTGTGAATTGCGCTGGCGGTTAAGGATAATGTGCTCGCCACAACCGTTTCTTAACCCTGATCTGGCAAGACTTCCGATACGAATTGCCTGAGTTCAGAGTGTTGCGTGTTCGTAATGGCGGTCATTGAAACAGCGGAAAGACTGCTGCCTGCGGGCCTGCGTCCGGCGGGGGGCCGACTGCTTCGCATGCTTGCCGCAGTTCTGACCGGACACGGCGACAAGGCAACCGCACAGCGCATGGCGCTCACCGCCTTTTCGATTCGCATCCTGAGCGCCGCCCTCGCCTTCATTTCCCAGATCATTCTCGCGCGCCTCATGGGCGAATATGAATACGGGATCTTCGTGTTTGTCTGGGTTCTGATCGTCCTGTTCGGCGATCTCTCGTGTCTCGGCTTTCACACGGCGATCGTTCGTTTCCTGCCGCAATACAAGGCTGTGGGTGCCTTTGAGGAAATTCGTGGCCTGACGGGAACGGCCCGCGTCTTCGCCATGCTTTCCGGAACGCTGGTGATGGCTGCCGGTATGGCAGGACTGCATTTCCTGGGTGATAGGATCGAGCCCTACTATCTCGTTCCCGTCTTCCTCGGCCTTCTCGCCATGCCGATGATCGCGCTCGGCGACATTCTGGAAGGCACCTCGCGCGCCAATCACTGGCCCGTCATGGCGCTAAGCCCGGTCTACATCATCCGGCCTGTGCTCATCATTCTCTTCATGCTGATGGCGATTGGCGCCGGTGCGGAGCATTCCGCCGTCACCGCCATGAAGGCCGCGCTGGCCGCAGCCTATGTCACCACCCTCGGCCAATATATCGCGACTCTTTTCCGCCTGCGCCGCCACTATAGCGAAGGACCGCGCAAGGTCGATTTCCTCAATTGGCTGAACATCGCCTTCCCGATTTTCCTGGTCGAAGGCGTGAGCTTCCTCTTGACCAACTCGGACGTCCTTGTCGTCGGCATCTTCCTCGAGCCGCACGACGTGGCGATCTATTTTGCCGCGGCAAAAACGATAGCGCTGGTGCATTTCATCATGTTCTCGGTAAAGGCTGCCTCCGGTCCGCGCTTTTCCAGCATTATCGCAGCCGGCACCCGCGAGCAGCTTGCCGCAGCGGCGATAGACGCTGCGCGGTGGACCTTCTGGCCGGCACTCGCCATCGGGCTTGCAGTCGTGGCATTCGGCCACCTTCTGCTGTCGCTTTTCGGCGGCGCCTTTACCGCAGGTTATGTCCTGATGGCGATCCTGCTTGCGGGCATCCTGGCCAAAGCCCTCGTCGGCCCGGCCGAAACGCTGCTGATGATGGCCGGAAAGCAAAACCTCTGTGTTGCCCTCTATGTCGCCGCGCTCACGGCAAACGTCTCCTTGAACATCGCCCTGATCCCGCACCTTGGCACCATCGGCACCGCTATTGCGACGGCATCGGCAATGGGTGTGGAAGCGATCCTGCTGCACATCGCCGTGCGCCGGGCGCTCGGCATTGTCCTTTTTGCGTTCAGCCACCCGCCGGCAACAATAGAAACGAGAGTCCGATAATGGTGCGTGTCCCCCCCGTCACCGAAAGCACAGATACCAATGCCAACCGCATGGTTCACGAGCTTGCCTCGATACGCTTCGACCTGCCGCAGGCCGAAGCGCGCATTGAGATCGGGCGCCCGGGCCGCGAGCTCTGCCTCTATCCCGGCAAACTCGGCTATGAATTGCAGGACGAATTGGATTTCCTTTCGAACCGCGCGATGGAGCCGAATGTTTTCTTCACCGGCCGCTTCCTCGCGCCCGCCATGCCGCGGCTTGAAGACCGGCAGGTGAATTTCGCGCTGATCCGCGACGAGAACGGCCAACGCAGCCGCTTGCGCTTCCTGATGCCGTTCTCCGTCGAAAGACCCGGCTTTGCCGTCGGCCCCTCGATCATCCGCGCATGGTCGAACAGCTTCGCACCGCTCGGCACTCCCCTGGTCGACGCAGAAGATGCAGCCGAGACGCTGGACAACCTTTTTGAGGGCTTGACGGCGCACGATCTGAACCTTCCTGCAACGCTGGTGCTGCCGGATATTCGCCTGAACGGCATCTTTGCCCGCGTGGCAAAGGCCGTCGCGCTGAGCCGCAACCTGCCGGTCACGGTCACCAATCCGTTCCAGCGGCCGATGCTGAAAAGCGAGGAAGACGCCATGGGCTATCTTGGTCATACCATCTCTTCCTCGCATATGAGAGAAATGCGCCGTCAGTGGCGGCAGCTGGAAGAGCTAGGCACTGCCGTTTATGTCGTTGCGCGGCAGCCCCGCGATGTTCATGCGCGGTTCGAGGAATTCCTGACAATGGAAGCCGGCGGCTGGAAAGGCAAGAAGCGTAGTGCGCTGGCGACCGACCGCTACCACACTGCCTTCGCCCGAGAAGCCGTCTCGAACCTCGCGGCGATCGACGCTGTGCGTATTCACACAATCGACCTGAACGGCAAGGCAATCGCGGCAACAGTCGTGCTGATGATGGGCGGCGAGGCCTACACCTGGAAGACAGCCTACGACGAGGCCTATGCCCGCTATTCACCGGGCAAGCTGCTGATGGCCGAACTGACGGAATGGCATCTCGACGATGCGAATATCGTGCGTTCCGATTCCTGCGCGGTGCCGGATCATCCGATCATGAGCCGTTTCTGGCAGGAGCGCGAGGAAATGGGAACGCTGGTGATCGGCCTGACGCAGAACGGCGACCGCGATGTCCGGCAGGCTGCCGCTCAGTTGCACATGTATCGCAGCACCCGCAATATGGCAAAGATGCTGCGCGAGAAGATCATATCGCTCACACGGCGCGGTTAGGCCCCTCGCCGGCCGCCTTTTCGCGCAGAAGTCTGCGGATGACCTTGCCTGTCGTCGTCAGCGGAAGTGCATCCACGAATTCCACCTCTCGCGGATATTCATGCATCGAAAGCCGCATCTTCACCCAGTCGCGGATTTCAGCGCCAAGCGCATCGCTGGGCGTGTGGTCAGGCGAAAGCACGATATAAGCTTTGACGATCTCAGTACGCACCGGGTCCGGCTTGCCAACGACGGCGGCAAGCTGCACGGCCGGGTGGCCGGATAGACAGTCCTCGATTTCTGCGGGACCGATGCGATAGCCTGACGAGGTGATGACGTCATCGTCCCGGCCCTCGAATGTGACGTAACCCTCTTCATTCTGGTGAGCGAGATCCCCGGTCAGCATCCAGCCTTTGATGAACTTCTTCCTGGTTGCCTCCTCGTCGTTCCAATAACCGAGGAACATCACCGGATCGGGCGCCTTGATAGCAATCTGGCCTGACTCGCCGGCGGGCAACTCATCACCATTCTCGCCGATGATCGCGACCTGATGACCGGGAACCGCACGGCCGATCGCGCCGGCTTTCGTGACACCGTAGCCTGCACTCGAGGAGAGCACGAAATTGCACTCCGTCTGGCCATAGAATTCGTTGACGGAGATGCCGAGCGTCTGACGCGCCCATTCATAGGTTTCTCGGCCGAGCGATTCACCAGCGGAGCCGATTGTCCGCAGATTGAGATCGAATTTCGCACGGGGATCACTGATCGATTTCAGCAGACGCAGCGCTGTCGGCGGAATGAAGGCATTCCGCACCTTCATCTCGGCCATGATGCGATAGGCCATATCGGCGTCGAATTTCTGCGCCGGAGAGGAAACGACAGGAACGCCAAGCAGGAGGCTTGGCAGCAGCGCATTCAGCAGCCCGCCCGCCCAGGCCCAGTCGGACGGCGTCCAGACCTTGTCGCCGGGCTGCGGAAAACCTTCATGCGCAAATTGCATTCCGGGGATGTGGCCCGCCAGAACGCGATGGCCATGCAACGCGCCCTTCGGCGGCCCCGTCGTGCCTGATGTGAAGATCATCAACGCCGGATCGTCCGGGCTGGTCTTAGCAACGTCGAAAATCGGCGGATGCGCCTCGGCGAGTGCTCCGAAAGCAAGCGCTTCGCCGCCATCGATGCTGATGACCGTCCTAAGTTCCGGCAGGTTTTCGCGAATCTGGTTCACACGCTCGAGGCCGAAGGAGTTGGTGACGATCACGGCGGCGCCTGACGTTCTCAGTCGGTATTCCAGCGCTTCGACGCCGAAGAGCAGCGCGAGCGGCAGCACAATCGCGCCCATCTTGTAGATCGCCACATGGGCGATCACCGTCTCGAAACATTGCGGCAGAAGCAGCGCCACGCGATCGCCACGGCGAATGCTAAGCGACGTTAATGCACTGGCAAAAGACGACGAGCGCTCCGCCAGCGCACCGTAGGTCATCGACAGATGGCGGCCATCCGGGCTGAAATGTTCAAGACAGATGCGTTCCGGCGCCTGCGCCGCCCATTCGTCGCTTACGGCACGCCCGATATTGAAATCTTCCGAAATCTCCCACGCAAAATCGCGATAAAGATCGTCATAGCGATCGCAGGCAGGCAGTCTCATGCTCGAAATCCAATGAGTGCTGCACCAGCTAACACTTTGCAGCGATCAAGCGCAAGATCGCCGAATCGCGTGCTTCAAAGCTCCAGGTCATGACCGCGCCGATCTCCCTAAAATATACCTGTCCGGGATCGCTGACATTCTCACCGATTGCGCCCTACATCATCCCGAGGCGTCTCGGGGCTTGAGATTCATTCACGGAGTCATTTCATGGACTATGTCAAATTCGGAGGCACTGGCTTCGAAGTTTCGAAGATTTGTCTCGGTTGCATGACCTTCGGCGATCCGGGCCGCGGCAACCACGTCTGGACGCTCGGCGAGGAGGAAAGCCGCACGATCATCAAGCAAGCGCTCGATCTCGGGATCAATTTCCTGGATACGGCGAATACCTATTCCGACGGCTCGTCGGAGGAAATCGTCGGGCGGGCAATCAAGGATTTCGCGAAGCGGGAGGATATCGTGCTCGCGACCAAGGTCTTCAACCGCATGCGCCCCGGCCCGAACGGCGCCGGCCTTTCTCGTAAGGCAATCTTCGACGAGATCGACAACAGCCTGCGCCGGCTCGGCACGGATTATGTCGACCTCTTCCAGATCCACCGCTTCGATTACACGACACCAATCGAGGAAACGCTGGAGGCGTTGCACGATGTCGTGAAGGCCGGCAAGGCACGCTATATCGGCGCCTCCTCCATGTATTCCTGGCAGTTCGCGAAGATGGTCTATACATCGCGGCTGAACGGCTGGACGCAATTCGTCAGCATGCAGGATCACCTAAATCTTCTCTATCGCGAGGAAGAACGCGAGATGCTGCCTTTCTGCGAGGATCAGAAGATTGCCGTCATCCCTTGGAGTCCGCTTGCCCGCGGCCGTCTGGCGCGCGACTGGGACGAGAAGACCGCCCGCACGGAAACGGATGAATTCGGCAAGACGCTCTATCGGCAGGCCGAAGATGCCGACCGCAAAATCATCGAGACAGTCGGACGGCTCGCGAAAGCGCATGGAGTCTCTCGTGCCCAGATCACCACCGCTTGGATCTTGCAGAAGAGCGCAGTGACCGCACCGATCATCGGCGCATCAAAGCCGCATCATCTCTCGGACGCTGTTCGCGCATTGACTGTCAAGCTCAGCGCCGAGGACGTCGCCGCTCTCGAAGAACCGTATGTGCCGCATCACGTGGAAGGCTTCAAATAACGCAGATAAGCTTAACCGCGTCGCTTAGGCATCGACGGATTTTGCCGGTGCCAACTTCTCCCGCATCGTCGACAGGAACTGGCCCGCCAGTTCGCGATTTTCAACCGCGCGCGCCAGGCTGACGGCCCCCATCATGGACGAGAGCGTCGTAAAGCCGTTCTCGCGGCGCTCTTCCGGTGTGTCGCCCTGAACGATCTCGGCCAGGATATCGACAAGTGTGGAAAGTCCATCATTGAATGTCTCCCGCACGGCACCGCTGCTGCGGCTCACCTCTTCCATCAGCGCCACGAAGACGCAACTCGAGCCTGGATTGTCGACGGATAACCAGGAAACATAGTGGTCGAGGAGGGCTTCCAGGGGGCGATCAGGCGCACCTGCAATCAGAGCCTTCCACCGCGCTTCCACCTTGGCGATCAGGGCGCGACTGACCTCCAGCTGCAGATCTTCCTTTGATTGGAAGTGACCATAAAAGCCGCCATGCGTCAGTCCGCAGGCTTTCATGATATCGGCAACGCCGACGCCATCAAACCCATTTTCGCGGAACATCACGCCCGCGACCTCCAGGATCTTCTGGCGATTTTCTGCAAATTTTTCGCGGCTGACGCGCATGAGCCGGCTCCGGAAAATAGTCTCTTGACAAATTATATGATGCCCATCATCAATATGCAAGAAATATGATGGCCATCATCTAAATCTGATGTATCCAACGAATGGAAGTTGCCCCATGGTTTCTACTGCGCTTGCCTCCACCCTTGCACGCCGCAACATCCACTACGGATGGATCGTCGTCGGGGCGACCTTCCTGACCATGCTGGTCACAGCCGGCGCCATGGGCGCGCCCGGCGTACTTATCAAGCCGCTTCAGGACGAGTTCGGCTGGGAAACCTCGCAGATTTCCTCTGCGCTTGCGATTCGTCTGCTCCTCTTTGGGCTGATGGGTCCCTTCGCAGCAGCCTTCATGAACTATTTCGGCGTGCGCAAGGTCATCGTCTTCGCACTTGCCCTGATCGGCGCGGGCTTCGTCGGCTCACTCTTCATGACATCGCTCTGGCAGCTTCTGCTGCTCTGGGGCATCGTCGTCGGTTTCGGCACCGGCCTGACGGCCATGGTGCTGGCGGCAACCATATCTGCCCGCTGGTTCACGAAACATCGCGGTCTTGTCGTCGGGATGCTTTCGGCAAGCTCGGCCACCGGCCAACTCGTCTTCCTCCCGCTGATGGCGGAGCTGACGGAACGCTATGGCTGGCGCTCCACGGTCTTCTTCGTCTGCGCCATGATCATGGTTGCCGCACTTGCCGTGCTTGCCTTCATGCGCGACCGGCCCTCGGACGTGAACCTGCCCTCGCTCGGCGAGACGCATGTCACGTCACCGCCGGCACGCGGCACGCTGATCGGCGCCCTGAAAATGCCGGTCACGGTCTTGAAAGACATCTCCGGCACTTCGACCTTCTGGATCCTGTTCGCCACCTTTTTCATCTGCGGCCTCAGCACCAACGGCCTGATCCAGACCCATTTCGTCACGCTTTGCGGCGACTTCGGCATCTTGCCGGTCGCGGCGGCTAGTGTGCTGGCCGTCATGGGCATCTTCGATTTCTTCGGCACGATCGGTTCAGGCTGGCTGTCGGACCGCTTTGACAACCGCTGGCTGCTCTTCTGGTATTACGGTCTGCGCGGCCTCTCGCTGCTCTTCCTGCCCTTCAGTGATTTCAGCTTCTACGGTCTTTCGATCTTCGCGGTCTTCTACGGCCTCGACTGGATCGCCACTGTTCCGCCGACCGTCAAAATAGCGGCCGACCGATTCGGCCGGGAAAAGGCCGGCATGGTCTTCGGCTGGGTCTTTGCTGGTCATCAACTGGGCGCTGCAACCGCTGCTTACGGTGCCGGCCTTTCGCGTACCGAGCTCTCGAGCTACCTGCCGGCCTTCTTCGTTGCCGGCGCCTTCTGCCTGCTCGCCTCGATCCTCGCCATCACGTTGAAGAAGTCCGGCCTGACCGAACGGGCACCGGCCGCCGCTGAATGATCGCAGAAGGCTTGAATGTCGCGTCGGAAGCCGTATCAATTCAGCCAGATAAGCCCGCCCGCCGTCTTGCGCGGTCGGGCGATCGCATGTTAGACACCCGGCTCGTCGGTATCCGTTGCCCCATTGGCGGAATTGGTAGACGCGCTCGACTCAAAATCGAGTTTCGAAAGAAGTGCTGGTTCGACTCCGGCATGGGGCACCACCGACAAAGAGCGGCTTTGCTTCTACTTGATAAATCTGCCATTTGTCCCAGCCAGTGACAGAGCGGCAAGCGTCACGGCGCTCTAGCAGGATTGCTTTCGTCGTCAGTTACGACTACATCCAGTGCTTATCGCGCTGAATGCGTAGTTAACGCGGCGGTGCTTGCAAAAAGAGCTGCAAGAAGTGCGGGACCACGCAACGACTCCTACTGGATCAGCTGAATCCTGATCTCCTCCTTTGCAGCAAAGGATCGGCATTCGTCCAGGTCGTCGCCGACGAAGATCACGTCGCCTTCGGAATCGAACAGACCCCAGCAGGCTTCGTCCTCAAGAAATACCTCACGGACGTATCCGAATTCGACAGCGCCGAAAGACCCTTTGAACGCGACATCAACAGCTTCTATTTCTCGCATGGAAATCTCCAATGAGACAGCGTCTTCTGTTTTAGTGTCCGCTTATATTGATCTCCGAAGCTGACGCCAAACTGGTGTCGCCGCGAGAACACCTCAGTATCGCTGGAGCTCGGTATTTGCCGGTGACACGAGAGCTCAAATCAAGCATTTAATTTCCCTCACACTTCGGTCAAAGTGGCAGCCGCCAACGAACATCAAGGGACGGATGTGCATCAGGAAGTAACGCTTATTGCCACAGTCGCCGTCAGCTTCGTCTTTGCGGCGGTGCTGGGATATGTGGCCGACAGGCTGCGACTGCCGCCGCTGGTCGGCTATCTCGTCGCAGGCATACTCATGGGACCGTTCACGCCCGGCTTCGTGGCCGACACGGGGCTTGCCGGCCAGTTGGCGGAGATGGGCGTCATCCTGCTGATGTTCGGCGTCGGGCTCCATTTTTCCGCCGCTGACCTGCTTGCAGTGCGCGGTATCGCCGTGCCGGGTGCGATCATCCGGATCGTCATTGCTACGCTGCTCGGTATCGGACTCGCCCAATGGTGGGGCTGGGGACTCGGCGCCGGGATCGTCTTCGGCCTCAGCCTGTCGGTGGCGAGCACCGTTGTGCTGCTGAAGGTTCTGGAGGAGCGAAACCTCCTGAATTCCGCCAGCGGCCGCGTCGCAGTCGGCTGGCTGATCGTCGAAGATCTGGCGATGGTCCTGGCGCTGGTGCTGCTGCCTGCCCTTGCCGAATTGCTCGGCGGCCACGCCGCCAGCGACGCTGCACACGGCGCTGGGCTGCCGCTTTCGTTGGCGATCGCGCTGACTTTGTTGAAGGTCGGCGCTTTTGCGGTCATGGCGATCTTTGTCGGCCCGAAGATCGTTCCCTGGCTCCTGACGCTCGTCGCCCGAACCGGCTCGCGCGAACTCTTCACCCTGACGGTCCTCGCCATCGCGCTTGGCATCGCCTTCGGCTCTGCCGAAATCTTCGGCGTCTCGTTCGCCCTCGGCGCTTTCTTCGCGGGCGTCGTGATGAGCGAGTCCAATCTCAGTCACCGGGCGGCGGCCGATTCTCTGCCGCTTCAGAACGCCTTTTCGGTCTTGTTCTTCGTGTCGGTCGGCATGCTGTTCGATCCATCGATTCTGATACGCCAGCCGATGGTCGTCATCAGCGCGCTGGCGTTGATCATCGTCGGCAAGGCAATCATCTCCTTTGCGATTGTCACGCTGCTTCGCTATCCGATCGGAATGGCGCTGACCGTCTCAGGCGGATTGGCGCAGATCGGCGAATTCTCCTTCATTCTTGCCGGTCTCGGCGTTTCCCTCGGATTGTTGCCGAACGACGGACAGGATGTCATCCTCGCCTCCGCGATCATTTCGATCACGCTCAATCCGCTCGTCTGCGCCGGCGCCGAAGCACTGCACACCTATGTGCACGGCAGATGGCCGGTGCTCAGCAATCGTTACGGGCGGCGCCGGCATGAGCTACTCAGCCGCGAGCTTGAAAAGATCAGGGCGCTCAACGAAGCGCGGGAGCGCCAGCATCAGCTGGAGATTCAGCAACTGATTGAGACTTTTCCGCTTTTCGCCAAGGTTGATGAGCACTCGCAGGAAGAACTGCTCCTCCTCTTCCGCCCCAAATCGGCGCTGCCCGGTGAACGCGTCATGCGCAAGGGCGACCGCGGCGACGGCATGTATTTTCTCTCGTCCGGGGCCGTGGAGGTCCGTCTTCCCGGCGGCGCCGTCCGTCTCGAACCTGGTGCATTTTTCGGTGAAATGGCGCTCCTGAGCGGCGGGAGGCGGACGGCCGATGTTATTGCCATCGATTTTTGCCAGTTCCTGGTACTGGAACGCCGGGACTTCAACATGTTCACGGCCCGCCACCCTGCTTTGAGATCTGCCGTCAGCGACATGGCACGGGAGCGCACGGAGATGAACGCGCTGAACGCGAAGCGCGAGGCGCAGGCCGAACAACGTGAGCCTTCGACCGAAGGCCAATAAGCTTCCGCGTTAAAAATCGTCGGGGATCGGATCGGCCGGAAGCGGCAAAGTCGCGCTGCATCTTCAGGTGCCTGAAAGCGTGGTAGAGCAGCACCATGGCTTGCAGCGGTTTTTCCGATTCGCAATCTCCCGAAGACTTGGGAGCACAGCCGCTATACGGATCACGAAAATTTTCGTGGCACGCTGGCATCATTGCCACACTAGGCATTTACAGCGCCGGACTGCCCCCCTAAAGCTTTTGCACCGCAGCACGAAAGGAATGGAATGCTCCGCAGACTATACGACTGGACCATGTCTCTTGCGGCCCGCAGATCGGCCGAAGTCTGGCTCGCCGTTATCGCCTTCGTCGAAAGCTCCGTCTTTCTCGTCCCGGCCGACGTCCTTTTTCTGCCCATGGCGCTCGCCAAGCCGGAGCGCTCATATCGATATGCGATCGTTGCTACAGTCGCCTCGGTTCTCGGTGGGATCGCCGGCTGGGCGCTTGGCTTCTATGCCTACGAGACCGTGGCGCGGCCGGTGCTGGAATTTTACGGGAAGCTTGATGCCTTCGAGCAGATGAAATCCTATGTCACCTACGAAACGATCCTGCTTTTGTTGGTGACGTCGGGACTGGCGCACCTGCCGCCGATTAAGATCGTGACGATCCTGTCCGGCGTGATCCACGTCAATATATGGCTGTTCATAGTCTCGGCCATCGTCGCCCGCGGTGCGCGCTTCCTATTCCTGGCCTGGCTGCTTCGCCGCTACGGCGAGCCGATCCGCCATTTCATCGAAAAGCGCCTGGGACATATCGTCAGCATCGGTGCAGTGGTCGCCATCGTGCTTTATATTGTCTATCGCTACCTTGCCCACTGAGCCAACCTCGCGGAGTTCCGCCATGACTGCCATCGCCTCGCCCCTTTCCCGCCCGGTCGTTTTCTATTCGCTGCTCCTGGCGCTCGGCATGTCAGCGGTCGTCGGCACCGCGCTAGGCTTCCAATATATCGGCGGCTACATCCCCTGTGCGCTTTGCCTGCTGCAGCGCCAACCCTATTACTACGGCATTCCGATCGCGATACTCGGTGCGCTCGCGTCGCTCTTCGGTCTGCCGAACTGGGTCGCCCGCGCGCTGCTTTTGGCGGCGGGTATCCTAATGGTGGTCGGTGCCGGCATGGGGGTCTATCACGCCGGCGTCGAATGGCATTTCTGGGCGGGGCCTGCGACCTGCTCGACCAGTGCAAGCGGCATGACACAGAATGCCGGCGACCTGCTAACGGAACTCAACACAGTTACCGGCCCGTCCTGCACGGATGCAGCGCTGCGCGTGCTCGGTCTTTCCTTTGCCGGCTGGAATGTGATCACCAGCCTGATCCTTGCGGCCTTCGCGTTCATCGGCGTCCGCAAATCGGCATAAGCAAGGGAATAGCAGCGATCAGGGCTGCAGTTCGGTATCCCAGTACAGATAGTCGAGCCAGCTGTCGTGCAGATAGTTCGGCGGGAAAAGCCGGCCATTGTTGTGAAGATCCTGCACGGTCGGCTGATACGGCTTCTGCGAGGGGAACATGCCTGCCTGCTTCGGCAGCTTGCTGCCCTTCCTGAGATTGCAGGGAGAGCAGGCCGCCACGACATTTTGCCAGGTCGTCTCGCCACCATGGGCACGCGGGATGACGTGATCGAAGGTCAGATCGTCATGTTCGCCGCAATACTGACATTCGAACTTATCGCGGAGAAAGACATTGAACCGGGTGAAGGCCGGGTTCCGCGAAGGCTGAACGTAAGTCTTGAGGCAGACAACGCTTGGAAGCCGCATCGAGAAGCTCGGCGAGGAAACTGAGTGTTCGTATTCCGCGATGATATTCACGCGGTCAAGGAAAACCGCCTTGATCGCGTCCTGCCAGGACCAGAGCGACAAGGGATAATAACTCAAAGGCCGGTAGTCAGCGTTCAGGACGAGCGCCGGCAGGGCCTGGGGGGAGACTGCAATCGTCAAGGGACTCTCCTGAGCGATTCGGCATCTGCATCCTTATATTAGGCTGGTTGTGACAGCCTTGTGAAGTCCAATAAATTCAGTCAATAACGGCAATTCGATGAGCACAGCCCATCAGCCGACCGGCAGGAGCCCGCGACCGAGTTTCTGAGCGTAGTAAGCCCAGAAAAGCCTTGCTGCAACGGATCTCCAGGGAGACCAGGTCGTGGCAAGTGAGGCGAGCGCTTTCGCCTGCGGGCGCTGTGCGAGACCAAAGGCTGCAGCGACGGCGTTCTGCAATGCGACGTCTCCCGACGGGAAGACATCTGCATGCCCGCCGCAAAACATCAGATAGACTTCTGCCGTCCAGGGACCGACGCCCTTCAGCGCCGTCAACTCGGCAAGCGCCTCTGCCGGCGGCTTCGAGGAAAGAAGTGCGAGATCAAGGCGGCCGGATACGACTGCTTCGGCGATGCTCGAGAGCGTTGTCGCCTTGGCACGCGACAGACCGAATTCCCGCCAGGCATCCGGTCGCAGCGCGACATAGCTTTTTGCCGTCAGCAACCCTTCGGCAGGCGACATCCGTCGCCAGATGGCATCGGCGCTTGCACGCGAAACCATCTGCGAAACAATGATATGCGCAAGGCCTGCAAAACCCGGCTCATGAAGGCGCAGCGGAATCGGCCCCGCCTCCTCGGCAATACCGGCGAGCCGCGGGTCGAGGCGAAGCAGATGCTTTAGTCCCTCACGGATATCCTCGTCGCTTCGGATGATCTGCACGTTGCCTCGCGATAGTTTCGAATTCGTGGCAGAAGAAAGCATGGTCACGACTCAGCGTCAAAAGCCCGTTTTCCGTTTTGCGCCCAGCCCCAACGGCCCGCTGCATCTCGGCCACGCGCTTTCGGCCTTCCTCAATCAGGACATGGCCGTGGCCGCGGGCGGACGCCTGTTGCTGCGCATCGAAGACATCGATCTGACGCGTTGTACACCCGAATTCGAAGCGGGCATCTATGCCGACCTCGAATGGCTCGGGATCAGCTGGGAGAAACCCGTCCGGCGGCAATCCGACCATTTCGCGGAATATCATGCGGCGTTGCATGGTCTGATCAAACGTGGACTGGTCTATCCTTCGTTTTTGACACGCGGCCAGGTGAGAGCCAGAGTGTCCGCTTCCGAAGCCGGCGGCAGCCCCTGGCCGCGCGACCCGGACGGTTCGCCGCACTACCCAGCCGATGATCGCGACCGAAGTGAGGGCGAGCGGGGCAGGATGTTTGCCTCCGGACTGAAACACGCCTGGCGTCTGGATATGACGCGCGCACTGCAGGTTGCCGGCCATGTTTTATATTGGAGCGAGACCGGCGACGGCGAGACCGGGGAAATTGCGGCCGATCCATCGGTGTGGGGGGATGTTGTTCTTTCGCGCTCGGATGCGCCGTCGAGCTATCACCTCTCGGTTGTGATTGACGATGCGCTGCAGTGCGTCACGCATGTCGTGCGCGGGCTCGACCTCTTTCATGCAACATCGGTCCACCGGCTGCTGCAGGTATTGCTCGACCTGCCTCAGCCGATCTATCACCACCATCGGCTGGTGACGGATGCGAGCGGACGCAAACTCTCGAAAAGCAATGGCGATACCGGGCTTGCGGCGTTGCGGGGCAAAGGGCTATCGGCGGCCGACATCCGGCACCTTGTCGGTCTTTGAAGGCTTGCTGCCCTGCCCGCTCAGGAAATTGCGTGCGAAGATCGCACGCACCCGGAATTTCATCAGCGCCGCATTGATCTCTGCGCCGACGATGAAGATCACCCCCACCATGTAGAGGAAGATCAGCACGACCATCACAGATGCCAGACCCGCATAGGTCGCCGTATAGTTCGCGAAGGTGGCGAGGTAATAGGCGAAGATCAGCGCGCCAGCGAACCAGAGAAGCAGTGTCAGCAAGACCCCGGGAATGACGTCGTAAACCCGCCTGCGGCCGGCAGGCAGCCAGAGGTGAACGACAAGCAGGCCAACCGTCAGCACAAAGAGTGTTCCGTAGATTCGCCAGCTGAAAACAATCTCTAGCGTATCGGCAAAGAGCGGAAACCACTGCCGGGCATAATCGAGCGCGAACGGCACGGCGACGAGCAGGATGCTGATGGCGGCAAAAATGATCACGGCGATCAGCACGTAACCGAGGCTGGCAAGGCGCGTGATATACCAGGCTCGCGTCTCCTGCACGCGGTAGGCGCGGTTGAGCGATATGCGCAACGCCTCGACGCCGTTGGAGGCGAAGTAGGCCGCCGCCAGTACTGAGACCGTCAGCAACCCGCCGCGCGGGATGGTCAGAACCTGCAACACCTGATCGGCTATGGGCTTGGCAATCGCTTCAGGCCAAGTATCGAAAATAAGATGGACGGCCGTGGAGGAGAACTGGTCGGCGCCGAGGAAGTTTGCGAGCGTCGTGCCGAAGATCAAAAAGGGGAAAACCGCCAGCAAGATCGATAATGCGACGTGGCTCGCCATTGCGAAACCGTCATCCTCGATGAGGTGGCAGATCGCGTCATATGCCACATCATAGAGCGTCCGCACTATCTTCGGCATTCGATCCCCAGGCATTCTTCATTGTATCGTCGGTTCGAATATGGGAAACGAGTCCCAATTTGTACAGGAATCATTCCATGGCCGAGCAGCGCACCATCATCGTGACCGGATGCTCATCCGGCATCGGTGCCTATTGCGCGCGAGCCCTGAAGACAGACGACTGGCGCGTCTTTGCGACAGTGCGAAAGCACGGTGACCTAGGACCGCTCCAGGAAGAAGGAATCGAAGCCTTCCTGATGGATTATACGCGGCCTGACACGATCACTGATTTCGTTCGCAATGTAGCCGAGGTAAGTGGCGGGCGCATCGACGCACTTTTCAACAACGGCGCCTACGGCCAGCCCGGCGCAGTCGAGGACTTGACGACCGAAGTGCTGCGTGCTCAGTTCGAAACGAATTTCTTCGGCTGGCACGAGTTGACGCGGCAAGTGCTGCCGCTGATGAGAAAGCAAGGCTCGGGCCGCATCGTGCAATGCTCGTCCATTCTCGGCGTCGTGCCCTATCGCTTCCGCGGCGCCTACACCGCTTCGAAGTTCGCGCTCGAAGGCTTGAGCATCACCTTGCGCATGGAGCTTCAAGGCAGCGGCATCCATGTGAGCCTGATCGAGCCGGGTCCGATTGCCTCGCGCTTTACCGCCAACGCGCTCGCCAAGTTCAAGGAGCATATCGACGTCCGCAATTCCGTGCATGCGGCAGATTACCGCCGGCAACTTGCACGGCTTGACGGGACGGGTCCGAAGAACCGACATAAACTTCAACCCGACGCCGTTTATGCCGTGTTGCAACACGCATTGAACTCGAACAATCCGAAGCCACATTATCCTGTAACGACTCCGGCAAAACAGGGCATGCTGCTGAAGAGGCTGTTTCCGGCGGATCTCTTCTATCGCCTGATGCGCTGGACCGACTGACCAAGAAAGCCGACCGCCATGTCCACGGCCACCTATCTTTTCGCGATCATCATGATGGGCGTCGTCGCGCTCGTGCTGGTCCGCGGCCTTTTCAACATGATGAAGGGCGGCGACGCGAACACTTCCAACAAGCTGATGCAACTCCGCGTGCTGCTGCAAGCGATCGCTGTGATCCTGATCATGCTGACGCTCTGGCTGACAGGCGGCGGCCGCCCTAGTTAACGCCGGGAAGAAGGGGGAGGCAATGGTAACGCTCAACAAGATCTACACGAAGACTGGCGACGACGGCACGACGGCGCTTGTTTCCGGACCGCGCCGTCTCAAATACGACCTGCGCGTGGAAGCCTACGGCACGATCGACGAAGTCAACTCCGCAATCGGCGTCGCAAGACTGCATATGCAGGGCATGCCGGTTCTCGAGAGAATGCTGATACTGATCCAGAACGATCTCTTCGACCTCGGCGCAGACCTTGCGACGCCCGACGACGGCAAGCCACCGGCGCACGAGCCGTTGCGCATCATCGATACGCAGGTGGCGCGGATCGAGAGCGAGATCGATGAATTGAATGCCGATCTGCAACCCTTGAAATCCTTCGTTCTGCCCGGCGGTCATTCGGCAGCTGCCTATCTTCATCTGGCGCGCACCATCGCGCGCCGCGCGGAAAGACTGATGGTGGAACTCGCCCGCACGGAAGGCGAAATCGTCAGCGAAGCTGCCCTGAAATATGTCAACCGGCTTTCGGATTTCCTTTTCGTTGCGGCACGCCATGCGAATAGCCACGGCAACGCGGATGTACTTTGGGTTCCCGGAAAAAACAGGTAGGCTCCGGCCATCACGAGAGCCGGGGCAGGCTTTATGTTCATACCGCTGCACGATGCCAATACGCTGAAGCACATCAAGGTCCAGTGGGTGACGCTGGGCTTGATCGGAATGAATATCGCCGTCTGGCTTTTCACCGGCTTCTTCGCTCCGGAACAGACGGCTCAGGCCACGGCGGTCGGCCTCGGCTACATACCAGCGGTCGCCTTTGACTACGCGACACTGGCTCCCGGCCTTGCGATTGTTCCGGAGCCGCTGACCTACATCACCCATGCCTTTGTGCATGCCGGCTTCTGGCACCTCGCTTCCAACATGATCTTCCTCTGGGTCTTCGGCGATAATGTCGAGGATGCCATGGGGCATTTCCGCTTCCTGATCTTCTATCTCGTTTGCGCCGCCTTCGGCGCGCTTTGCCACGGTCTGCTCGTGTCTGAATCGCAGGCGCCGCTGGTCGGCGCCTCCGGCGCGATCTCCGGCGTGGTTGCAGCCTATGTCGTCCTTCACCCTCGCGTGAAAGTCTGGGTGCTTGTCTTCTTGCGCGTTCCTTTGCCGCTTCCCGCCTTCGTGCCGCTGCTCCTTTGGATCGGCCAGCAGTTTTTCATGCTGTTCATCGATCTGGACGGCAATGTTTCCTGGGGTGCCCATGCCGGCGGTATCACAGCCGGCGCCGCACTCGTCTTCTTCATGCGCCGAAAGGGCGTACCGCTGTTCGATCGTGAGATCGTCACGCCACGCGCCGTTCGCAGTACGCCGGCGGTAAGGCGAGCAGTTGCCGCCGCTGAGGATGGGGCGTCCGGACGCTAAGTTAGAAATCAGGCAGCGCTGAATATTGACGTGAACGTAAGCGTCATATATTTGCAGATGCAATTTGTCTGTCTGCGACTGGCAAGCGTTGTATTTGGAGGAAAAACGCGTATCCATGTCGCCATTCGACAATCGGAGCGGCGCCGAAGCGCGCATTTTCTTGGCGAAAGAGTTGAAGGAAGGACCCCATGAAGATTCTGGTCCCCGTGAAGCGGGTGGTTGATTACAATGTGAAGATCCGCGTCAAGCAGGACGGCACGGGCGTCGAGCTTTCCAACGTCAAGATGTCGATGAACCCGTTCGACGAGATTTCGGTGGAAGAGGCGCTGCGTCTGAAGGAAGCCGGCAAGGCCGAGGAAGTGATCGTTGTTTCGATCGGCCCCGCCAAAGCCGAGGAAACGCTGCGCACAGCACTCGCCATGGGCGCCGACCGGGCGATCCTCGTCGAGACTGACGATGCCGTCGAGCCGCTTGCCGTTGCGAAGATCCTCAAGGGCGTCGCCGACGCCGAACAGCCGGGTCTGATCATCGTCGGCAAGCAGGCAATCGACGACGATTCGAACCAGACCGGCCAGATGCTGGCAGCTCTTCTCGGCACCGCCCAGGCGACCTTCGCCTCGAAGATCGAGATCGGCGACGGCAAGGCGACCGTGACCCGCGAAGTGGATGGCGGCCTGCAGACGATCGACATCAAGCTTCCGGCCGTCGTCACCACCGACCTTCGCCTCAACGAACCGCGCTATGCCTCGCTGCCGAACATCATGAAGGCGAAGAAGAAGCCGCTCGACAAGAAGAGCCCGGCCGACTTCGGCGTCGATACTACGCCGCGCCTGAAAGTGCTGAAGACCGAGGAGCCGTCGGGCCGCAAGGCGGGCGTCAAGGTCAAGTCGGTCGCCGAGCTCGTCGAGAAGCTCAAGACCGAAGCCGGCGTCCTCTAAGGTTCGAGAAAGGAAATACGACCATGGCCATTCTGCTTCTGGCTGACCACGACAATTCGAGCCTTTCCGACCAGACCGCCAAGGCGCTGACCGCTGCAAGCCAGATCGGCGGCGATGTCACTGTGCTGGTTGCCGGCAAGGGCGCCAAGGCGGCTGCCGATGCCGCCGCCAAGCTTTCCGGCGTCTCCAAGGTGCTGCTCGCCGAAAGCGGCGAGCTCGCAAACAATCTGGCTGAACCGCTGGCCGATCTCATCGT
Organism: Rhizobium sullae; assembly: GCF_900169785.1. GTDB lineage: Bacteria > Pseudomonadota > Alphaproteobacteria > Rhizobiales > Rhizobiaceae > Rhizobium > Rhizobium sullae. Next base: position 48,232 of record NZ_FWER01000021.1, read on the forward strand.
TTCGCTCGCTGGCAGCTACGACACGATCATTGCGGCGGCGACCTCGACCGGCAAGAACGTGCTGCCGCGCGTTGCCGCGTTGCTCGACGTGGCGCAGGTCTCGGAAATCATCGAGGTCATCTCGCCGGACACCTTCAAGCGCCCGATCTACGCCGGCAACGCCATCCAGACGGTGCAGGCAACCGACGCCAAGAAGGTCATCACCGTACGCACGGCATCCTTCGCCGCTGCGGAGACAAGCGGTTCGGCGTCCGTCGAGGCAATTCCGGCTGCTTCCGATCCTGGGCTTTCGACTTTCGTCAAGGACGCGCTGTCGGCCTCCGACCGTCCGGAACTGACGTCGGCCAGGATCATCATCTCCGGCGGTAGGGCTCTCGGTTCCGCCGAGAAATTCAAGGAGGTCATCCTGCCGCTCGCCGACAAGCTTGGTGCGGCCGTCGGCGCTTCGCGCGCGGCCGTCGATGCCGGCTATGCGCCGAACGACTGGCAGGTCGGCCAGACCGGTAAGGTGGTTGCCCCGGAGCTCTACATCGCCTGCGGTATTTCCGGCGCCATCCAGCACCTCGCCGGCATGAAGGACTCGAAGGTCATCGTCGCCATCAACAAGGATGAGGAAGCCCCGATCTTCCAGGTCGCCGACTACGGCCTCGTCGCCGATCTCTTCGAGGCACTGCCGGAACTTGAGAAAGCTCTTTAATCAGGCAGATTGCCAGCTTTTCGCACTTGCGAATGACTGGAAAATTATCTCTTATGGCGCTACTACTGCTGCCGGGCGATCCTTTTGCCCGGCAGTTTCATTAGAACAATACGGCGGGGCGGGGAAGCTGCCGCGGGGGTTTGGAGATGAGTGCGGTGTTGAAAACGATTGGTATCGTCGGTGCGGGCCAGATGGGTTGCGGCATCGCGCATGTTTCAGCAGCTGCGGGCTACAAGGTCCAGCTTTACGACGTGACACAGGAGCGCATTGAATCCGGTCTTGCGACCATCAACGGCAACCTCGCCCGTCAGGTAACGAGCGGCAAGATGACGGATGAGGAGCGCAAAGCGACCCTTTCTCGCATCTCCGGCTCCGCCAATCTGAATGACCTTGCTCCCTCCGACCTCGTTATCGAGGCGGCGACAGAGGAGGAAGCCGTAAAACGCAAGATCTACGCGCAGGTCTGTCCAGTGCTGAAGCCGGGCGCGCTGCTTGCGACGAACACCTCCTCGCTGTCCATCACCCGTCTGGCTTCGGCAACCGACCGGCCCGAGCACTTCATGGGCATCCATTTCATGAACCCAGTCCCGGTGATGAAGCTGGTGGAATTGGTGCGCGGCATAGCAACGGACGAAACCACGTTTTCGACCGCAAAGGAATTCGTCGCATCGCTGGACAAGACCATCACGGTTGCGGAAGACTTTCCCGCCTTCATCGTCAACCGTATCCTGCTGCCGATGATCAATGAGGCGATCTACACGCTCTACGAAGGTGTCGGCACTGTCGATGCCATCGACACGGCGATGAAGCTCGGCGCCAACCACCCGATGGGCCCGCTTCAGCTTGCCGATTTCATCGGCCTCGACACCTGCCTCTCGATCATGCAGGTGCTGCATGACGGCCTGGCCGATTCCAAGTACCGCCCCTGCCCACTGCTGGTGAAGTATGTCGAGGCCGGCTGGCTCGGCCGCAAGTCCGGCCGCGGCTTCTACGACTACCGCGGCGAAACACCCATCCCGACGCGGTAACTTTAAGATCCTGTAGCACCCTTGATCAGCGCCTTCGCATCGCCGCTATCCCATGCGGCAGGGCCGTTCATTGCCGAAACCAAACACCCTTTGTCATCGATGAGCAAAGTCACCGGCAGGCCAAAAGCCAGCCCCTCCTTCTTCAGGCTGTTGAAGACACCAATCGTATTGTCGCGATAAAACTGTAGGGAATCGACCCCGGTCTCGCTTAGGAATGCCTTCGGTTTCTCGTCATTTCCGGTATCGATATTGACTGCCACGACTTGGAATTTGTCGCTGCCCATCTCCTTCTCCAGCGCATTCAGCGCCGGCATTTCTTCGCGGCAGGGCACGCACCATGTCGCCCAGAGATTGAGAAGCACGGTCTTGCCCGCGAAGTTCTCGAGCGTCATCGGCTTGCCGTCTGGACCGTTAAAGGCGACGGACGGGAGCTTTCGCGGCGCGTTGGCAGCAACCATCGCCGCCACCTCGCCTTTGGCGAGCGGCGTAATCTTCTGAGCGAGATCTTTGGCGGCGGTGCACTCGGCAGAGACCGTTTCGCCGCCGGCATTGCCATACCCGGTCTCCTTAATGTAAACCGCTGCCGCACCGGCAATTATGCCTGCGACGGTGGCTATCGCGATCAATTTCAAGGATGGCAGCCTGAACAGCTTTCTTGTCGTCATTTCATTCTCCAGGGCACGCACCCTTAAGGCAGGCATCTTTCATGGCCGACGGCACAAAGGACACCAAATCCTCCAACCAGATGTGGGGCGGACGTTTCGCATCCGGCCCCGACGCGATCATGGAGGAGATAAATGCCTCGATCGGTTTCGACAAGAAGCTCTTTGCCCAGGATATTCGCGGATCGATCGCCCACGCGACGATGCTTGCCCACCAGGGCATCATTTCCGGGGACGATAAGGACAAGATCGTTCACGGGCTAAACACGATCCTGTCAGAAATTGAAAGCGGCAATTTCGAATTCTCCCGCCAACTCGAAGACATTCACATGAATGTCGAAGCCCGCCTTGCCGCGCTGATCGGCCCGGCGGCCGGACGCCTTCACACAGCCCGTTCGCGCAACGACCAAGTGGCGCTCGACTTCCGCCTCTGGGTGAAAGAAGAGCTGCAGAAGACGGAAGCAATGCTGACGAACCTCATCGCAGCCTTCCTTGACCGCGCCGAAGAACATGCCGAAAGCGTCATGCCGGGCTTCACGCATCTGCAGACTGCCCAGCCCGTCACCTTCGGCCACCATTGCATGGCCTATGTCGAAATGTTCGGCCGCGACCGTTCGCGCGTCCGCCACGCCATCGAGCATCTGGATGAGAGTCCCATCGGCGCGGCAGCGCTGGCCGGTACCGGCTACCCGATCGACCGCCACATGACGGCAAAGGCGCTTGGCTTCCGCGAGCCGACCCGCAACTCGATCGATACGGTCTCCGACCGCGATTTCGCCATCGAGTTCCTGTCGATCGCTGCGATCTGCGGCATGCATCTGTCGCGTCTGGCCGAAGAGATTGTGATCTGGTCGACGCCGCAATTCGGTTTCGTGCGTCTCTCGGATGCCTTCTCGACCGGCTCTTCCATCATGCCGCAGAAGAAGAACCCGGATGCTGCCGAGCTGGTGCGTGCCAAGACCGGCCGCATCAACGGCTCGCTGGTTGCGCTGCTGACGATCATGAAGGGCCTGCCGCTCGCCTATTCGAAGGACATGCAGGAAGACAAGGAACAGGTCTTCGATGCCGCCGAGAGCCTGGAGCTGGCGATCGCCGCCATGACCGGAATGGTCCGCGACATGACGGTCAATACCGCCCGCATGAAAGCCGCGGCCGGCTCCGGCTATTCAACGGCCACCGATCTTGCCGACTGGCTGGTGCGCGAAGTGGGACTTCCGTTCCGCGACGCCCATCATGTGACTGGCCGTGCTGTGGCGCTTGCTGAAAGCAAGGGCTGCGACCTCGCCGAACTGCTGCTTACCGATCTCCAGGCGATCAATGCGGCGATAACCGACAAGGTCTACGACGTCCTGACGGTCGAGGCTTCGGTTGCAAGCCGCAAGAGCTTCGGTGGCACTGCTCCCTCCGAAGTGCGCAAGCAGATCGCCTATTGGCGGGCTCGCAACTGAGCAAAACAATCAGGGTGCACAAGGCGGATAAACTTCGCTATGAAGATGTCCATCAGCGCCGCTCCAAGAGGAACCCCATGCAGACCAGCTTGCCGCACCTCATCCGCCTGACGGTTGTCTTTGCCGTCGTCGGACTTGCCGTTGCCGGATGCGGACGCAAAGGCGATCTCGATCCGCCGAGCGCGATGGCAACGAAGGAAGGTGACGTGTCGAAGCCGACGAAACAGCCGGGTGCCGTCGACAGACCTTTCCTTCTCGATCCTTTGCTTTGATAGGCGCGTTCCGTGAACCACTTCGAATATCGCGACGGCATCCTTTACGCCGAAAACGTCCCCGTTCCGGAGATCGCCAAGGCTATCGGCACGCCTTTCTATTGCTATTCGACCGCAACGCTTGAGCGGCACTACAGGGTCTTTTCCGAAGCTTTCAGCGATATCGACTCCATGGTCTGCTATGCCATGAAAGCGAATTCGAACCAGGCGGTATTGAAGACCCTCGGCAAGCTCGGCGCCGGCATCGACGTCGTGTCCGAAGGCGAATTACGCCGCGCGCTCGCCGCAGGCATCCCGGCAAGCCGCATCATGTTCTCGGGTGTCGGCAAGACGCCCCGTGAGATGGACGTCGCGCTCGAGGCTGGCATCTACTGCTTCAACGTCGAATCCGAACCGGAACTCGAAATCCTCAATCAGCGCGCCGTCAGGGCAGGCAAGAAGGCGCCTGTCTCCTTCCGCATCAATCCGGACGTGGATGCGAAGACGCATTCGAAGATCTCGACCGGCAAGAAGGAAAACAAGTTTGGCATTTCCTGGGAGCGCGCCCGCACCGTCTATGCACACGCCGCCAAGCTGCCGGGCATCGAGGTCACCGGCATCGATATGCACATCGGCAGCCAAATCACCGAGCTGCAGCCCTTCGACGATGCCTTCAAGCTGCTGCGCGAACTGGTCGACACGCTGCGTGCTGACGGCCACGACATCCACCATGTCGATATTGGCGGCGGCCTCGGTATTCCTTACAAGGAAGACAATAATCCGCCGCCGCTGCCGGATGCCTACGCGGCGATCGTCAAGAACCAGCTCCGCGGGCTGAACTGCAAGATCGTGACTGAACCGGGCCGCCTGATCGTCGGCAACGCCGGCATTCTCGTCACGGAAGTCATCTACGTGAAGGACGGCGGTGAAAAGACCTTCGTTATCGTCGATGCGGCCATGAACGACCTAATTCGCCCGACGCTTTACGACGCCTGGCATGAAATCCTGCCTGTCGTGATCTCCGCCGCCAATGCGCCGCGCATCAAGGCTGATATCGTAGGTCCGGTTTGCGAGACCGGCGACTATCTGGCACTTGATCGCGAAATGGCGATGCCGAAGCCGGGCGATCTCTTTGCCGTCAGTTCCGGCGGCGCTTATGGCGCGGTGCAGGCTGGCACCTACAACAGCCGCCTACTGGTGCCGGAAGTGCTGGTGAAAGGCGCCGATTTCCATGTGATTCGGCCTCGCCGAACCTATGAAGAACTGATCGGCCTCGACTCCGTGCCTGCCTGGCTCGACTGACAGCCTCATCACTTTTTGGCGAATAGGGGTGAAAAACCGGCTTTGCCGGCCGCCTGCCCTCGCCTTCGCCACAAAGAGTGTTATCCTTTCTTCATGCGAGCGTATTGCCCAGCAAGCGCCGGAAGCGCCCTCTGTTACTCTAGCATCAAATGGCGGAGACCGGATTGACGAAAAGCCCCCGCAGGCAAAGACATGGTGCATTTGCCGTTCGGCCCTCTCTCGCGAGGCTCGTAGCGGTAAAGCGGTTCTTTGCGCGCCTCGTACTCGTTTCCGAGCAGATACTGCCGCCGCTCGTCCCGGTTCTTTCCGTCGTTGCCTTCTATTTCGCAGCGTCCTGGTTCGGGCTCTTCCGCTCCATTCCCGATTTCGCGCGTATCACGCTGCTGATCGCCTTTGGCGTCGCCTTTCTCGCCGCATTCATCCCGTTTCGCAGTCTCCGCTGGCCGAATGTCGCCGAGGCCGACCGGCTGCTTGAGGAACGCAACGGCCTGCCGCATCAGCCGGTGACGGTGCAGGAAGACGAACCGGCCTTCGACACGCCCTTCGCAAGGGCGCTTTGGCGCGAGCACCAGACGCGCATGGCGAAGAAGATCGCAGTCCTCGATACCGGCTTCCCCCGCCCGGACATCGCAACCCACGACCGTTTCGCGTTGCGTGCCATCCCGGCCCTCCTTCTCGTCACGGCCTTCGGTTACTCGCTTTCGACCAACGGCGGCTCGATCACCGACGCCCTGCAGCCGCCCGCCGCGCCGGCAGCGACCAATCCGGCCGTGCGCATCGACGCATGGGTCACCCCGCCCTCCTATACGGGCCGCGCTCCGGTCTATCTGACGGCAACCGGCACTGAGCGGGCGATCAACATTCCGCAGTTCTCGAACCTGACCGTTCGCGTCAGCGGCGGGCAGACGAACGAAAAGGTCGTTTTCAGGAAAGAGAGCGGCGAGGCGGAGGAAATCGCTGCGGAGGCAAAGCAGCAGCCTGCTGCATCACAAGCCCAGCCACAGACTCCTGCGGCGCCAGCCCTTGCCGCACAGACACATCTGATGAAGCTTGAGGAAAACGGTGCGTTGCTCGTCAATGGCCGTACTTGGAGCTTCAATGTCATTCCCGACAAGACGCCCGAAATTGCTTTCGATGGATTGCCCAAACGCAGCGTGAACGGCGCGCTGGAAATCGGCTTCACCGTCAAGGACGACTACGGCGTGCAGGAAGCGCGTGCGGAGATCGTGCCGATCGAAACCGATCCGCGGGCAAAGCCGCTTTATCCGCTACCCGATTTCCGGCTCGACATTCCGCGCCGCAATGCGCGTGATGCCAAGGCCGTGACCAGCAAGAACCTCACCGAACATCCGCTTGCCGGAAAACGCGTACGCGTCACGCTGGTCGCCAAGGACGCAGCAGGCCAGACCGGCCGAAGCCCGCCGCACGAAACGACGCTGCCGTCACGCCCATTCAATGAACCGCTCGCCGCAGCCGTTGCGGAAGAGCGTCAGGTTTTCGCGCTCGATACCCGCAAGATGCCGGAGGCGATCGCACTCAACGAGGCGCTGACGATCCGCCCCGACGAGACGATTCCGAGTCTCACCAACTATCTGCTGCTGCAATCGGCGCAGACGCGCATGAGGCTCGCCAAGGGCGACGAGCAGTTGAAGGACACGGCCGACTATCTCTGGGATATCGCGATCGGCATGGAAGATGGCGACCTTTCGCTTGCGGAACGCAACCTGCGCAACGCCCAGCAGAACCTCGCCGACGCGCTTCAGCGCAATGCGCCGGACCCGGAGATCAAGAAGCTCATGGACGAGCTTCGCAAGGCGATGAACGAATATATGAAGGAACTGGCGCAGCGCATGCAGAATGCGCCGATGCAGCCGAACCAAAACGCGCAGAACGTCATCCGTCAGCAGGATCTGGAGCGTATGATGGACCAGATCGAGAATCTGGCCCGCTCAGGCAACCGCGATGCCGCTCAGCAGATGCTTTCCGAACTGCAGCGCATGATGAACAACTTGCAGGCCGGCAGGCCGCAACAAGGCCAGCAACAGCAGGGCGACAACAGCCAGATGCGCCAGCAGATGGACAATCTCGGCCAGATCCTCCGCGATCAGCAAAAGCTGATGGAGCAGACCTTCAAACTGGACCAGCAGTTGAAGGATCGTATGCAGCGTGGCGACCCGAATATGGGTATGAACGATCCGCTGCTCGATGAAATGATGCGGGACCAGGATGGCCAGCCGCAGGATCAGCAGCAGGGGCAGAACGGCGAACAGGGGCAGTCACCTTCGGACCAGCAGATGACTGAGGAGCAATTGCGCGAGGCGCTGAAACAGCTCCGCGCCCAGCAGGATGCGCTTGGCAAGCAGCTCGGCGAGCTACAGAAGGGCCTTGGCGAAATGGGCATGAAGCCCGGCCCAGGCTTTGGTCAGGCACAGCGCGAAATGGAAGGTGCCGGGCGCGAACTCGGCGAAGGCCGCGGCGAACCGGCCCTCCAGGGCCAGGGCCGCGCGCTAGAGGCGCTGCGCCAAGGCGCCCGGGACATGATGAACCAGATGATGCAGGCGCAGCAGGGCCAACAGGGTCAAGGACCGCAAGGCCAGGTTGGCCAGGGCAACCAGAACGGCCGCGATCCGCTCGGCCGCCCGCGCCGCGCAGAGGGCCCGGATTTCGGCGATCAGGTGAAGGTACCCGACGAAATCGACGTGCAGCGCGCCCGCGAAATCCTTGATGCGATCCGCGAAAAACTCGGCAACAATCCGACGCAGGAAATGGAGCGCCGCTATCTGGAGCGGCTGCTGGATATTCAGTAGCTGAAATTGGATCACAATGCGCCGCCCAAATCCTGAGCGCGGAAGACTCTCTTTCAAATGACGATTCATTCACGACGCCGACGCGCGGCCGGCTTCCCGTAACAGGCTCAGGAATGAGGCCGTGTGGAAGGTGCCGCCGTCTCACGCAGCCAGCGCCCGGGCAACCGCCTTTCGGATGTCCGGGAGGGCAAACGGCTTCGACACGACGTCGACGATCTTTTCCGCAAGGTCGTCAGCCCGTTCTCGCTGCTCGGCATAGCCCGTCATCAGCAGGATTTTGAGCGCCGGAAATGCGGATTTCGCCTGATGCGCAAGCTCGATGCCATCCATGACCGGCATGCGAATATCCGAAAGCAGCAGGTCATAGACCCCATCTTTCAGCTTTTCCAGCCCCTCGGCGCCATCGGCGGCTTCGTCGGTCTCATGACCGTCAAGGCGCAAGGCCCGGGCGACGAAAGAGCGAAGCGAATCTTCGTCTTCCGTAATCAGAATTTTTGCCATGATGTGCATCGCTCCGTCTTCATGCCCCGGAACGGAAATTGCACGGCGTTCCTTTTCGATCGGTAAACGGGCGAAAGGGATGGACGGCATGGTTAACAACCCGTCTTGGCACCGATGGGGTCAGGCGTCGCCGGTAACTACGCCGACGAAAGGCAGTTCGCGGAAGGCATAGGCGGCATCCATGCCGTAGCCGACAACGAAATAATCCGGGCATTCGAAGCCGACATAGTCTGCCTCGAGCTTTTCCTTGCGCTTGACGCTCTTGTCGAGCAGCACAGCAATGCTGACGTTGCGCGCGCCGCGCTCGTAGAGCAGTTCCTTGGCGAAGAGCAGCGTGCGGCCGGATTCGAGGATATCGTCGATCAACAACACGTCGCGATCTTTCACGTCGCTGTCGATATCTTTGACGATTCGGACGCCCTGCGAAACCGTTCCAGTGCCGTAGCTGGAAAGCGTAATGAATTCGACTTCTGGCGCGAGCCCGCTGTCATGCAATGCGCGGATGAGGTCGGCGGCGAATATGAACGAGCCCTTCAGCACGGCGATGACGAGCAGGTCCTTTGTAGGTCCCTCGGCAATCTGCTTTGCCATCACATGATTGCGTTCGGCAATCTGCTCGGCAGTGAAAAGCGGCTCGATAGTTTTTCCGCGCACGACAGGCATACGGCTTGCTCCATGAAAACGAAGGGTAAGCCGTTAGCACATTAGAGAGGCAGAAACACCCTAAGGCATGAAGGAAAGCCGGACTTCTGGTATTTTTCCACCAGAGTGCTGCACGCGCGCCGAGAAGCCACGGCTCTCGCCGCTATAGATGACGTCCGCCGGCGGGTTGATCACCATGCTGGCCACCAGTCGTTCGTCGTTCACCAGATCGGCGCGGATCGGCCGGACGGTCTGTGTCGTACCGCTGCCGTTTTCGATGATGCCGTTGATAGCCAGGATGCTCATACCATTGGCCTCGCGCGGCGTGACCGTGACATGCGTGAAGTGAAGCGGCGAGCTCAACGCAGCGGTACTGCTCGCCGACAGGCCCGCGAAACCGCCCGTCAGGCCGAAAACAAGAACAAAAAGCATGAAGACCAAAGCTGCAAAGCTCTTGAGCGATGCCTGCTGCAGCCATTTTTCTGCAATCGCGAGGAACGCAGTCGCCTTCGAGAAAGCCGTGGGTGGCCTAGATAGTTTGGCCGCGGCAGCAGCGCGCTTGCGATCGTCATTGAAGCTTCTAACGTTGAAGCCTTGGCTCCGGTGGCCGATAACGACGAACTCGGCATCGGCGACGTCATCCGGACGGCCCGGATAGCGGGGCTGGCGCGCGGCAGGTTCCGGCGGCAAGAAATCGTAGGCGTAGCCCGGCGCCCGGCGCCTGAAGGAGGATGCTTCCATGTTGACGGTTTCTCCCATCTTCACATGGTTTCAGTGCACGGCTGAAATCCGGCATTGAAACGAATCCTGCTCAGTCGTAAATTTTAATGGTTAATGCTTCGCTAAGCTTGCCTTCAGACAGGCATCTTTCCGACGAAATTTACTGGTTGTTAACGGTGTTGGTTAACAAGTCGATGGCGTGAAACCACGAAAGACTGGGCTGCCCGTTGATCCATTTCGAGAATGTCGGTTTACGCTATGGCATGGGGCCGGAGATCCTCCGGGACCTCACTTTCGATATTCCGAAAAAGTCTTTCCAGTTCCTGACGGGTCCCTCCGGCGCCGGCAAGACGACGCTTCTTCGCCTGCTTTTCATGTCGCTGCAGCCGACGCGCGGGCTGATCCGTATGTTCGGGCGCGACATCTCCGACATCCCGCGGCCGGAACTGCCGCTGCTTCGCCGCCGCGTCGGTATCGTCTTCCAGGATTTCCGCCTGCTCGACCATCTGACGACCTATGAGAATGTCGCGCTGCCGCTTCGCGTGCGCGGTAAGGACGAGAGCTCCTACAAGACCGACGTGCTGGAACTGCTGAAATGGGTCGGGCTCGGCGAGCGCATCAATGTGCTTCCGCCCGTGCTTTCCGGCGGCGAGAAACAGCGCGCGGCGATCGCCCGCGCGCTGATCGACCGGCCCGAGGTTCTGCTTGCCGACGAGCCGACCGGCAACGTCGACCCACCGATGGCACGCCGCCTGCTGAACCTCTTTCTCGAACTCAACCGCCTCGGTACGGCTGTCGTGATCGCAACCCACGATCTGACGCTGATGGACCAGGTGGAAGCCCGCCGTATGATTCTTTCGGAGGGGCATCTTGACGTCTATGACTGAGTCTGCACCGAAAAACCGCGCGCAAGGCGCACCCCTTACCGAGCAGAAGCGGGCGGAGATGCGCGTGCGGCCAACCGCGTCGATCCTGCCGCCCTCGAACATTCAGGGCAACGCACTGACGGTGGTCATCGCCATCATGGCCTTCCTCGCCTGCCTGACGCTTGGCGGTGTCAGCATGGTGCGTTCGACGGCGGCGAGCTGGGAGAGCCAGATCTCCCGTGAGATCACCATCCAGATCAGGCCGGAGGACGGCCTCGACATGGAAAAGGCGCTGACGCAGGCGCGCGATATCGCCATGACCTTCGTCGGCACCAAGAGCGGCCAGATCGTTGATGAGGCTGCAACGGCGCGCCTTTTGGAGCCGTGGCTCGGCAGCGGCCTTGATATCAAGGAACTCCCTGTCCCCCGCCTCGTGATTATTACCATCGACGAGGCGAACCCGCCCGATTTTGACGCAATGCGCTCGCTGTTAAAGGAGAGCATTCCCCAAGCCTCGCTCGACGATCACCGCACATGGGTCGATCGTCTCGTTTCAATGGCGCATACGACGGTCATGCTCGGGACCGGCGTGCTGCTGCTCGTCTTCACAGCCATGGTGCTGACCGTCGTCTTTGCGACACGCGGCGCGCTTTCCGGCAACCGCCATATCGTCGAGGTCCTGCATTTCGTGGGCGCCGAAAGCTCCTTTGTCGCAACCGAATTCCAGAAGCATTTCCTCAAGATCAGCCTCAAGGGATCGGCAATCGGCAGCGCGCTGGCGGCTCTCTTCTTCCTTGCGGCAGGCTTCCTGCAAAGCCGTACGATCGCGACCCCGCAGACCGACCAGGCGACGGCTCTCTTCGGCACCTTCTCGGTCGGAGCCCTCGGTTACCTCGGCATCTTCGCGACAATGATCGTCATCGCGTTGCTGACGACGCTTACAGCACGGCTGACCGTCATGCGCACAATCTATGAAATCGATACGCTGCGTTCCGATCCGACGCGAACCGATGGTATCGCGAATTGAACGGCCCAGTCCTTTTTGCCACGAAAGTGTCTGTTCCCTGCCTTAATCTGCATATATTTACGACTCATGACCATGGGCCACACTAGACGCAATCCGATTCGTCCCGAGCCGGCGCTTGCAAGCTACGGTGTCGGCGCCCCGCGTCGCGGCCCTCTACGCCGGATGTTGCGGTGGGGCGGATTTGCCTTCGTGCTGACGACTGCGCTGCTTTTCGTTGGTTTCCTACGGTTCGCCGATTCCATCACGACCTTGAAACCTCCAGCCGAGCCGAAGGCCGATGCCATCGTCGTTTTGACAGGTGGCTATCAGCGCATCGATCAGGCCGTCGAACTGCTGGAAAAGGGCGCAGGCAAGCGGCTGCTCATATCGGGCGTCCATCCGTCGACAACCCGAGCACAGATTCGAAAGACCACATCGGCCCCGGCCGATTTGTTCAATTGCTGCGTCGACATCGGCTATGACGCAATCGACACGATCGGCAACGCGCAGGAGGCCGCGAACTGGATCCATGCCAAAGGCTACAAGAGCGTTCTGGTCGTTACAAACAATTACCACATGCCACGCAGTCTCGCGGAACTTGCCTACGTTGATGCCGATACGCAGTTCATCCCCTACCCAGTCGTCAACTCGGATCTGAAGACACGGGCCTGGTTCACTGATCCGAATGCACTTCGCGTCATGCTGGCCGAATATGGCAAAGTGCTTTTGGCAGGCGCACGCAATATCACCGGCTTCGGGCGCCATCCGGGCCTTCGCTCAGCAAGCATCACGGGCCAGAGCTGATTTTCATCAGGCGCTTTTTATGGCAGCCATTATCGTGTAGGCAGGGCGAACCGCGGTCACGCGGATAATGGCTTTGGAAAACTTCATGATCGCCCTGCGTTCCGTCCTCTTCAACACGATCTTCTACGCCAACCTCATCATCCGGATGATCGTGCTGTCGCCCTATTACTTCATCGTGCCCCGCAAGACCGCCTATGCGATCCCCAAGAACTGGGCGCTTTCGAACCATTGGCTGATGGAAAAGATCGTCGGGACGACCTTCGAAATCGAAGGCATCGAGAACCTGCCGGAAGGAAGCTACATCCTCGCCCCAAAGCACCAGTCCTTCTGGGACACCTATGCACTGTTGCCCTGGCTGAACGACCCGGTTTACATCCTCAAGCGCGAATTGATGTGGATCCCGCTTTTCGGCTGGTACGCGAAAAAGCAACGCATGATCCCGGTCGACCGCGGTGCGCGCGGCAAGGTGATGGTCGAGGTGTTGAAGCGCACCAAGAAAGAGCTTGCTACAGGCCGTCAGCTGATCATCTATCCGGAAGGGACGCGCCGGCCTCCGGGCGCAGAACCGCTCTACAAGTACGGAATTGCCCGCATGTATCGGGATCTTGGCATTCCGGTTGTGCCGGTCGCCATGCATCCCGGTCTTTTCTGGCCGCGCCGCAGCGCCGTGCGCCGTCCCGGCCATTTCAAGGTTCGCATCCTGCCCGCCATCCCGCCGGGCCTCGATCCGGATGCGTTCTTTCAGCACCTGATCGATGTGACCGAGGAGGCGAGCGACGAGCTTTTGATCGATACCGCCGTGCGCAATCCGCACCTGCCGCTGCCGCCGACCGCCACCGCGAGACTGGCGCAATTACGCAAGGCAAAGGCCGCCTCCGCCTAAGCGGCCCGCAGCCGCTCGACCTCGTTGGCGACCCGTTCCAGCCAATGATCGCGAATCCCCATCTCTTGCAGATGCGAGAGCGTATTGAAAACGTAGGCGTCGTTCGAGCCTGACTGACCCTTTGCCTCGTGTACAATGTGGGCAGCTGCAGAGGCATCGAGTGCGCCGGCATATTGGGCGTGATCGCGATCAACGATGTAGGCAACTGCCTTGACGCTGCTCCGACCGGAAAGCGATAGCGGCACATGGCGCTCCCGATAGACGTTGGTGACGAGCTCGCGGGCACGCAGATAGTCCATTACCTCGTCCCGCTTCTCCAAGGCCACGCGAAACGCCATGCCGCGGCAAGAGCCGCCGCGATCGAGACCGAGCACGAGACCCGGATTTTGCTGCGTGCCGCGGTGAACCCAGGAATGGACGCATAAGGAGCGCCGGTAACCGTAAACAAGGGCCTGGGACCGCTCAAGAAACTCGAAGCCCGGATTCCACATCAGCGATCCGTAGCCAAAGACCCAAAATTCGTCCATATCGCACGCCAGACCGAAATTCCCATTCGCGATTCACCATTGGAGAACCATCATGGCAGCGTCAAGCCAATCCGGCAGCGGCAGAAAATTCTGGTTGCTCGGCTTGGGCATCGTTCTGGTCATCGCGATCTATACCGGCGGTTGGTTCTACGCGGCCTCGCAGCTCAAGGAGACTGTGCTGAAGGCGATTACGCCGCGCAGCACGGCGGGCGTCAGCGGCGAATGCGCCGGTATCGACTTTCGCGGCTACCCGTTCCGCATCGGCCTCTATTGCTCGAAAGTAAGTGTGGACGACAACACGAACGGCGTTTCGGCTTCCTTTGGCGAACTTCGCTCCGCAGCGCAGGTTTACGCGCCGGGCCATATCGTTTGGGAGCTCGATGCGCCGGCCGAAATCCGTACGGCAAACGGCCTTTCGATCTCGGCTGAATGGGCCAATCTGCAATCCAGTCTGGTGACGAGGCTGAGGGGCATCGACCGGACTTCAATGGTCATCGAAGGCCTGAAGGCGACCGCTGTCTCCTCCTATACTGGGCAGACGGTCAATATCGATGCGGGACGCACGGAAGTCCACCTGCGCCAGAATGCAGGCGATCTCGATGGTGCCGTCTCCCTCCAGGATGCAAATGCCATCATCAAGGACTGGCCACAGGTCTTCCCAAAATTCGCAGCGAGCGCCGATATAACCCTTGCAGGCAAGGGTGGAATGATCGACGGCAGCGACCCGCAGGGGCTTTATGGGGCCAGCGGAGAGCTGCGCAAGGCCGTGGCGGATATCGGTGACGGCAAGGTGATGACGCTTACCGGGCCCTTCTCCTTCGATGCGCAAGGCTTCCTGTCCGGCAAATTCAAGCTCGAAATCGAGCAGCTCGGCCCTTGGCGCGACAGCCTGAAACAGGCCTTCCCGGAAATCTCCGAAACCGTCGACACCGCCGCCAAGCTTCTGAAGGCGCTCGCGGTCGGCGGGGACAAGGTTTCGGTCGATCTCCTCGTTCAGCACGGCAATGCCACCGTAAGCGGCTTCATCCCACTCGGCACGATCCCGCCGATCTGAGGCTCAGTTTGCCTTCGTATCCTGCACGTGGGGGCGGCCAAAGTCCGGCGCGTCCACGTCCTGTCCCGCCTGAACGATCGAGCGACGGATTGCGCGGGTGCGGCTGAAAAGTTCGAAAAGCTTGTCGCCCTCGCCCCAGCGGATGGCGCGCTGCAGATAGGCGAGGTCTTCCGAAAAGCGCGCCAACATTTCAAGGATCGCATCCTTGTTGTGCAGGCAGACGTCACGCCACATCGTCGGATCGGACGCAGCAAGGCGCGTAAAGTCACGAAAGCCGGAGGCGGAATATTTGATGACTTCCGATTCCGTCACGGCTTCCAGATCGTCCGCCGTGCCGACAATATTGTAAGCGATGATGTGCGGTAGGTGCGAGACGATGGCGAGCACCTTGTCGTGGTGCTCGGCGTCCATCTCATCGACCTTTGAGCCAAGGCTTTCCCAGAACTTGCGGAGCTTTTTTAGTGCGCTGTCATCCGTGCCCGTAATTGGCGTAAAGATGCACCAACGGCCTTCAAATAGGCCGGGGAAACCCGCATCGGGTCCGGATTTCTCCGTACCGGCCAGCGGATGACCGGGGATGAAGTGCACATGCGGCGGCATATGCGGCTGCATCTGCGCGATGACCGACGCCTTGGTGGATCCGACGTCGGTGACGATCGCGCCAGGCTTTAGGGTCCCTGCGATTTCCCTCGCAATGCTTTCCGAGGCGCCAACCGGCACGGACACGATAACGAGATCGGCATCCCTGGCAGCCTCGGCCGACGAACTCGTATAATGGCTGCCGAGCTGAAGTTCCTCGGCGCGCTTGAGCGTTTGAGCACTGCGCGTGGCAACGACGACTTCATTGGCAAGCCCGAGCCGCTTGATGTCATGGGCGATCGAGGAGCCGATCAGCCCGATGCCGATCAGCGCGATGCGATCAAACTGCGCTGTCATGTCGGGCGTCCCATGAATTCACCGAGCGCTTCGATAACGCCATGATTGGCTTCTTCCGGACCGATGCTCATGCGAAGTGAATTGGGGAAGCCGTAGCTGCGAACCGCCCGCAGGATGTAGCCGCGGCTTGTCAGGAACTCGTCGGCATCGGTAGCACGCTTGCCATCGGCATCCGGAAAATGAATGAGAACGAAATTCGCCACCGACGGCGTGACCTTGAGACCGATCGTTTCGAGCGCTCCGGTGACCTTCTCGATCCACATCTGATTGAAGGAAGCGGCCTGCTGCATGAAGGCCTGATCGCGGATCGCTGCGGCACCGGCCGCGATCGCCGGCGCATTCATATTGAAAGGGCCACGCACGCGGTTCAGCGCATCGATGATCTCGGCAGGCGCATACATCCAGCCGACGCGGAGCGCGGCAAGCCCATAGACCTTCGAGAAGGTCCGGGTCATGACGACGTTCGCGTTCGAGGAGACGACCTCGATACCGGATTCATAGTCGTTGCGCCGGACATACTCGGCGTAGGCCGCATCGAGCACCAGGACGACATGCTTCGGCAGGCCGGCCTGCAGGCGACGAACTTCGCTGACTGGGATATAGGTGCCGGTCGGATTGCCGGGATTGGCGATGAAGACGATCTTCGTCTTGTCGCTTACCGCCGCCAGGATCGCATCGACATCGACGGTATGGTCCTTCTCCTTCACCACGACAGGCGTCGCGCCCGCGCCCATGATCTGAATCTTGTAAACGAGGAAGCCGTGCTCGGTGATGATGCCTTCGTCACCGGGGCTGAGATAAACGTGGCAGAGCAAGCCGAGCAGTTCGTCCGAGCCGTTGCCGCACATGATGTTAGCCGGATTCAAGCCGTGAATCGCAGCGATCGCCTCGCGCAGTTCGATCGCCTGGCCGTCCGGATAGCGCTCGAGATGGCCCGCGGCCTCACGGAAGGCCTCGATCGCCTTCGGGCTCGCACCAAGCGGCGTTTCGTTGGAGGAGAGCTTGTAGACGCGGGCAACGCCTGGTGCATGTTCCTTGCCCGGTACATAGGCTGCAATGTCCAGAATACCGGGACGCGGAACAGGCTTGCTCATCTCAACACTCATGGGATCGACCTTGAAAAAACGCCGGAAATTCCGGCCGGAAATTGCCCTGTGGCAATAAAGCGGAACGCGGCCTTTGTCGAGTGAGACTTAGTAGCTGCGCGTCGTCGGGACGCCATGCGGCGCAAGAACCGGGACGAAGACGCGGCGCGACGCCCGTGCGGCAACCGGCAGTCCCTGATAGAGCCGCTTCTGCGCCTCGACGATGATGACGCCGGAAAAGGCCGGCCAGAGCGTGCGGCCGATGCGTTCGAAGCCGCGGCGAAGGCTGAGAACCGTGCGAAGCTTCGATGGCGGGAAGAAGAGCGCCTCGGCCGTAGCGCCGGGCGTGAAATTCGTCTCGCGTAGCAGATGCGTGAGCTGACCCCGCGAATAGGGGCGCCCGGAGCCGAAAGGCGTATGCTCCATGCGCGCCCAGACACCGCGCCGGTTCGGCACGACGATGACGAGCCGTCCGCCGGGCGCAAGCACGCGCCAGAGCTCTTTCAAGGTTTCCCGCGGGCTTTCGGCGAATTCCAGCGAATGAACCATCAGCACACGATCGATGGACGAATCGGGAAGCGGCAATTCTTCATCGAAGATCAGAGCGGTCGATGACAAGGATCCCACCGGCCAGTTCACGGCGCCCTGCCCGGCGGGCATGAAGGCGAAGGTGCGCTCAGTATCGGCACCGAACCGGTCGAGGAATGGAACGGCATAGCCGATGCCGACGAGCCGCTCCTGCGGCAGCCGCACCCAAAGCGACGACAGCGCCATAGCGATAGAGTGCTCGGCAAGGCGCCCGAGCTCGGAATGATAGAACTGGCGCAGATCGACAATATCCGTGTGCATCGCAATAAATGTTATCAGCGGGCGATTGGACTTCAAGGCCGGAGCCTCTACATTCCGGACAAGTTTGTGGGAAAGAGGCCGTTTGGACAATGAAAGCCTTGGAATTAGAAGTTTTTCTCTGCCGATCCGATAATTTTGGCGTTCTCGTGCATGATCCGGAGTCCGGGCTGACCGCGTCGATCGACGCACCGGAAGAGGCAGCCGTAGCATCGGCTGCAAAGCGGCGCGGATGGAAGATTTCGCACATCTTCACCACGCATCACCACACTGATCATGTCGAAGGCAATCTGGCGCTGAAAGAGCAGTTCGGCTGTGAAATCATCGGTCCGGTCAACGAAGCTATTGCAATTCCCGGCCTCGACAAATCGATGGCCGATGGCGACAGCTTCCTCTTCGGTGACCACACGGTCAACGTCATCGAAACGCCGGGTCATACCGCGGGCCATATCTGTTACCACTTCGCCGACGACAAACTGCTCTTTGCCGCCGATACGCTCTTTGCGCTCGGCTGTGGCCGTCTCTTCGAGCGTCCGGCCGCGGATATGTGGCATTCACTTCAGAAGCTGGCCGTTCTGCCGGACGAAACGGCAATCTATTTCGGCCATGAATATACGCTTTCGAACGCCCGTTTCGCCTTGACGATCGATCCGGCCAACGAGCGGCTGAAGACGCGTGCAGCAGAGATCGAAGCTTTGCGCGCTGAAGGCAGGTTCACCATCCCGACGACGCTGGCCTTGGAAAAGGAAACTAATCCTTTCCTTCGTGCCGCGGATCCCGCGATCCGCCGCAATCTCCTGATGGAAAGCAAGACGAATGAGGAAGTCTTTGCGGAGATCCGCAGGCGCAAGGACAATTTCTGATGGTTCCCGACGAGATTATCGCGGCGTTGTCGATGCAGCCGCATCCGGAAGGCGGCTGGTACGTACAAACGTTTCGCGACGACAACGGTGGAGATCGCGGACATTCGACGGCGATTTATTACCTGCTGAGGGCAGGGCAGCGTTCGCATTGGCATCGCGTTCACGATGCGGCGGAGGTCTGGCATTACTACGCCGGTGCGCCGCTGGCGCTCCACCGGTCCGAAAACGGCGCGAAAAGCGAAACCTTGCGGCTGGGCACAGACTTGGCAAACGGCGAGCGCCCGCAGGCGGTCATTCCGGCAAACTGGTGGCAATCAGCAGAAACGCTCGGCGAATACACGCTTGCTGGCTGCACAGTGGCGCCCGGGTTCGAATTCTCGAAATTTGAAATGGCACCGCCAAATTGGAGACCGGGCGGCTGAGACCTATTCAGCCGCTGCAGTCTGTTCCCCGACGCTTTTGCGGCGAAACATTTCCTGAGCCGCAAGCACCGCACCGCCGGTGACCAGCAGGCAGGCAAGCGCGATACGCCAGCTTGGCTCGGCAAAACCGAATATCGTCAGGATAAGCGTCGAAAGCAGCGGCGCCGCATAGCTTGCCGCGCCGAGGATCTGGATGTCGCCGTTCTTGACGCCGTAATCCCAGGCATAGAAGGCTGCACCGACCGGGAAGAGCCCAAGACCGGCGACGGCGATCCATTCGAGGGCCGTTTCCGGCCAGACGGTCATTTCCAGGCCGAGATGGCAGAGAAACGACAAAATGGAGGTCGCGAGGCAGAAGCCGGTGACGACATCGGTCGAAACCGCGTCGAAGCGCCGCGTCAGCAGCGAGTAACCGGACCAAGTGAAGGCGCAAAGAAACGCCGCGCCATAACCGGCGGCATATGCACCGTCGAAATCGATGCCGTTGCGGCTCACGATCAGGAATGTGCCGCAGAGCCCTGCAAGCGCCCCTGCCACATGATACCAGCGCAGCCGTTCGCCCGGCAGCAGCGCCGAGCCGACAACGATGAGCAACGGCCAGAGATAGGCAATCAGCCCCGCCTCGACCGCGGGCGCATTCCGGAGCGCCGTGAAATAGAGGAAGTGATAGCCGAAAAGACCCGCGATGCCGATGATCCAGACCTTGGCTGGCTGCTTCAGGAGCGCCACGCGCGACGGATTGAGGATCAGCACGATGAAGCCCGGGATGCTGCCGATCGCAAAACAGATCGCCGAAAGTTGGAACGGCGGCATCTTACCGGACGCTGCGGTGAAGAGCGCCAGAAACGACCACATCAAAATGGCCGTGAACCCGATCAATGTCGCCCGAAGCTTCACCTGTCCCCCTTCACGGAGACCAACTCCGTCAGCTTGCGCGATATTTCACCGCGGTAATCGTCACCGTTCCGTATTGCGTCGGAATGCGGACATAGACCGGAGCATATACATTCGCGGCATCCGCCTTTGCAAACCAGATTTCCATATTGCCGCTTCTGCTCAGGTAGTCGATATCCTTGCGGCCCTTCCTGTAGCCAGACCTCGGCACGAAACGCACACCGCAGACCGTCGCCTTGCCTGAGAATCCATCCGTCTTGAAGTCCTCGGAACCCTTTGGCGAAAGCACGAGGTCCATGCGCATCTCGCCATCATAGATCGGTAAGCGCTGCGAGCAGAGCTTCGTATCCGCCGGGAAGATCAATCCGGAGATAGGATCAAGGACAGAGCGCATATCGCCCGGCTTGACATCGACCCAGTTACGTGGCTGGCGCCGTTCCGGTTTCACCGTCGTTGAGACGATATTGCCGTTTCTATAGCGGACTTCATAGGTGCGTACGCGTTTGCCGCTCTTGTAGTAGAGGTAGTAGCGCTGCGCCTGGAGCCGGTCGTTGCGCAGGACACCGGTGACGCTGGTCTTCGCAGCAATGTTCGTCACAAGATCGGCAAGGCCCGCCGAGCTGATATTGCCTGAAACCTGGTAGCGCTGATCATTCCCGATTTGGGTCACGAAGGCGGCGCGTGCAATCGGCAGAATCCCGAGGGCAACCTTGTACTCCGTGCGATGACGGATTTCGGCCGCGCTGGCTGGAATGGACACCAGCGCTGCAATTAACGATAGGAAAATCCGCTTGCCCAAATGAGCCATGAAGAGAGCCTTTTTCACGGGCAGACAATGCCCTGCACAAACGGTCTATACTCCTGCCGCTATCCAAGCAAACACGAGCTTTTTGACGGAATTGCGGGAAAGGCCAAGGTTTGGCTTGACGCGGGCGGCCGGCCTGACTATAGAACCGCAACTTTCCAATTATGGCCTGTTGGATTGCAGACCCGCGTTTGTCGGGGCATCGCAATTCGATGGTCTAGAAAAACAAGAATAGGTGTTCAATGTCCCGCGTGTGCGAATTGACCGGCAAGGCCGTCCTGACTGGTAACAATGTCAGCCATGCCAACAACAAGACCAAGCGTCGGTTCCTGCCGAATCTGTGCCAGGTTACGCTGATCTCCGACGCTCTCGGCCAGCGCTACCGTCTGCGTGTTTCGGCTGCTGCCCTGCGCTCCGTCGAGCATCGCGGTGGCCTCGATGCCTTCCTGGTCAAGGCAAGCGAAAACGAACTGTCGATGCGCGCTCGTCTGCTGCGCCGTCAGATCGTCAAGAAGACCGCCGAAGCCGCATAAGCTTCGACATCTTCTTCGATACGGCTTCAAAGGCTTGCACGGCGAATACCGGACAAGCCTTTTGCTTTGCCGGCCCAATAATTCAACTGGTGGCATCACCCAGGATAAAAAAATGCTGAAGACCCGCTATACCCTCCTCTATATCGCCCTGATGACGCTCGTCGTCGTGGCTTCCAACTTCCTCGTCCAGTTCCCGTTGACTGCCGAAATCGCAGGCATCAACCTTGCCGACATCCTGACCTGGGGCGCATTCACTTATCCGGTCGCCTTCCTGATCACCGACCTCACGAATCGCCAGTTCGGCCCTCAGGCAGCGCGAAAGGTCGTGTTCGCCGGCTTCGTCGTCGGCATCGGGCTTTCCTTCTTCACGTCAGTGCCGCGCATCGCGATCGCCTCTGGTTCCGCTTACCTCGCCGGCCAGCTGCTCGATATCGCCGTCTTCAATCGTCTTCGCCGCCAGACCTGGTGGCGTGCGCCGCTCGTCGGTTCGCTCATCGGCTCGGCGCTCGATACGGCGATCTTCTTCTCCTTCGCCTTTGCCGCCTTCTTCGTCTTCCTCGGCCCGAACGATCCGTTTGCGCTGGAACCGGCCCCGGTCCTTGGTGCGTTTGCCGCTCAGGCGCCGCGGTGGATTTCCTGGGCGATCAGCGATTTCTCGGTGAAGATGCTCATGGGTCTCGTCATGCTGCTTCCCTACGGCGCACTCATGAACGTGCTGCGGCCGATGCAGCCGGTCCGGGCAAGCTGATGGCCAGAAGGCCCGCCTTCGAGCGGGCCTTCTATTCAGTGAGACGAAATTCCAGCATGAGGTTTCGCTCCAGAATGGAGTGGTTGTCATCGGAAACAATGATCACATGCGTGCTGCCGTCCGGCGCCTGAAAGGCATCCAAGCCTTCCATATTGTCGATCTGGTAACCGAAATCGGCCGTCAATAAAATTTTGCCATCGACGACGGCGTCCGGCCTGATCTCTGCCGCGGCGATACGGCGGATGCGCATGCCGATGCCATTGGCGATGTTGAAACGCCGCTCCAGAAGCAGAAGATCGCCGTCCGGCAGAAAGGCACCGTCCGTCGGGTCGAAATCGCCGTTGTGCGTCACCGCGAAGCGTCCCTTGAGCGGACCGTCGAGGATCGCGCCGTGGACATTTCCCCCCCGATCCCGGCTCTCTTCCGAGATAATGACGGTCGCTCCCTTCAGAGCGCTTTCGGGCGGAGCCGCCGCCAGCGTCTCAAAGCCGCGGCCGCCTCGGAGTGATCTCATCGGCACGAGAAGCGGAATGGAGGCAACCGATGACGAGGTCTCGAACCCAGGATCGGGGTAGACCTCGACCCGATGGTCTTGTTCGAAGGAGACTAGGACCTGGTCACCCTTAAGGGCAAGACCCTCGGCGTCCATGTGCCCTTTGCCCTCGAAAGTCCGCCCGCTTCCGTTTCGCATGGGCGCGATTCCAACGCCGGACACACCGGAAAGCTTGTCCTGCTGGTCACGTTCAATGCTGCCGGTCAGCCAGTGGCCGGTATCCAGCACACCGACGAAATGCTTCCCATCCGGTCTGAAACGGATCGACGACCACGAGCCGAAGAGCGGGTTGCCAGACACCATCTCCAGCCCACCAAGGAATTCCAGCGGCCCGAACTTGGTCTCGCTGGAGCCGATCTTGAAGGTCGAAATGACGCGGCTGCTGACATCCACGCTCTCGCCCGCAACCGCGATCGAAGCATCCCCCACGAGACAAAGAGCAAGCAAAGCGGCGCGGGACAAACGGATCATCAAGCGCCGTTTCCTTTCGGCATCAGCTTGCACGTCGCAGGCGGCCGCCGCGCGGCTGCGCTGCCTGATCTTCGAAGAGTGAGGCAAGCTGCTCGGTCATAGCACCTGCAAGCTCATCCGCGTCCACGATGGTCACGGCACGGCGATAATAGCGCGTCACGTCGTGGCCGATGCCGATCGCAAGCAGTTCGACCGGCGAACGGGTCTCGATCTGTTCGATCACAGCGCGCAGGTGACGCTCGAGGTAGTTGCCGGGATTGACCGACAGAGTCGAATCATCGACCGGCGCGCCATCCGAAATCATCATCAGGATGCGGCGCTGCTCGCGGCGCGCGAGAAGCCGGTTATGCGCCCAAATCAGCGCTTCGCCGTCGATGTTTTCCTTGAGCAGCCCTTCGCGCATCATCAGGCCGAGATTGGTGCGCGCGCGGCGCCACGGCGCGTCGGCAGACTTGTATATGATGTGACGCAGGTCGTTGAGGCGGCCGGGCGTCTGCGGCTTGCCGCCGGCAAGCCAGCTCTCGCGCGCCTGCCCGCCCTTCCAGGCCTTGGTCGTGAAGCCAAGGATCTCGACCTTGACGCCGCAACGCTCCAGCGTGCGGGCCAGAATATCGGCGCAGGTGGCTGCAACGGTGATCGGGCGTCCGCGCATCGAGCCCGAATTGTCGATCAGCAGCGTCACGACCGTATCGCGGAACTGTGTATCCCGCTCCATCTTGAAGGACAGCGGCTGCATCGGATCAATGATGATGCGCTGCAGGCGGGCCGTATCGAGATAGCCCTCTTCCAAGTCGAAGTCCCAGGAGCGGCTCTGCTGCGCCATCAGCCGGCGCTGCAGTCGATTGGCGAGCCGGCCGACAGCGCCCTGCAGGTGCGCGAGTTGCTTGTCGAGGAAGGCGCGCAGGCGCTCCAGTTCGGCAGCGTCGCAAAGCTCCTCGGCAGTGATGATCTCGTCGAACTCTTCGGTAAAGACGTGATAATCGACCTTCTCGTTGAAATCGGCAAAAGGCGTGTTCGGACGACGGGTTTCGCCCGGCGTTTCCGAATCGTCCTCGCCCTCTTCCATCATGTCGTCGTCGGAGATCTCGGCGCCCTCGGTCTCGCCGTCTTCCATCTGCTCGTCGGCGACCTCGCTGTCCTCAACAGGAGCAGCGTCCGTGCCGGCGTCGTCATCCACTTCGTCTTGATCGGACTCGTCGCCATTCGGCTGGTCTTGCTGATCCTGCTCGTCGTCCTGGTCGGGTTCGCTGTCGTCACCGCCGTATTCTTCCGCCATTTCCATGGCGGAGAGCATGTGGCGGATCGCCTTCGAGAAAGCCTGCTGGTCATTGATGACGCTTGCGAGGTCATCGAGTTCGGAGCCCGCCTTCTCCTCTATAAAGGGCCGCCAGAGATCGAGAACCTTTCCCGCAGAGGCCGGCGGCTTCTGGCCGGTCAGTTTCTCGCGCACCATCATGGCGACAGCTTCGCTGACCGGCGCATCCTCCTGCCGCTCGATGCCGGTGAAATTCGCTTTCGCGTATTTCTCCTCGGCCATGGAACGCAGGTTCGCGGCCACACCCTCCATGCGCAGCGTGCCGATCGATTCGACGCGCGCCTGTTCGACGGCATCGAAAATCGCCCGCGCATCCGGACCCTGCGGCGCCATCGCCGCATGGACCTTCTCATCGTGGCAGGCAAGCCGAAGAGCCATGGAATCGCCGAGCCCGCGGGTCACCGCCAGCTCATGTGCCGTCGGCCGCTTGGAAAGTTCCGGCAGGCGAATACGCTCAGCCGTCATGCCAGGGCGTTCGTTGGCGAACGTCACCTCGACCTCGCCGTCGCCCGCAATCGCCCGGACGCAACCGGTTATCGCACGCCGCAACGGCTCGACGTCGACCGGGCCGTTCGGCTTTGCTTTCGAATTGTCACCACGAGACACCATGATCGACCGGCCTTAGGCCTCCAGCACGATGTTGGCTGCGCTTTCCTTGAGCTCGATACCGAAGGCGCGCTGATAGTGCTCGGCGACCAGCGGACGCTCCAGTTCGTCGCACTTGTTGAGGAAGGTGACGCGGAAGGCGAAGGCGAGATCGCCGAAGATATCAGCGTTTTCGGCCCAGGTGATGACCGTGCGCGGACTCATGACGGTCGAGAGATCGCCATTCATGAACGAAGCGCGCGTCAGATCGGCAACTCGGACCATCTTGGAGACGATGTCTCGGCCGTTCTTGTCTTTCCCGAAGCTCTTCACCTTGGCGGCGACGATATTCACTTCATGTTCGTGCGGCAGGTAATTCAGCGTCGTCACGATCGACCAGCGGTCCATCTGCGCCTGGTTGATCTGCTGCGTGCCGTGATAGAGGCCGGTCGTATCGCCAAGGCCGATGGTGTTGGCCGTCGCGAACAGCCGGAAGGCCGGATGCGGACGGATGACGCGGCTCTGGTCGAGCAGCGTCAGGCGACCGGAGGATTCCAGCACGCGCTGAATGACGAACATGACGTCCGGACGGCCGGCGTCATATTCATCGAAGACGAGCGCGACATTGTGCTGATAGGCCCAGGGCAGGATGCCGTCCTTGAATTCCGTGACCTGAAGGCCGTCCCTGACGACAATCGCATCCTTGCCGACGAGATCGATACGGCTGACATGGCTGTCGAGGTTGATGCGCACGCACGGCCAGTTGAGACGGGCAGCGACCTGCTCGATATGCGAGGATTTGCCAGTGCCGTGATAGCCGGAGATCATGACGCGCCGATTATGCGCAAAGCCCGCAAGAATGGCGAGCGTCGTCTCGCGATCGAAGAGATAGTCGTTATCGAGATCCGGAACGTAGGCATCGCCCTTGCTGTAAGCCGGTACGCGGATATCGGAATCAATCCCGAAGACCTCCCTGACCGAAACGGTAGTGTCTGGAAGCTCGGAAATATCAAGGTCAATCTTGCTCATCATGTCTCCAAGGCGGGTGCTTCCACCCGACCATACTATCTCAGGCCATTTCGCAACCATGACGCCGCAGCTTTATTCCGCGCCGGTTCAAGGTGGGAGCGTCGGCGATACTTCTCCGGGACTGAAGCGAAACCTCGGCGGGATAATGACCGCGTGCGAGCATTCTGGAACAAAGTCCCGGACAAGAAACGCCGCGTCCGGAAGGTTGGCAAAGGCGGCGATGGCAAAACGCACAAATCCATGCCGCGTTTGCCTGCGGCCTCAGCCGATTTGGACCATACCCGATTGAAAGCGGAGAGCAAGGACAGGAATTAACAAAAACCGTTCTGCTTCAACAATTGATAGGCCTGGATGACGGCGCGGAAGCGCTCTTCGGAACCGCGGTCGCCGCCGTTGGCATCGGGATGATGCTTCTTGACCAGTTCCTTGTAGCGGGTCTTGATCTCGGCAGAGGTGGCACTTGCCGGCAGCCCCATCGTATCGAAGGCCTTAGCCTCCAGACTCTTCAGCTTGCGTTGTTCCGGAAAGCGCGGACCGCTGCCCTTGGCGCCGCTGACGAAACCGAAGGGATCGCGCACGCGGCTATAGGCGCCGGAACGGATATCGGAATGCAGCGGGCTGTCCTTCGCCGCCTTGTTGACGCCGACGGTCCAGGTCGGGCGGTGGCCGGTAACCGCTTCCTTCTGATAGCGCGCGATTTCGCCGTCCGAAAGGCCGGAAAAATAATTGTAGCCCTTGTTGTATTCTTTGACGTGCTCGAAGCAGAAAAGAAAGAACTGACCTTCGGCATTGCGTCCGACGGGAGCGCGATGCACGCCTTTTTTGTCGCAGCCGTCCCACTGGCAGACTGGAGGAGCCTGCTCGGTTTCCTGCTCGCGCTTGCGGCGGGTACGGATGCGGTCGAAATATTTGGAATCGAGTCTCATGACGGCGCTAATTATGGGCCTGCGAAGAGGCGACAACAAGAATTGACAAACACGATTGTTGCTGGCTTGGTGGGAACCCCCTTTTTGCGAAGCAACCGGACGAAATCGTGACCCTTCTGACCCGCATCGAAGAAAAACTGACCGAAGCTTTTGCGCCTGAGCGCCTGAGCGTCATCAACGAAAGCCACCTGCATGCCGGCCATCAACCAGGTTTCACTGGTACCGGTGAAACGCACATTCGCGTGCGCATCGTCTCGGCCAAGTTTGCAGGAATGACGAGGCTCGCCCGCCACCGCGCCGTCACCGAACTGCTGAAGCCGGAACTCGATGCCGGGCTGCATGCGCTCGCGGTAGAGCTCGCCGCACCCGGCGAAGCAACTAGCTGGTAGCGGAACACGTCCCTCATATAGGCGTTTGTCTTCCTTTCACCAAGGAGGAAGCAGGGATGACGAAGCCGACGATCGCCCGCATCTGGCGCGGATGCACGCCAAGAGCCAAGGCTGATGAATACGAAGCCTATAACTACGAAACGGGCGTCAAGCCGCTGATTGAGAAAGCACTCGGCGTCCAGACATTTCGCGAAGACCGGGAAACGGAAAGCGAGTTTGTGACGATCTCCTATTGGGAGAATATCGAGGCGATGAGCACCTTTGCCGGCGCCGATCCCACGAAGATCCATCACCTTGAGCGCGACAGCGAATTTCTGATCGAGCTGCCGAAAGAAGTGCAAATCCTGCGCCTGCTTACCAGCCGGGGAGCGACCGGATAGCATTTAGAGCGGCTTGATCTCGTTCTCCGCGGCGGGCCGGATGCGCAGTCTGGTGATGCGGTTCTTCTCGCGTTTCATGACGATGAAACGCTTGCCGTAAAAAGTGAAGGCCTGCCGCTCTTCCGGGATCGTCATCGATTCATGGATGACGAGGCCGGCGATCGTCGTCGCCTCATCGTCGGGCAACTGCCAATCGAGCGCGCGGTTCAGGTCCCGGATCGGCACGCTCCCGTCGACAATGATCGAGCCGTCCGATTCCTGGCGAACGCCCTGCATGTCGATATCGTGCTCATCGGAAATATCGCCGACGATTTCCTCGAGGATGTCCTCGAGCGTCACGATGCCCTGCACTTCGCCGTACTCGTCGACAACCACGGCGAAATGCTGCTTGCGGCGCAGGAAGGCATTGAGCTGGTCTTCGAGATTGGTGCTGTCCGGCACGAACCATGGCTTCTGCGAGATCTTGACGATGTCGAGATTTTCCGCCTCCACATTCGGCTCGGCGAGGGCGCGCAGCAGGTCTTTTGCATGGACAACGCCGATGATGTTGTCGATCGAACCGCGCCAGAGCGGCATGCGCGTATAAGGACTCTCTAGGATCGTGCGAACCACTGCTTCCGGCGCATCGTCGGCATTGATCGCCCGCATCGCCGTACGGTGGACCATGATGTCGGAGAGTTCGAGCTGGCTGAGATCAAGTATCCCGCCAAAGCGGTCCCGGTCAGCCTTCACCACTGCACCCTCGCGATGCAGGAAATCGACGGCGCCGCGCAGTTCCTCATGGGCTGTTAGCATCGACGTTTCGCGTGAAAAGTTAATGCCGAAGAACGCCAGAATCCAGCGGACAAGCGCATTGACGAAAGACGAGACCGGGCCCACGACCGAAACGAAGAGCTTTACCGGCAGGGCGACGCCCAGCGAAAAACGGTCCGGCGACGAAATCGCCCAGCTCTTCGGCAGTACTTCCGCGAAGATGACGAGGATTACCGTCATCGCAAGGGTTGCGAGCCCTACACCCGGACGCCCAAAGAGACCGAGGAATATGCTGGTCGCCAGAGACGAAGACAGAATGTTTGCGAGATTGTTGCCGATCAGCAGCGCGCCGATCAACCGGTCGCGTCGCTCGATCAGCTGGCGCACGAGGCCGGCCCGTTTGTCGCCATTGACCTCCAGCGTATGCATGCGGCTGCGCGAAGCCGCCGTCAGTGCCGTTTCCGAGCCGGAGAAGAAAGCGGACAGGAGCACGAGGGCCACGATGGAAACAATTTCCGGCCAGTAAACCGAAAGAAATGCCAGCGTGCCTTCAAGCGTCATTTCGGCTGCTTTTCCTTGAGAAAACTCAACACTTCGGAAGCCGGGACGTCATCGGCGATGAAGGACTGGCCAATGCCGTGCGTCAGGATGAAGGTGAACTTGCCGTTCTTCACCTTCTTGTCCTGCGCCATCGCGTCGAGCAGCTTTTCAGCCGGCGGAAGGGAGCCCGGAATATCGGACATGCGCGTTGGCAGGCCGACCTCTTTCAGATGCTTTTCGACACGCCTCGCATCATCTGGGCTCGCAAGGTTCATGCGCGCCGAAAACTCATGCGCGAGAACCATGCCGATCGAAACGCCCTCGCCGTGCACCAGGCGGGTGCTGTCATAGGCCGTGGCCGCCTCCAGAGCGTGCCCAAAAGTATGGCCGAGATTGAGAAGCGCGCGCGGACCGTTCTCGCGCTCGTCGGCGACCACGACATCTGATTTCGCCTGACAGCTTGTGGCAATCGCGTCGATACGCGCAGAGCCGCCGGCAAAGACGGCGTTCCAGTTTGTTTCAAGCCAAGCGAAAAAATCCGGTTTGTCGATGAGACCGTATTTCGCGACTTCGGCGTAGCCGGCGCGGAATTCGCGCTCGCTGAGCGAGTTTAAGACATCCGTATCGGCAAGAACCAGATCCGGCTGGTGGAAGACGCCGACAAGGTTCTTGCCGTGTCGGCTGTTGATGCCCGTCTTGCCGCCGACGGAGGAATCTACCTGCGAAAGCAGGGATGTCGGCACCTGCACGAAGCGCACACCGCGACGCACGATGCCAGCGGCAAAGCCAGCGAGATCGCCGATGACGCCGCCGCCAAGCGCAATCACATAGTCGTTCCGCTCGACGCGCGCCTCCAGCACCTTATCGCAGACGGTCATCAGATGCTCGAAGCTTTTCGTCTTCTCGCCGGCGGGCAGCACAAGCTGCGCGGATACGATGCCCGAGCATTCGAGACTTCTAACCAGAGCTTCGAGATAGAGCGGCGCGACGTGCTCATCCGTGACGATCGCAGCTTTGCGGCCTTTCAGCCTCGATGCGATTTCCGCTCCGGCGCGTTCGATCAGCCGCGGCCCGATCAGTATGTCGTAGGCACGCTCGCCGAGCGGTACATGAACCTTTCGTTCGGAGGAAGAGGTGATCGCATTCATGAAACGGCACTTTCGGTTTGGGCTTCGATCATGGCTTTCAGGACTTCGTCGGCCATGATTTCCTTGCGCACATCGCGCGACAGCACGGTGATGTCGGCTTCGGCATAAATCGGGTACCGCGCGTTCATCAGGTTTTTGAGCGTTTGCTTCGGATTTTCGGTCTTCAGGAGGGGGCGCGTATCGCGCTTGTTGACCCGCTCCCACAGCACATCGAGATCGGCCTTCAGCCATACGGAGAGGCCGCTCTTCTTGATGTGCTTGCGCGTCTGCTCATTGACAAAAGCGCCGCCGCCAGTGGAAATCACGCGCGGACCACTCTTCAGCAGCCGCTTCATCACGCGCGTTTCCAGCGCCCGGAACTCCTCTTCGCCGTAAGCTGCGAAAAGCTCCGAGATCGTCATCCGCGAGACGCGCTCGATCTCCACGTCGCTGTCGATGAAGGGAACGCCTAGCTGATGGGCGACGATACGGCCGACGGAGGATTTGCCAGCCCCCATGAGGCCAACCAGGATCAGATTGCGGGACCCGAGCGCGGCACGAGCTCTGTCTTTCAGGCTGTCTCCCACTTTCAGAACTGGGTCACTCATCGGTCCATTCACACTTTGTTTGCAAACGGTATCGACAAATGCGGGTGTAGCGTCAAGTCGCGGACCAGGGAAACATCGTCCAAAAGCCGCTTCTTGCACGCAAACCCGCTTCTTCATAAAAGAGGCAGAGCTCATGGAGTTAAGAAATGCCGACCCTCTTCCGTCTACTGGCTGTCCTGGCGATCATCGCCGGGGCGATCTATGGCGGCATGGTGGCGCTTGTGACATTCGTGGAGCCGCAGCCTCGCGACGTGACGATCCGAGTCCCGTCGGAACGCATCAACCCGCCGGCAACCGGCACGATCAAACCGGCGAAGAAATGATCCGATGAGGGATTTGAGCCGCGCCCACGTGGAAGCCTTTCTCGAGATGATGAGTGCGGAGCGAGGTGCAGCCGTAAACACGCTGCAATCCTATGAACGTGATCTCGATGATCTCCATGCATTCCTGAACGGCAAAAGCGTGCGGCTGACCGAAGCAGCCTCCGGCGATCTCGCTGCCTACCTCTCCTCGCTCTCGAAACGCGGCTTCAAGTCTTCGTCCCAAGCCCGCCGGCTGGCAGCCATGCGGCAATTCTACAAGTTCCTGTATGCCGAGGGCCTGCGGGTCGACGACCCGACAGGTGTTCTCGATGCTCCCAAGAAGGGGCGAGCTCTGCCAAAAACAATGGGTGTCGACGAGGTGACGCAGCTGTTGACCCGTGCAGAAACCGAG
The DNA here is from genome assembly GCF_900169785.1 of Rhizobium sullae. Lineage (GTDB taxonomy): Bacteria > Pseudomonadota > Alphaproteobacteria > Rhizobiales > Rhizobiaceae > Rhizobium > Rhizobium sullae. The sequence continues at coordinate 79,952 of NZ_FWER01000021.1, forward strand.
GCCGACGACCCCGCGGATGGCCAATTACAGCGCCGGCGGATGCTGGCGCTGCTGGAACTGCTTTATGCGACAGGAATGCGCGTCAGCGAACTCGTTTCGCTGCCGGCACGCGTCCTCGATCAGGAGGGCCGTTTTCTGATCATTCGCGGCAAGGGCAACAAGGAGCGGCTCGTACCGCTGTCTCAATCGGCCATCGCGGCACTCAAGGCCTATGGCCGGTTGCTTGCGGAAGTGACCGCAAAGGCGAAGGATCCGGTTGATAGTCCATGGCTTTTTCCGGCAGCCTCCAAGGAAGGTTATCTGCCCCGTCAGGTCTTCGCGCGTGACTTGAAAAACCTTGCAATCCGTGCCGGATTGACGCCGTCTCTGATCTCGCCGCACGTCATGCGCCACGCCTTTGCCAGCCATCTGCTTGCCAACGGCGCCGACCTTCGTGTGGTTCAGGAACTCCTCGGACATTCCGACATTTCCACGACACAGATCTACACGCATGTCCTTGAAGAAAGGCTGCAGCAACTGGTTCAGACGCATCACCCCCTTGCCAAACAGGCGAAAAAGCACGAATAGGACCGGCGACATGGGGCAAAGCCAGCAAGAATGCCCCGGGCACAAGGAACGGAAACGCACCTCATGCACAACTATCTCGACTTCGAAAAGCCGATCTCCGACCTCGAAGGCAAGATCATCGAACTGAAGAAGCTCGCTTCCGAAGACGAGAGCATCGATACGTCCGATGAGGTCGGCAGGCTGGAAATTCGCGTGCGCGAAGCGATGGTCGATATCTATTCCAAGCTCAATGCCTGGCAGAAAACGCAGGTTGCGCGCCATCCGCAGCGCCCGCACTTCGTCGATTATGCAAAGACGCTCTTCCAGGAATTCACGCCGCTCGCCGGCGACCGCAAGTTCTCCGAGGACGCGGCGATCCAGGCAGGCCTTGCACGCTTTCGCGGCCAGCCGATTGCCGTCATCGGCCAGGAGAAAGGCAGCGACACCAAGAGCCGCCTGAAGCACAATTTCGGCAGTGCCCGCCCGGAAGGTTACCGCAAGGCGATCCGCATTCTCGAAATGGCAGATCGTTTCAGCCTTCCCGTGATCACGCTTGTCGATACCGCAGGCGCCTATCCGGGCGTGGGCGCCGAAGAGCGCGGCCAGGCGGAAGCAATCGCCCGCTCAACTGAAATGTGCCTTGGCGTGAAAGTGCCGATTATCTCCGTCATCATTGGCGAAGGCGGCTCCGGCGGAGCAATCGCGATCGCCACCGGCAACAAGGTCTATATGCTCGAGCATTCGATCTACAGCGTGATTTCGCCGGAAGGTGCAGCGTCTATTCTCTGGCGCGATTCCACCCGCGCCAGGGAAGCAGCAACCAACATGAAGATAACGGCTGAAGACCTGAAGTCGCTTGGCATCATCGACGGCATCATTCCCGAACCGCTTGGTGGCGCTCATCGCGATCCGGATAGCGTCATCGCCGCCACCGGCGATGTCATCGCCAGCGCCCTTGCCGAACTTTCGCCGCGTTCCGGCGAGCAATTGCGCAGCGATCGCAGGCAGAAATTCCTCGCCATGGGCCGGAACCTCGCATAACTCCCACAACATACGTGACCGGATTGCGGCCAAACCTTGGCCACAATAATGTTATCTGTAACAGTCGCGCTTGCGGGATATCCTTGGGCAAGTCATAGGCTGGTAAGGAATTGTGAAGTATAAGCCGCCTATGATTCTGGGAACACCCGAACTCCATGGACGCGGATCGGGTCATATCGATTTAATGGGCTTGTTGGGAATGCGCATTCGTCATTTTGCCTATGTTTCGCTGATGGCGCTGGCTCTTGCCGGCTGCAACGACGCTTTGGACGTCACCCATACTGATCTGTCGAAGGTCAAGAACAAGGTCGAGCAGCCTTTGCCGGCGCGCATCCTCGCGGATATGAGGGCGAAAGGCATGGACCGCAATTCCCCGATCATGATCCGTATCTTCAAGGAAGAGGGTGCTCTCGAAGTTTGGAAGGCAAAGACGGACAACCGCTTCGACAAGATCGCGGATTACAAGATCTGCGCGTGGTCCGGCCGGCTCGGCCCGAAGGTCAAGACTGGCGACCGGCAGGCGCCTGAAGGTTTCTACAACCTGACACGGGCCAACCTGAACCCGAACTCCAAATATTATCTGGCGATCAACACCGGCTTTCCGAACCGCTACGACGCCGTCAACGGCCGAACAGGCTCCGACCTGATGATCCACGGCGCATGCTCGTCTTCCGGCTGCTATTCGATGACCGACGAGCAGGTTCTGGAGATCTATGCTTTCGCGCGCGATGCCTTCAAGGGCGGGCAGACAACGGTTCAGTTGCAGGCTTTTCCCTTCCGCATGACGGCAGAAAATATGTTCAAGCATCGCCTGAACCAGAACTATGACTTCTGGAAGATGCTGAAGGTCGGCTACGACAATTTCGAGATCACCAAGCGTCCGCCGGACGTGAATGTCTGCGAGAAGAAATATGTCTTCAACCAGCAGCTAGCTGACGGCAGCGGCGCTTTCAATCCGGCGGGCCAGTGCCCCGCGATGTCCACGCCTCCGGCACTGGCGTCGGCCCTTGCCTCCTATAACAAGATATACGCGGGCGACTTCGCCAGGGCTGAAAAGAAGTTCGAGGGTATGGCTTGGTACGACCCGACCGAAGCCGAGCGGAAGGCCGTCGTCGCCAAGCAGCGCAAGGGCCGCGAACTCGCTTATGCCCCGACCGGCACCTCGCTGGAAGCGGGACGCATGGTCAAGGTGGCCGAACTCGAAGAAATGACGTCGAAGCCGGCTGCGCCCGTGGCAAATGCCACGGCTACCGCCTCCGCAACGCCGGCACCGACAGCTGCACCCGCTGAGAACAACGCGACGGCAGTTGCAGCGGCCGTGCCCGCCAATGTTCCCGTTCCCACGCAGAATCCTCTGGCCTTCGCACCGGAACCTCCTCCGCAGGAAACGGCCGAAGCCGCCAAGAAGCCGTTCTGGAAATTCTGGGCCAGGAACTGAGCGGCTTGGACGCCGTTTCCTATGACTTGCGCGGCCTGAAATGCCCCCTGCCCGTGCTGAAAACCCGCCGTAAGCTTTCGTCCATGGCAAGCGGCGCGTTGATCCGTGTCGAAACGACCGACCCGTTGGCGGGAATCGACATTCCCCATTTCTGTAAGAAAGAAGGCCACGAACTGCTGGAAACGGTGAAGACCGAAACCGGCCACCGTTTCCTGATCCGCAAGGGATAATCTCAAATCTTCATGCCGGGAATGGCGAGCGGATTATCGTTGAGTGCTGTGCGATCCGGGGTGTCGATGCGCGGTTTTCCGAGGAAAGCATCGAAGAGAGTCTTCACGAAATCCTCCGGCAGATCCTTGGTAATCAGCACCATGCGTGTGCGTCGGTCGGCCGGATCCGGCCAGGCCGGAAGACGCATCGGCGGGTGAAAGATATTCTGCACGCCATGCAGGACCAAGGGTCTCTCCGGCCGGTCTGAGACCGCAATGATCGCCTTCATGCGCAACAGCTTTTCGCCATGCGCGGAGCGCAACAGGTCGATGAACATTTCCAGCGCCATCGGCTCGATCGGCTTGTCTTCGACGATCGAGAACGATCGGATCGAGGTGTCGTGACGGTTCACATCATGCGGATCCTGGTGGTCATGATCATGGTGGGCGTGTTGGTGGTGGTCATGATGGTGAGGCGCGTCATCCTCATCCTCATCGCGAAGCCATCGGCTGACATCGGCAATCTTCGCCGCCGGATCGTACAGGCCGTTTACGAGAATCTCCACGCTGCCGGCTTGCGCGCTATCTGCATCCAAGAGCGCCGCCCGTGGATTAAGCTGGCGCAGCCGCGTTTTCAGAGCGGACAACAGCTCAGCGATCGCCATCGACCTTTTCGATACGATCAAACGATCAGCGACTGCGGCTTGCTTGCGTGCCTCCTCGTGATTGTCGAGCGTCTGCAGCCCATTGACCGCATCGATGACTGTCACGACACCGTCGAGTTCGAAATTGGTGGCGATGACCGGGTTGCCCATGATCGCCTGCATGACCGGCGCCGGATCAGCGAGGCCGGTGGTTTCGATCACGACACGCTTCACGGGCTTGACCCGGCCAGTCTGCACCGCATCCATTAGATTTGCCAGCGTATCGACGAGTTCACCGCGCACCGTGCAGCAAAGGCAGCCGTCCGAAAGCTCGATGATCGCATCGCCCGAGCTTTCGACGAGCAGATGGTCGATGCCGACATCGCCGAATTCGTTGATGATGACGGCAGCATCCTTCATCGCCGGATCCTTCAGGACCCGGTTCAAGAGGGTCGACTTACCGGCGCCAAGAAAGCCGGTCAGGATAGTGACCGGGATTTTGTCATGAATCCTCATCTGGCTTTACCTTAGAAGGAGGTCGGACGCGGCAGCGGCACCGGCACATTAGCAAGGTCGCCGATTGCGTCGGCCTTCGCCATCTTGTCCGGCTGAACGTCCTGGCCGGGGATGAGGCCGGCAAAGACGTAGCGTGGCTCATGGTCCATTTCCAGGATATAGGGCGACTGCACTTTCATGCGGCCGACCTCGTCGCGCGTTTCGCTGCGCACCTTGGCACCTTTTGCGCTGCAGATATCGGCGCTTATGTCGGTGACCTGATCCTGCCCCGGCCCATATGGCTTCAACGAACCCAAGGTATCGGTTGCCGGAAACTGCGTCACAAAGCCCTTCTGCAACAGGTTCGCCGTCGCGTCCGCGCGAGCTGCAAGACTGTCCTCACCGAGAACGACGGAAATCAGGGTGCGGCCGTTACGGGTCGCCGAGCCGATCTGATTGAATCCCGAGGCACAGATAAAGCCGGTCTTCATGCCATCCGCACCGGCAAAACGGCCGATCAGCAGGTTGATGTTCGGCGTGTTCGTCTTGCCATTGGAGAAGCCTTCAAGCGCGAAATAACCCGCATATTGCGGGAAATCGCGCCGCAGCGCGACGGTCAGGACTGCGAGATCGCGCGCCGTGGTGTATTGGCCTTTACCCGGCAGGCCGTTCGGATTGACGAAATGCGAATCCGACATGCCGAGCTTTGCTGCTTCGGAATTCATGCGTAGGACAAAGGCATCCTGGGTACCGGCGACGGCCTCTGCCACGGCAACCGCGACGTCATTCGCCGACTTGATCATCAGGATCTTCAGCGCGCTGTCTAGCGTCAGCTTCTGCCCCGGCTTGTAGTACATTTTCGCGGCTGGCTGCGCTGCCGCCTGCTTGCTGATGACGATCGGCGTATCGAGGCTGATCTCGCCGGCACGGATTGCGTCGAAAACCGTATAGACCGTCATCAGCTTTGTCAGCGACGCCGGATACCATTTGCGGAATGCTTCTTCATGCTCCAGCACCCGGCCGCTCTGAACATCGACGAGGATTTGCGGATTGGCCTGCGCCAGCGGGACCGAAAGGAGAAGAAAAGCGGCGGCTGCGGAGGCTGCGAATGAAATCAAACGATTCTGGCGCGTTGACACGGTTCGTCCCTAAGATGTCCGGAAATCTCGAAAGCTTCACCTATTTAGCTTATATGGCCATGACATGGCAAAGGTCATTGAATAAGTTATTTTCGCGGCGCAACATCCCGCAAGCCGCCGGACAATCCAATTTCGTACAGGAAGTTATGTATGCCGATTTTGAACAGAGCCGCTGAATTGCAAGCCGAAGCGACCGAATGGCGCCACCACATCCATGCACGGCCGGAGCTTCTTTTCGCGGTCGAAAACACGGCGGCTTTCGTTGCCGGCAAGCTCAAGGAATTCGGCGTTGACGAAATTGTGACCGGCATCGGCCGCACCGGCGTCGTCGGCCTGATCAAGGGCAAGGGAAAAGGCCGTCGTGCAATCGGCCTGCGCGCCGACATGGACGCCCTGCCGCTGACGGAGATCACCGGCAAGCCCTGGGCCTCGACGACGCCGGGCAAGATGCACGCCTGTGGGCATGATGGGCACACGGCGATGCTACTCGGAGCCGCCAAATATCTTGCAGAAACGCGCAACTTCAACGGCAACGTCGCGGTGATTTTCCAACCGGCCGAAGAGGGCGGCGGCGGCGGTAACCTGATGGTCCAGGACGGCATGATGGAGCGCTTTAATATCGAGGAGGTCTATGGGATGCATAATCTGCCCGGCCTTTCCGTCGGTCAGTTCGCCATCCGCAAAGGCCCGATCATGGCGGCGACGGACGAATTCACGGTGACCATCAAGGGCCGTGGCGGCCATGCGGCCCAGCCGCACCGGACGATCGACCCGATCGCGATCGGCGCGCAGATCGTCACCAACCTGCAGATGATCGCCTCGCGGAGCGCCGATCCCCTGCGTTCGGTTGTCGTCTCCGTCACCAAGTTCAACGCGGGTTTTGCCCACAACGTCATTCCGAACGATGCACAGATCGCCGGCACGGTCCGCACGCTCGACGCCGAAGTCCGCGATCTGGCGGAAACCCGCCTCAAGCAGATTATAAACGGTCTCGCCGCCGCCCATGGCGCAGAGGCCGATATCGGCTTCCACCGCAACTATCCCGTCACCGTCAATCACGACACGGAGACCACCCATGCGATCGCCATCGCGACCGACATAGCGGGCGCGGCGAACGTCAATTCTGAAATCGATCCAATGATGGGAGGCGAGGATTTCTCTTACATGCTGAACGCCCGTCCCGGCGCTTTCATCTTCATCGGCAACGGCGACAGCGCGGGCCTTCACAACCCGGCCTATGATTTCAACGACGAAATCATAGGCCACGGCATCTCCTACTGGGTCCGCCTTGCCGAACAGCGTTTGGGCGCGTGAAATCTATACTCGATAAGAACTTCAAAAAGGCTTGGCTTCGCGTCAAGCCTTTTGTATGCATGACACGGAGTGGTCCCGTAGCTCAGCAGGATAGAGCACCAGATTCCTAATCTGGGGGTCGCGCGTTCGAATCGCGCCGGGATCACCAAAACACTTTCGTCCAGAGAGAACCCTCAATGAGAATGGTTTATCACTGAATGGGCTTGCGGGGGCTTGCCGTGTGTTCCTTCACCACTTCATTCGAACTATCGATTTCCTGAAGCAAAACATCATAGCCCCAAAGGTTGGCGAGATGCTGCAGGACGAGCTTCGTATCGGCTTCCTGAAGAAACCAATCGTTCGTGACATTGTGGCGCAAGAGAAGGCGGCGGTCACCGGCAAGGTCGACATCGACGATGTCTATTCCGGGGTCGATCCAGCCGATGTCGTATTCGCGGGAAAGCTGACGGCGGATGCGCCGATAGCCGCGTTCGTCATGGATCGCTGAAACCAGGATTCCTTCTTCCTGCTCCGGATCATCGTAAAGATGGAAGAGACGCCATTGCCGGATCAGGTTGGGGCTCAGGAACTGATTGATGAAACTCTCGTCCCGATAATCGGCCCAGATGTCACGCAATACGGACATTGCATCGCCGCGTCCGGCAATGTCCGGGAACCACGCCCTGTCCTCCTCTGTCGGCGCAGTCACGATCCGCTCGATGTCCTGCATCATTGCAAAACCCAGCGCATAGGGATTGAAGCCCGAGAAACGGCGATCGTCGTAGTTGGGCTGGAACACGACATTGGCATGCGACTTCAGGAATTCGAGGAAGTTTCCATCACTGATCTGCCCGCGCTCGTGAAGCCTGTTCATGATCCGATAGTGGACGTAGGTGGCTGTTCCCTCGTTCATCACCTTGGTCTGGCGTTGCGGGTGAAAATACTGCGCGACATGGCGGACGATGCGCAGAATCTCACGCTGCCACGGCTGCAGTCTCGGCGCTGATTTTTCGAGGAAGTAGAGGATGTTATCCTGAGGAAGGCCAAGGGCGAGGCGTCTCTTCTCCAAGCCGACATCGGCTGCCGTGCGCTTCTTGCCGGTGGGAACAGTGCGCCAAAGATCGTTGAATACCCGCTCCTCATGGACACGGCGCTCCTGTTCCCGCCGTTCCTCGTCACGAAGGTCGACCTTCGTTTTGCCGGCGTGCCGGTGCACCCCATGCGACATCAGCGCGTGCGCGGCATCGAGCGTACGCTCGACCTCAACTTCGCCGTAGCGCTCCTCGCAGCGGGCGATGTAAGCCTTGGCGAAATTGAGGTAATCGAGAATGCCATCAGCATCCGTCCAGAGTTGGAAAAGATAATTGTTCTTGAAGAAATGGTTGTGCCCGAAAGCGGCGTGCGCGATGACCAATGTCTGCATCGTCGCCGAATTTTCCTCCATGAGGTAGGAGATGCAGGGCGAACTATTGATGACGATTTCATAGGCAAGGTCGCGCATGCCACGGCGGTAGAAAGCCTCGTGATGAGCGAAATGCTTGCCGAATGACCAATGACGATAAAAGAGCGGCATGCCGGTCGATGAGTAGGCATCCAGCATCTGTTCCGATGTGATGACCTCGATCTGGTTTGGGTAGACATCCAGGCCGAGTTCGCCGAGCGCTATCTCCTCGCAGGCATCATGAATGCGCTGCAGCGTTGGAAAATCCCAGTCGGAACCGTTAAACAGCAGTCGCTTCTTTGACATCGCCGTAGTCGTCATGGCGCCACCTTCGACTGTGCATCACGCTTCTGGAAAAGCTCGTGGAAGACCGGGAATATTTCATTTCGTTGGCACACCTTGCGCATGGAAAGGGGTACCTGTTCAGAACGGATACCTTCGTAAAGCGTCCAGAGCGGCGAGCGGGAGACAGAGGAGTCACTATCTTCCTCGCCGACCTCGATATAGGCGAAATACTGGCACAGCGGCAGAATCTCGTGCCGCAGGAGTTGCCCCGTCATGGTACCGTCCGAATAGGAGTTGTCACCATCGGAAGCCTGGGCGGCATAGATGTTCCACTCGGCTGGGTCGAAACGCGCCGCAACGATCGCGCGCATCGCCGCAAGCGCGCTTGATACCAGCGTACCACCCGTCGCCGGACCATAGAAGAAGGTTTCCTCATCCACCTCCTCGGCCTTGTCCGTATGGCGGATGAAGACGATCTCGACCTTCTTGTAGCGCTGCGACAGGAAAAGGTAGAGCAGCAGATAGAACCGCTTCGCAAGATCCTTCATATGCTCCGACATCGAACCGGAGACGTCCATCAGGCAGAACATAACGGCTTTCGCCACGGGCTTCGGTTCGGTTTCGAAGCGGCGATAGCGCACATCGAGCGGATCGATATAGGGAATGCGGCGGCTTTTTTCCGTCAACGCTTTGAGCTTAGCCTCAAGAGCTCCGCGTTTCTCGTCGTCTTCGCATTCCTCGATCTCGCGCCGAAGCGCCTCGATCTCCTGGATGCGCGGGCGGCGAAGCGCGATCCGCCGCATCATCGCCATCCGCGTCGTGCGGCCGACGGCGAGGTTGGACGGCGAACCGGACACCGAATAGCCGGCCCGCACGGGACTTTCCTCTTCGGTTTCGGTCAACCGCCGCTTGGCAAGATCAGGCAGTTCCAGATCGTCGAGAAAGACGTCGAGGAATTCTTCGCGCGTCAGCACGAAACGGAAACCATCCTCGCCATCGCCTTCGCCTGCCTCTTTCGGTCTCCCGCCGCTTCTGCCCGGCGGCCGGGGAATGATATCCCCTTCAACAAAAGCTCTGTTTCCCGGCAGAATTTGATCGCTGATGCCGCCCTCACCCCGACGGAAACCCGGCTCTGTCAGACCGTCAATCGGCAAGGTAATTTCGCCACCGTCGAGCACATCCCGAATATTACGGCTTTGCAGAGAACGTTTCACCGCCTGCTGCACGGCGCTTTTCGCGCGCCGAAGAAACCGTTGACGATTTTCTAAGCTTTTACCGCGCGGATTAAGCCGGCGGTCGACAATGTGCATGATGGCTCCCGCGTGAGCGTTAACTTGCCTGCTTCACGCGCATGTACCAATCCACGAGGCGCCGAACCTGTCTTTCGGTGTAGCCGCGCGTGGTCATGCGCGAAACGAATTCACTGTGTTTCTTCTCGGCTTCGCCGTCCTTCTTCGTGCCGAAGGAGATGACCGGAAGCAGATCCTCGACCTGAGAGAACATGCGTTTCTCGATCACTTCCCTGATCTTTTCATAGCTCGTCCAGGACGGGTTTTTCCCGCCGTTGTTCGCCCGCGACCGCAAGCAGAACTTGACGATTTCGTTACGGAAATCCTTCGGGTTGGCGATACCCGCCGGCTTTTCGATCTTCGTTAGTTCCTGGTTAAGCAGCTCCCGGTCGAGGAGCTGGCCGGTATCCGGATCCTTGAAGTCTACATCCTCGATCCAAGCATCGGCGTAGTCCACGTAGCGATCGAAGAGATTCTGTCCGTAATCCGCATAGGATTCCAGATAGGCTTTCTGAATCTCGTTGCCGATGAACTCCGCATAGCGCGGCGCAAGTTCGGCTTTGATGAACTCCATGTAGCGTTTCTCGGCTTCGTCGGGAAACTGCTCGCGGCGGATCGCCTGTTCCAGAACGTACATCAGATGAACCGGATCGGCCCCCACCTCGCTCGTGTGATGATTAAAGGTCGAAGCGAGCACTTTGAAGGCGAAACGTGTCGATATTCCGTCCATTCCCTCGTCAACGCCGGCCGCATCCCGATATTCCTGGACGCTGCGTGCGCGCGGGTCGGTTTCCTTCAGGCTTTCGCCGTCATAGGCCCGCATCTTGGAAAAATATGTCGAGTTCTCATGCTTGCGCAAGCGCGAAAGCACCGAAAAGCGCGCCAGCATCTCGAGCGTCCCCGGCGCACAGGGAGCCTCCGCGAGTTCCGATCCTTCGATCAGTTTCTCGTAGATCTTCTTCTCCTCGGTCACGCGGAGGCAATAGGGCACCTTGATGACGCAGATACGGTCGATGAAGGCCTCATTGTTCTTATTTGCTTTGAAGGTCTGCCATTCGGCCTCGTTAGAGTGCGCTAGAACAATGCCCGAAAAGGGAATGGCGCCGATATTCTCGGTACCGATGTAATTTCCTTCCTGCGTCGCTGTCAGCAGGGGATGCAGCATCTTAATCGGCGCCTTGAACATCTCGACGAATTCGAGCAGGCCCTGGTTGGCACGGTTGAGTGCACCGGAATAGCTGTAGGCATCCGGATCGTTCTGCGAATAAGTTTCAAGCTTGCGGATATCGACCTTGCCGGCCAGCGAAGAAATATCCTGGTTGTTCTCGTCGCCGGGCTCGGTTTTGGCGATCGCGATCTGGCGCAACCGTGAAGGCTGCATTCTGACGACGCGGAAACGGGAAATATCGCCACCGAACTCGTCAAGCCGCTTTAGGCACCATGGGCTCATAAGTCCGGTCAGCCGCCGCATTGGGATGCCGAATTCTTCAAAGAGAAGGGAGCCCATCGTGGCTGGATCAAAGAGGCTGAGCGGACTTTCAAAAACAGGGCTGACGTCGTCGCCTGCCTTCAGCACATAGATTGGATGAACCTCCATCAACTGCTTCAACCGCTCGGCGAGCGAAGACTTGCCGCCGCCGACCGGACCGAGCAGATAAAGGATCTGCTTACGCTCCTCGAGCCCTTGCGCGGCATGCGTGAAGAAGGAAACGATACGCTCGATCGTCTCCTCCATGCCGTAAAAGCCGACGAAGGCTGGGTAGGTCCGGATTGTCCTGTTCATGAAGACCCGGCCGAGGCGCAGATCCTTGGCGGTGTCCAATACCTCCGGTTCGCCTATCGCCGCAAGCAGACGCTCCGTCGCATTGGCATAGGCAAGCGGCTCCTGTTTGCAGAGCGACAAGTATTCTGCGATGGACATCTCTGTTTCGCGCCGCGTTTCATAGTTACGCGAAAACGCATCGAACACGGATTCATTCAGCATGGGCCCTCCATTCAAGGTTTATGCCACAGGCTCCCGAAATAGCCGAACCACTGCAATGGCAACGACATTTCGTTGAGAATCAATATGTTTCGTGGATTGATTGGACACCTGTCGGCCGTCTATGGCAATGCACAAAAATGTGCATCCACCGGTCGTTTGGCTCCAATCAAACTAACTATAGTATATCCTAATTCGTAAGGCGCCAGTGCGATATCAGCACATTTCAGGACGTGACATGAGGCCGCAAAGAGCTTCTAATGCCGCTTCTGTTGATTCCCGCACGTCGAAAGATACCACGTGTGGTCAGTTGCGCTTACGATTTTGACTTCACCACAAGCCGACATGAACAGCCCAGACCGCAAGCCGTGCATGGTCCAGCGGTCGCTTTTGCTACATTTGCCGACTAAAAACATCAAACTCCTCATCTGGGTTAGCCTAGCCCCCTCCGTTGTGACGGAAGGGGCAGAACGGAACTTGTCAGGCGGGCGTGAGCGTCATCGACGCGCTGGCCGCTGCAATGTTGAGACCAAGTTGGCCTGTTACGCTGAGGGGCTGGAGATGAATCGATCCAGCAGTACCACCGACCAGGACATTCGCACCGACGCCTGCGCCAAGCGTCGCTTCCGCCGCGGCGCCGACATAAAGGCCACCGAGCGAGCCGCGATGATAGCCGGCAGTCGGCGCGAAGACAGCCCAGGCAAGACGGCTGCGGGTCGTAAACCCGAGATCTATGCCAAGTTTTCTGATGTCGCCTGTATAGTGGTCAGAAATCTCCTGACCAGCACTCGATGTGAAGACGCAATCTGCCTCCTTCGCTGAACCGAGTACATAGCCGAAGCCGCCGCCGATATCGCATGTCAGGAAGCCAATCTTGACCCCGCCGCGCACGTCCGGCTCTTGGTAGGTCCGGATCACGTCGGCCGCAGTTGCAGCCGTCACGCATGCTTGGGCCAGCGATGCCGCAGCAACTATCATCGCAATGGTCTTTTTCATCATGGTCTCCTTCTAAAATCATGGCTGGGAATAGCATTGGGCTCAGCCGGCGAAGAACAAACTCTGAAACACATAACGTGTCTCATCGAAGAATGATCCAAACTGTCTTCACTTATCTGCACATCGTAACGCCGTGCCTGGTTGCAAGCGCGGGCAGCCACACTGCTCACATCGCAAACGGGCATTTCGAGGGCACAGCCTAAATCGGCCTGACCCGATATCCATTTCCCCCGGCAAGTGACGGAAAAGCAACATCGGCCATCACGCTCACGACGTCGTTGCGGAACTTTGAAACATGGCCGGCGTTGGGAGCGAAATGGGAGTGTTTCGTCATGCGTACAAAGATGACCATCCTAGCAATTGCCTATATCGCGATCAGCGGCCTGTTGCTCGCAATCGCTCATCAGTCGTCCGGTCCGATCACCACCGAAAAGACCGACCGCGCCAGCGGGGCCGGCACCGGCTCGGTATTCCTTGCCGAGCGCTTTGCCGGCTGATTCGGCGGGGCGCAAACTGCTGTTGCAAAGGAGCCCCTACTTTCCAGTAGTCTGTTTATGGCTGACGGCACTTCGTGGCGTATTCAGCCAAGCAAGATCCGGTTTCGAACAGCATGTACGCCCGGAACGCCTCGTGCGACAGCCGTTGCGCGTTCGATTTCATCGACGGTGCCAACCGTGCCGGTGAGCACGATGTCGTCGCCTTCGGCCGTCACTTCGACGTCCGAAGCGTCGATGCCGCCAGCCGTCGCAAGCGCGCCGGCCACGGCCCTTTCAAGCGATGCATGATCGACCGATTCCGCCGCTATTCCAGGCTGCTTCCCGTGGAATGTAGCCTCCTTGAAGATCATGGTCGTTCCTCCTGTTGGATTGCGGAGAAACGCGAAAACAGCCAGCTTGGTTTCAGCCGCCGAAAGGCACCTACCAGCTTACCCGGTAATTGACGTTGACGCTGGCCGAGCTGCCGGATGAAAGCGGATTGGTGACCGCCGCATTGAGATTGAGGTTCGGAAGAATAGTCTGGCTGACACCGACTGAACTCGAAAAATCCCTGCCGAAATCCGTCACGCTGCTTCCTGCAGAAATCGACGTTCCAGTCCCCGGATAGATCAGTTTCAGAGCCTGAGTTGCCGTCACCGACGTCTGACGTGTTTCGACAGCATCGTAATCGACGTTGACAAACCGGCTTGTCTGCAGGTCGAGCGAGTCCGATAGGATGAAGCTGCGCGAGCGGCTGAGCATCAGCGACCCGCTGCCGCGCAGCGTATCGATCCGGAGGCTTGCGTCCTGCTGCGCCTTTCCTGTCGGTGTGACGCGGGCCTTGATGATCTTCCCCCAAAGCGTCGCCTGTTCGGAGCCGGGCTGGATGGCCTCGCCATCGGTCGATGCGAGCGCCAGGTCGGCGCCGGCACTCGTTTCCCATTCGGATGGAAGACGAAAGCCCATCGTTGTCTTGTAAGACTGCTCGGAAACCCGCACTGGAGTCCAGATCAGAAGATTGTCCGCCTTGGCCGGAAGAGCCCCCAAAAGGCACAGGCCTGACAATAATAATGTTCTCTTCAACATAGTCATCAAAATCCAATCGCGCCAAGCGCGCGCAATGCGCAAAAACCCGCGCGCGATGCGCGCTTTCGCGCGTCCTCTCACTCCTCCCGTTTTTATGAACTGGCCCAGCACAAGGTGCCGTTGCCATGCAGCGCGGCAGCAGTCGCAGGCGACTGCTGAACAACTGCGGCATCCTGTGGAAATCCTGCAGGAATTGTTATCAGGATCACATCAGAGGCTCGTTCTGTAAACCACTCAACGGTAGAAAAGTGCTGCACTGCACACTTGCCGCCCATTTCAAAGCCTTGTAGAGCCAGAGGCTAATGGGAAATTTTCGGCAAAAATCGGCATGACGACCGGCAGAAATGCGCCGCGGCGCCTCAGCATCTTTGGTTCGACCGGCTCGATCGGACAAAATACGCTCGATGTCATCCAGCAGCTCGGCGGCCGGGAGAACTACGAAATTTCCGTAGTGACCGGCAATGAAAACGTTGAGCTGCTTGCACAGCAGGCAAAAGCGACCGGCGCCCGGCTCGCGGTTACTGCGAACGACGGCAAATACAAATCGCTGAAAGCCGAGCTCTCCGGCAGCGGCATCGCAGTTGCGGCGGGCACTGCGGGACTGGCGGAGGCCGCCGACATCGAAGCGGACTGGGTCATGGCCGCCATCGTCGGCACGGCGGGGCTGGTGCCGACACTGGCGGCAGCACGCAAGGGTGCAACGATCGCCCTCGCCAACAAGGAATGCCTTGTTTCGGCGGGCGATCTCTTCGTCAAGGCAGTGCAGAACGGCGGCGGGCGGCTGATCCCGGTCGATAGCGAACACAGCGCCATCTTCCAGTCACTTGACGAAAATCAGCGGCACGCCGTCGAACGGATTATCCTGACGGCATCGGGCGGCCCTTTCCGCACATGGTCGCGTGCCGACATGGCAAATGTGACTGCGGCGACTGCACGCGCCCACCCGAATTGGTCGATGGGCTTGAAAATTTCAATCGGCAGCGCCTCGATGTTCAACAAGGCACTCGAAATGATCGAGGCTAAGCACCTCTTCAGTGTCCGCCCGGACCAGATCGAGGTGGTGGTGCATCCGCAATCCGTCGTCCATTCCATGGTCGGTTATACGGATGGGTCCATCATCGCCCAGCTCGGCAGCCCGGATATGCGGACGGCGATCGGCTATGCGTTGGAGTATCCGCGTCGGCCGAAGCTGAATGTCGAGCGCCTGGATTTTGCAAAACTCTCTCGTCTGGACTTCGAAGCGCCGGACGAAAAGCGTTTCCCCGCTCTCAGGCTTGCGCGCACGGCATTGGAGCGAGGCGGCCTGCAAGGGGCCATTATGAACGCCGCTGAGGAAGTGGCCTTTCATGCCTTCGTCGAAGAACGGATCGGCTTCCTGCAGATGGCCGATATTGCCGAAGCAGTCATGGACAGGATGACCGCCACGGACGGCGCACACACGATGGATGACGTCTTTGCGGCCGACGCCGAGGCCCGCAGGCTCGCAGCGAAACTGGTTGCGCTCAACGATAAGGCCGCCTAACGGCGGCCCTGATTCAACGGAAAAGCTGATCGACTTTACGCGACTTGCCTTGCCAGGGCGCAGCGCGACCAGAGCGAATGGAGTGCCGCGACCAGTTGTTCGATGTCGGCATCGGAATGCAGCGGCGTCGGGGTGATGCGCAGCCGCTCGGTCTTCTTCGGCACCGTCGGATAGTTGATCGGCTGGACATAGACGCCGAAATTGTCGAGCAGGATATCGGAGATCCATTTGCACTTCGCCGCATCGCCGACCACCACCG
>NZ_FWER01000022.1 GCF_900169785.1 Rhizobium sullae
TGACCTTATCGGTGGATCCGGGAACAGCTACATAGCAACGCTGGTCGAGCGTCACTCGCGCTATGTGATGCTGATCAAGGTCGCCAATAAGGATACCGAAAGCGTGGTCTCTGCCTTGATCAGGCAGTCGCAGAAACTACCGGCCGAACTCTATCAATCACTGACCTGGGATCGGGGAAAGGAACTGGCCGACCACCAGCGACTGGCAATCGCCGCGGACGTTGAGATCTACTTCTGCGATCCTCGATCACCCTGGCAGCGCGGTTCGAATGAAAACACCAATCGGTTGCTGCGCCAATATCTCCCACGCGGCACCGACCTGTCCGTCCATAGCCAAGCCAAGCTCAGTGCTATCGCAAGGCAGCTCAACGAACGTCCAAGAAAGACCTTGCTTTATCAGACGCCCGCGGAGAGGTTTGCAGAGTGTGTTGCAGCGATCAGTTGAACTCACCGGCCGAAAGCAGACATCGTGGCGTCGCAAACTTTTTCTATTTCTCCGTCGATTTTGATCACGACCGCCAGGGATATCGTCAATGGGATGGGAAGCACTCGGGCAATGGGGTGAAGATGCGGTTCGCATCGAACCACTCACCGGCGGAGTTGCCAACGACGTGTGGAGCGTTCGCATCTACGGGCAGATCGCGGTCGGCCGTCTCGGCTCCAGGGCCGACGCTGATCTCGCATGGGAAACCGGGCTGCTCCAACATCTCGACCGTGAAGGGATGACCGTTCCAGTGCCGATTCCGACGATGGACGGCCGGCTGTTCGTGGACGGTCTCGTGGTCATGAGTTACATGGAAGGCGGACCGCCCGAGACGGAGACCGACTGGCGTCGCGTGGCCGACACGCTCCGCGAGCTGCATCGGCTGACGCAGGGCTGGCCGCAGCGCCCGGGCTGGCGATCGTCGAGCGACCTCCTGCATGCCGAAACCGGAACGAGGATCAACCTCACCGCGATGCCGCCCGAGGGCGTTATTCGATGTCGAGCAGCATGGGCGCGGCTAGTCGGACGCCAGACATGCGTTGTCCACGGCAACCCCAACAACCCCGGCAACGTCCGCATGACCGCAGATCGGATCGCGTTGATCGACTGGGATGAGTCACACGTCGACGTCCCCGACCTTGACCTGGTGCTACCCGGCAACGCTGCCGCTCTCGACGACGGCGCTCATGACATCGCCGCGCAAGCGTCAGCCGCATGGGAAGCCGCCGTCTGCTGGCAGGACGAGTACGCAGTCAAGCGGCTTGCCGAAGTTCGCCCGGTCTGAGTAGTTCAGCCGGATCGACGTTTCCCCAAGCCGACGGCCGTCGCGGGCCTTCGGCTGAAAAGCGCTGGAAGCAGAATGTCTGCTTGGGGTGGATGGAAGAACCATAGCGAACGTTGAACCCCGAAAGTCGGATGTCCTCAGTTGACACCGAAGCGGTTATTCCTGACGCCGCCCTTGCCGCGGCCGGCTACTGCTTCAGACAGCGCAAGCGCTGTAACCGCGAAATGGCATAGGGACGAAACCTGCATCAAGGTGCGCGGGTGAGGGTTAACGCTCGATCGACCAATCGGCGCGCAGTTCGTCGGCGCTCGCGGTTTCAAGGCCGCAAGCCTCGAGTGCGGCCGCAGCCGCAACGACCAGAGCAGCATTGTCGGTAGCTCTCACCCCGCTCGGCAGAACAAGATTGTTCTCGAAGCCGACGCGAGCATGACCGCCCAGCAGCGCACCTGCGGCAACGCATGCGGTCTCTTCCCGACCGAAGGCGCAGACCATCCAGTGCGCGAAGCGCGGACGGCCGTGAACAAGGAAGGCAAGCAGGTCGGCCGGCCGCGAAATCTGTCCCGGCGTATAGCGTCCGAGCACATAGAGTACCGGGACATCGTCGAATGGCACGAGCCCACGCTGCTGCATGACAGCCAGAGCGGACGCCTCCTCGGGCGTGTAGAGGATGATCTGAGGGGCGATCCGCTCGCGTTTCAGCCACGACAGGAAGTCCGCGAATGCGGTCTCAAGGGAGGCATCTGGGACCAGTTCGCGCAGCGCCAGCGACACCGCCTCGGGACGGGTGGCGCGCACCACCCCCATCTGCTCAGCCGGTTGGTATCGGCCGACGGCCTCGCTGGTGATCTGGATGACGAGCCGCTCGCCCACCGCATCGCGTATCGCTTTCGTCACCTCAAGGTAGGCGCCGGCGTCGAGCAAATGACCGCCCTCTCGATCACGGACATGCGCATGGATCATCGCGGCGCCCGCCTCGAGGCAGGCGGCTGCGGTGCTGGCCAGTTCCTTCGGGCCGATCGGCAGGGCGGGGTGGTCACTCTTGCCGCGCCGCCCGCCGTTCGGCGCAACGGCGATTGCCGTCGGCGCGATGAATCCCGGGCCGGCCGGGCTCGAATCAGCGGTCATGGATAGATACAGTCCACTTGTTTCAGTATTGCGTGATGTGTAACATATGTTTCATGATAGGTTCGCTCCAAATCGCGCCATCGTCAATCGAGGAAAGCATGACACGCATCCTGCACCGCCAGATCCACGCGACTCTGCCGGTCGCGAGTGGCGGCAAGGGCATCGAACTCTTCGACCACGATGGCCGCGCCTATATCGACGCGTCGGGCGGCGCGGCGGTTTCCTGCCTCGGCCACGGCCATCGCGACGTGATAGCCGCGCTCCACGCACAGGCCGATAAGCTCGCCTATGCCCACACCAGCTTTTTCACCAACGAGCCGGCTGAGACACTGGCCGACATGCTCATCACCGGCGCGCCCCAAGGCATAAGCCACGCCTATTTCGTTTCCGGCGGCTCTGAAGCGGTGGAAGCGGCGCTCAAGATGGCGCGCCAGTTTTTCGTCGAGACGGGCCGGCCAGAGCGGCGCAACGTCATCGCCCGCCGCCAGAGCTATCACGGCAACACGCTCGGAGCGCTCGCTGCCGGCGGCAACGAATGGCGCCGGGCGCAATTCCGCCCGTTGCTGATCGACACGCATCACATCGACCCATGCTATGCCTACCGCTACCGCGAAGCCGGCGAGAGTGAGGAGGCCTACGGCCTGCGCGCCGCCAAGGCGCTCGAGGACAAGATTCTCGAACTGGGGTCGGATACCGTCATGGCCTTCGTCGCGGAACCCGTCGTCGGCGCCACTGCGGGTGCGGTGCCGGCCGTTCCCGGCTATTTCAGGCGCATCCGTGAGGTCTGCGACAGCTACGGCGTGCTCCTGATCCTCGACGAGGTGATGTGCGGCATGGGTCGCACGGGAACGCTGCATGCCTGCGAGCAGGACGGCGTCGTGCCCGACCTGATGACAATCGCCAAAGGCCTCGGCGGAGGCTACCAGCCCATCGGGGCAGTGCTACTGTCACGTCGCATCTTCGACGCTTTCGCGGAAGGCTCCGGTTTCTTCCAACACGGCCATACCTACATGTGTCACCCTATGGCCTGCGCCGCAGCACTTGCCGTCCAAGAGGTCATCGAGCGTGATCGCCTGCTCGACAACGTCAAGGCGATGGGTGCCCATCTCGCCCGGCGCCTCAGTGAGCGCTTTTCCAACCACACCCATGTCGGCGACATCCGCGGCCGTGGCCTTTTCATGGGGCTTGAGCTGGTCGAGGACCGTTCGTCGAAAGAGCCGTTCGACCCAAGCCGCAAATTGCATGCGCGCATCAAGCGCGAGGCGATGGCGCGTGGCCTGCTGGTCTATCCGGCGGGAGGTACGATCGACGGCGCGCGAGGCGATCATGTGCTGCTTGCGCCGCCCTTCATTATCGACCGGGCGGCAATCGACACGATCGTCGAACGGCTTGGCGACGCCGTCGATGCGGCCGTCGCCTGAGCACAAGATCAATCCGGCATATATGCGCCCAACGCGGTCAGTACCGCCTCGGTCTGCCTGACCTTGGCCGCGCCCTTCGTCCCGCTGCGCGTCAGCATGGTTGCGGCAAGCGCCTCGACGGTCGCGACCGCCGCCGCCACCGACGGAAAGAACGATGGGCTGTCGACCGAAAAACGCAGGATCACGTCGGCGTCCCGCGTCAGGGGAGCCGCCATGCTGTCGACGATCGCCAGTACAGGCACGCCGCGGCGTCGCGCCACGTCGGTCACAAGACCGAGTTCCCGCGAATAGGGCTGAAAGCCGATCGCCACCACCGCCTCGCCCCTGTCGAGCGAGGCTAGTTCGGCTTCGAGGGCTCCGCCGTCGCTGCCGAGCAGTGTGACGTCGTTCCGGAACATGCGGCAAAGATAAACCAGGCAATGTGCCGGCGCGCGGCAGCTCCGGAACCCGACGACGCGAACACCCTTGGCTTTTTCAAGCAGGACGCATGCAGCCTCTACGTCGTTCGTTGAATTCGTCGTGGTGACTGCCGTGATATTGGCCGCCGTCGCGTTGACGGATTCGGCGAAGATCGTCTCCCGAGCCGATCTCAGCACCAGCGCGTCGGCTTTCGCCGCATAGGGCGAACTGCCCGATCGCAGCCTGTTCTCGAACGGCTCGCGCAGTTGCGCCCAATCGCCGAAGCCGAGACGGCGGGCGAGTCTTACGAAAGTGGTCGGCGTCACCTCAGAGCGGCTCGCCAGCACGCGCATCGAAACGAGCGCAACTTCGTCGGGATGATCGAGCAGGAAACGGGCTGCCTTGCGGAGCTCCGTGCTGAGCGACGGAAGCTCTTCCAGAATTTTGTCTTGTGCGGTCGCGAAGCTCGTCATCTCTCGATGTAACAAATATGCCCTTGCTTGATAAAGTGAACCAGTTGTAACGTAAGCCGAATGCGGTCGAACATGCAAACCTTATAGGCAGTATCGGCACGCCGGGAACAAGAAAGGGAGCACCAGATGAAAAATATAACCATGATCGGCCGTGCCACGCAGGCGGCGATGCTTGCGGGCGCGCTTCTGCTAGCCGGCGGTGCGTTTGCGCAGGAGCAACAATTCGTCACCATCGGCACCGGCGGCGTCACCGGTGTCTACTATGCCGCCGGCGGCGCCATCTGCCGCCTGCTCAACAAGGATCGCAAGACACACGGCATCCGTTGCTCGGTCGAATCGACCGGCGGATCGGCATTCAACGTGAACACGATCAAGGAAGGCGAGCTCGACTTCGGCATGGCGCAATCCGACGTCCAGTACAACGCCTTCAAGGGCGAGGAATCATTCAAGGAAGGCGGCGCCCATGCCGACCTTCGCGCGGTGTTCTCGATCCATCCGGAGCCGTTCACCGTACTGGCGCATCCGAACGCCGGCGTGACGAAATTCGAGGATTTCAAGGGCAAGCGTTTCAACGTCGGCAATCCCGGTTCCGGTACGCGTTCCTCGATGGAGCGCCTGCTCGGCGCCATGGGCTGGACGTTGGCTGACTTCTCGCTGGCATCGGAGCTGAAGGCCGACGAGCATGGCCCGGCGCTCTGCGACGGCAAGATCGACGGCTTCTTCTACGGTGTCGGTCATCCCTCCGCGAACATCCAGGACCCGACCACCACCTGCGCCGCCAAGCTGGTGCCGTTGACCGGCGAAGTGGTCGACAAGCTGGTCGCGGAAAATCCCTACTACGCCAAGGCAGTCATCCCGGGCGGTCTCTACGCGAACAATGCCGAGGACACTGAGACCTTCGGCGTGCTTGCCACGCTGGTCACGTCGGCCAAGGTTCCCGAAGAGAGCGTCTATCAGTTGACCAGGGCGGTGTTCGAGAATTTCGACGAGTTCAAGTCGCTGCATCCGGCCTTCGCCAATCTCGATCCGCAAAAGATGGTCAGCGAGGGAAATTCCGCGCCGCTGCATCCGGGCGCCGAAAAATACTTCAAGGAGAAGGGCTGGCTCAAGTAGGCTTCGCGACCTGACGACAGAGCGGCGAGTTCGGGGGAACTCGCCGGCGGCATCCGCAACAGGAGGGCGTCATGAGCGACGCGAAGAAGCAGCCGGCCGACGTTAATCTTGAAGTTCTAGAACAGCTCGTTGCGGAGGCTGATACGGGTGGCCGACATCCGGGCGGGACCGTCGGTCGAATCCTGCTCTGGGTTGCGGTTGCCTGGTCGCTATTCCAGCTCTGGTACGCTTCGCCTTTGCCATTCGTGTTCGGCTTCGGCATCCTCAATGACACCGAAGCGCGCGCCATCCATCTCGGCTTCGCGCTGTTGCTGACCTTCCTCGCCTATCCGGCTCTGAAATCCTCGCCCCGCGATCGCCTGCCGCTGCTCGACCGGGTTCTGGCGGTCGTCGGCGCCTTTGCCGGTTCCTATCTGTTTCTCTTCTATGTCGAGCTTTCCGGCCGGCCCGGCCAGCCGACCACGCTCGATCTCGTCACCGGCACCGTCGGCATCCTGTTGCTCCTCGAGGCGACGCGTCGCGCTCTCGGCCTGCCGATGGTGGTCGTGGCCTGCGTCTTCATCTTCTACACCTTTGCCGGCCAGTCCATGCCGGATGTGATCCAGCATCGCGGCGCATCGCTCACCAAGTTTCTCAATCATCAATGGCTGACCACTGAAGGCGTCTTCGGCATCGCGCTTGGCGTGTCGACGAGCTTCGTCTTTCTCTTCGTCCTGTTCGGCACGCTTCTGGAAAAGGCCGGCGCCGGGAACTGGATGATGCAGATATCCATCGCGCTACTCGGCCATTTGCGCGGTGGCCCGGCGAAGGTCGCCGTGGTTTCATCGGCTCTCAACGGCGTCGTGTCCGGCTCGTCCGTCTCCAATGTGGTTTCAGGTGGCATCTTCACGATCCCGTTAATGAAACGCACCGGCCTTTCCGGGGTCAAGGCGGGCGCCATCGAGGCTTCGGCCTCGATCAACGGCCAGATCATGCCGCCCGTCATGGGCGCGGCCGCCTTCCTGATGGTGGAATATGTCGGGATTCCCTATTCGGAGATCGTCAAGCACGCGCTGTTGCCTGCGGTCTTCTCCTATCTCGCGCTACTCTACATGGTCCATCTGGAAGCGATAAAGATGGACCTGAAGACCATCCCGCAGCGTCCGACGCCGGCAAGGGAACGGATTCTGCGGATGGGACTCGGACTGTGCGGCAGCGTTCTCGCCGTGTGTATCGTCTATTATGGCATCGTTGCTATCCAAGCCGTCTTCGGTGTGGCCGCGCCGCCGGTGCTCGCAATTGGTGGCGTAGCTCTCTACACCGCCTCCGTCT
The DNA here is from genome assembly GCF_900169785.1 of Rhizobium sullae. GTDB lineage: Bacteria > Pseudomonadota > Alphaproteobacteria > Rhizobiales > Rhizobiaceae > Rhizobium > Rhizobium sullae. Next base: position 7,111 of record NZ_FWER01000022.1, read on the forward strand.
GGTATTCCTCCCGCTATTCGGATCTCGCGCTCGACGATCCGAACGCGCCAATCCTGGAACTGCCGCGCGCCTGGGACGTAACGCGGACGGGGCTGGATTTTCTTATCCCGATCGCTGTGCTTCTTTGGTGCCTGATGGTCGAGCAAATGTCGCCCGGCCTCTCGGCGTTCTGGGCGACCGTGTCGATCCTCGCCATCGTCGCCACGCGCAAGCCGCTGATGGCAATATTCCGCAACGAAGACCTCGCCGCCTCGGTGCGTGCCGCCTGGGACGACCTGATCGACGGGCTGGCGCTCGGCGCTCGCAACATGATCGGCATCGGTATCGCCACGGCCACCGCCGGCATCGTCGTCGGCACGATCACGCTGACCGGTCTCGGTCTGATGATGACGGAACTCGTTGAGTTCGTCTCCGGCGGCAACGTCATCCTGATGCTGATCCTCATCGCCGCGATCAGCCTTGTGCTCGGCATGGGCATCCCGACCACCGCAAACTACATTTTGGTCGCGACGCTGATGGCGCCAGTCGTGGTCGATCTCGGCGCGCAGGCCGGATTGCCTATCCCGCTGATCGCGGTCCACCTCTTCGTCTTCTACTTCGGCATCATGGCCGACATCACCCCGCCCGTAGGGCTGGCGGCCTTCGCGGCGGCGGCGATTTCCAAGGAGGATCCGATCGCCACTGGCTTCCAGGGCGCGCTCTATTCGTTGCGCACGGCGATCCTGCCGTTCGTCTTCATCTTCAATCCAGCAATACTGCTGATCGGAGTCGAAACCTGGCCCCAGACGATCTTGGTGGCGACGGCCTCCTTGATTGCCATCCTGCTGTTCGCTGCCGCAACGATGAACTGGTTCGTGACGAAAAGCCGCCTCTGGGAAAGCGCAGCCCTGCTTCTAATCTGCTTTACCCTGTTTCGGCCGGACTGGTGGCTCAATCAGGTATCGCCGCCTTACGAGGAGTTGCCGGCGAGCGAGTTCCTGACGGCAGTCGCGCAGACGCCAGCCGATGGGCGCATTAATTTCGTCGTTGAGGGTGTAGATCTGATGGGCGACGACGTCCGCAAGACCGTAAACGTCCCGCTCGGCGAGCCAGGCGAACCCCTGGAGCGGCTGCGCGGCATCGGTCTCACCATCACGCAAGCGGGCGACGCGCTGATGATCAGCAATGTCGATTTCGGTTCCTATGCCAAACGCATCGGGCTGGATGTCGGATATGACGTCATCGCCGTGCTCAGAAGGGCCGACCAGCCCTCGAGCCTTATTCCGATCGGCCTGGCGCTTGCTGCGACCGCTGGCGTTGCCGGCCTGCAGTTTGCGCGGGTGCGCAGACAGGCTGCCATGCCAGGGCGCTGAACCCGGCTCAGTCGGCGGTCGGACGACCTTGACGCTCCGCGAGCGGTCGGCGATGTCCGCTTTTTTTGAATGAGCGGAACGTTGGAACGACTGCCATTGGGCGCGATCGGCCGATGCCGCGGTCGCCTGTCACGACCCGCCTATTTCCGAACATTTTCTAAGATTTTCTAATTGAGATTGCAGCCGGAAGATGATCCTATACGATCCACGTAGCTGACTTTCTCGCTCCTCCCGACATTTGATCGAGTGGCCCATGTCGATTTCAGATGCGATCTACCGTCCCTTCGAGACGCTGATCCGGCCGCTCGATATTCCCTACCGACCACTGCCTTCCAAGGGGCCTGTGACCGTCCTTCTGCATTTCATCTCGATGTTCCGCGGCGTTCTGATCGTCTTGGCGCTTGCCTCCATGGCGATGGAGGCAATCAACCTGACGATCGTCTGGGGGCTTTCGGTCATCATCGACGGCGTGACGCAAAGGGCGCGTCTGACTTCCTGCACAGCGAACGGCCGCTTCTTACTTTCCTCGGGCTTTTGATCTTTCCGGGCATGCCGGTCGCCTCGTTTCTTACGAACACCCTCACCTCGCATACGCTCGGTGTCGGCATGCCGGCCGCCATCCAATGGCAGGGTCACAAGGCAGTGGAAAGGCAGGATCTTGCCTTCTTTCACGATCTCTTTGCCGGACAGGTCGCCTCGCGCCTGTCGCAGGTGGCGTCCGCCGTCCAGCAGCAGATCATCGCCGCCTTCCAGTCCATTCCGCGCTTTCTGCTGCAGATGGTCGGCTCCGTAATCCTGCTTACGAGCCTGTCCTGGCAGCTCGCCCTGCCGGTCGTCGTCTGGATCGCGCTCAATGTGGCGCTCGCCGTCAAGATGGCGCCAGTCTTCGCCGAACGCTCGCGCCGCACCGCCAAGCAGCGCAGCCTCGTCGCCGGCGCCATTACCGATCTCTACACCAACATGCAGATGATCAAACAGTTTGCGGCCGAAGACAGTGAAGCGGGCGCCATCCGCCACATCATTCAGAAGGCCATGCACACGCAGCACAGGGAACAACGCATCTACCGCACGTCGGAACTGACTGTCGTAGCGCTCAATATGGCGCTCTGGCTGGCGATGCTTTCGATCGGTTTTTCGGGCCTCGTCAACGGCTTTTTGACAGTCGGCGAGTTCGTCGGGGCGGTCTACATCCTCCAACGGCTGTCCGGGCACACCTTCACCTTCCTGCAGATGGGCCAGCAGATCTTCCAGGCGATCGGCACCATCAAGGACGCCATGCCGGTGATGACGACGCCGCCTACCATCACCGACCGGCCGGCCGCCACCGAACTGGCGGTCAGCCGCGGGGAGATCCGTTTCGAAAATGTCCGCTTTGCCTACAGGTCCGGCACGCCGGTGATCGATGAGCTGTCGTTGACGGTCCGGCCCGGTGAGAAGGTCGGCCTGGTCGGCCTCTCCGGGGCCGGCAAGACCACGCTGGTGAGCCTGCTGCTGCGCTTCTACGACATACGGGACGGCGCGGTCTTGATCGATGGACAGGACATCCGCGCGGTGACGCAGGCAAGCCTTCGCCGCAATATAGGGGTCATTGCTCAGGACGTCGCGCTGCTGCACCGTTCGGTCGGCGACAATATCCGTTACGGCCGGCCCGAGGCGACACAGGGTGAGATCGAACAGGCGGCGAAGATGGCAAGAGCCGATGCGTTCATTGCCGACCTTGCGGACGGCGAAGGGCGCAAGGGCTATGACGCCTTTGTCGGCGACCGCGGCATCAAGCTCTCCGGCGGCCAACGGCAGCGCGTGGCGATCGCCCGCGTTCTGCTGAAGGACGCCCCGATCCTCGTGCTGGATGAGGCGACTTCCGCCCTCGACAGCGAATCTGAGGCCGCCATTCAGGAAAAGCTCAACCTGGTGATGGAGGGAAAGACGGTCGTTGCCATCGCACACCGCCTTTCAACCATCGCCAGGATGGACCGGATCGTCGTGCTCGATCAGGGGCGCATCGTGTCAGAAGGCAGGCCCGACGAACTGGTCGAACGGGATGGCCTTTTTGCCCGTCTGTGGATACGCCAGACCGGTGGCTTTATTCCTGAAGAAATCAATTAATCTAATGGGTTATCCCGTTCGCGCAGGTAGACACTTCTAATGGTATCTCGAGGCGGGCGGATTTCATTCCCAAAAAGGTCGGCGGAGCGGTCCTCGGGCCGGAGTGAGCGCAAAATCAACAAGCTATCTCGCGTCAGGTGGTAGCAGGGCCTGATTGGCCCACAGTTGTTTTCGGATTTGCGTGGCAACGCGACCTTAGTAAGGCGAGCATCTGGCTCAAAAACAGACTTATCCCTGGAAGGCAGTCCGCCCCTGCGTCAGGACACCACTTCGTCCTGACGCAGCTGGATCAGCGCCCTCGCCGCAGCTTTCCCCGCCGCGAGCATGCGATCTGATAATTCCGTCCCTTCCACTGCGCGGGCCAGTTGCAGCGAGCCGATGAGCGTCGCAAAGACGCCCAGTGCCACGCCGTCCGGATCCTTGGCCTGGGGAAGTGCGGCAGACAACTGGCGCACCAAAGACAGTAAGTGGTCGGTATAGACCTCGCGCGTTTCGGGTGGCTGGCGCGCGAGCTCCGGCAGCAGCGCGGCAGAAGCGCAGCCCTTTCCCGGATTGTCCCGGTGCTCAGCTGACAGATACGCCTCTATGGCCATCTCCGGGCCAAGAGAGGCCAGTGCTTCCGCAAGTTGCTGCGACTGGAGCTCCATAGCTGCCACCACGCTTTCACGCACAAGCTCCGCCTTGGAGTGAAAGTGCGGATAGAAGGCCCCGTTCGTAAGTCCGGCGTCGCCCATGATGGTTGCCAGTCCGGACGCAGCTATGCCGTCACTCCGAAATCGGTCGGCGGCGACCTCCATGATCCGGCCGCGTGACGCGTCCTTTCGGCCCTTTTCGTAGCGCATGGCTGCTATTCCTTTCTGCTATTGCATTATGCTCATAATCCTATATTACAAGTGTAATGCAATTAACGCGAAAAAGCTAGCCCTCACGATTTTGGAGCACGAAATGAAGACGAATTCGGGAAAGACGGCGCTCGTGACCGGAGCCTCCTCGGGTATCGGCCGTGCCAGCGCCGAGGCACTGGCGCGGGCTGGGTTTACGGTTTTCGGGACAAGTCGGCGCGCGGTCGGCAACAGCCCAGACGGGGTGACCATGCTGGTTTGCGACGTAACCGACGGCGAGTCGGTCGCATCACTGGTTTCGACGGTACACTCGCAGACCGGCCGTATTGACCTCCTGGTCAACAATGCCGGCATCGGCATGCGTGGAGGCGCCGAGGAATCCTCGGTCGCGCAGGTGCAGGCCCTGTTCGACGTCAATCTGTTCGGCGTCATCCGCATGACCAATGCGGTGTTGCCGGCGATGCGGCGGCGCGGTGGAGGGCGCATCATCAACATAGGTTCGATCCTGGGATTGGTCCCCGCGCCATACTCGGCTCACTACTCGGCCGCCAAGCACGCGCTCGAGGGCTATTCGGAATCCCTCGATCATGAGGTTCGTGCCTTCAACGTTCGTGTCTCGGTTATCGAGCCGGCATTCGTCCGTACCGTCTTCGACCAGAACGGCATCGAGCCGGATTCCGTGTTGAAAGAATACGATCGGGCTCGAGCCGGGGTCGACGCGCTCCTTCGCGATGTGATGCCGAAAGCCGACCGGCCGGAGATAGTTGCGGATGTGGTCGTGAAGGCCGCGACCGATGCCCGTCCGCGACCGCGCTATACCGCCGGCAAGGCTGCGCGGCAGGTCAGCCTCCTGCGCCGCTTTGCCCCCGTGGGGATATTCGACAAGAGCCTGCGCAAGCAGTTCCGCTTACCGGTCTGAACAACAGCGAGGCAGAAGATTTCACGCACATGCGACTAGCACCACAAACACAATTGCCAGGCCCTACAGGACGGAGGTGCCACGCATGACGCATACATTCAATCAGTCGCCCCGTTCACGGACCTTGTTCCAGGACACGCCAACTCGCACTGTCGATGTCGGCGGCACGGCATTTGTCTACCGGGAGGTCGGGCCTAATAGGGGCGTGCCGGTGATCCTGCTCAACCATCTCGCTGCTCAGCTGGACAATTTTGATCCCCGCATCGTCGACGGCCTCGCTGCGACCCGGCGGGTGATTGCCTTCGACAATCGCGGCATCGGTGCTTCGGGTGGCAAAACTCCGTCGACCATTTCCGAGATGGCGCGGGATGCGGTCGCCTTTATCCGGGCGTTGGGGTTCGAGGAAGTCGACCTCTTCGGCTTTTCACTCGGCGGCTTCGTGGCGCAGGAGATTGTGCTGACTGAGCCTAAGCTTGTGCACAAACTCATCCTGGCTGGCACGGGGCCGGCCGGTGGGGAAGGCATCGACAAGGTGACGCCGCTGACGATCATGGACATGATCAAGGGCGCGCTGACTTTTCGGGATCCGAAGTACTATCTCTTCTTCACAAGGACGACGAATGGGCGCCGCGCCGCCAAGGCATTTTTGGAACGGCTGAAAGAGCGCCGCACCGACCGGGATGGGGCGATATCGCTGAGCGCGTTCGGCGCGCAACTCAAAGCGATCAAGGCCTACGGACTGCAGGCACCGCAAAATCTGAACGCCATCCGCGTTCCTACTTTGGTTGCGAATGGCGACCAAGACAAGATGGTGCCGAGCAGCAATACCTACGATCTCGCCCGGCGTATCCCGGGGGCGCATCTGGTTATCTACCCGGATGCGGGGCATGGCGGGGTATTTCAGAACTTCGCCGATTTCGTCCCGAGAGCTCTGTCCTTCCTTGAGGCTGAGGCACTCCCGCAGGGCGGCTATGCAGCTGAAAATATTCGGCTTGTTTCGTCCCAAAACACCAACAGATTCTCTTAGAAAGTTACTGCCATGAAGGCGTTCGTTGTCGATAAGTATAATAAAAAGGGCATTCTGCGGCTGGCCGAGATGCCGGAGCCCGAGCTTCAGGACCACGATGTCTTGGTCGAGGTCCATGCGGCAGGGGTGAATCTGCTGGATTCAAAGATCAGAACAGGCGAATTTAAGCTCATCCTTCCCTATCGCCGACCCTTCATCCTGGGCCACGATGTGGCTGGGATGGTGGTCCGGGTGGGATCAAACGTCCGCAAATTCAAGCCCGGTGACGAAGTCTACGCGCGGCCGCGCGATGGCCGGATAGGAACGTTCGCCCAATCGATCGCCATCAATGAAGCTGACGTCGCCTTGAAGCCCCAGAACCTCAGCATGGAAGAGGCGGCCTCGATCCCGCTGGTCGGTCTAACTGCCTGGCAGACGCTCGTCGAAAGGGCAAAGCTGAAGAAGGGACAGAAAGTCTTCATTCAGGCCGGCTCCGGCGGCGTGGGAACATTCGCCATTCAACTGGCAAAGCAGCTCGGCGCGACCGTTGCGACGACAGCGAGCGCAGCGAGTGCCGATCTGGTCAAGGGTCTTGGCGCCGATGTCGTCGTCGACTACAGGAAAGACGACTTCGAGAACGTCCTGTCGGGCTACGATGTCGTCTTGAACAGCCAGGATACCAGAACGCTTGAAAAATCCCTGAATGTGCTGAAGCCGGGTGGGAAGCTCATCTCCATCTCCGGTCCCCCGGATCCCGAATTTGCCAAGGAGCAGGGACTGAACCTGGTGCTGCGGTTGATACTGCACCTATTAAGCCGCGCTATTCGGATCAAGGCCAAGCACCGTGGCGTGAGATATTCTTTCCTTTTCATGTGGGCGCAGGGTGATCAGCTGAGCAAAATCACGTCCCTTATAGAATCGGGAGCGATCCGCCCGGTTGTCGATCGGGTCTTTCCATTTGAAGCGACCAACGAGGCTCTGGCTTACGTCGAAACAGGACGTGTCAAGGGCAAGGTCGTCATCAAGGTCAGATAACAATTTCCTTGTTTTTGTGGGGATGCAAGACGGCCTCGCTTGATGTCCACCCATGGCGTATCTGGCCCCAGGAACCGGAGCGGGACGGTGCCAAAACGACCTCGAAGAAGCTCGTGTTATCCGGCACCGTCCGTGATTTTTTATATTTGAGATGAGTAGGAAAGCTTGGGATACCAATCTGCCGGACGCCCTTCCGGCGTGGTATCGAGTACCGTCCAGATCGGCATGGGGTCGGGCGCACCACGCGGATCCTGTCCCGGATCGGCCGTCACCTGTCCCATTTCTTCGCTCCAGAAGTGGCGTATCGTGCCGTCGCGCCGGGTGAAGACATTGAACGCGGCATCATCGTTGCCGCCTTCTCCGAGCGCGCGATAGTCCCGGCTGTAGGCGCCATCAATGTCCGAATAAAGCGGCAGATAGCGCCAGCCGCGCTCCTTCTTGAACGACAGCAGCCTTTCGATGGGCGAGCGAGCAACGACCGCGAGCGCTACCCGTTGCTGCATGTCGGGCACTTCACCGTCCCAGGCAGAGAGCAAGCATGTGCACATAGGACAAGGACGCTCCCGTTCGGGACCGAACATGTAGCTGTAGACAACCAATGTATCCTTGTCGGCGAACAGGTCTTTCAATGTCACGGGACCGCTATTTCCCTGAAACCTATATTCCTTCTTCACCTCGCCTCCAGGCGGAAGAGCGCGCCTCTGCTCGGCGACGCGCTCGATGTGGCGGCGCAACTCGATTTCTTCGGCAAGCAGAACATCTCGCGCACGCCGATAGTCTTCACTTTCATTTGGAAATCGCGCACCGTTTCTGCGGGCGAGTTCGATTGCGGGTGTCAGCCGCTGATGATCGGTCATAATATCCTCCGTCGATCTGATCATGAGAGAGGAGCCGTCTGCCGTCTCCCCCAGGCTATTGAACGCAAGGCACCGGCCGTCATTCGAATGACGGTCTGGAACTTGAGCGTTCGCCTGTTCAAGGACGATCGACGGGCGCCGAAATCGACAGCGCTGCGGATAATGTTTGCCTGTCCTTGCGAAAAAGATTGGCCGCCCCGGCTTCGAGACTTGGTCTAAACGCGCCGATAGGACGATAGTATGCGGAACCTGCCGATCAACCCGGTGGAGTTCGGATCTCGAAGGTGTGTTCCTTACCCGGGAAACGGCGGTTTCGGACATCGTCGGCATAAGCGCTTGCCGCGTCTTCGATCGCCTGTGCGAGACCGGCATAGCGCTTGACGAATTTGGGCGTGAAATCCGTGAACATGCCCAGCATGTCTTCCGCAACCAGGATCTGGCCGTCGCAGGCCGGTGACGCGCCGATGCCGATGGTCGGCACGTGGATTGCGGCGGTCACCTCGTGCGCCAGGGGCTCGACCATACCCTCGATGACGACGGCAAAAGCACCGGAACCGCCGACCGCTCTGGCATCCCGCCTGATCTTGGCGGTCTCGCTTTCGCAGTGGCCGAGTGAGCGATAGCTGCCGGCCGTGTGCACCTGCTGCGGCATCAGCCCGATATGCCCGCAGACCGGCACGCCGCGGGCGGTCAGGAAGGCGATGGTCTCGACCATCTCCTCGCCGCCCTCCAGCTTGACGCCGTCGCAACCGGTTTCCTGCATGATCCGCACGGCGCTTCGAAAAGCCTGTTCCTTCGATTCCTGATAGCTGCCGAAGGGCAGATCGACGATCACGCAGGCTCGTATGACGCCGCGCATGACCGCCTGGCCGTGGGCGATCATCATGTCGAGCGTAACGGAAATCGTGCTCGGTAGGCCATAAAGCACCATGCCGACGGAATCGCCGACCAAAAGCAGGTCGCAATGGGCATCAAGGGCGCGCGCCATCGGTGTCGTATAAGCGGTCAGGCAGACGATCGGCGCTGAGCCCTTCATGGACTGGATGCGAGACGGTGTCAGCCGTTTTTGGCCAGAAGCCTTGCTCATCACGCAGCCCTCGACTGGGTTTGGCGCTGGCGGCCGACGACCCTGTTGTCGAGAAGCCTGGTCGTGCCGATCCGCACGAAGAGGGCGACAAGTGCTGGCCGATCGCGCAGCGTTTCGAGCGGCTTTAGGGTCATCGGATCGCGAACGGCGACGACTTCAGCCACGGCGAGCGGCTCGCGTGCAATGAATGCGGCCAATGCGGCCTCGAGCACCCGCGGATCATCGGTTCCCTCGCTGTAAAGCCGTTCAGCCTCGTCAAGTGCCTTTGGAACGATCACTGCAGCGGCACGCTCCTCAGCTGTCAGGTAGCTGTTTCGCGACGAAAGCGCCAATCCGTCGGCTTCCCGCACGGTCTCGACGGCAACAACGCGAACCGGCAGGGCAATATCCTCGACCATCCGTTTGATGATCACGACTTGCTGGTAGTCCTTTTTTCCAAAGTAGGCCGCATGCGGCTGAACGATATTGAAAAGCTTGGTCACGACGGTCGCGACACCGGCAAAATGTCCGGGCCGCACGGAACCCTCCAACTCGCTACCAAGCGACGGTACGTCCACGATTGTCTGCATCGGCCGCGGGTACATCTCCTCGACGCTTGGGGCGAAAAGAATTTCAACGCCGGCGGCAGAGAGCATTGCGCTGTCCCTTTCGAGGTCTCTCGGATATCGCGTGAGGTCTTCGTTCTGGCCGAACTGCAGCGGATTGACGAAGATGGAGACGACGACGGCATCGTTCTCGCTGCGGGCATGCGCGACCAGTTCCATATGCCCGGCATGAAGGAACCCCATCGTCGGGACGAACCCGAGCGTCCGGCCTTCATTCTTGATCGCCGCGATGTGCTCCCGCAGTTCGGCAATCCTTGTTACGACACGCATCCTTCACCTCCCCAGAAAGCGGTGGCGGATAGAAGTTGATTTCGCGCGAAGCGTCAACTCACTGCTTAAGATAATATCGATTAGACGCTCATGAAACTGATTTCAGGCAATAACGAGCGGAGCTGCCTTCCAGAGAGTGCGGTTCACAAGCTGAGACTTCAACTTCGTTGCCGCGCTAGACCGATTTCCTGGGACGTCCACCCTTGGCACCGTTTGCGCGGCTTGCTGCGATTTTTGCGGGAGAACGGGATTGTCCGCCGCGTCGCTGAGCCTCCATAAAGGCCTTTGTGCCGAATACTCCATTCATGAGGCCGGAAATCGTATAATCCGCGTCGAGGCTTTCCCAATGCAGTCCCGTTTCGCCCAACAATTCGACCTCAGCAAGCTCTGCAGCCGTTGCTTCTTCCAGGCCCTGTAGAGATCGTGCCGGGAACATGAAAGCGGCCCCGTTCGTAAACTCGACAACGATCCGCTCCGAGGAACTATCGAAACGGACTGACGCCGGAATAGGCCTTTGAGCGCGTTCGACCTCCCAACGCCGCTTCGCTTGCGTCAGTTCTGCATCCGTGATCTCAGCCATGATACTTTCTCCAGGTCTCGAGGAATAATTCCTGGTTCTCTTCGATAACCGCAACGGCGCGCCTAACGTCTCTATCAGACATCCTGCCTTGTGTGATCACTTTCAGATTGACGATATCGATCCGTGCCTCGCCTTCGCCTACTACATGGGCATGCGGAGGCTCGTGGTCAGCAGTGTAGATGACAAAGCGCAGGCCATCTTGCCGGATTACTGTAACCATGAGAGACAATAACCTAACAACTTAGGTATTTCAAGATCAGGCTGCTCTATCCTGACGGCAATTGCTACGCGACAGCGTTTTGCCGGGCGACGAAGTCCGCGAGATGCGGCACGTAATCCTCAGGACCGCTGCCGCCACCTGCGACTGCCGCAGCATAGGAATTCTTCACCGCACTTGCGAGTGGCGTGGCAACCATCGCGTCATTCGCCATGGATTCCAAATATTTCAGATCCTTGTAGGCATTCGAAAGGGTGAAGCGATGGGCATTCCGGTTGCCTTCCAGGGCGTAGCCCATGAAGGTCTGGTAAAATCCGCTGTCCATGCGCCCACCGCGAATGACGCTGTCGAAGCGTTCGACCGAAATCCCAACCTTCCGGGAAAGTGCCAGCGCTTCGGCGAAGAGCGCGCCCATGCCCAAGGCGATAAAATTGTTGAGCAGTTTCATGCGATGGCCGTCGGCGACCCCTCCGATATGGACGATCCTCGCCGCCCAGGTCGATATCACCGGCTGAATCCGCTCGAACGTCGCGTCATCCGCGCCGACCATGCAATCCAGCGTGCCCTCCCATGCCTCCTTCGGCGTCCGGCTGAGCGGTGCGTCGGCAAAGTGAACATTCTGTGCAGCGAGCGTTTCGGCCAGACGAACGGTCACCGTCGGGTCGCCTGTCGAACAGTCGACAATGACGGTTTCCGGGGCAAGAGCCGGCCGCATTTCCTCGATGACGGCGGACACTTCCTTCGAGCTTGTGAGGCATAGAAAGATCATGGTCGAATTTTTTGCGAGATCGATGAGAGAGCTTGCCTCCCTGGCGCCGCGCCTCAGCAGATCCTCGACCGGCTTGCGATTGCGGTGAGCGATCACCGTCAGGGGCAAGCCTTTTTCGACGATGTTCTTCGCAATGCCATGCCCCATCAGTCCAACACCGACAAAGCCGACTTTTTCCTCTAATTCAGCCATTGCTCTCTCCCATTCATTCGTTGTGACGTTCCGCCGTCGACGCGGCCTAAGGAAGGTTGAAGCGCTTGCGCAAGTCGTCCACCTGTTCTGCGGTCAGCATCCTTTTGGCGTGATGCTGCAGCATGAGAAAAAGCTTCGCGGTTTCTTCAAGCTCTTCGGCAGCGAACTGGGCATTTGCAAGCGTCGTGCCGGCAACGACCGGCCCGTGATTGGCAAGCAACATGGCGTGATGGCGCCCGGCGAGCGACCGGACTGCATCTGCGAGCGCCATATCGCCGGGTGCGAAATAGGGAACAAGCGGCAAGCGCCCGACGCGCATGACGTAATAGGCAGTCAGAGGCGGCAGGACGTCCTCAGGATCGATGTCGCTCAGGATGCTGACGGCGGTTGCGTGGCTTGAATGGAGGTGGACGACGGCACCGGCATCGTTGCGTTCGCCATACATCGAAAAATGCAGGAACGCCTCCTTGGTCGGCGCATCACCCGACAGGAGCTTGCCCGACGCGTCGAAGAGGGAAAGGCGGGCCGGATCGAGCGAACCCATCGAGGCATTGGTCGGTGTCATCAGCCACCCGCCCTCGGAAAGACGCACCGAAATATTGCCGGTCGAGCCGGAAGTCAGCCCGCGTTCGAAAAGCGACTGCCCCGCGCGGCAGATCTCCTCGCGCAGGCGATTGATCTCATGCATCTGGAGCCTCCGTTTCAAGCAGCGCCCATGCCTTCTGGAAAAAATCGGGGGCGCCGAAATTGCCGGACTTCAATGCAAGCACAATATCTGGACCGCCGATGCTGCGGGTCCATGGCACGCCCGGATCAATTTCAGGGCCGATCGAAAGCGCCTTGATCTCGAGCGCATTGATCACGGCGCCCGATGTTTCCCCGCCGGCAACGAGGAAACGGGTAAAACCCTTCTGCAAAAGCCGCCGTGCGACATCGGCCAACGTCTGCTCGACAAGCGCTCCGGATTCATGCCTCCCCATGCTAGCCTGGATTCTCAGAAGCTCCTCCGGACTGGCGCTGGAATAGATCAGCGGTGCACGGTCACTCGCCTGCGCGATCGCCCAGTCGGCAATCTGCGCCGCGCTCTGGCTTCCATCTGCAATCGCCGAAATATCAAGCCGCAGAGCCGCAGCGCCGGCGTTGCGGGCGACTTCTATCTGCCCACGGGTCGCAAGCGAGCAGGATCCGGCAAGGATAACCGCTCGCCCGGCCGGCGCCGTGATGCGGGTCATGGCCTTTCGGACCGCCAATTTTCCTCGTTTCCTGAAATTGCCCGGCAATCCCATGGCAATCCCGGATCCGCCCGTGACAAGCTTCATGCCGTCGCATGCAGCACCGATCGCCCGCAGATCGGTGTCCGACAACGTGTCGACGACAAGGATGCGCTTACCGGCCGCCTCATGCCGCGCAAAGGCCGCCCGGATGGCGGTCTCCCCTCTGGCGATCACCGGCCAATCGACGAGACCGACCGGACGCCTTGTCTGCCGCTGTAGCACGCGGACGAGGTCGGGATCTTCCATCGGCGTCAACGGATGATCCTTCAGCGGGCTTTCCGACAGAAGCCGGTCACCGACAAAAAGGTGACCCTTGTAGACGGTGCGGCCCGTCGCGGGAAAGGATGGGCAGGCAATCGTCAGTCCGCCACCGGTCAGGTCCTGAAGCGCGTCGGCGACTGGCCCGATATTGCCGTCATCGGTGGAATCGAATGTCGAACAGTATTTGAAGAGCAGTTGCTCTGCGCCGGCAGCGAGCAAATTGCGTGCCGCTGCGACCGAATCCCTGACGGCATCCTCGGACGGCGCCGTTCTTGACTTGAGCGCGACGACCACCGCATCGGCATCCGCAAAAAGAGCACCCTCTTCCGGCAAGCCGATCAGCTGGATGGTTCGCATGCCCTCACGCGACAGCATGAGGCACAGATCGGTGGCTCCAGTGATATCGTCGGCTACTGCGCCAATAAGCATCATCCCTCCTCGCTCTGCCGTTGTTCACACTTTTCCCACGAACTGCATGTGGAAGTCCGGGCAAAAATAAGAACTTGCAATCCGTTTCACCGATAAGCTAACCATAGAGTGGCAGCGCTGTCATTACTTTTCCGCGGGTCACACTTCAAGCCGAATTTGGCGCGTGGAAGGAACAGAACAATGGATCTCGAACATGAGCGAACGGACAAATTCTAAGGTCTGCGTCATCGGTCTTGGATCGATGGGTTTTGGCGTGGCGTCGTCGCTGCTGAAAAAAGGCTTTGAGACCAGCGGCTACGACATCAGCGCGGAGACTATGACCCGCTTCTTACAGGACGGCGGACGGGCGGCGGCAAGTCCGGCCGAGGCGGCTGACGGCGCCGACATCGTCATCACGGTGGTCGTCAACGGCGCTCAGACCGAAGCCGTGTTATTCGGCGAGAACGGAGCCGCCACTAAAATGCCGAAGGGCGGCACGATCCTGTCCTTTGCAACCATGCCGCCACAGACGGCCGAGGATCTGGCGCAGCGCGCCCGCGACCTCGGTCTGAACTATATTGACGGGCCTATCAGCGGCGGCGCAAAACGCGCCGCTTCCGGGGAACTCACGGTGATGGCCTCCGGACGGCCCGAGGCTTTCAACCATGCGCGCCCGGTGCTTAACGCAATCGCCATGAAGGTCTACGAACTCGGAGACCGTCCCGGCATCGGATCGTCTTTCAAGATCGTCAACCAACTCTTGGCCGGAGTTCATATCGCGGCGGCCTGCGAGGCGATAACCTTTGCCAAGGCGCTCGGCCTCGATATCGACAAGGTCTATGAGGTCATTACGGCGTCTGCGGGCAATTCCTGGATGTTCGAAAACCGGGTTCCGCACGTCCTGCAGGGCGATTATTCCCCCCAGAGCGCCGTTGACATCTTCACAAAGGACCTCGGTATCGTGTCGGACCTTGGACGTGGACTGAAGTTTCCGCTTCCCATCACCTCCACGGCGTTGCAAATGTTCATCATGACGGCTGCAGCCGGCATGGGCCGGGACGACGACACCTCCGTCGCGAGGCTGATTGCCAAGGTGACAGGCATCGAGCTTCCCGGCGGACCGGAGGTCACCTGATGCCGCAATTTGCCGCAAATCTTACAATGATGTTCAACGAGGTTGCATTTCTGGAGCGGTTTGCGGCAGCCGCCATGGTGGGATTCACCGCTGTGGAATTCCTCTTTCCCTATGACCATGCGCCGGAGGTTATCGGCGAGCGCCTTCGGGAAAACGGGCTCACACCGGCGCTCTTCAATATGCCGCCCGGAAACTGGCAGGCCGGTGAACGCGGCCTAGCTGCACTCGACGGCCGCCAGAACGAGTTTCGGGCGTCCGTTGATGTTGCCCTGCGGTATGCCCGAAGCACCGGTGTCCGCCGGCTGCATGTCATGAGCGGCCTGGGGTCGCGCAAGGATGCGGCCGCGGTTGCGATTTACCGCAATTCTCTGACATATGCCTGCGACCGGGCGGGCGAGGACGGCATCGACATTGTCATCGAGCCAATCAATCCGCGGGACATGCCGGGGTACTTTCTCAACGACTTCGACTTTGCCGCCGATACTATCAGTGCATTGGATAAGCCAAACCTGAAGCTTCAATTCGACATTTATCATCGTCAGATCATTCACGGCGACGTGCTCACCGCGCTTCGGCGGCTGATGCCGATCATCGGCCATGTGCAGATCGCTTCTGTGCCGCTGCGCAATGAGCCGGCGACAGGTGAGCTTGACGATTTTCGTCTGCTGAGAGAGCTGGATATCCTTGGCTACAAAGGCTTTGTCGGCTGCGAATATCGCCCCGCAGGCAACACAGTGGCCGGACTTGGCTGGATTGACGCGTTTCGCAGCCAGTGAATGCAAGCGCTGCTGCAAAAGCGTAAACTGCGCCAACGAGACGCCGTAACGTTGCATTTCGGCGCCTGCGCCCCGCAAGGCCGGGGCGCCTCATATAAGGGCCGCGCAGTATCAATAGACGGCCTGCTTGCGGGCAAAGGGGCACGAGGAATCCATGCAGCAGAAGCAGCGCCTGCCGGCGAGGAAAAGCAAGGTAACCGTCAAGGATATCGCGCTCCGCGCCGGGGTGGGCGAGTCGACCGTCTCGCGGATCATTCGCAACAAGGGTCCCGTGGCCGAAGAAACGCGCCAGCGGGTGATGGAGGCTGTACGGGCGACAGGCTATGTGCCCAACCGGATCGCCGGCTCACTCGCCTCGCTCGACTCACACCTGGTCGGCGTCGTCGTGCCGTCGCTCTCCAACATCGTCTTTCCGGAGGTTCTGCAAGGCGTTCACGCCGCTCTGCGTGGCAGCGACTACCAGCCCGTCATCAGCATCACGGGCTACGACATCGATCTGGAGGAAACGATCGTTCGCGGACTGCTGTCATGGAAACCCGCAGCCATCCTGATCGCTGGTTTCGACCATACCCCGGCAACCCACCGCATGCTTAGTGAAAGCGGCATCCGTATCGTCGAGATGATGGACATCGATTCGACGCCGATCGATATTGCCGTCGGCATGTCGCATCGGCGTGCCGGCTACGCCACCGGCCAGTACCTTGTCGAGCGCGGATACCGCCGGTTCGGATATGCCGGACATGACTGGAAAGCGGACAGGCGTGCGCGGCTGCGCTATGACGGCATTTGCGACGCCCTGCGCAACGCGGAATTGGGAATTGCGGCCCACGCGATAGCCGAAGGGCCAAGCTCCGTCGGTGCCGGACGGGAGATGACGGCACGTCTTTGCGCTGAGCCGGCGAAACTGGACGCAATCATCTATTCGAACGACGATATGGCAGTCGGCGGCGTCTTCCATTGCCTGGGTGCCGGAATTCGCGTGCCGGACGATCTTGCCGTTTTTGGCTTCAACGGCTTGGATATCGGCCGCGAATTGCCGCAGCCTCTGTCGACGGTGCGCTCCAACCGCTTCCTGATCGGCCGCACATCGGTGGAAAAGGCCTTCGAAACGCCTGAACGGCCGCAAACGAAATCCATCGTCGATACCGGCTTCGAAATTTTCCCCGGCGCCACGGCTTAAGACGGTGAAGTCCGCGATGTTCTTCAATAGGTGGCGCGACCGCCCGACAGGTCGAAGGTGGCTGCCGTCGTAAAGCTGTTTTCCTTGGAGACCAGCCAAGCAACCATGGACGCTGCCTCGTCGACCTTCAAAAAGCGGCCGCGCGGGATGCGCGAGCGCATGTATTCGATGAACTCCGGCGTTAGCTGTTCGAGAATCCGCGTCTGAGCGGTTGCGGGCGTAATGCAGTTGACGGCGATGTCATAGCCGGCAAGCTCCTTGCCCAGCGATTTGGTAAGCCCGATGACGCCTGCCTTCGAGGCGGAATAGGCTGCAGCATTCGGATTGCCTTCCTTGCCTGCGATCGAGGCGATGTTGACGATGCGGCCGTAATTGCGTGCCTTCATGTCCGGAACGACGGCGCGGTTGACGTAGAAGGTACCGGTGAGATTGATATCGATGATCTTCCGCCACATGCCGATGTCATAGCTGTCAACCGGCGCGGCGTCTCCTGCAATGCCAGCCGAATTGACGACGATCGAAACGGGCGGGCGATCAGCGGCGGTGGCCGCATAGGCAGCCTCAACCTGTTCCCAGTGCGAGATATCGGCGACGGCGCTGCGAGTTCCAGCTCCGAGCGCAGCCTTGGCCTTCTCCAGCAATGGCGCGTCCATATCCCAAAGCGTCACCACCGCGCCGGAGGCGACGAGGCGGCTGGCGATCGCAAAGCCGATGCCTTGTGCACCACCTGTTACGATCGCGTGCTGGCCTTCCAGATCGATCCTGTTCATCCGCCCCTCCCCCTCACCAACGTCAACTGCACTCATCATTCCTTCACCGCGCCGGTCATCGACGAGACATAGTAGTCGACGAAGAACGAGTAGAGGATCACGACGGGCAGCGAGCCGAACAATGCACCTGCCATCAACGATCCCCATTCGAACACGTCGCCGCGCACCAGTTCCGTCAGAACGCCGACGGGGATGGTCTTGTTTTCCGACGACTGGATGAATGTGAGCGCGTAGATGAATTCGTTCCATGAGAGCGTAAAGGCGAAAATGCCGGCCGATATCAATCCGGGCACCGCAAGCGGGAGAATGATCTTCACCAGGATCTGCCAGCGGTTCGCACCGTCGACCAGAGCACTTTCCTCAAGCTCGAAAGGGATCGAGCGGAAATAGCCCATCAGCAGCCAGGTGCAGAAGGGGATGAGGAAGGTTGGATAGGTGAAGATCAGTGCCAGCCTGGAATCATATATTCCGAGCTTGAACACGATGAAGGCGAGCGGAATGAAGAGGATCGAGGGCGGCACGAGATAGGCGAGAAAGATCAGGAGCCCAACCGGGCGCGAGCCGGTAAAGCGCACACGCTCGATTGCATAAGCGCCGAAGACGGATGCTGCGAGCGATAGAACCGTCGAGCCGACCGCAACCAGCATCGTGTTCCAGAGCCAGCCAGGATAGGATGTTTCGAGGAACAGATATTTGATGTGATCGAGCGTCGGCTCCACGACCCAGAAGGGACTGTAATTGTTGTAGTCGGTCAGCTGCGAGTTCGGTTTGACGGCGGTGATCGCCATCCAATAGAACGGAAAGAGCAGCACGAAGACGAAGACCGCCATCGGCAGATAGAGCATGACGATCCGCCGTGGCAGGCGATTGAGATAGCTCATGCCCTGGACATTGTCGGTCAGAACCTGATCGGTGGTGTTGGCGTTCATGATTGTCTCCCGATCCTTAATCCTGGCCGCCCTGCTGCCATTTGCGGCGCTGCAGACCGAAGAAGCTGAACATGATGGCGGCAAGCAGGAAGGGAATCATCGCGACCGCAATGGCAGCACCCTCGCCCAGCTGGCCGCCCGGAATGCCGCGCTGGAAGGACAGCGTCGCCATCAGATGCGTTGCGTTGACCGGCCCGCCTTTGGTTAGCACGTAGATGAGCTGGAAATCGGTGAAGGTAAAGAGCACGGAAAAGGTCATCACAACCGCGATGATCGGCGTCAGCATCGGCAGCGTCACGTAGCGGAACCGCTGCCAGCTGGTTGCACCGTCGAGCGAGGCCGCTTCCTGGAGCGAGGCAGGAATGGTCTGCAGGCCGGCGAGCAGCGAGATGGCAACGAACGGGATGCCGCGCCAGACATTGGCGATGATGACTGAGATGCGCGCATTGGTGGGATCGCCGAGAAAATTGATCGGTCCGTCGATCAGGCCCATCTTAATCAGCGACCAGGAGAGGATCGAAAATTGCGCGTCGTAGATCCACCAGAAGGCCAGCCCCGAGAGAACCGTCGGAACGACCCATGGAAGCAAGACGATTGCGCGGAAGAATGACTTGAATGGCAGGTGCTGGTTGAGAAGCAGCGCCAGCCAGAGGCCGAGCACGAATTTCAGGATAGAAGCGACAACCGTATAAAGCAGGGTGTTGAAGACCGAGAGCCAGAAGACGGAGTCGCTGGCAAGGAACTGATAGTTCTCAAGGCCGATGAAGATACCGTCGCGACCGATTCGGGTATCGGTGAACCCGAGCCAGACACCGAGCCCCAGCGGATAGGTGAGGAAACATACGAGAAAGATGGCCGCCGGCAGCATGAAGAGGAAGCCGTGCACATTGTTGTTCTGCATGAGCGATGCGATCGGGCCGCGCGTCGTATCCCCGGATGTCACGGTCGACATGGTGGTATCTCCTGATGGACAATCGCAGCATGCCGTTGCCGGCATGCTGCAGACCTTTAAGCGGGCTTAAACACGGTAGTAGCGGTTTGCCCGGCGCTCCGCTTCCTTCATCGCGTCTTCGGGCGTCATCTGGCCCGTTACGGCAACGGCGAACATGTCGACGAGGACATAGTCGGCCATGGTGCCTGCCGAGGCATAGCCCAGCGGACCGGCATAGCCGTTCGGGCGAAGTGTCTCCGATGCACGGGCATAAGGCGCGTGTATCGGATCGGACGTCCAGACGGGATTGCTGGCGAAAGCCTTCAGAGGCTGGCAGCAATAGGCACTGGAACCCGTAATCCAGGCGTTCATCTGGTCAGCTTCCATCATGAACTTGATGTAGGCCTTGGCAGCTTCTGGATACTGGGTATGGTTGAAGAGAAGCAGCGAGCTCGTCTGGTGCAGCTCGACGCTCTTGCCGACTGGGCCAATCGGGAAGTTCGTGGTTCTCATATCCGCAGCGATTTCGGCAAGCTTTGGATCTTTCTTCGCCGCATAATAGACCGATACGCCGTTTGCGATCAGCGAAACCTGCCCGGCGAGGAATGCGCGGTTGTTGTTGATGTCCTGCCAGCTTTCCGTGCCCGGAATGAAGGTTGCATAGAGTTCCTTGGCATAGTTGATGGCAGCCAGCGTTTCAGGGCTGTTGATCGTCACCTTGCCGCTTTCGTCCACCATCTTGCCGCCATGGCTCCAAAGCAGCCAATGGGCGTAATTGTTGCCGTCGCCGACAGCCTTGCCGTGCGGGAAGCCGGCGGGCGTACCCTTGGCCTTCATCGCCTTGCAAAGTTCGAGGAGGCCCGCGGTGTCCTTCGGGAATTCGCTGAAGCCTGCCGCCTTCACGTGGCTGTCGCGGTACACGACGGCATTGCCGATCGCCGTCAGCGGCATAGCGATGAACTTGTCGCCGCGCGTTGCATAGCCGCGGACACCGTCATACCAGCCGCCGTACTTGTTACCGAGATAGTTGGCAAGCTCGGTCAGGTCGACGAGCTTGTCGGGATACTGGTGGGCGTCGTCGAACCAGCACATCACCATGTCCGGACCGGAACCGACATTGGCGGCAACGGCAGCCTTCGGGCGGATATCTTCCCAGCTTTCCTTGTCGACGCGAACGTCGACGCCGGTCGCCTCGGTGAACTTCTTGGTGTTGGCCAGCCAGGCCTCCTCGTCTCCTTTGACGAACGGCGTCCAGCGAAGAAGCCTGAGGGTTGCGCCCTCTTCCGGCTTGTAGCTCGGCTCCGCCTGGGCGAAGGACGGGCGTATGCCGAGCGGCGCCAGGCCCGCGATACCGGCGGCAGCCGCCGACGCAGCAAGGAAATCACGTCTTTTGATTGTCATAATACCTCCTCCTATAAAAGCGGGAGCGAATTCTCCGGCGTTCACTTTCCCGCTTCGTGAACGGCGGTCATCGCATCGGCGGATGGGCAGGAAAAGACTCCTCTTCTTCCCATGCCTCCGCTGAAGCGTTATCAGGCACTCAATCTCTGGCCGCTTTCGGCATCAAAGAGATGCACATGTGGCGCGTCGATCGAGACGCGCAAGATATCGCCGGGCCGCGCATTGACGCGTTCGCGGAAGATGCAGGTGACA
This sequence comes from Rhizobium sullae, assembly GCF_900169785.1. Taxonomy (GTDB): domain Bacteria; phylum Pseudomonadota; class Alphaproteobacteria; order Rhizobiales; family Rhizobiaceae; genus Rhizobium; species Rhizobium sullae. The sequence continues at coordinate 28,265 of NZ_FWER01000022.1, forward strand.
TCGCTGCCCGCGAGCTTGGCGATCAGCTGTGTCTCGTAGCCCATCGGCTCAATCACGACGATCTCCACCGGCAGGCCATTGGCGTCGAGCGTGATATATTCCGGGCGTAAGCCATAGATCAGATCGCGTCCCTTTGCGCCGGCGGGTGGATTTGCAACCGGCAGGACGGTTCCGTCCGATGCGATGAACTGATTGCCGTTGTCCGGATTGAGACGGCCCTTGATCATGTTCATCGCCGGTGAGCCGATGAAGCCCGCGACGAAAAGGTTGGCTGGTCTGTCGTAGAGATCGAGCGGTGCGCCCACCTGTTCCACGACGCCATCATGCATGACGACGATCTTGTCGGCCATCGTCATGGCCTCGATCTGATCGTGGGTGACATAGACCGTCGTGGTGCTGAGGCGCTGATGAAGCTCCTTGATCTCGGCGCGCATGGCGACGCGGAGCTTGGCGTCGAGATTGGAGAGCGGTTCGTCGAAAAGGAAGACCTGCGGATCGCGCACGATCGCCCGACCCATGGCAACGCGCTGCCGCTGGCCGCCGGAAAGCTGGCGCGGATAGCGGTCGAGAAGTTTGGTGAGGCCGAGGATGCCAGCGGCCTTGTTGACACGCTGATCCATGTCCGCCTTCGGCGCCCGTTTGAGCATCAGCGAGAAGGCCATGTTCTGCGCCACCGTCATGTGCGGATAAAGTGCGTAGTTCTGAAAGACCATGGCGATGTCGCGTTCGCCCGGCGCCAGCCCATTGACGACGCGGCTGCCGATGCGGATTTCACCGGCGGAAATATTTTCAAGCCCGGCAAGCATTCGCAAAAGTGTGGATTTTCCACATCCGGACGGTCCGACCAGGATCACGAACTCCCCGTCCGCGACCTCGATGTTCACACCCTTGATGACCGGGAACGCCCCGAATGATTTCCTGACATCGACGAACTCGACACTTGCCATAAAAGTTCCTCCCAGAACTTGTCTTCGCTTTTGGCCTCCATCTGCCGGTCATCCCTCCTCCAGGATATTCACCGCCAGGACTTAAGGCCAATTGAACTTCGATATGCTTATCCCCTGCCCACGAGCGGCATCTTTGTCGCCATCACCGTCATGGTCAGCACGTTTGCCTCCAACGGCAGGCTTGCCATGTAGACGACTGCGCGGGCGATATGCTCAGACGGGATCGTCGGCTCGCTGGCGGTCTCGCCATTTGCCTGCAGCACTCCCGAGCTCATCTTCGACGTCATGTCCGTTGCAGCATTGCCGATATCGATTTGGCCACAGGCGATATCATATGGCCGCCCATCGAGCGCCGTCGATTTCGTCAGGCCGGTGATCGCATGCTTGGTCGCCGTATAAGGGGCGGAATTCGGCCTCGGCGTCGTGGCGGAAATCGACCCATTGTTAATGATGCGGCCGCCGCGTGGCTCCTGCGACTTCATCAGCTTGAAAGCCTGCTGCGTGCAAAGAAAGGCGCCGGTCAGATTGGCCGCAACCACCCCGCTCCACTGATCGAACGTAACCTCTTCCAACGGGATCGCCGGAATGTTGCTGCCGGCATTGTTGACGAGAAGGTCGATCCTGCCGAACTCGGCTTTGATGTTGCCGAAAAGATCTGCGACCTGTTCGGCGACACCGATATCGCAGATCATCGCTCGGAGCGTGCCGCCGGTTTCGGCAGCGATCTCAGTGGCGGCTTTTTCGAGAACATCGCTCCGGCGGCCCGTGATGACGACGATATAGCCTTCAGCACCCAGTGCCTTGGCGATGCTGCGACCGATGCCGGTGCCTCCGCCGGTAACGAGCGCGACCTTACCTTTCTGCAGGGTTGCGGATTGCGGCATCTCAGATGTTCCCCCCGAGTTCATCCTCAATGTGGATCTTGATGATCTCGTCGAAATTGGTTTCGGCCCTGAAGCCGAGTGCGGTCGCACGCTGCGCATCGAAATCCGTCGCCCAGCCGGAAACAATTGCACGAATGACCGGGTCGGCTTCGCGGCGGATGAGCTTGACTGCCTTGTCGCCGGCAACGCGGCGCAGCGCCTCGATCTCTTCGCCGACAAGCGCGGAAAGGCCGGGCATGGTCAGATTCCGGCGTGGGCCGATTTTGCTGGTGTCGATACGCGCGGCATGGACGAAGAAGCCGACCGCCGAACGGGGGCTCGCAAACCAGTGGCGGACGTTCTCTTCAACCGGGAGCACGGCCTCCTGACCGGCAAGCGGTTCGCGCAGGATGTTGGAGAAAAAGCCGGAGGCGGCCTTGTTGGGCTTGCCGGGGCGAATGCAGATGGTCGGCAGGCGGATGCCGATGCCGTCGAAGATCCCACGCCGTGAATAGTCGGCCAAGAGGAGCTCGCAGATGGCCTTCTGCGTCCCGTAGCTCGTCAGCGGCGTCGTGAAGAAATCATCTGCGATCTTTTCCGGGAAAGGTTGCCCGAAGACGGCGATGGATGACGCAAAAATCAAGCGTGGCGTATAAGGTGCTTTCTGGCCCTCGTGCCGGATCGCCTCGAATAGCGAACGCGTGCCGTCGAGGTTGATACGATAGCCCTTTTCGAAATCCGCCTCGGCCTCGCCGGACACGATCGCCGCGAGATGGAAGATCAGATCCGGCCGCATCGCCGCAAGCCTGGCTGCGGCGCCGGTTTCCGATAGATCAAGCGCCAGCGCGTTGGAAACGGAGGCAAGTGCGGCAGGCAGCGGCGGAGCAATGACGTCGACGAGCGTCAGCCGGTCGATGCCGCGGCCCAACGCTTCGGCGTCGGAGCCGAGCTTTTCCACCAGTTTGCGGCCGATCATGCCAGCTGCGCCGATAACCATCACATGCATCTCAGGCAAATCTCCTCATACTATCCGGCTCAAGCCGGACTGCCGGCGGTCAACAGGACCCTTGTCGTTTCGTAAATACGCGTCAGGTGATGCTGGAACGCCGCCACGACGGCCTCCCGGTCATGCCGCGCGAGAGCCTCGGCGATCGCAACATGATCGTTGTAGCTGGCCTCGATGGCTCCCGGCTGGGACATGGCGTTGCGCCGGTAGTTCATCATGTAAGTGTACAGATCGGTGACGAAGTCGGCGAGCAGCGGGTTGCCGCAGGCGCGATAGATCGCAACGTGGAATTCGCGGTCGCAGATGAGAAAGCGCATCGCATCGTCCCCGCCCAGACGCTGCGCTTCCAAAAGGCTCTGCAGCTTGTTCAGCGTTTCGCCGTCTATCCTTTCGGCGGCGTCGCCGACGATCTTGAGCTCGATATGCAGCCGCGCGGCATGAACCGATTCCAGATCGTAACTGTCGATGGCGTTAGGGGATGCGATCGTGACGGTGATGTGGCTGAGGTCAACCTTGCCGACACGGCTGCGGCTGCCATGCGACACCTCGATAATGCCTTGCGCAGCAAGCATCTGGATTGCGCCGCGCACGGTTTCCCGGCTGACATGAAGAACATTGGCAAGCTCACGCTCGCCCGGCAGTTCGTCGCCCGGCCGCAGCATGTTTGTGGCAATCAGGACCATCAGCTTTTCAGCAATGACGTCTCGTGCGGTCTGGCGGGCGAGGCTTCGCCCGACATTCGGCACCTGCGTCAAGATCGGGCTCTCGTCCATGATCCGCATCACTCACTGATATACTGGTTGGTCCAGCAGATCAGTTGAGTAAAGGTTACGGTGCGACAGCCGTCAAGGGACATTCGTCGCCGCACCGCAGCATAGATTGTTCGCAAAGATGCGCATTGGCGCCGATGGTCACCTTCTGAGATTGCACGTGGCGCCGCGGCGCCACGTGGTGGGCACTTCACGTCGCGGGGCAGCCACTAGTGAAGGCCGCCCGACTGCGAATGCTGACCTCCGTGCCGCGATATGCCGGCAAGAGTTGCGCCTGCCGACCCTTTTTCGACGATTGTTGCCAGATCGCCAAGGGACAGTATGCCGACCAGCTGCTTGTTCCGGTTGACCACTGGAATCCGCCTGATCTGCTGATCGGCAAGATTCTTGCAGACCTCTTCCGTGTCTTGATCATCAAAGCAGTACCTGACCTCGGACGTCATGATATCGCCGACTTTCGCCTCGGGGCCCTGGCCCTGAGCAATAGCACGCACCGCGATGTCGCGATCCGTCAGCATGCCAACGAGCCGGTCATTGTCCTGGACCGGCACGACGCCAGCATCGAGTTCGGCCATGATCTTCGCCGCTTCCTGTATCGTGTGGTCCGGCCTGACGAGCCGGACGTCACGCGTCATCACTTCGCTCACTTTCATGGTCTTTTTCCTCCGCCTTGCATGGATTTTCCACAGGGGCCGAACGTATTGGACCCCCTAATGTTCCAAGCCGATTCGGCCGAGGTCGCGGCAGTTGTTTTTGCGGCTCGGGCCAGCCAAAAATGCGCCGATAATCCCGCCTGCTGAAGTTTTCTTTGCAGGGCAGCGAAACAATTACGGCCGATTGCGGTTGTGCTTATAGAGAAGGACTTTCGGGGTTTGACCGGCCCCTTGCAAAGGAGGGTGTGAAGATGAGCACATCCGGTCTCGATGTCTTCGACAAGACACTGCAAACCACCAATACCTGGCTGAACGAAATCATGGCCGATCATGGTCCCGACAGGCACGTCGCATGGCATATACTAGGCGCCGTCCTGAAGGCTTTGCGCGACAGGCTTTCGCCGGACCTTGCCGCCCATCTCGGTGCGGAACTGCCACTCATTGTGCGCGGCATTTACTACGACCAATACCGCCCTTCGAAGACGCCGGACAAAACGCGTTCACGTGATGAATTCCTCGAGCATATCGCGGAAGGGCTGAAATCCATTCGCCCGGTCGATCCCGCCGCTGCAGCAAAATCCGTATTCCAGGTTCTTGCCCGCCATATCGATCTCGGCCAATCGGCCAAGGTGCGCGATGCGCTGCCGAAGGAGATCCAGGCTCTGTGGCCCGAGAGCGTCGGCGTGAAATAGCAGTGGTAGACGTGCGATCCGTCTCGGCGCGGCAGGCGCAATGCGCGGCCCGATCGCAGCATTTCGGATCACATGAAATCGAACCAGCCTAGGACTGATAGGTTCCGGTAATGGTCGCTTCCGCGAGCACGTGTTTCCTTGCTTCGTTCCACATCGACGCGATACCGGCGTCGCCGGGAATCGAAAGGCTCGGGACATCCAGAGCGGCAAGGCGAAAGATATAGTGATGCGGGCGGTCACCCCGCGGCGGCTGCGGACCGTCATAGCGCGCATTGCCGAAATCATTCTTGTAAAAGCGTGCCGTGTTTTCCGGTGCGGTATCGGCGCTTTCGGCCAGAGCATCCCAATCGGAGGGGATATTGGCAATGCCGCAATGGCGGAAGGTACCGCGCGGCGCATCCGGGTCTTCGACGACCAAGACGAAGCTCCTCGTTCCCTCCGGAGCGCCGCTCCACTTAAGAGGCGGAAACAGATTTTCGCCGGAGCGCGCATATTTCTGCGGAATGGGTTTGTCCTGGGTGAATGCCGGGCTCATCAGGGTCAGTGCCATAGCTTCCTCCTCTTTTATCCTGCTGGCTCGCGCGGCCTCGCTTTTGCGTTGAAGCTAGATCAACCTGACGGCAGCGATATTGTTCCCGAGTTAATGGCGTTTCGAAACACTCAGACGATAGAGCACGTGCTCGGTGGCATAACGCGTCATCGGCGGCGCCCTAGAGCGCCGGATGTGGGGCAACCGTGCAACAGCTGAACGTCTTGAATGGAGAGCCGACCTCGTGGAGCTCGACAACTCTATGTCCATTCCTTTCCAGGCGGAGAATAGAAGCGCGAACGCGCTTTGGCACGGGAAAACAGTATCCTATAGCGCCCCAATCCATCTGTTTCAGCGAGATTGCGCTTCCTTGCTCGCCTAGCCAACAAGCGCGGAGCTACGGAATTGGGTTTCGGAAGGAGTTCGTTGTCTCCTGCAATGGTGGCCCAACCATCTATGCATACAAAGACACGCCGCACGCAAAGGCGCTTCGGGACCTGGTTTCCCAGGCGAGGCACAACGAAGATGACCCGATCTGGAAAGTCGCTCCCTCTTTGTGGATCAGCCGGTGGAACGTGCCGGGCCTGTGACCGGGTGGGCTGGATTGACCGCCACGAGGTCCGTCGCAAATGGGGGAATGCGGTTTTCGGCTCGCTGCAGCCTCGTCATCGATGCGACATTGCATCAACCTAGAATGCGCCGGGCGGTTTTCGCTATCGATTGGCGCGGCGAATCATCTCCTTGTAGGAATGTCAAAAACGTTCGGCACAATCATCATCTATTCGATCGCTTTTTCATCAGGTTTTCCACCATATCGGGGCCGAGAGCCTTTCCGAGTGCTTTGACACCGTTGTTAGGAAGCCTCAAGAGACCGTTGACCATGCCTTCCTTCCACGCATCGCCGCGATCCCATGCCTCCGCCCAAGCATCTGCCAGTTCGTCGCCGTGGCGCGTTTCTACGAGCGCTTCAAAGAGCAGGGAGGCCTGCGATAGGTCTTTGTCCGCTTTCACGCGTCCTAGCGTGTCTGTGAGTCTTCTGGAGGACACGATCAGCTTGTGGACGGCATACCTCTCTGGAGCGGGGACAAGGACGTTCACGCCTTCGCGGAAGAGAAGCACCGTGCCGACAGGCTCGTAGATCAGGTAATCGAGAAACCGCGGGTTTTCCGCCGAGGCACCGCCGAGGGCGGGCATGGGCGACGGCTCGCCCGTGTATTCGTCCGATCCCCGGTTTCCCGTCAGGAACTCTACCCGATAGCCCTTGGCATTCTGGAAGGCGACCACCTTGGCTTTGTCCGCCTGGTGCGGAACCGCTCGGAATTCGGGATCGACCGACTGGAGGACTTCCAGCACCGGAGGCAGGCTGTCCCCGACCTCCGAGCTGATTGCGAAATCCTGCGCGAAATCCGCGTCGCCCGTTTGCATGGCCGACGATGGCAGCCGGACGCCGAGCATCCCCGCATAGGTGCTAAATGCCACCGACCCGATCAGGACGGCCCGCAGCCGGAACAATCCGGCGTCCGCTAGGGCTTTCGTGACGTCGCCCGCAAATGGATCGGGACCGGGGAGGCCCGCACGGCGCAGCGTGCTAACCATGCGCCTCCGCTCCCGGATGTTGTCCTTGATCTCCTTGTGGGCCTTCACCCGCTCCGTGATCGCTTCGTCGCTGTGTGGGCCGACATAGCTTCGCTTGTCCTTGCCTTCGGGAGTGGGGAGATCGAAATACCAGTAATCGCGGCCCTTCACGGTAACGGTTACGAACCACCCCTCCATCGGGAAGTCCGCCAGAAATTGCCCGTCAAGCGTCCGCTGCGCCAGCTCCGCGAACATCGTCCGATAGCTGATGTCGATCTCTTTCATCATTGGCATCTTTTCCTTCTCGAGTGCAGCGGCCCTCTCGGCGGCAAGTTCGGCCATCGCCTCGTCGAAGCGACGCCTACCTTTTACGAATGAAGTCGTCTCCACTCATCTGACAGCGCCGTTATAAGTTTCTGCCAAGACCTTATAACGGGAGCCGCAACCCGCATCCTGATGTCGGTCCGCCATAAAATAGGCAGGTGCGAAGAAGTTGAACGTCCACATGGCGGAAGCTAAGAATGGGTTAGCTCCTACGACAAATACTACAAAAAACCCGCACAACCGGAATTAGATATACATGTCGGGTTCCAGTTCGTTGGCTGCTCGGTCAGCCTATCGGACTGCACAGCTAAGTCGATCACATGATGCACGAGGAACGCATCGATGAGGTAGTCGGCATAATCCAGCGTCATCGGCAGCATCCCGTCTTGAAAGAAATGGTTGTCGATATAGTCGCCGGGGTCCCACACAGTTTGCGCGTGAGGCTTTCGTTCTCGGGTTCGATACGATCAATCACCTTTTCGAACACGCGGTTGGCTATCTCTATGAGCGTCGGCGCGCTTGCGGTGCTCTTAGGCTGAAGTTTGGACCGCCAGTATTTTGGCTGGAATTAACGCCCGCCGAAGCCGGAGCCGATGGTGACGCCCCGGTAGATTACCCTCTGCAGCACGACGGCCAGGACGATGCCCGGCAGCATGGAGATCGCCGCGCCTGCCATAATGTAATTCCACGAGGTGCCCTGTTGTGTCTGGAACAAGGTGAGCCCGAGAGGCAGCGTGGCTTTCTCCATGCCGTTGGTGACGATCAGCGGCCACAGGAAGCTGTTCCACTGCCCCATGAAGGTGAAAAGCGCCAGCAGGCCGATGGCCGGCATGGCGAGCGGAACGATGATCGTAACCAGGATACGCAGGCGCGAAGCCCCATCGATCATCGCCGCCTCATCGAGATCCTTGGGAATGCCGAGAAAGAACTGCCGCAACAGAAACGTGCCGAAGGAGCCGAACGCGACAGGCAGGATCATGCCGTGATAGGTGTTGACCCAGCCGAGCTTGCTGACCACCAGAAAGAGCGGGATGACCAGCATCACCTGCGGGATCATCAGCGTGCCGAGATAAGCCAGCAGCAGCCCCTCCCGGCCGGGAAATTTCAACCGCGCGAATGAGTAGGCGGAAAGGCAGGACACCGCAATCACGATCGCCGTGACGCCGCTGGCGACTACGAAGGAATTGAACAGGAAGGTTCCAAACGGCAGTGAGACCAATGCTTCGACAAAGGTTCCCCATTGATATTCCTGCGGCAGAATGCGAACCGGCACGGCCAGCACTTCCGTGTTGGAGCGAACCGCGTTCGACACCATCCAGAAAAACGGGAAGAGGAAAAGCATGGCGATCAGCGAAAGCGCGGCATAACTGACGAAGGTGCCAATGCGCCGCAGGGCTCTGTTCCGCGATACGGAATTCGGGTGTAACAGGTCCGGCCTAGTCGCCATAGTGCACCCATTTGCGCTGCATATGAAACTGCAAGATGGTCAACGCCATGATCATGATGAACATCACCCAGGCCAGCGCCGAAGCGTAGCCCATCTGGAAGTTGGCGAATCCCTTCTGGTAGATTGCGAAGCCGAGCGTGGCCGTCGCCGAGCCCGGACCGCCGCGAGTCATCGCGTAGATTTCATCAAACACCTGCAGCGAGGTGATCGCCGTCATCACGGTGGCGAAGAAGATCGTCGGCGAGATCAGTGGCAGGCGGATGCGCCAGAAACGCTGCCATGCGTTGGCGCCGTCGATTGTCGCAGCCTCGATGTAGTGCCTCGGCACAAGGTCGAGCGCGGCGTTGAACATCACGACATTGTAGCCGACATTCGCCCACAGAGTGACGAGTACGATGGCCTGCATTGCCCAGGTCGTGCTGAGTAGGAAATTGGGCAGGCCGAGGCCAAGCGAACGGATGAGGCTGTCTGCCAGTCCATCCGGCGTAAAGATGAGCAGCCACACCACCGACGCTGCGATCGTCGGAGTGAACGTCGGCAGGAAAAAGATCACCCGGAAGATCGCTTTGCCATGCCTCAGGCTCGATATCCATACAGCGAGCGTCAGCGAGACGATGATGTTCAGCGTGAGATACTCGACGGCGAAGAATAGTGTGTTGCGCAATACGGTATAAAAAGCCGGATCAACGGTGAAGAGGCGGACATAATTCTGAAAGCCGGCGAAGGACGGCGTCGAGATCAACTGCCAATTGGTGAAACTGAGCGCCAACGACGCTGCGATCGGCAAGGCCATGAAGGCCATGAATCCGAGGAAACTTGGCAGCAGGAACAGCATGGCCGTCTGCGTGTCTGGCTTCAAAATGCGCCGCCGCTGAACGGGCTGCACGGGAACTTCGGCGACGGCGCTTTGCGACATGTTTTCCTCCATGCGCGGCAATTCCTGCCGGGGCGAGAGCTATTGTTGCGCGAGGCTCTGGATGGTCTCCATCGTCTGCTTGGCGTCGACACTGCCGGCGAAGGCGGGAGGAAAATACTGGTTGAAGAGGTTTTCTACCGCCGCCCAATTGTCGGTGATCGCGTAGGGTATGGAGTGCGCCAAGGAGTAGTCGAGGGCCTCGCCGCCATTGGTGATGTCTTTGGCCGCCACTTGGTACCAGGACGATTGCGCGGCAGTGCGCGCCGGCAACGCACGCCCCTTCTCGGCAAGGTACGACAGCGCTTCAGGGCTCGTAAGCACCTGAATCGCCTTCCAGGCCGCATCCTTGTTCTGGCTGGTGGTGGAAATGCCGAAACCAGAGCCCGCCGTAACGGCCGCCAGCTCGCCCTCGTCGCGCGGCAGGGTGGTGAGACCGACCTTGAACTTGACCTGGTCTTTCATGCCAATGATGGACCAGGGACCGTCGACATACATGGCGATATTGCCTGAATTGAACCGGCCCTGGATGACCGTGCCGGCATCGTTGCCTGACGGGACAAGCGGCGCAATCTTATCCTTGGCGGCAAAGCCGATCAGCCTGTCGGCTGCGGCAATCGCGCGCGGATTGACGAGGTCGAGCTGTCCGGCGTCGTTGACGTATTTGTCGCCCCAAGCGGACGCCATGACCGAATAGTTGACCGGGGCGACACCGAAGCCGTAATTGCCGTCCTTGGTGAGCTTCTTTGCGGCATCGGTAAACTCGGCAAGCGTCCAGCCCGGTTTCGGCAAAGGAATGCCGGCGGCCTCGAAAGCCTCCTGGTTGTAATAGATGACCCATGGACCGACATCGTAAGGGAGGCCGTAAAGCTCCTTGTCAACCGACATGCCGCCGATGATCGAGGGGGTGAAGGCGCCAAGGTCGAATTTGTCCGCCTCTATCCTCGCATTGAGCGGTTCGAGCAGCGAATAGAAGTTCGACATGCGCAATGATTGCATGGAGACAATGTCGGCCAGCTGGCCCGACGCTGCCAACACCGGCAGCCTGGTCCAATAGTCGACCCAGCCGGCGGTCTGCAGCGTCACTTTGATGTCTGGGTGCTTGGCACTTACCATGTCGGCCAAGTGCTGCCAGGTCTTGGTGTCGGTTTCGGAGGCGGTCCACATCTGCCAGGTCAGATTGACCTGATCGGCGGTTGCAGCCGTAGCAAAGAGGCTGCCGCCGATTGCGGCAAGCAATAGCGCTTTCTTCAGAACCTTCATGGGTTTTCTCCTCCCTCCATGAATGCAATGGACAAGCAATGGTCGAACGCTACGGCTTCAGGACGATCTCGATCACCGGAACAGTAACGTCCGGCCGCCGTACCGGCAGTTCGAGCGTGATCACGCCTTCCGGCACGGTCACGCCGATATTGGAATCCACCTCCTTGATGTGGCTGAGCCAGCGCACCTCACTGGCGTCGTGCAGGAACTGCGCATAGGCGATCCTGTCCGCGATACCCTCGATGTGGATGTGGCGGAAAGGCCAGTTGCAGATGTGCAGGTAGAGGCGGTTGCCGCGCTGGGTATAGCGGCAGCCCGACGGCACGGGATAGTCGGACGGCCCTGCCCCGTAGATGGAGCGCCCGTTCACTGAAATCCAATTCTGGTAGACCTCAAGCCCAGCGATCGCGCGTGCATCAAGCGTACCGCGGCCGGTCGGGCCGACATTCATCAGCAGGTTGCCTCCCATGGCGACGGAATCGATGAGCAGCTTGATGATTTGTTCTGGGCTCTTCCAGCTGTCCTCGTCACGATGATAGCCCCAGGAACCGCTGAAGGTATGGCAAGCCTCCCAGCGCACGGGCCGGCCAGCGATGGCGGGCGCGACGCGCGGCGTGTACTGCTCCGGCGTCACAATGTCGGGCAGGTTGTCGCCGTCGAGCGGCAAATCGAGGCGGTTATTGACGATGATGCCTGGCTGCAACTCGCGCACCAGCCCAACCAGCCGCTCGCTCTCCCAGTCGACGCGTCCCTTGCCGGGCAGGCCGCGATATTCCCGTCGCGGATAGCTGAAATCGAACCACATGATGTCGATGCGGCCGAAGCCGGTCAGAAGCTCACGTACCTGTTCGTGCATGTAGGCGGTGTAGTTGGCCATGTTGCGGCCGGCATTCAGCGCTTTCGCGTCGGGGTGGTTGCGCAGCGGATGATGGACGTCGATCGGGAAGTCGGGGTGGTGCCAGTCGATCAGCGAATAGTAGAAGCCGATCTTCAGTCCCTCGGCGCGGAACGCCTCGACCAGCGGGGTCAGCAGGTCCTTGCCGCAAGGCGTGTTCGTCGCCTTGTAGTCCGTCACCTTGCTGTCCCACAGGCAGAAGCCCTCGTGATGCTTGGTCGTCACCACGACATATTTCATGCCGGCGAGACGGGCTCGCCGAGCCCATTCCTTGGGCTCATAAAGATCGGGATCGAAATTGTCGAAGTAGCGCTGGTACTGCTCGTCGGTCAGTTCCTCGCGGTTTTTCAACCACTCGTGCCGGGCGCCTAGAGCGTAGAGACCCCAATGGATGAACAGGCCCAGACGGTCGTGGCTGAACCACGCATGCTTGTCCAACTCCCCAGATGCCGGGCTCCCCGACTGACGCACCGCAATCGCCACAGGCCTCTCCTCCCTTGTTTCCAGTTCAGCATCCTCATCGAACCGGTTCGGCATTTTGATAATCTTCCTTGATCTCGTAGCTGTCAAGCAGGAATCAAGGATTGCGAATTCTGAAAAATTTCCTTGCAGATTCGGGATAACCAAGATCCATGTCTTGCATAGGCGAAAAGAATCTGACACAAGAGCGTCATAGAACCGGTTCGATCATAATGGCAACCATCCGAGATGTCGCGCGCCTTGCGGGAGTTTCGATCTCGACCGTCTCGCTCGCGCTCAACAGCCCGAAGCGGGTCGGGATCGAGACGCTCGACCGCATCCAGCAGGCCGTAAAAGCGACCGGTTATCGTATCGACCCGGTGGCCCAGACCCTGGCACGGGGACGCAGCTCGCTGATCGGCTTTGTCTCGGCCAATCTGGGCAACATGTTCTTTGGCGACATCCGCCGCGAGATAGAACACCAGGCGCTGGACAACGGTTATTTCGTCCTGATCGCCGACTCATCCGGTAAGGCGGACCTCGAGCGGGCGTTGCTGGAGCGGCTGGAAGCGCAGAGGATGGCCGGCATCGTGCTGGCTGCGAACGGGCGCGGGAACGACTACGCCGCATTCCTGCGCGACTTCAAGATCCCCATCGTCATGTTCGACCAGAAGGTGGAAGGCGCCGAGCGCGATTTCGTCGGCTCCGACAACCCGCTCACCACCGCCATCCTGACGGAACACCTGCTGCAGCTCGGCCACAGACGCGTCGCCTTCATCTCCGGCCCGGCCGGTCTGCACACCGCCGACGAGCGCCTGAAAGGCTACATGGACACGATGGCCGGTGCCGGCGTGGACATCGACCCTTCGCTGGTGGTCGAAGGGGGCTACACGCGGACGGGCGGCTACAGGCAAGCGATGCGCCTGCTCGCCCGCCGCGATCGGCCGACCGCCATCATCGGCGCCAACAACATGATGGGCCTTGCAGCGCTTCAGGTGATGCAGGAGATGGGCTTCCGCTGCCCGGACGACGTGTCGCTGGCGATGGTCGACGACGTGCCCTGGAGCAGCGTGATCACGCCCCGCATCACGATGGTGGTGCAGGACGCCCAAAAGCTCGGCGAACTGGCGGCACAGCGCCTGCTGGCAAGAATCCAGAGCTCCGAGGGAGCCGCCGCGCCGCCGCAGGACCTCATCCTGACGCCGAGATTTGTGCGCGGTGACTCAACCAGACGTCTCTGACGTGTTTCCAGAAAAACTGAGATGCTGCGTGGTGCTCGTATCAGGCGGATCGGCGGCTGTCGATTGATCCGTGGGATGGACAATGCGCATGCCGCGCACGGGCCGGCAGGCGCTCGGCATCAACGGGACTTTTCTGTGTCATGGGCATTCCAACTCAAAGTAAGCCGCGTTGTGAAAGTCGATCTCCAGCTGCTGGACCCGGCCGAAGATGGCGCTGAGCCGCGTGCGTTCGGCAGGATCGAGGGTGTCGCCCGCGAGATCCAGTTCGGTCTTCAACCAGCGCGCCTGTGCAGCGAAATCCTCGTGTGCGTGGAGGTCCACCCATTCCTTGAGCAACGGATCGCTGATCCGGCACTCGGCGGCCTGCCTGGACCAGGTCCAGTACATCCATTCGGCTGCGAACATGGCGGTGATCGTATCGAGGAATTTTCCGGATCTTGCAGTTTCCAGCATGCCGTCGCGGAAGGCTGCCACCTCCGGACAATTGGTGTCGAAGGCGGAGGGATCGATCCCGCGCAAATTGAACGTCTTCTCGAAATAGGCGATCTGCTGATTGGCGAGCGCATCCAGCACACCGATCAGCCACCGTTTCTGCGCGATGGTCGCGGCCTCGGCCGTCGCGTGGGCGAAGATCGAAATGGCCGTGTCGACGAAGTCGCCTTCGTAAACAAGGTACCGGTCGAAGGCTTCCTTCGACAGCCGGTCCGCCTTGATGTCCTCGACAAAGCGGTGACTGACCATCGCCTCGAAGACGGCGCGGTTTTCCCGGATGATCTGGTCCGAAAGGCTCTCCAACGTGCGGCTCATCACTTCAATGCCGGTGCGGCCGCGGCGACGAAAGCCTTGACCCGTTCGATGTCCACCGGGCTCCACCACACGCCGCCATGCTTCAGCGACGACGCGACGATGACGCCGTTGGTACGCTTTAGGATCTCGACGATATTCTCCTTGCTGACACCCGACCCGACCAGCAACGGCAACTGGGTGGCGGCGCCGATCTCCTCAATCTCCTCGATGCTCGCCGTGCTGCCGGTGCGCTGGCCGGTGGCGATGACGGCATCGGCATCGAAAAAAGCGAGGTCGCGGGTCAACTCCTGGATCGTGCGGTCGGCCGTTATGGCATGGGCGCCGTGCTTGACGTGGCTGTCGGCGAAAACGCGGATATGTTCGGCTCGCAGCATGGAGCGGTAACGCATCGCTTCAGCCGCGCGTCCTTCCATGAAACCCTCATTGGCCACATAGGCATTGGCCCACTGGTTGACACGGATGAACTTCGCGCCGCCGGCCATGGCTATTGCGAACGATGGGATCGGCGCATTCGCGAGGACGTTGATCCCGAGGGGAACACCGACGGCGCGGGCGATGCGATCGGTGATGACCGACATGAAGGCCGCGGTCTCGGGGCCGATATCCTCCGGCTTCGAGAAAGGGATGTCGCCATGGTTTTCGATGATCAGGCCATGCATGCCGCCTTCAATCAGGGCCTCCGCATCACGCATGCAGGCGTCGTAGATGGCGTTCATCTCCTCACCACGATAGCGCGGCGCTCCGGGGAAGGCGGGGCAATGGATCATGCCGATCAGCGCCTTGTCAGTCCCGAATATTTCCCGTATGGCGCTTGAGGTCTTGTCGGATATTTCCTGCATCTGTTTCCCTTTTCGAAAGCCAGTTATGCGTGCTTATGTCATCGGCAACGTCACAGTGGACGAAACTATTTCCGTATCGGCCATGCCAGAGGCAGGCGCCTCGATCCTTGGCCGCGAGGAGACCCGCGATCTGGGCGGCAAGGGTGCAAACCAGGCCGTGGTGATGGGCCGCGCAGGCCTTGCCGTTACGCTGGTTGCGGCCGTCGGCGAAGATTTTCGCGCCGAGACCATCCGCAGCCAGTTGGCCGAAGAGCCGGTCGAGGCCAGACTGATCCAGCTAGCCGGCAAGGCAAGCGATTTCTCCATCATCTTCACGACCCCCGACGGTGAGAACGCCATTGTCACGACCACGGATTCGGCCGGTTCGCTGACGCTTGCGGAGGCGGTCGCTCCGCTTGCCGAAAGCATCCCCGGCGATCTCCTCGTCCTGCAAGGCAATCTCACTGACGAGGTTACCCGCGGCATCCTTGAAGAAGCCAGGCATCGCCAGCTGCTCACAGCCTTCAATCCGTCCCCCCTTCGCCCCTTCTTCACCGGCCTCTGGCCGCTCGTCGATATTGCCTTTCTGAATAAAGGCGAGGCCGAGAGCCTGACCGGAACCGCAGGCCAAGGTGCCGCCTCGGTCCTGATCTCCGCGGGGGTCAAACACGTGGTCCTGACCCTCGGCGGCGAAGGCGCGATGCTGGCAAGCGAAAGCGGCGCGCTGACGATCCCGGCGACACCCGCTAGCGTCATCGATACGACAGGTGCTGGCGACACGTTCATGGGCGTCACGCTCGCGTCTGCTGCCTTGCGGGGCGTGCCGCTCGACGCACGCGCCGTAAGGCACGCGACCGCCGCCGCTGCCCTCACCGTCAGCCGACGGGGAACCCGATCTGCGTTTCCCACCAAGGCCGAGCTTCATTCCATTCTCGCCGGCTGATCCTTCAGCGCGCCTCCGTCATCCAGGCAAGAAGATTGATCCACAAGCGTCCATAGCCCTTCCATTCGCAGAAAGCCGGCGACAGCCAGTGAGGGCCGATGTCGGAGGTCCAGGCGGCCGTGCGGCCCTTGCCGTGCGAACCGATTACCAGCAACGGATGGCTCCCTTGATCTTCTGGCAGACGGGCAAGCACCTCAACATCGGGGCGGTCGCGCAGTTCCACCTCGTTGACGCCAAGAAGCAGCGGCCATTCGCCGTCAAGGCCGGCCATGACGGGATGCTCCGGCTTCAGCACAACGGCGGTCGAGCCCTCTGGCATTTCGACGCGGTCGTCATAGGCAAGGCAGGTGACCGGCAGGACATCTTCAACCGGCGTGCGGCGCCAGCGCGCCTTGCCGTCGATGCCCTGGAACGAGAAGTAGCCGCCGACCATCAGCAGGCCGCCGCCTTTTTCGACCCAGGCCTTGATGAGCTTCAGCCGGTTCGACACCGTCTTCGAATGCAACCAGACCGCTGGCGGCAGCAGCAGCGAGTTTGCCCCGATATCGGAAAGGATGATCGCATCATAGGCGTCGAGCCCGGCCATTTCGAAGGGGAATTTTTCGACGGCCTCATGCGCCGGCATATAAGTCAGTTCGAACTCGCTGCCTTCGAGCGCCTTTACCAGCGGCTCGGCGCCCAGATGGAAGGTGACGCTGCCGAACTGGTCGAAACCCTTGTAATGGGTTGCCGAGCTGACCCAGCTTTCACCGACGAGGAGCACTTTCTTTGTCATTGTCTTACCGTATCTTACCGTTTCTTTGAGGAGTTCCGGCCGTCAGGCAGAGGCTTGGAAGACCGAACGCGGGTTGTCGCGCATCATCCGGCCGATGACCGCGTCATCGAGGCCATGCCGTTTCAGGCGCGGCAGGAAATGTTTGAGAATATAGGCATAGCCGTTGCCGCCGTATTTCGTCAGCATCATCTTCAGGAAGACGTCATGGGAGAGCAGGACGCGGTCGCCATGCCCCATCCCCACGAGCTTGACGATGGCGCGCGCGGCCTCCTCGTCGCTCGGGCACTGCACCTGCTGGTCCCCATAGAAGAAATCCATGCCGATCATGTCATACTCCAGGAATGCGCCGCGCGACGCGATCTCGCTCTGATAACCGAGATCGTCATGCGACGGGTTCATGTGGCAAAGTACGGTGTGGCGAAGATCGCCGCCCTCTTCCGCCACGATGTCGAGCACCTTGTGGCCGAGCCGGAACCAGCCGGGCAGATGCACCATCAGTGGAAGGCCTGTGCGGCGGTGAGCCTGGGCCGCACCGCGCAGCGACTTTTCTTCCTCCCCTGTGAAATCGGAAGAAACGCCAATCTCGCCAATCAGGCCGATCTTCACATCCGTGCCGTCAGCACCCTCGATCGCCTCGCGGACGATCTCGTCGGCGATTTGCGTCACACCCATGCCCCACACCTTGGCCGGATGCGACGAGGCGAGGTAATAGCCCGCACCCATCACGATATTGAGCCCGGTCGACTTGGATATGCGTCGGAGCGCCAGCGGGTCGCGGCCGATTCCCTGGCAGGTCGGCTCGACGACCGTCCTGCCGCCTTCTCTCGCGAAATCCTTGAGCTCGACGATCGCCAGCGCCTCGTCGTCCAGCGTTATATTGTGCTTGTTGACGAACGGATCCTGGCGGAGCTCACCGAGGATTTCCATGCACACGAAGCCGTCGGCGAGATATTGCCGCTCCGGCGTCTTCGGCGCATGCCACCAGCAGCGGCAGTCGTTGAGGATATGCTCGTGCATCAGCGTGACGCCGAGCTCATCGGCCGGAACCAGTCCGGCAACGGTCATCACGTTGCCGGATCGAAGATGGCCTTCAGAGAGTTCGGCCGCCATCGATCAGCCCTTTCTCTTGCCGCCGAAACGGAAACTGGTGGTGAAGATGCGGGTATTGAGCCAGATCGCCACGAGGATGATCGCGCCGGTGACGATCTGCGTGAAGAACGGTGAGACATGCATCAGGATGAGTCCATTGCCGATCACCGCGATGGTCAGCGTGCCGAGTACCGTGCCGAGGATCGTACCGCGACCGCCCATCAGCGACGTGCCACCGAGCACCACGGCCGCGACCACCTGCAATTCGAAGCCGACGGCGGCGTTCGATGATCCGGAGCCAAGACGTGCAGCGATCAATAATCCGGCCAATGCCGACGCCACGCCGGAGACGAGATAGACGGAGGCGACGATCCATTGCGCCGGCATGCCGACGCGGCGGGCCGCTTCCATGTTGGAGCCGACCGCCACGACCTGCCGTCCATATTTTGTCGAGGAAATTACGACATAACCGATGGCAGCGACGAGAATGGCGATCAACGCCGGCACCGGCAGCCCCACGAGCTGGCCGCGTCCCAGCCAGAAAAAGCCCGGGACGTCCTTGATCGGGATCGAATATCCCTGGGTCAGATAAAGCGCCAGGCCGCGCAGGATGGAGAGCCCCGCCAACGTGACGATGAAGGCCGGAATGCCCTGGTAGGCGACGAACCATCCCTGGACGAGACCCATCAGCGCACCAAAGGCCAGCATACCGAAGACGACGACAGGCCAGGGATAACCCATGGCGAGGATGATCGCCGCCACGGCATTGACGAGCGCCACCTGGGAGCCCACCGACAGATCAATTCCGCCGGTGACGATGACCAGGGTCATGGCGACTGCCACGACGAGAATCGGCGCCGCCTGGCGTATGACGTTCAGTATGTTCCCGGCCGTCATGAATGTGTCGGTGGTGATCGAGAAGAACACCATGCAGGCGAGGAAGAAAAAGGCGATCGAAAGGACCTGCGCATGTTCGCTGACGAAATCGGCAAGCGGCGAGCCCTTGGCCCGTTCAGTGTAGACCGTCACTGTCTTTCCCCTCCGACAATGAGCTTTACCAGATCCTCGAGATTGGTCTTGCCGATATCGCGCTCGGCGACCTTGGTGCCCTCATACATGACGGCGATACGGTCACAGACACGGAAGAGGTCCTGCAGACGATGGGTAATGAGCACGACCGAAACGCCCTTCGCCTTGACGCGATTGATCAGCGAAAGCACAGCTTCCACCTCCGCAACAGCAAGTGCCGAAGTCGGCTCATCCATGATCAGGACCTTGGGGTTGAAGGAAGCGGCGCGGGCAATTGCAATTGCCTGGCGCTGGCCGCCGGAGAGCTTTTCGACCTTGGCCGTCAACCTCGGGATACGGATTTCCAAGGCGTCGAGCATCTTGCGCGCTTCGGCAAGCATTGTCGCACGATCGAGGAAAGGACCCTTAGTGATTTCTCGGCCGAGAAAGAGATTACCGACCACATCGATATGATCGCAGAGGCTCAAGTCCTGGAAGACCATCTCGATATTGCGCGAGCGAGCCTCGGCGGGGCCGGAAAACCGTACCTCCTCCCCGTCGATCGAGATCGTTCCGCCGTCCGGGATATAGGTCCCGGAGACGATCTTGGTGAGTGTTGACTTACCCGCTGCATTGTCGCCGACAAGCCCGAGGCATTCGCCGGGATAGAGGTCGAGGTCGACACCGCGCAGCGCCTGGTGCGAGCCGAAGGTCTTGCGAATATCGCGAAGCGACACGCGCGGCAGTCTTCCCGCCTCCCCAGACTGCCGGGAGAGCATTGCTCCCCCGGCCCCGGAGACAGCGCTTGAGTGCTGTCCATTCGCGATCATTTAAAAACGGCCCTATAAGGTTCGACATTCTCCTTGGTGACGATGGTGACCGGAATGGCGATGTTTTTCTCGACCGAACCGCCATCCGAGATCTTCTTCAAGGCATCGACGGCAGCGGCACCCATGGCTGCCGGATCCTGCTGGATCACAGCTGCGACGTAACCTGCGTCGATGCCGGCGATCGCCTGGGCGGTTAGATCCCAGCCGAACACCTTGATGGTGTCCTGTTTGCCCTGGCTTTCAACAGCTGCGATGGCGCCCATCAGCGCCGGTTCGCCGGTCGCATAGACGGCCGTCATGTCGGGATTGCCGGTAATCAGGTTTTCAGCGGCGGCCAACGCATTGTCTTGGATGTTCTGACCGTCGACTACGCCTGCCTTTTCAATACCGGAGACACCTTCCAATGTCTTTTCGAAGCCTTCCTGGCGGACGTTCTGGATGAACGAATTCAGCGCGCCGACGACGCCGATCTTCACCTTGCCGTCCATGTTTGCCTTGACATAGTCGAGGAAGAACTTGCCCATGTCGGCGCCGGCCTTGGCATTGTCGACACCAATCTGTGCTTTTTGCGGGCCGTCGGGGAGGATGGCGTCGATCGCCACGACGGGGATGCCGGCGTCTGCCGCCTGCTTGACGGCCGGCATGATGCCGTTGACGTCGATGGCAACGACAGCAAGGCCGGCGACCTTTTGCTGGATGTAGGTTTCGATCGCGCTGTTTTGGGCAGCCGGATCGTTGTTAGCGTTGAAGATCACGAGTTTTGCGCCTGCGGCATCAGCCGCCTTCTGGGCGCCCTCGTTCATCTGGTTGAAGAACAATGCCTGCTGGTTGATCTGCACCAGCGCGAAAGTTTTTTCCTGCGCCTTTGCGCCAAGCCCTGCGAGCGAGGCGGCTGCCAGCGCCGTGAAGCCGAGTGCGACTGTAAATGTTCTGCGTTTGATCGTCCGGTTCATGTTCTCATCCTCTGGTTCTTTTTTGTCCATTGCATTTATGGCTTCGCAGGCGGCGCAACGGAATTCCGCACAACGATTTCGACCGGCAGGAGTTCCTCCTGAGAAGACGGAGTCCGCTCCTGCCAATTCGTCTCAAGAAGCAGCGAGAGTGCGCGCTGGCCGATCTTCCGAACGGGCTGGCGGATGGCCGTCAGCGGCGGCGCAAAAAGATGCAGCGGTCCGACGTCATCGAAACCGATGACCGACACGTCTTGCGGGATCGAAACGCCCTCGCCGCGCAAGACGTCGATGAGGCCGATGGCGATCTCGTCCGAACTCGCGAAGATTGCGCTGGCAGGCATTCCTTCGCCGATAAAGCGCTTGGCAGCTTCCCGCCCGAAGGCAACGGTGTATTCGCCCTTGTAATTGAGGAAGGTGGCATCAGCGCCCCACTGTTCACGCACGCCCCTTTCGAGCCCATGGAAACGGCGCTGAGCACTAATCATCCGTTCAGGCCCCCCAACGAACAGGACGCGGCGATGCCCCGTTTCGGCAAGATGCTGCCCCGCGAGATAGCCGCCCCTTTCATTGTCGCAGAAGAGCTTCGGCGCCAGTGCATCCGGCACGTCTTCGTCGACGACGACGACCTTGCCGGTGCGGTTGATGAGCGCACCAAGCTGTCCGTCATCCGGATGGTTGGTGACGAAGATCAGTCCGTCGACATGATTGCGCTCGATAAGCTGGAGATAGACGATCTCGCGGCCCGGTCGGTTCAAAGTCGCATAGAGCGAAACGGCAAGCCCGCGGCGATCCGCCTCCTCCTCAACCGCCGCCACCAGCGTTGCGAAGAACGGATTGGCGATGTCAGGCACCACGAGGCCGATCGTATCGGAGCGGCCGCGGCTCAGGCGCCGTGCATGCGGATTGGGCTGATAGTTGAGGTCGCGGATCGCATCCTCGATCCGCTTCCTCGTCTCGTGTGGAAGTGCCAGCGAGCCGTTCAGCAGCCGCGAAACCGTCGTCACGGAAACGCCAGCAGCACCCGCGACGTCCTTCAGGCTCGTAACCCGTTCATTCGCCATGACAGCCTGTAAACCGCTTTAGTAAACCGATTTACTATTAGCCCACCGATGCGTTTTTGAGTCAAGCGGACTTTGCGCGCGTTGTTGCAGGCGCCGAACCACCGGCGCCGTCGCCTCACTGTAGTTGCGGCTTTCTAAGAAAGCTGCTGCGGTCGGCCGACTTGATACGCAACCAGGCCTCGCGGCCGTCGCGCAATATTCTCATGGGGATCTCCACGCCGGCGGGACCGCTCTTCCAGAGCTTGCGGTAAAAATCGGCAAGGCCGTCAACCTCCCCATCCCGAATCTCCGAGATGATGTCGCCCTGACGCAAGCCCGCTTGGGCCGCCGGCCCTCCCTCGGCCACACTCATCACGACGACGTCGCCGTTGCTTTCGGCAGAGAAGGCCCCGAGCCAAGGGCGCGGCGGCTTGTTGACTTGGCCGCGGGTGAGGAGGTCATCAAGAATTGGCGGCAGCAGGTCGATCGGCACGATCATGTTGATGTCGGCACTCTCTCCCCTTTGGCTCATTTGCAGGCGAAGCGAGCCAACGCCCAAAAGCTTGCCGTCGGAGCCGATGAGTGCTGCACCTCCCCAGGAGGGGTGGGCCGGCGCGATGAAAATCGCCTCGTCCAGCAAGTATTCCCAGTAGCCGGCGAATTCCTGCTTCGCGACAATTTGGGCCTGCACGAACTGACCGATCCCATCAGCGAGCATGACCGGAGCACCGAGCTGCGCTTCAGCCGCATCGCCAAAATCCAATGCGGGAACGTCAAGCGACCCAAGCGCCTGTACCAGACCGAAGCCGGTTTCCTGATCGTAGGCAAGGGCATGAGCCGGAACGACATACCCGTCATTGCGTGTCAGCCAAACTTCCTCGGCCTCGGTGATCAGATAGCCGATCGTGAGCACCAACCCATTTTCCCGGATCACCACGCCACTCCCCTCCCTTTGGGTGCCCAGCGTCGTCGCCGTGAAGGCATCTTCGGGAATTGAGGCGCGAACGGCCACGACAGACCGCAAAATCCTATCGATATTCATGCTTTCGTTCCTGTTGGGGCAAGATTTACGCACAGGAGGCTTCAACCGCTGGCACGCGGGCGCCTGACTTCTTTCTAAGATACGGCGCGCCACAGAGCAGCACAAGCCTTGGGGCCAATCTGCTTTCGGCCAACTGTCCTTCAATGTGACGCATGACAGAGTGTACGTGAAGGATTGACGTTTCGTACACCACAACAAGAACTCACAGAGCTCCATCCCTTGTCAGCACAGCGGCACCGTCTCAGATGAGAAGGGAATGTGCTGCGTCCGAGTCTGCCAATGAAAATCATCGAGTTAGCCAGTTCTGCGTCCCGCCCTGTTTATGCCGTTGGCGATGTTCATGGAATGGCCGGCTTGCTCGAAGTTCTGTTAGCGACAATTGACGAAGACGCGGACAAAAGCGGCGCGAAGCCGCGGATCGTTTTCCTTGGCGATATCGTCGACAGAGGACCGGAAAGCCGCCGGGCAATGGAACTCGTGCACGGGACCCTTCAGCAGCGTGAGGGATCGCAACTCATTCTCGGAAATCACGACTACCTGTTCCGCGAGGCGTTGAATAATCATCTCGGCGATCTCGCTCTTGATCATTGGGTGTCAGGCCTCGGCGGAAAGGCCACTCTTCGGTCGTATACCCACCGCATGCCGGGCTGGGCAGGAGAGCTGCCAGATATGCTGCTTCCTCGATACGCGCATCATCTGGCATTGCTAAATCAGGCCGCGGACATGGTCATCGTGAACGGCTATTGCCTCGTCCATGCCGGGATCGATCCGAAGAGACCGCTTACCGAACAGAACGAGGACGATCTTCGCGAAATACGCGAAGACTTCCTCGATGCCTCCGAGCCGCTCGAAAAAGTCGTGGTGCATGGGCACACGATCACCGCCTCGGAGCTTCCGGAGATCCATTCGAACCGGATAGCAATCGACACGGGCGCCTACCGCACCGGACGCCTGTCAGCCGTCGTGATTGCCGGCAACAGCGAGCCGCGCTTTCTGTATGTCTCCCACTCCGACTAGGATCAATCCACATCCAGGATTCCAGTTAGTGATGAGTTCTGGCCCACTGAGTTCCGGATTTATGGTTCGAAGCGATCGGATGGGTGTAAAGCGGTATGCAAGCCGCAGACGCACGGTCGAACCGGGCGATACGCCTTGGTCGGTGCTGATCGCCGCGAGAATTGTCCGATCGCTGATGGAATTGAGCTTCCTCCAGGAGCGGCGATATTGGCCGGATGGCGAATGGTTCGGAACGGCCCTTGGACTGTCGGTCCCACCCTAGGTCCGCGACTAGACGCAATCTTAGCAGCTCAGGACGAAGCAACGCGCGTCGAGGCGCTTTACGATGCCCTTGTCGATACCGGATCAATATTCCCCCAGATGTGCCGTTTGGATCTTCCCCATATTGCACCGACAAAATCAGCTGCCCTAGTTTCTTAAGGGCAAATTCTGCCGCGAAAGTCAGGTGTAAAAAAGAAACCTTTCGCGGCCGACTTTTGCGACACTCAGCTTGACGGCCCGCCGTTCTGCCTTTTTGTTACATGTAACAGATTGAGCGGAGATTCCACAGTGCCAACGCCTGTCACCCAAAGAGTCCAGAAGCGCCGGGACGCTGCGGGCTGCTGGATTGCGCCCGGTGCGGATATGGGTTCAGGATACGCGTCGCCGCTCTTCGACGACGAGTGCCGCCGACCGCGATCTGGACGCCTTCATGGATGCCGCCCTTGCTGATCTGGATGACGAGGCCGACACGTGAGGCGTGGCGATTTCGTTGCCGTCGCCATGCCGGGGCCCTCGGAAAGCCGCACTCGCCCTCATCATCCAAGCCGATCAGTTCGAGGACACCGGCACGGCGACGGTGCTGCTGGTGTCGGGGACTTTAGTGGACGCCCTTTTGATCCGGCCTACAGTGCGCCCCACGTCCGAGAACGGACTACGCAAGCCGTCGCAAGTGATGATCGACAAGGCCATGTCGGTGAAACGCGACAAGGTCGGCCGGCCCTTCGGGCGGCTCGATGACGAAACCATGCTTTGCGTCATCCGTTCGCTGGCCCGTTTTCCTCGGCCTGGCCTGAGATCGTCTTTCACAATGTGTGAAATCCAGAAATTACGCGACAAAAGGCCTGTTCTGTCCTTCAGGCAGGAACGGACTGCGTGCGGCCCTGTTGCCGCTGCGCCGGCTCGGTCTGCTGAATTGACGCTATAGGCGAAAGCCCATTCTCAACTGCCTTGCAGCTTGTCAGTTTTCGCCTTCGCCGCCGCGAAAAGCTCGTCTTTGGACCTATTGCCTACGCCGCTTTTCAGGCCTTCATCGACAAAACGCTGCATCGCGTCAATCTTGCCGTTCCGTTCCTGATCTT
Source organism: Rhizobium sullae (assembly GCF_900169785.1). Taxonomy (GTDB): domain Bacteria; phylum Pseudomonadota; class Alphaproteobacteria; order Rhizobiales; family Rhizobiaceae; genus Rhizobium; species Rhizobium sullae. The sequence continues at coordinate 53,504 of NZ_FWER01000022.1, forward strand.
TGCGAATGAGGTCGCGCACGTAATCGCTCGCATTGGCGTAGCGGCCCGTCGTGGTTTGTGCCTCGACCCAGTCTTTCATCGGATCGGGTAAGGATACATTCATTGTCGCGATTACCGACCTCCATGTAATTATGATGACATGGATTGGCAAAGTTTAGCAAAAAAGCAGATCGTTCAGACGCTAGGCCCGCCGAACCAGAGCGTGTCGCTGCACCTCAGTCAGATTCAGTAGAGCCGGGCATAAAGCGGCAGCGTTGGCGTTTTCGAAAGACGACGGTGTTGCTTGACGCACTAGCCGTGTCTGCGGCTCATTTTCCATGGGCTGACTGAGCGCTTGCTGCTCAAATCACCTCTGCGCGCGCCTGCTTCCAGGCCCTATAGCGCTCCAGTGTCTCGGCGTTGGGCGGGTAGACACCGAGCGTCGATTTGCCGGATTCAATCTCCGACTTCAGGAACTCTTCCTGTTCTTCCATCGCGACGGCTTCATCAGCGATTTCTTCCACATATTTTCTCGGAATGACGATGACAGCCTCACCGTCCCCGAAGATAATATCGTCCGGATAGACGGCGACACCACCGCAGGCGATCGGCTGGTTCATATCTGAAGCATGATGTGCCACTAGATTGGCCGGTGCCGCGGGCCCCATACAATAGGTCGGAAGACCAAGCTTGGCGATATCCGCCGTATCGCGAACGCCGCCGTCGAGAACTACGCCTGCAGCGTTCCGGTAGATAAGGCGCCGAGCCAGCATTGCACCGATACCAGCGACTTCGGCCATCGAGCGGCAGTCGAACACCAGAATGTGGCCGTCCGCAATCGTATCGATTGCCTTGCGCTGGTAATTCGACGGGTCTGAGCTATAGGTCGATCCATCAATATCTTCTCGGGCAGGAATGTAGCGCACCGTGACAGCCGGGCCGATCATTGGTTTGTTGACATTGGAAAGTGGCCGGACGCCGCGAACAGCCGTATTCCTCAGACCCCGCTTCAAAAGCAGCGTGCTGAGACTCGCTGAATTCGTCCGCAACAACTTTGCATAAACCAATGGTTCCAGCGCTGTCATCAATTCCTCCATTGTCTAGTGATCCAGAACTACCATACGGGATAAAAAGTTCAATAGGGACATCTCTTCTTCTTATTTGGAAATAGGATGAACGCCGTTAATCGCCCTTGTCAGCATCGAAGCGCTGTCCAGGACCTCTCGCTTGATTGCCCGAGCGCGGTCTGGGGTCGCCTCCCCGATGAACGGCACGCTGATCGAAGCGACGAGGCGGCTTTCTGAATCGAATACCGGGGCTGAGAAAGCGCGCAGCCCCAGATTGGATTCCTGATTATCCTCCGCATATCCGTTGCGGCGAATCTCGACGAGCGCTTCCTTTAGCGCATCGGGATTCGTGATTGTATAGGGCGTCTTAGCTTCTAGCCCGGCTGCGCAATATGCCTCGATTTCACTATAATCTGAGTAGGCGAGCGCGAGCTTGCCGGCAGCGCCAACATGCTTGCGCGAGCGGCCACCGACTTTGATGAAAATCGAGTAGTCGCCGGGGCTTGGAGCGGCAAAAATCGTCATCATTTCACCCCCCTCCGGCGTGGCCAGCTTAAAGGATTCAAGGATCCGGTCTGCTGCCGCGGTCAGGATCGGCTTGGCCGCTTCGACAAGCATTGCTTTGTCGGCGCCGGGTGAAATACGCCGTGCGAGTTCGATGAACTTGGGGCCAAGCTCGTACGATGCCCCGCCGTTGACGCGGGCGACAAGACCGTGGGCCGCCAGTGAATTCAGGATGCGATAAACGGTCGAGCGCGGCACGCCTAGCCGGTCGACTAGATCTGCAAGAGAAATTCCCGTCTTGGCATCGGCGACGGCCTCGAGAAGATGCGCCGTCTTTTCCACGACTGGAGAGCCATGTTTAAGTTCATTCATGAACTATGCATTCCTTATATGAATTATTCTCTGTTGACATCGTGACCGCACCTAAGCATCCTCATGGAACAGGTGTCACATTTGACACTACGCAGTTGTTGGAGGAAGTAAAGCCACTTGCATGATGCTGCGACGGCAGCCTTGAAACGGGGGCATTTACGAAGCGGCATTGCTCCGGATGCGATGTCAATGGCTGGAACGAGGAGGCACCCATGAACATGATATCCATCACCAAGGCCGCAAAGGTCGGTCTGGCGGCATTTTCACTCGCAGCGAACGTTTCAATCCCGGCGCACGCCACGTCGGACACGTTGACTGTCGTGGTAACCGATGAGCCAAAATCACTTGATCCCTGCGATACGGATCTCTCAGGCAATTCGCGCATCCTGCGCAACAATATCACGGAGACGCTCGTCAACCTGAGCCCGATTGACGGGACCGTGACGCCAAGTCTCGCCACCGACTGGCGGCAGGTCGATGATCTGACTTGGGAATTCAAGCTCCGTGAGAAAGTGACTTTCCATGACGGCAAGCCTTTTGACGCCAATGCTGTTGCAGCGGCGCTAAAGCGTGCGCAGGACCCTGCACTCGCCTGCGAAGTCGGACTCGCAACGCTCAAGGGCGTCAAATTGTCACCCGAAGTGGTCAATCCAACAACGATCATCATCCGGACCGATGTCATAGAACCGATCCTTCCGAACAAGATGGCCGCGCTGGATATCGGTTCACCGGATATGCCGAACGATGCCAAAACGCGGGCGCCGATCGGGACCGGGCCCTTCAAGCTTCTCAAATGGCTGCCAGGCCAATCAGTCGCTCTGCAGGCTTATGACGGATACTGGTCCGACAAGCCGTCGATCAAAAACGCAACCGTCATCTGGCGCGCCGAGTCAGCCGTCCGAGCCGCGATGGTCGAGACGGGAGAAGCCCAAATAGCCTATGAGATTGCTCCGCAGGACGGCACCAGCGATCACGATCATGCTTTCCCGAATGCGGAAACATCATTGCTGAGGATCGATCAGGACGTGGCGCCGCTGAATGACAGGCGCGTACGCGAGGCGCTCAACCTTGCAATAGACCGCGACGGCCTCATCGGCACGATCTTCCATGAGAATGCTGAAAAAGCGATGCAGGTCGTGACGCCGTCGGTGTTCGGATACAATCCCGACATTCCTGCCTGGACCTACGATCCGGAAAAGGCCAAGTCTCTCCTTGAGGCCGCGCGGGCGGATGGCGTCCCGGTCGACAAGGAAATCGTCATCTACGGGCGTATCGGCATCTATCCGAACTCATCCGAAAGTCTTGAAGCCATTCAAGCCATGCTGGCGGATGCAGGCTTCAACGCCCGCCTCGAGATGCTCGAAACAAGCCCCTGGCTGAAGAAGCTGCTCAAGCCTTGGGCCAAGGACCGTCAGCCTTCGATCCTGCAGACGCAGATCGACAATACCGAGGGCGATGCGGTGTTCACGCTGCCGAACCGTTTCACGAGCGATGGCAACACGTCGTCGATCGTCGATCCGAAGCTCGACACAATCATCTCAGACGCTTCCAAGGCCACAGGTGACGAACGCAAGCGCCTGTTCCAGGAGGCGTTCAAGTACATCGCTGTCGATGCGGTCAACATCGTACCTCTCTTTCATATGGTTACGATCGCCCGTGTCGCATCGGACGTGAATTACACGCCTGATGTCCAGGCCGGCAATGAGATCAAGCTGAAGTCGGTCAGCTATCGCTGAACGACATTGACAGGTCCCCGGTTGAACCATCGCTTGAGGAGAGCCGATGTCCTTCACCTATCTCCTTCGACGCACTTTCTCCGCCGCGTTCGCACTTGCAGCGTTGATGATATCCGCGTTCTTCCTCGTCAGATTGACCGGCGATCCGGTCAATCTTTACCTGCCGTTCGATGCCTCGGACGCCACGCGCGAGGCGATGCGCGTCCGGCTTGGCCTCGACCGTTCCCTTGCAGCCCAGTTTATCGACTGGGCTGCAGACATCCTTCGTCTCGATTTCGGCGTGTCCCTCTGGCATAACCGTCCGGCGATGGAGGTAGTGCTGGAGGCCTTGCCGAACACGCTTGCGCTTGGCGCGATTGCCCTGACATTGGCCTTCCTGGCAGCGGTCATCATCGGATCGATCGCCGCCGTGAACCCCGGTGGCTGGATCGATCGCGGCTTCAATTTGCTTTCTCAGGCGGCGGCGAGCGTTCCCGACTTTTGGCTGGGTCTCATGGGTGTGCTGCTGTTTGCGGTGACATTCAAAATTCTGCCGACCTCCGGTTTCGGCGGACCGATTTATTGGATTTTGCCCGTTGCGTGTCTGTTTGCCAGACCGTTCGGAACGCTGGTACAGATTATCCGCGGGTCGATGATCGAGGCGCTCAATGCGACCTTCGTCCGCACCGCCCGGGCCAAGGGCGCTCATGCCGGCCGCGTCACCTTTGTCCATGCACTGCGTAACGCTCTGCTTCCGGCCATTACGGTCACCGGCGATCTCGCCGCCCAGTTTGCGGGTGGTGGTGGCGTCGTTGAAGTGGTCTTCGGCTTCCCCGGAATTGGCAAACTGTTGATCGACGGCATTTTGAAGCGGGATTTCGCCATCGTGCAGGCCTCCATCTTTGCCGTCGCCGTCGTGATCTTCATCATCAACATCTTGGTCGACATGCTTTACGCCTCTATCGATCCCCGAGTGAGGGTCGAATGACCGGCATGACGACGGAATTCACCCCCGCTCCCGAGCGCCGCCGGCGCATCCTATGGCTGTCGCGTGCGCTTGCGGGTGATCCGATGGCGGTTGCGGCGGCAATTTGGTTGTTGATCGTGATCCTGGCAATCGTAGCCGACGCGAGCTCCCTTCTCGGGAACAGCCGGATTTCGTTGAAAGCGCGCAATCTTCCGCCTTTCGATTTCAACCAGTCGTGGACGTTGTGGCTGGGGGCCGATGCGCTCGGCCGACCCCTCATGATGCGGCTTATCCAGGCGGCATCGACAACGGTCGGAATCGCGCTCGTAACGGTCGTGACAAGTCTCGTTGGGGGAACCCTGCTCGGCGTGATCGCCGGCTACTTCGGCGGTCTCGTTGGTAACATTATCATGCGGATCTCCGATATCATTTTAGGCTTTCCGACCCTGCTTGTTGCCCTGTTTGGTCTTTATCTGTTCGGCCCGAGCGTCACCAATCTCGTTCTTGTCCTCGCGATCACCCGGATGCCGGCCTATATCCGCGTCGCCAGAGCCGAAACGCTGGAGGTTCGCGAGCGCCTGTTCGTCGACGCTGCCCGCGTGTTCGGAGGCAGCTCGATATGGATCCTGCGCACTCATATCCTGCCGAGCGTTGCGCCAACCATGCTGACGCTGGCGTCCGTCAATCTCGCCATGGTCATGCTGTTTGAATCCGGACTGAGCTATCTCGGTCTCGGCATCCAGCCGCCGGCGGTCAGCTGGGGACTTATGGTCGCCCAAGGGCAGGGATATCTTTCCTCCGCCTGGTGGCTCGGCTTCTTTCCCGGGTTGGCGGTGATGCTGACCACCATGTCTTTCAACCTGCTCGCCAACTGGTTCCGGATTGTCAACGACCCGTCGCAGCATTGGCGTCTCATCAGGCGGAGGCGATGATGGCTCTTCTGGAAGTCAAAGACCTGCAGGTTAGTTTCGATACCGCAGCCGGAAATATCTTGGCGCTTAACGGCGTGTCCTTTTCGCTGGAACGCGGCGAGGTTTTAGCGCTTCTCGGCGAAAGCGGATCCGGCAAGTCGGTGACGGCATCGGCGATCATGGATCTGGTTCCAGATCCGCCTGGCGCCATCAACGAAGGATCGATCTGCTTTGACGGCTTGGACCTGCTTCAGCTTTCCCGGACTGCCCGGCGCGATCTTTGCGGCGATCGAATTGCGCTCATTTTCCAAGACGCTCTTGCCGCACTCAATCCCGTTTATCCGGTCGGATGGCAGATCGCCGAGATGTTCCGAATTCACGGCCGCATGCCTGAGGGAGGCATTGAGCAAGCCGTCCTCGATCTTCTAACTGCTGTCGGCATTCCAGACCCTGCCGGCCGCAAAAAGCAGTATCCGCACGAATTCTCCGGCGGCATGCGCCAGCGGATCATGATCGCCATGGCGGTGGCTCTCGAACCCGACATCATCATCGCCGACGAGCCGACGACGGCACTCGACGTCACCATTCAGGCTCAGATTGTCGATCTCCTCGAAAGAGTGCGCAAGCGAAGCGATGCTGCGATGATCTTTATTACGCATGATCTCGGCGTCGTTGCCGAAATCGCCGACCGGGTCGCTGTCATGTATGCCGGCAGGATCGTCGAGACTGCGAGCGTCTTCGAGTTATTCGAGGACGCTAGACATCCTTATAGCGTTGGACTTTTGGCCTCGCAGCCACGCATGAATAGCGACGAGAGCGAACTCGTCCCTATCCCCGGCTCTGGGCCGAACCCGGTCGCACTGCCCTCCGGCTGTACTTTCCGCACACGCTGTTCGCGCGCCCAGGATCTTTGCGCGAGAGTTGTCCCTGCCCTTCAACCCGTAGGGCCTGGCCGTCAGGTCGCCTGCCATTTCCCGGCAACGCCATGAACGAGCCTCTTCTTAAGGTCGAGAATCTCTCCCTGCATTTCGGCAATGCGACAGCCCCTGTACGCGCGGTCGAGGACGTCAGTTTCGAAATCGCCCGAGGCGAAACGCTCGGCCTGGTCGGGGAAAGCGGCTGTGGAAAGACGTCCCTCGTGCGAACATTGCTCAAGCTTGCGCCGGCGACCAGCGGCAGAGCGCTGCTGGACGGTGTGGATATTGCAAAAGCAAGCGGAAGGCAGTTGCACGAACTACGCCGGAAGATGCAGGTCGTCTTCCAGGACCCCTATCAATCGCTCAATCCGCGCATGCGGGTGGATCGCCTGATCTCGGAACCCTGGGCACTTCATCCCGGCGCCTTGCCCCGTCATCAATGGGCAGAGGAGACGGCAAACCTCCTCGAGGCGGTGGGCCTGAGGCGTGAGCACGCGATGCGTTATCCCTCCGAATTTTCAGGAGGGCAGCGGCAGCGACTCGGCATTGCGCGGGCGCTCGCGCTCAATCCCGCGCTCCTCATCTGCGATGAACCGGTCTCTGCACTCGACGTGTCAATCCAGGCACAGGTCATCAATCTGCTTGCCAAACTGCGGCGCGAAAGGAACCTCGCCATGCTCTTCGTGGCACATGATCTTGCGGTCGTACGGCATGTGTCGGATCGCATCATGGTTATGTATCTCGGAAAGATCATCGAGACCGGCCCGAAAGCGTCGATCTTTACGGCACCAGCCCACCCTTATACGCAGGCCTTACTCTCTGCGGTCCCCACACCAGATCCGAGACTTCGTGGCGGGCGCAAGCGCATAGTCCTGCAGGGAGATCTGCCGAGCCCAGCAAATCCTCCAAGTGGGTGTCGCTTCCGAACCCGCTGCTGGAAGGCAACCTCCATATGCGCGGAACAGGAGCCGGCGCTTCTGGCAAGAACCACGTCGCCCGGCCTTCTGACAGCATGCCATCATGCGAAGGCCGACTAAACACCGGCGACCCCTAACTTCCGTGCTGCCAGCCTATTCCTCAAGGGCCCTCCTGACCTAGATATGATATTTTTTCTCGCCGAAGCAGCGGACGGGGAAGGCGACTGCCGCGAGAGGAATAGTCTTGGTAGCCCGTCTCGAGCCGAGATAAAATCAGACAAGGAACGCCGCCATGGATTCCATGACCGCCAATCTTTTGAGCCTTTTCGCCATCGGCCTCGTCCAGTTGCTGGCGGTGATATCGCCCGGTCCAAGCTTCCTGATCACAGCCCAAACCGCCGCAGCGCGGTCGCGTTCCGATGGCCTCAAGGTCGCGATCGGTCTCGGCTCCGGTTCCGTCCTCTGGGCCGTGGCAGCGCTTCTTGGGTTGAACATGCTGTTCCAAGCCCTTCCGACACTCTTCTTCGTCATGAGGGTGCTCGGTGCACTCTTCATCCTCTGGGTCGCCTTCCAGGTATTCCGCCATGCCAAAGATCCTCTCGTCCTTGAGGGGCATGACGGCGCTGCCGGGCCATTCCTCAAGGGCTTGCTGACCCAGATATCAAACCCGAAGGTCGCCGTATTCTTCGGTTCGATCTTCGTCTCGATGCTCCCGGTGCAGGCACCGCTCTGGATGACGATCACACTGCTCGTCATCGTCTTCCTCAACGAGTTCTCCTGGTATTCGATCGTCGCCATGCTTTTCGGGTCGGGCCGGGTCCGGGAATTCTACATCGGTATGAAGGCCTGGATCGACCGCATCACCGGCCTCTTCCTCGGAGCGCTCGGCATCAGACTGTTGTGGAGCGCGAGAGAAACCGCATAGAACTCCATCGGTGCGGGCGTTCGGATGTGGCGCTGAGCGGACGGTGCGTCCAGCTCGATCTCAGAGTTTGAGTTTGCATGCACGCGACTTCATCGCCATTGTCCCCGTGCCAAAGCTAAGAAGAATCCCATGCCGAAGGTCGTTGGAATTGGTGGTGTGTTTTTCAGGGCGGCGGACCCGGCCGGGCTCGCCGAATGGTACGAGACGCACCTTGGAATTGACGACCTGCACAAGTCCATATGGCGGCAAGAGGCAGGAACAACAATTTTTGGGCCGTTCCCTGAGAGTACCGACTATTTTGGACGTGCCGAACAGCAGTGGATGATCAACTTCCGGGTCGATGATCTCGATGGGCTCATGGCGAAACTAAGGGCAAGCGGGATCGCGGTGGAAACTAGAGCCGAGTGGAACTCGGAAGTGGGCCGTTTTGCCCGCATTCACGATCCCGAAGGCAACCCGGTCGAGCTCTGGGAACCTACGAAGGAGTGATGGCGAAGGGCTCTCCATTAGTGCCCGGATCGCGGAGCTGAGGTCCGATCTCGACCGTGGCCGTATCCCAAGCACAGATATGACAGTGGGTGCGCGTCCCGGACATGACGCGGAGACTCGACATACCTCAGACTTCGATGACAAGCGAATTTGGACTGGCTGGTTTCGGCGCGTCTATAAGTTCGCTCGGGGCTTTACCAGGGCGGCTCATGGATGTACAAAAAAGCCGGAGGGAAATATTATGGGGCATCAGTATATTTCGCTCGGCGCAGCGTGCAATGCCGCGATGATGATCAAAAAACTGGGCCTGAGAAAGACATTCTATCCGTTTGATTGGCTATTTAATCTTGATAGCGGTCTCGCATCCGTCACTGAGATGATTCAGGATGACTTTCAGAAGGTCTGCGCACCCGATTGCTACATGCCCGCAAGCCATTCGACCCTCACAACTGAGGTCGTCGCCTACCGGGATTACCCGACCGTGCTGCACATCCACACCAATCCGATGTCGAAGACCGGCGAACATGATGAACTGGTCCGGCGATTTGACCGCTTTCGCCGTGCCCTGAGATCGAGAGATAAGCTGCACTTCGTGTACTATCGCGATCTCGCCGCTGCACGTTTGACCGATCCGTCCGCGACGGCGCGACAGGTGCTAAAGCAGCTAATCGACGAGGCGAGGATCTTTCTCGACACAATATCTGCGTGGCGCGGCGGCGACACCTGTCTGCTTCTTGTCTTGGAAACCGGCATTGAGGACATCGAGCCGGCCTCGATTGCACTGGCGTCAGCGACACTACCGGATGGCCGCATCCATATCGGGCACGCTATCTCACGCTATGATGAGAACCCTGTGTTCAATGATGTCTGGAAACGGCAATGGACCGATCTGCTGCTGAACCAGACGGAGATGCCGGTACACCTCACGGCCTGCGCTCTAGCCAAGCTCTATTTCAGACGGCTGAAGAGCTTCATCAACGGCGACCGCCTGCCTCCCGTTTCTTTGCCCTCGCCGCTCACTCATTGAGGAGCGATTCCGTTATAATTCACTCACCTTAAAGGCTGTTTGCGCGGCGACAATCGATCAAGGGAGACTCGCGCTTGACGATGATGTTCGCGCAGAAGCTCAGGCCGGGGGCCTCCAACCATAGCGCAGGTCCCGATCCGGCCGTGCCGGTGAACCGTCGCCTGCACGGCCCGCGTCCCGCCATTCAGCCCCGCAGTAACAAGACAAGAACCTCATATGTTTTCGGGCATGGCGCCGATCGGCGCATCTCGGCGCAGCCGCTATTCGCTCTGCCGGAAGTTGCGGATCCGGTCGAACAGCACGGCAAGCACGATGGCGCCGCCGATGAAAGTGCCCTGCCAGAAGGCATTAATGCCGAGCAAGCCGAGACTGTTGCGGATCACTTCGATCAGGGCGGCTCCGACCAGAGCGCCGAAAGCCGTGCCGACGCCGCCTGCCAGATTGGCGCCGCCGATGACGGCGGCCGCGATGACCTGGAGTTCCATTCCCGCGCCGATATTGGTGGTGACGGCACCGAGCCAGCCGGTCTGAACGATGCCGGCGATCCCAGCCGACAAAGCGGAGATCATATAGACCGCAATCTTGATCCGGCGCACCGGAACGCCGGTTAGCGTTGCGGCGTGCTCATTGCCGCCGATTGCGAAAACATAACGGCCGAACCTGGTCCAGCGCAGTACAAAACCGGTCAGCAGCGCCAGGACGATCATGTAAAGAACGGGATTGGCTATACCGAGAAACCATGCGCCGCCGCCCAGCGACAGAAGCGCCTCGTGGTCAGGACCGAATTGGAAGACGACGGTGTTGTTTGACGCGACCATCGCCAGGCTGCGCGCGATCGACAGCATGCCGAGCGTCACCACGAACGGCGGGAAGTTAAGATAGGCGATCAGCACGCCGTTGAACGCTCCGATCACAAGCGCCGTGCCGATCGAGGCGGCAATGCCGATCTCGATGCTGTAGCCGGCATGCATGACCACCGCCAACACCATGCTGCACAGGCAAAGTACCGAGCCGACGGACAGGTCGATGCCGCCGGTGATGATCACCAGCGTCATGCCGAGCGCAATGATCGCAACGAACGTGACGTTGCGGGTGATGTTGTAGAGGTTTTTCGCCGTAGCGAACGAGTCAGTAGCGAAGGATAGAAAAACGCAGGCGAGAATGACGGCGATCAGGACCCAGAACGTCTGGCCGCCCAGTATCCCCGCAAGCCAGTTCCGCTGCTTCTGTGCAATTGTCTGGTCAAGGGTAATTGCCATCGTCGACCTTCATTTCTGCCGATACCGGTAAGCAGCGCCATCACACCTGTTCGATGGCGCCGGTGATAAGACCTGTGACTTCCTCGGGCGAACTCGCCGCAATCGGCTTGTCGGCGACCTTCCTTCCCCGCCGCATCACGATGACACGATCGGCAACCGTAAAGACGTCAGGCATGCGATGACTGATCAGGACAACCGCAATGCCGCGGTCGCGCAGCTCACGGATCAGATTCAAAACCTCCGCCACCTGACGGACGGAAATCGCCGCAGTCGGCTCATCCATCAGCACGATCTTCGCTTCCGACAGCATGGTGCGCGCGATCGCCACCGCCTGCCGCTGGCCGCCCGACATCTTCCTTACGAGATCTCGCGGGCGTGTCTCCGACTTCAGTTCCTTGAAAATCTCTCCGGCCCGCCCGTACATGGTCTTGTGGTCCAGGACCTTCAGCGGGCCGATGCCGCGCCGCAGCTCGCGTCCGAGAAACACGTTCGCCGCAGCCGTCAGATTGTTGCAAAGTGCCAGATCCTGGTGAACGATCTCGATGCCGTGCTGACGCGCCTCCACCGGACGGTGCATGACGATTTCTGCGCCGTCGAGACGCATCGTTCCCTCGCTCGGACGGAAGTTGCCCGCGATCATCTTGACCAGCGTCGACTTGCCAGCACCGTTATCGCCCATCAGGCCGACGACCTGCCCCGCCTCCAGCGAAAGCGAAACGTCGTTGACTGCCCGGATGGCACCGAAATGTTTGGAGATGTTGGTGAGTTCGAGAACCGCCACCAGCCTGCTAACCTCCCCGATTCCGCGGACTGCCCGTTACCGTCGCTTATTCTTCCTTGGGCAGGCGCACCCTATCTCGCCTGTCCCATGTCCTCCCGGAAAAAGCGATTGAACGCATTTACGCAAAACCTTGCAAGACCGTCAATCAATTGTCCGGAAAATCGGGCCATCATCACAAAAATCTGTTTTGTATGACAAATTCCATTGACGCCGAAAGCGCGCGCATATTAGCTGTTTCTGGGAGAGAGAGCATGCTGATCCTTGTCACCGGCGCAACGGGCAAGGTCGGGCAGCGCTTCATTGCTGGGCTGCTTGACGATCCGAGATTTTCCAAAGCACGCATCCGCGCGCTGTGTCACAATCGTTTGCTCGAAGAGACCGACCGCGTCGAGGTGGCAAGGGGCTCCATCGCCGACCGCGATGTCGTTGTGGCCGCATTGGAAGGCGTTACCCACGTCCTGCATCTTGCGACCTGCAAGGAAACGCCTGCCGACATCATGGATGTAACGGTCAGGGGGCTCTTCTGGCTGCTTGAAGAATTTCGCGCGAGCGCCACCTCTCAACAATTCATCCTCATCGGAGGCGATGCCGGTGTCGGCCATTTCTACCATCGCCACGACGGACCGATCACCGAGCATGCGCCCCATCGTGCCTATCCGGGAGGCTACGCGCTTTCCAAGGTTCTCGAGGAGGTGATGCTGGAGCAATTCGGTATTCAGTACGGCACCAACGGCTGCTGCCTTCGCGCGCCGTGGATCATGGCAAAGGACGATTTCAAGTACACGCTGTCCTTCGGCAGCGACGTCTTCGGCGGTCCCGACTGGAAGACGCTGGTTCCGGAAGGCGACGCGAGGCGGTATGCGCAAACCGGTGCTGTGCCGCTGCTGCGCGACGCCGACGGGCGTCCGCTGAAGCGCAATTTCGTGCATGTCGACGATCTGGTCTCGGCAATATTGGCGGCAATCGACAATCCCCGCGCCGAGCGCCAGCTCTTCAACATCTGCATGGATAGCCCGGTCGACTATGGCGAGGTCGCCACCTACCTGGCGCGCACGCGGGGCCTTGCGGCTGTCGATATACCAAGCCAGTACCACTCGAACTGGATGGACAACAGCAAGGCCAAATACCTGCTGGGCTGGCAGCCCAGTTACGATCTGGAAAGGCTTATCGACTCGGCCTGGCAATACGAGCGTTCGGAGGATGACCCTCGCATTGTCTGGTACCCGGGTTGATCACGTATGGCGGTCGCGCCGCGCCCGTCTGTTTCAAGGGAGGAAACCATGAGGAAGGCATTATTACTTGCATTCACCGCTCTGGCGCTCACCGCCGGCCCGGCGCTTGCCAAGAAGCAGCTCGTCATCGTCGTGAAGGGCCTCGACAACCCGTTCTTCGAGGCGATCAACCAGGGTTGCCAGAAATGGAACAAGGAAAACCCAGACTCGGAATATGAGTGCTTCTACACAGGTCCGGCATCGACGTCCGATGAGGCCGGCGAGGCACAGATCGTCCAGGACATGCTGGGCAAGGCAGACACGGCTGCGATCGCCATCTCGCCGTCGAACGCCAAACTCATCGCCCAGACGCTCAAGACCGCCAATCCGAGCGTTCCGGTGATGACGCTCGACGCCGATCTCGCGGCAGAAGATGCAGCGCTCCGCAAGACATACCTCGGCACCGACAACTACCTGATGGGAGCGCGCATCGGCGAGTACATCAAGAAGGCCAAGCCAAACGGCGGCAAGATCTGCACGATCGAAGGCAATCCGGGAGCCGACAACATCCTGCGCCGCGCGCAAGGCATGCGCGATACGCTCACCGGCCAGAAGGACCTTGCCGCGCTGAAGGGCGAAGGCGGCTGGACGGAAGTCGCCGGCTGCCCGGTCTTCACCAATGACGATGGCGCCAAGGGCGTTCAGGCGATGACCGACATCCTTGCCGCCAACCCGGACCTCGACGCATTCGGCATCATGGGAGGCTGGCCGCTTTTCGGCGCGCCGCAACCCTATCGCGACCTCTTCAAGCCCATGGCCGAGAAGATCGCCAGCAACGAATTCGTCATCGGCGCCGCCGACACGATCGGCGACGAAGTGGCGATAGCCAAGGAAGGGCTTGTCACCGCGCTGGTCGGCCAGCGTCCATTCGAAATGGGCTACAAGGCACCGACCGTGATGATGGACCTGATCGCCGGAAAGCCGGTCGAGGATCCGGTGTTCACCGGGCTCGACGAGTGCACCAAGGAGACCGTCGACACCTGCATCCAGAAATAACGCGCGTCTCGGAGCGCCCAAAACAGTGGGCGCTCCGGTTCCCGATCATCTCAGCGGACACCGCGTCTCCCGGAATCTTTATAGGTGACGAAGGCTCGCCGGCGCTTCCTGTCATCGCAGCAACTTTTGACTTGGTCCGTGCTGCGGCATGCGCAGAAACGTCATGAGAACATCGAAAAAACTTCGATTGCAACCGCGACACACTGCCCGCAGTGCGGTTCGCAAGGCATTGGCAACACCGGCCAGATCATAGCCGGGCGTTCACGATGGGTGCCTGCTCCGTAGTCGTCCAAGTCATTCGGCGCACGCCGATCCATCAAGACCGGCGTGACCGTGATGGCTGGGAAAAGCGGCGGGATGTCCACCAGCCGCCTTCACTTTCATTTACCGGCGGCCTGTGTGGCGTACATGTAGCTGTCATAGCTGTATTCGGCGACGCGGAACCACTCGAAGGATTCGTCGCGGAATTTCTTCCAAGACGGATAGATCTTCGCCCAGGCCGGATATTTGGCGCTGTATTCGCCATAGAGCTCGAATGTCGCCTTATAGGCCGCATCCATGACGTCGCGCGGGAGCGGACGAAGTTTCACGCCCTTGCCGACCAGCGAACGGATCGCCTTGGTGTTCTTGACGTCGTAGAGCGCCTGCATGTTGACATTGGCCGCCTTACAAGCGGTGTCGAGCGCCGCCTTGTAGGCGTCCGGAAGCCCTTCATACTGCGCCTTGTTGATGAAGAAGTGGATGGTCAGGCCGCCTTCCCAATAGGCGGGATAATAGTAATAGGGGGCGATCTGGTAGAAGCCGAGGCGCTCGTCATCATAGGGTCCAACCCATTCGGCCGCATCGATCGTGCCGCGTTCGAGCGCCGGATAGATGTCCCCGCCCGGAAGCTGTTGCGGAACGACACCAAGACGCGACATCACCTGGCCGGCGACGCCGGCAATGCGCATCTTGACACCATTCAGGTCTGCAAGGCTGTTGATCTCCTTGCGGAACCAGCCCCCCATCTGGGCGCCGGTGCCGCCGCCGGGTTTGCCGACGATGCCGTATTCGGAAAGAAACTCGTCATAAAGCTCGTTGCCGCCGCCGTGATAGAGCCAAGCGTTTTGCTGGCGAGCATTGAGGCCGAATGGGATCGTTGACCCGATCGCAAAGGTCGGATTCTTGCCGGTGAAGTAGTATCCGCAGGTATGGGCGATTTCGACAGTGTTCGCCTGAACGGCGTCGATTGCCTGGGGGCCCGGAACGATCTCGCCGGCTTGAAAGACCTGGATCTGAAACTTGCCCTCGGTGATCTTGGAAAGGGCGTCGGCCATGACGACCGCTCCGCCGTAGATCGTATCAAGATTGTTCGGAAAGCCCGATGTCAGGCGCCACTTGATCGTCGGCAGTTCCTGGGCGACGGCAGGAGCAGCCAGCGCTGCACCGGCAACGGTGGCAGCGCCTCCGAGCGCTCCCTTGGTCAGAAAATTACGGCGGCTCAGTTTATCGGTCATTATTTCCTCCTCGGTTGATGGCATGCAGCACTTGGCAAAGCGCAATTGGGCAAACGGTTGTGTTACTTGGCGGGTTCGGACGGCGGCGCGCCGAAGCTTGGGGTCGGCGATCCGAAATCCGGCGCGGGTGCCCCAAAACCTGGCGCTGCCGGCGCACCGTTTGACGGCTCAGGAGCGCCAAATGGCTGTGCGGGGGTTCCAAACGGGTTCTCTCCGCCGGCACCCGGCATCGGGACATTCAGCTGGATGGTCGACGGATCGACTGTCACCTGGCCGGACTTGTAGTGGGTGACGAGCTGCGGGAACGCGATCACAACGATGACCATCGCAAGCTGGATTCCCAGGAAAGGCAAGGCGCCCATGTAGATCTGACCTGACGTGACCGGCTGGATCGTCGCGCCTGAAATACGGTCCTTATAGGCCCGGCTCGGCGCGACCGACCGCAGGTAGAACAGCGAAAAGCCGAATGGCGGATGCATGAACGAGGTCTGCATGTTGATCGCCAGCATCACGCCGAACCAGATCAGGTCGATGCCGAGGCTGTCGGCAACGGGTGCGAGCAGCGGAATGATGATGAAGGCGAGCTCGAAATAATCGAGGAAGAAGGCAAGAAAGAAGACCAGCAGGTTGGCGACGATCAGGAAGCCGACTTCGCCGCCCGGGATCGACGTCATCAGATGCTCGACCCAAACGTGACCGTTCACTCCATAAAACGTCAGCGAAAAGACGCGCGCCCCCAACAGGATGAAGATCACGAAAGACGAGAGCTTCGCCGTCGAATAAAGGGCGGCCGTGATCATCTTGAGATCGAGGCGGCGATTGAACGCCGCCAGGATCAGGGCACCGACGGCACCCATCGCACCACCTTCAGTCGGGGTCGCAAGACCGATGAAAATGGTTCCGAGCACCAGGAAGATCAGTACGAGCGGCGGCACGAGCGATGTGACGACTCTGCCGGCGAGCTTCCACCCGCGCAGCAAACGCGCTTCTGCCGGTAGCGCCGGAACGCTCGCGGGCCGCAGAAAGGACATCACGATGATGTAGCCGGAATAGACCGCCACCAAGAGCAGGCCGGGCACCAGCGCGCCCTTGTACATGTCGCCGACAGACCGGCCGAGCTGGTCTGCCAGGATAATCAGGACGAGGCTTGGCGGAATGATCTGCGCCAGCGTCCCCGATGCCGCGATGGTGCCGGCGGCAACGCGGCGATCGTAGCCGTAACGAAGCATGATCGGCAGCGAGATCAAGCCCATCGAGATAACGGAGGCTGCGACCACGCCGGTCGTTGCGGCAAGGATGGCGCCGACGAAGATGACGGCAAACGCCAGGCCGCCGCGCACCGGTCCGAAGAGCTGGCCGATCGTGTCCAGCAGATCCTCGGCCATGCCGCTTCGCTCGAGGATCAATCCCATGAATGTGAAGAAGGGGATGGCAAGCAGCGTTTCGTTGGACATCTGCCCGAAGATTCGGTCCGGAATCGCTCCGAAAAGATTGATCGGAAGCAGGCCCATCTCGATGCCGATGAAACCGAACACAAAGCCGACAAAAGCTAGCGCAAACGCCACCGGATAGCCGAGCAGAAGCACCACGATCAACGACAAGAACATGATGGGCGCGAGATTTTCCGCGAAGAAAGCAAACATGGATTTTTTCCTGCCTAGAGAATTTGTGCTTCAGCGTCGGCAAGCGCGATCGCGTCCGGAAGATCGCCCTTCAGGATCGCGATGCGTTTGATCAGTTCCGAAAGGCCCTGAAGGGTGAGCAAGCCGAAGCCGGCGGGAATGAGCGCCCATACAGGCCATAAGAGCAGGCCGCCGGTATTGTTCGACACTTCACCGCTGACGAACTTCGAAACGACGATCGGCCAGGACAGGTAGGTCGTGATGAGACAGAACGGGAAAAGGAAGAAGATCGTGCCGAGGATTTCGATCCAAAGCTGCGCTCGCCGCGGTAGCTGACCGTAGACAAGGTCCACCTTGACATGCTCGCTCCCCAGGAGCGTCCAAGCCGCAGCGATGAGGAATGCGGCAGAAAACAGATACCACTGGGCCTCGAGCCAGGCATTCGAACTGAGGTTGAACAGCTTCCGGGTCGTTGCATTGATCGCGCTGATCAGGACGGCTGCCAACAGCAGCCAGGAAACGGATTTACCCAAAAACGTATTGATCGCGTCGATGACGCGCGACAGCGACAGCAAGCCAGACATGATGTAATCCTCCCAGCGGTCACCGGCTTTGAGAAAGCATGACCACCGGGCAACTGGTATGGTGCGGAGTTTTTTGGAACAAGACTGAAAATGGGCAAAATACGCGGGCCTACCCAGTACTGGGTAGGCCACTTAACTGTCGGCCCAGGTTAATCCGTTCTCGATCGCATAGCGGGTCAATCCGGCCGTCGTCGCGATGCCGAGCTTCTTCTTTATGTTCTTGCGATGCGTTTCGACTGTTGCAGCCGAAATGCCCAGTGTCTGGGCAATATCGCGATTGCTTTTTCCTGCCGCCAGCAACAATAAAACATCATGCTCGCGCGTCGTCAGAGGAAGCGCATCCGGCGCCTCCTTTCGCTCGAGCAGAACGTCCGAGACACCGGAAGAGAAGTAGGTTTTGCCATCTGCCACGGCTTCGATCGCCGCGATGATCTCGTCGGTCGAGACATCCTTGAGAATGTAGCCGGAGGCCCCATGCAATACCGACGTGGAAATGTACTCGCGACTGTCGTGCATCGACAGCATCAGGATCCGCGTCTCAGGCAATTGTTCCTTGAAGAGCTCTATCGCATCGATTCCGCTCAGCTGCGGCATGTTGATATCCATCAACACGACGGCAGGCCTTTCCCTTTGCGCAATCTCAAGTCCGGTGCGTGCCAATCCGGCGGTGCCGACAATTTCGATGTGTTCATAGGTTTCCAGCACAGCCCCTAGCCCGTCGAGAACCAGGGGGTGATTATCGATCAAGAGAACCTTGATACTTTTCCTGCCGCTCATGCTGCTTCCTTGCGTTGCGCGCGGTTCACCGTTGCCGACCTTGGAAGCATCGCCGTCAGGATCGTGCCAGCCGACGTTGTCTTGATCAGCAACAAGCCGCCGAAATGGGCCAGGCGCTCCTGCATGTTGCGCAGCCCGAGCCCACCGCCGAATGCTTTCTTTCCCTCTGCGATGTTTTCATCGAAGCCGTTGCCGTTGTCAGAGATCGTCATACGGACGCGGCCGCCAACGCTCCAAATCTTAATAGCGACACGCGTTGCTCCGGAATGCCGCTCCACATTGTTCAGCGCTTCCTGCGCAACACGATAAAGCGCCGTGCTCGCCTCGGGCTTCAGCATGTTCTTGAAGGTCAGCGCCTCAAGCCGTGTGTCGATGGCAGTGCGCTCCGAGAAGTTGTCGCAAAGCGCCTTGAGCGCCGGGGTCAGGCCGAGATCGTCAAGCGCCCGCGGACGCAGGTCATGCGACAGGCGCCGCACTTCCTTGATCGCGCCGTTCAGCGCCTCCGCGCCCCGATCGATTGCACGAGCCGCATCCTCGGACTGGCTCTTGACCTTGCGGCACGCCAGATCGATTGCGTAGCGCACGCCGATCAGGTTTTGCGAAATCCCATCATGTAGTTCGCGGGCAAGGCGCGCCCTTTCCTCTTCCTGCGTGTCGATGATGCGCTGCGCAAGCTGCTTAAGCTTGCTGTCTGCAAGCCGCCGTTCCCTCAAGGTCAGCAGCATGCCGGTGGCAAAGACGGTGAGAACCGCCGGCACGGCGATCAGCGCGATGATCAGAAACGTTTTGCGGATATTGGCGCGGAAATCGGCATTTGCAGCGGCGGTCTGCGCGAAGACGTCATCGAGATAGACGCCTGTGCCCAGCATCCATTTCCATTTGTCGAGACCGACGGCGAAGGAGAGTTTGTCGGCCACCTCGCCGGAAGACGGCTTCTGCCACTTGTATTGGTGGAGCCCCCCGCCCTCCTTGGCCTTCTGGATCAGGTTGGCGATCACCTTGTCGCCATCGGGATCCGTCAGGTCGAGCCAATTATGGCCCGGGCGAAACGCCTGGCGCGGATGCACGATATTGTTGCCCTCGTAATCATAGACGAAGAAATAGCCATCCTGGCCATAGTCGAGAGCAGTCAGGATCGCGCGAACCTTCTCCTTTGCCACTTCGTCATCCGGACCGGCAGCCGTGTAGATGTCATGGATCGCGGAGAGCGCAAGATTTGTGAGGTTGAGGAGTTCCGTCTCCTTGGCCTTCAGCATGTTTCGCTCGAATGTGTCGATACTGCTGCGCACGAGCGTCGCCGATTGCCACGTGATGAACGCAGTGACGATCAGGATGGCCAGGATCAACGGGACGATGGCCAGCGCCACAATCTGATGCCTAAGGTTCATATCCTCACCTCCCCACCGCCTTCGTCAGGCGGACGAGCATATATACGAAATAGCACCGACGGATAGCGCACGCATCGCCGCATCCGCAAACTTCGTTTTTCTCTACAAATGAGATCGTGAGCTCGGCGAGGGTGTCTATTCGAGTAAATGCCTTAGTGGGCCACTTGGCCGCCCTCTTAGCATTTCGAGAGAATATCATTGACAACGCTGGCGAGCGGCGCAGTGGCGTCGATGCTCATCGCGTTCTTCGGAGTATCCTCTTGCGTTGTGTGCCGCCGCACAATGACTTCTCGTTCGGCCGGCTTTCCGCCAAACTCGTCTTCTGGTCTGCTGGCAAGCCGGCTGTTCAGCGTGTCCAGATCGACGTTGAGAACGAAAACCCCGTCAAACAGATCAATAAAGCGACGGAAATTCCTGGAGCCGCCGCAGAAGAAGGAGATCGGGTGGCTTCGATCGGCGACCAGGGATTTGACTTTGTCGACGTTCCAAAGGTGGTGCTTGTGCCCAAAGGCCACATCCAGAATGCACTGCCCGTCCGCAGAGCCGTCCAGCGGTTTGCCCGTTTCTGGATCGCCTTGATAAGCCAACTCGCGGTCGCCATGGATAACGTGGTGACCGCGCCGCTGCAGCTCGGTGGCGACTGAAGTCTTGCCAGTCCCAGAAAGGCCTTCGATCAAATAGTTCTTAACGCCCATTTCCAACCCGATTTGGAAAGCTTGTTTGCGCTGCCGAAAGCGACAACAGCGGTCATATGGAGCTATTGTGAGAACGGCAAGACACTATCACAGGGCGTCTCCGCGACAGCTTCTGGGCGCGAAGGTGCTGCTTGGCGTTGTTGCTCGAATGTCCGCACTTAGGATGCAACGTCGAGGCGTTAAGCGAGTGAGATGGGCGCAACGCGGACATGTTGCCGCTAAATTACTGATTTTTCGCGCTTTTCACTCAAGCGAGCCGTATGATGGCTTTTTGAAAACGATAGGTGTCGGCCAAGTATTGGCGATTGATGGCCGCCGGCACCGCCCCGGTGGGCCATCGGCAGCGCGCAGGCCATCCGGATTGACTGGGAGCGCGGCGTCCTGATCGGAGGCCGCCCGCAAGGATGGGAGGGCGTTGGGCTACGAGCTGTGCCCCACAGGAAGCGTCAAAGCATGAACGTCTTGCCGACCGCGGATGGAACGATCCTATCGCCATAGGCAGCCGCAAGTGCGCTCACGGCGCGCCAACCCGTGCAGTGCCCGGGTGATATCAATTGCAGGTCAAACTGCGCCAGCGCTTCGACCGTCTCCGGGATAATTGGCTCGTTGATCCCGGAGAGGTGGAAGCCGCCAAACACGCCATAGAGCGGGATATTCGGAAACCGTGCCTGGGCGTGCGTCAGAACGTTGATCAGGCCGGCGTGCGAGCAGGCGGTGAAGACGACTTGCCCCTTGCCGGCCACGTTGATCGCCACGAAACGCTCGTCCGGCATTACCTCGTCCGGCTCCCAACTGCCTGCCGCGGTTTGGCGATATTGACCGGGAAACCCGCGTTCGAACCGGGTCACGCGAGGGATTTCGCCGCTCACATAGAACGTCTCGTCAAAAAGCAGCTGCTCGTCTCGGGTAACGATGACATCGGCGCCGTTTCCGGACAGGACATCCACGCTTGGCACCAGCTCCATCGGTCGAAACTGCCCGTCGCTGGATTTGGTCGCGCGCAAAGCGAACATATCGGGATGCATGTAGGTCGGGACGGGCTGCCCACCATTGCCCATCGTAATCATCTGGAGGGCGCGCGGCATTGCACCCGCATGATCCCAGTGACCATGCGACAGCATCACCGCGCGGACTTCCCCGAGATCGACGCCGAGCCTGACCACGTTGCGCTCAAACACCCATTCCTCGGGCCCGGTGTCGAACAGCAGCGTGCGGCTGGCGGATCCGGTCCGGGCGGCAATCAAGCAGGAAAGCCCATGCGCGGCGCAGCACAGGCAGTTCCCGGACAGCCATCGCATCCCGCGACGGCGATGGCGGGCGAACTCGGTCTCGACGAAACCAGGATTCGACGAGAGACTGTCGGTCGCGTTGTCGACCAGAAACATGACTTCTGCCGTGTCAACGACTCTCATGGAAGCCACCCGCCTGAAAACGCGTGGAGCCACTGTACCCATTTCGGGTATGCTCCGATAGGCATCCGAGGCATCTGCGTTTTCTTGTGTCGATCTTGCCGACGATCACCATGGAAGGCGATGCGAACGGGGCACTCCGATGCGGGAATAATCCGGCCGCGACGCAAGTGTAATGGCCTGCAAACTGAGCGACGGCTTCTGCCGCGCACTTGACCTCGCGACTGTCAAAATTCGGTCCTATCGGGCGGTTAGCCTCGGTTGCTCCAAACCGGAGGTATCGAGTTGCCAATCGACCCCCTGATAGGCAGCGGAAGCGTGAGGAGCCGGCGCGAGCGTATCAGCACCCGCGAGGCATTGCGCTGGCACGACAGCGGACTCGTCTTCGAGACCGCCGATTGGCGGAGCGAGGAAACCGAACTCGAATGGGCTGCGGACTACCATCTGTTTATTCTCACGAATTACGGATCGACGAGGGTCACGCAGGTGCGCGGCGCAGGACAGCTTGCGTTCGAAGGCCGGGACAAGCCCGGCGCCCTATCCTTCGTTCCAGCAGGCGTCGATCGCCGATGCAGCTATAAGTCAGCCGATCTCAACTATTCCGCTCTGTGGCTTAAACCCGATCTCTTGAAAGAATGGTATCTGCCTCTACCGCCCGACAGGCTGACCATCAATGGTCACGATCCGGTGATCGCTGCGATCATGGTGGCGTTGCGCGATGAAATGCTGAGCGGCGAAATACCTGATTTAGCCTATGTCGAACAGGCCGCGCGGATGATGATGCACCGGCTGTCGCATCTCGACCGACAAAGCCGTCCCGATGCCGGGAGGCTTTCACGGCGGGTGCTTTCCGCCGTCGATGATTATATCCGCTCCCATGTCGGCCGGAACATCTCCCTGTCCGACCTGTCCCTGGTGACCAGCATCCCGGTTGATACCTTCGCCCGGCGGTTCAAGGCGACAACCGGTTACACACCCTATGCCTGGATCCTGGAAATGCGCGTGAGATGCCTGACAGACCGGCTGCGCGAAAAGGACGTCGATCTCGGCTCCCTTTCGGCGGAGCTTGGCTTCTCGAGCCAGAGCCATATGACCAATACCTTCCGCCGGATGCGGGGAATCACCCCATCCCGCTATCGCCGTCAATTTCTGTCGGATTCGTGATAATCGCCCGGAAACCTGCAAGAAAGAGGACGATCCGCATCCCAACTTCGCTTTCGTCGCACTTGATCGAAGGAGTTTTGGATGACGCCGAAGTGCCCAACAGATCACCCTGCTGTTTTGGAGACGACCCGCCGGGATCTGCTTCTGGCGAGCGGTGCGGCTGCCGTTGCCACTGCCTTTCCACCTGGAGTGAACCAGCTTCATGCGCAGGAGGCATCGCAGGCGTTTGAGCCCATACCGCTCAGGCTGTCAGTCAACGCCAATCCCGTTGAACTGACTGTCGATCCGCGCATGAGCCTTCTCGACATGCTGCGGGAAGAGCTCGGCCTGACCGGGACCAAGAAAGGCTGCGACCATGGCCAGTGCGGCGCCTGTACGATTCTTCTCAACGGCCGCCGCATTAACGCATGCCTGACGCTTGCCGTCATGCATGAAGGCGACGAAGTTCGAACGATCGAGGGGATCGGCGAACCGGGCAAGCTGCATCCTCTGCAGACGGCTTTCGTGGCGCGCGACGGCTACCAATGCGGCTACTGCACGCCCGGCCAGATCTGCTCGGCGCTCGGCATGATCGAGGAGGCAAAGCAGGGCTGGCCGAGCCACGTCAGCGCCGATGTCGCACAGCGCGATATTGCTCTCATTGAAGCCGAGATCCGCGAACGCATGAGCGGCAATATCTGTCGCTGCGCCGCCTACCCCAACATCGTCGCCGCCATTCGCGACGTGGCCGTGGAGGCTTGAGATGCGAGGCTTTACCTACGAACGCGCGGCTGACGTCGCCGCCGCATGCGCGTCGGTGGCTGGCGATCCCCACGCCAGGTTCATCAGCGGTGGAACCAACCTGCTGGATCTTATGAAACTCGGCGTCGAGCGGCCGGCTCATATCGTCGATATCAGCCGTCTGGACCTGAAGGATATTACGGAGACGCCGGACGGCGGTCTGAAGATCGGTGCGCAGGCGTTAAACAGCGATGTTGCCGCCAACCGGCGCGTGCGGGAGCGCTATCCCCTGCTTGCCCAGGCATTGCTTACGGGTGCCTCCGGCCAGATCCGCAACAAAGCGACAACCGGCGGCAATCTTCTCCAGCGCACCCGCTGCCCCTATTTCTATGACACGCGGATGTCCTGCAATAAAAGGTCCCCCGGGGCAGGCTGCGCTGCGCTTGAAGGCCTGAACCGCAACCATGCCATACTGGGCGCCAGCCAGTCCTGCATCGCCACGCATCCCTCCGACATGGCCGTTGCCCTGACAGCGCTCGGAGCCAGCATCGAAATCGCCGGCAACCGAACGGAGCGGCGGACCTTGCCTGTCGGCGATCTTCATCGCCTCCCCGGCCAGACCCCTGATGTTGAGAACAACCTTGAGCACGGCGAAATGATCACCGCCGTGATGCTTCCGCCGCCGCCTGCGGGCCGTCAGCTCTACCGGAAAGTGCGCGACCGTGCGTCCTATGCCTTCGCTTTGGTTTCTGTCGCGGCCATTGTGGCCACCCAGGACAATCGGATTGCCTCCGGACGCATCGCACTGGGCGGCGTTGCACCAAAACCCTGGCGGACAGAAGAGGCAGAAAAAACCATGGGCGGCCAGCCGCTTACGAAGGAAACTTACGATTCCGCAGCAGGTGTCCTGCTTCAGGGCGCACAGGGCTACGGACACAATGATTTCAAGATCGAACTGGCCAGGCGAACGCTACGCCAGACCCTGGCGGCTTCAGCCGGTCAAGCTTGAGGACCATTCATGACGCAGACAAGCCAATCGCAAAATAGGTCGTTCATCGGACAACCGATGAACCGGATCGATGGTCCTCTCAAGGTGAGCGGCCGCGCGACCTATGCCTACGAGCAGCCGCACGGCGAGCCACTTTACGGCGTGCTTCTCGGTGCCAGTATCGGCAAGGGCCGGATCGCCAGGCTTTCCGTTGCGGCAGCCGAAGCCACGCCCGGCGTGCATCTCGTCATGACCCACCGCAACGCGCCTGCCCAGGCGCCGTTCGGAGAGCCGACCGTCCGGCCGGGCGTTCAGCGTCCCCGGCCGGTCGTCTTCCAACCGGAGGTCCGCTATTTCGATGAGCCGGTAGCGCTCGTCGTTGCAGAAAGCTTTGAGATCGCCCGGGCGGCAACAGAGGAGATCGAGATCGAATATCGCGAAGCGGGCGGAACTTTCAGCCTCGACGACGCGCGCGAGGCTATCTACGCGCCGGCGATGGCCAATGCCGGTCTTGCCACCGACAGCGTGCTCGGCGATCCCGACGGCGCATTTGCCGCCGCTCCTGTCAAATTCGATCAGACCTACACGAACGCCTTCGAGCACCATGCGCCGATGGAGCCGCATGCCGCGCATGCAATCTGGGACGGCGATCAAGTGACGATCTACACCTCCGCGCAAACCCCGGCGCAGATCAAGGATGGTGTTTCCAACACGCTGCAGATTCCGCCCGAAAACGTTCGCGTCATCTCGCCGTTCATCGGCGGCGGTTTCGGTTCTAAGCTGATCGCGCATGCCGAAATTATCTCGGCCGTGCTCGCCGCTCGGATGCTGAACCGCCCGGTGAAGGTGGCGCTGACGCGCCAGCAGATGTTTGCCAATGCCGGTCACCGGCCGATGTTCGAACAGCGCTTCCGCATCGCTGCCGACACTGGCGGGCGGCTCATCTCCTTCAGCCATGATTCACTCTGCACAACGTCGCGTTTCGAAGAATTCGCCGAACAGGCGGCCACCGCCTACCGGAGCATGTATGCGGCTCCCAATCGGGCGACACGCCACCGTCTAGCACCGCTTGATATCAATCGCGGGGAATGGATGCGCGCACCGGGTGAAGCACCCGGACTGTTGGCGGGCGAATGCGCCATGGACGAATTGGCAGAGCAACTCGGTATCGACCCTATCGAATTCAGGATCCGCAACGAACCGGAGCGCGACCCCGAACGCGACGTCCCCTTTTCGACCCGGGGTCTGGTGCAGTGCATGCGGGAAGGTGCTCAACGTTTCGGCTGGAACAGGCGCGTCGCCAAACCGGCAAGCGTGATGGAGGGCCGCAAGCTGATCGGTATCGGCATGTCCGCCGCCATCCGCCCGAACCTGATCGGGCCGGGCGCCTGCCGCGTCAGGATCCATGCCGACGGGCGCCTGACCGTCGAACTCGACATGACGGATATCGGTACCGGCACCTACACGATCCTCGCCCAGATCGCCGCCGACAGCATGGGCCTTCCCATCGATCGCGTCGGGGTCGCGCTCGGTGATACCCGATTTCCGAAAACCTCCGGTTCCGGCGGCTCGTGGGGATCGGGCAGCACGGGGGCGGCGCTTCATGATGCATGCCGTCTTCTCAAGGAACAGATCACCACTGCCGCGCGCGCGATGTCCAATTCGCCTCTCTTCGGTGCGACTGCCGAAAACGCCCTCTTTTCGGGGAGCCGCGTCACGATCGGCGACCGGAGTGCTGCTCTGACCGAAATCCTCACCGTGGTCGCACCGAAGGGTCTGTCGGCGGAAGGCAAGGTCGAACGTGGGCAGGCGCTTAAAGACTTTTCCCAGCATACCTACGGCGCGCATTTCGCCGAGGTTTCCGTCGATGCGGATACTGGCGAAATCCGGTTGCGCAGGATGCTCGGCGTTTTTGCCGCAGGGCGGATCCTCAACCCGAAAACCGCACGCTCACAGATCATCGGCGGCATGATCTGGGGTGTCGGTTCGGCCTTGATGGAAGAAGGCGGGCTCGATCCGCGTTACGGCAACTTCCTCTACAGCGACCTCGCCAACTACCACGTGCCGGTCCATGCAGACATTCAAGACATCGACGCCGTCTTCCTCGACGAATATGACGACAAATCCAACGTCTTCGGATCCAAGGGCATCGGAGAGCTCGGCATTTGCGGAGCCGGCGCGGCTTTGGCAAACGCTGTTTACAACGCGACCGGATCGCGTATCCGCTCGTTTCCGATCACCGTCGAGAACGTACTGCCGGGATTGCCGGATGCTTAACGTTGAGCCAGACGTTTCAGCAGAAATCGTAAAATCAATCCTGGGAAGGTTGTTTTAGTAACAGATAAACTTTTTGAGTGCATGGTCCCCATGAGAGGGCGGGCCATGAAGAGAACTCAAATTACGTCACACATTACGATCGTCTTGACGCTCGTAACGGCCATCACCGCGGTTTTGATCGCGGGCTTTGCGTGGCTTGCCTCGACGAAGGTCGACGACCTCTCTCTCATAAGACAGGCGGACTTCGTCACGCAGGGTCTTCAACAGCAGATCAACGCGGTCCCGCGTGAGCAGGAAAGCGTTACCAAATGGGACGACGCGGTCCTCTACGGCAAGATGCGCAACCACGACTGGCTGCTGGAAAACATCGGCAAATGGACGCATGACTACTTCGGCCATGACCGCACCTATGTTTTCGATGACACCGATCATCTCATGTTCGCGATGCGCGACGGTATCGATGTTCTTTCGCCATCACTCGGCGACGACCATGATCCGGTAGCACGCCTCGCCGCCGAGATGCGGTACGCACTCAAGGAACGGCTGCAGGCGAGCGATCCTGCGCCGATTGCCGATGTCGCCAGCACCAAGGTCGTCGATATAGTGGGCAGGCCTGCCGTCATCAGCGCCCGGCCGATCATTCCAAGTTCAGAGCGAATGACGGTCGAAGCCGGGTCGGAGTTCATCGCCATCGCCGTGAAATTTCTCGACGCCTCTCCAATCGAGCACATCGCCCACTATGCGCGTCTCGACGGCTTGCACTATGCGCCTGCCGGCAAAGAGGCGGGCGAGGCCAGAATTCCCGTCATCTCTGCGAGTGGAGCAACGCTGGGTCATCTTACCTGGGAGCCGATCAAGCCCGGCCTGATGCTTCTGGAGCAAATTGCGCCGGCAAGCATAATCGGCATGTTTATCGCAATGGGAGTCGTCCTGTTCCTTGGCCAGGGATTGCGCAGGACATCGTTGAATCTCATCGAAAGCAAGGCGCAACTCCTTGTGCACCGCGACCACCTCGAAGAAACCGTAAGACTGCGCACCGGCGAGATCGAGAGGCAGCGGCAGGAGCTTGATCGATTGCTCGCCCAGGAACGGCAGGTCAACGCGCTGCAAAGGCAGTTCGTGACGATGGCGTCGCACGAGTTCCGCACGCCGCTTGCCATCATTGATGCAGCTGCCCAGCGCCTGACGCGGACGAAGGGGGAGCTGAGCCCCCAATACATCTCGGAGAAGTCGGGCCAGATCAGAAGCGCCGTATTGCGCATGGTCGATTTGATGGAAAGCATCCTTGCGGCCGGCCGCCTTGAGACTGGGCGCATCTCGCTTTCGCTTGCGGACTGCAATCTCATCGACGTGATCGCCTCGTGCTGTGCAAGACAAAAGGAAATCAGCAAGGATCATGTGTTCCGTACAAACCTTGGCGAATTGCCTGCGACCATGAAAGCCGATCGTGCAGCGCTCGAACAGGTATTCACCAATCTGCTCTCCAATGCGGCAAAGTACGCACCCCACGCGCCTGACATTCACATTCGCGGCTGGGCCGACGAACGATTTTCTTACGTATCGGTTTCAGATCAGGGGATTGGAATCGATACCGACGACTTGCCAAAATTATTCCAACCCTATTATCGGGCTCGAAGCGCCACAGGGATTGCAGGCACCGGTATCGGGCTGAACATCGTCAAACAAATCGTCGAGTTGCATGGTGGCACTGTTACCGTCAGCAGCGCCCTCGGCCATGGAACGACTTTCACTGTAGCCCTCCCGCGGGAAGGTGCCGCGTCTTTGACGACGCCGCAGGCAGCATAGAATAAGGAGAAGAAAGATGATCACTATATTGTGCGTCGAGGATGAAGCTGACATCCGCAAGCTAATTGTCGAAGAACTGAACGAAGCTGGATTTGCCACCCTTGAAGCAGCCAATGGTCAGGAAGCGCTGGAGACCATCCTGTCGAAATGGCCCGATATCGTGATCACCGATATTTCTATGCCAATCATGGACGGCCATCAGCTGCTCGCCGAGATCCAGGTCAATCATCCGCAGTTTTCCAACATCCCGTTCATCCTGCTGACGGCACTCACCGACCGGGAGAACATGTTGACCGGTCTTCGCGCGGGAGCGGCGGATTACCTGACGAAGCCCATCGACTTCGACATATTGCTTGCAAAAGTTTCAGGCTGCGTCACCCGAATTGAAAACGATAAGGCGGCCGGCCGGACGTTCTGATTGCGTCCACCGCTTTCCTCTACACTGCGAATGCTGGCTGCCTCGTCAGGCTATGGTCTTTCAAAAGCCATAAAGCTGCGGAGGCTGGTGGCTGCGCAGAGAGATCAGACATGATCGTCGCCGGCCGCTTGGCGTCAGCGTCTCTGTAACGGCGGCTTTTCTACCTTTTGAAAAGCTGCTCTTGCCCGAACGGGCATGCCATAAGGACCTGACTGAGAAGGTTCGCCGTGACCAAAGCAGACGTGCGAGGTTCAATGCGATGCATTCCATGCAAGATCATGTTCCGGTTTCCATTATCATCGCGAACTATAACTATGCGCGCTTCTTAAAGCGCTGCATCGATAGCGCACTGGAACAAAGCCACGATAGCGTAGAGGTCATAGTTGTCGATGACGCATCAGCTGACGACAGTGCCGGTGTCATTGCCGCATATGGGTCCCGGATCAAAGGTCTTCTAAAAGAGCGCAACGGCGGTCACGCGGCAGCGTTCAACACGGGATTTTCGGTCAGTCGCGGCCAGATCGTCCTGTTTCTCGACGCCGACGACTATCTTTATCCGAACGCGGTATCGGAAATCGTCGAAGCTTGGGACGGCGATACCGCCCAGGCGCAATTCAGGTTGCACATCGTCGACGAGCGCCAACGCGTCAAGGATGTGTTTCCGGCTGAGGAATTCCCGTTCGATTCAGGCGATGTCACCCCACAGCTATTGCAGAAAGGCCGGTATCAGACCACGGTTACAAGCGGCCTGGCCTTCCGGCGTTCGGCTTTGGAGGCGGTCATGCCTATCCCCGAGACGGACTTTCGCCAAGGGGCGGACGGATATCTCGTCACCGTGGCGCCTCTCCATGGAACGGTGACGTCGATCGATTCCTGCCTCGGTGCTTACCGCATGCATGGCGCCAATCATTCCGTCTTTGCAGAAAAACTCGGCCAGCGGGCGCGCTGGCGGGTAGAGCACGACTTTCGCCGGCTGGAAGCCTTGTCCAGTCAGGCCGCTGAAGTCGGCCTGACTGTGCCGCCCGACGTCAGCCTTCATGACACGGTCCATCTGGAAGAGCGCCTGGCATCGCTTTGCATAGACCGTGACCGGCACCCGGTACCCAATGACTCCAGGCACACTCTCGGCGCTGCGGGCGCAGTCGCCAGCCTGGAAATGAATGTATCCTTAAGACGCCGTGCCGTGCTGGCGGCCTGGTTCCTCTCCGTCGGCTTCCTTCCCCGGCGCATGGCAAAAGCGCTCTTGTCGTGGAAGCTCGTCGCCTCCTCCAGACCTGCCTTCCTGCTGCGCCTGTCGAAGACCATCCGCCATGCCATGGGATAGGTGTTAGGAGAGAACGGGCAACACCTCGCGCTCTTGTGGCTGTGGCGCAGCGTTGCAGACATCCCGCGTTTAGGGCGTCATGGTCCGAGCGACGACGGTGCATTGGATTGACAGCGCAGGTCGATGCTGCCTTCTCACGCTTTCCGATTTCCAATTCAATTGTGCAAAGTATTGAATCTCGCCTCCATGCCC
The DNA here is from genome assembly GCF_900169785.1 of Rhizobium sullae. GTDB lineage: Bacteria > Pseudomonadota > Alphaproteobacteria > Rhizobiales > Rhizobiaceae > Rhizobium > Rhizobium sullae. The sequence continues at coordinate 84,461 of NZ_FWER01000022.1, forward strand.
GTGATTACATTTCTCGCCTCCGCACTGATACAAGGCACCCGCCCCTGTGAAGCGCGGCCAAGGAACGGAAGCTTCTCCGGGCCATTTCAGCCGTCACCACTGAGCTTCTCGTCGCCGCGTTCGTCACCGCGATTGATCTGGAGCATCCGCAGGAGACTGACCTGCCGGTTCTCTCATCGGCTGGCAAGTGAGGCAAGCTGGGCGAACATGTTCTCTGCAGCCACTCTTGCCTTTAGTACATAAGATCGGCCGCAATCGAAGTCGGCCTGCTCCCAAGTTGAGATCCGCTCGAACGCCTCTTTTGGCGTCTGCACGTAGAATTTTTCAAGCCCGGCTGCTCGCAGCATTCCCTGCGTTTTGGCGGTGTTGGATGGCATGGCCACAAAGGGCGTCCCGGCGACCAAAGATAGACATGCTGCATGGAAGCGACCCGCTACCAAAGCGCGAGCTCCACTAATCGCCTGCAACAGATCTTCCGCGCTCAGTGGATGGTCTAACTGCTTTTTCATGCGCATTCGAGCGAACATATGGGGCCGAAAAGCCGATCTCGCTACAAGCGTCATTACTGAGACGCGCTGTGGGGTCCGTCGCTCTCCTTCCGGCAGAACCGCGACCAAAGGCTCTAAATCCGACGGGACAAAGCGATTCTTTGTGTCCGATACGTCCATTCGCATGAACTGTATGCCCCTCTGCCCGATCGCGTGGGCAAGTGTCGGGCGGCCGAACTCGCGATTGGCGTTATCGGTAACGATGATATTTCCAATCCGGGGCGCCCCCTTGTAGGGTTCCAAGAAGTCCGACGACAGCGTCAGGTCAGGAACGACCGCACACTCTAACCCGGCGGCTTGTGCGTTCATCGCACTATTTGGTTCTCTAAAAAATCGCATCGCGAAGTGGCTGCAATGCTCCGCGATTTGCTCATTATTCTCCTCATAGACCGAATTGATAAGAACGGACGGGATGCCCAACGAGCGGCAATATGAGGCAACCTCGGCCAAGGCGAGGGCCTGAGGCGTGGCATGATGTAGGGTACCTTCACCATTGACGATGACAAGGTCGGCTCCTTTCATCGCATCAAGGATCGCGCCTTGACCGCGCCAATCCACGTGAACGGAACAAGTTGCCACCACCTTTATCCCAGCCTTCGCAGCCAATCGCAGAATCTGGGCGATCACAATCCGGCACCCGATGTGCGATTTTGTTGAGGTGTCGTTTATAAGGACTGCCGTTTTCATCGGATATCCCAGCGTGAACTCGTTGGCAGCGAGTTCGAAACTTGACCCCGGACGCGGATGCCGGAAAGGACCGGGTCAAAGACAAAGGAAATCGATCTAGCGCCAGTTGCCGACAGATGATCTCCGTCTTTATAACGAACGATGCCACCTGAAGTCGCGCTGCACGACAATTCAGTACAAAGGACTGGCAACGGATCGACAACGCCGACTTTCATATCCAGTGCCACATCGCCCACAACGCGACGCGCTGCTGCCTGGCGCGCATCCACGTCGTTTCTCGGCACCTCAAGCTTGGCGGAGTTTCCCTGCATCGATAAGCGCGCAAGGATTTGCGGCACAGCATATCTCATCTCGGGCACATCCATAACAAGCCAGACACGCGCGCCATTTGCCTGCATCCTTCTGATGCTTTCGACTAACCGCTTCGTGACATCAGCTGCATGATCGCCGGACGCCGAAGCCGCCGCATCGAAGAAATCACGCTGGTTTGTCAGATCGGTTTTATAAATGTATTTGCGCCAATATGCGGCAAGCAGGACATCGCCTATCTGGTTCTGACTGATAAGCGATTGCACGGCGTCATTGAAGCTATCGCAGCGGCCTACACGATCAGCTCTTATCAGATCGACCGAGGCGAAAGGCGGACATCCGGCGCTCGCTACGAAGACGCCACCGGTACCTGCCCGTCCCGCGGCAAGGTCCAGGCCCGGGGCTATCGCGGCAGCGTGAGAATCTCCCCATAGAATGAACTTCGCCTTCGTCACCGCCGCTCCCATTGGGCAAACTTTGCCGTCTTGCACATCTGCAATCGAGAGGCCGTTTCCATCCGGATCCGCAAAACAGTCTGGCTCCATAAACTGGCTGCCGTCGTCCTTTGCAGCGTAGAGACGGGCGGCTTCGTCCTTGAGGCGTTGAGGTAGTCCATTCAGCCTTATGACTAAGACGTTGACCGAGACCAATGATGCGACACCGATCGCCAAAGCGACAAACGCAGGTTGTGGTCTTTGGATTGCAAGCGCGCCAAACCGGAACGGCTCCTCAACAAAGCGCCACGAGATCCAGCCGAGAAAAAGCGATAAAGTAAAAATCAGTGCGACGGCTGCTCCGGGCGAGGCCGCACTCGTAAAGTAAGGGAGAAAAACAACGATCGGCCAGTGCCAGAGGTAGATTGAATAGGAAATCTTCCCCACAAATTTCATGGGCGCATTGCCAAGCAGCACTTTTGTGATCTTTGATTGATCACCGAAAGCGATGATGGCGGCCACCGAGAGACACGGCAATAGCGCAGCAAGTCCCGGAAACGCGGTGGCGTCGGAATAGAGAAACGCGCAAGCCAGAAGGCCAGCGATGCCGAGACAAGGGATTATTTCGGCAAGGGCGGGTCGTACCAATGGCCTATGAGCACCAATCAGCGCGCCGAGCAACAGTTCCCACAAACGGAACGGCAAAAGGTAGAATGCTTTTGTCTGATCTTGTTGCACCATCAGTTGGCTTGCCGCCAAAGATGCCACAGCGATAATCGCCAAAATTGGAACGATCGCGTTTTTCTTCATCCGATAGGTGATCATCAGGCCAATGGGAAAAACGAGGTAAAACTGCTCCTCGACGGAGAGCGACCAGGTGTGAAGCAAAGGTTTCGTATTGGCGGCCAGATCAAAGTAGCCACTTTCACGCCCGAACTGGATATTGGAGTAGAAAAGTGCGGTCGCCCGCGCGCTGCGGGCGAAATAAACGAGATCGTCTGGCATAAAAAGCCAGATTGCGAGGGCGGAGACTACGGCCATCATCACAAACAGCGCCGGCAGGATCCGGCGGATCCTTCGGACATAGAAGTCGATGATTGAAAATCTCTCGTTGGCGAGGTCGCGCAGGATCATAATTGCCATGAAATAGCCCGACAGCACGAAAAAAGCGTCCACGCCGACATAGCCGCCAGCGACGGCTTGAATACCAGCGTGGTAGAAAACGACCAGCAGGACGCTAAGGGCTCGAAGGCCGTCCAAATCGCTCCTGTAGGGAACACCAGCGATCAATAAGATCCTCCCTTGGACTTCGGGACAGGACTTTGATAACACGTGAAAATCAAAAGACAATGCGAGCGTCTGCCAAGACCGGCCAATGCGCAGGAATCCGGGATCGATTTGATGGGCAATGGAGGTTCCGATCACGCGGATATCGATCTTCTGACGTGGTGCGTGAGCGAGGAAAAAATCGGCACGATGTCGCAGTGCGTCGGGGTCGCGCGAAACCTCAGCCGGAAGGAGCCGGTTGTGAAGCCATTTGTGCCGGTCCATGGGATAAGGAAGGCCTTTGCTCCCGCGCTGTTTTCCCGCAAAGAAAGCCGTCCAGACATCATCATTTCCTGTGGCTACCGGCCAGAGAAGGTGGTTCTGAAGATGAAAAGGACATTTAGCGGCGAGCCCTTCACAGTTCATCTGCAACGGCCAGAGATCGAGGGCTATGATCTTGTCTTTGTTTCCAATCACGACTGGACGAGGGAGCTAGAGGCACGGCCGAACTACGAGAGGATGATCGGCGTGCCTCACAGGCTCAGATTGAACGAGGTATCAAAACGCCGCCGTGCGGCAAGAAGTCTTTTTAGTCCCGACGACCGTCAGTTGGCTTCTGTCTTCGTCGGCGGCGACAACGGCGCCTATATCTATGACCAGAAGTCGGTCGATAACATCAAAAACGCAATCGACAGTCTGACGAGCAAGGATTGGCGCGTTCTAGTCTCGACGTCCAGGCGATCCGATAGACGGACCTTTGATGCGCTCATGGCTCTGTCGTCTCCGTTGGTTACCGTCTGGGATAGGCGGGAGCCTAACCCGTATCTTGATTATGTCGCTGCTGCAGACGCGTTTCTAATCGCCAAAGATTCCATCACAATGCCTTGTGAAGCCTTGCTCACAGGCCGGCCTGTCTATTCCCTGGAGTTGACAGAGGTGCCAGGCGAACGCCTGATAAAATTCGACCGCTTCCACCGGGATCTACAAGAAACACGCAAGCTCACCCGCAGGTTCGATGGCGGTCTCGAATCATACTCTTACCAGCCGATAAACGAAGCGTTGCGCATCGCGGAAGTCATACGGTCAAGGGTTGCTAAGCATTCTTGAAAGACCCCGATGGCTGATCGTGCCAATGGCCGGCTTGGTGTCGGCCATTAAGCCGCGAACTAGTCACCTGGAACTGAAGTAAGCCTCATTATATATTGCTTCTGTTGGAACGGCAGGAGGGTTAGTGATGGTTG
>NZ_FWER01000242.1 GCF_900169785.1 Rhizobium sullae
AGGACGACCGCCTCACCGGTCGCCGTGTCGACGATGCCGGTTGGGCCTGCCGCCGTCACGCCAAGTGCATAGGTCAGCGTGCCGGCTCCGTCAGCGCCAAAGGCGGAGCTGAAGTTGGCCGCAAAGCTCTGCGTGTCGTTGGTCCCAAGAACCGTCTCGTCGACAGTCAGCGTCGGTTCTACGCCGGTGGTGGCAATCGTCGGGCCGTCGTCCTTGAAGTTGAGGTTCTTGCCGATGTCAAGGAAGGCCGATTGTTGATCGCCGTCC
>NZ_FWER01000159.1 GCF_900169785.1 Rhizobium sullae
CAATTCAAGGCTTAGCGAACGACGAGATCCGCGCAATTCTCAAAGATGCCCTGGCACGGGTGCTTGCGGAGAAGCAAAACACGTAAGAACCATCGGTCCTTGCGAAATCGCCCGACCGCTAACCCAGGGATGTTTCATGTGTCGCAAGCCCTTTTCATGAGCACATGCTTAATTACCGAATTTTAAGTCCCGCCTAAGAAAGCTCGCCCAAATTTACACGACGCCTCCAAAATGGCAGCTCGGAGTCGTACGTTGGAAAAAAACGGATCGAGACTGAGTGACGATCCACAAGGCCGAGCTGATCGCGTATCTCAGCACCAATACGCTTGTTTCAGCACCAATACGCTTGCGACCGGCAACTTCCTAGAGCAGGCAAAAGAACGGGAACACGTTGAACGGTGCATCGCCAAGCTCCGCGGCCAGATCGCCCAAGACCTTCGCACCGCCAAAACGGCTTCGGTCGGAAATCGACGTCGCGGCCGTCGGGCGCAGCGTAATCGATTTGTCCGGACGCATCGACGATCTCGCCGAGCGGTCAAAACTGCACTATGCCGGCGACTCGCGTGCTCAAGGAAAGCGAGGCCGGATATCATCTCCGCAGGCAGAGAGCATCAGAGATATTTAGGTCGCTCCGGTGACTTCTCCCCGCCCTGAAGGACGGGGCTTCCGGTCTTGATCACGCCGCATTCGCGCGGGGACTGCTACCGTCTTCTTCCTGCTTCCGACCCGCAGCCGGGTTCGATTCACAGGCCATCTCCGGATGTCCTCCGGTTCGGGCCTTGCGGCCCAGGTAAAGGATGTTCAGCGCCGCATTGTGGTCGGCGCAGGCGGCGTGGCCGCAGGAGAGGCACTTGAAAGTGTCCCTGTCGGGACGGTTGGCCGCCTCGAGGTGTCCGCACGCGTGACACCTCTGCGAGGTGTAGGCGGGGTTGACGTAGTAGACGCCGCCGCCGGACCGGCGCATCTTGTATTCGATCTGCCTGACGGTCTCGCCCGGCGAGACGTCGAGCATGGAGCGGTTCGATCCCGCCTTCCGGGCGACGTTGGTCCCCGGCTCCTCGACGGTCCCCTTGGCCGAGGCTGTCAGGTTCTTCACCTTGAGGTCCTCGAGATAGATGACGGCGCAGCGGCAGACGACGGCGGTCGTCACCTTGTGCTTGGCGTCGCGGCGACGTCTTGCGATC
>NZ_FWER01000001.1 GCF_900169785.1 Rhizobium sullae
GCGCTACGTCGAGACGTACTGGCGCGCGTCTGCCCTGCGGTCCGCACTCACAGACGCCGGCTGGATCGTCAGCGAGGTCCGTCGGTGCGTCGGAAAGCCCCATGATCGGTGGCTGAGCGTTCGGGCGAGTCGGGCGTGACGCACACAGAACTTGTGGGCGTGGCCGGTTGTGTGAAGGGTTTCGGATGCCGGCTATCCACGTGTTGGCCTGGCGCCGGGCCGGCGTCCGAAAGCCTTCACAACACCGGCCATTGAACGTCAGAAGGAAATGATGATTTCACCCATCGGGCGGCTTTTAAGAAGGACCGCGTGATTGCCTGGCGCGTTGCCTTCGGCCAACTTGAACTTCAAGAGCTTCCCGGTCTGTCGCACGTCAATATTCTCAGACCTATACGAAACGAAACAATTCCCTACCCCACAAGAGACGATCGGACGGACGAAAGCACCGTCATCGCTGCTGAGTGAACGATTAAAGTCGGGTGCTTTGTGATTGAGCAATTGGCATGGATATCCACCTCGCCGTAAATTGGCTCTTGTTGATTGATGAGGATGGCGTACCGAAACGTTCTGGCGAGAGCAGTCTCTTCGGCAGAAGCCACACCTCCGGTGACCACCATGCCTGCGCACAGCAGAAATGCGTTACGAGGCATGGGACAATCTCCGACTAGCCGGATTTCTGATTTCATGAAGATTCAACAAAAATATGGCTTTCGTAGAGAGGGATGTGCGGAACGGCCGGCGGTCCGAGAGCTTGCGGCCGGAAAGCTGACGGGCAACCGAATGAATCATCGAGACCTCGAGAAGCTCGACAGCCGAAAGCGGCGGCAGAATGGAGGGCAGTCGCGCAGCAAGCATCGATTTTCCGGAACCGGGCGGACCAACATCAGCGAGTGGAGCCGCCGCCATGGTTCTAAATGACTGTAGTGGACGGGGAGCGGAAGTTCGCGCCACGCCGCGAGTGCTGACACCACCTTGTCAGAACCAGCCTATATATTATTTTCAGTGGTGTTGTTGAGCGTCTCGTCTAATACCTTTTGCGTGCCGTGCTTCAATGCAGATCGCGGGCACCCCTCGGTCGTCAGCGCATGATAGAGCCACGTCGACAGCGGCCCCGTCTCGAATACGACGCGCCTAGCGTGCGGGGCATGCTTGCGGATCATCTGCGCCAGAACCTTCGAATCCGAGGGACACTTTCCCCGCCAGATCCGCTTCCCGTCCTCTCGGATCGAGATCGCGGTATCTTTCAATGAACCATCAAGCCCGATATATTGGTCCATGTTGCCTCCATTCGATGTTTGGGCCCGGTTCCAATCGTGAGCCCGTTTTTCCATCTTATCGGGGCAACCACCCCAGCCAGCCATCATCGTGTAAAAAAGTGGCCTGGGACGATCGCGCCGCGATCAGCTCATGTTTTGGAAAAACGAGTGCGCGGAGGAGCCGAGCATGACCAGATCGTTCCTTTTCTGGCATCGGACAGATTTCGAGGGCCTTGAGCGTCTGGAACTTCTTGTTGAGCCTGAGGGAGTGACGGCCGACTCAACCGTGATATGCCTGGAAGCTGGCGGCTTTCGCCTCGACCACCGCTGGCGGCTCGACTCGGATTGGCACGCGCAGTCCGTTGTGGTTGAGCGCTGGAATGCGCAAGGCCGCGGGATGCTGAGCCTGGAGCGTGCCGGGACCGGCTGGCGGGTGAACGGCGAACCGCGGCTAGACCTCGAAGGCGCGGAAGAGCCGGACCTGTCGGTCACGCCCTTCTCCAACACNCGGCGAACCGCGGCTAGACCTCGAAGGCGCGGAAGAGCCGGACCTGTCGGTCACGCCCTTCTCCAACACCTTTCCCATCCGCAGGACGCCCACTGCCGCCGGGGAAAGCCTTACGCTCGACACCGCTTTCATCGATGGGCCAGCGCTGACGGTCGCCCGTTCGAAGCAGCGCTACGACCGGCAGGGTCCCGGGCGAGTACGTTACGTCGACCTGGGCCTTTCCGCCGGTTTTCAAGCTGACCTAGCGGTCGATGAGGAGGGATTGGTGCTGCAATACGAACACCTTTTCGAGCGGTTGCCGGTGCCTGCCTGACACTGCGCCGAGTCCTACTGGAGAAGGGGTTCAGGGATCATAGCACCACCACATGGCCGCGCTCGTTCTTAAGAAGCGTATATCCCAAACGGTCTCGAAGTTCCGGTTTGGTGTAGGTTTTTCGATGCGGGCGGCGGCGCGAGGGTTCGGACTGGAGGCTTGCCCGTTCAATGGGAGTCAAACACGCCGCAGACCTATATGGATTAATGTCCCCGCAACCTTTTACATGCCCCTTTGCGACTTCTCATCGTCGCCAATTGCAATCTTGCGTAGAAAAAGAGTAAAACAAGAGCAATAAAGGAACAGATTCACGCCGCCGCTGCAGTTGCAGCGGGTTGCAAAGCGTGAACGAAGAGGAACAGAAGCCGGAACGCTTAAGGCCGTTTGCGCTCGATTGCATCCCAGAGAAGGCTTGCGATATCCGCGCCGCCGAACTTGCGAACCTCACGAAGTCCGGTCGGCGAGGTAACGTTGATCTCGGTCATATAGTCGCCGATGACATCGATGCCCACGAGCAGGAAGCCACGTTCCCTGAGCGCCGGACCGATGCGCTTGCAGATTTCCTTTTCGCGCGCAGTCAACTCAGTCGCTTCCGCGCGGCCGCCGACATGCATGTTGGAGCGGCTGTCGTGCTCCGCCGGCACGCGGTTGATTGCACCCGCCGGTTCGCCGTCGACGAGGATAATGCGTTTGTCGCCCTTGCGGACATCCGGGAGATACTGCTGGGCGATGAAGGGTTCGCGGAAGAGCTGGCCGAACATTTCGAGTAGCGAGGAGAGGTTGCGGTCATCCCTCGTCGAGTGAAAGACGCCGGCACCGCCGTTTCCGTAAAGCGGCTTCAGGATGATATCGCCCATCTCGTCGCGGAAGCGACGGACTTCGGCAGCGTCCTTGGTGATCAACGTCTTCGGCATGAGGTCGGCGAATTCGGTGACGAAGATCTTTTCCGGCGAATTGCGCACCCAGGCAGGATCGTTGACAACGAGCGTCTTCGGGTGAATGCGCTCCAAAAGATGCGTCGAGGTGATGTATGCCATGTCGAAGGGCGGGTCCTGGCGGAGCAGCACGACATCCATGGTCGAAAGGTCGACACGCTCGGGCGCACCGAGCTCGAAATGATCGCCCTTCACGTCGCGCAGCAGCATCGGCTCGACGGAGGCATAAAGCTTGCCGTCGCGGAGGCTCAGCCGCTCAGGAGTATAATGGAAAAGCTTGTAGCCCCGGGCCTGCGCTTCGAGGCTCATGGCGAAGGTGGAATCGCCTGCGATATTGATGCCCGCGACATGGTCCATCTGGACCGCTACGTTCTTGATCTTGGCCATTTCCGTCCCTCAGTGAGTGCCGGACAGATGTAGGTCGCAAGCAGAGCAAACGCAACGGCCAACCAAGGCCTTCCGAGCGCTGGCATCAAGGATTTTTCAGGCCGCGAGCCCCTGCTGGCCGCCGCTGCGCAACAGGTTGCGAAGACGGTAGAGGATTGCCACCGGCTTGGGGAAGGGCTTGCGCAGAAACGCTACCTTCCGGACGTAGTTGTCCACCCGCCAGCTCGCCCATGTGCCGCCTGCGAAGAAGGCAACATCGCCGGCTCGTAGCATGCGCTCCGTTCCATCTTCGGCCGTGATGTGAACCTCGCCTTCGAGGATCATCACCGTCTCGTCCCAGCCGAAGAACCAGCGGAATTCGCCGGCTGTGCAATCCCAGATCGCCGTCAGCGACGCGTCGTCATGGCCGCGGGAATGTTCCGCCGTGCGCGCCTGCGGGTCGCCGCCGACGATCCAGTCAGGATTGATCGGCGTCGATTTCATCGGCAGATGGTCGCTGGAGTGCGCAACGAAATTCTTGCCGCGCGTTGGCGCAATGGCATACGGCACCGAACGCGCAGCCATTGCGACCGCGCTTGCGAGCATGAGCTTCATGGCCATGGACCCCCCAATTTGCTACCCCAATCATTGCGAAATAGCAGAGAGTCGTAACGGAGGCGTTCAAGCGGCCGCTAAAATTTTAACGACGCGTTTCAAACCTTTACGACATCAGCAACTGTCGAATGATGGGCAGTGACCACAGCACCGGCACCGATTCGTTTGCCTGTGTCGTGCGCGAAGAAATGCAGCTTCTCCGGCGGGATCACGAAACGCAACTCCGATGGCAGCGCTGTTTCCGGGGTAACGACAGCCGTCAGCGGCTGATCGCCCAAAAGACCATGCACGAGGCGCTGCGAGCCGAGTTCTTCAACATATTCCACCGTCAATGGCATCGCATATTCATTTGAACCCGCCAGCCGCAGATCCTCGGCGCGAATGCCGATAGTCACAGGGCCGGAGGCAGGCGCGTTACCTGCGAGACCGATCAAGGTCGGGCCGAGCGCCAGCTTGTCGCCATGCAGTTCGCCCTTCAAGAGGTTCATGGCTGGCGAGCCGATGAAGCTTGCAACGAAGGTGGAGGCAGGCGTGTGATAGACATCGAGCGGCGCGCCGATCTGCTCGATCCTGCCGCCATTCAGCACGACAAGGCGATCGGCCAGCGTCATCGCCTCCAGCTGGTCGTGGGTGACGTAGATCGAGGTGGTGCCGAGACGGCGCTGCAGGCGTTTGATCTCGCCGCGCATCGAAACACGGAGCTTGGCATCGAGGTTCGACAGCGGCTCGTCGAAGAGGAAGACAGCCGGCTTACGGACGATAGCTCGGCCCATGGCAACGCGCTGGCGCTGGCCGCCGGAAAGCGCCTTGGGCTTGCGCTGCAGATAGGGCTCGATCTGCAGCATGCGGGCAGCTTCCGCAACGCGCGCTTCGATTTCCTCCTTTGGCGTGCCGCGGTTCCTCAGGCCATAGGCGAGATTGTCATAGACAGACATATGCGGATAGAGCGCATAATTCTGGAAGACCATGGCGATGTCGCGGTCGGCAGGCTCGACATTGTTGACGACGCGATCGCCAATCTTTACCCGGCCTTCCGAAATGGTCTCAAGACCCGCGATCATGCGCAGCAGCGTGGACTTGCCGCAGCCCGACGGACCGACCAGCACGATGAATTCACCATCCCTGATATTGATGCCGACGCCGGAAACGGCCTTAACGCCACCGTGGTAGATCTTGCCGACGCTTTCGACCTCGATGGAAGCCATTGTCATTTCTCCGTTTCGACCAGGCCTTTAACGAAGAGGCGCTGCATGACGATGATGACGAGAACCGGCGGCAGGGTGGCCAGGATGACACCGGCCATCACCAGGTTCCATTGGGTATCGCCGTCGAGCACCGAGGCGAGGCGCTTGATGCCCATGACGGCCGTGTAATATTGCGGATCGGTGGTGATCAGCATCGGCCAGAGATACTGGTTCCAGCCGTAGATGAAGAGGATGATGAAGAGCGCTGCAATATTGGTGCGCGACAGCGGCAGCAGGATATCGCGGAAGAATTTCATCGCGCCGGCACCATCAACGCGGGCCGCTTCCATCAGTTCCTCAGGGATGGTCAGAAAGAACTGGCGGAACAGGAAGGTCGCGGTCGCGGATGCGATCAGCGGAATGACAAGACCGGGATAGGAGTTCAGCATGCCGAGATCGGCAACGACCTTGTAGGTTGGCAGGATGCGGACTTCGACCGGCAGCATCAGCGTCAGGAAAATGATCCAGAAGGCCACTAGGCGCAGCGGAAAGCGGAAATAGACGATCGCGAAGGCCGAGATGATCGAAATTGCGATTTTGCCGACGGCGATCAATATCGCCATCAGCAGGCTGTTTGCGAGCATCAGTGCGAAGGGTGGAGCGCCTGCCACCGAATTGCCGACGTTCAACAACTGGCTGAAATTCGACGCCAATTGATCGCCCGGAAGCATCGGCACGAGGCCGCTCATGAAATCGCTCGCACCGTGGGTGGAAGCAATGAAGGCAAGGTAGACCGGGAATACCACGGTTGCGGCGCCAATGATGAGGATCAGATGTGTGAAGAAATTCAGATAGGGACGATTTTCGACCATCGCATGAGCCTCAGTACTGCACTTTGTTTTCGATCCAGCGGAACTGGACGACAGTGAGCGCGACGACAATCAGCATCAGCACGACGGATTGGGCGGCGGACGGCCCCAGGTTCAGCCCGACGAAACCGTCGGCATAGACCTTGTAGACCAGCGTGTTGGTCGATTGCGAAGGGCCGCCGGAGGTCGTCGAATCGACAATTGGAAAGGTGTCGAAGAGCGCATAGGTGATGTTAATGACCGCCAGGAAGAACGTCGTCGGGGAGAGCAGCGGGAAAATCACCGTCCAGAAGCGCTTGAAGGGACCAGCGCCATCGATCGCTGCCGCCTCGATCACCGATTGCGGCACGGACTGCAGGCCGGCGACGAAGAACAGGAAGTTGTAGGAAATCTGCTTCCAGGCCGAGGCAACGACGATCAGCACCATGGCATCGCCTTCATGCAGCCGATAATTCCAGTCATAGCCGAAATAACGCAGCCCATAAGGCAGGATACCAATGCTGGGGTTGAACATGAACCACCAGAGCAGACCGGCGGCGGCCGGAGCAACCGCATAAGGCCAGACGAGCAACGTCGTATAGAACCGGCCACTCCGCAGCACGCGGTTGACACAGACGGCAAAGAGCAGCGACAGGCTCATGGACAGTGCCGTCACCGAGACAGCGAAGATGAGCGTCACCCATAGCGCATTCAGATAATCCGCATTCTCGAAGAGCCTGGTGTAGTTGCTGAACCAGACGAAAGTGGTCTTCATGCCGAAGGGATCTTCGCGCAGGAACGATTGCCGAAAAGCCTGGAATGCGGGCCAGATGAAGAAAATGAGAGTAATCGCGAGCTGCGGCGCCAAAAGAACGTATGGCAAGACGCGGTTCGAAAAAATGGTGCGTTTTGTCTGCATGGCTCGCTCGCATGGAAAGGTCCTCCCCGTGTGGGGAGGACTCAGGGGTCAGCTCGCGAACCTAGTTCGAATTTGCGGCTTCGAATTCGCGCAGCATGGCGTTGCCCTCCTTGACGGCTGCGTCGAGCGCCTGCTTTGCCGTCTGCTTGCCTGAGAGCACGGTTTCGAACTGCTGGTCGACAACGTCGCGGATCTGCGTGAAGTTGCCGAAACGAACGCCTTTGGAATTGTCGGACGGCGTGCCACGGGTGATTTGCTTGATGCCGACGTCGGAGCCCGGGTTCTTTTCGTAGTAACCCTGCGACTTGCCGAGATCGTAAGCAGCATTGGTAATCGGCAGGTAGCCGGAGAACTGATGCCAGTCAGCCTGAACTTCAGGCTGGCTGAGATAGGTGAAGAACTTGGCAACACCCTTGTAAACCTCCGGCTTCTGACCGTTCAGCGTCCACAGCGTTGCGCCGCCGATGATCGAGTTCTTCGGATCCTTGGTGACGTCGTCGTAGTAAGGGAGCGTCGAGAAGCCGACCTGGAAGTTCTTGGCGTTGGCGATGACGCCGGCGCGCGAGCCCGAGGAGCCCATGTAGATGGCGCATTCCTGCGAATAGAACTTCGGAGCAGAGTCAGGACCACCGCCCGGACCGCCGTACTGGAAGTAGCCGGCGTCCTGCCACTTCTTCAGGTCGTCCCAGAGACGAACCTGGGTCGGGCCGTTGAAGGTGAATTCGGCAGCCGGACCGCCGAAGCCGTTCTGAAGCGTGCCGTAAGGCAGGTCATGGATGGCCGAGAAGTTTTCGAGGCCGATCCAGGTTGCAGCGTAGGTGATCGTAAAGCCGCACTTTGCAGCACCGGAGGAAACGATCTTCTTGGAGAAGTCTGCAAGTTCTGCATAGGTCTTCGGGGCAACGTCCGGATCAAGGCCGGCCTTCTTGAAGACGTCCTTGTTGTAATAGAGGATCGGCGTCGAGGAATTGAACGGGAAGGACAAGATGTTGCCTTCCGGATCGGAATAGTAGCCGACGACGGGAGCGATGAACTTCGACGGATCCCACGGCTCGCCTTCATCGGCCATAAGCTTATAGACAGGGTAAATAGCGCCTTTAGCGGCCATCATCGTGCCTGTGCCGACTTCGAAGACCTGAACGATGGCAGGCTGCTGACCGGCGCGGAAAGCGGCGATCGCGGACGTCAGCGTTTCCGGATAGGTGCCCTTGAAAACCGGAGTGACGTGATAATCAGACTGGCTGTCATTGAATTTCTGGACGATCTGCTCGAGCTTCTTGCCGAGTTCGCCACCCATGGCGTGCCACCAGGTGACTTCGGTCGCAGCAAAGGACGTGGATGCAGACAATGCGACCGCAGCGGCGGCCAAAGAAAGCTTTTTGAACATGGATAAAATCCTCTCCACCAGTCGTTGGGGTGAGGACACGCAATAGAGGCCTTGTATGACGCCTCCTTAACAGTTCAGTGACAGAAAGATTACAAAAACCGGACGTTTTGCACGCCTATGCAAAGCAATCAAAAAGCGTCCGGAAAATGCCGGGGCAGACGGTCGGGCATTACTGCTACAATATCATCTCGTTGCGACAAACGGCCATCATCCGGCTGGTGCGAAAGCCAGAGATCGCTGGCGTCACGGATGCGTTTTTGGGCAGCGTAACGAACCGCATCTATGGCGCCTATTTCGTCGCGCCGGGCCTTTACCTCGACGAAGGCTGCCAGGTCGCGCTTCCCGGCGATGATATCAATCTCGCCGAGGTTGATGCGATGGCGGAGCGCCACGATGCGATAGCCCTTCAGCATCAAAACGAGTGTCGCGATATATTCCGAGACGTGGCCGCGGCGCTGCGCGCCTTTCGCCGGCTAATGATCGCGCCGGCTATGACTCATTCCTGACCTTCATATCGAGCAGACGCTGGTAGAGTTCCTTGCGTGGCAGACCGGTGAGGCGTGCGGCTTCCGCGGCCGCCTTTGCCGTCGGCATGGACGTGACGAGGTCAGCAAGGATGGCCGCGACATCCGCTTCGTCCGCCGGCCGCTCTTCCGGAGGGCCTATGACGAGCACGATCTCGCCCTTCACGTTGTCGTTTTCGGCATAATGCGCCGCAAGCTCCGCGAGCGTGCCACGGCGGAATTCCTCATAGGTCTTCGTCAACTCGCGGCAAACGGACGCCCTGCGGGTAGACCCGAGCACGTCGGCAGCGGCAGCCAGCGTCGCGCCGATCCGGTGCGGCGATTCAAAGAAGAGGAGCGTCGCCGGCGCGACGGCAAATTCCGCCAGCCGGTCACGCCGCGCCTTGTCCTTCGCCGGGAGGAACCCCGCGAACAAAAAGGCGTCGTTCGGCAGACCCGAGCCGACGAGCGCGGCAAGCGGCGCCGATGCTCCAGGAATGGGAACGACGCGGTAACCGGCTTCGATCGCCGACTGTGCAAGGCGATAGCCGGGATCGGAGACAAGCGGGGTCCCGGCGTCAGAGACGAGTGCGACAGACTTGCCTGCTTCCAAGGCCTGTAGCAATCGCGGACCCGCCTCATCCGCATTGTGTTCGTGATAAGCAAAGGGGCGGTTATGGATACCGTATCGATCGAGCAGAACGCGGGTCACGCGCGTGTCCTCGCAGGCGAGCACATCGGCACCCGCCAGCGTTTCCAGCGCCCGCAAGGTGATATCGCCAAGGTTACCGATCGGCGTCGCGACAAGATAAAGTGCCGCTTCCAGCGGGCGGGCCGGGATGGCGACATTGTGCAGGCGATAGCTGTGCCGGCTATCCCCGGGTGATGCTTCCCTGACGGTCACCGTTCTTATTCCCTCGTTGCTGTCTGGCTGGAAACTTTGACGTTTCGGAATGCCGTCGTCACCTCGCAGCTTGCTAGGCTATGAGCGGTACCGCCCTGCCGTTCACTACTTTCAAAGCATCCCGCGGCGCAAGACGCACCTGCAATCCGCGCTGACCGCCATTCATGTAAACCAAAAGTTCATTGAGTGCTGCTTCCTCCAGCGCCGTGGGAACCAGCTTTCTCTGGCCGAATGGACTGATGCCGCCGACATGATATCCGGTCAGCCGCTCGGCGTCCGCCGGCTTCATCATATTTGCCGACTTGCCGCCGAAGGCGCTCGCAAGCTTCTTCATGCTGACTTCACGATCGGACGGTACAACGACGCAGACCGGCTTACCATCCACTTCCGCCATTAATGTTTTCAGCACGCGATGCGGCTCCTCGCGCAGCGCTTCGGCGGCTTGGAGACCGACACGGTCTGCATTCGGATCATAGTCGTAGTTATGTACCGTGAAACCGACGCCGGCTTTGAAAAGAACCTGTGTGGCGCGCGTCGTTTTTGACATCTTATGTTCCGAATTCTGTCCCGTAATTCTCAGGCTTGAAGCCGATCAGCAGCTTGTCGCCCGCTTCAAGAACCGGCCGCTTGATCATCGACGGCTGGTCAAGCATCAGGGAAATCGCTTTTTCTCGTGTGAGGTTTTCGCGGTCGGCGTCCGGCAGTTTGCGGAATGTTGTGCCGGCACGGTTGAGCACGATGTCCCATCCGGCTCTGTCGACCCATTGCTCCAGATGGGCGCGGTCGATACCCACGGCCTTGTAGTCGTGAAAATCATAGGCAATGCCATGCTCCTCCAGCCAGGCGCGCGCCTTCTTCATCGTGTCGCAATTCTTGATACCATAAATGATGGCAGTCATCTTAGTGCTCGAGGGTTCCGGCTTTGCGTACTATGCCACTGGGCTGGCTGCAGGCGATCTTCATCAGGTCGGCGCGTCGGCGCACCAGCCGGTCGGATGTGCGGGTGACGATAAGGCCGGCTTGCGGCGCACGAATTTCAATGCTGCCGTGCGCCATGCCGGGACGCGTGATAATCGTTGCCAGCAGATCGCCTTCGGTAACCTCTTCACCGATATTGCAGTGAAAGAGGACCGTGCCGGACTCCGGCGAGCGGATCATCTCGATATTGTCCAGCGGCACGGCCGGACCAGCGAACGTGCTCGGCGATATGCTCTCGTCTCTGATGATCCCGCGTGCCGCGA
Source organism: Rhizobium sullae (assembly GCF_900169785.1). GTDB lineage: Bacteria > Pseudomonadota > Alphaproteobacteria > Rhizobiales > Rhizobiaceae > Rhizobium > Rhizobium sullae. The sequence goes on from NZ_FWER01000001.1 coordinate 10,980, forward strand.
GGAAGCGCCACAGGCCTTCTGCATCCGCTTTGGCCATATGCGGATAGACATCGCGTTGGCCGCGAAGCTCCACGGTGACAGAAAGCTTGCCAGGAAGACGGGCGTGCCTCTCGCCGGGCACTTCATATTTCCAGGCAAAGCCAATTGCCTCCTCAAACGCCGAGCTCTCGCCGTCTGAAAGCAGCACCGCGTCCATCGCCAAGGCGGCGGCAAGGTCGCTTGCCTCCGGCCAGAACGCCTCATCGATATAGGCGTATTGCAGGGATTCGTCGTCGCAATGCAGATCGAGCACGAGATCGGCGCCAAGCGCCACATGCATCAGCTGCCGCTTCAGCTGGTCGGTTGCCGGGTAACGATCGAGATCTTCGATTAGGCTGTTGCGGTCCCGCAGCGAAATCAGCGGGAAATCCCGGTTGAAATTGGTCCGTGAGCCGAGATCGAAACGGCCCTGCAGTTCGCCGAAATGCGACTGCGCTGCGCCAATCGGATTGGCCTGCGGCGCGATGGTGATGTCGCCCGCGATGCTGCCGGTACTTTCTGCATCACGTAGCTTCTCGCACAGGAAGTGCAGAAGCGCTGTGCCCGGAACCTCGTCGGCATGGAGAGCCGCCTGGATATAAACCTTCGGCGCCGCCGGGTCGTCACCCTTGAACCGAAAAACCGGCAGACGCCACTCGATGCCGGGTGTGTCGCCGGGAATGATGATTTCGGAAACATTCATGCTACGTCGCTCCGCAAATTCTGCTCAACGGAGCTTTATGCGAGTCCGGCGGACAAGTGCAAGGCGGCAGAGCGCCGCTCTTCGCTTGAGGTAGGCTTTCCCATTGCCGACGCGATACAGCGAAACATGAAGCAGATCGCGCGGTCGCGGCCGCCCCTGTAAACCAAATCTATTTTGAAGATCTGACGCAATGCTGGCGGCACGAACGCCAATTGCCAGTCAGGCAAAATCGCAAAATGCAGGTTGGAGCTTCCGTTCCGAATGTCCCCGCGAGGCGGCGGACGTCCGGTTCCTACGTGGGCGAAAGGAAGTTCGAATTGTTCCGGGACAGGCATGCGTCGCGGTCGCCTCCTTCTTTCCTGGATCTCGAAGTCTACCGAACTGAAGTCGAAAACAAGAACAGAAATAGAACATCGATCTCTTGGCCAACGTTGCACGAAATGGCAAACTACGGCAAGAATCGGGTTGAATTGTCGGTGCGGCTGCACGATTTTCAGGTGAAGTAAAAAGCACGGAGGCGATATCATGGCTGAGAAAGCGCACCAGTATCTGATCTTCGAAACGGCTGCCGGCTTCTGTGGAATTGCCTGGAACGATGTCGGCGTCACACGTTTCCAGTTGCCAACAAAAGCCGCGGATGCGACGGAGCGGCTGCTGTTGCGCCGCCTTCCGGCGGCCGAACCAGGCATGCCGACGCCTGAGGTTGACGAGGTGATCGCTGCTGTAAAGCGCTACTTCAACGGCGAAAAAACAGATTTTTCAGGCGTAAAGCTCGACCTTGAGGGACAGGATGCATTCTTTAAGAGCATCTATGCTGCTGCGCGCCACGTCGGCTGGGGCCGAACGACTACCTATGGCGCGCTGGCGAAGGAGCTTGGCGCCGGCCCGGAAGCGGCGAAGGATGTGGGTCAAGCGATGGCAAAGAATCCAATTGCCCTCATCATCCCGTGCCACCGGGTGCTCGCCGCAGGCGGCAAGATCGGCGGATTTTCGGCGCCGGGCGGCTCGAATTCCAAACTCAGAATGCTCGAACTGGAAGGTGTCCGCCTCGCCCCGCCGGAGCCGGCGCAGCAATCGCTGGGATTTTAAGCAGTGGGAATGAAAAGTCATTCCCATTCGACTGTTTTGAGCGATCCTAACACTTTGATATAACAGCGCATTTTTTCGAACGCCACGAAGAACCGACTCTACGATCCGTCAGAAATTTCCGCTCTTGATTTCAAACGGGAATTTCTGCGATTCGCGATCTGCTTGGTTCAGCGATTATCGGCATCGATCGGACGATTTTCGAAGTCTCGAGCGATAAGAGCGCCTTTGGCCTGGAGCACAAAAGACCGTCAGCTTCGCATCCGTGTTATCACTATCAAGCTTACTACGATGACTTTGGCTCAGAATTGCAAGCGTGTTGTCGCACCCGCAATGACTTCGACGGGCAGACAAATACTGCTTGGAACTCTGGAACCTCTGATGCGCGCCAGCAGGTTGCGTGCCCCCATTACGCCCATCAATCTGCGTGGGGTGGAAACGGTCGTTATCGGCACGGATAGCACTTTCGTTAACCCGAGCGCGTTGAAGCCGACTACTCCTATGTCCCGCGGAATCTGCAATCCAAGCGCTTGGCAAGCCGTTGACCCGCCGAACGCAAGATGGTCATTGAGATAAAAGATGACGTCCGGCTTATACTCGCTCGATTCAGCGAGCAACGTTAGCGTGCCAGTGCGACCGGCCTCAAATGCATTTGTCTCGACGGGACGCGCTATCGAAGCCTCTCTCCTTGAAGTAGTTCCGAAGGCTGCCATGAAGCCAGCCAGGCGCTCTTCGGCTCGCGGATCCCGAAATTCCGGGGCGCCGACGAAAGCGGGCCGCCGATAGCCAAGCCTGAAAACGTGCCTCCCTATCGCAAGGCCGGCGGCATAGTGGTCGATGCCCACGCAAATATCGATAGGATCGTCTGTGTATTGCCACAACTCGAGAGTGGGCACGCCTCGTACTTTCAGGCAATCGCGAAGTTGTGGATCGGAGTGGGCGCCCGTGAGAATCATAGCAGCCGGTCGCCAGGACAGGACCCGTTCAACCCATGCCAGCTCGGCTGCCGGACTGTAGTCGGTTGTATCGATTACTGTCTCGTAGCCAGCGGACTGGAAAGTGCTGCGCATTCCCTCCAGTATTTCCGCGAAGACGTCATTGAACAATGTCGGAACGGAAATACCAATCAAGTTCGAGCAAGGTTGGCTGAGCGCCCGTGCCGTGCTGTCGGGAACGTAATTCATCGCTTCGGCCATGCGCAAGATTGCGGACCGGGTGCTCTCTGACACGCCTTCGATGCCTCGCAGCGCGCGTGATACACTCATTGTGCTCACCCCGAGTGCCCTCGCTATATCAACTGTCGTACAACCACGCTTTCTTCGCACCGGCGCCCCCCCAGCAACGTTATCGGTAACGCTGATTCCCCAGATCAAAATCTTCCTCGTGTTCAAAATATACGCCATTGGTATCGATAACAAAACTGCTGGGGGAGCGCTGTGCCGCAGATCGTATTTGAACACGTCACTAAGCGATTTGGGTCGCTTGAAGTTCTGCCGCCAATCGACCTAACCCTGGAGAACGGCGAGTTTACCGTTCTCGTCGGGCCCTCCGGTTGTGGAAAGTCGACCACCTTGCGGATTCTTGCCGGATTAGAACAGTTGAGTGGCGGCGAGATCTATTTTGATGATCGCGCCATCGGTCGGCTGGAGCCGAAGGAACGCGACATCGCGATGGTGTTCCAGGACTACGCGCTGTATCCGCACATGAATGTCGCGCGAAATATGTCTTTTGGTCTGCGCCTGGCACGCGTACCCAGGCCTGAGATCGACGCCCGCGTCCAACGGGTAGCTAAGATGCTGAGCATCACGCACCTGCTCGAGCGCAAGCCGGCGGAACTCTCTGGGGGGCAGCGTCAGCGCGTGGCGATGGGGAGAGCCTTGGTGCGCGATGCGTCGACTTTTCTCTTTGACGAACCTCTGTCTAACCTCGACGCCAAATTACGGGCCCAGATGCGAACTGAGCTCGGCGAAATGCGCGACCGGCTGGAAAAGAACATGGTCTATGTCACGCATGACCAAGTCGAAGCAATGACGCTTGGCGATCGCATTGTTGTGATGAACGAAGGAGTCGTTCAGCAACAGGGAACGCCCGAAGAGCTCTTCAAGCGGCCGAACAACAAGTTCGTGGCGGGTTTTATCGGCAGTCCGGCGATCAATTTCATCGATGGCATGCTCGTCGAGGAAAAGGGCCGCCTTTGGGCTCGCGGAGCCGGGTTCCTTCTGCCTTTGTCCCAGGAGACTGCAAATCGGGTCCGCCCTCACAAGGCAAGCGACGTCACACTCGGCATTCGGCCCTCTTCTATCAACTTGGACACCGACTCCGGCGCACCCATCGAGTTGCAGGTGGTCGTTTCCGAATATCTCGGAGCGCAGACGACCCTCGTTACCAAGTTGCCGAGCGGCGAGGAAGTACTTGTCGAATTGCCGTCTGCCGTGTCCCCACGACCAGGGACCTTGGCGGCGTTCGGAGTCGTGACCGACGACATCTTGATCTTCGACCGCACGACCACATTGAGACTTTGATGACTGCAAAGGGAGGACGAACATGCGCAGACTACCCATTCTAGCAGGGGCATTCGCCGGTTTCTTGCTACAAACCATAGCGGCCAGTGCGAACCCGTATGAGGCATACAAAGGCACCACGCTCGTGGTGAATTTCCCTGCCCACCCACACTACGACGCCGTGGTGAAGATCCTGCCGCAGTTCACGGCCGAGACCGGGATCGAGGTCGAGGTCGATCAACTCGAGTATCTCAAGATGCGCGAGAAGCAGACGCTTGAGCTCACCAAAGCCGAGGGTGATTACGACCTGATTTCCTATGTCGTGTTCTCGAAGGCCGACTATGTGTATGCCGATCAGCTTGAGAACCTCGCAAGATATTTCATGAACCCGAGGCTTGCCGATCCGACCTATGATGCTGCCGACATCATAGACGGCTATATACAGAACATCGGTATCGCAGGTGGCATCAAGGGATATTTGCCAGGGCCGACGGGTTCGCTGTTCGGGCTCCCGTTCGGCGCGGAGACCTCAATTCTTGGCTATCGCAAGGATATTTTCGAGAAGCACGGCCTGAAGGTGCCAGAGACTTACGAGGAGCTCCTCGAGCTGGCTTGCCGAATTCCCCAGCTTGAGCCAGGCATGGGCGGACTCGCCAGCCGTGCGGCATCCGGGCAGCATGCGAGTCATGCCTTCCTGTTGCACCTGGCGCCGCTGGGAGGCCGCATCTTCGATGAAAACTGGAACCCGGTCGTCAACAACGAGAAGGGCATAGCTGCGGCCAATGCTTTGAAGAAAATCGTCGACTGCGGACCAGAGGGGGCCAAGACCTTCGGCTTCGCTGAAGCGGGTACGGCTTTTCTACAGGGCAAAACTGCGATGTATTTGGACAGCACTGTTTTCGCGGGACAGGTCAACGATCCGACGAAAAGCCAAGTCGTCGGCAAAGTGGGTTGGGCGCTGCATCCGAAGAGTGTGCGAAGAGGTTCCCAGACGGGCGGCTTCGGTCTGGCTATTCCAAAGAATGCCGCTCACAAGGAAGCGGCGTTCCTGCTCCTACAGTGGCTCACCTCCAAACATGCCGACAAGCTAATTGCGCTGGAGGGCGGAAACCCGATTCGCCGATCGACTCACGATGACCCGGACGTCAACGCCACGTTTCCCTACATGGCAACATTCGGCGAGGCGCTCACCTACGCGGATCCCGACTGGCGACCCATCATCCCAACCTGGGGAAAGATCAATGGTGATCTCGGAACGGCACTGAGCAAGGTGCTCACGGAGGGACTTGACGCAAAGACCGCTCTCGACGGGGTTGCCGAACGCGCCCGGTCTTCCATGCAGGAGGCCGGCTATTACAGCTGGCAGTAATCGCCGATTTCGCGCTGCGCGGGCCGGGTGCCGGCCCGCTTAGAATCTACCTGGAGGACATGATGCAGGCTGCCAACGTGAATCGGCTGACCCCTTACTTATTTCTCGCGCCAGCTACGCTCATTCTTGGCGCTGCGTTGCTCTACCCGATCGGCTACATGATCTATGCCAGCTTCTTGAACTGGAATCCCAGTCAACGGATCGGTGAGGCGGACTGGGTAGGGCTCGGCAACTATGTGAAGCTTCTCAGCGACGCACAGTTTCACGAGAGCGTCGCAGTTACCATCACTTTCGCCGGGGTAGTCGTGGCTGCCGAGATGGTGCTGGGCGTAGGCCTCGCACTTCTGCTGGATCGCAATATCCGCGGATTGTCGATATTGAAAACCTTGTTCATCCTGCCGATGATGATCGCGCCAATCGTTGTTGGATTGATGTGGCGGTACATGTACCATCCGACAGTCGGCGTCTTCAACCGAGCGTTGGTGTCTCTCGGCTTCGAGCCGGCCCCCTGGCTGTCCGAGAGCCGATGGGCTCTTACCTCTGTCATCATTGCAGACATATGGCAGTGGACTCCGTTCATCTTCATTCTATCGCTCGCTGCCCTTCAATCACTGCCCCGCTCCACATTGGAAGCTGCCAGGATCGATGGTGCGACCGGCTGGCAGCAAGTGCTCTATATCAAGCTGCCGCTGATGCTTCCTGTCTTGGTTGTTGCGACGTTGCTTCGGCTGATCGATGCGTTCAAGGTTCTCGAAGTGATCCTGGTACTGACGAACGGAGGGCCAGGTCTGTCCACCGAAATCCTTTCGCTGCGCATTTCTCGAACAGCGTCAGAGTTTCGCGAGCTTGGGCTGGCGGCTGCAATGTCGAACCTGTTGCTTGTCCTCCTCCTCGGGCTGACGCTTGGGATGTTCACTTACAACAAGATGATTGAAGGCCGTGCGGCGCGACTGCGGTCCGCAGCCCTGAAAGGCGAATAATAGATGATCGCGCGTGACCAGAAAACGAACCCCTCTTTTTATGCTCTTCTGGCAGTCCTGGTGATGATGGCTGTCGGGCCGATCGCGCTGATGCTTCTTACTTCACTGCGGCTGAACGTCGATATCATGTCCGACGGCGCTAGCCTGTTTTTCTTACCGACATTACACAACTACGAGAAGGTGTTGTGCGACGTGCTCTGGTTTTCGCCGCAGAATGTAGGTCGTTGTGACCCGACCTTCGCGCGTTCGCTCGGAAATTCCCTGATCGTCGGCTTGGCGTCGACCGCCCTGACGCTCATTATCGGTTGCATGGCAGCGTACGCGCTCGTCCGCTTTCGGTTCATGGGCCGCGACGTCGTTTCTTTGACGACGTTGATCATGCGCATGGTGCCGCCAGCGGTACTCCTCGTTCCGGTGTTTGGAATATGGACCTACCAATTCGGGCTCGATGGAACCCTCACCGGACTTGTTCTGGTCTACGTCGCGATGAATCTTCCCTTCGTGATATGGATCCTGCAGAGTTTCATCGTGCAGGTTCCGATCCAGCTCGAAGAAGCGGCCCGGATGGACGGCGCTGGCCCATTGCAGGTGTTTTTCCTGGTGGTGTTGCCGGTCATCCGGCCAGGACTTGCAGCAGCGGCGATATTCACTTTCCGCATCGCCTGGAATGAATTCCTCCTTGGCAACGCGTTGACCAATAGGCACACCCGAACCGTGCCGGTGACGATCGTCAACTCGCTTACCGAATACGATATCGATTGGGGCGTCGTCATGGCTACCGGCATGTTGCTAGCGATCCCTCCGATCATCTTCACCTTCGTCGCTTCAAGACAAATCATTACAGGCATGACCGCCGGCGCTGTGAAAGGGTGACAATGTTCGAGTGGCTGCTCGCGCCCTGCGATCCGACAAGAGTTCATGAAGTCGGAATGCACCTGTCATGGCACGCGCGATCAATGGTGATGGCCTGGTCGGTACTCGTCCCCATCGGCGTGATCGCAGCGCGATTCTTCAAGATCTTCCCTGGCCAGGACTGGCCTCGTGTGTTGGACGATCGCCGATGGTGGCACCTTCATCGTGGCGCCCAGTACGCCGCGTTGGCGCTGATGCTGATTGGCTTGCTCCTGATACTTTCCGCTCCCGCGGCAACCAAATCGATTACCGCCTCGTCTTGGGCGCATCAGCTGACAGGATGGGTGGCCCTGGCACTCGGCGGCATGCAGTATCTTACGGGATGGCTCAGAGGAACGAAGGGCGGCCCGTCGGCACCGACCGCAGACGGCAGCTGGAGCGGCGATCACTACGATATGACACGCCGCCGCCGTCTCTTTGAGCGCATTCATAAGTCAATGGGATATCTGGTGCTGCTGGTCTCCATGGCCGCCGTTTCAACAGGTCTGTGGCAGGCGAACGCCCCGCGGTGGATGCTCCTGTTCATCGGCACATGGTATCTGATGGTGGCGGTGGTGTTTGCCATGCTGCAGCGGAGCGGGATGGCGTATGACACGTATCAAGCCATCTGGGGTCCAGATCCGCGCCATCCGGGCAACAGCCTTCGGCCGATCGGCCTGGGTGTCAGAAAGCTACCGTCTGAAGTCGAATAGTCTAAGGACGCGAGACGTCTCAGGCGTCTCGCCCACGCGGCATCATCATCCAGTTCAGCCTCGGCGACATGAGCCTGCCGATGAGGCGATCACCGCCAAGGAGCTCGAACTACAACCGGCGTCGAGCTGATGCAGAAGTCCGCTGACTTCTCGAATTCGGAAAGGCCGTTGCCATAGCCGCGTTCGAGAAGCCTGCGGCCCCAGCTTGGCGTTCTTGAGGACTTGACTCATTGGAACTCAATTGGTATTTCGATTGGGTAATCGATAACCCAAGGCGAACCCCTGTGACCGCTTCCCTCAGCGACATAGCCGAACGTGCCGGCGTTTCGGTCAAGACGGTGTCAGGCGCATTGCATGGCGGCTCGGCGCGGATGTCGGAGCAGACCAAGCAGCGCATCAAGGAGATTGCCGAGGAGCTCGGCTATGTCACCAATCTGGCCGCGCGCAGCATGCGCCAGGGCTGGATGCCGCTGATCGGCGTTGTCGCCGACGAATTGATCACCTCGCCATTTGCGACTGAAATTATTCGCGGGCTCGATGGCGCCGCGCGGACGGCACAGATGGCCGTCTTCGCGATGACGTTGAGCGGGCGGCGCGACGTGGCCTCGGTGATCGAGGAGGTTCGGCGCTTCCGACCGCGGGCGATCGCCTATGCCGCCATGTACCATAAGGTCGTGGCGTTGCCGGAGGCGTTTGTCGATACGGTCGGCGTGATGATCAATTGCCGCGAGGCAAACGACCGGGTAACCGCGCTGGTGCCGGACGAAACAGGCGCTGCGCACGAGATCGCCAGTTACTTGATCGGTGCCGGCCGGCGCAACATCGCCTTCGTCAATCTACCGGGCCTGCTCGCCGGAGATCTACGCGAGGCGGGTTTTCGCCAAGCGTTGACCGAAGCAGGCCTCGACGGCGCCGGCGCAAGAGTCTTGCCGGCCGTGCGCCGTGGCATATACAGCGACAGGGCGCCGAGCCTCGTTCTGTCGCATATCACCGAACTGATAGGCGGCCCCGAGCGCCCCGACGCCATCCTGTGCGGCAACGACCGGGTTGCGATGGAGGTCTACGCGGCGCTGCGCCGGGTCGGCGCCAAGATTCCGGACGATGTCGCCGTCGCCAGCTTTGACAATCAGATCGAAATCGCCTCGCGCCTCGATCCGCCGCTGACGACCATGGCGCTGCCGCATCGCGCCATGGGTCGCATGGCCGCCGAGATCTTGCTTGTGGGCGATGCGACACCCGGCGACGTGCGAAAGCTGCCGTTCCAACTTGTGGAGCGATCATCCGTATAAATGCAATTGGAAGTAGAACCTATTGAGGAGGAGTGAAGCAAATGGGTAATCGTTTACTTTCTATGCTCGTAGCATCCGCGGCGCTGGGATTCGCCATAAGTCCGGCCGAATCAAAGACCGTCATCCAGGTCATGCATCAGGGCGATCCCGATACGGTCTCGGCCTATGGCGCGGTGGCCAAACGCTTCGAAGATGCCAATCCGGACGTGGATATCGAACTGATCTACGCGCCGCACGACGCCTATAACGAGAAGTTCAGCGCCGCCGTCATGTCCGAGCAGATGCCTGACATCATGGAGCTCGACGCGCCGTTTCTCGCAAACTACGTCTGGTCCGGCTACCTGCAGAAAATCAAACCTTTGATCGATCCGGGTGTCCTCGACGACATGACAGACTCCAACATCGCCCAGGGCACCTACCCCGTCGACGAGGACCTCTATGCGCTCGGCCTGACGGACTCCTCGGTCGTCCTTTACGGCAACAAAAAGTATCTCAAAGCGATTGGCGCCCGGATTCCAAAATCCGTCGACGACGCCTGGACGCGAGAGGAGTTCGAAGGCTACCTCGAAAAGCTGTCGAAGCTCGAAGGCGTCAAATGGCCGATCGACACGTTTCGCGGCTACGGCATCAAGACCGAATGGATCACCTATGCCTATAGCCCGATCCTGCAATCGGCAGGCTGCGACCTGATCGACCGGAAGACCTGGAAATCCGTGGGAACGCTCGACAGCGAACCTTGCGTCGATGCGCTGACGTTGATGCAGACTTGGGTCAAGAACGGCTGGGTCGTGCCGCAATCCTCCGGTACCAACCAGTTCTACGCTGAAGGGCATCCGGCTGCTCTCGCGCTGGGCGGCCATTGGGTCTACGCGGAAGCCGCCGCCTCGATGAAGGACGACATCGTCGTCATGCCGCTGCCCAAATTCGGACCGAAGGGCGCAAGTCCGAACGGCACCTGGATCTGGGCCATCACCACTGCCTCCAAGCATCCTGATATCGCCGGCAAGTTCGTAAGCTTCATGCTCAAGGACAGGCAGTTTCGCGAACATGCGCGCGATACGTCTGCCTATCCGGGATTGAAGAGCTTTGCCGCGGAATCTCCGCTCTACGCCACTGGCGGCCAGATGGCCATTGCCTTCGAGCAGGCCTCAAAGACGGCGATCGCCAGGCCGCCGCATCCCGCTTATCCGACGATCACCTCCACCTTCATGCAGGCGGTAGATGAGATCTTCAATGGCGGCGACGTCAAGGCGGCGCTGACCGCCGCGGCCGAGAAGATAGACGAGGACATCGAAGACAACGACGGCTACCCGCCCTTCAACGGACAATAATGACGCGATGAGGCCACCGCGCGGTGCCAATCCGCGCGGCCACCCGATGCGGTCGCCGCATGGCGATCGACCGGTCCGCGATCGAGTGAGGAGGAGGAGATCATGACCTTGCAGCAACCAGCGCCCATGACGCGTCCCGTGGGGCGCGGAGACAGAGTCCGAATGTTCCAGGAGATCGGCATGCTGGCGCCCGCGCTCGTGTTGCTGACGATCTTCCTGGTCGTGCCGTTCCTTCTGTCGTTCTGGACGGCAATGACCAATCAACCTTTGGTACCGCGCCCGACACCGGTCCGCTTCGTCGGCTTCACCAATTTCCTGCGCATCTTCAAGGACGATCTCTTCTGGATCTCGCTTTGGAACGTGTCGCGCTTCACCTTCTGGATCCTGCCCGCTCAATGCGGCCTGGCATTTGCCACCGCATTGCTGCTGCACCAGAAGCTACCGTTCCGAAATTTCTTCCGTGGCCTCTTCTTCCTGCCCGCGATCACCTCGATCGTTGTCGTCTGCGTCGTCTGGGGCACATTATTCCAGTATCCCACCGGACCGCTTAACCAGATCCTCGGCTTCGCCTCGGGCGGATATATCCAGCCGATCGATTGGCTCGGCGATCCGCAATGGGCGATGTTCTCGATCGTCCTGCTTTCGGCATGGCAGGCCTATGGCTTCCAGATGATCGTCTACCTCGCTGGTTTGCAGGGCATTCCCGACGAACTCTACGACGCAGCCAAGATCGACGGCGCCAATGTCCTTCAGCGCTTCTGGCACGTGACCATGCCGGGTCTCAGGCCGACGCACATCTTCGTGTTGGTCATCACCACCATTCAGGCCTTCAAGCTCTACACCCAGGTCGCGATCCTGACCCAAGGGGGTCCGAAGAGCAGTACCGAAACCGTGGTGCATTACATGGTGCGCGCCGGCTTCGAGGAACAAAAGCTTGGATATGCGTCCGCCGTATCGGTCATCCTCTTTCTGATCGTTCTCGTCATCGCGCTCGTGCAGCGCCAGCTCCTGAGGCGTTACGATGTCTGATCTCGCTCTTTCCGCAATGAATGCCGAGGCAAAGCGTGAGCGCTCGGCGGCCGGTTCCCTGCGCATCGTGCAGACCGCCTGCATCTTCGTCATCGCGCTGGTCATCATCTCGCCACTGTTCATGCTCGTCATCGCCAGCCTGAAGGACGACCGGTTCCAGATTCTGGCCGACATGGGCAGCTTCAGGGCCTTCTGGGTATCGAATCCGACGCTCTCGAATTTCGCGGAGGTCGGAAACCTCTCAGGCGAACTCGCCTTCGGCCGCTATCTCGTCAATTCGCTAATCATTCTGGCGTCGACCGTGAGCGCCGGCCTCATCGTCAATTCGATGGCCGGCTTCGTGCTGGCCTGGGGCTCGCTGCGCGGGCGGGCGCTGATCCTGTCCCTAGTGATCGCTCTCTATGTCATCCCGCAGGAGAGCATCATCATGCCGCTCGTCATCATGGTGTCGCGCGCCGGCATGACCGACACCTTCGCCGTCCAGATCGTGCCGTGGATCGCGAGCCCGCTCTATATCTACCTCTTCTACCAGTTCTTCGCGCAATTGCCCAAGGAACTGTTCGAAGCGGCCCAGATCGATGGCGCCTCGGTATTCCGTATCTACCGGTCGATCTTCCTGCCCCTGAGCCTCCCGGCGCTTGCCACCGTCTCGATCCTCATGGGGATCGAGACTTGGAATCAGTATCTCTGGCCGATCCTGGTGACGCAGACCGACTATGCACGGCCGATCTCCGTCGCCATCGCGACGTTCTTCGGCCAGGACAGTATCTACTGGGATCGCGCCATGGCCGCCTCCGTCCTTATGATGCTCCCGATCCTCGCCCTCTATCTCGTTTTCCAGCGTTGGTTCGTCAGTTCCTTCGTGGGCTCCGCCGTGAAAGGTTGATAAATGACACCTCATGCAAACCCCGCTTCGCTTGTCGATGGCACCACCGAGACGCTGAGCGCTGTGCTGCCTGCCGGTACCATGCTGCATGCGTGGCTCAAGGCCGCCCATCCGGGCAGGCCCGCGGAGCTGAAGGTAGCTCAGGGGGAACGCGAGCTCGCTTGTCTCATAGCCAAAAACGCCGAGGAGTTCGAGCTCCTGACGCTGGCGGTCGAAACAGGCGGTGAAATGTTATTCAGTTATGACACCGCCACCACTGTCATCTCGATCATCTATGCCTACGCGCCGGCCGACGTCCTGGATACGGGCATGACCGTACTTTACAGCGCTGACGCCAATGCGGCACCTGACGTCCCCGACGGCTATCATTTCCGGCCGCCCTTCGGCTGGATGAACGACCCGAACGGCTTTGGTCGCTTCGGCGACAAGGTGCACCTGTTTTATCAGCACTATCCGCATAGTCTGCGCTGGAACACGATGCATTGGGGCCACGCCGTCTCCGACGACCTCCTCCACTGGACGCATCTACCGATCTTCCTCTTTCCCTCGGCGGAGCTTTCGGCGCGGGCCGATGGGCGTGGCGGCGCCTTTTCCGGCACTGCAATTCCGCTCGGAGAAGACGCACCCGGCGTCCGCGTCTTCTTCACCGAGCAGGTCAGGGATCGCGTGCCCGAGGAGCAAATCCAGCTGACAGCGGTCAGCAATGACATGGTCACTGCAAACCCGCCGGAGGTCATCCTCCCGGACCGTCCAGCAGGCCTCGAGCTGACGCTCGATTTTCGCGATCCCTATGTCGTTAAAGGTCCGGATGGGCGCTGGAAAATGCTGCTCGGAAGCCGAGACCATGCCGGCGGCGTCATCCTGCTCTACGAAACCAACGATCCAGGGGCTGCGGGCAGCTGGACGTTCGTGGGCATTCTTCACCGCGAGGATCGTTTCGGCATGACGGCGGCCGAATGCCCTTGCCTCGTGCCGCTCGATGGCCCGGCGAACGACCCTCAAACCCGTTGGGCACTGACTTTTGGACTTCTCACGAGCCGTGATCCGGCAACCGGCCGGCGCAATATCACCATTGCCACTGTCGGCCGTTTCGACGGCCGGAACTTCATCAAGGAATTCGAACAGGAACTTGATTTCGGAACCGACGCCTATGCCTTCCAGGCCTTCGTGGACGGCTCCGGCCCGGTTGGTATCGCCTGGCTGGCCAATTGGACTGATGTCTCTAACAAGGCGAATTTTCCCTCGGCGATGACGCTGCCACGACAGGTCCTTCTTCGGGACGGCGCGCTTCTCACACCACCGGTCGCGGCTGTCGAGCGTCTGCGCCAACGACCTGTCGACGACATCATGCTGCGTTCCGGCGAAACGGTCGGTCTCGGCAATGGCGCCGTCGAGATCGTGATCGATCTCGCAGCGCCCGGCGCGGTGTTCGATCTCGAGCTTGATCATCCCGATGTCGAGCTCGGTTTAAGGGTCGGTCAGGAAGGCTTGAGCATCATCTACGACATCCGCAACGGCAAATCGCCGCCGCGCTACATCGCGGCCGGCGCGCGTCCTTCGACGCTTCGGGTCTTTCTGGACGTTGGCTCCATCGAGGTCTTCGCCGACGGTGGCCGCTGGACCGGGACGAAACGACTGCCGGGGTCGGGCGCTGTTCGCTCGGCGCGCCTCGTCGCCCCCCAAGACAATGTCGCAACCGCGCGCATCTGGCAGCTCAAGCTCTGACCGAACCGAGGAGGAAATCATGGCATCCATATCGATCGAAGAGGTTCGCAAGCAATATGGCGCGGTGCCCGTAATCCACGGCGTTTCCGTCGACATCCAAGACGGTGAATTCGTTACCCTCGTCGGCCCCTCCGGCTGTGGCAAGTCCACGCTGTTGCGCATGCTTGCGGGGCTCGAGGATATCAGCGCCGGCGAAATCCGCATCGGCGGCCGCATCGTCAACGATGTCGCGCCGAAAGAGCGCGACATCGCCATGGTATTCCAGAGTTATGCGCTCTACCCGCACATGACGGTCGCGGAAAACATGGGATTTGCACTCAAGCTGAAAGGTCAGGACAGGGCGACGATCCGAAAACGTGTTGGAGAGGCCGCTGATATTCTGGCGCTTGAACCGCTGCTCGATCGGCTGCCCAGGCAACTGTCAGGCGGCCAACGTCAACGCGTTGCGATGGGGCGAGCCATCGTTCGTCATCCGCAGGTGTTTCTCTTCGACGAACCGCTTTCGAATCTCGACGCCAAGCTCCGCGTCACGATGCGTGCGGAGATCAAGGAACTTCATCAGCGGCTGAAGACCACGACCGTCTATGTCACCCACGACCAGATCGAAGCCATGACCATGGCCGACAAGATCGTGGTGATGCGGAATGGTCGCGTCGAGCAGATCGGCAAACCGCTCGAATTGTTCGATCGTCCGGTAAACACCTTCGTGGCAACATTCATCGGCTCGCCCTCGATGAATCTCTTTGAGGGCAAGGTTTCGGCGGGCAAATTCGTCACAGGCGGCGCAGCATTGCCGCTGCCGCCTGGTCAGGACGGTGCTGCTGCCAAAGCCTATGGCATTCGGCCAGAGCATCTCTCCATCCACGAAGGCGGAGCATCCGCGACCGTGGTCGTCGTGGAACCGACCGGGTCCGAAACGCAAGTCATTGTCAGGCTCGGAGATGTGGATGTGACCTTGCTATTCAGGGATCGTGTCGAGCTTCGTCCGGGACAGACGATATCGATCGCTCCGGATCTGACCAAGGTTCATCTGTTTGGTGGGGATGGAAGGCGCGTGAATTGAGGTCCGTGCGGGACGGAGGTTGCACTCAAGGTGTCTCGAATGATGGTTGTCGTGCGTGCTCCGAGAGGGAGCTATTTGGTGGAGCGGAATGTCTCCAGACTGCCGGCCTGAGCAGCGTGTGGAACACAGCTCTTGATCGTTTTAAGCTCGGCCAAAAGCGCAGCTTCGGGCCAGTCAGACGACCAAGAGCAGCAACCTGCGCTACAATCGAAATCCCCTGTTCGGAAGCAGGGGCCGTCGGGAGCTTCGACGACACTCTCGCTTTGCGGAAACGGGTCTTCCTTCCCGAGTCTGTCGAAATGGAGAAGACGAACGAGCGCTGGGTGAAGAAGAAGACAGCCGAGCCGGAAAACGCCACCTTGTTTTGAGGCTTTCCGGCTCCGCATCAGTCGGCGCGTGCAAAAAGCTGGCGATCGCGCGCGCGTACCGGATCGGTCCAGTCACGCTCGAACCAGGCCGCTTCGCCCGCCTGCGGCGGCAATCGCAGCTCAAGGGGCTGTCCTGTTTCTTCCCCATCTTCGGATGCCACGCGGAATCGATAATGGTCGTACATGCGCAGCGCTTCGATCATGTAGCTGGTCGCCACCGTGCGATCGCGGACGAGCACCAGATTTTCGCCGTTCTTGAGGTCGGCCGGTTCCGAGAAATTGTAGGAGCCGAGGTAAACCCGCGCCGTCGGCTTGTCGAAATCCAGCACGACAAATTTGTGGTGCATCCTCGTCCCGCGCTGATTTCCATGGACACCGGCAAGACCGGACGGTTCCGTCAGGAACGGCGGAGGGACGTTGCCCGTCAGTGCTGCGGCCCGCACGACGCGGCGGCGATTGTCGGGACTAAACACGGTCAGTCCGAGGTTTTCCGCTTCGACCCGGCCGTCTGCAATGCCCATGACATGCACATCCGGCTTTCGCATCGCCCGCCCCAAGGCCGGACCGATCGGCCCTCTGGTGGTCTGGCCGAGGAAAGCAAGTGAGAAGAACACGCTCGACCCGGCCACGTCGATGTCGGCGCCGATCTCGTTGAGGAGGCCATTGGCTTCGCTGTGCGGAGAAAAGGCGACCTTGGCGTCGACGCCGTCCAGCCCCAGGTCATGCCAGCCGACGGAACTGGCCGAGGCGATGAAATCCGCAGCGCCTCCCGCCGTGAAGTAATTCTCGAAGGCGGCAAAATAATCTTCCACCGCGCTTGCGCTGTGAACGACAAGGCTATTGTTCGACTGAACATAAAAGCCCCGCCAACTGTGGTTCGTCGAACCGTAGACGACCGTATCGATATCGCCGCCGCGGACCGCGATCGACTTATGGTGCTGCAGGTTTGCCATGTTCTGGCGCTTCACGTTTGCCGCGCCCGCCGAGTCGATCAGGCGTTCGGCCGCATGGGTCTCGGGGGAGTCCGGTCGTCCGTGTCCCTTGGTTCGCGCGCTGTCATCGATAATGATCTTGAGATTTGGCCCAAGCGCTTCCAGCCGTTCGACCACTTCCGGCAGGTTGAGGTCGTAAGCAATGATGCGGACCTCCGCGCCTTCATCGCCTGCGCGTTCGAGCAGCGAAAGCGTTTCCGCGCGCGCTTCGAACCCCATCCAGGCGAGAGCTCTGTCGGCATCGGCGTGGGTGGGCACGAAGTCCAAGCCCTCATCCCCATCGGGCGGCACTAGCGTGATCAATGGCCCGCCGGCTGCGAAGTTGCGCACGAATGCCTGCGATGAGACAAAGCCCCGGGTGAAGGCGACGTTGAGCTTACCGGGAATGGTTTCGCGCATCAGCGCGAGTTCCGCTTCCTGCGCCTCGCCGGCGGTCAGCGCGCCATCGGCATCCATGAACATCGGCATCACTCGATAGACAAAGGCGCCCGGCAGATCTGCATTGAAGGGAAAATGCACCCAGCGAAATTTTTGGATCGGCGCATCAGTGGTGCGAATGCCGTCATCAGGGACATCCTGGCCAGGGAAACCGATGCGATTTCGAACGTTCTTGAAGAAGTCGGTTCCAGGCTCACGATACTGGATCGCAAAGCCGACGAAACTGGCCGGGGGCCGGCCGTCCTTCCAGTCCATTCCCAGAAGCAGCATGCCATCGCCGCGATGGATGGTGAGAGAAAATACCGCCGCCGCATTCTTGCCAGTGACCCGATAGTTCGTATCCACACCCGCCTCCCTCCGTTGACTGGCCGAAATCTACCACGGTTGTGCGACAGTATGGAGATGCGCGATAAAGTTTCAGTCCGAAAATAGTACGGTTGAGAGCAAATGGATTCTGGCGATGCGGTTCATAAAGCAAGTGCGAGCTGCGGTTCGTCTTTCTCATCATCATGGTCGAGGGACGAGAGGGTCACGCCCCAGCGGTCGGAACAGGAAAGATCGGAAAGAGCAACAGCTTCGCAATGGCAGCGATTTCGGCCGCGTTCGTAGCCGGTACGGCTGCGGTCTCACTCCTAGTAATCTGCGTGAAATCTCCCCACTTCACCTTCAGCGTCACGGTCTTGCGCTGGCGGCCTTCACATCACTGCGCGCCAAATGAATGCTTCGAGGACGACAACAACGAAAGATACCGAACAGCGCTAGCACTCTGTGATTGGCTCCGGCACGGAACCGGATTTCGCTAGCGCTGATCACCTTCGAGCGTCGGGTCGCAGCGGCAGTTAGTCGTGTCGTGCGACGACATCCGCATTTTGCATCACCCTACCTGCTCGACGTGCAGCATGCCGGGCGAAAGCGGCTTTATCAGTGACTTTGCCGGAACGGACGGGTCGAGCCAGTCAGCCCATGCGTCGCGAGCGAGAATGACGATCTGCCGATCATGGTATGGCGCAATGTCAGGCCCGGGCTCCATGGTCAGCATCGTGAAGGCTTCCCCGACATCCTTGGTCTCACGCCAGATGCCCGCGATGCAGAAAATCGGCTCGTCCTTCTTCGTGAACAGCCATTTGTCCTTGCGCTTCTTTTCCTTCTCGGTGGGATCGGTAAACTCGTAGAAGCCGTCCGCCACGATCAGGCAGCGGTTCGACGTGAACTCACGACCGTCCGAGCGGAAGTTGTAGACAGGCCGCTTGTTCTGCCCGGGCCAGCTCCAACGCCGCTGGACCAGTTCGCCTTCACCGCGAACGTCGTCGACCGTTCGGACGATCGGCCCCATATCGGTAATTTTGATGTCGTCGCGGGGCTCGAGGTTAGGCGCGCCCTCCCCAAACCGGATCTTGATCTTCAGGTCAGCGAAGTCCTCGACGATCGTCGCGACATCGACCTTCAAGCGATAGTCATTGCACATCGGACCTCCTTCTCGATCACGGTTGCCTCTCGACAAGGTTCTTGTTATGTTCGCATGCTATGAGCGCGAAGGTTTTCGATCCCGACGCAGAGCTCGACGAACGCCGCGTCATCATAAGGCGCGAAGGCAGCAATGTTGAGATGGTCGAGCTACCTTGGGGCCTTCAGCCCCGTGAGGCTGGCGGCAAGCCCTTCGCTGTGATCCCTTCGGAAGGCCGCACGTTTCCAAGCCACCGTTGCCTCGTTCCAGTCTCGGAATTTCGTCGTCGCAGGCACGGCAAGCTCTTGAGGTTCTCGCTGTCGGACGGGGACTGGTTCTATTTTGCTGGCATTTGGAGACCTGCGACCCGGGATTGGCCGGAGGCCTATGCCATCCTGACGATCAGGGCGAATGAGGACATTGTCCCCTATCACGATCGCCAGATGGCGGTGCTTCGCCGGGATCAGCGAATGGAATGGCTCGACCTGACCAAGCCGGAAGCCGAGTTACTACAGCCGTTGCCGATAGGTACTTTTCGTGTCTTCACCCATGAGCCCAAGTCCGACCAGATGATGCTGATCCTCTGATCGCATGGAGGAACAACAGTGCCGGTACAGTGCGCAATTGATTAGCATCGGGAGGCCATTGCGTTCAGCGTGTCCGATCGAAAATTTCTCTCGCGCGGTGCACCCCACTCGACGTCCGCCGATTTTTCGGTATGATATGATATGTTATAACATTGCATTGAGTCGAATAATCGGTGGAAGCGTCCTTGGCGTCAAAATTTACAAATGATCGGAGACCGACTGAGCGGCCTCCCCGCATCACTATCCTTCAACGATCTGCCTTCGACAGAATCGCGATGGCCTTCGTAGTCTGCGCGCCGCTTTGGCTCGTCGTCGGTTGGGCGCTGGACTGGTGGGTGCGCGCATGATGAAAGCACCTTCTGTCTGCATCCACGATCTGACGCTAACCTATCGTCGGCACCCGGCTATCCATCATCTGAGCGGAGCTTTCGAGGCCGGTTCATTGACGGCTATTGTCGGACCCAATGGCGCCGGGAAGTCGACCTTGCTCAAAGGCATCGTCGGCGCGCTGCGGCCGGATAGCGGACGCATCCACCTCGACGGCGTCAAACGGCACGATATCGGCTACCTACCGCAGCTCAGCGAACTCGACCGGAGCTTCCCCATTACGGTTCTCGATCTCGTCTCACTTGGCGCCTGGCGTCAGATCGGGACGTTCCGGCGGCTCACCGGTCCTGGTCGTGACAGGACACTCGCCTGTATCGCGGCGGTCGGATTGACGGGCTTTGAACAGCGCACAATCAGCACATTGTCGGGTGGTCAGCTACAGCGCGCGCTCTTTGCCCGCCTGATGCTCCAGAACGCGCGCCTTCTGCTGCTCGATGAACCATTCACCGGGATCGACACACGCACGACGGCGGATCTGATCACACTTATCAAGGAATGGCACGGCGAGGGCCGCACGATCATCGCGGTCCTGCACGACATGGCGCTGGTCCGCGATCACTTCCCATCCACCCTGCTCATCGCCCGCAAGCAGATTGCTTGGGGTGCGACCATCGACGCTCTCGCTCCTGGGAATCTGGAAGCGAGCCGTCGGCTCAGCGAGCGATGGGATGACGACGCCGAGCTCTGCGAGGTCGTTGCCGCATGACGTTCGCCGACTATCTGATCGCCCCGTTCCTGGACTACAGCTTCATGCGCCGTGGGCTTGCCGGCTGCTTAGCGCTGTCGATCGGCTGCTGCCCGCTTGGCGTCGTTCTCGTTCTTCGCCGCATCAGCCTGATGGGCGACGCCATGTCCCATGCCATCCTGCCTGGCGCCGCCATCGGCTTCCTGATTGCGGGCTTCTCACTTACCGCGATGACCATCGGTGGGTTTGCGGCTGGCCTGATTGTTGCGGTCCTGGCGGGATTGGTCACGCGCTTCACCGCCTTGCGCGAAGACGCGAGCTTCGCTGCTTTCTACCTAGCCTCGCTCGGCCTCGGGGTCCTGCTGATCTCGATGCACGGGTCGAATATCGACCTTCTCAACATTCTCTTCGGCACCGTCCTTTCCCTGAGCGACCCGGCGCTACTCCTGATGGCGACGATCGCGAGCCTGACTATGTTCTCGCTCGCGCTCCTCTTTCGGCCGCTCGTCGCGGAATGCCTCGACTCCGGATTCCTCCGCTCGGTGAGCGGCGCGGGCGGGTTCATCCATCTCGCATTCCTGATTCTCGTCGTCCTCAATCTCGTCGGCGGCTTCCATGCGCTCGGCACCCTGATGGTGGTCGGCATCATGATGCTGCCGGCAGCCTCGGCGCGCTTCTGGGCCGAAACCGTGGCCGGCCAAATGCTGGTCGCCGTAACCTTCGGCATCGCCTCATCCATCGTCGGGCTCCTCATTTCCTATCACGACGACCTTCCCGCTTCGCCCGCGATCATCCTCTCGGCAAGCGCGATCTATGTCTTCTCGTTCCTTGCCGGCCCGCAGGACAGCATCGGCGCACGCGCGCTGCGCCGCCGCCACTTCAAACGCTAACCCCCAAACCAAAGGCTAGAACATCATGATAAACCGCCGCAAACTCCTCGCACTCTCTCTCGGAGCAACGCTCCTCTCGCTGCCATTCACCGCAACGCTTATCGCCCACTCAAGCCCCGCACGGGCCGCCGAGAGGGTGAAGGTCGTGACCAGCTTCTCCATTCTCGGCGATATGGTGCGGGAGGTCGGCGGAGACCGGGTGGATCTGACGACGCTGGTGGGTCCTAACGCTGACGCCCACACATTCGAGCCAAGGCCGACCCACTCGCGCGCTGTGGGCGCCGCCGACATCATCTTCATCAATGGTCTTGGCTTCGAGCCATGGTTCGCGCGCCTCGCAGCATCAGCCGGCGCGAAAGGCAAAATCGTGACCGCATCGGAAGGCGTGAAAGCCCTCGCATTCCAAGGTGACGAAGGTGATGGCCACCAGCAAGACCCGCATGCCTGGCAGAACCTGGAGAACGGCAAGCTCTATGTCCGCAACATCGCCGCAGGCCTTGCCTCGGTCGACCCGGACCATGCGGCCGAGTACAAGAGCCGAGCCGATGCCTATTCCGCCCAGATCGAGTCCTTGCACGCTTCGATCAAGGCAGAACTTGACGCCATTCCCGCCGACCAGCGCAAGGTCGTGACCTCCCACGACGCGTTCGGCTATTTCGCCGCGGCCTACGGCATCGAGTTCATCGCGCCGCAGGGGGTGTCGACCGAAGGCGAAGCGTCCGCCAGCGACGTCGCGAAGATCATCGACCAGATCCGCGCACAAGGTATCCGCGCCGTCTTCCTTGAGAACATCGCAAATTCGCGCCTTGTTGAGCGTATCGCCAAGGAGACCAGCGCAAGGGTCGGAGGCACGTTGTTCTCCGACGCGCTTTCCGATCCGAGCGGCCCCGCGCCGACCTATGTGAAAATGTTCGAGCACAATGCCCACGAGCTCGTGACGGCGCTGAAGCCGAGCTGATCAGACGGCACTGGAAGATCGGCGACGGGTGCGATTGCCGATCTTCCATAGGCAGGGGGCCACTGTTTCCGTATCCACGCCTCTCAGGCTTTCCGGATTCCTCCTTGGCGACGTAAAAGAGGAAGAGTGCGGATGGGTTTTCCGTGACGGGTTTGAAGGCTGGGAGAGAGGCTTCCGGCGCCCGTCGCGGAGAACTGCGATGTCGAGGAAAGACCACCCGAGGGCTGCCGGAAGCGACTGGAAGCTACGATGAAATAATCGACAAGGTCATTGCTCGAAGCTGGGCGCGTGCCGTCGACCCTGGGGAAGCACAGCGGCGAAGGAACCGCTCGCCATGCCGAGGAACGCCGCGACCAGCCGGCAGTATTCTGGAATCAATGTCCTGATCCTTTGGGGCGCCGTCATCGAGCACGGCTTCCCGAGCCAAAGTTGGCTCACCTTTCGCCAAGCCGTCTCGCTTGGCTGATATGCGCAAAGGGGCGAGCGCGGCACGAGCGCATGGTGGACACGTTGCCCTTCCCTCTGCTTGTTGTGTTGACCGCGCCCGTTCTATCTGCATAGATAGAATGCATGATGCATGATGCATCAAGTAGTATCTGGAATATAGATAGATGCACGTTTCTATGGATCAATTGGAAGCCTTCGTTGCGGTCGCCGAACACGGGTCGTTCTCCGCCGCAGGCCGGGCTTTGCGAAAAGCGCAGTCGGCCGTCAGCACGCAGGTTGCAAATCTTGAGGAGGACCTCGGTCTCGCGCTGTTCAGCCGATCAGGACGCAATCCGGTACTGACTTCGGCCGGAGAACGGCTCCTGCTTGAGGCCAAGGTGATCCTGGATCGCCGCGAGCACCTGATCGGTGTCGCCAGCAGCTTCGAAGCCGGTGCCGAGACGCGTCTGGTCGCCGCGATCGATGAGCTCTACCCGGATCGGGAATTGGGCGCAGTTTTCTCGGAGTTTGTGTCTCACTTTCCGCACGTCGAGCTCGAGCTCTTGTTTCCGATGATGGAAGATGTCAGCCGCCTTGTGTTGGATGGAAAGGCCGACGTGGGTGTTACGTGGCGTCAGTACTCTCGGCCCGCTGAACTTGGATTCCAAATCCTTGGATCGGTTCCGCTCAAAATGGTGTGCTCAAAAGATCACCCGCTGGCGAAGGCTGATGTCGGCTGGGAGGAACTCAAGCGCCACCGGCAGATCATGGTTGCCATGAGGAGCGAAGGGCGAGCAAAACAACGATTGCGAATGGCTGCGGAAGTCTGGTGGGTCGAAAGTCAATGGGTCATATTGCGGTTGGTCAGGCAAGGGATCGGTTGGGCGCTTGTTCCCGACCACATCATAGAACACTCGCGGTGTGCCGCCGATCTTGTTACTCCCGCGCTGCAGTTTGGCGACGGCCAGTTTCCCGTCGTACTGGAAATGGTCTGGCACAAGCAACGGCCTTGCGGGTCAGCTGCGAGGTGGCTTCGCAAGCGCCTCGCCGCCACAAAACTCAATGCCTCCACGCGGATGGCACTCAGTTGCAGTCCGAAGACTAATCTGGCTGGCTGAGGCCCTGGCGGCCATCGCCGTTCATCTAGCACTCTTGCGCGCCCCATCCGCCCTTCCCGCCATTTGCCGGTGCCGTAGCAGCCTTCGACGCGATCCGGTCTGCTGGCACCGCCGCGCCATGTAGGCGTTCGTACCGAAGACACCGACGAGCAGGTCCAGGATCGAATGGGCGACATCCACAGCCTCCCAATGCAGGCCGCAGCCGCGACCAAGAATTTCGATCGCTGCAAGCTGATCGTCCGTCGCTTTCTCCAGCCCCTGCGGCAGACGCGGCGGAACGCGGAGGTGCAGCCATGCGATCGCGCTGCTTCTCGTAGCGTTCCCGACGCCGCGCGGTTCCGTCTCGCGGCTGCGCCTCATCGCGTCATCCGTCAGTTCAATCATGGATTTCCCCCCATCTGTCGAGGAAGAGCCGTTGCTGCTCGGGGTAAGGCGGCCTCACCTGGAGCAAGCCACGACCTTATCCCTCTCGGCGATGACGCTCCGCCGGTGGGTGATCGCGAGCACAGTCACATCCGTGGCGAGCACGCGAATATGCTCCATGATGTCGCGTTCAGTCGCCTCATCGAGCGCTGAGCTGGCCTCGTCGAGAAAGAGGATCGCCGGATCGCCGTAAAGCGCGCGGGCGATGGCGATGCGCTGACGTTCGCCGCCCGACAGCTTCAAGCCCCGTTCGCCTACGGTCGTCTCGAGGCCCTCGGGCAGAGCCTCGATGAAGGGCAAAATCGCCGCCTTCTCCGCCGCCCGGCGCAAGCGCTTCTCATCGCGCGGCCGGCCGAGAAGGATGTTGTCGGCCAGGCTCTCGTTGAGCAGCACGACGTCCTGAGGCACGACGGCAACCGCACTGTACCAGTCGGCCCGGTCGATGGTCGCTAGATCGACGCCATCGACAAGGATGCGACCCTGATCCGGCTCGACCGATTTCAGCGCCAGCTTGAAGATGGTCGACTTGCCGGAGCCGGTCTCGCCGACGAGGAAGGTGATCCCGCCGCGCTCGGCCGTGAAGTCGATATCCTTCACGCCACGCCCGTTGCCATAGACGTAGCCGACACCCTCGGCGACGATGCGCCCCTCGCTCGGCACGAAGGCCGGCGCATGCGAGACCTGCCGCTCCTCGGGCGCCGCCCACATGGTTGCGAGCGGGACGAGGGTCGCCCGCGAGCGCGCCACGTCGTCGATGGCGTGGGCGATCATCTCGAACGGCATGTTGAGCTGCAGCAGCAGTGTGTTGAACAGCACGATGTCGCCGATGGTCAGCGCGCCGGCCTCATAGCGCGGCACGAGCAGCAGGAACGTGACGGCGAACTGGACGGTGAGACCGAGCCCGAGGAGCGCGATGTAGCCGACACGCTGCAGCACATAGGCACGCCAGTTGTCGCGTACCTCTTCGGCCTTCGCCGTGAAGCGCCGACTCATCCAGCCATGGCTGCCGAAATGCCTCAGCGTCTCCATGGCGTTCATGGCGTTGCCGACGAAGCGGGCATTCTCCTGGCCGGCCTCAATGGCCTTGTCGAGGAAGACGCGGGCCCGACGGGCGGAGATCAGCGTGAATGTGACGGCGGCGACGCCATAAATCACGACGACCGCAGCCACCTCAATATTGATCAACGCGCCAAGGGTGATGAGCGTGAGCAGGATCTGCGTCGCGCCGGGGATGAAGACGATGAGGCCAAGCTGCACTAGCGTTGTTAGCGCCTCGCGCCCACGCGAACTCGCATTCTGGATCTCTGCCGGATTGTGCTCGACGAAGAACGCGCTGGTCTTCCTCAGGATGCGTTCAAAGAAGCGCGTGCCGCTGATGAAGCCGAGATTCTCCGCGCTCATGAAGGAGAGGTACTGCATCATGTCCTGTAACGCCGACGAGAGCCCCAAGAGCACCGCATAGCCCACGAAGCCCCAGGCCAGCACGGCAACCGCACCTTCCTGTGGCAGGCGATCGACGAGACGCGAGAAGAGATAGGGTGCAGCGACACTGGCGACACTGGAGAGCAAGACGACGACCGCCACGACGAGCAGCATCCAGCGGTCGGACTTCCAGTAGGCACGGAGGATTTCGGAGATCGGAGCGAGAACGGCAGGTTCGGTCATCGGTCGGCACGGATCGGGTTCGGGGACAGCCAGACTCTCGACCGCCGAACGACGCGGGGCCTAGCGGTGGCGGGCATACCTTAATGGACTGTGCTCTCCGGCCGTTGAGTATATCAAGTTAGGTGGTATCTGGAATTTAGATAGATTTCCGTGTCCATGGATAAGTTGGAAGCCTTCGTTGCGGCCGCCGAACGGTCGTTCTCAGCCGCGGATGGAAGTTAGCGGTTTCTATTGACGTGATGTCCGGCGCCGCGCGCCAGATAGCGCGGGCCCCGTGGCTACCGCTTGCGTCATTTGACCCGCACAACAGCGAGTACAGTACATCGCTCCTATATGTGAGCTTTGAGAGCGGTTCTTAAAGCGCCAGGACTCGTTTCCGGTTGCGACAATCTTGCAGTGATGGGTCAGAAGGAATGGCGACGATTTCATTGGACTCTGCGCCACCTTGGCCTGCCCGAGCACCAGGCGCTGACGGGCGGCGAAGCCCGAGACCATGTGAATGGGGTTCAGGCCGCCTTCTTGACGGATACTGTAACGTAGGATGGCGGGCACGAGAAATTCCAACATTCGTCGACGATGTAATCAAAGCGGGGTTGTTACATCTGCGCCGTCGGTCACGACATGTACACCTATTAGGAGATGCTGACCTCCCGCCCGGCCCGCCAGCAAGTGCGCTTAACCGGCCGCGATCTATCTATTCTGCAGATACTTCCTAACTTGAAAGCAGCACCAGAAGCGTCGAGAAAGCGCGCTTAACGGGTGAAAAAGGACGGGTGTCAGAGATGCGCCATTTTCGCGGTCACATGCGCCGGAACAACATAAATACGAGCGCGGGTTCAGAAGATGTTCTGCTGCGCTCGCGCTTCTTGCTGGCGGAGAGCCGGAAGGACCGGCTGGCTGGTAGACATTGTCGAACGCTTTGGACTCCCGCAACCGCTCGAGCGGCTGGATAGAGAATACAACCCTTGACTTGCCGGCACAGGACTCCTGCTGTCCGGCGGTCGTCAAAGTCATGTGGCGGGAATTGGTTCCGTTGCAAACTCTTCAGTAGTGCACCGATATTTCAGGACCGATTATTTGACGACGCCGCTTGTTCGCCTGGTAGTACTCACGGCCTTTCTGCCCTTGATGCCAGCGTGTGTAGCCGTTGGTCCCGACTATCAAAAGCCTGTCGTGTTGACGCCGTCCAAATGGAACAGCAAGGTCAGCGCCGCAACACCGCGTCTCGGCGACTGGTGGAAGAATCTCGACGATCCTGTACTCAATCAGTTGATCGCGGATGGCATTGCAACAAGTCCCAATGTTGCCACCGCAAAGGCGAGGGTGCGGAAGGCCAGGGCCAATTATGCGTCCGCAGGCGGCATGTTTTATCCCTCGCTCGACGGTAGTGGGAGCTATACGCGCTCCGATGCGTCGAGCCGGTCGAACCTCGGCTTCAAGACTCAGTGGGAACTCGATCTGTTCGGCGCCAATCATCGAGGCGCGGAGGCTGCTTACTACAGTATGGAAGCGGCCAGTGAGCAGCTTCGCGGGGCACTCGTCACACTTATAGGCGATATTGCGACGAATTATGCGCAATTGCGCGGTGTGCAGTCGAACATCGCAATAGCGCAGCGCAACGCGGCATCGCAACGCCAGACCGTCGAGTTAACACGCACTCAACTGGAGGCTGGTCACGTATCGCAGGTCGATCTGCTCAGGGCAGAAACGCAAGCCGGATCCACGGAAGCTCGGATACCCAGCCAGCGCATCACCTATGCGAAGTATCTCAACACCCTTTCTGTTTTGACTGGCAGTTCCTCGTCCGCTCTTGCGGCCATGCTCGACAAAACTCGCCCCATTCCTTCCGTGCCGCGCAGTGTCTCCGTCGGATTACCCGCCGGAGTACTAGCGAGTAGGCCAGATATTCGTGCGGCCGAACGTGAATATGCGAGTTCGACAGCAGGCGTCGGACAGAAGCAAGCCGCTCTTTATCCCAGCATTTCGTTGAGTGGTGATATCAATGCGGACGGCACAGACTTCGGCGATCTGGCTCTGCGATCAACGATCGGGTGGAGTTTCGGTCCAAGTCTCAGCGTACCGCTTTTCCAAGGCGGCAAGCTGAATGCCGCTGTCGATGTGGCCAGGGCCACACGCGACCAGTCATTTATCGCCTATCGCAAGGCAGTATTGACGGCGCTGAGCGAAGTTGAAAACGCAAGCGTATCGCTCAACCAGAACCGTTTGCGTGTGGCGCAGCTGCAGAAGATCATGAGCAACAGCTGGAAAATCAACGAACTAACGTTGAGTCAATACAAAGCTGGCAAGAAGAGCTTTATCGACGTGCTGACGGCGCAGCGTGACCTCTTTGACGCGGAGACAAGTCTTGCTGAAGCCAGAACGGATCTTGTGACCGATTACGTCGCCTTGCACAAAGCACTTGGAGGCGGCTGGAATGGCCGCGTCGATGTCAGCGAACCGGAAGTCGTTGACGGTTACACAGGACCGCATTTCGTCAGGCCAACCATACCGGCCTCGCCGACACCAGAAAAGAGGCCGCTGTGAAACCCAGATCGAGACGACGTTTCCGCTGGCGTCTTTGGTTCGCCGTTGTGGCGGCATTGCTGATCGTGGCCTATTTCGCAGTCCGTCACTGGACGAAAGGAGCGCCGCTTCCGAGCACGACGACCATCCGGCGTGGCGACATAGAAAGCTCGGTTCTTGCTACCGGAACCTTGAGACCGAAAAGCCTCGTCGCCATCGGCGCGCAGGCGACAGGCCGGATCCTGTCACTCAACGTGAAGCCAGGACATCAGGTTAAGGCTGGTGATGTCATTGCACTCATCGACTCGACCAACCAGCAGAATAAGCTCAACAAGGCCCAGGCGACCTTGCTGCAAAATCAGGCTACTCGCGATCAGTGTATCGCGGATCTGGAACTGGCGCGGCAAGACCTTGCCCGCTATCAAATGATGATCGACAAGAACGCTGTCGCCAGATCCGAGTATGACAAGGCTGTCGCCACGCTGAAGGCGAAGGAAGCGCAGCTTGCCAACAGTGAAGCGGCCATCGCTGCTTCCAAAATTGATGTGCAAATTGCCGAGACCGACCTCGGCTATACGCGTATCACCGCTCCCATCGACGGGACCATTCTCGCCACGGTGGTCCAGGAAGGCCAGACCGTCAATGCGGAACAAAGCGCGCCGACGATCGCAATTCTGGGTCAGGTGGACATGATGACCGTCGAGGCGGCTATCTCCGAAGCGGACATTACGCAGGTGCACGAAGGCCTGCCGCTTTATTTCACCATTCCCGGTCAGAATTCAACGCGTTACGAAGCGACGCTGGAAAAGATCGAGCCCGCGCCGGGCTCCATCGTCAACGATAAGAGCTTCAGTTCGAGCCGCGGCAGCAGCAGCGCATCTTCATCGAACGGGGAGACGGCTTCGGCTATTTACTACAAGGGCATATTCAGCGTGCCAAACCCGGGCGGGCTGCTGAGAACCTATATGACGACTGAAATTCACATTCTGCTTGCCCAGGCTAGGAATGTGCTTCTGGCTCCTGTGTCGGCACAGCGGATATCGGATGATCCAAACAAGGCGACCGTTCGCGTTGTTACGAGTAGCGGCACTATCGAAGAGCGAACCGTTGAGACTGGCATCACAGACAAGATCAATGTGGAAATTCGTTCGGGCTTGAAGGAAGGCGACAAGATTGTCACCGACAATCATACACCCGTTCCAACCCCTGCCGGAACGTGACAATGAGCGAAGCGCCCCTGATATCGCTCAAAGGCGTCACCCGACGATATCCGTCGGGTGACGCCGTGACCACAGTCCTGCATCATATCGACCTCACCATTCATCGCGGAGAGATGGTGGCCATTATCGGCGCTTCCGGGTCGGGCAAGTCTACGCTGATGAACATTCTCGGATGTCTGGACCGACCTTCCGAGGGAGAATATCAGATCTCGGGACGACCGACCTCGGAGCTTGAGGCCGATGAACTGGCGGAACTGCGGCGTGAACATTTCGGCTTCATTTTCCAGCGCTATCATCTGCTGAACGAACTCGACGCCGTCGGCAACGTCGAAATCCCGGCGATCTATGCCGGACGAAGCCGCGACGAGCGGCGCGAAAAGGCCGAAGCAATTCTGCACCGCCTTGGGATGGGAGAGCGCACGCATCATCGACCAAACCAGCTTTCAGGCGGTCAGCAGCAGCGTGTTTCCATTGCGCGCGCGCTGATCAATGACGCCGATGTCATACTTGCCGACGAACCGACCGGCGCACTGGACAGCCATAGCGGGGAAGAGGTCCTCGGGATACTTCAGCAACTGAACCGCGATGGCCGGACGATCATCATCGTTACCCATGACCGCTATGTGGCGACGCGCGCGCAGCGGATTATAGAGATCAGAGATGGTGAAATTATCGCTGATATGCGGAACGACGCTGCCGCAGATGCGCGCGCAAGCAATGATCTCCCGATAGATAGAAAGCCAGAAAAGCCTAAATTGTTCAACGGAATGCGGGATCGCTTCAACGAAGCCTTTGCAATGGCGTTGCGATCCTTGAATGCGCATCGTATGCGGACATTCCTCACCATGCTGGGTGTCATCATCGGGACGGCGTCGGTGGTCTGCGTGGTAGCACTCGGCCAGGGTTCGCAGAAACAGATTCTCGATCAGATCAGCGATCTCGGCACCAACTCACTCGATATCCGTCCCGGCCGCAGTTTCGGCGACCTGAAGGCCGCACAGATTACCACGCTGACGGTGGGCGATGCGAACGAACTCGCCAAACTGCCCTATGTGGTAGCAGCTACGCCCATGAGTTCATCGCCATCGACGGTACGGGTTGGCGACAAGGAAGTCAGCGTAATAGTGAGCGGGGTCGGTTATCAGCATTTTGTCACGCGCAACAGCAAACTGCTGGAGGGGCGCTTCTTCGACGAGAAGAGCGTCGACGATCTGGCGCAGGATGCGGTTATTGATGCGAATGCGAAGAAGACCCTTTTCCCACACGAATACGGTTCGGTCATTGGGAAGATCGTGCTTCTGAAAGACATGCCCGTGCGCATCATCGGCGTCGTCAAGGAAATGGGAGAAGCACAAAATCTGGAAGTGCTCCTGCCATATACGACGGTGCAAACGCGGATGACAGGTTCGCGCTCACTGCAATCCATCGTGGTGCGTGTCAACGATACGATGGACGCCGCCGAAGCGGAGAAGATGGTAACGACGTTTCTAACAAAACGTCATGGCGAGCAAGACTTCGTCATCTTCAATATCGCCAGTTGGCAGAATAGCATTCAAGTGACGACGGAAACCCTTGCTCTGCTGATCGCCTGCATTGCCGGCATATCTCTGTTCGTCGGCGGTATCGGCGTTATGAATATCATGCTCGTCGCGGTCTCGGAAAGAACCAACGAGATCGGCGTGCGCATGGCGATCGGCGCACGCCAGAGCGATATCCTGCAGCAATTCCTTATCGAAGCCGTTCTGGTCTGCCTGATAGGTGGCCTGCTCGGCCTTTTCATCGCCGCCGTGTTCGGGGTG
The DNA here is from genome assembly GCF_900169785.1 of Rhizobium sullae. GTDB lineage: Bacteria > Pseudomonadota > Alphaproteobacteria > Rhizobiales > Rhizobiaceae > Rhizobium > Rhizobium sullae. The sequence continues at coordinate 42,487 of NZ_FWER01000001.1, forward strand.
CTGTTCGCGCAATTCAACACCATGTTTCCTCTTATCTACTCGTCGGCTTCCATTGTCCTGGCGCTGGTGTGTTCGAGCCTGATCGGAATCGGGTTCGGCTTTATCCCCGCCCGCAACGCCTCTAAACTCGATCCTGTTGTGGCGCTGGCACGTGATTAGGCGGCGGTTCCTGTAGATGACCGGGATGGTCATCGCTCTGGTGCATGTCTTCGAGTCTCTCGTCGTGATCGCGGTCTGGGCCTCGCTTCACGATAGTCCTCTCCGCTGCTTGGGGGAGTGGTTGAACTTGCTTCGCTGAGTGCCTTGCGCCGTAAGCCCGGAGCGGTCCCGGTGTGGAGGATGACGGGCAAGGGCGGCGAAGTCGGCGCAACGGACAGGACGCTATCCAGCATTGACTTCGGCTGGAGAACAACTCCTGCTTGAAGCCAAGGTGATTCTGGATCGTCTATGAACTTGTTCTCGAACCGTCAAATACCCGCAACGATCCGCGTTGCCTTACCGTCCGATGCCACGGCTATAGCCACGGTGCATGTAGCGTCGTGGAAAGAAACGTATGATGGCCTCATGCCTGAGGCGATACTCGCCGGCCTCTCCGTCACCGAACGTACACTAAGATGGCAGAAAATCCTTGATCAAGCCGAGCCCACTCTCGGAACAACATTTGTGGCCGAGCATGATGGATCGATCGTCGGATTTGCACACGGCGCGGACCAACGGTCACCATCCCTGCGGGATCTTGGCTTTACCGGTGAGATCACCGGCATTTACATGCTGAAATCCTTCCAACAACAGGGAATTGGCACCGCCCTGATGAGAGCAACGGCTGAAATGCTACAAGCTCGCCGTCACCGCGCAGCGAGTTTATGGGTGCTGCGCGAAAATGCGGTGGCGCGCAGGTTTTATGAGAGGCTCGGCGGAGAATTAGTCAGCGAGAAAGAAGATCGCAGAGACACGATGACACTGGTCGAGGTCGCGTATGGTTGGCGCGATCTAAGCCCACTTTTATAGGAGGTCTTTCTGTTTCGCATACTGGAATAGATTTAATGCTATCGAGACCTCCTCCGAGCCCATTCTTTGGACCGCTGGAGGCTGGAGTTTTCTGGCTTCTCTTGGAAAGCCCGATCTTTTCGAGATGGGAACCGTCATCCAGTCGGCCGCGAAGCCTGTAATCGACAGTGAAGCCCCGGCGCTGATAGAGCGGCAGTCCGGTGTGCCTAGTCGTCGTCACGAGCCTCACGTCCAGAAGGTCATTTATGGCCGCCAGCTTCTCGGCTGTGTCAAGCAGGCGGTCTCCGATCCCGCGCCCCCTATGATCTGCGTCCACCCAGAGCTTTTCGATATGCATCCATCCGAACCGGCAGGACGTGACGCAGCCGCCAAGGCGCTCGTCATGATCGTTGCTTCGGGCCACGAAAATATGTTGCGCGGCCACAACTGGGCCGAACGCTGTAGCTTGATCGAACTCCGACAGGCGCTGCGATATCCAGACATAATCCTTCATGTCTTCGCGCAGGATGGCGTAGCCCTCGACACTAAATTCCATCGGAATTTCGGGTCTCGACGTCATCGTCCGGCACATATTCGAGGATGTCGCCGGGCTGGCAGGACAGGTGCTTGCAGATCGCGTCCAGCGTCGAGAAACGCATCGCACGAACGCGACCGGATCTCAGGAGGGAGATATTGCTTTCCGTGATGCCTACGGCTTCCGCAAGATCCTTTGACCGGACCTTTCGCTGCGCCAGCATCACATCAAGTCGAACGACAATTGCCATACCATCAAACCGTGAGTGACTGCTCTTCTTCCAGCTTGCGTGCCTCTTCCATAACCCAGGCGATCACGACCACGACGAATCCGACACCCAGGGCCACGGCTGCGCCGGAGCTGAACGAGATGCTGATGGTGCGCTCACCCGGAGAGCCGAATCCTGCTGAGGCCAGCGACGAAAGCGGAAAATAGGCCAACTGCGTGAGGCCGAACAACAGGAGCGCCGATCCGAATTTACCGATCCGCGCGACGTTCTCCCTTCCGAACATCTCGCCTTCGCCGAAAAGGGCGAACAGGCGCCGAAGATGAACGAGCCCCAGCACGAGCGGCCCGCCCGCGAGAAGAACGACAGCGAGTTGAAGGAAATGGGGGCTAAGGTTGCCCCTGTTCGCCGGCGGCAGCGTCAAGTACCAATGCGCGACGATCAGGATGGGAACGATGCAGGCCAGCACCCCCCAGAGCGTGGAGAAGAGGCGCCCCACCCGTCGGATTCTCCAGAGATTGTCGTCTGTCTTCAAGGCGCTCATGACAAGTCCTTCAGGTGCTCATTTGCTTGTTGTAGGTCAGCAATTTATTGTTGGCAAACAGATAACCTTGCGTGAGACTGGTGCCGAATGCGCGTCTTCCCAGAGTGCCGCTATGGTATCTTTCCCTGTCCAATCGGCGGCGCACGGTCCCCTACGGTCGAGATCGTCTGCGATCTCTGGGACGAAGCGATCAGTGAAGGATGCGACCGTCTTTCATCGAGACCATCCGATATGCCCGGCTGGCCTGTCGATCGTCATGGGTTACCATGATGACCGTTTTTCCGGTCGCGGCGATATTCTCCAGCATGTCCAGGACCTGCTCGCCATTTCCGCTGTCGAGGTTCCCGGTGGGCTCGTCAGCTAGAACGATGGCGGGATCGCCAACGAGAGCCCTCGCGATCGCTGCCCGTTGCTGCTGGCCGCCCGAGAGCTGCGCCGGATAGTGGCGGGCGCGGGCGTCGAGCCCTACCGCTTTCAGGACGCTCATACTGCGATCACGGCGTTCGGCCCTGGCGATACCGCGATATTTCAATCCCAACTCCACATTCCGCTCGACGCTGAGATGGGGGATGAGGTTGAATGCCTGGAAAACGAAGCCAATATGCTTTCGGCGTAGATCGGTCAGCAAGCGATCGTTGCCGTCACTGATGTCGATGTCGGCGAACTGCATGATCCCCTCGCTTGGCGCGTCCAACAATCCCATAATGCTTAGCAAGGTTGACTTTCCCGAGCCGGAGGGTCCCATGATAGAGAGAAATTCGCCCCTTCCGACATCGAGATTAATATCGGCCAGCGCCCGTGTTTCGAGATCTTCGGTGCGGTAGGTTTTTCCGACTTTTCTCAGCTTGATCATGTTGGTGGTTCCTAGTTGATAGAGAGGCTTTGGTAGTCCCCAAAGCCTTGGTAGCTTGAGGTGATGACGCGATCGCCTTCCTTCAGACCGCCGACGATTTCGACGCTTTCGACCGTCCGACGACCGACCTGAATATTCCTGCGCTCGGCGGTCGAGCCGTTGACGACGAAGATCCAGTTGCCCCCTGTCGTTTCCCAGAAGGCCCCGAGAGGAATCGTCAGGACGTCGGTTTCCCGCTGCGCCAGATCAAGCCGGCCGGTGATCGCCTGCCCCCTAGTGACGTTCGACATCGGAACCGATGGGTCAAACTCCGCCTCAATCTTGAATTTTCCATCGGTGATCCGGGGCGAAATGCTCGCCACGGAAAGCGTGACGGCCACGCCATCTACAGTACCGGAAGCGTGCTGCCCAACACGGACTCGGCCGAGGTAGAATTCGTCAAGCATGGCCTCAACCTTGAAGCCCTCGTTGTCGTCGATCTGCCCGATCGATTGCCCTGTCGCGAGATGCCGGCCAAGGCTCACGTCGAGATGGGTGAGATAGCCAGTGATCGGCGCCCGTATCACGAGCGCATCGAGCTGAGACCGGGCGGCGGCGATGGTTTCCTGAAGCCGGCTGGAGGTCTCACTGACCGAACGTTCGATGCTTTCGGCCTGAGAATTTACTCGATCTAGGGTGCGGCGCCGTATCTCAAAGATCGACTTCCAGTAGGCCAGATCCTCATTGAGGCGCTGTTCCTCGGCCGCAGGACCAACCCCGCGCACCACGAGCCGCGACTGCATGGTGTGCTGACGCTGTAGCTGCTCGACGCGATACCGCGCCTCTTCGAGGGCCGCTTCCGCGCCGGTCATCGTCTGCGAAACATTCAGCCGGAGCGCCATCTGACTGTTGAGATGATCGATGGCGCTGGATTCCTGCGTAGCGATCGACAGTTCCAGGTTGGGATTGGAGATCCTGACCAGGGGCGCTCCCGCCGCAACATGATCTCCGGCCCGATGGAAGATCTCTTCAACCCGGCCATCCTGTACCATGTCCAGAAAGACCGTTTCCTGCGGAAGGATACGGCCCCTCAGTGGGATGAACTCAGTAAATGCGCCTTTCGTGGCGGTCGCGATCGTCAGGCCCTCGGTCGGGACTGAGAGCGTGAAAGCGGTTCGGGCGGATATGATGTAGAGCGCCACTAGCGCGGCAGCCAGGAGTGCGATCCCCGTCGCGAGCGCATAGGGCCACACCCGCCGTCGGCTGATGGGACGATCAGTCGCGAGCAGGACAACCTTGCTCGGATCGCCTTCCAAAAACTGATCGTGCGAGAATGAATGACGCATCGCGCGGCCTTATGTCCGTAGAACCGCTGCCGGCTCGGTTCGAGCCAACTGGATCGTGTGCTGCAAGACAGCCAGCATTCCGACTGCCACCATGCCGACGGCGGTCGCCAGAAACGGATAAGGGCTCAGGGCGATGCGGTGGCTGTAACCACTGAGCCAGTACACCGCGATGAAAGCCGATGCGGGAAGACCGAGCAGAACCCCAGCAAGGATCGGCATGAAGAACCGCATTGAGACATAGGTTGTGACATTGCCGCGCGTGGCGCCCAACGCCCGCCGAATACCGATCTCCCGGCGCTGCCGTACAGACAGAAGAGAGGTGAGCGCATAGATGCCGAGGCATGACGTGACGATCGCGACGATGCTAAGTGCGACGAGAACGCGTCTGGACTGCTCAAGGGGCCGATAGAGGTCAGCAAGCCTGTCGTCGAGAAAGCGCCCATTCATTGCCCTCTCGTTGGTCACTTCCAGCCAGACTGAATTGATCTGGTCGATCACCGCCGGGTCCCTTGGATTGTCGATCGCAATCGATACGAACCGGCCGCGCTCGGCCACCGGGAAGTAGACAATGGGCTCGGGCGGCAGATCGACGGATTTCATGGTGATATCGGGCACCACGCCCAGGACCTCGAACGGAACCGGCCCTTGGGGTCCAATCATGGCGATCGACGTGCCGATCGCGGATCGAGCGTCGCGGAAGCCCAGAACGGGAAGCGCCGCTTCGCTGAGAACTGTGACCTGTCCTCCTGCCTGCGCGGCATCGGTATCGGGGAAGAGCCTGCCGGCAACAGGGGCGAGGCCATAGGTGTCGAAGAACGCCGAATCGACCGCGTTGGACGGGAAACCGCTCGGCGCTGCCTGGCCCAACTCCTGGTTCATCAGGCCGACCATCGAAGTCGTGAAGTTTGTCGGAACGATCTGCGAGACGGATGCGGCCCGTACCCCTGGTATTCTGGACGCCTCATCCCGGAATGTCGCAAGCACGGAAGGCGACAACGCCGCGGTGCCGCTCTCGATGATGTACACGCCGGTTCCGATCGCTTGAAGGCTCTTGCGGACAGCGAAAGTCGTCTGCCCCGCGACAATGAAAGAGAGAACCACGATTACCGTCGAAAGACCGAACTGCACGACGATAGGAATCGACTCCCAGGCCGCCTTCCGCTTTGGCATCTCCTGTTTGAGGGCGACGACCGGCGGCATGCGCGCGACCGCACCCGCTGGCAGCATCGTGGCGGCGGTGGCGCCCAGGGCCACGATGACAGGCGGTGCAAGGAGGAACAGGAGATCCGGCGCGGTCACCAGAATTGTGACGCCCAGCACGGCCGAGATTATCGGATGGGCAGCCAGAATGAGCGAGGCTGCAAGCGTCATCGACGCAACTGTTATGGCCGCGCCCTCACGCAGGTTCCCGAGCATGATCTGAAGCCGCGTTGCTCCGAACGACCGGCGAACGCCGTATTCGAGTGTCCGAGCCTCGGCCCTCGAAATCATCAGCACCGAGAAGTTGATGCAGACGATGACAACAATCATCGTAGCGATGGCAACCAGAACGCCGATCATCGTCCGGCTTCCCCCCGGCTTCAGCTCGCCAGACGGGAAATTGTTCAGGTGGATCTCCGTGACGGGCATCATCCCAAGGACCGGATTCACCACGGACGCCTGTTCTGGCGGCATGATAGGCGTCGTCACAAGCAGATTGGAGAGCTGCACCGCTACCTCTTTCGCCGCGATGCCGTCATCCAGCCAGAAATAGGTGTACGCGATGCTCTCGCCAGGGCCTGCGGATTGGAACTGCCGGTTCAGAATGGTGAAAGGCGATGCACTGCTAACAAGCAGATTGAGATTGAGATGGGTGTTCTCTGGCACCGATCGCAACACGCCTGTCACCTGGAGGCTGTCGCCCGTGTCAAGCTCAAGCGTCTGGCCGATCGGGTTGGCCGTGCCGAAGTATTTCTGCGCAGCCTGCTGCGAAAGCACAGCGTTACCCGGTGCCTGAAGTGCGTGTGCGAGGCTCCCCGCGCGCAACTCCAGACCGAACGCCTCCAGGAAATTCTCGTCTACGACCTGCACGGTTTCGGAAAACCTTTCCCCGTTTCGCGAGATGACCATGTTCTCTCGCGAAAGGCGGGTGACCGCTTCAACGCCCGGCAAACCCTTCAGCGAATCGGCCAGCCGGGGGCTGATGGCGGGCAGAGATATCTTTCCCGCGCCGGGCGGCGAGATCGTTACGAAGAGCCGATACGCTTGGCCGCTGTTGCGAACCCAACTGTCGTAAGAGAGATCGGTCCTGACAATCAGGATGCACAGTCCGACGGCCACAAACGCAACCGTCGTGCCAATGAAATTGACGATGATCGGGACGAAATCCTTTGCCGTCCTTATGCCGAAGAATTCCCGGAATCGATGCTGCATCCCAACCTCGCAGTCTCATGCTGCGCCGAAGAGTCCCTGGGCGCGGGCTGAACTCACCTCGGCAAACGTTCATAAGATAGTATTATTCAGCAATTTCTTTCTGTCAAACAGAAACTCTCCTCGGGTTGGCCGCGCCCGAGGAGAGCTGAATCGCGTGGTTCACGTGAAGATGCCTATGAATTTGGCCGCCCGTCGGCGGGATCAGATTTGGTATTTCCAGATGTTGAAGATCCACATTGTCGGCGCGGTGCCGTCACGGAAGGCTTCATCGAACTGCGCATCGACCATATCGGGCTCGAGCTTCGTCGGCTCGATGGGCAGGCGGTCCAGCGCGGTTTGAAGCATCCGCGAGACCAGCTCCTGCTGACGAGGCGAAAGGCTCTTGCTGTGGTCGCGAACGCGCTTCGCCATATCCTGGCGCGCGTCAAGAAGTGCAGCGTCCATGCTGTCTCTCCTTTTCTGGGCGGGGTTCCATAGATCGCGGAACGTGTCGTCGGACGCCCAGAATCCGGCGGCTCCGCGATTCAAATGAGCTAAGGCAGGCAAATGGTGCCGCGCGCAGTGTCCTTTTCCATGAGGGACAGCAGCGGCCCAAGCCCGCAGCAGCCGGACGTGTCGTTCAGGAGCCTGCGCGAGGTTTTACGATCGTGCGGACAACCGCCCGTGCAGACCGAGTACCATTGGCATTGCGAGGATCCTGTCTTGTAGCCGTCCAGTTCGGCCTTCGCTCGCTTGAGATTTTGCGATCCCGCCAACGACCGGTTCAAACTGCCTTTGAAGATGTTGCCGTAAAGATAGTTGTCATCGCCGACATATTTGTCGCAAGCGGCAATATTGCCATTGCTTTCGATCGTCAGATATTTGCCCTGGCAATCACCGGCGAAAATGCACAGACCATGTTCCCTGTTGGCGACTTTGTTCAACAGTGAGATGAAGGTGCGTATCTCAAGCCTGTCCTGATACTCATCCCGCCAGACTTCATAGAGGCGGCACATGAATTTCACGTATTCAGGCCAGGGGATATAGGTGCCGATAACATTGCAAGATTCGTCGTTCTCCGGCAGGGCATTTAGGATGTCGAGGGATCTGGCGCCGGTCAGGACAAAGTAGTCCAGGAGCTCTCGCGGCGGCATGGCGGCGACCTCGGAATCGATCACGGCAAGCAAGCCATGCTTGATGCCGTTCTGCCGGAGCTGTCGCAGCGTAGCAAGTATACGCTGTGAGGTGCCGGCCCCGTTCACATCGACCCGGCGCGTATCATTGATAGCGGGAGGACCGTCAATGCTCACACCGATAGAAATGCTGTAGTCCCGAAGGAACTTCAGCATGTCATCCGAGATGTCCACGGCATTGGTCTGGATCGCATTCGAGAAACTGACACCCTTGGACGTATATCGCTGTTGAAGCCACAGGGCCTTGCGATAGAACTTGACGCCCAGAAGGGTGGCTTCCCCACCATGCCAGACGAACTCAATATGCCGCGCGCCGGGCGCCTGCAGCGCGTCCCGTATCGTGCGGGCCAGGACGGCGAACGACATCACATGGCCCGGCCCCTCTCGCCAGGCGTGGCAATAGGTGCAGCGCAGGTTGCACAGCCGGGTCGCCTTCATGACGATGATCATGCTCGACGACTGCGCTGGCGTCTTATCCACCGGGATTTGTTCGATCTGGCGGAGCATGGCGCGCTCGCGCCTGTTCAGAACCGCTTCCTCGGGCAGGCTCAAGCGCTGGTGAAGCGTAGGCTTTGGATCGGCGAAGAGCAGGCTTCCGAAGATCGATTTCTCGTCATCGTTCAGCGTGTCCATGAAGCTCTTCAGGCCCGCGCGCAGCGCCACGACATCATCGCGGCTGGTGATAGTGAGGCCGGTAGGCTCGACACCATTGGCCGGGCTTGCGTCGCTTGCCCCTTTCTGAAGCTGCGAGTCCAGGCGCACAGCGCTTACCCTCCGAGACATATTGACTGTGCATATCCTATCTGCAACTTGGAGCGCATCAAGTTAGACACTATCTGGAATGCAGATAGGTGCGCCGTTTGCATGGATCAAATGGAAGTCAAATCTTGAGGAGGATCTTGGTCTCGATCTGGTCAACCGATCGGGGACGCAGGGTTCCACTCAAAAATCGTGTGCGCGAAGGATCACCCGCTGGCGAGCACTGATGTCGGCCGGAGGAACTTGAGCGCCATGGCAGATCATGGCTGCCCTTCGGAGCGGAGGGCGGGCTCAAACGATCACCTCAAGGTATGCACCTTGCAGCGACACGCATTGCACTGAGCATCACGTGGAAGCGTTGACCGGCGCGTGGTCACTCCAGTGTCAGTCACGTTGTCTCCCAAGCTGCCACGACACCGATCCTCCTTGCACTGCACTGCGCCCGTGACGTCGCGGCAGAACTGGCGGTCAATGACAGGACGCCAGGGACAAGGGTGAACTCATGGCCTTTCTCGACGATGGCGAACTTGCCGCTCGATAGCTGGACCGTGCCGGTGAACTTGCCGCTTACGGTTTCACCCTCTGCGGTCCCCGAAACGGCATGGGGCTTGCTAGCCGCCAACTCCGTACCCGGCGCGGGCGACCTCGCGCTCGCGTAACCCAGCAAAATTGCCCGCACATGCGCAAATTTGGCTGAACGAGGATCCAGCTTAGCCGCAAGCGCTCAATCGGCCGCGATCTATCTATTCTGCAGATACTTCCTAACTTGAACGCAGCACCAGAAGCGTAGAGAAAGCGCGCTCAACGGGTGAAAAAGGACGGCCTCAAGGTGTCAGAGATGCACCATTTTCCCGGTCACATGCGCCGGAACAATGTAAATACTGTCGCAGGTTTGAACGTTGATCTTCGTTTCACGCATACATCTGAATTCTCAGAAGATGTTCTGCTCTTTCCGCGCTTTCAGGGTGCCACGATGCGTGCGAGGCTATATTGCTTTAGGTCGACAAGGACCATAGTAAAGCTTGCGAAAGACCGTGCGAGTCGGATGGCAAATGCACCAGAAACGTCGCTTGATGATATTGCCTGCTTGATTGTGGCATACAACCGCTTGAAAGCCCTCCGCCTATTCCCTCTAAGTTGCGTTCTGGACTCTTTGGCTTGTCTATTCTTCTTCGCCGAAGAGGGATGTAGCGCAAATCTTGTGATTGGCGTGAAAGAAGCCCCCTTCGCGACTCGCACCTGGCTCGAAATAAATGGAGTGGTAGCGAATGACGACGATGCACTCGTCTTAAGCTACCTCCCGGTTCTGCAAACGAACAGCGAAAGCGATCGACATCAGGCTTTGGGAGGGACCGCTGCTGGCACATGCATTGGATCAAAGACCAAGGATGCTCCGGCCAAGCGACGGCTGAGGCATCATCCGCAAATTGGAGCGTTTTCAATCGGAGCGACCCAGGCGCTCATCTCGTCCTGGCGTCGATTTTCGTAGTGGCAAGGCGCTTGCAAAGCCATTTTGCAGCCGCCCCGCAAGGCCGTTGCTTGTGCCAGATCATTCCCAATGCGACCTGAAACTGACCGTCGCCAAACTGCAGCGAGGGCTAGTAAGGTCCGGCTCACATGGGGGGTATGCAATGACATGGTCGGGGGCAAAGGCTCAGCCGATCCCGTGCTTGACCAGGGTGGGTATACAAATACGCGAGAAGAAGTTGATAGGTTGGCGAGTTCGCCGAAATGCTGCTCAGGCATGGTCTGGGCGGAAAGGTCGTCCAGATGGCAGCGGGCCGCGGCCGCGATGCCCTGATCGTCCTCGCCGGCGTATTCATCGATCCAAACGCGATAGAGGTGCCCATCGAGGACCCAGACGCCGTGCGGTGCCAGGGCACGGCCAAGTTCAGCATATCCGACGGCGCAAGGGGCGAGAGCGACATGCAGGTCGAGCAGATCGGCGGCCGCCCCGCAGTCCAGCACGAAACAGGTATAGGCGATGGTCGCCTGGTGCTCGGGCGCGGCCTCAATATCCTGCGGCGACGGGCCCCCTCGCCCGTGTAACCGCACATGGAGTTCGGTCGCGTCGAGGATGGCGGCAAGGGCCAGCTGCGCCGCGCGGATGTCGGCAACGGTGCGGCTCTTGTAGGCGGCGAGGGCATAGGCGCCGGCGAGCTGCCTGAGGAACTGGCGGTCCAGCACCAGATAGGCGCGGAAGGTCGCCGCGGGCAGCGTTCCCGCGCCGAGCCGGCGCACGAAAGGCTAGGCGCTGCACGACGTGGAACCGCACCCGTCCTTTGAGCCTGTTCGCAGTCGAAGAGCGCGGGCATTGGCATCACGCGTCATTTGCAGGAAGATGCCTCCGGAAAGGATCGAGCAATATGAACCTGCGCTTCGTCGAAACGTTCCTCTGGATCGTCCGCCTCGGCAGTTTTAGTGCCGCTGCGGAGAAATTGAATACAACTCAGGCTTCGATTTCCAACCGCATCGCTACACTCGAGCGCGAGCTTGGTGTTCAGCTGTTTGATCGCGATATGCGCACTGTCAAACTTACACCGGTCGGGCAGCAAGCGGTCTCCAAAGCGGAAGAGATCGTGAAGGCGGTTGGAGAATTTCGCGAGACGATAGCCGATCCGACCAGCCTAAAAGGTTCAGTCAGTATCGGCACGATCGACTCCATTGTTCACTCGTTTCTGCCACGCCTTGTCGAGCGGGTGCAGGAGCGCTATCCGGGGATCGCCATCGATCTCAATGTCGACACGAGCCTCAACATGGCGCGGGAAATCATTGAACGGAAAATCGACCTAGCGTTGATCATGGGCCCAGCGCTTGATCATGGATTGGTCAACATCAATCTTGGGACGTATGGCTGCGTCTGGGTGGCAAGCCCGAAATACGGCTTGGCAGGCAAAAAACTGACACTTGCGGACCTTGCAAGCTACCCATTGCTGGCCTTTTCAAAAGGAAGCGTTCCTCATCATGGGCTGTTGCAGCAGTTTCGCGAAGCAGGGCTTGAGGTGCCGGCGATCTCGAATTCCAACTCGCTTGCCACCATCATGCGCCTTGCCAAAGATGGTCTTGGTGTCGCGCCTCTGCCGCGCGTCATCCTGGGCGAATATATTGACGCAGGTGCATTGGAGATTCTTGACGTTGCACCGGCATTTCATCCGCTTACCTTCCATGCGGTCTATGCCGATCACCCGGACAGTCTTCTGCCGTCGATCATTGCCCAGATGGCAGCTGAAGTATCACTCTGCATGGCGGATGCCTGAGAGTCATTTCGATCGAATGCAACAGCCAGCCACGAATGCATAAGAAAATTCTATAGGACTGCTCAATTATTTCGAGTTTGTCTCACCACGATATTTTGCGCACGATCCCTTCACCGCAATGGAGGTATGAGCGTGAAAGTCAGCCTGGTGCAAATGAACTCGCAAGACAGCAAGGCCGCAAATCTGGAAATCGCGGCACGTTTGATCAACGAAGCCGTTGAGAATGATGCCCCTGATCTCGTCGTGTTGCCCGAATACTATGCCTTCCTTGGCGAGGGCCGGGACAATATCTACGCCAATGCCGAGACGTTTCCGGATGGCGACGGCTACCGGCTGATGTCGGGACTGGCCGCAAAGCATAGTGTTACGATTCATGCTGGCAGCATCGTCGAACAGGATGGCAACAAATATTACAACACGACGATCGTCTTTGGCCCTGACGGCAAGGAACTGGCGAAATACCGCAAGATTCACTTGTTCGATGTGGATACGCCAGGCGGCACGGTCTACCGCGAGTCAGATACGATCAGCCGCGGCGATGAGGTCGTCACATATCAAGTTGGCAGCACAAAAGTCGGTTGCGCTATTTGCTATGATGTGCGCTTCCCCGAATTGTTCCGCAAACTGCGCGACGAGGGTGCCGAAGTCATCGTTCTTCCTGCAGCGTTCACGCTGATGACCGGCAAGGACCATTGGGAAGTGCTTGCCCGCGCCCGCGCCATCGAAACGCAGACCTATTTTCTTGCGGTGGGGCAGACACTTTCCCACGCCGAGGGACGCAAATGGTGCTGGGGTCATTCCATGGTCATCGACCCATGGGGGCATATAGTAGCGCAGTGCTCAGATGGCGTCGGAACCACCAGTTCCAAACTGGATCTCGGCTATGTCACAAAAGTACGCGGCGATGTTCCCGTTGCCCGTCACCATGTCCTTTGAGAGGTCAGCCCATGTTTGAAGTCAACGAAATGCCGCGTCAGATCGATGCTGATTTGATCAAGCTCATGGAACAGGTCGAGACAGCCACGATTGGACATTTCCTGCATTCGGGTTTCGTCGATCGGGAAATTCGAGCTGTTCTGCCGGAAAAACGTGTCGCTGGAACTGCTGTCACTATTCGCATTCCGCATGCGGATTCGACTATCCTGCATTACTTGACCAAGATTGTCCGTCCTGGCGATTTCGTTGCAATCGAACGGTGTGGCGATGATCGCCATGCCTGCTGGGGCGGCGTTGTGACGCACGCCATGAAGCTGGCCGGCGTTGTCGGCGCGGTAATCGATGGTCCCGCGACGGATTTCTCCGAGATACGCAAGGTGCAAATGCCAATGTGGTGCCGCGGACCGTCACCGATAACAACCAAAATTCTGGGTCTGGAAGGGGCGATCAACGTCTCGGTCACGGTCGGCGGTCAAGTCATCAACCCAGGTGATGCTATCATCGCCGATGAAAGTGGCGTCGTTGTCCTGGCACCATCCCAAGCCCAGGCTGCCGCTGAGAAAGCGCTCGGCATGCAGGAAAACGAAATCGTATTGCTCGAACGCTTGCGTAAAGGTGAATTCCTTCCCGACATTTCGGGGGCAACGAAAATCGTGGAGGGCCAGAAGCGCCAAGTCGCCTGATCGATAACATTCAACTCATAAAAAACAGGGAACGAGATGATGTTTGCAAGACTTTCAATTGCTGTTTCAGCGCTTACGATCGCCGCGGTCACCAGCGCATCGGCGGAGACCGTAACGCTGACGGCCTATAGCGGGATCTTTCAAGAACACTATACGAAGGCCGTCATCGAGCCGTTCATGAAAAAATATCCTGATATCATCGTGCAGTTCTATGGGATGCCGAACTCGGCGCAGATGCTCGGGACCTTGCGTGCGCAAAAGAGCAGTCCGCAAGTAGATGTGGCGATACTTGATGTGAGCGTGGCGAAGGCGGGCACGGATGAGGGCCTGTTCGACAAGGTCGATGAAAGTGTGTCTGCAAACGTCAAGGATCTTTATCCGAACGCTCACGCCGAAGGTGTTGCAGGCGTCGGCGTTACCTTCGACAATCTGGTGATCATCTACAACACTGACCAGGTGAAGACAGCCCCGACCTCATGGAACGCCCTTTGGGACAAGCAGTATGAAGGGAAGGTGATCATACAGGCTGCTCCGGATATTCAAGGAACAACATTTACGATCATTTCAAACAAGCTTGCCGGCGGCGGAGATTACAAGACCGACGTTTCGGCAGGCATCGCCAAGATTGGTGAACTCGCTCCGGGCGTGCAGACCTGGGATCCGAAGCCGGATGTCTATGCTCCAATCGCCAATGGACAGGCCGCCTTGGGTATCGGCTGGAATGCGCGCGCTCAGATCTACTCCGGAACCTCTGGTGGCAAACTGGGCGTTGCCCTGCCGCAAGAAGGCAGCGGTTTCCAGATCAATACGATCAATCTAGTGAAGAATGCTCCGGCGAGCGATGCGGCGAAGAAATTCATAGATTACGCACTCAGCCCTGAAGCCCAGGCGGCTTTCACCGGCGAAATGTTCTATGCTCCAACGAATTCCAAAACTGTCATCGCACCAGATGCTTTGAAGCGCACCGCCGCAGACGATATGGACAAGATGATCGATATTGACTGGCTGGCAGTGGCGAAAGTCCGTGATGGCATCACCGAGCAATGGCGTCGTCGCATCATTCCGCTCAGCCGCTAAACTTCAAGCCGTGAAAATTTGGAGGCTACCATGATGCATCAGACCATCAAACGCGATGACGTTGAAACGATTGGCGATCCGTATCTCAGGCTGGAAGGTATCAAGAAGAAATATGGTCCTGTCGAAGTTATCTCAAATCTGAATCTCGAGGTCCGCAAGGGCGAGCTGATCGCTCTGCTTGGCCCTTCTGGATGCGGCAAAACGACAACTCTGCGTATGATTGCGGGATTGATTTCTCCCTCTGCCGGAAAGATCGCTGTCGAGGGACGCGACATTACCCAAATCGCACCTCATGGCAGGGACATGGGGCTTGTCTTTCAAAGCTATGCCCTGTTTCCGCATATGACCGTGGCGAAGAATGTCGCTTTTGGTCTCGAAATGCGCGGCCTGTCGCGTTCCGATATTGCCAACAAGGTGGCCAAGGCGCTGGCCATGGTCCAGCTTGGCCATCTTGCCGAGCGAAAACCACGCGAGCTGTCCGGTGGTCAACAGCAACGCGTTGCCTTGGCTCGCGCGCTTGTTATCGAACCGTCCATTCTGCTGCTCGATGAACCACTCTCGAATCTCGACGCAAAACTGCGCGATGAAATGCGCACTCAGATCCGGGACATACAGCAGCAGCTGGGCATCACAACAGTTTTTGTGACGCATGATCAGGTGGAAGCCTTGAGCATGTGTGATCGTATCGTGGTCATGAAAGGCGGACTGATTGAACAGGTCGGCACGCCGCATGAGATCTACGAGCGGCCGGCGACGCCGTTCGTGGCCTCCTTTGTCGGTCGCACGAACCGCGTCAAAGGCAAGCGCACGGCAGACGGTTCTATACGAATTGGTTCAACGGCCATTCGGTCGACAAAACCGGCGGCGCAGGACGACGTTGTGGTGATGGTGCGCCCACACCGCCTTCATATCGATTGGAACGCAACGTCACCGGAACAAGATGAAACGGCAAACCGAACGGCCGCTATGCTTTCGCGTATTACTTTTGTCGGCGACGTCATCCAGTATCATTTTGATGTCGACGGTTCCGAGTTTATCGTCGAAGAATCGACCAAAAAAACTCAAATCAGCCGTCGCCAGGGTGACAAAGCCGTTCTCTGCTGGAGCGTCGAGGACACGCTCGTCTTCGGAGCGGATCAATGACGACGGCAACTCTTGATATACCTCTCAGCGACCAGAAATCATCCAGCGCTGCCGGCATCGCTATTACCTTGCTGTTGCCAATCGCTCTGGTCAACGCCATCGGATTTATTCTTCCGGTTCTCAATCTGGCAAGAATGTCCTTTAACGAAGCTCTGCCTGGCGGCGGGATTGCAGAGGCGTTCACTGCAGCCAACTGGACGGGATTGCTTGAGGATAGTTTCTATATCGAGCTGATCACGAACTCGATCGTGGTCAGTTTGGGGATTACCCTCGCGACCCTGTTGGTGAGCTATCCCATCGCCCTATATCTTCATCGCGCGTCCGGTGCGTGGCGGACATTCTTGACGGTTCTCGTCATCTCACCGCTCCTCACCTCAGCGGTCGTGCGGACCTATGGCTGGATCGCCCTACTGGCCGAACAGGGGCCGGTTGCCAATGTGATTGCGTCGATGGGGTTTGAGCCGCCGCGTATGATGTTCAACACCACCGGCGTCGTCATTGGACTGACCGAGATCCTGATGCCCTACATGATCTTGTCGTTGATGGCTGGATTTGGGCGGCTCGACCCCAAGGTAGAGGAGGCAGCACGAACTCTCGGTGCGCCACCATTCAGGACGTTCTGGCGTGTGATCCTGCCTCTCACTCTACCAGGTATCGCCCTTGGCTGCCTTCTTTGCTTTGTCCTCGCCATCTCTTCCTTCATTACGCCGAAGCTGATGGGCGGCGGACGGGTATTCTTGCTTGCGACGGAAATCTACGATCAGGCAATCGTAACATTGAACTGGCCGCTGGCTGCGACGTTGTCGATGCTGGTGCTCGTCATTTTCGGTGCTGCATTGGCTGTCTACTCGCGCATCCTGCATGTAATCGAAGGGTAACGGTATGGAAGAAAATCCCACCTCCTGGTTTATGCGTATAGCCGTTACCATCCTGTTCCTGTTTCTTCTGGCGCCGGTCCTGCTCGTGTTTCCGATCTCTTTCAGCGGCGATCAGATCCTCGCCTTTCCGCCGAGCTCGTGGTCGCTGCGATGGTATGAGGCCCTGCTCGGAAACAACGTTATGATGTCGGCGTTTCTGACAAGTCTCGGGCTTGCAACGGTTGTTACCGTTTTGTCGTTGATTATCGCGATTCCCGCGTCTTATGCGATCGTCCGGTTAAAGGTCACAGGGTCGGAATTCCTGTTCAACCTTTTCACCGCCCCATTGCTGTTGCCGACAATCGTTCTCGGGTTGGCCATACTGATTATTTTTGCATCGATGGGTCTGCTGGCGACATTCACAGGTCTTGTTATTGGCCATCTGGTGATCACACTTCCCTATGCGTTGCGGGTGCTCTCCGTCTCTCTCGGCAACCTTAACCTTGCGTGTGAAGAGGCGGCTTCGTCGCTAGGAGCCAAGCCCCTAGCCGTTTTCGGGAAGGTCACCCTGCCGATGATGGCACCGGGTATCGTTGCGGCTACTGCGCTCTGTTTCCTCGTTTCATTTGATGAAGTGGTCATCACGCTGTTTCTGACAGGACCGAGAATGACCACGCTGCCCGTTGAGCTATTCCATCATGTCGAGAGTCAGGCGGATCCGTTAGTGGCAAGTGTCTCAGTTCTGTTGATCCTGATGACGCTGGCAGTGGTTATTAT
This sequence comes from Rhizobium sullae, assembly GCF_900169785.1. Lineage (GTDB taxonomy): Bacteria > Pseudomonadota > Alphaproteobacteria > Rhizobiales > Rhizobiaceae > Rhizobium > Rhizobium sullae. The sequence goes on from NZ_FWER01000001.1 coordinate 60,030, forward strand.
CGTGGACCGGACAATGGGTCTGACGAAGGCCTTCGTGAAGTAGTGGATTTCTCACGCGTGACTTGCCCGCCGCGAGGGCGGAGCCCTTAGCGACTTGGCTGGGCGTGAGCGCCAACGGGAGCCGAACCCAAAACTGGATCAGGATATAAGGGATCGGAAAGCTAGCCGGTGCGGCATCCAGATCGCCGTATCATACGTTCCACCAGGCTCGGCAACCACTCTCACTCTTCCACAGCAGGTCATATGATCGAGACCTCGCCAAGGCTTTCGCCTGCCGCGGCGAGCGCAAGCGGCCGCGAACTCCGTTCGCAAGAGCATTCGCCTGGCCGCCAAGCGTGCCTGCAGATCGCTCGCCCTTCGACCGCAGTTCCTGCCGCGACAAACCTACCTCTGTCGCCGCGCAATCCCGGGCCTGGCCTGCATTCAATAAATTTCTAACCAAATGCTTTCACCAAAATGAAGGCCAAGTACGCTATGGAGTTTGTCGAGACATGCCGCTTAGCGATGTCGTAGCATCAATCGAAAACGCTAACGTGCTGGTCAGTTCATTCACATGCTGAAGAGCTTCATTCCACTTAAATTCAAGTTAGACAGCTCTATTATTGATAAGCACTCGGCTGGCCGCACCCAGGCTCGGTTCACTCAAGGATTCTTCCAGCGTAGCTTTGATCGCAAACTGTTAATCCGCGTCTTCCTGGCCATTATTTGCACAACGATTCTCGCTTTCTCGATCGTTGCGCCAACCTATCGCGACTTCACCCTTTCGCGACAGAACCTCCATGACATCCGGCAATATCGGCTCGTCCTCGATACGGCAAACTTCCTGTCCGCCGAGCGCGGTCCCGCCAACATCGTCATGTCCGAGGAACCGTCTCTCGATAGTGCGGGGATGAAGCGATTGGTAGAATTCAGGCAGCGTATTGATGCCGCCTTAGCGCAGCTCGCCGATGTGTCAGACGTTCCCCTCGGACTGCACAACCACACCGTCCCACCGGACATGCTGCAACGGATCCGCTACCAACTCACCCTTGCACGAAGCAAGGTTGACAGAATCGCGGCAATCCCGAGAGCTGCGCTGAAAACGGCCGAAATCCAGGACGCGATCGAGAGCATGTTCGAGGCATCAGAGCTATTCCGGGCGGTGATCGCCTGGAATGCCGACGAACTCGTCCAGCACGACACAGGGCTCTCGGCACCTGCCCTTCTGGGGCAGATGCTCAGCGATCTCCGCGAATACGGCGGCAGAGTCGCCTCTCAGATCATCGCCCCACTTACGACAGGGCAGAGATTGCCGCTGCAGAATGTGATCGAGAGCCGCCGCAGCCAAGGAAGGCTCCTCGAACTCTGGCAACTGATCAATAGCCAGAACGCCCTCTACAATACGCCGTCACTGATAAAGAGCCGCGACGAAATTGAACGGCTCTTCTTCCGCGGCGGTCTTGATCTGGTCGACCAGGTTATCGACGAGGGCCGGCGCGAGTCGCGCTACACCCTAACCGCGACAGAATTCACTCAACGCTTCGTCCCAACAATGCGGCCGATCGAAACATATCGAAGCGAGTTCCTCGACGCCGTCGTCGAAAAGTTTGCCGACGCAAGAACAAACGCCCTCATCGGCCTCGCGATAGTGGTGCTGGTGACGGCGATCGTTCTTGCGACGCTCATTGGTATCATCCTCTCCGTGCGAACACATGTGTTTCGTCCGCTCATGCAAGCGCATGACGACGTCCTTCGACTGGCAGAAGATCGCCCCATTGCCACAGCGACTAGCCCGACGCAGGCCGGTGAGATTCGCGACCTTTTCCAGGCGATCGAAGTCCTTCAGGGCAAGCTGCAAGAGCGCGCCTCCCTCACCAGGGAATTGAAAGTCCAGGCGGAAACTGACGGACTGACGGCGCTCCTCAACCGGCGGATGCTCGACCGCTTTGCCCAATCATCGCCTATTGGAGAACGCACGAACGAGAGCATGTGCCTTATCCTCATGGACATCGACCATTTCAAAAAGGTGAACGACACCTATGGACATGTCACGGGCGATCGCGTGCTCATCCAAACCGCGGAACTCTTGCGGTCCCAACTGCGGGCCGGCGATCTGATCGCCCGCTTCGGCGGCGAAGAATTCGCGGTTCTCGTCTCCAGCAATGATCTCTCCGGCGCCATTTCGATTGCAAGAAAGATCCGCCTCGCTATGCAACGAGAGACGTTCACGACACCCGATGGAACACCCTTCCGCGTGACAGCGAGCTTCGGCGTCGCGTCCGGCCGACGTGGCGAACGCGCGTGGTCGGAGTTGATCGAGCTCGCAGATACTGCCCTCTACCGCGCGAAATCAGACGGTCGCAATCGTGTTCGCTTCGCGCGAAACACGCTCTCAGCGCCGGCCATAATGTCTACGATACGCGATAATCTGGCACTGGAACGACGTTCACCCAAATAGCTAAAGCACGGAACCTGCGGTGCAATCCGCTTCATAACGCGAGTTCCGTACATGAGGTGCGCGATGCGTGGGACTCGTCACAACTGCGTCGGGTTCGGTGCGTGCCCGTAGACGGCGACCGGATCGAAGACCTTTGCCTTCTCCTCCAAGGTGAGAATAATCGGGGTCTCGCCGAGAGGTCCAACGGGGATCGAGCGATAGAAGCACGACCGGTAGCCCACATGGCAGCTCGCGATGCCCGCGATCTCGACCCGCAACCAGATCCAATGCGTATCTGCATGACTTTCTGAACAAGCCCGCTCTTCGCCCCCTTGTGCCACAAGCACTGCCGGCTACGACTCCAATAGTGCGCTTCGCCCGTCTCGATCGTCTGCAGCAATGCATCCGCGTTCATCACGCCCATCATAAGGACCTCGCCCGATGAGGCACCGGTCGTCACGACCGGGATCAAACCTTCAGCGTTGAACTTCGGCGCAAGAAGTAAGCCCTCCTCGACTCCTTCGATCGTCAACCGCGGCGCAAACTGCTTCGGCCGATCACCGCCACGATCAATCCTACTCATCCGAATGCCTCCCGCGATCCCGAAATCGAACCGAGGAAGTCGCGCCGAAGCTCGGTATCCGTCTCGAAGGCGCCTATCAGGCGGCGTGTGACCATGGTGACACCGGGCTTTCGGATCCCACGTGTCGTCATGCACATGTGTGCCGCTTCGATCATCACAGCGACACCCTTCGGCTTGAGCACCTGATCGATGGCGTCGGCGATCTGCGCCGTCAGCGTCTCCTGAATTTGCAGCCGCTTGCCGTAGACCTCGACCAGCCGGGCGAGTTTGCTGATCCCGACCACGCGACCCGAAGGGAGATAGGCGACATGGGCCCTGCCGATGATCGGAACAATGTGGTGCTCGCAGTGCGATTCTAAGCGAACGTCGCGCAGCACGACCATGTCTCCATAGTTCTGCGTCTCCTCGAAGGTTCGGCCAAGCAGATCCACCGGATCGATGCGATACCCTTCGAAAAACTCCTCATAGGCCCGCACCACGCGATCCGGCGTTCCGACCAAGCCTTCGCGGTCCGGATCATCGCCCGCCCATTCGATCAACGTCCGAACCGCGGCCTCGGCGGCCTCGCGCGTCGGGCGCTTTCGTGGCGCATGAGATTGCCCCAAGCCCGCGACGGGCTCACTCAACAAAACGTCACTCATGATTTCTCCAGTCAGCTCGTTGCGAATGCATGCATACGTTATAACGTATCGTTCAAGAGACTATCTCGCTCGCCATGAAATGATGGAGAAATCCATGGCCCACGCTTCACCCCAGCGCTTCGTAGCAATCCCAACATGCTTGAGGAGAGAGCGGATGAGTCAAGGCCCGTAGTAGCATCACGGAGACGATTAGACGGCAGCACCTTCGCAAGATCGTGCCGCTTTCCGTACATCGAGCGCCACCAGGCATCCTCGTAGGATCGCCCTGCCGGAAACGCGCGAAGACTTGCCGCGCCGGATTTCCCTTCACGACGAAGACGTCAACCATGCGCGTATCGTGTCATGTTGCTGGGTTCCCCAGCCCTTCCACCAGCGTGCTCAGTGCCGCATCCAAGGGGGCCAATCCCACCTTCTCGGGGACCAAGAGCCCATCGATCGCAAGCATGGTCATACCGTGGATGAGGCCCCAGCCGGCCGCCGCCTGACCTTCTATAGGCCGCTTGCGAATGCTCCCCGCGGCTTGGCCGCGCCGGAGGATCTCGAGGAGAACATCGAATACCGCCAGCGCCCGCTCATTGAGATGCATTCCCACCGCCTTCCCCTCCTCCGCGCTAAACATCAGGCGGTAGAGAGCCGGGTTGTCGGTTCCAAACGCGACGTAGGCACGAGCTATCGGGGTAATTTCGTCGCGCAGCGTTGTGGGCGCTTTGGACTTCGCAGCGGATAGAGACTCCCGCAGCCGGTCGAAGCCAATCATGGCGAGTTCTGCAAGCAGCGAGGCTTTGTCCGGAAAGTGCTTGTAGGGGGCCGCGTGGCTTACGCCAGCCCGGCGGGCGACTTCGCGCAGCGTGAACTGCCAGCCCTTCTCCTCCCGAAGCATGTCCAGCGCCGTCTCGATAACCGCACGACGGAGATCACCGTGGTGATAGGGGCGGTTGGGTGCGTCCTGCATGGTACCTCAAAGTTTCTTGTGATTACATTGTTGACAGTGACTACTTAAGCGCCTATGTCAAGGGCATAAGTTTCTCCTGTCTACATTGGGGTGGACCATGAACGCAATCGAAAAAATCACCGACGCTGATCGGCTAGGCAGTCTCCTCGCGGCCCAGCGTGCTGCCTTTCTGCGTGACGGACCGCCTTCGCTGGCGCAGCGGCGCGCTGATCTGGCTAGGTTCAGGGCCACGATAATCGGGCACCGCAAAGCGATCGAAGATGCCATCAATGCCGATTTCGGGCATCGCTCGAGGTATGAGACGGCGATCATGGAGGTTGGAGGGGTCGCCGAGGGCACGAAGTACCTGATCCGCAACCTTCACAAATTCATGGCGCCGACCCGCCGCCACGTTGCTCTGCACATGCGGACGGGCAACGCCCGCATCGAATATCAGCCGCTTGGCGTCGTCGGCGTGATGTCACCGTGGAACTATCCGGTGAACCTCGCGCTGATGCCGGTCGCAACAGCCATCGCTGCCGGAAACCGGGTGATGCTGAAACCCTCGGAGTTTACACCCGTCACCAATGCGCTACTCGCAAAAATGTTCAGCGAGATATTCTCAGAGGACCAGTTCGCGATCGTGACCGGTGATGCGGCGGTAGGGGCGGCATTCACTGCCCTGCCGTTTGACCATCTCATCTTCACCGGCAGCACCGCAGTGGGGCGGGCGGTGATGAAGGCTGCTAGCGCCAACCTCGTCCCGATCACCCTTGAACTTGGGGGCAAATCGCCGGTCATTGTCGCCAAAGGCCACTCCCTCGACCAAGCGGCGGCGTCCATTGCTTTCGGCAAGCTGCTCAACGCTGGCCAGACGTGCATCGCCCCGGATTACGCGCTTGTCCACGAAAACGACGTCGAGTCGTTCGTTGGGGCGTATGACCGGAAAGTCGCGTCCTTCTATGCGGACGGGCCGACGAGTGAACACTATACTTCCATCATCAATGAGCGGCACCACGCTCGGCTCCAGGGCCTGATCGAGGATGCTGGCGCCAGGGGAGCGCGGATCATCGAGGTCGGCAACCGGCCCGGTGATGCATCTCGTCGCCCCAACACGCTGGCGCCAACCGTCGTGCTTGGCGTCACAGACACCATGCGCATCGCTCATGAGGAGATCTTCGGTCCGATCCTGCCGGTCTTTCCCTACCGCGACATCAGCGATGCGATTGCCTATGTGAACGCCCGGCCTCGGCCGCTCGCGCTCTACTATTTCGGCGCTGATGATGAAGACCGACGCATGGTGCTGAGCCGAACAACCTCAGGAAACGTCACTATCAACGGGACGATCATGCACATCGCCCAGGATGACTTGCCCTTCGGCGGCGTCGGGCCCAGCGGCATGGGCGCTTACCATGGCGTCGAGGGCTTCCGTACGCTCAGCCATGCCAAGGGGATCTACGAGCAGGGTCGCTGGAACCTCTCCAACCTCCTCCATGCCCCGTTCAGACAGCCGATCGATATCATCCTCAACATGATGCTTCGGTGACCAGCATGCCGTCATCAAATCAAGCTCAGGAGCATCCGCACATGACCGCCCATACATCGTTGCCGCTACGCGGTTCCTGCGAGTGCAGCGCTTGCTCGTTCGAGGTGCATACGTCGCCGAAAGCCAGGTTCCGGTGCCACTGCCTGATCTGCCAGGAGTTCAATGGTAAACCGTTCGCGGATGTGGTCGCTGTTCGCGCCAGGGATGTCGTGCTGAAAACCGCCGGCAACATCTCATTCAAGAAGCACCGTCCGCCGCCGAACTTCAATCGCGGGATCTGCCGGACCTGCGGCAGGCCCGTTGTGGAGGTTGCGGGCGTCTGGCCGTTCAAAGTGATGTTCATCCCGGCCAGCAATTTCGAGCCCGAGGCCCGTCTCCCGCCGGTTCGGATCGACATATTCTATCACCGTCGTGTGCTGGACATGCCCGATAGCGTGCCCAAATACAGCGGTTATTTCGCGAGCGAGTTGGCCATCGGGAAACTGATCATGAGTGGCTTGTAGGGCGCCGGCTAAAGTACCGTTCGCGCGGAAACGCCCCGTGAAGGGGAGCTTTCACATTAGATTTCAAGCCTTGATCTGCAAAAAGTACCGTCAGACAGATCCGCCGCACTTTCGCCCGCGATTTGCTCGGTTTCAAAGGCTATCGATTTCGGTTGGTCTATTTTCCTCGGAGTTCTCCGCAAAAGCGGCGTCTCCAGCCTTGCCAAAAAGACCGTCGGCGATGGTGAAGTCCGTCGCCGTCAGTAGTGTGACCCCGCGCCGGTTGCGATACGGCGCAACATTCGCGGAATGAACGACGCCGCTTCAAGCGATCGCAGCTCGGCTTCCGACCGGATTACGGCAAGCGTCGCCGGCGACCTGCCGGGCGTCAGTCGCGCGATATGGACGGCCCCGCGATAAGCGAAGCGTACGCGGCGAGCCTGCGGGATACGAACTCCGTGAAGAGCCGCACGCGCTTCGTCTTGCGTGTCTCCCCCTGTGTGAGAAGCCAGAGCGTTCCGTACATGTGCAGGTCGGTGCCCGGCACCCTCACCAGTAGGGGGTCGGCATCGCCAACGAAGCATGGCAGTGTCGTGATCCCGAGCCCTTGCCGTACAGCAACGATCTGCGCCTCGGCGTCCGTGGTCCTGAATGGAACCCCCGTGGTGCGAACCTCACCCTCGCCGGCCCAATCCGGAATTCCATGAATGCTTATGACGATCCACCGGATGGGATCAGGCGCGCCCGCACGCCATGCGGCTAGTCGATCGCAGGACATGTAGACGCCGCCGAACAGCTCCGGTCCCTTCAGGCCGTGAAGGTTGAGCGGCAGGGTTTTGCGGTCGTAGACGACGCGGATCGCCACGTCGGCCTCTCGGTTGGTCAGATTTGCCAGCTCGCCGGACGACAAGACTTCCATCTCGATGTCCGGATGCAGACGCGCGAAATCGGCGAAGTCCGGCATGAGCAGGTGTGTCGCGAGGGTCGGAGCCAACGTCACCCGCAGAAGCCCGCGCACGCTCTGGTCGCGCCCGAATACGCGCGTCTCCAGCTGGTGCGACGACGCTTCCATCTGGTTCGCGAGCTCGAGGACCTCCTCGCCCGCAGCCGTCAAGCGGTAGCCCGAAGGCAGCTTTTCGAACATCTGCGCCCCGAGGCGTTCCTCGAGCTGTGCGATGCGTCGCAGCACGGTCGAGTGATACACCCCGAGGCGCTCGGCAGCACCCCGCACTGAGCCTCCGCGCGCCACGGCAAGAAAGTAGCGAATGTCATCCCAGTCGATCATGGTGCAATCCGGCACCGCGCGGTGCGCCTTCCAAAGCCCGAATCTAACGCATCGTATAGCAGTACTGGCGGTCATCATAGCTTATGGCGACGAGCGCGGGCCAATTTCGAACGGCGGACACCGATCGTCGCGGCTGGCGTCAGTCGTCCAGCCGGATCGATTTTGCACCACCGATGTGCGCGCTTCCGCACTCAACAACTGATGCCGGCGGGCCCATTTCGAGGTCTCGGGGGCAAGATGCTATCCCGACACCAGGACAGGAGAAGGTATGGGAAAGCTTGAAGGTAAGGTTGCAGTCATCACGGGTGGTACCTCCGGTATGGCGCTTGAGACGGCGAAACTATTCGTCGAAGAAGGGGCCTATGTGTTCATCACCGGCCGGCGGCAGGAGGTCCTCGACGAGGCGGTGAAGGCGATTGGCCGCAACGTGACCGGCGTGCGCGCCGACTCCGCCAACCTGGCGGACCTCGACCGGCTCTACGAGAAGGTGAAATCCGTAAAGGGGCACATCGACATCGTCTTCGCCAGCGCCGGCGGCGGAGAAGTCGACAAGCCGATCGGGTCGATCTCGGAGCAGTTGGTCGACGATACGCTCAATCTCAACGTCCGCGGTACGCTGTTCACCGTCCAAAAGGCGTTACCCCTGATGCGCGAGGGCGGCTCGATCATCCTCAACGCCTCGAATGCGCACCTCAAGGGATATGCTGGAGCAAGCTTGTACGCGGCTGCCAAGGCGGCAGTCAGGTCGTTCGCGCGAAGCTGGACGAACGACCTGCAGGACCGAAAGATCCGGGTGAACAGCATCAGTCCGGGAGCGATCGGCGACACGGCCGCCTTCGCCGGAATTTCCAAAGAGTTGACGGACTACTTCGTCTCGCTGGTTCCGTTGGGACGCTTCGGGCTTTCTACGGAGATCGCGGCTGCGGTCCTCTATCTCGCCTCGGACGACAGTCGTTTCACGACGGCCATCGATCTCGTTGTCGACGGGGGCATGTCGCAGGTCTGACCCCGACGCCGTCCCGCGGTTGGCCCTCCAATGGCGGGATCACTAGGCGCGGAGCCTAGAGCGCTGATGCAACTCGTTCCCAGGCGTGCGCGCAAAACTTGATCGATTGGGCGAGCAACCTAGCCAACGTTCGCTTTGCGAACTTTAGTTCTAACACAACATCGGAGAAACATTATGAGCTACGCAATTGTAGGATTCGGTAAGATAGGCCAGGCTCTCGCCCACGCCTTCGCCCGTAAAAACATCGAGGTGACCGTCGCGAGCCGCCGGCCGCCCGAGGCGTTGACGCCGCAGGCTCAGGCGATTGGACCCACGGTCGTCGCCAAGTCGCTGCGGGAAGCACTCGAGGCCGACACAATCATCTTGGCGGTCCCGTTCGGGGAGCACCGCGCGGTTGCGAAGGCCCTGCCGAGTTGGGAAGGCAAGACGGTCATCGACGCGATGAACGCGTTTCCTGTCCCTGAAGAGCTGGACGGCCTCCCGTCCTCTGCCTTCGTTACGAAGTCGTTCACCGGCGCCAAGCTCGTGAAAGGTTTCAATCACCTGATTGCGGCCACCCTGGCTACCGATCCGATCGTCGAGGGCGGCCACCGGGTCGTCTTTCTGGCGAGCGACGACGAGGACGCGATCGCTCCCGTAGCGGCCTTGGCCAAACAACTCGGGTTTGCGCCCGTCGAGCTGGGAAAGCTCAACGAGGGTGGCACGCTGGTGCACGCACGCGGCCGCACTTGGGGCCAGCTCATCTTCCAGGATTTGTTCAAGAAAGAGCAGTAATCGATCTACGACCGTGTGATCGACGCCGAGAACTGGTCGCGCGCGCCAACTTCTTCGAGCGCGCGACCGAATATTTGAAGGCCACAAAGTCGCGAAGGTTGGGGTGAGCCCGACGGCCTATGGGCGCCGTTCGAAGAGCGGGGAGACGCCCGACAGAGCGGCAGATCTGCGGGTCGCCTCGAATCTATCGACTGCTATCGCTGGCCTGGGATTCGCTCGAGTGTCCTCTGCTATCCGATACTACTCCACGGTACTCCCCTTCACTCCCATTCGATTGTTCTGAGCGATCGTAGAGCGTTGATCTAGCGGGGCAACGTTTTTCTGTGCGCCACGAAGAACCATCTCCCCGATCCGTCAGAAATTTCCGCTCTTGAATTGAAAGGGGAAATTCGCCGGTTCCAAGTCGGCCCGGTTTCAGGGACTATCGGCGTCAATCGTTCAATTTTTTGTTCTTCGGCTGCGCGTTCACGATCAGCCCTGCCAGCAAAAGACCGTCACGACCAGCGAGAGCCCTACGATATCGCTAGTGTCCACATCGACCTCCCTCCTTGCGATCAGCCAACGATCTCGCGTGGCGGGACCTGACCGTCGCGGTCCGGGCGCGCACCAAACCGCCAGATATGAGCAGAGCTCCATCGACATGCGCCGGTCGGCCCGAGTGCCGCGGCTCTCGGCTGAAAAATTTGCCGAGGTCGATGAATCCGGGCTGGTCCCCCCGTCTACGTACATGAGGCGGCGTTTGAATCGGCTGCCCGCGGCCGGAGAAAACTGAGGAGAACAGCCATGAGTAGCGAAAAAATCTTCGAATACGATCTCGATATCGTGGGCGTCACCGACTACGGCGCGAAGATGGAAGCCATCTTTACAGGGCAAGAAAATGTGCCGCTGCAGGGGGCTCAATTCGATGTCACGCTTGCAGGATCAATCAAGGGGCGCGTGGCGGGATCGCTGCGCGGCATTGATTACCTGCGGGTGCGCGCCGATGGCCGCCGGGAACTCGATCTCCGCGGCACCATCGAAACCGACGACGGGAGCAGGATTGCGTTTTCCGCCGACGGCGTCGGCACACCGCGCGAGGGCGAGCCGATCGTCGACCTGGCTGTGAAAATCCATCTCCTCACGGCCGCAGCGGATTACGCCTGGGTCAACGCGCGACCGGCCTGGGGTGCCGGCTACGCGAACGTCGCCACCGGGAAGATCCATATCGACGCCTTTCTGCATTGACGTAGAGGCGACCGATGATTTTTCGAACATCGGATCGTCCTTAAGAAACAGGGACGCCTTCCGCGCCCCTCGCCGAGGAGGATGAAGATGGCAATCGAGATTTTTTGGCTGAGCGGCAGCCCTTATTCGTGGCGCGTGCTGTTGGCGCTGGAGATCAAACAGGCTTCCTACGTCGATCGGCGCTTGGATGGCTCCAAGGGTGATTTGAAGTCACCGGAATACCTCGCCATCAATCCCCGCGGACGCGCGCCGGCGCTGCGCGACGGCGACTTCGTTCTGAACGAGTCCGTCGCCATCATGGCCTACCTGGATCAAGCCTGCCCGGGTCCCAAGCTGTTCGGCGCCTCGGCCGGGGAGACCGGTCAAATCTGGCGGGTCATCTGCGAATGCTCGGACTATCTGGCGGATGAAACGATAGCGGCCGTTCTGCCTGTCTTTAGTGGGCAACTGCCGGAAAAGCGTGAAGCGGTCTTTGCGTCTGTCGAGAAGGTCCGCGCGGAGTTCGCCCGGATCGAGCGGGTCCTAGCGGACCAGGACTGGTTCGTGGGGGACGCCATCAGCGCCGCCGATATCGCGGTCTACCCGTTCGCCGCCCTCGCCCTCCGCGGCGCGCGGGCGGCCGAAAAGCAGGGCGTCGATCTGGGCTTCTTGCCGTTCGTCGGGCGCTATCCGGCGGTCGGACGCTGGATGGACCGGATCGAGGCTCTCCCTAGATACCAGAAAACCTATCCGCCGCATTGGCGCGCCGCGGACGTCGCACCAGGGAGCGCGGTCTGACGTCCTGGCTCGGATCGCTACGCAATGACGTCATTTCCTCTCGCACAATGGGTCGGATAAGACTCTGCGATCGATCTACGGGGCAGCTCTTTCGCACATACGGGTTGATGCCCAGCTACTCCATCTTCGCGCGAACCCCGCAAGGTCGGGGCCTGCAAGCGCGTCTCCTCGTTTGAACTTTGGCGTGGTCAGCCCGTTCTATCCGATCTTGCGACAGTCCTAGGTCGACGGACTCCACATTCGGACGGATAGCGCCAGTGACAAGCGTCACTGGCGCTATTGGAGTGTCTGCCACGAGCGGGCGTCAATCGACGATCAAACCACCGGTGAGATTGGCGACCGTGCCGGTCATCGCGCTGGCCTTGTCGGAAGCGAGGAAGGCCGCGAACTCGGCCACTTCGGCGACCGACGTGGAGCGCTTCCGGTGCGTCATGCCTTCGACGAAGCCCTGAAACTGCTGCGGCGTGATCCCCAGCGCCTTCGCGTGCAGGCCGAAGACGACGTCGATCGTCTGTGTCTCAGGCATGCCGGTTGAGCGCAGGACGATCGAGCGGACGCCGCTCGGCCCCAATTCCGCGGAGAGGTTGCGGCTCAGCGCCTCCATCGCCGCCCAGGCCGGGCCCATGCCGCCGACAAGCGCCGCGCCGATACGCGCCGGCTCGGGCGTGTTCATCAGGATGACCCCGGAGCCCGCCTTCGACATGCGCCTGGCTGCGGCCCTCGCCGTGAGGAACTGCGAGCGCATGTAGAGGTTGATCGGCGCCAGGAAGCTATCGACCGGCAGTTCGGCGATCGGGATGCCCTGAGTTCCCGGCTGGGGCACCGCCGTGATGGCGTTGAACGAGATGTCGATCCTGCCGGCCTTCTCGGCGACTGACGCGATGTGGGCCTCCACCGCCGCTTCGTCGAGGGCATCGACCAGGGCCGCGTCGGCAAAACCGCCGTGAGAGGAGATCTTGTCCGCGACGGCGCGGACCGTTTCGAGCCGCCGACCGGTCAGGTAGACCTTCGCGCCCTCGCGAGCGAACCGACCGCCCACCGCGCCGCCGATCGCGCCGCCTGCGCCATAGATCACGGCGACTTTGTCCTTGAGCAACATCTTGATTTTCCTAAAATTCATTGTGCTGACGCAGCGCCGTCGGCTCATCCATCGGCATTCGGCGTCACCAGCGATGACGCTCCCGACCGGGCAAATTCATCGGTCATGGCGACTGGCCGACGACGGCCGCGGTGTCTGCTGACGACGAGGCGTCGCCAGCGCTCGAAAATTTTCAGAGCGGCCGATGAATCTCGATCCGGCGGCCCGTCCTAGCAGACAGGACCCTCGGTGGAGATGAACATGCCAAGCCTGATGGACAAGAACGTGATCGTGCTGGGCGCGAGCCGCGGACTCGGCGCGATGATTGCGCGGCGGGCCGCCGCGCAAGGCGCGCGCACCCTGGCCGTTGCACGGCGCCGTCACGGGCTCGACGAGCTTGCCCGCAGCGCCGGCGACGTCGACGTCCTGGAGCTCGACGCCTCGGACGAGAGCGCTCCCGAGAAGGTGTTCAGCGATCGTGTTCCGAGCCTGCTGGTGGTCTGCGGCGGAGCCCGACCTCATGCAGCGGCCATCCACGAGATGACCTGGGAGCAGTTCTCGGCCAACTGGGAGAACGACGTCAAAACCTCTTTCCTGTTCTGCAAGGCCGCGCTTTCGAAACCGTTGGCGCCGGGCTCGGTGGTCGTTCTGGTCTCGAGCGGAGCGGCGCTGGGCGGGTCGCCGGTTTCGGGCGGATACGCGGGCGCGAAGCGCATGCAGATGCTGATCGCCAACTATTGCCAGAAGGAGTCCGACCGGCTGGGGCTGGGAATCAGGTTCCTCGCGGTCGCACCGGCGACGATCATGCCCGGCACCGAATTCGGCAAGCATGCGGTCGAGGGGTATGCCGAGTATCTCGGTATGTCGGTCGCCGACTTCGTCAAAAGCATGAAGTCGCCTCAGAGCCCGGAAGACGTCGTCGCGGCAGTATTCGAGCTTGCCGCGCACCCGAACGCTTGGGAGGGAAGCGTCTTCAAGGTTTCTAGCGACGGCATCGCGAGGGTATAGTGATGCTCATGGCTCAATCAGACCGCACCTCTCAGCCAATCGCCGGCGTGTCGGCTATCGAACCGGCCGTCGCAAGCCCCGGTGGGCCCGACGCATTCGCCCGGCTTGCCGAACCCTATCGGCGGCAGATCAAGGCGCACTGCTATCGCATGAGCGGATCGCTGCACGAGGCGGAGGACCTCGTTCAGGAAACCTATCTGCGCGCCTGGCGTGCCTTCGCGAGCTTCGAGGGGCGCGGTTCGCTCAAGGCCTGGCTATATCAGATCGCGACGCGCGTCTGTCTCGACGCCATCGCCCAGCGCAAGAGGCTCCAGCGGATTCTGCCGGAGGGAAGCTTCCCACCCGCGACCGAGATGCCATCGGGACAGCCGCCGGCGGACATCGCATGGCTTGAGCCGTATCCGGACTCGGAGCTGGACCAGCTTGCCGACGAGTCACCCGACGCAGAAACACGCTACCTACAGCGAGAGTCTGTGCGCCTCGCATTCGTCGCCGCGCTCCAGCATCTCCCGCCGCGTCAGCGGGCAGTGCTGCTGCTCATAGACGTGCTCGGCTGGTCTTCCGCCGAGACCGCCTTGCTGATCGGCGGCTCTACCGCATCCGTCAACAGCGCCCTTCAACGGGCGAGATCGACGCTGGAGCGCCACAATCGCGCCGGGATGGACGGCCCTATTGTCGCCCCGCCAGACCAACAGGCGCTGCTCGACCGCTACGTTCGCGCCTGGGAAGACAAGAACCTCGACGGCTTCGTTGCGCTGTTGAAGAGCGAGGCGACTTACGCCATGCCGCCTTGGTCTCACTGGTATCTGGGTCGTGAGGCCATCGGCCGGTTCTTCGGCGCGGTCTGGAAGCACTACGGTCGCTTCCGCCTGCTGCCGACGCAGGCCAACGGCCAGCCCGCCTTCGTGCTCTACACCCAGGCCGACGGCAAGCGTGCGTGGCGCGCCCACTCGGTGCAGGTGCTGGGCATCGAGGGCGATGCCATCTCGAGCCTCACGGCCTTCATGCGCCCGTTGGCGCCGGCGCTCATCCCATCCTTCGGCCTTCCTCTCGCCTTCGAGGACTGATCCGCGAGACCCGACTGGTCAGCCAACCGCACCCCATTCACAAATTCGTGGTTTTTGCGGCCACGATTTCCGCTACTGCACCAAATTTCGAGCAATAGCGGTCAAGGCTGCACAGAAACCGATGCCATCGGGTCTCGGCATCCGCTGTGCCTAGAAATCCATCTGCAACCTTGAAATGCTATCCGTCGTTCCAGGGACCGCCTGGCGCCCAATGCGCATTGAAAGGCGCAGTCTCAGTCGTTGCGATCATCGGCGGCATGACGAGTTCGGCGATACGCGCCTGGATTTCCGGAAACGGTTCAGGTGCAAGAGCGATCTCGGTCCGCCTCAAAAACGCCGCCCACTGGACTTCCTTTGCCTCGGCGAAGCCCGCCGTCAGCGCCAGTGGCGTTTTCGGTGGGAAGCCGCGTCTCGCGGCGCTCGAAGGTCGTCTGGATCGCCCGCGCCAGAACCTCTCCTTCAAAGGCGGGGGCGCCGGCGATGGCCCAGAGATCGAAGAAGTCCTTCATGCGCGAATTGAGCATGTCGAGCGCCACCATGGCCTGGAATTTCTCCGCCACAACAGTTTCAGGTGGATAGGCTCTCAGGTGCGGCGCCGGTTGCCCCAGAAGCGAAGGATATTCTGTATCGACCGGGTCCGGCGTGATCACGTCGCCGTATCCAATGTCGACATGCATGGGCAGGCGCGCGCCAGCAAGTTCCGCCACGAAGTCCAACCGAACGCCAGCGATGGCAGCAGGAGCATTCTCGCCAAAGCCGAGGAGATCGAGGTCGCCGGTAGCACGGTAGGGCACAGGCGCCCACAGGGTGAACAGCATCGCGCCCTTGAGGACGAAGCGATCCCGGTATGGCGAAACACTCAGACGATAGAGCACACGCTCTCCAGCCCCGCAGCCTCCGCCATCAGCCAGCCAGTCTTGCGCTCAATCCCGCACAGCAACCCATCCAAAAAGGCGCAACCCGTCTCCTTCAACTCGCGCCGCCAGAACACGGGCGAAAGTCGCTCCTTCAGCGCCGAAAGCTCCCGCTCCCATGCCAACAGCGATCCCGACCAAGTCGCAACCGACATCCAATTCCCTCCTGGTTTTCAAAGGAGGGAATTACATCAAACTCAAAACGGCAACTGTAGTACTAGTTCACCAGATGCAGGCTTGGAGCCTGCAAGAATCGGTCAGGATACGGACATGAGCCGGGCCGCCAGGCGCACACCTGAATGGGCGTCGAACAGAAAGCCTCGATCGAGCGGAAAGTGCACGGCAACGGCCTTGTCGAAGTCGATGTCGTAATCCTTCGGCATCTTGACCGACAGGCTCTCCTTGCCCACCACGAGCGTGACCAACGTCACGTCGCCGGTAGGCTCAGCGGCATAGACCGTAGCATCGAACAGACCAGCGCCGGGCTTGACGATGTCGGCGTCTTCCGCGCGGAAGCCCATGACCACATCCTTGGTCATGATTCCCTTTTCTGCTGCCACCGGCAGGCTCACACCGTGGCTCTCGAAGCGATTGTTCTCGATCCACCCGCGCAGGAAATTCATCGGCGGCGAGCCCATGAAGCCGGCGACGAACAGGTTCGCCGGGCGATCATACACCTCGCGGGGGGTGCCTAGCTGCTGCAGCACACCGCGGTCCATGATCGCAACGCGATGCGCAAGGGTCATGGCCTCGACCTGATCGTGGGTGACGTAGACGGTGGTCACCCCGAGCTGGTGCTGCATGCGCTTGAGCTCGGCGCGCATGAAGCCGCGGAGCTTCGCATCGAGGTTGGAAAGCGGCTCGTCCATCAGGAAGGCCGAGGGCCGCCGCACGATGGCCCTTGCCAAGGCCACGCGCTGACGCTGGCCGCCGGACAGCTGGCGCGGGTATCGGTCGAGGAGATCCTCCATATGGACCTGCGCAGCAGCGTCGCGGACAGCGAGCTCCCGCTCCTGCTTCGACACACCACGGACCTTCAGCGGAAAATCGATGTTCTCGGCTACGGTCTTGTGCGGATAGAGGGCATAGGACTGGAACACCATCGCCACGTCACGGTACTTCGGCAGTATGTTGGTGACGTCGGTATCGCCGAGCACCACCTGCCCCGAATCGGCGGTTTCCAGGCCGGCTATGATCCGAAGCCCGGTGGTCTTGCCGCAACCGGAGGGCCCGAGCAGCACCAGAAACTCACCCGGCGCAACGTCGATACTGAGATCTTTAACAACGTGAACCGCACCGAACGATTTGTTCAGGCTGCGCAGCGACAGCCGCTGCGCTTGATGACCGGTGTCGATGCCCCTATCCACGTTCATCCCTTCACCGCCCCCAACAGTATCCCCTTGGAAATGAAGCGCTGAAGCACGAGCGCCATCAGTACGACCGGAATGATCATGACGATAATGACCACCGCCATGCTCCACCACAGGATGCCGCGCTCGCCCGCATTCATGGCGGCGACCAGGATAGGCATGGTCTGCGCATTGGACGTCGAAAGGAACAGCGACAGCAGATACTCGTTCCAGCACAGGATCAGCACCAGTAGCGTCGTCGCCGCGAGACCGGGTTTCGCCAAGGGCAGGATGATCTCGACGAAGGTGGTAAAGCGGGTGGCGCCGTCGAGCTGCGCGCTCTCGTCGAGGTCGGTCGGAATGGTGACGAAGAAGTCGTACATCAGCCAAACGACGATCGGCAGGTTTACTACCGTGTAGGCGAGGATCTGCGCGATGTGGGTGTCGAGCAGCCGAATGCTCTGAAACATCATGTAGATCGG
Source organism: Rhizobium sullae (assembly GCF_900169785.1). Classification (GTDB taxonomy): domain Bacteria; phylum Pseudomonadota; class Alphaproteobacteria; order Rhizobiales; family Rhizobiaceae; genus Rhizobium; species Rhizobium sullae. The sequence goes on from NZ_FWER01000001.1 coordinate 77,593, forward strand.
AATGACGGCGACGATCGGCGGCAGAATGCGCTGCGAGATCATCCAGAACAGGATATCTCCGTTCCCCAGCGTGGCCTTGAAATGGTGACCAACAGCGCGGGCGAGAACGAAGAAGACCGCGAGCGCGACGGCAAGCGACAGACGCCAATCGACCCCCCAACGGCCGACCACCACCGCCATCGCGACCAAGCAGAGAACGAAGAGAACGATCGTCGCGAATTTGGGCTTGTACTGAATGCGCGCCAAGGCATAGGCGGCCATCGAGCCGATGGTGACGCAAAGGGCTGTGGCGAGAAGCGCGATGATGATCGAGTTGATGTAGGCCCTCAGCGTGTCCTCGTAGTCGAAGACGAACAACTCGCGCCATGCATGCAGGCTCGGCGTGAAGTCGATCCAGGGCAGGTAGACTGGGCCGGCGTTGACGTCGGCTGGCAACTTGAACGACGTAATCAGGAGCCAATAGAGCGGAAACAGGACGAACACCGCCCAAAGGATCAGCAGGCCGTAGACGATGACGGCCGTGGCCGGCGCCATCTCCTTGATCGACTTCGGCTCGAACCACCGCCTGAGCAGGGATCTCTGGGGTGACATCCGGATGTCTTGCGTGATCATGCCGGCCTCAATCGCTTGAGGACGAGGAGATTGAAGAAGGAGACGCACAGCACCACCGTCACGAACAGAAGTAGGTAGGCGATCGCCGCAGAATCCCCGAGGTTCAGCGCCCGCCATGCAAAGAATGAATGAAGCGTCATTGACTCGGTCGCGATGCCGGGGCCCCCGGACGTCATGATGTTGGGGAGGTCGACCAGCTTGAAGGCCTCGATGATCCTGATCAGCATCACCGTGGCGGCAACCGGCGCAATTTGCGGCCAGGTTATTTCCTTGAACACCTGCCAACCGCTGGCACCGTCGACCTGGCCGGCCTCCACCTGATCACGGGAAACATTCTCAAGCGCAGCAAGCAGGATGACGAAGATGAACGGGATCCACTGCCAGGAATCGCCGATCACGATGAACAAGCGGGCAGTCCAGGCATGGTTAGCCCAGCCGAAGTCACCGAGGCCGACCCACTGCCAAACCGGCGAGAACGGACCCTTGGTCGTGTCCGCCAGCATGCGGAAGCTGTAGCCGATGCCGATCGGCGTTATCATCAAGGGGATGAAGAAGACGACGCGGAAGAAGGTCCGGCCCTTGATCGGCTGGGCGCAAAGAACGGCGAGGCCAAGGCCGATCAGGAACTGGATGGTGCACCCGACGAGCACGTAGAAGATGGTCACGCCGAGCGTGCCGAACGGATTGCCGCTGAACAGCGTCGCGGAAAAGAGAAGCGCCAGTCCGAATCCCACGCTGGCGGTGATCAGCCGGCCAATAAAGCCGAGGATCGCGAATCCTCGCTTGGCGTAGAGGTAGAGCCACCAGATGAGGCCGGCCGCGCTCGCGATCGTGACGATCCAGCCAAGCAGGCTGATGCTGGTGAAGGTCCCGAGGAAATGGAACTGCTCGGTGCCGAAGAACTGCTTCCGGAAGTTCCTCAGGCCGACGAACTGGACCTGATAGGAACCGGCCCTGAGGCGGATGTTGGAGAAGGCGAGCACCAGCGACGCTATCGTCGGGAATACCGAGAAGATGAGAATCATGATCACGGCGGGGGCGATGAAAAGCTGGCGCGAATGGCGGTCGAGCCACTCGTTCAGCCTCGCCCTCGTCGTGACGGAAGCATTGAGGCCGGCCGGGGCGACACGCCCCAGCTGACTAGTTGTCGTTGGTCCATTACCGGAGGTCACTGACTCTCACCCCTCAGTTGGTGATCCCGAGCGAGGACTTGTACAGGTCCTTCTGCTTGTCCCGGTCCAAACGCTCGGTGATCTCTTCCCAGCCGGTCTCGACGTTCGCCACCGCCTCTTCAGCAGTGATCTCGCCTGCAAGGAAGCGAGCGAGCTCGCGGTCGAGCACGACACCCTGATACTCGGCGGTCCCCGGGATTTTGAGGTCCGAGGCCATGTTCGGGTTGTTCAGGCTGTCCTTGATGGCGCCAAGATAGTTCTTGGCTGACTCCTGTGTGAACCCGGCCTTGATCCACGGCTCGAGATTGTCGAGCTGCGAGTTGCGGTACGGGTTGTAACCAGTCCAGCCCATCGTCACGTCGACATTCGATTGGGCCGCCTGGTTCATGTAGGACAGGAAGTCATAGCCGGCCTGCTTCACCTTGTCGTCAGCCTTGGCGTTGATACCGCCGGTCCAGCCACCGAACGCCGCGAACGGCGAGTAGTTGATGCCGTCGATCGCATGCGGGCAACGGGTGGCATCGCAGTCGACTAGCTTGCCGGTGGCCTTGTCGAGCACCTTTTTGGTGCCCATCATGACGGTGGCGCCCATCTTGTTCTTGATCGCCTCGCCGCCGTGGTCGAGAGACAGGGGGCCGATGTCGCCCCAGTCGATGGCCAATGCACAGCGACCGGTGGTGACGAGCGCCCGGGTGTCGCCGATGTCGTGGTTGAGCTCATCGGGTGGTCCGTATTCGCCGTTCTCCTTGTAGACCTTGAAGGCCTCAGCCCAGGCTTCGTTATTGACCAAGGGCTTCATGGTCGCGGGATCGAAGAACATGCCCTCACCGGTGCCCTGAGTCTGAACGTAGGCGGCAGCGATCGACATGACGGCGAAGTATGACTGCGCGTTCCGCTTCTTGAACATGCAGGAGCCGAAATCCGGCATGCCGTCGCCGTTCAGGTCCTTGCCGTTGGTCGCGGCAGCAACCGCATGATACTCGTCCCAGGTGCGCGGCGGCTTCAAGCCCACCTGGTCCAGAATGTCCTTGCGGTAATATACCATCTGGAAGTCGCCATCGACGGTGATCAGGTAGGTCTTGCCGCCGACCTTCTGGTTATACTCGCGGAAGAACGGAGCAATGTCGTTGATGTCGATCTTGGTGTCCTTCGCGACATAGTCGGTCAGGTCCTGGAGTAGACCGGCGTCGACATATTCGGGCGCCCAGCTCGAAGCAAATACGCCGATGTCGATGGAGTTGGTGGCGGTCGCCCAGTCGGTGAGAAGTTTCTGGAACAGTTCCGCGAACGGGACTTCGGCGACCTCGATCTTCGCCCCGGTCATCTCGGTGAATTCCTTGCCGCGCTCGACAAGACGCTGGGCAATAACCGGTCCGGGCCGGGTCATGATCCTGACCGTGACGCCGTCATACATTTTCTGCGCTGCCGCAGGCCCGCTCGCCGCGACACCGGCCATGGCCATTGCACCGAGAAGGAGTGGGCTCAAAAGTTTTCCAATGTGGTTCATTCGTTACCTCCCTTTGTTGGTTCGCTCGCCCTGATGTCATTGATTCCTACGCCAATGCCTTTTCAAGGACATAGATACCGTCGGGCCTGGATATGGTTAGGTTAGCCGTGTCTTTCGCCTGGCGGTTCCCCTCCTGACAGTTGTGGTCTTCGAACCGTAAGCCTGTCCTTTCGCCGATCCTCCATCATGGCCAGGTTGGCTCGACTCCATAAGCCGCATATTCGGTTACTCCCTTTGCATGGCGGGGCAACTGCACCAGCTTGCCAAGGATTCCAAACCGGGTCGCGCCGGAAGCAGCGGGTATGTTGTTGGCGAGCTGGTTGACCGTGGCGTAGGCAAGCGTCGCAAACTTGATCGCCTCCCTGAACTGTGCCGGAACGCCAAACTCGCCAGATGTCGTCAGGCGCAGACCCCTCGGCATGTATTCCCGCGGCCTACTCATCAAGTAATGATTCCGGGTGCCTCTGCCACTGGCCATGATCACCGATATTTCGCTGAGCATTTTGACGCTGTCGGTGATCGAACGCGTGATCGCGTACGCGGCAAACTCGGTCAAAGTCGCCAGCAAATCCTCTGTCGAAAGATGACTGAACTCCTCCATCTGGCGGTCGAGATAGGAGGAGCCGAAGTCGAGACGCGAGGCGCTCCGCGGGATCGGTCGCTTGAAGAAGTCGTGCTCTTTCAATCTCCCCATCAGCATGTCGGCGACCTTGCCCTTGGAGGCGACTTCGCCGTCCTTGTCATAGGGCCTGCCCAGAGATTGTAGAACAACTTCGCAGGTAGCGTGAGCAAATTTGTGAATATCTGTTGGGTTACGTAGGTTGCGTCGGTGCGACTCTCGATGAATTGCTGGAAACGAGCGTGCGCAAGGCCAACTAATATGTCTTAGACAGGCTCAACAGCGCGGCATGATCGGAGGCGGACCTCATGCAGCCCGGTGTCCTCGACACGCGTTGGGCGCTCGCGCTGCACTTTTCGCCACCCCCTCACGGCACTTTCAGTCGTCGACGCGGCTCCTGCAATTGCTTTCTGTCGTAATTGCCGGCCGCTCGCGCTTCAGCCATTGTGAAGGGGCATGCCCATGCGTGCAGCAAATAGATGCATCGAGGCGGCCAGCCGTCGTGGCGCTCGCACCGTGGGCATCCATACGGCCGCCTTTATGAAGGTTGCGTGCCACCTGTATGAGAAGCGGCTTTGTCCGCTGCCGCAGATACGACCTGCTCGTATCTTCACCTTCGACAGGGCGTCGGTGACGAGCAGCTTATCGCCTGTCGGCTGGACCTAGCCGCGCCCTCGTTCGGCGACATCTGAAGGGCTCTGAGAGCCTCAGACTTGCACTCCATAGTACGTCAGAGCACCCCACAAACTCGAGCTCTATTTACTTCCCGAGCGACCGCATCCAAATTGAAGCGAAGAGAGCGAATGCGCCACCCCTACTCCCACTCGATTATTCAGGGTCATCTCAACCTGTTGAATTTGCTAGAGAAAATATTCTCTCATCCAATTACTACCGGCCCGGGACCCGGCAGAAACCTACGATCCTGATTTCGTTCGCGAATTTCTGCTGACCTCCGCAAGCCATCTATCGACTACTATTGGCTCTTTGCGCGCCATTCCAGGTCTGACGCTCGAACCGAAATCACGGCCAAAAGTACCGTCAGCGTGGACAAGATCGGACGCCTACGCGAGGGCGGCCTCAATCAGCGTAAGCGAGCGCACGGCGTGCGGGCGGCGGGCAGCCGCGAGCAACGCGCCAGCTCATAATACTTTCCGATCCGTGTTGATATTGATTCCCCGGCACTAAACGGAGCTGGGATTATCCGTTTCGCTGCATGGCGATCTTCGCATATACGTCCCGACGTCAACGACTTCCGCGCGGCCGGACTGTGACCGTTCAGCGCGGAAGTGGTCCACCATGGACACGCTAGAGCAGGATGCAATTAAGAGGAATCGGACATCATGCTCTAAGTTTTTGTTTTTAACGCATGATCTTATCCGAAAAGTCTGCAACTTTTTGGATCATGCTCTAGTTCCCGCCGGTTAACCGCTCCTGCGATCCGGCGCGATTTCAGATGGCCGAGAAGCCGCCGTCGACATTCAACTCCATCCCATTCACGAAGCTCGAATCGTCTGAAGCAAGAAACAGCGCGACCGCCGCAATTTCCTCAGGACGGCCCATCTTTCCGCGCGGGATCAGGGATTCGAACATCTGCTTCGCCTCCTCGGTGAGAACCTGGTCCTGCATCGGTGTGGCGATCGGCCCCGGGTGCAGCACGTTCACCCGGATATTCCTGCCCTTCAACTCGTTGAGCCATCCGCGTGCGAATGCGTGCAGCGCCGCCTTGCTCGCCGCATACACGCTGTAACCAGGAAACCCTTTCAGCGAAGCGACTGACCCGGTCATGAAGATCGATCCGCCATCGTTGAACAGCGGCAGCGCCTTCTGAACCGTAAACAGCGTGCCCCGCGTATTCAGGCCGAAGGTCGCATCGAAGTGCTGCTCGGTAATCTCACCCAGTGGGACGGCTTCGCCCGTGCCAGCGCTCGCATACAGGATGTCGATCTTGCCCTTTTCCCGTTTGACTGTATCGAACAGGCGGTCGAGGTCGTCGAGGTTGGACGCGTCGCCGCGCACGCCGGTCACGTTCCGGCCGATCAGCTTGACGGCCTCGTCCAGCGATTCCTGTCTCCGGCCCGTGATGAAAACATAGGCGCCCGCTTCAACGAACCGCTTGGCGCTCGCCAGCGCCAAGCCGCTCGATCCACCGGTGATGACTGCAACCTTACCTTCAAGCTTTCCCATGACTACTCCTTATCGTCGTGTTGGACAGCGCCCGTTGCCATTTACCCACATGCACTGTATTGTATGGATCACTGATCCGTTTTGGCAATCGGATCGCCGATCCACATATACGGATCATTGATCCGCTTATCAAGGCAGTCCATGCGAGCCGACGCAGAAAAAAATCGCAGCCAAATTCTCACGGTCGCGCGTGACGTCGTCACCGAGCATGGTACCGACGCGTCGATGCGCGATATTGCCCGCCGCGCCGGCGTCGGCTTGGCCACGCTGCTTCGTCATTTCCCGACGCGGGAAGCCCTGTTCGAAGCGTTGCTGTGTACCAATCTGGACGCACTGACGCAGAAGGCAGACGAACTCGAAGCGTCGACTTCGGCTGACGAAGCACTTCTCTCCTGGTTTCGAGAATTGGTGGCATTCACCCAAAGCTATAGGGGCGTTGTCGCCATGATGGCGGCCGCCCGCACGAACCTGGACTCCGCTCTTTATGCTTCATGCGCAGCGGTGCACGCAGCAGGCGCGCGACTACTGCTCCATGCTCAGGGCGAGGGAACGGCGCGCGCCGATATGAGTGGGGACGACCTGTTCGCCCTGATAACGGCTCTCGGCTGGGCGGTCGACCAACCCTCATTCGCGCCACGGGCAGATCATCTCGTTCACCTCATTACGAGCGCCATCCTGACAAGCCCTTCAAGCAACGATGCCAAGCAGGCAGCGTGTTGAATCAGATCAGCAATCGGATGATCGAAGTTATTTTTCGGAATCATCCCGGATGGGCGTGAACGTCGCGATGTGGGCACAAAGGAGACTCGCGCACCGTTCGCACGCGTTGTTCCGCGATTACCGGTGCGGGCAACGTCGGTGCCCGCGCTGATGCTCCGCACCACGGCATGCGCCTCTCGTTCTTTGTCACGCTTGCCCCGGCTCAGCCGCCAGCGATTTTGTAAGGCGCGCCGCCAGCTGTTCTCCCGCTTGCTTGGCGGCGGCGTGCGCCTGCTTAAGATTGGACGCCGCGAGGTCCCGCAAAGAGGCCATAGCGGGATTAACATCAGCGAGGGTCAGCTCGACATCGATGAGTTGGAGGTCCAATCCCCAGTTGTCTTCGAAGATGCGCCTAAGCCAGGGCGTCGCGTGGTCCCAGCCTTCCTTGGGCATGCCAGGGCCGTACGCGCCTCCACGCGCTGAGATCAGATAGGCGGGACGCTTCGAGATCGGCGACGGCACCTTAACGGTGAAACGCGGTTCGGTGACCAGAAGGTCAATCCACGCCTTTGCGTGTTGCGAAACAGCGTAATTGTAGAGCGGAACCGAAAAAATGAAGGCATCTGCTGCCAGCATCTCATCGGCCAATTTGGTTGCCAGCGCTGCCGCCTCCACCTCCTCCGTCGTGCGTTCGCTGAGGGCCTTTGGACCAGCCTGCACGGCACGGGCCCAAGCTGTTGCAGGCAGGGGTGAAAGGCCAACGTCCCGCCTCACGACATCCAGCTCTGCCAGTTGCGTTCGGATAGAGTCCTCGAGCGTGGAAGCTAGAGCGCGGCTTTGAGAGCCGGCGGCACGAATGCTTGCATCCAAACGAAAAATCGACGTCACGGCTCAAGCCTTCCTCTTGTTGAGAAAGGCGACCAGCGCCTCATTCACTGCCTCAGACGCCTCGAGCTGTGGCCAGTGCCCGATCCCCTCAAGTGGTAGGAACCCCTGGAGGTTTGGCACGGCCGGCTTGAGATCTTCCTCGTTCAAAGCTCGCATCTTAACCATGCTGTCTGCTGTGCCATACGCAAAGAAGGCTGGCTGTTGGATCTTCGCCCCGGCAAATGCTTTTGCTTGGTCGAAATAGGGCTGCATGCCGCGATAGATATTCAGTGGGCAGTGGAAGCCATCACGCTGGAAGCCTGCGATCATCGCCTCGGCGTCCTCACGGTCAGCGAAGGGCGGGATGCCGATCGGGGATGGCCGGTGCATATCTTTGCTTGGGTCCATCGGACCCCACGCTTCGGAAGCATTGGGCAACCCCGACATCCAATAGAGAGCGCCCGGGAAAGTCGTGGCCGCATCCGCCCACTCCTGGTCGGCCTCCGGCTTCATGTGGCGGAACATATAAAAGGCTCCCTCCTTGCCGGCGGCCTTCAGCATTTCGAGCATGCTGGGCCCCGCACCTGGTAGCACCGGAGGGACACTGAGGCCGAAGACCGCGTCAAACAGATCCGGACGCATCACCGCCGCGTTCCAGCTCACTGTCGCACCGAAGTCGTGGCCGACCAGGGTAGCGCGCTCGATCCCGAGTTTCGCGAGGATGCCGACAAGGTCTCCTACATGGTAGAGAACCGTGTAAAGCGCGGCGTCTTCAGGCTTGGAGCTATCGCCGTAACCACGCGTATCGAACGATATCGCACGGTAACCCGCGGCCGCGACTGCCGCCATCTGCCGGCGCCAGCCCCGCCATCCGTCAGGAAAGCCGTGAACGAACAGCACAGCCGGGCCATCGCCTTCCTCGACAACGTTCAGCTTGACGCCATTGGTTTCTACAAAGGTCTGCTTCAGCGATCTATTCCGATCCACGAAAGTCATCTTTCATGCTCCATTTGAATTGTGAAATTGACGCACGCGATGCGGCGACCGCTGAGATCGATCTGTGAAGTATACAGTTCGATAATAGTTCGCGTGCGATCGAGATGGTGTTCGGGTTACTTTGAACTCTCTGTCATCCGTCTCGGAGTCAGTCGCAGACTAACCGCTGCCTGACTCCGAGAATTGATGTCAGCACCGGATCGAGTTACTTCCCTGCGAACTGGATCTTCGGGATCGGCTCGTGTTTGCGCACAGCCGCGACCGCAATGGCCATTCCCTCTGCGCCATCCTTGGTGTCGAGGATGCCAGCGCCGAGCTGGGTGGAGATTATGTCGGCAGCTGCAACGCCGCCGGTAGCCCAGGTGCGGATGAGCGTGCGCGCCTTGCCGTACGCGAGGGTCGGCCCTGTCGCGAGATGCCGCACGAGTTCGTCGGAGACCTCCTCCAACTTGCCGTCAGGCGCTGAATGGGTTGCGATACCCAGATCGACTGCGACCTTTCCGAAAATTGGCTCCGAAAGCAGGACGAAGCGAGTAGCGAGTGTTTTGCCGACGCGATCGGCGAGCCGCTGCACCCCGCCTGCCATTGGAATGCCGCCGACCGACACTTCCGGGAGGACGAGCATCGCCGACTCTGCGACGACCAGGAAATCGAACGCCAGGAGCAGTTCGAAACCGCCGCCCAAGGCCATCCCTGCTACCGAAGCAACCGTGGGGACGGGCAGTTCCTCGATGAGACGGATCGAAGCCAGGATGTCGGCCGCAAACGCTTCGAGAAATTTCGAGCCCTTGTCACCGATGGCGCCCAGATCGTCTGCCACGGCGATGTTGCCGGACGCGGACGTCAAGTGAAGGACGCGGATGTCGCTTGCATATGCCTGGCGAACGGCGGCCCGCAGCGACGAGGGAAAGTCGGACCCTGGCTCGCTGTCTGCATCACCGAGCAAGATCAGTTTGCCCACCGCACCGTGTTGCTCGAAGCGGAACGAACTCATGTTTTACCTCCTAGTTTGCTGACTATCTAGCCAGGCAGGCCTAACACCTGCTACAAAATGGCCCGTCTCTCACGTCGCGATTGGCGGATAACCAAACCAGTTATGTTATGTACGTTACAGAATGGAGTGCTGTCAATGGCCCGCCCCCGTGCGTTCGAAGAAAGCGAAGTGCTAGATCGCGCGGCGGACGTCTTCGGTCGCCGGGGCTACGACGGCTCAACCATGGCGGAACTGACGGCCGCAATGGGCTTGAACTCTCCCAGCATCTACGCGGCTTTCGGAAGCAAGCGCGGGCTTTTCGACGCTGTTCTCGGCCGCTGTAGTGCCCGCGAGGACGAGCACTGGGAGTGGGCGCTCACAGCCCCCACGGCCGAAGAAGTCGTCAAGCGCTTGCTGACGACCTCGCCAGCGCAGGAGTCCAGCCGCATACTCGTTCATGCGGGCTTGGCGATGGGCAGTGAGAATGCCGACATTCCCGCTGCCCTGCTTCATCGCCGCCAATCGGCAGAACTGAAACTGCGAGACCGGTTCGAGGAGGCGAAACGGAGTGGCGAACTCCCTGTGGACGCTGATGCCTCAGGGCTGGCGAGCTATGTGACGTCGGTTCTCGGCGGCCTCGCCATGAAAGCCGCCGGCGGCGCGCCGCACGACGACTTGCGAGAGGGTGCCGAACAGGCGATGGCGGCCTGGCGGGCGATCAGCGACGTTGCGGCCGCCGCGAGCGCTTCAACGAGGGGGGCGGCACCGGCAGGCGAGTTAGGCCGCGACCCGCGAAGGTTCAGCGCCGACACAGCGCTCGATGCTGCCATGAAGGTCTTTTGGACCAAGGGTTTCGCGGGCGCATCGTTGAATGATCTCACTGAGGCGATGGGAATCACTCGACCCAGTCTCTACGCCGCATTCGGCAACAAAGAAGCATTGTTTTTCAAGGCCCTCGACCTCTATCAGTCACTTCGTAAAGACTACCTAACTGAAGCGCTCCAAGCTCCGACGGCGCGAGACGTTTTCGAAGCGCTGCTCAGGGGAGCGCTACGCGATCAGCAGGCAGAGGGGCAACCGCGCGGCTGCCTCATGGTTCTTAACGCAATGCAAGGCGGTGATGAGGCGCAGCCCATCCGCAACGAAGTCCTCAGGCGCCAGGCCATCGGGCGCGACTTGCTCGCGGCCCGGTTTGAGCGGGCCAAACGCGACGGCGACCTGTTGCCGACCGTCAATGTCGAAGGTCTCGTGCGCTTTGTCCAATCCCTGATGCACGGCATCCTCATGCAGGGAGGGGCCGGCGCAAGCCAACGTGAGCTTGAGGCGTTGGTTGAGAGCAGCTTGACCATGTGGACCGCATCCGCCGAATTACCGGTCAGTAAAGATTAGGCACAGCTAATCTGTCAAGATCTTTACCGATCGGTAGATTGTCCTTCGCTGTCTGGGGCCCGCCGGGGTGGGAGTAGCCATCGCGGACGCCACAATTCCCGAAGACGACCGCTCGCTGCGCTCACGATTTCCGTGAACCAAGCACGCGCGCGGCGATTAGTCTGAAACACCGGTAGGCAATTTCTCGTTTGTTGACTCGAAGGACCGCTCATGGGTGCAGGTGCCCGACGCGATAGCTGGCCTTCTCGGGAAGTTCTTTGGCTTTGTGAATCGAAACTCGGCGACCGATCTCAGCGAGGCCCAAGCCACGTTCAATGATCGACAGAAGCGTGGCCTCGAAACGCTGATCCGCTTGATTGGTCGATCGAAGAGTGCCCGGCTTTCGTTCACTATGTGGTGTCGCTGGAGGATCAACAACGACGGGCGAGCGTGCTTGGCTTCTAGCCGCCATCACGGTGGGCTCGTGAATGACCGCTTCTGGAGTTGGCATGGAGAGCCCGGAACGGCTTACTTGAGGTCGGCTGCAGAACGGCGGCTTCTCGCATTACCCAGCCGATACCGGACAGTCCGTACCCGGCCCCTATCCGGTCGTCCGTACCAGAATATCCCTAGATCGATACCTACCGTTCCTATCGCGGACGCTCAAGAATGTGGCGTCGCCGGGCGGCATACCACCGCTTCAAGCGATCGCAACTCCATCGCCGACGAAACGTCCGCGACCACGGGCGGCCGATGGACAACTATACAGCCGGCACGGCTGTCCTCGCGGCCAAATTGGCCCGGTGGTGCGAATATGCACAACGGATGTTGAGGATTCAGGGGTCCTTCCCCGGTCGCGCACTTCCTAAATAATTCTGCAGAGGAACCGGCCCGCGCAAAGCCTGTGGGCGGGAAGTGAACGAGTGGTGCACAAAAGCGCGGCCAACAGTTCCTCCCAGCCGCCGTGCGCGAAATCGCACGCGTCCGTTCAAGGTCAATCGAGAAGAAAGAAGTCGACATGTATGAAGCAATCAAGTGGCCCGAGGACATGACGCCCAGCCGGTCCCCGATCCATTTCACAAACGAATTGGAAGTCGCAGCATCCCCTGAAACCATCTGGTCGCTGCTCGTGGACCATACCGCCTGGCCCAGCTTCTACCCCGGGGTCAAGTATGTCGAACTACTCGGCGGACACGAGTCGTTGCGCCTTGGCACGCGGTTCGAGACCAATCTGGCCGGCCAGGACGTCTACGCGTCTGTGCAGGAATTCGAGCCGATGACGCGCATCGCCTGGGGCGGCGGCCCCAAATCGTCCCTCGAATCCAAGGCCTATCACGCCTGGATCATTACCCCCACACCGAACGGAACCCACCTCTGGACCGAAGAAACAATGCAGGGGCCGCTGTGGATCGAACTGGCCAAGGAAGCTCCAGACATCTTCTGGCGCACGCACGAGAAGCTTCTGCAGGATCTCGCGAAGGTCGCTACGCAGCGCGGTAAGCCTGCCGCCAGATAAGGCCCGAGCCGACGACGTCCGGGCATCAACATAGATTGGAATAGCAACATGAGTTACACAATTGTCGGTTTCGGTGCAGTGGGCCAGGCGCTTGCCCGCGCCTTCGCTCGCAATAATATCGAAGTCGCGGTCACCAGTCGGCGAGCGCCCGAGGCGCTGGCGCCGCAGGCTCGCGCGATTGGGCCCACGGTCGTTCCCAAGGCGTTGCAGGATGCAATCAAGGCCGACACCATCGTCCTGGCGGTCCCGTTCTGGGAGCACCGAGAGGTTGCCAAGGTCCAAGTTAGCTGGCGAGGCAAGACAATCATCGACGTCACGAACGCGTTTGGCGTTCCCGTTGAAGACCTAGGCAGTCTTCCATCCTCCGCCGTCATCGCCAAGGCCTTCCCCGGCGCTCACTTCGTAAAGGGCTTTAACCACTTGCCCGCAGGCGTCCTCGCCGAAGACCCGGTCATCAACGGTGGGCGCCGCGTCGTCTTCCTGTCGAGCGATGACGTAAGCGCAACTGCGACGGTCGCCGCGTTGGTCGAGCGGCTACGCGCCGGTTAGCCTCGGCAAGATCGCGGAAGGCGGTCAGCTCGTGCAGGCGCGGGACAACAGCTGGGCACCATTGATCTTCCAGGATCTGTTCAAAAGGGACAAATGAACCATGTACGACCATGTAATCTGGCCGGAGCGGTATGACCCCAGAACGTCGGCCATCTATGCGCTGAACGACATCGACATTAAGGCGCCGCCTGAAGTGGTCTGGAAGCTGCTCGTCGATGCCGAGAATTGGCTGAGCTACTTTCCTGCCGAAGATCAGGTCAAGATTCTGACAGGTGAGGCAGAACTGGCGCTCGGAACCAAGTACAGGCGAGTCACCGTCGGATTCCCTATGAGCCTTATCGTGACCGAGTTCGAGCCCTTGCGCCGGCTCGCTTGGGCGACGACTGTCGACGGCGATGAGACCGGCTCGAGCGCATTTCACGGCTGGGTTATCACGCCGACCAACGATGGCTGCCATGTGCTGACCGAGGAGACGCAACAGGGAGCCTGGTTTCTGGACTTGCTCGGGCACAAGCATCCCGGCGCGCTCTACCGCTATCACCAGGAGTGGGTCGAAAGCCTCGCCCGCGCAGCGGAGGCTGAAGCAGCAAAGAAAGCGAGCTGACGCCCCTGTCCTATAATTGGAGATGAAATAACATGAATATCGAACTCAAGGGCCGCACAGCGATCATTACGGGGTCAACGGCTGGCATCGGCCGTGCTACCGCGGAGGGACTGGCCCGTGCCGGCGCGTCGGTCGTCATCAACGGCCGTGGAGAAGCCCGGGTCGACGAGGCGGTGCGGCAGATGCGACAGGCCTTTCCCGGAAGCGACATCTCGGGCATCGCCGCCGACCTCTCGACAGCAGAGGGCGCCGAGACCTTCTTCGCGCAAGCGCCGGAGGCCGACATCCTCGTCAATAATCTTGGAACGGCGGTTCTGAGAGACTTTGCCGACACGACCGACGAGGACTGGCTCAGCATTTTCCAGATCAACGTCATGAGCGGCGTGCGCATGACGCGCCACTACCTGCCGAATATGGTGCGGCAGGGCTGGGGTCGCGTCGTGTTCGTCAGCAGCGAGTCCGCGCTCAACATTCCCAAAGAGATGATCGACTACGGGGTGACGAAGACGGCGCAACTCGCGGTTTCCCGCGGTCTGGCCGAGTCGGTCGCGGGCACCGGCGTCACCGTCAACGCCGTCGTGCCAGGTCCGACCAGATCCGAGATCCTGTCGAACTGGATGGCAGGACAAGCCAAAGACCAGGGAATCACGCAGGAAGAAGCCGAGCAAGCGTTCTTGAAAGCGGCCCGCCCGACGAGCCTTATCCAGCGTTTTGCGACGACCGACGAGGTCGCCAACATGATCGTCTATGTGTGCTCGGAGCAGGCTTCGGCGACCACCGGGGCGGCTCTGCGGGTCGATGGCGGCGTGGTCCGCTTCGTCGCCTGATTCTGCGTTCGCACCGGCGGGAGCGTGAAACAACCGTGCCCTGATCACGAAATACACCGATGAGGCATTTGCTGCAGAACCGGCTAGCGTCGCAATAAATCATGACCGTCCGCTGCCTCAACCAACCGACCAAAACGGGCTAGAACCACAATGATCAATAGACGCAATTCTCCAAAGCTCTCGTGGCCGGCGCCGCCGTCTCTCTTGCGGCCACAGACGGCTTTGCGACAACCGCCAAGCCGGATCAGGCGCGCAACGTCGTTCTCGTTCACGGGCTTTTTGCCGACGGCTCCTGCTGGCTCGACGTTCTCGCCCGTCTGCAAGGCCATGGCCTCAATGCGACATCAGTGCAAAATCCGCTGACGACGCTCGAAGAGTCGGTGGAATCCGCAAAGCGCGTGCTCGACCGGCAGGATGGTCCGACGGTTCTGGTGGGGCATTCCATCAGCGGCATGCTCGTTTCCGAGGTGGGCGTCCACCCGAACGTTTCGGCACTTGTCTACATCGCCGCACGCGCGCCCGACGCCGGGGAGGATTTCGCTGCACTCGCAAAGACGTTCCCCAAGCCGCCAGCATCTGCCGGCATCGTGTTCGAAGGGGAGGAAGGCCGTCTCGGCGAGGAGGCTTTCCTCAAGGATTTCGCGGGCGGCCTGCCGGCGGAAAAGGCGAAGTTGCTCTATGCGGTTCAGGAGCCGTTCCAGAAGAAGCTTTGGCAGGTCGAACAACGCAAGCTGCCTGGCGCTCCAAGCCGAGCTTCTATGCGGTGTCCACGGAAGACCGCACGATCAACCCCGAGCTTCAGCGCTTTCTCGCCAAGGGGATGGGCGCAAAAACCATAGAACTGAAGGCAAGCCACGTTTCGATGATTTCCCGCCCGGACGAGGTTACGAACCTCATTCTGGAAGCCGCCGGTTACAGCAGCTGAAGGCATCCGACCGGCTCCCGTCCTTCCTGCCGGAAGAGAGCGCCCGATCGTGGAGACGAAAACCTCCATCGACAGGAAGACGGATAGGGCAACTCTTCCGATTGTCGTCTTAAAGATTATGGAAACTTGATTGAGTGGCCTACGTGTCGCGCTCACGGCAGCGCGTCGTCACCTCACTCGGCAAGGCTCGGTTGAGATCGGAGCGCCCCCGTCCTTCCGAACCGCACATGCCGTGATGTGACGCCTGCCCCCCGCCCTGTCTTCAACCGCGCAAGACAGTCGCGACGAGGCTCTCCATCGGAATGGTCGGGCGGCCAATCAGCCGACCAAGGGTACCTCCGTCATCGAACAAGGCTCCGCGCGAGGCTGCAGCGTCGGCATCCGCGAGAAGAGCGGCGAGATCGGCCGGCAGCCCGGTGCCCGTCAACACATCCCGATAGGCGACCTCGGAAAAATCGTTGTAGACGGTCGCCTTGCCCGATTGCCGCGAGACCTCCGCGGCAAGCCCGGCAAGGGTGAAGGCCTGGTCGGCTGCAAGCTCATACGTCCTCCCGGCGTGCCCATCAGTCGCCAACACCACGGCTGCGGCCTCCGCATAGTCCTGCCGCGCCGCCGACGAAAAGCGCCCGTCCTTCGCGGCGCCGACAAAGGCGCCGTGCTCAAGCGCTGCCGGGAGCGCCATGAGATGGTTCTCGGTGTACCAGCCGTTGCGCAGGATCACGGCGGGCAGGCCCGAGGCCGCGATGACCTCCTCCGTCTGCCGATGCTCGATCGCAAGCGTCGCGGGCGATGTGTCGGCGTGCAGCATGCTCGTGTAGGCGATCAGCGAAACCC
Source organism: Rhizobium sullae (assembly GCF_900169785.1). Taxonomy (GTDB): domain Bacteria; phylum Pseudomonadota; class Alphaproteobacteria; order Rhizobiales; family Rhizobiaceae; genus Rhizobium; species Rhizobium sullae. Next base: position 93,845 of record NZ_FWER01000001.1, read on the forward strand.
CGGCCACCTTCGCCGCCTCGATTACTGCCCGATGCCGCGGCAGGCGACCGCTGACTTCGGTCGAGGAAATCAGCAGCAGCTTCTCGACGCCGTCCAGCGCCGGACCGAGCGTGTCGGGCCGGCTGTAGTCGGCCTCGCGCACGATCACGCCGCGTTCGGCCAGATCGCTGGCCTTTACGGTGTTGCGAACCGCCGCGACGATACGGTCGGCGGGAATGGTCTTCAGCAGTGCCTCGATTACGAGGCGCCCCAGTCGTCCTGTTGCTCCAGTTACTGCGTACATCGTTCAGTCCATTTCGTGGTTGGATCGATTCGAGAGCCTTTACATAGCGGCCATCGTTACCACGGGAAACCACGTACCTTGCGGTTACCTCCATTTTCCAGTAACCAGTTGGAAACTCACTCTGGACGATGCGCGATGGTTCTCAAGGTACGAAAGGCGGTGAAGGCGCCTCCCGGCTGCCCCATGTCGAAGTGCATGGATCTACTTGGTGGCTGCTGGACGCCGGAGGTGCTCTGGTCCTTGAGCGAAGGCCCGCGCCGGTTCTCCGAACTACGCCGCGACAACCCGTTGATCTCCGCGAAGGTGATGACGAGCAGGCTGCGTGATCTCGAACAGCGCGGCGTCCTGACACGCCACGTGATGCCGACATCGCCGCCGACCGTGGAATACGAACTGACCGATTTGGGGAAGGAATTACTCCCTGCGATCAGGTCGATCGTAGAAGTGGGATCGCGCCTGCTGCTGCGTGATTCTTCAAGCTAGACGATCCGGAGCACATCTTTTCGCGGCTGGCCGCACCTTAATCGAACGCGAACCATTTGCGTGGCTCCAAGCAGCGCCTGGCCTCGCGATCATCGACGCGAGGGAGATAGCGGCGGTGGCTGGCGCTGCTCACCCTTGCGTCTCCGCGACAGAAGTATCGGCGAGATCGGACTAGCGATCGGCTTCCAAACTCCTCTCTGCAGTAGTCGTCGGTGTGGCCTAACAAGAGGAGCCGCCGGGCAACCGTTCGCAAGGGCGCGGAATATCCCTCTTTCATCTCCGTGATAAGACGGTAGCTGAAGGTATCGGAGTGCCGAATGAGTGGAAGCGCTGCGCTTTCGGCATCATCTTCGTCCGCAGCGTAGAAATACGGAATATCAGTGAGGTCGCCCGGCCGAAACAGGGCGCTATGGTTTTGAAAGCCGCCGTTCTTGCCCCAGTCAAGTTCAATGCGACCAAGCGTCAGATGAATCATTGATCCCAAGCGGCGGCACTCCAGATTTGAGAGCGTGAAGCCCGACTTGTTTAGGTTATCACGTGCTTCTACGAGTTGTTTTCTTTGACCAGTGGGGCGCGGTCGAAACTCCTACCACTTCGTGCCGCGATCTTCGTCTCCCTCCGGCCATTTGGCTTACGACTGAACCCATCCCACTCGCGGCTTCCAACGCCAATTGCCATCAAGGGACTCCGTCAAGGGCAGCAGAAGGTTCCCGAGATCCCCCACTACCGTGGCCAAGCCTGGCGGCGCGGCCGCCATACGTTCGCGACCAAGAAAGGCCCGCCACTGACGATCCCATACTTCGGCATAGGCATCGCTGAGACCCATCGGCCTCTCCTTCGGAAAATCTGTCCCTCTTCTAGCGAAAGTCTGGCGCACGGCCTCCGCGAGGGTGGACCGCTCAAGCTCGAACGTTTCGGCGATCAGCCAAAGATCGTAGAAATCCTTCAGACGGCTATTCGCCATGCCGAGTGTCACCAGCGCCTCGAATTTCTCGGCGATCACGGTTGCGACCGGATAGGCTCGAAGGCGCGGCGCCGGCGCATCGAGCAACGATGGATATTTTATATCGACCGGTCCCGGCGTGACGGCGTCGCCGAAGCCTATGTCCACCTGAATCGGAATGCGGGCGCCTGCGATGGTGGCCGTGGTGCGGACGCGAACGCCGCCATACTCGACTTCTTCTCGGATCGGCGCGGCTTCGAGCCCATCCACGTCGAAGACAACGCCGTCATCCTCGACCGGCTGTGTGCAAATAGCATGGAAAGTCTCTGCGATTGCCTTAGGACTGTTCTCGCCGTAGCCCAGCAGGTCGAGGTCCCGCGTTGGCCGAAAAGGGTCGGCGACCCAGGTAACGAACAGCATCGCGCCCTTGAGGATGAAGCGGTCGCGATGCGCGGATAGGCTCAGCCGGTACAGGAGCCTTTCGAGCGCATAGCGCGTCAGCAGGATCTGAAAGTCCGTGCGTTCCGCGCGAGACCGATCCAGGAGCCGGGCGCGCACCGATGCCCCGACGTTTTTCTTCGGTTCACGCGCCATCAGCCACCGTCGCTTCGACATAGGGGCGCATGGTCGACCAAATTCGGGCCCTCTTCGCATATGTCCAGAGTTCGTCGCTTGTGGTCTTGCGCCGCCGGAGCCCCTCGCGCAGCCCCTCCATCGCAACATCGAGGCCGACTTTCGTCCGATAGCGGAAGCAATCGACGATCGAACGCGCCGGATTTGTGATCGGCACCTCGACCCCCTCGATGCGATGCCGTTCGACGCCCTCGGTGAGAGCGGCGCCGGTGAAGCGTACGAAGCGGATAGGCGGATAGTCGATTTTGGGGCGCCAAGCCGTTCGATCGATGGCCATCCAGACCGCCGACGGCATTTGCAGCGTCAGCTCATGAAATTGCAGCGCCGAGGTCAGGCAGACGATCCCTTTCGGCACAAGCGCCGATGCCTCGGCCAGGGCATGTCGTGCGTCGGCCGCTGCGTCCGGAAGCTGGTAGAGGCCGCGCGCCGGACGAACGACTTCTTCATCTCGCACGAGACGCGCGAGCGTCTCCGAGCCAATGCCGTGCGCGGCGAAATCCTTCAGCCGCAGCATATGCCGGGCTTTCAGGAGTTCCAGCGCGCGAGCCCGTTGGGTGCCAGCCGTGTCCACTTCCGTGATGTTTCCTCTGCCGAGACTCATAACAGCAGAGGTTTTAACACATCCATTCTCTGAAAAACACCCACTCATCTGCTCCCTTTGAGAATGGCACGTCCATCGGCGCCATTGCCGTCTCCTCGACCGATCGAGTGCAGCGAAACCCTGCTTTCGACAAAGGAGCAGCAGGCGATAGTGAAGCAGACAGGTGAAGGGCGAAGGATGTTTCTTCAAATGACCGCCAGCTGCTAACGCAAGGCGTCCTCCAAGTGCACCTTTCGGTCCTCCCAATCGGGCATCACCGTATCAAGTAGCGCGCGCCAGCCCTCCCCATGATCGGGATAGAAGGAGTGCGCTAGTTCGTGACAGATGACGTAGTCAATAAGACGAGGGCTTGCCCTTACTAAATCCACATTAAGCACCACACGCCCGCTAGGAGTGTAGATGAAGCCGTGAGCCACTTCTCTCCGAACTCGCCAAAGCTCTTTGCCTCTTTCAAGCGGCGCTTCTCGCGCTGCTTCTCTATCGCGGGCGACCGTCCTTCTCCGATGGCGCGCCTCGCGTCAATGCATTTCTCTCGGGCCCGGGCAAGCGAGATTCCATCGCGTCCGTACCTCCCCAGATAGACGGTCTCCCGACGGCCGTTGAGCCTGTAGTCCAGGCGAAACGAGATCGCACCACTCGGCATGACGCGAACATACATCCCGTCGCGGTCCGAAATTTTGTATATTTTATCTTTTGGTTTCAATGCCTTGAGGGCGGCGTCCGTCAGCATCCCTGCTACCTCCTGAAAAGTACCATCAGCACAATTTTGGGGGGTCGCGGCAGATATTTCCTTTTATTTTCAATGCGTTAAAACGAAAAAAGTACCGTCACGACCCTCATTGATCGTGACGGTACTTTGAAAAATTCGTCCACGCAATATCACGGAGGTCCGTCAGGCGGGCCGCCAGAGCCAAACTCTACGTGCCGATAGCCACCGAATGTCGATGGCTATTTTAATTTTTGTTTTCAATGGCTTGCGTCGCATTTTGGCGCAGTTTCGGCGGCGTTCGGATAGGCCTGAATCATTCCCACTCGATCGTCCCAGGCGGCTTCGACGTTACGTCATAAACCACGCGGTTGATGCCGCGCACTTCGTTGATGATGCGGGTTGCGGCGCGGCCAAGGAATTCCATGTCGTAGTGAAAGAAATCCGCGGTCATGCCGTCGACCGAGGTGACGGCGCGGAGCGCGCAGACGAACTCGTAAGTGCGGCCGTCGCCCATGACACCGACGGTCTGGACCGGAAGCAGCACCGCGAAGGCCTGCCAAATGGCATCGTAGAGACCGGCCTTGCGGATTTCGTCGAGATAGATGGCATCGGCTTCCCGCAGGATGTCGAGCTTCTCGCGATTGATGCCGCCCGGGCAGCGGATCGCAAGACCCGGCCCTGGGAAGGGGTGACGGCCGATGAAGCTGTCGGGCAATCCGAGCTCCTTGCCGAGCGCGCGCACTTCATCCTTGAAGAGTTCACGCAGCGGCTCCACGAGCTGCATGTTCATGCGCTCCGGCAGGCCGCCGACATTGTGGTGCGACTTGATGGTGACCGACGGGCCGCCGGTGAAGGAGACGCTCTCGATGACATCCGGATAGAGCGTGCCCTGGCCCAAGAAGTCGGCGCCGCCGAGCTTCTTCGCTTCTTCCTCGAAGGTTTCGATGAACAGGCGGCCGATGATCTTGCGCTTGGTTTCCGGATCGCTGACGCCTTCGAGCTCGCCGATGAACCTGTCCGAGGCATCGACATGCAGCAGATGCAGATTGTAATGCTCGCGGAACATCGCAACGACGTTTGCCGCCTCGTCTTTCCGCATCAGACCGTGATCGACCAGGATGCAGGTGAGTTGGTCGCCGATGGCTTCATGGATCAAGAGCGCTGCGACCGAGCTGTCGACGCCGCCAGAAAGCGCGCAGATGACGCGCTTGTCGCCGACCTGCTGGCGGATCTGTTCGACCGCCTTCTGGCGATAGGCAGACATCGACCAGTCGCCCTTGATGCCGGCGATGTTGTGAATGAAGTTGCCGATGAGCTTCGCGCCATCCGGGGTATGCACGACTTCCGGATGGAACTGCACGCCGTAATATTTGCGTTTTTCGTCGGCAATGAAGGCATATGGCGCGTTGGAGGAAGTCGCGACGACCTCGAAGCCCTTGGGCAGCGCCGTGACGCGGTCGCCATGGCTCATCCACACCTGATGGCGCGATCCGGAGGACCAGAGGCCCTCGAAGAGCTGGCAATCCTTGTCGACGTCCAGAAAAGCGCGGCCGAATTCGCGGTGATGACCGCTCTCGACCTTGCCACCGAGCTGCATGCACATGGTCTGCTGGCCGTAGCAGATGCCGAAGACCGGCAGGCCGCTGTCGAAGATAATCTGCGGCGCGCGCGGCGAACCCTCATCGACCGTTGAAGCCGGGCTGCCGGACAAGATCACAGCTTTCGGTTGAAGGCGCTTGAAGCTCTCTTCGGCGGACTGGAAGGGAACGATCTCGCAGTAGACACCGGTCTCGCGCACGCGGCGTGCGATCAGCTGGGTCACTTGGCTGCCGAAATCGACGATGAGAACGCTGTCGGGATGTGCTGTCTGGGTCATGGCGAGCCTTTAATGAAAAGCACCCGTTCTGGCAATGCAGGAAATCGGCCGCGTCGGGATTTTATTGTCCTGATTGTCCCTGCTTCAAGGCGTTTTAGAACCAAAAGACACCGTCTTCCAATGCTGTGAACAGACTGTCGACGGCATAGGAGAGCTTACGGTCGATCACGTGCAGATATTCCGTCCAGCCCGAAATATGCTGCAGCTCTTCGACGCCATCGGAAATGCCGCGAAGGCCGATCAATGGCAGGCTATAGCCTTGGCAGGCGCGGAGGATCGCGAATGTTTCCATGTCCACCATGTCAGCAGCGATGTTCTTGTAGGCCGGTCCCGATATGACGTTGCCGCCGGTCGAAAGGCTGGCCTCTGGAATGCCGGGAATGCGGAGCGGCAGATCGATGACGGCAGGAAGGTCGAGGAAGGGCGTGCTGCCCTTCTCGAAGCCGAGCGGCGATGCATCCATGTCGCGATAGGAAACGGACGAAACCTGATAGACCTCCGTCTGCTCCAGCGTTGCGGAGCCTGCCGAGCCGAGAGAAACGACAAGCTGCGGCAGGTCGTCGGCCTGATCGAGCCGTGAAAGCGTCTTCGTCATCGCGATCGCAGCCTCGACCGGACCGACGCCAGTCATCAGCGGCTCGAAGCGGGAGCGCAGGAAGGGACCGTATTCGGCTTCCGCCGCCATGACGAAGAGGATGGACTTGCCGGCCACCGGCTTCAGTTCGAATTTCATCCCGTAATTCCTTCTCTGCCGCGGACGACCATCATCGTTCCCGTCATGGAGGCGATCAGCTTGGCCGGTCCGTCGTCAATCGCATAGCCGCGCCCATCGGCAACGATGATGTTGGAGCCGGGTTTGGTGATCTCGCCGCGAAACAGGAAGCGTTCCCCCCGCCCAGGCGACATCAGGTTGACCTTGAATTCGATCGTGAGGATCGAGGCATCGGCGTCGATGACGCTGTAGGCGGCAAAGCCGCAGGCGCTGTCGAGCGCTGCCGAAATGACGCCGGCATGAAGAATGCCATGTTGTTGCGTTAGCTTGACGTCGAAGGGCAGCTCGATCTCCACCACGCCGTGCTCGACCCGCGTCAGTTCGGCGCCGATCGTTTCCATCGCCGCCTGGCGCGCGAAGCTCTGCCGGATCCGCTCGCGGAAATCACCGCTTTCCCTGACATTCATGCATTTGTCCCCTTGCAACCGCGAAAGTGGCACGGCACGCCGGATTCGACAAGGATGAGCAGGCGAAATCAGTTCAGACAGACGGTCGCGCCTTGACGACTGCCGCACCGAGGATTCAGCCGCGCCCGCGTGCAATCCCGACGATATGCTGGTCCCATGCCACATCGCTGCGCGTTGCAAGGAATTTCCCGCCATAGGAAGAAACCGCAAATCCGTGCCGAGCGGGTGCGATGCCGGAAGCATCGGAGATCATGTCCTCGGCCAGTACCTTGCCGGAGCGGGCGTCGATCGTCACGGAGGCACCCTTCGGCGAGGTCACACCGACGAGGCCGTCCTTGCGGTTGACGGCGATGGCGCCGACGTAGTTGCCGAGCCGGCGGGTCGTTTTCTCCGGCAGGTCGATGAAGGTCAGCTCCTCGCCTTTGGCGAAGCGGCCGACGAGCGGTGGCAGGTCGTTGCGGTGGCCTTCGTACTGGCATGCGAACCACACGCTGCCACCGGCGTCGATATCAACGTGACGGGTCGAGACCTGCGACCATTGCGGCGGCAGAACATGTTTTTCGACGAGCATGCCATTCGCCGCATCGATCAGCGTCAGTGACGGCTGCATGTTGCCGAGGTTGAGCTTCGTGCGACCGGAATCCGGATGGGTTTCGATGCCGCCATTGGCGACGACAAGCCAGCGGCCATCGTCGGAGACAGTCATATCGTGAGGGCCGACCCCATAGGTCTCGAACTCGCCGATGCGGGCGAAGCGGCTTGTCGCATCGTAAAGACCGATCATGCCGCGATTGCCGTCGAAATCGTTCTCGCTGGCGTAGAGAACGCGTCCGTCCGGCGAAAAGGCGCCGTGCCCGTAAAAGTGGCGACCTTCGGCGGAGGTGATGACGATCGGTTCGCCCTTATTCCAAGGGTCGAAGATCATTGCGTAGGTTCCGGGGCGACGGGCAAAGGCAACCGTCTTGCCTGTGGCCGGACTGAAGGCCATGCCATGGGCGCGAGCGGGGAGTGTTACCTGATCGACGATTTCGCCACGCTCGGTCACGGTTGCGACAGCGAAGGAGCCGTCGGCGGCGCGGATGCCCGAGGCATAGACCGCATCGGCGCGCTCAAGTGCCAGCAGCGCGCGCGGCTGCAATGCGGCGAGAAAGCTCAGCCCCGCTGCCTTGACTAAACTGCGCCGGTCGATGGCAGCGCTCCGCCACATCGGCTCAGTCCCCGTCGGAGAAGGAGAAGCCGGCGGAAAGGCCGATTGCGCCGCCATATTCGTCGCTTATGCGAGTGATCAGCGCGCGGCTTGTTGCCAGAAATGCGTCAAGCTTGGCTTTTTCCGCATCGCTGGTGGCCATGTCGATATCCGGATTGAGTTTCGGGACTGTGTCGAGCAGCGTTTTGAAGTTCGCCTCGATCGCATCGGCGATGGGCTTCTTGTCGATAGGCAGGAGCTCCGCCATTCCAGCCTTCTGCCAGAGCGTGCGCAGTCCCTCGATGTTTGCCGTCATCGATTTCCAGGTGTTTTTCGAGCGCCAGTAGATAGCCATGCGCGGCCGCGGCGCGGTGTCCCGGCCTTTGTAGAACAGCTCCAGCCGCTGATCGCGGACGGTTTCGGCGCCGTGGACAAGAATTCCGAGAAGCGCGGTCGCCGCTTCCTTGTTATCCATGAAATCTTCGCTTTGGGGACCGGGACGTTTCCAGCTTGCCTGCACACCATCCGGCTTCTCCCAAGCCGCAACGACTTCGCCGGCCTCCCGCTGGATATTGCCCGCGACAGCCGCGCCGAATTGGCAGCGGAACCCGTTCTTTTGACCAACCAGCTGATCGGAGCCGTTGCCGTAAAGCACGTATTCCAGTGCCGTGAGACCCTGCAGGGCAACGCTTTTTCCGCCAATCGCATCGACTGTTGCATCCTTCGGGTCGGCCTTGGCGAGCAGCGCCTGCACCTGCCTGAGGCCCACGCCCTTGCGGTCAGGAAAGAAGAGGATGTGTTCGAAGAGGTTGTCGTGCATCACCGGGCCGGTCTGTACGATTTCGATGATCGACCAATAGCGGATCGCATCGTCGAAGGCAGATTTAGCCTTGTCCAGAGTCTGCTGGGTCCCGTTGTCACAGAGATCCTTCATCGCCGTCGTCAGGCGTGCTGCAGACTGCTGCATATTGCGGTAGCCGGGCCGGATCACCTCATCGACGGCGCGCGCCATTACGGCCGGGACAGCCTCCTCGTTCAGCCCCGCCGGCGTCGACGCGGTCTGCGCAGTTACCGATGTCGCAAGCACGAGCGAAAGCAGGAGAGGTTGCCAAAGGCGCATTACAGGGACTCCAGGAATCTGATCAAGGCCTCTCTATCGTCATTCGGCAGAGAGGAGAATGCATCGCGGGCCTTTTCTGCTTCGCCGCCGTGCCAGAGGATCGCTTCGGTGAGATTTCTGGCGCGGCCGTCGTGAAGGAAAAAGCTGTGCCCGCTGACAGTCCGGGTCAGTCCTATACCCCATAGCGGCGGCGTGCGCCATTCACGTCCGCTTGCGCGGCCAACTTGCTGGCCATCAGCAAGGCCCTCACCCATGTCATGCAGCAGGAAATCCGAATACGGCCAGATAAGCTGAAAAGACTGAGCCTTTTCGGCCGCATCCCGACGGGTGACGAATTTGGGCACGTGGCAAGATATGCAGCCGGACCGATAGAAAAGTTCCTTGCCCCGCAGCGTCTCCGGGAAGCTTGCCTTTCGCCGCGCTGGCACGGCGAGGTTAGCGGAATAGAAGGTCACGAGATTGAGGATAGGCCCGGGTGCCTCTTCATTGCCGAGGCGCTTTTGAATACCGGTCGGCATTTTTTGGCATTTCATCTCGGCCTGCGTGCAATCACCGTGCGCATCCGGCCGGTCGGGCGTCGATATGCCGATGTCGCTCAAGAAAGCAGCAGCGCTCTGGTCGCGCACTGTCGCATTCTGCGCCTTCCAGCCGAAGCGGCCAAGGGTGGCTGCGCCGATGCGAGAATCTCGAACAATGGCAGCCTTGCCCGAAATGCCGTCGCTATTCTTGTCGTCCGGATCGGCATGCGCAAGGATATCGGCTGTCGGAATGGCTTCAATGAGGCCCAGCCCGATCATCGCCGGGGCAACACGCGGCGATATCGTCGTTGCCGGGTGGAGCGGGCCGTAAGCTAGATCCTTGATTTCGTAGGTCGGCGCGCGCAGTGAGACTGTTTCTCCACCGGCAAGCGTAACGGTCTTTGGCGTATAGCGGATTACCATCTTGCCTTCGGCGGCGAGACCGGGCACGGCAAGGTCCTGCAGCTGATGGCCATAAGCGGGGTCGGGGAAATTGACGGCGTTAGCATTTGCGATCGCCTCTCTTTCTTCCAGTGTCGCCGCTGCTCGTGCAAGGCGAAGGAACATCGAAGTGGCGCTGACGCCGCCTTCAGGTGGCTTGCCGCGCCCGTCGTTCACGTGGCAGCTCATGCACGAGCGCGCATTGAAGAGCGGCCCGAGTCCGTCCGATGCCTGTGTCGAGGATGGTGCGGAAACCCAGAGCTTCTTGAAGAGTGCGTTGCCGAGATTGAAGTTCTGCTCTTGCTCGAAGGAGATGTTCGCCGAGATATGCGAGAAGGAATCCTGTGTAACCGGATCAATCGATGTGGCGGCACCCGCCTGCATCGCTTCATATGGCTCGGCCTTGGAAAAATCACTCGCCGGGCGCGTCACGGCCTCGGCGCGCTTCAAATCGGCATCGGAGAGGTCTGTCCGTTTCGCCGGAAGATCGAAGTTGGCGGCAATGGCCGCTGAAAGGCCGGCAAGCGTGGCGCAGAAGGCTGCGCTGAAGTATAGGCGGCGAGCCGGATTATGCGGCATTTTCGGGGTTCGGGCCGCTTCGGTTCGGAAGCGACCCGCCTTTTTGCTTATTGGAAGACAGCGTTAGGATTATCCAGGCTGTCGGAACCTTCAAGCTGAACCGTACCCAGATCGAGTGCGGCAATAACGCGTTGGATCGACTTGGTCTGGTCGATGAGGCCGTCGATGGCGGCCTGAACGGCGGCGTTGCCATCCTTGTTGCCTTCGGCGATCATCTGGTCGTATTTCTCGACCGTCTCGCCGCGCTTTGCCATGGCGTTCATCGCATCAAGCGTCGTCTTCAGCTTTCCCGCCACCTCGGCATCAAGCGCCTTGTCCTTGGCGACAACGAGATCGTGCAGTGATGCGCCGGTCAGTTTCGTTCCGTCGACGCGGGTGTAATCCCCGGTGTAAGCGGCGGCGATGCCGACCGCATCGTTAAGGTGCGAGTTATAGGTGTTGTCAGAGAAGCAATCATGCTCCTCTTCCGGATCGTGCAGCAAAAGGCCAAGCTTCATGCGCTCGCCGGCGAGTTCGCCGTAGGAAAGTGAGCCCATGCCGGTCAGGATCGCGACGAGGCCGGCCTTCGGATCAGCTTCGACGTTCTTCGTCGCAGCACCGTCAGCCGTCCAATTGTCGGTCATTTCCTGCAGGTCGGAGACGAGCAGCGTGGAGGCCGACTTCAAATACTCGGCACGCCGGTCGCAATTGCCATGCGTGCAATTCTTGAGGTCGTAGTCCGTTGCCGGGCGGTCGCCCGACCCAGGACCCGTACCGTTCAGGTCCTGGCCCCAGAGCAGGAATTCAATAGCATGGTAGCCGGTCGCGACATTGGCTTCGACACCGCCTGCTTCCTGCAACGTGCCGGACAGGAACTCCGGCGTCAGCTTTGAAGCGTCGACATCCTTGCCGTCGATCTTGATCGTCTTGTTGGCGATGACGTTTGCGACAAAGAGTGCGTTTTCGTCGCTCTCCGTGCCGTAGGACGCATCGACGTAATCGATCAGACCCTCATCGAGCGGCCAGGCGTTGACCTTGCCTTCCCAGTCATCGACGATCGCATTGCCGAAGCGGTAGACTTCCGTCTGCTGATAGGGAACACGGGCCGCAAGCCACGCATCCTTGGCGGCCTTCAGCGTCTCGTCGTTCGGCGCCTTCAGGAAGGCATCGATCGCCTTATCGAGCGCCTTCGCGGTGATCAGCGAATCTTCGTACTTGGCATGGGCCACTTCGGCATAATGCTTCACGACGGCGGCAGCGTCGGTGTCTGCGAGGGCCGCGGCGGGAAATAGAGGGGCTACCGCCAGCGCCAATGCTGCGCAGAAATTCTTGTTGAGCTTCATGATCCTCTCCTGTGACGGATATCCGTCTGAAATCACCCAAATCTCTTCGCGCAAAAGAAAACCAGTGTCAAACACTCTAGTTTGGAATGATTTTAAGGATGGAATTTGTCTGAAAGCGCGTGATTAGAAAGGACTTTGCTTGGAAAAAGGCAGAAGGTTGATCTATTAGTGTGCAATTGCTCAATTTCTGATCTGGATCCCCCGCGTGCGCCATCACATCAGGCATTTCATCCATCGTCACGAACAAAAAGGCGAGACTCATCACCATCTGAAATCCGGCATAGGCGCGATGGTGGGTATGCTTTCCGTTGGAGCGTTGACGATCGAGACGGGCATTCCGCTGCTGATTGCACCCTTCGGCGCAAGTGCTGTCCTGCTTTTCGGCCAGCCGCAGAGCCCCCTTGCTCAACCGGCAAACGTCATCGGCGGCTATCTGCTGGCGGCGCTGATTGCTGGTCTGGCCGCCTTCTTCTTTCCGGGCATCTGGTGGGCTGGGGCAGTCGCGGTCGGTCTTGCGATTGCCGGCATGCTGCTGTTGCGGATCACGCATCCACCGGCGGGTGCGGTGCCGCTTGTGGCGTTCGGCTCGCATCTCGGTGGACTGACGCTCTTTACCGTCGTTTTCCTGGGCGGCGTCCTGCTGGTGGCGATTGCCGTCGTGCACCACTTTATCCCACCGCGCCTTCAATATCCGCTGCGTGCGCCGGAGGCGCCTTAAGCTTTCCGCTGCATCCGGCAGAAGAAAAAGCCGTCCGTATCAGTCGATGCCGGTGTCAGCGTAACCGTTTCACCGTCTGACGAACGCGGGCGCGGTGCATCCTTGCCGAACAGATCGTTCCAGGCAGGCAGGGCGCTTGCGATCGCGAATTCCGGATTTTCCGTGGTGAAGCGACGGACCTGCGCCTCATTCTCCTGCGGCAACACGGAACAGGTGACGTAAATCAATTCACCGCCGGGGCGAACGAAGGCGCTTGCCTGTTTCAGCGCATCCTGCTGCTGGCTGGTGCGTTCATCGAGATTTTTCGCCGTCAGCCGCCATTTGGTATCCGGGCGGCGGCGCCAGGTGCCGGTGCCGGTGCAGGGTGCATCGACCAGCACCTTGTCGCAGCGAGCGCGCAGGCTCGAAAGCGCCTTCGCATCGTCGTGCACTTGAACATTGCGCGTACCGGCGCGCCTCAGACGCTCGATGATCGGCGCGAGGCGTTTGCGGTCGGCGTCATAAGCATGGATCTGGCCTTTGTTGTGCATCGCTGCCGCCATGGCCAGGGTCTTGCCGCCACCTCCGGCGCAATAGTCGAGCACCTGCTCGCCATCTTTCGGCAGCACCAGATCGGCAACGATCTGCGATCCCTCATCTTGAACTTCGAACCAGCCTTTTTGAAAGGAAAGCTCAGCCGTGACATTCGGAAGCCGCGAGGCGCCTTCACCGGCAGGAATCCGGATGCCGTACCGCGCGATCTTCGCTTCATGCGCGCCGGCTCTTTCAAGCGCCTTGACCGCCTTTTCGCGGCTGGCCTTCAGGATGTTGGCTCGCAGGTCGAGCGTCGGGCGGGAGGCGAGTGCTTGCGCTTCGGCAAGCCAGCTGTCGCCGAATGCCATCTCGAAGGAGCTTTGTACCCACTCGGGAATATCAGCCTGGGCATGGGGAGGCGCGGAGGAAAGAGCCCGGCTCTGGAAGGCTGCGAGCGCTGCATCGGGCAGAGAAGGCGGCGCGAACTTGTCGTCGGAAAGTTCGGCGGCAAGCGCTTCCGGCGTGAACCGCCATTGACGGAACATGACGGCATAGGCAATCGCCAGCGGGCTGTCATCATCCATCAGAAACGAATGCGAAAGCCGCATGCGCAAAGCATCATAAACGATGTTGCCGATTGCGGCGCGATCGCCGGACCCTGCGAAGCGATGCGCGAGGCCCCAGTCCTTCAGCGCGTCGGCGACAGGTCTTTTGCGCTGATCGATATCAGCAAGAACCGAAATCGCCCCCTCGAGGCGGCCGCCCAAACGCATTCACAAAACTCCTGTTGCCACGAACATGTAAACGATCCGCGGGAAGCGTGACTGACGCTGCGGATAATTTCACAAGTCTCAACCGCGTGGTAACCGCGATTGACGGCAAGAGCAAGCGCCGTCGGGCGCTGGTAGCGGACGCCTTAGCTGGCGGCGACGACTTCGTAGCAGACCTTGGCAGTACCGGAGCGGACCATACCGATGTTCTGTGCGGCGGCGCGCGAAAGGTCGAGAACACGGCCGCGGATGAACGGGCCACGGTCATTGACGCGAACGATGACGCTACGGCCATTGTTGCGGTTGGTGACTCTAAGCTTGGTGCCGAACCGAAGCGAACGGTGAGCGGCAGTCAAAACGGCAGGATTCATACGTTCGCCGGAAGCTGTTTTGGAATGCAGTGCGTACCACGAAGCGCCGCCACATCCGGCTGCAGCAAATCCTTCGGCAGGAAGGATGAAAGAACTAGCTGCAATAGCTGCGACAATGACTATAGAACGGCTGATATTCTTCAAAACGGATTACCCCTCAACTATTGAATTGCGCCTTTACGGGCGGCGGGGCTTAAATCCGGCGAAAAGTGGCAAAAAAGTGCCGCCGATTATCACGGAATGTTACAAGCTGTAACACTTGTGAGTCCGGTGGAATTCGAGTGGAAAAAGTTCGACTGCCGGAAAAGTGGAAAAAAGATAAGAGAATCAGGTAAAATTAGAACAAATTTTTCTGCCGCAACGCGTCGTGACGCTTTGTTAAAAAAGTAACAAAAATAATTTTCCGATCCCGCCACAATTGACGCCTCATTTGCGCAAATTTAGAGGCCATTAACCATAATACGAGCGAAAATCAGATCGCAAAAATTCCGAAGTAGGAATTTTCTACTCATTTCGAATGGTGCTGGGATCGCGTGTTCGGGTTAACCGCGCCACCGTCCGCTCTGCCACAATTGTGCAAGCGACATCGGGTAATTCGGGAAGGAAAAGGTGTAGCCCGCGGCTTTCAATTTGGCATTCGAAACGCGCTTATTTTCGCCGTAGAAGGAGCGTGCCATCGGCGTCAGCTCGGCGGTTTCGAAGGGCTGTTCCGGAGGTGGCTCAACACCCATCAGCCGCGCTGCTTCGACGATGACATCCTGGGGCGGGCCAGGCAGGTCATCCGTCACATTATATATGCCACCAAGGGACCGGTCCGCGAGGTAGCGCGCCGACGCGCCGATATCCTCAACGCGGATGCGATTGAAAACCTGATCCTTCTTGATCAGGCGCCGGGCCGTGCCTCGGTCGAGATTGATGAACGCATTGCGGCCCGGGCCGTAGATGCCCGACAGCCGCAGTACGGCAGCCGGAATACCGAGCTCCCTGCCAAGCGCCAGCCACGCATCCTCCGCCTCGAGCCTTTCCTTCGATCGCCCGGAAACAGGGACGCAGACCGTCTCTTCGCTGACCCACGCACCCTTGTGGTCGCCGTAAACGCCAACAGTGGAAAGATAGCCGATCCACTGCAGCGCCGGCATCATCTTGCCGAGCTCGCCGCCTGCGAGATTGATCAGCGGGTCCCCGGCTTCCCGCGGAGCGATCGACTGGACAAGGTGTGTGACGCTTCGCATGGCCTCAAGCAAGGCGTCGCTGATGATCTCGCCGTCGAAAATGAAGGCTTCGATCCCTTGGCTGCGGAGCAGGTCAGCCTTGTCAGCCGATCGGGTTGTGCCGGAAATGCGGACGCTTGCGGCCGAGAAAGCCTTGGCAATCGCCGTGCCGGAATAGCCACAGCCGAAAATCATCACATGCATCACACCACTCCCGCCAATTGCCATTCCGCACGCACGTCAGCGTCCGACTCATCCGGCCTTTGTGCCGCAAAGGCGGCGAATTCGCCAGGCTCCATCAATCGCGAAAGCGCCCAGATTGCCATGGCGCGAACAACTGGAGACGCATCGGCCGCCAACCGCCGGCATTGACCGATAAGGCCGCGATCGCCGGAATTTCCGGCGGCGATCAGCACGTTGCGGATAAAGCGGTTCCTGCCGATGCGCTTGACCGGAGAGCCACTGAAGAAGATCCGGAAAGCCGCGTCATCCAGCGTCAGAAGAAAGGCGATCGACGGCTCTTTCAGGTCTTTGCGCGCCTGCAGCTTCATTTCGGATGCCGAGGCAGCAAACTTGTTCCATGGACAAGCGGCAAGACAGTCGTCGCAACCATAGATACGATTGCCGATCAGCGGCCGGAATTCGGGATCGATCGGGCCTTTGTGCTCGATCGTCAGGTACGAGATGCAGCGCCGCGCGTCGATCTGATACGGCGCTGGGAACGCATTGGTCGGACAGGCATCGAGACAAGCGCGGCAGGAGCCGCAATGATCGATCTCAGCGCCATCTACATTGAGATCGGCTGTCGTGAACATCGAGCCGAGGAAGAGCCATGAACCATGGCTGCGGCTGACCAGATTGGTATGCTTGCCCTGCCAGCCGAGACCTGCTGCGGCGGCGAGCGGCTTTTCCATCACAGGTGCCGTGTCGACAAAGACTTTGACGTCGACGCCTGCCCGTGCCGCAAAGCGGGTCGCGATCTCCTTGAGCCGTCCCTTGATGACGTCGTGATAGTCGCGATTGCGTGCATAGACGGAGATTGCCGCCTTGTCCGGCTTTTCAAGAATCTGGCGCGGGTCTTCCTCGGGGCCGTAATTGAGGCCGAAGACAACGATGGACTTCACATCGCTCCAGAGCGTGCGAGGATCGCCACGGCGATCGCGCGTTTCCGCCATCCATTCCATCGTGCCGTGACGTCCGGCATCGATGAATTCGCCAAGCCGTTCCTTCGCTTCGGGTATCGAATCGGGCCGCGTGATGCGACAGAGATCAAAGCCGAGTGCTGCCGCCTCGGCATGAACAAAGGCGGTCAAATTGTCGCGGCGCTTGCGTTCCTTATCGTCTGTCATCCGTTCGGGCATCGAAAGCCCTCTTCAGAAATCCAGGTCTGCGTAGTGAGAGACCGGTGTCAGTCCACGCACCCGCTCCGTCAGCAGCGGGCGGAAGGATGGCCGTGATTTCATGCGCTGATACCAATCCTTGGCGATCGGCGATTCAGTCCAATCGATCTCGCCGAGATAGTCGAGGATCGAGAGCGAAGCGGCCGCCGCAAGGTCGGCATAGCTCATGCGGTCTCCTGCCAGCCACTGCCGCGAACCGGCAAGCCAGGTCAGGTATTTCATATGCTGGCGGATATTAGCACGCGCCGTGCGCAGGATTTTTGAATCCGGTGCACCGCCGCCCTGATCTGCGCTCATCTGCAACTTATACACGCGCTCCCGTGCCAGAGGCCGGGTTACATCCGTCTCCATCTTCTGCATGAACCACTCACCGAGGCGGCGGATCTCCGCGCGCTGGAAAGGATCTTCCGCAAGAAGACGCCTGTCGCGCTTCAGCACGCCGTGCGTTTCATCGAGATATTCCGAAATGACGGCCGCCCCGCAAAGCGCGCGCATACTGTCGTCCACATAGACCGGCAAGGTACCGGCGGGGTTGAGCGCCAGAAAGTCGCGCCGCTTTTCCCAGGTTTGCTCTTCAATAAGATCCGCCTGAAAGCCATACTCGCTCAGAATCAGCCGCACGAAGCGTGAAGCGGATGACATAGGATGATGATAAAGCGTCGGCATCGATACCCGAATTGTTGATTTGTCGCGGCATGCTCGGGGGCATTCATACTCATAGCGCCCTAGTCATGACTCATTCGTTGCAGCTATAGGAGCTTGGCCCCTTCAATACAAGCAAATCGGGTCCCACCCCGTCTCACAAGGGATAAAACATGGCTGATATCTTCAGTGCGCTCATTCTCGGCCTTATCGAGGGCCTCACGGAATTCATACCGGTCTCTTCGACAGCCCATGTCCTGCTGGCAGGCCACTTCCTGGGCTTTCGGTCCCCGGGCAATACATTTGTCGTTCTCATCCAGCTCGGCGCAATCCTTGCAATCCTTCTCGTCTATTTCAAGCGACTGCTGAGCCTTGCCCTTGCTTTGCCGCGCAGTGCGCGGGCGCGGCATTTCGTCCTTGCCGTTCTTTTTGGCTTTCTGCCGGCAGCCGTTATCGGCGCCATTGCGCATGACTTCATCAAGAACGTGCTTTTCGAAACACCGATGCTGATCTGCGTGGTCCTCATTCTCGGCGGCCTCGTCCTCCTTGCCGTCGACAAGATCCAGTTCAAGCCCAAATATCATGATGTGACGGAGTTTTCGCTGCCGATGGCCGTGAAGATAGGTTTCTTCCAGTGCCTGGCAATGATCCCGGGGACATCCCGCTCTGGCGCCACGATTGTGGGCGCATTGCTGATGGGCGCCGACAAGCGTTCCGCAGCAGAATTCTCGTTCTTTCTGGCCATGCCGACGATGGTCGGCGCCTTTGCGCTGGACCTCTACGAAAACCGCAATGTGCTGAGCTTTGATGACGGAATGCTCATCGTCGTCGGCTTCGTGGCGGCTTTCGTCTCGGCGCTCTTCGTTGTTCGCGCGCTGCTCAATTTCGTCTCGATCCGCGGCTATGCGCCCTTCGCTTGGTGGCGAATCTTCATCGGCGCGGCAGGCCTGATCGGCTTGACGTTGTTCGGCTGATTTTCAGGGAGTTGACATCCGGGGCGGCTCCGGAAAGAGCCGGCCTTTGCCCTCAGTGGTTGAGGGAGGCGGTGGAGCAGGGATCGATGCCATAAGCCGGCGCGCAACCGCCCTTCACCGCTGCGACCGAGCCGGGCGCAATGAAGGAGCCTGCGAGGATAACCAGTGCCGCACACGCAAATAGAAGCGCGATTGACTTGCCCATCGATAAAGCCTTTCAAAGTCGATTTAGCGCGCCGCAAAAGGCGCTGAGTCCATCTCAGGACGCGCGGGGTGTGTAGTCAGTGGAGTAGCAAATAGCAATAAATGTTCCTGCTAAATGTGGCGTTAATTTCACTAATTTTTTGATGCGTCTTTTATGCAACGCCCTTTTGGCGTGGCGCCATGGACAACACGCTAAACTTGCGCCGGATTTGTCTGAAAGACGCAAAATGAAAAACACCGCCCGTGGATAAACACAAGCGGTGTTCAACTGTTGCCGTCGTTCCTCAGGCTGCTTTTCCCGAACCAGTGTACTGGCCATGCGGGCGATAATGCACCAGATAGGACGGCAGTACGGAGGCCAGCATTGTCGGCGTAACTCCGAGGGCCTTCAGCGTGTGGCCATCCGCTTCGGCCTTCGTTGAAACGATATTGTCGCGCTTCAACAGGCGAACCTGATCGGCCGTGATCGGGGGCTTAATGAAGGGAACGAGCGACGCGACGCTGCCGATTAGCGAGGCGATGCTGAAGGGAATGGAAACCAGCCGGTTCTTGCGGGCGGTAATCTTCAGCATGACCTGAAGACATTCGCGGAAGGTCAGCACTTCCGGACCACCGAGTTCATAGATCGCCCCGCCCGCAGCCTTACCCTCGATGGCACGTGCTACGGCTTCTGCCACGTCTTCCACGTAGACCGGCTGCAGCTTCGTCTTGCCACCGCCGATGAGCGGCAGAACCGGCGAAAGACGGGCCATCTCCGCAAATTTGTTGAAGAAGCCGTCTTCCGGCCCGAAAACGATCGACGGGCGGAAGATCACAGCGTCCTTCTTGATCGAAAAAATTGCCGCCTCCGCGCGCCCCTTGGTGCGGGCATAGCTGGAATCCGAATTCGCGTCGGCGCCGATTGCCGAAATATGGATGAGCTTCGCGCCGGAGGCACGGGCGGCTTCAGCGACAGCACGCGCACCGAACTCCTGGACCGCATCGAAGGTGTTGCGGCCGGTCTCGAAGAGCACGCCGACACAGTTGATGACGAAGTCCGCACCCTCGACGGCTCGATCGACCGAGTTGCGATAGCGCAGGTTAGCCTGAACGAACGAAATCTGGCCGACATTGCCAAGTGGCTGCAGGAAACCTGCAAGATCCGGGCGACGCACTGCGACGCGAATTCGATAGCCGCGCTTTGCGAGCGCACCCACGATATGCCTGCCGATAAAGCCGGAACCTCCGAACACAGTCACGAGCGGCGGCAGGTTAGCAAGGGTCATGGCAGGTTCCTCGAAAGGCTTGGATGGATGCGTTGGTCGGCACTCGTATTAACCGAAACCCGGCGCGGCGGAAAGATCCCATCGCGCTCGAGTTTTGCGGATGCGAAGAGTGCTCAGACGCCTTCCACGACGACCATTTCCGCGTCGGCGGCTTCCTGGCGGATCTTGGCGGCGATCTGGTATTCCGGTGAATTATAGCACTCGACCGCGTGCTTCATCGAAGGAAATTCAATGACGACGTTTCGGGCGCGCGACTTGCCTTCGAGTTCGGTGATTGCGCCGCCGCGGGCGAGGAAGTTTGCACCGTATTTCTCAAAGGCCGGCTTGGCTGCCGCGACATAATCCTTGTAGCGCTCGGAATCGCGGACATCGACGCGCGCGATCCAGTATCCCTTTGCCATGGTCTTCCTCCTGTTGCCGGTCGAAATTGCGGGACGGGCAACGCGACCCATATCCTTCGTCAGGCGTCAGAGAGCGGTTTCCATTTCGGCAAGAATGCCACGCGCCGCCTCCTTCGGATCGGGCGCCTTGACGATCGGCCGTGCGACGACGAGGTGGCTCGAGCCAGCCTTCAGTGCATCGGCCGGGGTCATCACCCGCTTCTGATCGCCCTTTTCGCTGCCTACCGGGCGGATGCCGGGGGTGACGATCGCCATGTCAGGTCCGACGATTTTCCGAACGGCGGCGGATTCTTCGGCGGAGCAGACGACGCCGCCCATCCCGGCGAGCAGCGCCTGTTCGGCGCGGCGCAGCACCAGCGTATGCGGGTCGTATTCGTAACCTGCGGCGATCAGATCCTGCTCGTCCATGGAGGTGAGAACGGTCACGCCAAGCAGGCAGAGGTCCGAGCCTTTTGCAGCCTCCACAGCAGCCTTCATCGCCTTGGGATAGGCATGCAGCGTCAGCATCGACATGCCCATTTTCACGATATTCTCGACGCCGGAAGCGACCGTGTTGTCGATATCGAGCAACTTCATGTCTAGGAAGATCTTCTTGCCGTCCTGCGCAAGATCGCACGCGAATTCCAGGCCACCGGCAAAGACGAGCTGATAGCCGATCTTGTAGAAGAGAATGTCGTCGCCGAGCGTCGAAACGATCTTTTCCGCCTCGCCAAGTGTCGGAACATCCAGCCCGACGATCAGCCGCTCGCGTGCGTTCATCTCACATCCATCCCTGCCAGTTTTCCATGGGCGTCCAGTCGCATGATAAGCGCCGGTCCGCAAGACTGAAACAATAGAGGTTGCCGCCGCCGGGCGGCTGATCGCGATCGCGCGCGATGGCGCGGCTCTCAAGATGGCATTTCAGCAGCGTGCCGACGCCACCATGCCCAACAAAGGCGATCGGCTCGCGCGGATCGTGATCGACGAGAACGGTTTCGAAGGCCGAAACGATGCGGTGCTGCGCATCGGCGGCACGCTCCCAGCCCCTGAAACTGTTCTGCGGATGGGCGAAGAACCAGTCGGCCGCTTTTTCGAATTCCGGAGGCGGCAGGAAGCCGGTCGCGGAACGGTCGTTTTCGTGCATGCCGTCCCGGATTTCGATTGCCACGCCCGCCGCAGTAGCCAAGATTTCCGCGGTTTCGATTGCCTTCGTCTCATCGCTCGAAACAATACGGCGCAGTTGCCTCGCCCAAGCGCCTTCAGCCGCCTTGTGGGCGCGTGCCTCGCCGATCTCCGATAAACCCCATCTGGGCACCGGGACGTTCGGATCGATTTTCACTTGTGGGTGGGTGATATACAGCCCGTACATTTCAGCCGCGTCTGTAGATCCAGAGCTGGGCCGGCGGGATGTTGCGGACGATGAAATCGAAATGCTGGATGTGGTAACGCTCCGGCCGCGCGATGATCGGCGAGACGGGGCCATAAGAAATCTGCACGACCGGCCGACCGGCCGGAATACGGTCGAGCAAGCTTTCAAGAAGCGCAAAGCGCGCCTGCATCGGAAAGTTCAGGAGCGGGACAGCCGAAACGACGGAATCGAATGTCTGATCCTTGAGGTCGCCGAGCGTCTTGTCGAGGTCGAAGGCGTCGCCATTGATGAAGCGGACGCCGGGGTAGAGGCGCACGAGATGCTCGTAAAAGTCCGTCGAATATTCGATGGCGACAAGGCTCTCCGGCTTCACGCCGCGCCCGAGGATCGCCTTGGTAATGGCGCCCGTACCGGGGCCGAGTTCAAGAACCGGAAGCCCTGAATTCAGGTTGATGACGCTCGCCATCTTGCGGGCGGTGATGGAGGAGGTCGGGACGATGGAGCCGACAGTCTTCGGCCCCTGCATCATGCCCTTGAAGAAGCGGATCTCCTCATCGAACTTCTTGCCGAGCCGTTCTTTCAGCCGCAACGCCATGCCGTCCTCCACGAATAATGCACCAAACCGCCAGCTCTCTATTTGCAATCCTCTGGCGCAAAAACAAGACCAAACGTCGCAATCGGCAAACTTTGCACGGCAAATGATACGCGCGTTTACACGCGCATCGGCATCAGAACGTAAAGTGCATCGTCGCCAGCGGTATCGCGAATAAGCGTCGGCGAGCCCGCATCGGCCAGCAGGAAAATCGCCTGATCGCCGGAAAGCTGCGCCGTGATGTCGAGCAGATATTTGGCATTGAAGCCGATTTCCATGGCATCCGTATCGTAACCGACGGCGACTTCCTCTGTCGCGCTGCCGGAATCCGGATTGTTGACGGTGAGCAAAAGCTGGCCGTCGGAAAGTGCGAGCTTCACGGCGCGGCCGCGCTCGGAAGAAATCGTCGACACGCGATCGACAGCCTGGGCGAACGTCGAGCAATCGACGCGCATTTCCTTGTCGTTGCCGGTGGGGATCACACGCTGGTAATCCGGGAAGGTTCCGTCGATGAGCTTGGAGGTCATGACGATCGAGCCGATGCTGAGGCGGATTTTGGCATCCGAGACTTCGACCGTGACCACCGCATCGGGATTGTCGATGAGTTTCTGCAGTTCGCCGACCGTCTTGCGCGGAATGATGATGCCCGGCATGCCTTCGGAGCCGGAAGGCGCCTTCACGTCGGCGCGCGCAAGGCGGTGGCCATCCGTCGCTACGGCGCGCAACTTAAGATCCCCGTCGCTTTCGATCGTGTGCAAGAAGATGCCGTTCAGATAGTAGCGCGTTTCTTCGGTCGAGATCGCAAACTGCGTGCGGTCGATCAGCATCTTGAGATCGGCCGCCTTCAGCTTGAAGGAATGCGTGAAGGTGCCGGCGGTGAGGTCCGGGAAATCGGATTCCGGCAGGCACTGCAGCGAGAATTTCGAGCGGCCGGACTGGACAGCCATGGAGCCGCCATCCGTCGATGTCGCCAATAGAACTTCCGAACCGTCTGGCAGTTTGCGCACGATGTCGTAAAGAAGATGCGCCGGAACCGTCGTGGCGCCGCCCTGCTCGACATTGGCGGGCGTGGCTTCAGTCACTTCGAGGTCGAGATCCGTCGCCTTCATGTCAAGGTTCTGGCCATCTGCGCGCAGCAGGATATTGGACAGGATCGGAATCGTGTTGCGACGTTCGACCACGCGGTGAACGTGGTTCAGCGACTTCAAAAGGTTTGACCGCTCAATAGTTATACGCATGGGATGCTACCGCTTTCGACCGTTACTGCCCGGCACGCAAGACGCGCCGAAAGATGCTGTCCGGCTCCGGGCCGGAGGAGTGGACAGGCAAAATGGCAGAACTTTACCGGCGAATGCAAGGGGTGCGAGACACGGCAGCGCTGCAATTGCCATTTTCCGGCATGGATGCTCACAGAAATCCAAGCATCCGCAGAAAACATTGTGGCGAAACCTCATGGAATCACGTGGCCTTCGTTCGCAAAATCGGCCGCCCGAGCTTCATTTTCGCTGTAAAGGGGTCTAAGTCTGGCATCTTCAGAGAGTCGATTTCAGGAGGTAGCCAGCCATGACGTTCATGCCCCAGAGTCAGAATTCCGTCGATCCGATCAAGCTGGAGAAACTCGCGGAGGTCGCTGTCAATGTCGGCTTGCAACTTCAGAGGGAGCAAGATCTGGTGATTACTGCTCCAGTTGTCGCGATGCCGCTGGTTCGCCTGATCACCAAGCATGCCTATATGGCGGGTGCTGGTCTCGTCACGACGTTCTATTCCGACGAAGAGACGACGCTTGCCCGCTATCAATACGGCAGCGACGAAGGCTTCGACCGTGCCTCCGGCTGGCTCTACGAAGGTATGGCAAAGGCCTATCAAAATGGCGCGGCACGCCTCGCAATTGCCGGCGACAATCCAATGCTGCTTTCCGAACAGGATCCGAACAAGGTCGGCCGCGCGAACCGGGCGAATTCCACCGCCTATAAGCCGGCGCTCGAAAAGATCTCGAACTTCGACATCAACTGGAACATCGTTGCCTATCCGAACCCATCTTGGGCGAAGGTCGTATTTCCGGACGATCCGGAGCCGATTGCGGTCGCGAAACTGTCAAAGGCAATCTTTGCCGCCTCGCGCGTCGATCTCGACGATCCGGTCTCAGCGTGGAGGGAGCACAACGCGAACCTTGCCGCACGCTCATCCTGGCTGAACGGCCAGCGCTTCGCCGCGCTGCATTTCAAGGGACCGGGTACCGACCTGACCGTTGGCCTTGCCGACGGTCATGAGTGGCATGGCGGTGCCTCCGCCGCCAAGAACGGCGTCACGTGCAACCCGAATATCCCAACCGAAGAGGTCTTCACGACACCGCACGCGCTGCGCGTCGAGGGCCATGTCTCAAGCACCAAACCGCTCTCGCATCAAGGCACGCTGATCGACAAGATCCAGGTTCATTTCGAAGAGGGCCGGATTGTCGAGGCCAAGGCCTCGCGCGGCGCGGAGGTATTGAACAAGGTGCTCGATACCGACGAAGGCGCGCGGCGTCTCGGCGAAGTGGCGCTCGTACCGCATTCGTCGCCGATCTCGGCGAGCGGCATCCTGTTCTACAATACGCTTTTTGACGAAAACGCCTCGTGCCATATCGCGCTCGGCCAGTGCTACTCGAAGTGCTTCCTGGGTGGCGCGCAGCTCAGCCAGGATCAGATCAAGGCCCAGGGCGGCAATTCCAGCCTTATCCATATCGATTGGATGATCGGCTCCGACGAGGTGGATATCGACGGGGTCAAGCCGGACGGCTCGCGGGTTCCGGTAATGCGGCAGGGAGAATGGGCCTGACGGGCGCCATCGCCCTCTGGCTGACCCAAACGCTCGCCAGCACAAGCGCGAATCCGAAGAGCTGCGCGGGCGTCAAGCTTTGGCCGAGCGCCAGCCAGCCGAGAAGCGTCGCGACGAGCGGGCTTAGGAAGCCGAGCGACGCGGCCGCCGACGGCTCGATCTTCGACAGGCCACGGAACCACACGACGTAAGTGAAGGCGGCGCCGATCAATCCCAGATAGGCCATGCCAAGCACATTTGCCGCCGTCGGCACCGGAAGAGCCGGTTCGAACATCAGCGCGACCGGCACGAGCAAAAGCCCGCCGGCGGTCAATTGCCATGCCGTGAATGTGAGGTTCGAGACCGGCGGCGCCCAACGGCGCGTCAGCACCGCGCCGAAAGCCATCGAGACGGCGCCTGCGAGACCCGCGGCAACACCAATCGGATCAAGCGCAGCCTTGGGTGTTAACACCAGCAGTGCAACGCCAGCCATTCCGGCCAAACCTGCAAGGACGGCAAAAAGCTTGATCGGCTTGCCAAGAAAGACGCGCGATAGCGCGATGACGATCAGCGGCTGGACGGCTCCGACCGTTGCCGCAACGCCGCCCGGAAGCCGGTAAGCGGAGACGAAAAGCATTGCCCAGAAGAACGAGAAGTTCAGCGCGCCGAGGATGAAGACCCTGCCCCACCAGATGCCGCACGGCAAGCGGCGGACGGTGACAAGAAGCAAGAGACCCGCAGGCAAGGCGCGCAGCATTGCAACAGTCAGTGGATAGCCGGCAGGCAGGAACGCGGTCGTTACGAAATAGGTGCTGCCCCAGATGGCTGGAGCAATGGCCGTCGTCAGGACATCGGCTGCATAAGTGCTATTTTTCTTCATATCAAGAATCTCTACATCAAGATAATATTCAACATAGTGGTATTTATCTTGACGTCAAGACATCTTGTGCTATCGCTTGTTTATCGAAGTTGAGGAAGCGATGGACCGCGTCGATAAAATCCTGTCCCAATGGCAACGTGAGCGGCCAGACCTCGACGTCGAAGCGATGGGCATCCTGGGGCGCCTCAAGCGGCTGATGACGCATCTCGGACGCGAGGTTGAACAAGTGCTGCTGCAGCACGGTTTCTCGTCGTCCGCCTTCGACGTGCTCGCAACGCTTCGGCGTTCGGGAGCGCCCTATCGCCTCTCACCAGGCGATCTTCTGGCGATGACGATGGTGAGCTCCGGTACGATGACCAACCGCATCGACCAGCTCGAGAAAGCAGGTTTTGTCGAGCGCGTCCTCAATCCCGACGATCGGCGAAGCGTGCTGATTGCATTGACGGAGAAAGGGTTTGCAGCCGTCGAGACCGCGGTCGGTGCGCATGTCGCCAATCAGCAGCGGCTCGTCGAAAACCTCAGCGATGAAGACAAGGCAGCGCTCGACGCGCTGCTGCGCAAATTTCTCGCGAAATTCGAATAGTCAGATCGCGCTCAGCGCCTTGCGCACGCGATCAAGATGACCTTGGCGTTTGGCGGCGGTCGCGCGATCCATATCATGCAGGCTGAGCATGCGAAAATTGAGGCGCTTGGAGCAGAAGTTCGCGATGCCGCGCTTCAGCAGCCGGCGCACCGGATTGCCCATATAGAGATGAACCAGCCACCACGGCGAGCCCGTCGTCGTCAAAGCCCAAAGCAGCCTAATATTTGTCAGCTGCGGAACGATCCGCCCGCCGGCCGCATCGTGCGAGAAGGCAACACCGGGCGCGAAGACCCGATCGAAGAAGCCCTTGAGGATCGCCGGAAAGTTGAACCACCACTGCGGAAAGACAAGGATCAATCCATCGGCCGCCTTCAGCCGCTCCACGATCGTTGAGACGCTGGAGGCATCATAGGGGATATCGAAGTAGCCGCCACGCTCGGCCTTCGTGAGGCGAGGATCGAAATCCTCGGCATAGAGATCGAGCACATCAACCGCATGACCGGCTTCTGCCAGAGCTTCACCCGCAGTCTTTGCAACAGAGGCGGCAAAACTCTCTTCGAGCGGATGAGCAAGCACCAGGAGGATACGCATCGGTTGTCCTAGACTAGAATAGGCTGCCCTGCTTCGGCGGCGCGGTCGGCTGTTCCGGCTTCGGCGAGCGTTTCCTCGGCGGCGCACCGCCTTCGGTCGTCACGGCGCCGACGCGGCCGTCGGCAAACTCGATCGAAATGCCGCTGCCGGCTGAAAGTGCCGCGGCCTGCGATACCGGCCGGTTTTCATCGTCGCGGATGACTGCATAACCGCGCTTCAAGACGTTTTTATAGGAGAGCGACTGCAGCACGCGGTCCTGTGCCGAAAGCTCGCCCCTTGCCCGTGTCAACTGATGGCGGACAGCGGTATCGGCGTGACGGGACAAGTTTGCCAGATGGTCGCGCATGCGCGCCGTCTGTGTTTTCAAGCGCATGGGCAGGGAGGCAAACACGACATCGGCGCGGCCGACACGGGACTTAGAGCGATCGACCAATCGCTCCACCATGCGCTCCGCCCGCGTCATTCGCTCGGCAAGTATCTGGCGGTGCTCGGCAATGCGGTTAGAAAGCACGTCCGGCCTCAGATGCGAGGCAGTGCGCTCAAAGCTCCGGCGTTTATTGATGGTGTTGAGTTCCAACCCGCGGCCGAGGCCCGCCGCTGCCTCATCAAAGCGCCGGCGTGGCATCGCAAGCAGCTGATCGAGCGACGGCAGCGCCCGCACCAGCGAGCGAACCGCCTGCCGCCGGTGATCCATCTGGCGGCTTGTACAGCCTTGCAGACGAGCTGAAAGTGCCGAAACCTGCGCCTCCAGTTCGGCCTTGACGGGAACGGCCATTTCCGCAGCACCCGTCGGCGTCGGCGCACGCACATCGGCCGCATAATCGATCAGCGTCCAGTCCGTCTCGTGGCCAACCGCGGAGATAAGCGGAATTTCACTTTCAGCAGCGGCCCGCACGACGATCTCGTCGTTGAAGCTCCAGAGGTCTTCGAGGCTGCCGCCGCCGCGGGCGACGATCAGCACATCCGGCCTCGGCATTTCGCCGCCCGGCTGAAAGCCATTGAAACCGCGGATGGCATTCGCCACCTCCTCGCCGGAACCATCGCCCTGCACCTTGACGGGCCAGACGATAACATGGACGGGAAAACGATCAGAAATGCGGTGCAGGATATCGCGAATGACGGCGCCCGTCGGCGACGTGACGACGCCGATGACCTTCGGCATGAACGGCAGCCGCCTCTTGCGCGCCGCGTCAAAAAGACCTTCAGCACCAAGCTTGCGCTTGCGCTCCTCGATCAGCGCCATCAGCGCGCCGGCACCGGCTGGCTCCAGCGTTTCAATGACGATCTGGTACTTCGATGAGCCAGGGAAAGTCGTCACCTTGCCGGTGGCGATTACCTCCATGCCTTCTTCCGGCCGGAACTTCAGCCGCGAGAATGTGCCCTTCCAGATGACGGCGTCGATACGTGCGCGATCGTCCTTCAGCGAGAAATAGGCATGACCCGATGAATGCGGGCCGCGATAGCCGGAAATTTCGCCACGCACCCGCACCTGATCGAAGGCGGTTTCGACCGTGCGCTTGATCGATCCCGAAAGCTCGGAGACCGAATATTCCGTCAGGTTCGTGGGCGAATCGGTGTCGAAGACGTTGCTCATCCTTCCTTTCTAGCGAAAGCGGAGGGAAAGATCAGCCTTAGGCGTCAAGGATTTTGCAGAGCGGCCTGTCAATCCACCGGCTTGAAGAGATAGTATTCGACGCTCTTGGCTTTGGCGAAAGGGCGTAGGTAAGAGGGAATATTACCCTTCGCGAGCTGAGCGTAGAGCCCTTCCGATTTCAACTTCCGAAGCGCGGCGGTCAAGGGGTCGTCTTTGCAAAAGGCAAGCATAGTGACGCCGGCCCCGCGCAGGAAGGCTTCCGCCTCCTTTGGGTCGGAAAGACCGATATGAAGTTCGGTCAGCATGCCCTGCGGATTCCGGTGATACGGCGCGGTCAAAACGTGCTGGCCGGTGAACCGCAGGATTGGAACACCCATTTCCGAAGAAGCCGCGATCATGCCAACTGGTATGGTGTTGAGTGGCGCCACAGCGTCTCTGGACTTGCAGGAATTCGTTTCGTCATCCTCCTTCGCGGCATTTTGTTTTTCTGCCGGCGTCTTGCGCTGCATCTCGACAAAGCCACCCGCCACCGCCCACGCGGCCGGCACGCTCGCCAGCACGACCATGATATAGCAAAGAGCCGCAGCGATATTTTCCCGTTCGCCATTCGAAAACCGGCGCATATCGATAATCAGCAGCGCGAGCGGCAGGATTGAAATCATATTCGAGAAGGCGGCGCCCCGAACCTGCACAAGTGCAATCGCCCAACTCACACCCAGCAGGAGCAGCAGGATCAGATGAATCTCCACACGATCGCGATGAAAGATGCGGAAGACGCAGGTGCCGACACCAAGTAGACCAACGGCATAAAAGGCACCAAGCGAATAGGGCTCGGTACGCCCCATCGCAATGATCGACCGCGCCTCAGAAATACCGTTAAGCCATAGCTCGATCAGCATGGGATCGAGATCGTTCATTGGATTATGCAAGCATTGCGGCGCGATCACGAGCGCGGATACGGCGACAATAGCGCCAACACCAGCAAGAGCGACGAAACGCAGAGAACGCGACAGGTGGCTGGCGCAAACGGCCACGGCTAGGAGCAGCCCTCCGCCAATCGCGGAGAGACTGTAAAAGCCAAGCGAGAGGCTGTCGCAGGTTACAGTTGAATACAGCCTGGGGGAAATCGTACCGAAGAAGAAAATGCTGATGAAGAGCGCCATGGATAGACCGAAGGCTTTTGCCGCCGCCGCATAGATTTCCCCGTGCCAGGCCCAGGAAATCGCGACCGTGATGCAGACGGCCGCAACGACCGGTGTCGTTTCGGCGCCGATCGCAATTGCAAGAGCGGCACAGAATCCCGCGATGGTATAGCTCCAGGCGCTATATTTCTCATCGAGCAACATCGCAATCATCATGGCGACGAGGCAGAGTTGCACATTATGATGATCAATTGCGCCCGGCAGAAACCGGCCGCTTGTCATCACCATCAGAGCAGTCAGGCCCAGCGAAATGTGCATGGCCGCGATGCCGCCGATGCGGCGCGCGGCTATCGCCATCGCGAGCATCAGAGGGATAATGAGCGAAAGCGGCCAAACGGCAAGTGCAACAGTCTCGGCTTTTTCTGTCGACAGGAAGAGGCCGAAGAACCTGATCAGCGAGGCAAGCGGCAAGTCGACGAGTCGCGACCAATGCATCGGCGTTCCGGCGACGCCAAGCCGATACTGCATGAGATCGAACCAGCCTTGGCCAGCAAGCAGGTCGCGCGCCTCGACAAGCCGCATGCCGTCATCGTTGTCAGGGCCGACATAGTCCGTGGCATTCGGCAGCCTCATGGCTGCTATCGCCGCGATCAGCACACCGCTGTAGATCAGGACGGATGGCCAGAGACGCGTCAGCAAGGTTCGCAGCTTCGTCAGCGAAAATGCCGACGTGGCCCTGCCGGTTATCTCTGCAACATTCGTCATTGGGATATTGTCCATCTTGAACTCGACGGACTCTAGCCTTCGTGAATCAAGAAAGAGTAAAGCGCGCCAAAAGTAGCCACGGTCTCTGTCTGCGCTATAGCGTCTTATTAACAATGGATGCTTTAGACTGCTCGCCAACCAAGAACGGTGGGTAGGATCATGACGCGATTGCCGCCAGAGGGCTTGAATATTGCTGTGCTGCTACCTTGCTATAACGAAGCGGCAACGATCGGCGCAGTCGTCCGCGGTTTCAAAGCGGCACTGCCGCATGCCCAGATCCACGTCTACGACAACAATTCGACCGACGGGACCGCGCTCCACGCCATGCTCGCAGGCGCCGCCGTCGTTCGCGAGCGGCGTCAGGGCAAGGGTCATGTCGTGCGCCGCATGTTCGCCGATATCGACGCTGACATCTATCTGATGGCGGATGGCGACGGCACCTATGCGCCGGAAGACGGCGAAGAGCTGATCCGCACGCTGCTGACCGAACGCGCCGACATGGTGGTCGGAACGCGACGCGGCGTTCATGCGGACGCAGGACGCGACGGACATGCTTTCGGCAACCGCATCTTCAACATTCTCTATCGCACGATCTTCGGCCCTGACTTCACCGATATTTTCTCAGGCTACCGGGCCTTCTCGCGCCGTTTCGCCAAAAGCTTCCCAGCCGTTTCCGGCGGTTTCGAGATCGAGACCGAAATGTCCGTTCACGCGTCGCGGCTCAAGCTGCCGGTCGCCGAACTGGAACTCGACTACGGCCGGCGCCCGGAAGGCTCGCACTCGAAACTTTCAACCTTCAAGGATGGCGGCAAGATTCTCTGGATGTTTGCCATGCTGATGAAGGAAACACGGCCCTTTGCCTTCTTCGGGCTTATCAGCGCGTTCTTCATGCTCTCGAGCATGGGTTTCATGACGCCCGTGCTGGCGGAGTATTTCGAAACAGGCCTCGTCAACCGCATGCCGACATGGGTCCTCTCCATGGCGCTGATGATGATCTCGTTCATGGTCTTCACCGCCGGCCTGATCCTTGACTCCGTCGCCCGCTCGCGTGCCGAGCAGTTGCGCATCCATTACATCAACGTCGCCGCACTGAGTCAGGGTGCGATGCCGGAAAAACCCATCGACGCCGCACGAAGCGGCAAGACCGCCCGTATCGCTTGATTGCTTCTGCTCAAGGTGACGCCACTTCCATGAATAGAGAAACCACAAACCGCATCCGTTTCGTGCTGGAAGATATCCTACCGCCGTTTATCCGCGATTCAGGTGCTTTCCGCTGGGCTGCACAGCGCGTCTGGGGCGCCCATATCACCCATCTAGCGAACTTCCGCGAGCGCGCGCCATTCCTTTCGGAAAAAGAGTATGCCGAGCTTTACCGCAATCATCCCCGCGTTCACGAAGGCACTGACAATTCGGTAGCCTGCATCCGTCGCATCCTCGGATCGATCGAGGGCGAGACTGTCTGCGACATCGGGTGCGGCACCGGCGCGCTGCTCAGCCGCATTCAGTCGGCGCATCCGGAACTCCATCGCCTCACAGGCGTCGACTTCGTGATAGACGACGCGTCGCGCCTTTCCGGCATTGAATATGTCGCCGCCAAGGTCGAAACCCTCCCCTTTGCAGACGCGGAATTCGACACGGTCATCTGCACACATGTGATCGAGCATATTCTCGACTACCGGCGGGCGATCGCGGAACTGCGCCGGATTGCAAGACGCCGCCTCATCATCGTTGTGCCGCGTGAGCGCGAATACCGCTACACGTTCAACCCGCACTTCAACTTCTTCCCTTATACGCACTCCTTCCTGAGAGCTGTCCAACCGGTGCCTTCAGTCTACGTCTGCGAGGATATAGGCCGCGACATCTTCTATTCGGAAGAAAGAGGTGCAGCGGATTGAAGGACGGTTCGATGCTTTCCACTTTTTCAGCGAGCACGTGGATTGGCCTTATCGGCACGCCGCTGCTGATCGCCTCGGGTCAGGTGCTGTTCAAACTGACGAGCGCGACCGCAGGCGAACTCAATGTCCGCAATATCCTTGCGCTGCTTCTCAATCCCGTGCTGCTCGCAGCACTGCTCCTTTACGCCCTCGGAACGATTATCTGGATCTACGTCCTGAAAGCCGTCCCTCTGACGATTGCCTACTCCTTCATGGGGTTGACCTTCTGTTTCGTTCCTTTGCTAGCGCAGGTCTTTCTCGGAGAGGCTCTTACTGTACGCTACGTCATTGGCGCCATTTTCATCATAGCCGGCATGCTGGCGATCAATGGCTGACAGTTCTTCCAATCGAATTTTGTTGTTCCTGCGCTTTATCGCATTGCTGCTGCTCGGACTGATGATAGATGCGCTACTCTTCCATTTGCTGCTGAATGCGGCGTTTGGCCCGCTTCTCGCGCGGACACTGAGCCTTCTTGCAGCACTTGCCATTACGCTCGCATTGCTGCACCGCATCGATCTTAAAGCACGCAATCGATTGTCGACAGAACGCCCTGGCCTTGCCGCAATCCTAATAATCGCGGCAATTCTGAACCAAGGCCTCTACGCCACGCTCGTAACGGCATTGCCGTCTCTGCAGCCGTTGGCGGCGATGGCTCTCGCCTCCACCGCCACACTGTGCTTTGCAATTTTCGGCTACCTGCGGCTCGCGTTTCGCAAATAATCAAACTGGCTGCCAGCCGTCCCTCTCGCTGGCGCGGTAGATCGCGTCGATCACCTTCTGGTTCAGCTTCGAGCTTTCGAGCGTCACCACCTCTTCCTTCTCGCCCTTCGCAGCGCGGGCAAAAGCTTCAGCTTCGCGCCTATACTGGCGGCTGTCCTGGAAGCGGAAGATTGTCGACTCGTTGTGGCTGCGGTTGGCGAGTTCCAGTTCCTCCGGCCCCCAGCGGTCGGCGTTGAAGGGCGACTTCACCTCGATATAACCCTCGGTGCCGTGGAAGACCATGACCTGGCGGTTTGCCATCTGGGTGGATATGTAGAAACTCAGCTCGAAATCGCCGAAGTCGGCCTTCACGCTCGAATAAATATCGGTGCCGAATTCCGGGTCGCGTTCGGTGACGGCCTGGATGCGCACCGGTTCCTTGCCGGTCGAGAAGCGCGTGCTGATCGTCGGATAAACGCCGATATCGGGCAGGCCGCCGCCGCCGAGTGCGGGAATGTTGCGCATGTTGCCGGGATCGCGATTAAAATAGGTGAAGGCACCCTGGACATGGCGCAGCTTGCCGATCGCACCATCGGCTATCAGCGAGCGGACCTTTCGCCAGACCGGCGCATAGGTCACCATATAGGCTTCGGTAATCAGGACCTTATTGCGATCGCGCGCAGCAATGAGGCTGTCGATCTCGCCGGCATTGAGTGCGATCGGCTTTTCGCAAAGGACGTGCTTTCCAGCGTCTGCCGCCTTGATGGTCCATTCGACGTGCTGCGACGTCGGCAGCGGAATGTAGACGGCATCGATCACGTCGGAGGCGAGCATCTCCTCATAGGAACCGAAAGCATGCGGTACGGAAAAGCGGCTGGCCATCTCTCGGGCCTTTTTCAGGTCGCGGCTGGCAATTGCGGTGACGACGCAGTTTTCCGCGTCCTGAATGGCCGGAACGACGAGTTCACGGCCGATCTTTGCCGTCGAAATGATACCGAAACGGAGCATGGCTTAGCCTCCCAGAGCTTGAATGGGCGCAACCTTATTCAGGGGTGGCGAGCGACGCAATGGCGCGCGCGCAAATCACGGAAGTTTGGTTTTCCTCTGCCGGAACCTGCGTTAGTTTACTCCCCGCGGCGCTCTGTCGCATCCGCACTTTCAATCAAATCAGCATTTTAGGAGAACGCCATGAAGATGCGCAGGCTTGGAAAAACAGGTCTTTCAATCTCGCCTATCGTCTTCGGCGGCAATGTCTTCGGATGGACCGCCGACCAGAAAACGTCTTTTGATATTCTCGATTCATTCTTCGACGCGGGTCTCAACACTATCGATACGGCCGACGTTTATTCATCCTGGGTGCCCGGCAACAAGGGCGGCGATTCAGAGGAGATCATCGGCAAGTGGCTGAAGAACGGAAAGGTTTCCCGCGACAGGGCGGTCATCATCACCAAGGTCGGCTCCGACATGGGCCAAGGCAGGACGCTGAAAGAGCAATATATCCTGAAGGCCGTGGAGGATTCGCTTAGGCGCCTAGGGACGGATTACATCGACCTCTACCTCTCGCATTGGCCAGACGAAAATACGCCTTATGAAGAAACGCTCGGCGCCTTTGCCAAGCTGAAAAAGCAGGGCAAGATCCGAGCGATCGGTTGCTCTAATCTTGATGCCGGCCAGCTTCAGGCATCCTTCGATGCCGCGGAGAAGGCTGGCGTTCCTCGCTACGATGTGCTGCAGCCCGAATATAATCTCTATGAGCGCTCCAGCTTCGAAGGGCGGCTTGCCGATCTTTGCGTCAAGGAAGATATCGGCGTCATCACCTATTTCAGCCTCGCAGCCGGCTTTCTCACCGGCAAGTACCGCAGCAAAGCCGATACGAAGGGCAAGGCCCGCGAGGACCGGGTCTCGAAATATCTCGACGACAAGGGCATGCGCATTCTTGCCGCACTTGATCAGATTTCCGCCGAGACGGGTGCAACACCTGCAGAGATCTCGCTCGCCTGGCTGCTCAACAAGAAAGGCGTGACGGCACCGATCGCCAGTGCTACGAGCACCTCTCAGCTCGACAGCCTTGTAAAAGCGGCTGAACTGGAGCTTTCCGACGAAGCAATGAGACTGCTCGACCGAGCTGGCTCCTGAGGGGGAATGACATGACCGTGACAATCCGCGATGCGAGACCGGAAGACCAAGCGCGTTGGCGCGGACTCTGGAAGGATTATCTCGCCTTCTACGAAGTGACGGTCGATAAGGACATTACCGATTCAACGTGGCGCCGGGTTTTCGATCCGGCGTCGGCAATCTTCATGCGCGTTGCGGAAGTCGATGGAAAGGTGATGGGCTTCACCCTATCGCTGACGCATGAAGGTACGTGGATTCGCGGCAAGGACTGCTATCTCGAAGATCTCTTCGTCGATTCTGCCGCCCGCGGCAAAGGGGTCGGCCGGGCGCTGCTGGATGACCTCGTTTCTCTCTGCAAGCAGAACGGCTGGTCGCGGCTTTACTGGCACACCAACGAACAGAACAAGACGGCACGTGCGCTCTACGACAGCTATGTCGAAAGCGATGGACACATCCGCTACCGCATCAGTTTCTAAGCCGCGGAAGACCCTCGTAGAACTTCGAATGATCACCTTGCCAATTCGCCATACCAGGCTTGGTGAGGGTGCCGCGCGGCCGCACATAGCTTTGGATCACACGCTTTGGCCGCTCGTGCCATTGGATGTTGAAGGCCCATAGCTTCGGAAAGAAGCAGAGCGATGAATAGGGCAGATGATCGTGGATCCACCATGCAAGCTTCTGCCACTCTTCCTCATCGCGATAAGTATCGATCATCCAGGGTACGACGACACAGGCCGTCGCCCCCATGCAGCCATCGAAATCATGCCTGTCCCAGATATGGTCCGCGGCACTTGATGCATTGGTCGAGCAATTGAGCTTGTTTTTGTTTCCGAACTCGTTGACGGCGGCGGAACGGTAGCCCGAGCGGATGTGCAATCTGCCGAACGTTGCCTGAAGCGGTTCGAGCAGTTCCTCGCAAAGCCGCCTGCCCGCCTCGATCGCCAGGTCCGGGTCGTCGGGAATGTTCGGAATTCGATAGAAATCGGCGATCTCGGAATGCAGGAAATCGCGGAAGAAGAAATTCTTCGAAAGCCGCGCCCGGCCCATATCCTCGAGCGATTTCATCGATCCAGGCTTCTTCATGCACCTCTCCATCTACTGGCACGACCCTATCCCGCCTTCCGGCTATTGCCACCCGGAAATTGCGGGCTCCAGCCTTACCAGCTGCTCCAGCTTGGCACGGCTTGCCGGGAGAGAGCCTAGCTCTAAATCTTCCAGCGTTATGATGACGCCGATACAAGGGTGCGAGATATGTCCGAACAGCAGGCAGTCGAAGCAGTCGTCCACCTCTACGTCGAAGGCATGACCTTTGCCAACGAAGCGGCTTTGCGAAAGGCCTTCCATCCGCAAAGCGCAATCATCGGTCACTACGAAAATATGGTCGAATGGCTGACGCGCGACGAATTCATCGCTGCAATCACGGCCGAAGGCGCCGCTCCGCCGGGTACGCAACCCTATATGGACATAACAACGATCGATATCGAAGGCGATGCCGCGATGGTGAAGGTGACTGACGAATTCGCGGGGATGCGATTTACCGATTATCTGTCGATGCTGAAGATCGACGGCCGCTGGACCATCGTCAACAAGCTTTACTACCTGCATGCCTGATGACGCAGCTTTCAGTGCTTCGGGCCGGCGAAGCCGCCAGCCCGGAGCGCCCATCATGTGCTCGTCAGCCTCGCAGCACGCCGCCGGTGAATTTCGCTACGCTCGCCACGATCTTCTGCGTCAAGGCTTCGAAATCCTCGTCCGTCAGCGTCCGCTCGACGGGCTGGATCTGCACTTCGATCGCAATCGACTTCTTGCCCTCACCAAGGGACGCGCCTTCGAAAATGTCGAAGACATTGACGCCGGTGACTAGCTTGCGGTCGGCACCGCTCGCGGCCCTGATGATCGCGCCCGCTTCTACCGTCCTGTCGACGACGAAAGCGAAGTCGCGCTTGACGGCCTGGAAGGGCGAAAGCTCCAGCGCCGGCTTGGTGCGCGTCGCCTTCTTCTTCGGCTCTGGCATGGCGTCGATATAGACTTCGAAGCCGCAGAGCGCACCGGAGACATCGAGCGCTTCGAGCGTCGAGGGATGGAATTCGCCGAAATAGCCGAGGACGACCTTCGGGCCCATCTTGATCGTGCCCGAGCGGCCGGGATGGTACCATTCCGGTCCGCCCTGCTCGATCTGGATGTTGCTCATCGGCAAGCCGCAGGCCTCGATCACCGCCAGCGCATCGGCCTTGGCATCGAAGACATCGACTGGCTTGCCGCCGCCCTTCACATTATTCGACCACATGCGGCCGGAGCCGGCGAGCGACGCCGTGCCGCGGCGAATGCCGCCGGCAACACGGCGCTGGCCTTCCGGCCTGTCATTCTCATAGGTGCCGGAAACTTCGAAGATCGCCACATCGCCGTAGCCCTTGTCGGCGTTGCGCTGTGCCGCCGTCAGCAGACCCGCCAGGAGCGAGGGGCGCATGTCGGACATTTCGGCAGCGATCGGGTTTGCAAGCTTCAGTGCCGGCGAGCCGCCGCCGAAGAGCTTCGCCTGCTCTTCCGAAATGAAGGACCAGGTGACGGCCTCCAGCATGCCGCGCGAGGCAAGCGCCCGCTTGGCCATGCGGTCGCGAATCTGCAGCGTTGTCAGGATCTTGCCGTTGACCGCGGCATGGCTTTCCAGCGGCGCCGGCTTGATGTTGTCGACGCCATGGATACGCATGACTTCCTCGACGAGGTCGGCCTTGCCATCGACATCCGGACGCCAGGAAGGAACAGCGACGGAGACACGTTCGCCCGAACCTGACACCATGAAGCCGAGGCGGGTCAGGATATCCTTGCTCTCCTCAGTCGAGACTTCGAGGCCGGTCAGGCGCTTGACTTCCGAATAAGGGAAACCGACGACCTTCGGCTGATAGCCCTGGTAGCCAACGACATCCGCCTTCGCCGGCGTGCCGCCGCAAAGTTCGAGAACGAGTTCCGTCGTGCGCTCCAGACCGGGAACCATATATTCCGGATCGACACCGCGCTCGAAGCGATAGCGGGCATCGGTGATGATGCCGAGCGTGCGGCCCGTCTTGGCGATGTTCATCGGGTCCCAGAGTGCGCATTCGATCAGCACGTCGGTCGTGTTTTCGTCGCAGCCGGAATGCTCGCCGCCCATGACGCCGCCGATCGACTCGATGCCATCGGCATCGGCGATAACGACGTTGTTGGGCCCAAGCTTGTATTCGCGCTGGTCGAGCGCCAGCACCGTCTCGCCTTCCTTTGCGCGGCGAACCGTCAGATGACCGCTCACTTTTGCAGCGTCAAAGACGTGCATCGGCCGCCCTTGATCGAAGGTCATGTAGTTGGTGATATCGACCAGCGCATTGATCGGGCGCAGACCGATTGCCAGCAGGCGCTGCTGCATCCATTTCGGGCTCGAGCGGTTCTTGACGCCGCGCACGAGGCGGAGCGCAAAACCTGGGCAGAGTTTTTCGTCATCAAGATCGAGCCTTACTTTGACGGGTGTCTCGCCTTCGACGGCAAAGGACGGCGCAGGCCGTGCCTTCAGCGTGCCGAGACCCGACGCGGCCAGATCGCGCGCGATGCCGTAGATGCTCGTGCAGTCCGGACGGTTCGGCGTCAGGTTGATCTCGATGACCGGATCGTCGAGGTGGGCATAAGCCGCATAGCTGGTCCCAACCGGCGCGTCTTCGGGCAGATCGATGATGCCCTCATGATTGTCAGAAATCATCAGCTCCTTTTCGGAGCACATCATGCCATGGCTTTCGACGCCGCGGATATTGCCGACGGAAAGTGTTACGTCGATGCCGGGAACATAGGTGCCCGATGCGGCAAATGCGCCGACGAGACCCGCCCGCGCATTTGGCGCGCCGCAGACGACCTGGACCGGCGGACCCTTGCCGGTATCAACTGAGAGAACCTTCAGCCGATCGGCCTGCGGATGTTTTTCAGCGGAGAGAACCTTGGCAATGACGAAAGGCTTGAAGGCTGCCTTGTCATCGACATCTTCGACCTCCAGCCCGATCATCGTCAGGCGGGCGCAGATTTCATCGAGGGTGGCATCCGTTTCCAGATGATCCTTCAGCCAGGAGAGTGTGAATTTCATGATCTCAATCCTCCCTTTACGCGCTCAGACCGCCGAACAGCGTCGGCATGTCGAGCGGGCGGAAGCCGTAATGGGTCATCCAGCGAATATCGGCGTTGAAGAAGTCGCGCAGGTCCGGCATGCCGTATTTCAGCATGGCGATGCGGTCGAGGCCCATGCCCCAGGCAAAGCCCTGATATTCGTCCGGGTCGAGACCGCCATAGCGCAACACGTTCGGGTGCACCATGCCGCAGCCGAGGATCTCCATCCAATCCGTTCCTTCGCCGAACTTGACGATCGGGCCGGAGCGGTCGCACTGGATATCAACCTCGAAGGACGGCTCGGTGAACGGGAAGAAGGACGGACGGAAGCGCATCGTCACGCTGTCGACCTCGAAGAAGGACTTGCAGAACTCCTCAAGCACCCAGCGCATGTTGGCGACATTTGCCTTCGTGTCGATCACCAGTCCCTCGACCTGATGGAACATCGGCGAATGAGTTGCATCCGAATCCTGGCGATAGGTCTTGCCAGGGATGATGATGCGGATCGGTGGCTTCTGTGCTTCCATCGTGCGCACCTGCACCGGCGAGGTGTGCGTGCGCAGTACCTTGCGCTCGCCGTTTTCATCCGGTTGGAAGAAGAACGTGTCGTGCATCTCGCGGGCTGGGTGGCCTTCGGGGAAATTCAACGCCGTGAAGTTGTAATAGTCGGTCTCGACATCCGGACCTTCTGCGATCGAGAAGCCCATGTCGCCGAAGATCGCGGTGATCTCGTCGACGATCTGGCTGATCGGGTGGATGCGTCCGCGCTCGACGGGCGATGAGCGGACCGGCAGGCTGATGTCGACCGTCTCCGCCTTCAGGCGGGAATTGACCGCCGCCTCCTTGAGCGTCGCCTTGCGCGCGGCAAGCGCTTCTGCGACCTCATTTTTGAGGACGTTGATTGCAACGCCCTTGGTCTGGCGCTCTTCGGGCGACATCGTGCCAAGCGTCTTCAGGAGCTCGGAAACAGAGCCCTTTTTTCCGAGGGCTGAAACGCGCACGGCTTCCAGCGCCGGTTCGTCATCGGCGGCAGCAATTTCCGCAAGCAGCGATGATTTGAGATGGTCGATATCTGACATCGTCAATTCTTTCCGTCCAGGATCAGGCGGGTAATCGGAGGCTGGTGAAAGCCGGCAAGAAGTACAAAGAAAGAAAAACCCGCGCCAGCCCAAACCAGCGCGGGTTTCCCAAAATTCAAAAAAGCGTCAAGCTTGGGAAGCGCTGGTTAACGAACCGCGCCTTCAAACTCGTTCTTCGTACCGGCTTCCTTGAGGTACTCAAGAGCCTTCTTGGAGGCTGTGACCAGCGCGCTGAATGCTTCCGGCTCATGGATTGCCATGTCGGAGAGAACCTTGCGGTCGACTTCAATGCCGGCCTTGTTCAGGCCGTCGATGAAGCGGCCGTAGGTCAGGCCGAATTCGCGGACGGCAGCGTTGATGCGCTGGATCCAGAGCGCGCGGAAATTGCGCTTGTTCACCTTGCGGTCGCGGTAGGCGTACTGCTTGGCGCGATCGACTGCAGCCTTGGCGGTACGGATGGTGTTCTTGCGGCGGCCGTAGAAGCCTTTTGCTGCCTTCAGAACCTTCTTGTGCTTGGCGTGAGAGGTTACGCCTCTTTTTACACGTGCCATTTCATGATCTCCTTAATCTAAAGCGTTCGCGGAATAGTCTTAGAGACCGTTCGGCAGGTAGTTCTTCACGACCTTGCGGCCGTCGGGTTCAGCGAGAACCATCGTGCCACGTGCGTCGCGAATGAACTTGTTGGTACGCTTGATCATGCCATGGCGCTTGCCAGCAGCGGCGGCCTTGACCTTGCCGGTCGCGGTGATCTTGAACCGCTTCTTGGCCGAGGACTTCGTCTTCATCTTGGGCATTTTGCTACTCCGTTTCTGTCCTCCCTGCACGCTTCTTCAAAGAAGCCCTTCTGCGATGTCCGGTTTTGCGGAGTCGCAACAAGGTGCGGGAGCGTTTGTTGTTGATCTGCGGGTATGGCGACGAAACCGTCCCGCAAGCATTCGAAACTGCCACGGCATGCCCTGCCGGTCAGTTCGGACGCGCGCTTATACCCGCAGCGCCAGAAAAGTGCAACGGGGCAGGCAAGGAATCTTCAGCCGCACAAAAAACAGGAAAGCCGCCCTTGCGGACGGCTTTGATGCGTCGATGAGGACCGCGCTCACTTCGGCGCGAGCACCATCATCATCTGGCGGCCCTCAAGCTTTGGCTCGGCTTCGACCTTTGCAAATTCCAGCGTGTCGGCCTTGACCTGCTGCAGAAGCTTCATGCCGAGTTCCTGGTGGGCCATTTCGCGGCCACGGAACTTCAGCGTCACCTTGACTTTGTCGCCTTCCTCGAAGAAGCGGCCCATAGCCTTCATCTTCACCTCATAATCATGAGTGTCGATGTTCGGACGCATCTTGATTTCTTTGACTTCGACGATTTTCTGCTTTTTGCGCGCCTCGGCAGCCTTCTTCTGGTTGGCGTATTTCAGCTTGCCCAGATCGAGAATCTTGCACACAGGCGGTTCGGCGTTGGGAGAAATTTCCACAAGGTCGAGACCGGCTTCTTCAGCCATTCTCAAGGCCTGGTCGGTGGGCACCGCGCCCAAATTTTGTCCTTCAGCATCAATCAACTGAACCTTGGGAACACGGATTTCCCGGTTCGAACGCGGCCCTTCCTTCACGGGCGCGTCGGTTTTAAAAGGTCTGCGAATGGTCGTACTCTCCTCGAGTTGTTTCGGATTGCAGCTTCGCGCTTCCATTTGGGGGCGCAAACAAAGTCTCAAAGTCTCGCTTTCGCTGCGATGTCGTCAATAACACGCTTTAGCGGAAAAATCACCTGCTGTCAGCCTATCGAGAATCTGTTTTATAGGAGCAAACAATGGGAGTTCTGCTTATGTCCGAAGCAACAGCCACATCCGACCCGCAGTTCCTGACAGTGGGCGAAGGCGATGCGGAGCGAAGGATTGCTTTCATCATTCGCGAAGCTGTCTCGAAGGATCGCAGCCCGACCTTCGTCTGGCTCTCCGGCTACAGGTCGGACATGAGCGGAACAAAGGCGATCGAGCTTGACCGTCTGGCCGGCGAACTCGGACTTGCCTGCATTCGTCTCGACTATTCGGGCCATGGTCTTTCCGGGGGGCAATTCATAGACGGAACGATTTCCCGCTGGCTGGAAGAGGCACTTGCCGTCATCCTTCATACGAAACCCGAGAGTATCATCGTCGTCGGCTCCTCGATGGGCGGCTGGATCGCGTTGCGGCTGGCGCAGGAGCTTGCAAAGCTGGACACTGCGCCAAAGCTCGACGGCATGGTCCTGATCGCGCCGGCACCCGACTTCACCTCGGAGCTCATCGAGCCGCATCTGAGAAAGAAGGACCGCATCTCGCTCGCGGAACGCGGCTATTTCGAAGAGAAGTCCGAATATAGCCCGGAACCGAACATCTATACCCGTGCCCTGCTCGAAGACGGACGCGAAAACCGGGTCCTGACCGGAATTATCGAGACAGGCTGCCCGGTGCATATCCTGCAAGGCATGAAAGACCCGGACGTTCCCTACAGTCATGCCATGAAGCTGATAGAACACTTGCCCGCCGACGATGTCGTGCTGACTTTTATCCGCGACGGCGACCATCGGCTATCCCGGCCGCAGGACATCGAACGGATGTTGTCTGCCGCCAAAGGCCTTATTCATTGATCGAAAGACCGCGCCGCCTCCGAACGAAGGCGGAATCGCATCCGCCGCATAGCATGAATTCGTGTGTCATTTTAACCATGTCGGTGGGTTGAAGCGGCCCTGCAAGAAGTAATGATTGACTCCTCAACCCCCTCTCCGTTAACTCTTTGTTAATAAATACAGGGGCGATACAGGGAAACGGGCGTGC
Organism: Rhizobium sullae; assembly: GCF_900169785.1. GTDB lineage: Bacteria > Pseudomonadota > Alphaproteobacteria > Rhizobiales > Rhizobiaceae > Rhizobium > Rhizobium sullae. Next base: position 137,224 of record NZ_FWER01000001.1, read on the forward strand.
GGATAAAGGGTTACTTGGTGGCCACAATGGCCATGTTTGCGATGTCTTCGGCCGCATTACCGGCCCCCACGAAAAACCTCTCGATGGTCACCGGCGGCGCTACCTCGCAGCCGATTGGCCATTATGATTTCTGCCAGACCCATCGGGCCGAATGCGGCGCGGATCGGAATGCAGGGCCTGCGGAAATGAAGAGTGAGAAGTGGGCTCTGATCCGCTCGGTCAATTCCACCGTCAACAGCACCATTACCCCGATGACGGACAAGGAAATCTATGGCAAAGACGAAATCTGGGCTTACCCGACAACGGCGGGCGACTGTGAAGACTTTGCGCTCCTGAAGCGCCGCATCTTGATCCAGCGCGGTTTTGAGCCGGCAAACCTTCTGATGACCGTGGTTCGCAAGCCGGATGGCGAGGGCCATGCCGTGCTGACGCTGCGCACAGCCGAAGGCGACTTCATTCTCGACAATCTCGCTTCAAGCGTGAAACCCTGGTTCGATACGCCGTATTCCTTCGTCAAGCGCCAGTCGAGCTTCAATGCCGGGCGTTGGGTCACCATAGAGAATGGCTACGACGTGCTGGTCGGCGCACTGAAGTAAGCAATCTCACAATACGAATGACTGCAAAAGGCCGGCTGAATGCCCGGCCTTTTTTCTTTTGCCTTTGTTTGCCGCGGCTGAGCCGGCCCTTCGCTTCGGCTCAGGGCGTTCGGCGTTGCACCCTCACCCATTGCCGATCAGGATGCCGGCGGCCAGCACCAGGCAGCCGCCAAGCACGACCTGAAAGGCCGCGCGCAGGAACGGCGTTTCCATATATCTGTTCTGGATGAACGCAATCGCCCATAGCTCGAAAAAGACGATGACGACGGCAGTGATGGTCGCGGTCCAAAATTGCGGAATGAGGTAAGGCAGCGCATGGCCGAGGCCGCCGAGCGTTGTCATGATGCCACAGGCAAGACCGCGCTTGACAGGCGAACCGCGCCCGGAAATCTTGCCGTCGTCATGTGCGGCTTCCGTGAAGCCCATCGAGATACCGGCGCCAACCGAAGCCGAAAGGCCGACTAGAAAAGTCTGCCACGTATCCTGCGTCGCAAAGGCGGCGGCAAAGATCGGCGCCAACGTCGAGACGGAACCGTCCATCAGGCCCGCAAGGCCAGGCTGCACATAGGTAAGCACGAATTGCCGCCGCGCATTTTCGTCCTCGGCGTCCTTAACGTCTTCCGGCGTATGCTTGTCGCCGAGCATCTTGGCAATGTCTTCATGACCCTGTTCGGCAAGCGCCAGATCACCGAGCAACTGGCGTGTCGAGGCGTCCGAAGTCTGCTTTGCTGCCTCAACATAGAAGCGGTAGGCCTGTTCCTCCATTGTTTCGGTTTCCTGCCGCACTGCTTCCAGCGACAGGTTCTTGCGCAGCCAGTCCGGCTTGCGCTCATAAAAGCCCTGCACATGCTCGCGGCGGATCAGCGGAATGCGTTCGCCGAAACGCTGCCGATGGATTTCAATCAGCGACTTGCGGTGCGTATCCTCGACCTCAGCCATATCCTCGAAAACCTGAGCCGAGGCGGGATAGGCCGTTTTCAGCATGTCGGCATAGGCGAGATAGATGCGGGCGTCGTCTTCCTCCGAAGCAATCGCGAGTGCCAGAATTTCCTGTTCCGACAATGACTTGAATGAACGTTTGGACGACCTGAAAAACCGCGGCAGCATGGCACGCTCCATTTTAGAATTATTCTAAATCTAGACAGTGCGCCGTAAAGCGTCAAGCATCCGGCGGTCGATCTGACAGATTGCCGCAAGACGAATTGTGTACTTCAGTTGGAAACGGCAGATGCCTATATGATGCGTGCCGCAAGAAAGTGGCCATTCGGGGTTTAAGATGAGCGGTGAATTGCAGGGCCGGGCGGCACATGTTGCCGCAATCCGCGAGCGGGCGGAAACGGAGATGACGGCGATGGGCATCGACAATGCCTTCATCGACAGGCTGGTCGAGACCTTCTACGGCCGCGTCCTTGCACATCCCGAACTCGGCCCGGTTTTCGACGCCCGGCTTTCCGGCCGTTGGCCGGAACACATGTCGAAGATGAAAAGTTTCTGGTCGTCCGTCGCATTCCGCAGCGGCGCCTACGGTGGTAAGCCAGTGCAAGCACATGTCGGTGTTGCCAACATGACGCCGGCTCTCTTTCCGCAATGGCTGGAGCTCTTTGCCACAACGCTCGACGATATCGCTCCTAATGCCGAGGCAAAGGCGTGGTTCATGGCGACAGCGGAACGCATCGCGAAGAGCTTGACGCTATCGCTATTCTACAACCCCGCACTCGACGATCCGGCGCGCAAGCCCGCCTAAGCTTTTTCCGTCGAAAAGGTCGCACCTGCGCTCGCTGCAACGACCAGAGCGGTGCCAAACATCTGCAACATCGTCATGGGTTGGAAGAGGATGAGGAAGCCCGCAAGCGCGCCAATTGCGGGCTCCAAGCTCATGAGGATACCGAAAGCGGCCGTCGTCATCCGCCGTAACGCGATCATTTCCAAGGTATAAGGCAGGAGCGGAACAAGGATCGCCAAGCCCGCCATCTCGACGAGGCCGTAGCCATCGAGGTTCGGAACGGCGCCCGCAAAGCCAAAGGGCGTGGCGACCACTGCCGCGACGATCAGCGACATGGAGAGGCCTTCGAGCCCCTGGAAAACCGCTCCGACCTTCTTCGTCAGCATGATATAGCACGCCCAGCCCGCGCCGGCGCCGAAGGCGAAGAGCACGCCAGGCAGATTGCCGACCCATTCCTCCCCGTCATAAGCGAGGAACAGGACGCCGGCGGCGGCAATTGCCGGCCAGATCAGACGGCGGGTAAGGCCGTAACCGAACGTCGCGAGGGAAAGCGGGCCAAGGAAATCGATCGCGACAGCAAGCCCCAAGGGAATTCGCTCGATTGCCGCGAAGAAGGACATGGTCATCAACGCCGTCGTCGTGCCGAGAACCAGCGCGCCGATCCACTGCTCGCGGCTGTAACGCAGCAATGGCGGACGAATGGCGATCGCAAGGATAACTGCCGCGAAGACAAGCCGCAGCCAAGAGGCACCAGCGGATCCATAGGCTGCGATCGCGCCGGAAGAGAATGCCGCGCCAAACTGAATAGATGACATCGACAGCAGGCACATCAGCGCACCGGCCGCAACACCGCCGGAAAATGCGGGCGCTGATGCAGTCAACGCAACGGCACTGCCGTTTGCCGCTGGCTCGCCTGTCTTCTGATCCATTTCCCGCTCCTGATTTGCACCACTGATACGAAGGCACTGGCAGAACGGCAAATGCAAACTTCTGATCCGGACATAAGCGGGCTTTATGAACGGAGGCCGCTAAAGCGCCCGCCTGGTTTCGAGCACCTCGTCAGCTTCACTCGCGCTCATGCCAAAAACTTTTTTGCCGATCTCAAAGCTGAATCCATTGCGGGCGAATGCTGAAAGCTCCTTCGCCTTTCGCTTCTCATCAAGGTCGCCATGCCGGAACGGCCCAAAGGCGCGCTTGCGGGCGAAGACGACGGCGGCGAACAGATCGTCGGCATACTCGAGCGCGGTATCGACGATATCGCCTGCCACTCCTTTCGAGGAGAGTTTCTGCGCGATGACCCGTTTCGATTTTCCGCCGCGCACAGCCGAACGCGTGCTCGCCGCAGCATAGGCGACATCGTCGAGCGCCTTCTGGTCATAGGCGAATTTGATCGCTGAATCGGCAAGCGCCTTCAACTGCGCCGGACTGATGTTTTCGAACTTCTGCTTCGCCTTTCGCGTGATCGCATCGAAGAGCTGTTTTTCCGTCATCATCCGGCGCTCGAGGCGATAGATCGTCGAGTTGCGTGCCCAGGAGAGCATGCGCGGCGTCGGAACATCGGATTGCTGATCTTGATCGTCCATCGGCAGGGCTTTTCTAACCCTCGAGGCCCTTCAGCATGTTGGCGACGTTAAGGCCGATTTCCGGTACGCCATAGCCGCCCTCCATGCAGGTCAATACCGGAAGGTCCGCTTTGGCGATCATCGCGCCCATGCGCATGAAGTCATCTGAATTGAGCTCGAAGAAGGAGATCGGATCGCGTTCGAAGGTATCGACTCCAAGCGAGACGACGATGGCTTCGACCCCGAAAGCCTTGATGCGCGAAAGCGAATCCGCAAGCGCTGCCGACCAAGCAACCCAGGCCGTGCCGCGCGGCAACGGGTAGTTCGCATTGCAGTGCTCGCCATCACCCTCGCCGGTTTCATCGGCATAGCCCCAGAAATAGGGAAAGGCGTTGGCAGGTTCGCCGTGCAGCGAGGCGAAGAAGATATCGCCACGGCGATAGGTGATGTCCTGTGTGCCGTTGCCGTGATGGAAATCGACATCGAGGATCGCGACCTTCTTCGCGCCGAGATCCAGCAGGCGCTGTGCCGCGACGGCGGCATTGTTGATGAAGCAATAACCGCCGAAAAGATCGATGCCCGCGTGATGGCCGGGCGGGCGGCAGAGCGAAAAGGCGAAGCGATTGCCAGCGTTCAGCCAGTCGGCACCGGTGAGCGCGCATTGCATCGAAGCGATCGCCGCCTCGTAGGTGCCGTCGGTGATCGAGGTTTCGGTGGCATTGGCGTAATAGCCAAGCATGCCATCGATATCGTTCGGCACGCGTTGCGTCGCGCGGCGAACCGGCAGCGAGGTCGGGATCGCTTCGCCCGCAGCGCCGCTCGCCTTCCACAAATTCCAGGCCTTCGACAGGAAATCGATATAGCCGGCATCATGGACTTTCAGAGCCGTTTCCAGGCCATGCCGCTCCGGCACGACAATATCCAAAAAGCCCGCCTCCTTCACCGCCTCCAATATCCACTCGGCGCGGAAAGGGCCTTCGAATGGCGTCACAAGAAGACCACCATGCAGTTCGGTCTTCGCATCACGCAGCTTGTGGTCTTCGGAATAGATGACGCGCACCGACTTCTCCCTGATTTATCTGTCGGATAAGGCGCGGCGGATGCACGCCTTGTCAATGGCTTAAGCGGCGATGCGCTTGTAGAAGAGCGTGGTCGCGCAATAGCCGCCCTCCGGCCACATCGCATAGTCTGGGATGACGCCGGCGTGCTGCCAGCCGAGGCGCGGATAGATTACCTCCGCTTCGCTGCCGGTTGCGGTGTCGAGCACCAGCAGACGCTTGCCGTGTTTTGCGGCTTCGCGTTCGATCGCCTCCATCAACAGCCGCGCCAGGCCCTTACCGCGCGCAGCACGATGCACGAGCAGTTTCTTCAAATCGCCACGATGCGGCTGGTTCGGCATCGAGGCGAAGCCTACCTGCACCGTCCCGACGATCTTTCCGTCGAGTTCCGCAACGGCCAGCAGAGTGACCCCTGCCTCGACACTCTCGACGATGCCCTGCCAGTAAGGCTCGGCATCGACTGGCGTATAAGGCTGCATAAAGCCAACGGATGCGCCGCCATTGACGCAATCCGCAAGCACTTCGCAAAGATCCGGAATGGCCGTGCGGGCCTGTTGTGCATCGAGAATACGAACGGTCATCATCTGCTCCTGAAAAATCAAGTCAGCGGCGGCTGCGGTTGAGCACGACGCAATAGCGGGCGGGTTTGCTGGTAGGATTGTGGAAGACATGCCCTTCGCCGACCGGCATGAAGAGGCAATCGCCGGGGAAGAGGCGATGCACCGTTTCGCCGGTGGTCATCTCCATCTCGCCTTCGAACACCCAGACGTGCTGCGTCATGCCATGGCTTGCTGCATGCGGCGGAAAGCTGACGCGGGCGCCGGCCGGAAACTCGATGTCGACGATATCGACCTCGGACGAGGTTCCAGGCGGCGAAACGGAGCGGCGCACGTAACCGGTTTCCGGATCGCGCCACACCTGCTGCTCGTGGCGTCTCGCCAGCGGCGAGACTTCCTGCCCCTCATCGGCAAAGAAGGCCGAAAGCGAGAGTTCCAGCGCAGCACAGACCCTTGCAAGCAGCGAGGCCGTGGGGCTCGCCTCCGCCCGCTCGATGCGCGAGATCATCGCGCGGCTGACGCCGGAGGCATTGGCGAGATCATCCAGCGTCAGGCCCTTTTCGATCCTGAGCTTGCGGATGCGGTTGCCGATTGCCGTTTCGAGTTCCTGTTCCATCACTTGGGGCTCATTTATTCTACTATAAGAGAAATACATTGTCAGATAGTGGAATCAAGCAGTTTTATGTCGCCTTTGCCCGGCATTTTTATCCTAAACGGAGTCCTGCTTTTCCGCTTTGCGGCAGGGGACGGCACTGCTATATGGCGCGCATGAGCACCAATCCGACGACTCCGCTGTCCCATATCCGCAATTTCTCGATCGTGGCCCACATCGACCACGGCAAATCGACGCTTGCCGACCGCCTGATCCAGACAACCGGCGGCCTTGCCGAGCGCGAAATGTCCGAGCAGGTGCTGGACAATATGGATATCGAGCGCGAGCGCGGCATCACCATCAAGGCGCAGACCGTGCGCCTGCACTACAAGGCGAAGGACGGCGAGACCTATATCCTGAATCTCATCGACACGCCCGGCCACGTTGACTTCGCCTACGAAGTCTCGCGGTCGCTGTCGGCCTGCGAGGGTTCGCTGCTCGTCGTCGACGCGAGCCAGGGCGTCGAAGCCCAGACACTCGCCAACGTCTATCAGGCGATCGACAACAACCACGAGCTCGTCACCGTTCTTAACAAGATCGACCTGCCGGCGGCAGAACCTGAGCGCATCAAGGAGCAGATCGAGGAAGTGATCGGCATCGATGCTTCCGAGGCGGTACTGATTTCTGCCAAGACCGGGCTCGGCATTCCCGATGTGCTGGAAGCAATCGTTAACAAGCTGCCGGCGCCGAAGAGCCCGGGCGGCGAAAAGGCGCCGCTGAAGGCACTGCTCGTCGACAGCTGGTACGATGCCTATCTCGGCGTCATGGTCCTGGTGCGCGTCATCGACGGCGTTCTGACCAAAGGCCAGACGATCCGGATGATGGGCACGGGGGCCAAGTATCAGGTGGAGCGCGTCGGCGTACTGACGCCGAAGATGGTCAATGTCGATTCCCTTGGCCCTGGCGAAATCGGCTTTATCACCGGCAGCATCAAGGAAGTGGCCGATACCCGCGTCGGAGATACGATCACCGAGGACAAGCGACCGACGGCGGAAGCGCTGCCGGGTTTCAAGCCGGCCCAGCCCGTCGTCTTCTGCGGACTCTTCCCGGTCGATGCCGCCGATTTCGAGAATCTGCGCGCCGCAATGGGCAAGCTGCGCCTCAACGACGCCTCCTTCTCCTTCGAGATGGAATCCTCCGCGGCGCTCGGCTTCGGCTTCCGTTGCGGCTTCCTCGGCTTGCTTCATCTCGAAATCATCCAGGAGCGCCTGGAACGCGAGTTCGACCTCGACCTCATCGCGACGGCGCCTTCCGTTGTCTACAAGATGTACATGACCGACGGTACGGAACGCGAGCTGCACAATCCCGCCGACATGCCGGATGTCGTGAAGATCTCCGAGATCCACGAGCCCTGGATCAGGGCCACGATCCTGACGCCGGACGATTATCTCGGCGGCATCCTGAAGCTCTGCCAGGACCGGCGGGGCATCCAGATCGAACTTACCTATGTCGGCACGCGCGCGATGCTGACATACGATCTGCCGCTCAATGAAGTTGTCTTTGATTTCTACGACCGGCTGAAGTCGATCTCGAAGGGCTACGCCTCCTTCGACTATGCGCTGACCGACCACCGCGAAGGCAATCTCGTGAAGATGTCGATCCTCGTCAACGGCGAGCCGGTCGACGCCCTGTCGATGATGGTGCACCGGATGGCGGCCGAAAAGCGCGGCCGCGACATGTGCGAGAAGCTCAAGGAGCTGATCCCGAAGCACATGTTCAAGATCCCGATCCAGGCCGCGATCGGCGGCAACGTCATTGCCCGCGAAACCATCTCCGCGCTGCGCAAAGACGTGACCGCCAAGTGCTACGGCGGCGACGCCACCCGCAAGCGCAAGCTGCTCGACAAGCAGAAGGCGGGCAAGAAGCGCATGCGCCAGTTCGGCAAGGTGGAAATCCCGCAGGAGGCGTTTATTGCGGCGCTGAAAATGGGCGACGAGTAAAGCCTTCTCCTTCGAAGTTATGCGCATGTTGTATGCGCATAACATAACGTCGATGGACTACCGCCATGCGTCGACCCGGGAAGGGCCGCGCTTGGATTCAATTCAGTGCAAGTGTCAGAAATCGGCGACAGCCTCGCGGATCTTTCAGCGAGAGGCGACTAAATCACTGCCGCGCTGGATTTCCTGTTCCAAGGCTTCTAAGCCTATCCCCGCGCCATATACTCCTTGACTAACCCCTCGTAGGCATTCATTTCCGGCAGCGTTTCATAGCTATACACCGCGCCGGTTTCCGCAAATGACAGCTTCTCCCTTGTCCAAGTCTCGATGAAGGGCGTGAACCAGCTTGCATCATCCAGCATGGTGGCGCGCAGATTGACGAACCAGTCCATGCCTTCCGGACGGGTGAACATCCAGCTCATGCAGTGCGGGCAGAAATAATGTTTTGTCACGCCATGCAAACCGCCGATGACGGGCTCGCCTCGAGTGACTTCGAAGCCTTCCGCCGGAATCGCGGCGCTCAGAGAATAGGCGCTAGACGACATTTTCTGGCAGCCGGTGCAGTGGCACGCCATGGTCAGCAGCGGCTTTGCGCTTACCTTCAACCTCACCCGGCCGCAACGGCAGCCGCCTTCCCATGGCAAATTCTTGTTGATCATCGGGTTCTCCTCCCTGTTCGCCGTTGATCTAGCGTCATCTGCCGTCAATCAAGATCAGTGCGCGCTTGCAACTGGCTTCGCGACCGGCACTGCGCGTTCTCCCCTCCACCAGGGAAAGGCGAAAAAGAGAAGGCGCTTATGTTCTGCCATGTATCCGCGCCGGATTGCCGGTGACCGTCGCACCGGCCGGCACATCTTTCGTCACAACTGCGCCCGCGCCGACGATCGCGCCGTCCCCAACCGACACGCCGAGGATAATCGCACCGCCGCCGATCCAGACATCTTCGCCGATCATCACCGGCCGCGCCATCTCGATCCCGGCTTTGCGAAGAGCGACGTCCTTGTGATGCTCGGCACAATAAATATGCACGCCCGGCCCCAGCATGGACCGATCGCCGATCACCACTGTTCCCGAATCGAGGATGGCGCAACCTGCATTGAGGTAGACGCGACTGCCGAGGGTTATGTTCACGCCATAGGAACAATGGAACGGCGCCTCGATGAAAGCGTCGGCAGGCGCCTTCGCGAGCAGCGCCGCCAGCGCTGGCGCGATGCTGCCGCGTTCATCCGGCAGCATCGTGTTGTGCTGGTGAACGGCGTTGCGCGCCAGCTGCCGCAACGCCTCGAGTTCGCCATCGAGGCAGCAATACCATTCACCGGCCGCCATCTTCTCCCGCTCCCTCATCTGTCTCTCCGATGTTGGCCGCCTGCGTGTTAAGCGGATTTTGCCGCGAGAAGCGGGGCACCCGCGATGCCCCAGCTGACCTGCAACATGAAGATGTGACGGCCTGTCGACGCAAGCCGGGCGTTGCGAAGCGGCCACGAAGGTCCTAAATCAAACCTGAAAAGGAGCCCACCGATGACCGAAAAAGCCCGTGTAACGATCCTCTACTGCACCCAATGCAATTGGCTGCTGCGCGCCGGCTGGATGGCGCAGGAACTACTGCACACATTTTCGGACAGCCTCGCCGAAGTGGCGCTCGTTCCCGGCACGGGCGGCAATTTCGAGATCCGTGTCAACGGCGACCTCATCTGGGAACGCAACCGCGACGGCGGTTTTCCAGGACCGAAGGAGCTCAAGCAGCGGGTGCGGGACATCATCGAGCCCGGCCGCGATCTCGGCCACGCCGACCGGGTTTCGCTGGAGAGCTGACACTCAATCGAAGGGCGAATTGCAGGTCTTGTAGATGCCCTCGTAGGTCACGAAACGATCGGTCCGCGGATTGTAGGTCCGGTACTGATTTCGGCACCATTCGACATGCATATCTTTCGCTGGCGGACGTATCCGACGGATCGGCGGCGGATCATAGGAGAGCTGCGGCCTGGGCTGGGCGCGCGGCTGGTAATAGGTCGGCCCTCTCGCTCCCGGCGGTCGATAGTTTGGCTGGATATAGGAAGGGCGGTGCCACTGCTGGGGCCCGAAGCCGAAGCAGCCGCGATAATCGCAATAGGTCGACTGCACATTGATGATCGCCGGATTGCGCGGCGGTGGCGGCACGAGCGGAGGCGCGGCACCGGCTGCAAGGGGCACAAAACCGATGACGAAGCCAAAGATGATCGTTCGAAGCGCAGACATCACTGATTCCTTTCTGCTGCTGCAGATATAGAACAACCGCCGCCGCATGGCATCCACTACAGGATCGAAAGCCGTTCAGTTCGGCGTGATCGCCCCAACCCGGCTTCTTCGGGAAACGTATCCGCTCTTTTTTGCCGACTGTCAGGAAAACTTCAAAAACCCGGTTGACAGCAAAGAGCCACCCCCGTACATGGCTCTCCGTCGCCCAGATGGCGGAATTGGTAGACGCGCCAGCTTCAGGTGCTGGTACCCGAAAGGGTGTGGAGGTTCGAGTCCTCTTCTGGGCACCATTCCATTTCCAAGATAGCAAAAGAGCCGATGCCAACGGCCACGGTCTCGTGACCGCCGCTGTCTTATTACCACTTCAGATATCGTGATCCGATTAGCGCGCCGAGGGCGGTGACTGCGGCGATTGCCGTGGTGTACCAGACCGCGAGAAACAGTGGGCTGTCGTCCGGGCAATGCCAGGCGTAAAGCGCTGCCGCTATGCCGCCAGCGGCGAGGCCTGCGGCCGCGCCGGCAAGGGTTGGGCGTTCCGGAGCGCCGTTTTTCAGTGCCCAGAGGAACCCGGCAAGCGGCGCAAACGAGAGGATCGAGATGAAGAACAGGCAGAAGCCTGCGTTGCGGCCGAGCATTGCGGTTTCCCATGCATCCTGCGGAATGGCCATCAATTCGGCTGCAGTGCCTGCCGCGAGCAGGATTAGCGGTACGAACAGTGCTAGGCTTGAAAGCCTCAGCGACACGGCCGGCCGGCCAATGCGAAAGACAAGCCCGCAAGCGGTGACGGCGAGCGTCAGGGTCACGAACATCTTGAAGAGCACGCGTGCGGTTTCGATTGCGCTTGCCATGTCGTGGCGGATACCGACTGCCGACAAAAACAACGCTGCAGAGACGGCGACGCCGATCAGCAGCCCACCCATGAGCACGGGGCCGAGCCGCGTGCGGACAGGCGCGTCTTGTGCCAGGAGGCTGATCAGGTCATCGGTCTTCACTCGTCTCACTCCGGTATAACGCCGCCAGCGACTTCAGCGCACGGTGCAGCGCAACGCGCACCGCACCTTCGCTCATTTTCAGCCTTTCGGCCGTTTCGCGAACACCTGCTCCCTCGATCGAAATCGAGCGCACGATATCACGCTGCGGATCGTTCAGGCGCTTCAACATATGTTCGGCATCGAGCCGATCCAAATTGCCCGCCTGTTCTTCCGCTTCGAGCGTTGCCATCACGTCATCGATCGGCACATCGACGTGACGGCCGCGGCGGCGCAGGCTGTCAATCAGCTTATTGCGCACGATCGTCGACAGCCAAGGACCGATCGGGCGCGCCGGATCCCAGGTTCCGCGCTTCAGGTGAACGGCCAGCAGCACCTCCTGCACGACGTCTTCCGCCTCGCTTGCCGCCGCGCCGAACTGGTCGCAGCGTCTGCGGGCCATGGCGCGTAAATGAGGTGTCACAGCGGAAAGAAAGCGGTGATAGGCCTGCGCATCGCCACCCATGGCGCTACGCATCCAGCCTGCCCATTCCTCTTCCCGCGCCGAATATCTCACCCGACATCTTCCTCTACGAGAGGGCACACATTTTTGTTACCGGCCGTTCGAAATTATTTTCGCCACACCCAGAGAGCGTCGCTCTCAGGCGTTTTTCTCCCGCAATCGCGCAAACGGCAAGCCCGGCCGGCGAAAAAGTGCTCGGCTAAGGCTGCAAGATGTGCGGCGAGTCACGGATCGATAAACGCCACCGATATTCCGCCTGGAACGGGTGGACTGCATTTTTCGCTTACCTGCCAGGGGGTCGACCTCGGTTTCTCGTCATGACGCTCGTGATCGAAATCTTCGTCTATCCCGACGCACGGCACCTGGGCCGTCTGCTTCCTGGTCATCATCGCAGGCGGACCGGGACTCCTCTCAGTCGATCACTTCATCGTGCGGCATTTTTCCTGCATGGCACGAGGTGTCAGCGCACAGGCTGATAGTGGCCTCTCGCTGGCACCTGCGTGCCCTGGCTCACATAGCCGTCACGATCGCACACATAGACGATGGTCGGCATGCCGCCGGAGCGGAAAATCCAGTCCCCATTGCGGCGGATGCCGCGCGTTTCGGTGCGGCAGGCATATTTCTCCTCATCCTTCTTGTCCGGCTGAGACTTGACACCGGGGAGATCGGGATAGGGATAGAGCGGCTGAACGTCTGCTTTTCCCGCACGATTCCAATCCGTTGCAAAAGCCGGTTCGGCAATCAGACTGCTGGCAACAGAAAGGGCAGCGAGCAAGATTGGCAGGGATCGCATATCGGTGGCCTTTCATTGCCGGACGGACGCCAGTGGCGTTCACCTTCGGATTTAGGAAGCGGCCCGGCGGTGATCAAGCTTTTGACAGCAAGAGCAACGACAGATCGATCCGGCCCTAGGCTTCTCGGCGGAAATAGCCTCGGACGAGCGGATGCGCGAAGAGGCTTGCAAGGATCGCAATCGCAGCGCCGGCGGCAAAGCCGGCGAAGAGCCCGCCGATAACGCCGGCCGCCAGCAGAACCTTCTTGCCGGGACCGTCCGGTTTCGTTGGCGGTTCGGCTTCCGAAATGACGCGGATGTTGCTCTGAGGTAGGTTCTGTTCCTCGGTCGTCTGGCTGGAGCGCTTCAGAACGGTCTCGTAGATTTCGCGGGCGGCCGTCGCCTTGCGCTGCAGTTCGTTGAGTTCGACCTGCTTGTCAGATGTGGTCGCCTGCAGCGCCTTTTGAATGTTCAGTTCCTTGGCGATCGCGTCCTCGGCTTTCTTCGCCTGGTCGTAATCGGCGCGCGCCGAGGTCACCATGCGCTGCAATTCACCCTTTATCTCGCCCGAAATACTCTGCAGCGACGAGCGGGCGGCCTGCAGCCGCGGATGCCGGGCGCCCATCTGGCTCTCGAGGCTGCCGACAATTGCGGCCTGCGTAGCATATTGCTGTCGAAGGCTCGCGAGCGACGAGTTCACCGAATTGCGGTCCGTCTGGCTGTTGGCGACAATATCCTCAAAGCTCATGTTCGCGGCCGCATCCGCGCGAGCCTTGGCCTGGATGGTCTTTTCCTGTGCGGTCAGCAAAAGCGTATTCAACGACGCAAGGCGCTGGTCGGAGATCAGATTGCCCTCCGTTGCCGCCATGTCGTTGTCGGCGCGGAAGGTTTCGACGGCTTGCTCGGCCTCCTGCACCTTCTGGCGCAGATCGTTCAGGCGAACATCAAGCGTTGCAGTGGTATTTTCGTATAGACCGGTCGAGGCACTGCTTTCCTCCTGCATGAAGGAAGTCACGACCTGGTTTGCAAGCTTGGCGGATTTCTCCGGATTGTTCGTTACCGCCGTCAAGGATACGACATAGGTGCTGCTCTGCCGGGTGATCGTAAGCGCCTTCTGCAATGCACTGACCACGGCCGCATCGTCGCTCCGGCCGCCGTTGAATTCCGGATCCTGCGCAAGCTTCATGGTATCGGCAACCCGGCGCAACACATTGCCGGACATCAGGATCTGCACCTGGCTGTCGATCATCGACGAGATCATCTCCGGCGAGATCGCCGATGACTGCGGCGCCGGATCAGCAAGGCCGATCTGGCGCGGATCGAAATAAAGGCTTGTGCTCGCGGTGAATTTCTGTGGCAGCGACGGCAGCAGGGCTCCGCCCGCCAATGCGCCGAGCACGGCAAGACCGAGAACAATCAGCCTTCTGTTCCAGATTGCAAAAATGATCGATCGCGTATCAAGAAGCGGCGCGTCGGGATCGACGGAAACCGGTGCCGGACGGACAACGTCGCGCTCCGGCTGCGGTGGCAAAGGCGGCGGCTGGTCGCGCAGATCTCTTTCCGGGGGAGCGGGCGACTGCTGTGCTTCCGGCTCGAAAACAGGCCTTGCGAAGTCGCCAGGTCTCAAGACTGGCGTGCGCGCAGGAGAGCTTTCCGGCGCGGTTGGCGCAGGCTCGTAGCTTCGCCAGCTAGGCAGCCGGCTGACTCTGTTCCTGTCGAATTGGCTCATAGACACACTCGTGACCCGCCGACGCAGACCTTTGGCGGAGGCAGATCAACTTTAGAAATCCTTAGCTAACGGAGCGTTAAGATACCCTACCCGATATTGCCGGAACATGGCAAAGCTCCTGAAAGCGAGATCGATGAAAGCCGCCTTTTCGCCCTGGCGCCGCATGCTGACGATCGCCGCGGCAATAGTGCTGCCATTGCGCGCTGGCCTTGCTGAAGCCGCGGGGCCCTGCTTTCGCGGCATCAATCTTTCCGGTGCGGAGTTCGGCAATCCGGGTGGAGAGATTTTCAAGGATTATGCTTACCCCTCAGAAGAGACGATCGGCTACTTCCGCAAGAAGGGGATGAATATCGTTCGCTTGCCGTTCTTGTGGGAGCGACTGCAGCCCGAACTGGGGCAGGCCCTGAACGACGACGAGCTCCAGCGCATCAAGGATACGGTGACCCTTTTGCGCAAACACAAGATGAGCGTCATCCTCGATCCGCACAATTATGCCCAATACAAGAAAGCGCAGGTCGGTACGCCGCCGGTGACGACGCTGGCATTCGCCGATTTCTGGACTCGGCTCGCCGTCGAATTTGCCGATCAGGAGGACGTGATTTTCGGGCTCATGAACGAGCCCTATGACGTCGCCAGCGACAAATGGTTGAGCGCTGCCAATGCCGCGATCCGCGGCATCCGTGCGGTCGGCGCCGGCAATCTCATCCTCGTGCCAGGCACGAAATGGACGGGAGCCCACTCCTGGCAGTCAGACGGCCCGGGCGGGCCGAACGGCACCATAATGCTTGGCGTCAAGGACCCGCGCAGGAACTATGCCTATGAGGTTCACCAGTATTTCGACAGCGATTCCTCCGGTACGCACGAGGAATGTTCCGGCAATGAGAACGCCAGGAAGGCCATCGTCAGCATGTCCGATTGGGCGCGCAAGCACGGCACCCGGGTGCTGCTCGGCGAATTCGGTGTCTCGCAAGCGCCGGAATGCGTCGCCGGATTGAAAGCGGTTTTGGATACGATGCAGGAAAACGGCGACGTCTGGCTCGGCTGGACATACTGGGTTGCAGGCGATTGGTGGCCGCAAACCGAGCCGTTGAACGTGCAGCCGCACGACGGCCATGAGCGAAAGCAAATCACAGTGCTGGAGGCTGCCGCTAAGGTACCGGCTCCCGCAGAGGACGCATGCCGGACACGAGGCAGGTGATGATGGCACGGCGGGAAGCATTGGCAAAAGAACAGATCGACTACGGTCTCCTGGCCGTCGGCGTATTGTCGGTTACCTACAATTGCCTTCTCGCCTTCATCAATCACAACATCACGCCGCTTGCGTCGTCGCATGTCGTCGTCAGCGAGATCCTGCTGCTGGTCTATAGTTTTGGCTTCATATTGAAGCGCGGGCTCTACGAAGAGGATCTCGCGCCTCTTGGCTATTTGCTGGCGACGATTTTCCTCACGATCTATGTGATGGTCACCAACCGCGCAGGCTATATCGACCACCTGCGCAACGTGCTTATCATCTTCGCCTTCGTCATCATGGGTCGATGGACGAACGAGCGAACGCTGAAGCTGATCTTCAAGACCTGCTGCATCGTTGTACTGGCGGTGCTGATCTGCGAAATCGTCTCCGTACAAGCCTATGTAGCATTGTTCCATCCGGCCGAATATTTCGAGAACACTCGCGGTGTGCCGCGCGCAACCTATAGCGACATCGGCCTTTTCCGCGGCGCCCTTGGCTTCCCGTCCCGCTTCTCCTTCGGGATCATCGATCACCGGTCCTCATCGATCTTCCTGGAGCAGGTATCGCTTGCCAATTTCTGCGGTGTACTAGTCATCTATCTCGTCAGCTTTTCCAATCGCTTGAGATTATTCGACCGGCTGCTTTTCCTCTTCACCGTCGTGTTGATTCTGGTCACCAACGACACGCGCACGATGCTTATTTTCAGCGTGGTCTGCCTCGGCGGATACTTTATCTATCCCTGGATTCCGAAGATCTGCGATTTCTTGATGATGCCGGCGATCATCACCATGGGCTTTGTCATCCATGCATTCCGCCCTGATGCCCATGAAGACGATTTCGTCGGCCGCATCAGCGGGACCGTTCGAAACATCTTTGCCATGGACATCCCGGCGACTCTTGGCCTTGAACTCGAGAAAGCCACGACTTTCGTCGACAGCGGCTACGTCTACATAACCTACGGCGCGACGATCTTCGGCCTCATCCTCTTCTGGCTGTTTGTCTCTTTTTTCCCGGCAGGCGAGACGCCGAACCAGAAGCGTCTTGCGCATTCGCTATCGCTTTTCATGTTTCTGAACCTGATGATCGGCTCCACGGCGATCTTCTCCATGAAGACGGCCGGCCTTGTCTGGCTGCTCGTTGGGTTCCTGAAAGTCAACGAGGGCGTGCGCGGGAAACGCGCTGTCGGTAAAGTAGGCACGCCGATTTCCGCCTGAACGGTTGCGCGGCGGGGATACGAGACGCCGCAGGCGGGACGGAGTCTCGCTATGACTTCCGTAAGTTGGAGCTCGATGCATGGATGCAAGAGCCTGCAAGTCCTTGACAGCTTCTCTTGCAAATTCTTGCACGAATGAAAGAGCCACGCCCTATGCGGCGTGGCTGCTTTAATCTAAGCAGACCTGCCGGTTATTGCCGCGAGAGGGAAGAGGGCCATGACGAACTACGTGCTGACAGTATCGTGCAAATCGACGCGCGGGATCGTGGCTGCGATTGCGAGTTATCTCGCCGATCAGGGCTGCAACATCGTCGATAGCTCGCAGTTCGACGACCTCGACACCGGCAAGTTCTTCACTCGCGTCAGCTTCATCTCCGAAGAAGGCGTCGGCCTTCCGGCGCTGACGGAGGGTTTCAAGCCGATCGCCGAGAAATTCGGCATGGACGCCGAGATCCACGACGGCAGTGCCCGCATGAAAGTGCTGCTGATGGTCTCCCGCTTCGGCCATTGTTTGAACGACCTGCTCTACCGCTGGAAGATCGGCGCGCTGCCGATCGAGATCGTCGGCGTCGTCTCCAACCACTTCGACTACCAGAAAGTCGTCGTCAACCACGACATTCCCTTTTATCACATCAAGGTCACCAAGGAGAACAAGCCGCAGGCCGAAGCCCAACTGCTCGATCTCGTCGACCAGACCGGCACGGAACTGATCGTGCTCGCCCGCTACATGCAGGTGCTTTCCGATGCGATGTGCCGCAAGATGTCCGGCAAGATCATCAATATCCACCATTCCTTCCTGCCGAGCTTCAAGGGCGCTAACCCCTACAAGCAGGCTTATGAGCGCGGCGTGAAGCTGATCGGCGCCACGGCGCATTACGTGACGGCCGACCTCGACGAAGGTCCGATCATCGAGCAGGACACGGCGCGCATCACCCACGCCCAGAGTGCGGACGACTACGTCTCGATCGGCCGCGACGTCGAAAGCCAGGTACTGGCGCGGGCCATCCACGCCCATATCCATCGTCGCGTCTTCCTCAACGGCAACCGCACCATCGTCTTCCCGGCAAGCCCAGGTTCCTACGCATCCGAACGGATGGGTTGATCTCTACCCAAAAGGGCAGCGGCGCAAAGCTTGCTTGCTCATGACACGAATTCGATTATCTGCTTATGTGAACAATCGAATCATGCCGTGGGGGATGCCATGACCGACGATGCGCGTGCTGATCGTATGGAACTGCCGCGCCCGGACGTAACGTCGGCGGAAGCGGAAAGCATCCTGCAATCGCGCTACGGCCTTCAAGGCACGATCACTGAACTCGGCAGCCAGCAGGACCGCAATTACCGGATCGACACCGGCGACGGCAGCTATGTGCTGAAGATCTGCCACATGGCTTACGATACGCTGGAGCTCGAGGCGCAGAATGCAGCAATCCGGTATCTGACCAGCAAGGACGGCGCGCCGCGTGTCCCGAGGGTCATGAGCTCGACGGATGGTCAGGACATCATCGCCGTCACGGTTCGCGAACAGACCTTCAAGGTGCGTCTGCTCGAATATCTCGAAGGCGAAGGTCTGACGCATCGCAGATACCTGCCGAAGGCCTCCGTCGCGGCCCTTGGTGCGCTTTGCGCCCGGCTGGCGCAGGCGCTTGCGGATTTCAATCATTCGGGCCTCGACCGCAGCCTGCAGTGGGATCTGCGTCGCGCCGGACCTGTTGCCGTTCAGCTGCTTTCGGCAATCACCGATGGCGCTGCACGCGACCGGATCGCAAAGAGCATGGTGCTTGCCGTACGCCGCATCCAGCCGCTCGCGCCATCGCTCCGCGTTCAGGCCGTGCATCATGATGTAACAGGCGACAACGTCGTCTGCCGGATCGATGCGCAAGGACGGCCGATCCCCGATGGCGTCATCGATTTCGGCGATATCATTCGCGGCTGGCTCGTCGGCGATCTAGCCGTGACCTGCGCCTCGCTGCTGCATCAGGCCGATGGCGATCCATTCTACATCCTGCCCGCGGTCAAAGCCTATCACGAGATCTATCCGCTGACGGACGAGGAGTTGAAGGCGCTGTGGCCGCTAGTCGTCGCGCGTGCGGTCATTCTGGTTGCAAGCAGCGAACAGCAGATTTCGATCGATCCGGAAAACGACTACGTCCGCAACAATCTGGAGCTTGAACGGCGAATCTTCGACACGGCCATGTCTGTTCCCTTCGGATTGATGGAAGCCGCGATCCTCGAGGCTGTTGGCGCCGGGACGCCGCCGATCGATATGTCTGGCTGGCACGTGCTTCTGCCGGAGATCGACCCTGCAAACATCGCCTATCTCGACCTCGGCGTTCAGAGCCCGCATTTCGCAGCCGGTAACTGGCTGAATGCGGAAATGGACTGGCGGCTTTTGGCACGCGCGGCGAATGAGGCGGGCATAGCGGCGACCCGCTACGGTGAATACCGGCTTTCGCGCGCCGTTCTTCGAAGTGCCAGGCAGCCGTCGACCTACGCGCTGCACAACGACATCTGCCTGCCCGGAGGAAGCAGCGTCGCTGCCCCTTTTTCCGGACGCATCGATTGCAAGAACCACCATCTCATCCTGATCGGCAACGGCGTCAATCTGCATCTCGACGGCCTGGATCTGTCTGTTGAGGATGGCGTGGAGGTTGAACAGGGGCAGATCATCGGCACGGTCTCGGGCGAGGCCTCTTCGCTCGGCGGCTTGCGTATACAGCTTTGCACGGTTCCTGCGCTCGAACCGCCGCTCTTTGCCGCACCGCAGGAGGCAGCCGCCTGGTCCGTCCTTTGCCCATCACCCGCGGGTCTGCTTGGACCGGGCGCCAACGCGCCCAAGCCGGAAACGGGAGAACTGCTTGCGAGGCGTCAGGCGCATCTCGCAAAGCCGCAGAAGAATTACTACGAGGTGCCGCCGCAGATCGAGCGCGGCTGGAAGGAACACATGTTCGATGTCGAGGCGCGCGCCTATCTCGACATGGTCAACAATGTCACGATTCTCGGCCACGGGCACCCGCGCCTGGCAGAAGCGATCGGCGAGCAATGGCTGAAGCTCAACACCAATTCGCGCTTTCACTATGCGGCGATCGGCGAATTTTGCGAGCGGTTGACCGCCTTAGCGCCCGACGGACTGGACCGCGTCTTCCTCGTCAACAGCGGGTCGGAGGCGAATGATCTGGCGATCCGGCTTGCCTGGGCGCATACGGGGGCGCGCAACATGCTCTGCCTGCTGGAAGCCTATCATGGCTGGTCGGTTGCGAGCGACGCCGTCTCCACCTCGATTGCCGACAATCCTCAGGCGCCGACAACCCGGCCGGATTGGGTGCATGCCGCCGTTTCGCCCAACACCTATCGCGGCGAATTTCGTGGGCCGGATTCGACCGGAGACTATCTCGCCGCGATGGCGCCTGTGCTGCAGTCGATCGGCGCCAGCGGGCAAGGGCTTGCGGGCTTCATCGCCGAATCGGTCTATGGGAATGCCGGCGGCATTTCCTTGCCGGATGGATATCTAGCTGAAGTCTATGCTCAAGTTCGCGCCCGCGGCGGAGTCTGCATAGCCGACGAAGTGCAGGTCGGCTACGGCAGGATCGGCCATCACTTCTGGGGATTCGAGCAGCAGGGCGTCGTGCCGGATATCATCACCATCGCCAAGGGCATGGGCAACGGCCACCCGCTCGGTGCCGTGATCACGACGCACGGAATTGCCGAATCGCTGGAGAAGGAAGGCTATTTCTTTTCCTCGTCCGGCGGCAGCCCGGTCAGTTGCATCGCCGGCATGACGGTGCTCGACATCATGGTAGACGAAAAGCTGCAGGACAACGCACGCGAGGTGGGCGACCATCTCAAAGGTCGGCTTGCCGCACTGATCGACAAGTATCCGATTGTCGGCGCCATCCACGGCATGGGCCTCTATCTCGGGCTTGAATTCGTCCGCGACAGAACGACGCTGGAGCCAGCGACACAAGAGACGGCGGCCATCTGCAATCGTCTTCTCGAACTCGGCGTGATCATGCAGGCAACCGGTGATCACCTGAATGTGCTGAAAATCAAGCCGCCGCTTTGCCTGACCATCACGAGCGCCGACTTCTTCGCGGACATCCTGGAAAAGGTCCTTTCCGAGGGTTGGTGACCGGTCCTCCGCCGTTAATCAATGCGGTCATTTCGAGGCTTTCGGTTTTTTAATCAAAAGCCCCATTGCCGGAATCAAAACGACTTCCTATGTCTGTCCCGGTGATCGAAACGAGGCTTTCCGGCCGTCACGCAATTTGCACAAAGATCTGATAGTGTTCTTTCGGCAAATACGACTGTGACAGAATTATTTTTTTCGGATCGTCGAGATTTTGACACGTTTCGGAATATGATTCTGATGGACTGTCCTTTATTCTCTACAAACAAGGTAGATTATAAAGACGGTCGTCGCCGGTCCCGAGCCTTTCGAGACCCTCACGAGTGCAACGCCAACACAAGGAACGAGACATGATAGATATCGATATTCTCGCCACCCTTCTCGGGCGAATTGTACTCGGCAATGACCGTCCGGGCGCCCTCTCCCGCTCGAACTGTCGAATGTGACCTTCGTCCCTCCTTTCAACGGTATCAGACAAGTCAATTCGTCATCGCCTCGCAATCCGCGCGGCAGGAGTTCTACGCATGAAAAAGCAAGTTATCGAATATGCAGGCGTTCCCGTCGGGATCGTCATTCCAGATGAAGACCGGCTGAAGTTCATCGCCGTGAAATTTCACGTGCACGACCTCGACGAGCAGCGTTTCAGCTCGCCGGACGAGGTGAAGCTCGCGATCCACGACCTGATGACACGGCGCCATCCTAAGCCAATCCATGCCTGAAAACAGGCTTAGATTTCCGCGCTTCGTCGCTCTCCAAAGTTTATGACCGGTCCCGAAAAAGGGGCCGGTCTTGTTTTTTCGTGCTGGTTGCGATCCTATCGGACGTGAACAAGGACGGCGCATTTGCTCAATCTCATTACCGATATCGAGGGCGTTTCGATCGGCCACGTAACGGATCTGAAGCTCGGTTCCGGCGTCACTGCAATTATCTTCGACGAACCGGCGACGGCTTCGGCCAGCGTTCTCGGCGGCGCGCCTGGCAGCCGGGACACGGCCTTGCTCGATCCTTCGATGACAGTCGAAAAGGTTGATGCCTTCGTTCTTTCCGGCGGCTCGGCTTTTGGGCTGGATGCGGCAGGCGGCGTACAAGCCGGCCTGAGGAAGGCCGGCCGCGGCTTCCAGGTGGGCACAGTGCGTGTTCCGATTGTACCCCAGGCAATCCTCTTCGATCTCTTGAACGGCGGCGACAAAGATTGGGGCCTGCATTCGCCTTACCGGGAGATGGGCTATGCGGCCTTCAAGGCAGCGGTGAAAGGCGAATTTCCGCTCGGAACGGTGGGTGCCGGAACAGGTGCCACGACGGCAACATTCAAAGGCGGGCTCGGCTCGGCAAGTACGGTCAGCAGCGCTGGGCATCGGATCGCGGCAATCGTCGCGGTCAATGCGCTCGGTTCGGCAACGATCGGCGACGGACCGCATTTCTGGGCGGCACCCGTCGAAAACGGCAACGAATTCGGCAGCCTCGGAATGCCCGCGACGATCGACCATCGCTTGCGGCTCAAGGGCGTGGTGGCACCTGCAACCACGATCGGTGCGGTCGTGACCAATGCGGCGCTGACGAAGGCCGAGGCTTACCGGCTTTCGCTGGGCGCTCATGACGGGCTGGCAAGGGCATTGCTTCCGGCACACCTACCTCTAGACGGCGATACCGTCTTTGCCGCTTCGACGTGTGCGCGACCGATGGCCGACATGGGCGAGTTGATGGAGCTTTGCCACCTCGCAGGAGTGGTCATGGCCCGGGCGATCGCGCGCGGTGTTTACGAAGCGACAGCGCTGCCTTACGAGGGTGCGCAGAGGGCCTGGCGGGAGCTTTATCCGGACGGACGCTGATCGCCCAGACAGTGAGAAGAGCCCAAGCGGCGGGAGAGAAAATGCAGATCCGGGCCCTGATGTATTTCGACGAGTTGGTCAGGACAAAATCCATGCGCCAGGCGGCCGAGAACTTGGGCGTTGCGCCGACTGCCGTCAGCCGCCAGATAGAGAATCTCGAAGAACATTTCGGTGCTGCTCTCGTCGAACGCAGCGCGCGAGGCGTGACGCTGACGGCAGCGGGTGAACTGCTTGCCGCCCGCGCCGGACGGACACTTCGCGAACTCGAGCATGTGCAGCAGCTGATCGAAGACCTGAAGGGTCTCGAGCGCGGTCAGGTGACCATCTACGCCAACGGCGCAATCGTCACCAGTCTGCTTGCACCCGCGCTTTCGGAGTTCAGCCGCAGCTTTCCCAATATCCGCTTCGAGGTGATGATCACCAGCGCCCGGCAAGCCATCGAGGCGGTGAACGCAGCGCGGGCCGATATGGCGCTGACGCTTTTTGCTCCGCCAATGTCCGATGCAAAAGTGGTGACGCGCTTTGAAATCGCTTATGACGTGATTGTTTCGGCACAGGATGCCGCGGCAGGGCGCAAGGAAATTACCCTTCGCGAACTTGCACGCTACACACTCGCTCTGCCCGAGAAGTCCTTTGGTTTCCGCCAGAGCTTCGATGCGCTTGTCGAGCGACAGGGGCTGACGATCGATCCGGTTTTCACCGTCAGTTCGCTGGAAATGCTCAAGGAACTCGTGCTCAGCGACAGCGCGGTAACGCTGTTGCCGGCGCTTGCCGTGCGCCGCGAGATCGAGGCAGGCCAGCTTGCTGCCATTCCACTTGCCAGCGAAAACTCCATCCGCACGCATGCCGAGCTTTCGATCGCGCCGGATCGGCAACTCTCCTTCGCAGCGGACAAGCTCATCAGTTTCATCGAAAATTTCATGCGGACGAAACTGAAGGGCCGCTGAGGCCGGTCGAGCAGGACGACTTGCATTTTCTCTTTTTTTAGTGTGTAGCTTTTTTCGATGCACAATGAACACATAATGTGCGCACTAGTTCACATCGCCTTTTTGGGATCCGCAAAATTATGATCACCAGCTTTCTGCCGGCGCCTTTCACGCGGCTTGCTCACCGCCTTTCCCTCAGCGCTGCTCTTTCCGTCGCGATGATGGCAAGCGCCATCGTGCCGGCTCATGCGGCCAAGACGGTGCTCAATCTCGGCATGAGCGTCGAACCGGCGGGGCTCGATCCGACGATCGCTGCACCGGTCGCGATCGGTCAGGTGACCTGGCAGAATGTCTTCGAAGGGCTGGTTGCGATCGATGAGAGCGGCAAGGTCCGGCCGCAGCTTGCCAAGAGCTGGGAAATTTCGCCGGATGGGCTGACCTATAAGTTCAAACTACAGACGGGCGTCAAATTCCATGACGGCGAAGCCTTCGATTCCGCTACGGCGAGATTCGCGCTGGAACGTGCCCGCGGCAAAGATTCGGTCAATCCGCAGAAGCGCTTCTTCGCCTCGATCGCCTCCATCGATACGCCGGATCCCGAAACGCTGGTGCTGCATCTCTCGCAGCCGACGGGAAGCCTGCTTTACTGGCTTGGTTGGCCGGCATCGGTCATGGTTGGTCCGAAGTCGGCTGCGAGCGACAAGACGCAACCTGTCGGCACCGGTCCGTTCAAATTCGTCAACTGGGCGAAAGGTGACAAGGTCGAGCTTGTAAAGAACGAGGCCTACTGGAACAGTCTGGTGTCCGTGAAGCTCGACAAGGTGACCTTCCGCTTCATCGCCGACCCGCAAGCGCAGGCTGCTGCGCTGAAAGCAGGCGATGTGGACGCCATTCCGGAATTCGCCGCACCCGAGCTGATGACTTCGTTCAAGGGCGATCCGCGGCTAGTGACGAAGGTCGGCAATACCGAACTCAAGGTCGTTGCCGGCATGAACAATGCCAAAAAGCCTTTCGACGACAAGCGGGTGCGCCAGGCCCTGATGATGGCGATCGACCGTCAGACGGTGATCGACGGCGCCTGGTCGGGCCTCGGCACGGCGATCGGCAGCCACTATACGCCGAACGATCCGGGCTACCAGGACACCACCGGTCTACTGCCCTACAACCCCGAAAAGGCGAAGGCGCTGCTTGCGGAAGCCGGCTATCCGAACGGCCTCACCTTCACGATCAAATCGCCGCAGATGGCCTATGCGCCGCGCAGCGCCCAAGTGATGCAGGCAATGTTTGCCGAGATCGGCGTGACGATGAACATTGAACCGACCGAATTTCCGGCGAAATGGGTGCAGGATGTGATGAAGGACCGCGCTTACGAGATGACTGTCGTGGCGCATGCCGAGCCGATGGATGTCGACATCTATTCGCGCGATCCCTACTACTTCAACTACAAGAACCCGACCTTCAACGATCTGATGAAGAAGGTGCAGGAGACGACCGATCCCGTCTTGCAGAACAAGATCTACGGCGAGGCGCAGAAAATCCTCGCCGAGGATGTGCCGGCGCTTTATCTATTCGTCATGCCGAAGCTCGGCGTGTGGAACAAGAAGCTGAAAGGTCTATGGGAAAACGAGCCGATCCCTTCGAACGTTCTGACCAACGTGTCGTGGGAGGAGTGATTTTCCGCAACGAGATGGTAACGACTGGGGGCGGGACGTGATCACGGTTCTTGGCCGGCGCTTTTCCGGACTAATCCTGACGCTTGCCACCCTCTCTTTCCTGATTTTTGCTGTCATGGATCTTCTGCCCGGCGATCCGGCTTCGATCATGCTCGGCACTTCGGCAACACCCGAAACGCTGGCAGCGCTTCGGCATGAACTTGGGCTCGATCAACCTCTGCTCTTTCGCTACGGCCAATGGGTCGTCGGAGTGATTTCCGGTGATCTCGGGCAGTCTTATACCTATGGCGTGCCGGTCGCGGGGCTGATCCTCGAGCGGCTGGCGGTGACGCTGCCGCTGGCGCTGCTCGCTATCCTCCTTTCCGTCGCCATAGCCGTGCCGCTCGGCACCTTTGCAGCGGCGCGGCGGAACGGCATCGCCGATGTCGCCGCAACGCTCTTTTCGCAGGTAAGCATTGCCGTTCCGGCTTTCTGGGTATCGTTGCTGCTGATCATCCTGTTCTCAACGACGCTTGAACTCATGCCGGCCGGAGGTTTCCCAGGGTGGAGTGCGGGCCCCTGGCCTGCGTTTCAGGCGCTGATTATGCCTGCCATGGCCCTGGCGCTGCCGCAGGCGGGCGTCCTGACACGCGTCACTCGCTCGACGGTCCTGGAAACACTGCACGAGGATTTCACGCGGACGGCACTCGCGAAAGGGCTTTCGGCGCGCGCAGTCTTGTGGAGGCACGCCGTGCCGAACGCGCTGGTGCCGATACTGACGATCCTTGGGCTGCAGTTCACATTCCTCGTAGCGGGCGCGGTTCTGGTCGAAAACGTCTTCAACCTGCCAGGTCTTGGACGGCTTGCGTTTCAAGCATTGTCGCAACGCGACATCATTGTCATGCAGGATGTCGTGCTGTTTTTTGCCGCGCTCGTCGTCGTCATGAATTTCCTCGTCGATATGTCCTATCTCGCGGTCGACCCGCGATTGCGAAAGGATGTGTGACGATGGTGATCGCTTCCGGTACCGCCATCAGACGGCGCTCATTCACGATTAGCCGGCAAATTAAGCTTCTTACCGGCGCATCCATCATCGGATTGCTCGTGGCAATCGCGCTTCTGTCGCTCGTCTGGACGCCGCTGCCGCCCGCAAAGATGCAGATCATTCACAAACTGCAGCCGCCCTTCGCCTTCGGGCTGTTCGGCACCGATCAATTCGGCCGCGACGTTCTTTCGATGCTGATGGCCGGATGCTGGAATTCGCTGTCGATCGCCATCGCCGCGGTCGCCGTTGGTGCTGCGGTCGGTTCGATTGCCGGCATATCAGCCGCAGCGATCCGCGGCATCTTTGAAACGCTGCTGATGCGCGTCTGCGACGTCATCTTCGCGCTGCCACCGATCCTCTCCGCGATGATCCTCGGCGCTTTTCTCGGACCTGGCAAGTTTACGGCGATCACGGCGATTGCCGCCTTCATGATCCCGGTTTTCGCGCGAGTCACTCTCGCCTCGGCCCTGCAGGCCTGGAGCCGCGACTACGTGCTGGCGGCGCGCGCAATCGGCAACAGCCGCTTGACGATTTCGGTGCGCCATGTGTTGCCGAACATCATGAACCAGATCACCGTCCATGCGGCGATCCAGCTCGGGTTGGCGATCCTCACTGAGGCGGGATTAAGCTTCCTTGGTCTGGGAGTGGCGCCGCCGGTGCCGACCTGGGGCCGGATGCTCGCCGATTCCCAAACCTATCTTGGGCTGGCGCCGTGGCTTGCCATCCTTCCCGGGCTTGCGATCGCGCTTGCCGTTCTCGGTTTCAACATGCTGGGGGACGGACTGCGCGATTTCTTCGACCCGCGGCGTTTCTAAAATCAGACCGGACGGCGGTAACCAGTTGGCTGTTGGTAAAGCTGGCCGATACGCTTGACAGCGGCTTCAAAATTCTCGCGGGCCACGGTCATCGTGTAGCCGTTGGCATGAATGATCGTTTCCGGATCCTCCATGATTGCGACATGCCCCTTCCAGAAGACGAGGTCGCCGCGGCGAAGTTCGGAGCGATCGATCGCCTCGCCGAGGCCGGCTGCCTGCATGTCCGTGTCACGAGGCGCGCTTCGTCCGGCCATCTGCATGGCAAGCTGCACAAGGCCGGAACAATCGATGCCAAGGCCTGAGCGGCCGCCCCACAAGTAAGGTGCATTCATGAAGCGCGACGCGATCTCGACATAATCGTCGTCCTTGCCGGTAGCAACAGGCTGGACATGCCTTGCAAAGATCGCAGTACCATCTTCAAGTACGGCGTAGTGATTTCCGCGCGCTTCCGCCTCCCCCGCGACCCTGACGCGGCTGCCCATGGAGAGCACCGACTTGTAAGGCTTGCGCAATTCCGGCTCCGGATAGAGGAACGTGCGCTGCACGGTGATGATATGCGTCGGTTCTCCTTGAGCGTCGGACAGCATCTCCTCCGGCAGGTAGCCGACATACCCATCCGAACGAGCCTTTACCCAGCACCAGCCGCCGGCACGGTCAAAGACCGTTACATCCTCCCCGAGGAGCAGTTCCGTATCGATGCCGACTGAAAGTTCCGGTTGCGAACGAAGCGGCGCAACCGGAACGGCGATCCGCGCCGGGGTACCGGAAACAAAACGCAAGGCTTCGACCTTGCCTTCCAGACTCGCTTCGGCAAGGTCCGGACGATAGGCATGCAGGCGGCGGTCGAGCATCGTCACTTCCATTCCCTTATATTGGCAGGCGGCGCCCCTGGTCACGCACCAGGTCGCCGAGTTTCTCGAGATAGAGCGCGCCACCGACGGTGCGCTTGATGATCACATTCCGCCGGTCGCTCTCATCGCGTGCCCGATCGACTAAGCCCATTTCGCCCATGGTATCGAGCGCACGAGTGATAACCGGTTTCGTCACGTTCAGCGTTGCGGCGAGCCCACGCACGGTATGGGGCGGCGGCACCAGATAGATATGCAGCAGGATCGCCATCTGGCGCAACGTCAAATCACGTTCGTCGTGACGCACCTGGTCGAGGGTAACGCCGTGCCAAAGCCCCAGCGCCTGCGAGGCGGTCAATTCGATCGGCAAGGATCCTCCGGAAAATCATTACGCTAGCGTTTCATTCTCCGGCAGTGGATGCCGGTGTGCAAGAGGCGGCAGAATCTGCCGCCTCGCAAAGTGAATAAAATTTTAACGATCGTCGATCAGCCGCGGCGGATATGGTGGTAAAGCGCACGGATCGCCTGAGCCTCGCCGCCGCCTGGCGAATGAGCGCGCTCGGTCGGCGCCCAGCCGTAGATGTCGAAATGCGCCCAGCTCTTCGTATTGCTGACAAAGCGTTTCAGGAATAGCGCAGCCGTGATCGCACCCGCCATACCGCCCGCCGGAGCGTTGGTGATGTCGGCGATCCTGGCGCGGATATCCTTGTCGTAGCCCATATAGAGCGGCAGCCGCCACAAGGGGTCGTCGGTCTCGAGGCTTGCTTCAGTCAGATGGTGGGCAAGGTTTTCGTCATCCGTGAAGAATGGCGGGAGATCGGGACCGAGCGCGACGCGGGCAGCGCCCGTGAGCGTCGCCATATCGATCAGCAGATCCGGTGCCTCTTCGTCGGCGTAAGCCAATGCGTCGGCAAGGATCAGGCGGCCCTCCGCATCGGTATTGTCGATCTGAACCGTTAGACCCTTGCGGCTCTTGTAGACGTCTCCCGGGCGGAACGCATTTGCCGAAATCGAATTTTCAACGACAGGAATGATGACGCGGAGGTCGACCTTCAGCTTCGCGTCCATGATCATCAGGGCAAGGCCCATTACATTCGCTGCGCCGCCCATGTCCTTCTTCATCAAAAGCATGGAGGAGGCAGGCTTGATGTCGAGGCCGCCGGTATCGAAGCAGACGCCCTTGCCGACAAGCGTAACCTTGCGGTGGCCCTTCTTCCCCCAGCGCAGTTCCAGGAGGCGCGGCGCATCGGCGCTGGCGCGGCCAACTGTGTGGACCAGCGGGAAGTTCTCCTTCAGCAGATCGTCGCCGATGATGACCGACATTTCCGCCTTGTAGTGCTCGGCGAGGCCGCGGAAGGCGGCTTCGAGCTGTTCGGGTCCCATATCATTGGTCGGCGTGTTGATGAGATCGCGGGCAAGGAAGACGCCTGCGAGCTGGCGCTTGATATCTGCACCGTCAGCATCGCGCGGGATCATCAGCGTTGCCGCCGCCTGCTTGTCGGAACGGTAGCGGTCGAAACGGTAGCTGCCGAGCCCAAAACCGAGCGACAGGCGGTTTGCCGTCAACGGTGCGGTTTCGATGTGCCAATCGCCGGCCGGCAGCGAGCGGGCAAGTTTGCCGGTGATATAGGGTTGTTCCGATGGATTAGTGCCGAGGCCGAAAAGCGCCCCGCCGAGGTGCCCGGCCGCAGTCGGGATAAGCAGTAGAGAACCGCTTTCCGCCCTGTAGCCTGCCTTCTTCGCCCAATCGAGCGCGATCGGATCGATCGTACCGGTCTCGATGTGTGCAGGCGTGACCGCGAAGATCGGCAATGTGGAACCGCCTTTCGTGTTGAACGGCGTCGGTCTCTCGATGAACTGATAGGGGGCCATATTTATCCTTCGGCGATGTCCGGGAATCGCTTTTTAACGGTCCGTTAGGGTTAACAGACTATTGCTGGAGTGAAGATTGCGTCAAACCTTTCCCTGTTCCGCTTAGAGGCCAGGCGCCAGTTTCTGAATTCAGGAAAGCGCAATGCCTCTCCCGGCCATCAATCCCTCCAAGAACCTTACTCTCCACTGCGCCGTAGCCATAATGATCGTCGCGGCGCTCGCGGGTTGCTCGACGACCAAGGACAAGATGACGACGGGTTCGGTTCCGAAGCTGACAAAGCCGCTCGAAACCATGGATGCGAACGAGCTTCACGCAATGACGGAACGGGTCGGCCAGGCCTACGAGAAAAACCCACGCGATCCGGTCAACGGCGTCAACTACGCCAACCTGCTGCGCATGGCCGGGCGTGATGCGCAGGCGCTTGCCGTCATGCAGCAGGTTGCCATTTCCAATCCGAAAGACCGCAATGTCCTTGCCGCATACGGCAAGGCCCAGGCAGCCGCCGGACAATTCCAGCAAGCGCTCGACACGATCGGCCGGGCGCAAACCCCGGACCGGCCCGATTGGAAGCTTATTTCTGCCCAAGGCGCGATTCTCGACCAGATGGGCAAGCCCGGCGATGCGCGCGCGCGTTATCGCGATGCGCTGGACATCATGCAGAACGAGCCTTCCGTGCTTTCAAACCTCGGCATGTCCTATGTGCTGACAGGCGACCTCAGGACCGCCGAAACCTATCTCAAGCAAGCGGCGAGCCAGCCGGGCGCCGATAGTCGCGTCAGGCAGAATCTTGCCCTTGTCGTCGGTCTGCAGGGACGCTTCCCAGAGGCCGAAGAGATCGCCCGCCGCGAGCTCGCGCAGCAGCAGGCCGACGCCAACGTCGCCTATTTGCGTTCGATGCTTTCCCAGCAAAATTCCTGGCAGAAGCTCGCGGCAAAGGACAGCGCGCCGGCAAGCAATACCAACTGATTTCGGTTACCGAAGGATCGCGCCGGAAATCAAACGCAAACCCAGCCCGCCCATGACGAGCCCGGCAGCGCGGTCGATCCAGTGCTTAGCGGCCAAATAGACCTGGCGCGGACGGCGGGCCGAGAAAGCCAGCGCCACGATCGCATACCATCCGGCCTCGATCGCGAAGATGCCGATCGGCAGACCGATGATGACACCTGCAGGTACGGTTTTCGGCAGAAAAGCCGCGAATATACTCGCATAGACGATGATGGTCTTCGGATTGCTGAGCTGCGTCAGCAGCGCCATCGAGAAGCTGCGGCCGAGCGACGCCCCGCCCGCGACCGCGCCGGACACCTCGAGAGGTTCCTTCGCGCCCTGCCAGATCCGGAACGCGATATAGACGAGGTAGGCGCCGCCGGCGAACTTCAACACCAGGTAAAGCCACGCGAACTGCGTCAGCAACGCCGTCAGGCCCGCAAGGGCGAGAATGCCGAAAATGACGCCGCCGACACCCATTCCGAGCGCCGCTGCCAAGCCATCAAGGCGAGAGCGGGAAATGGCGATGCGCGAGACGACGACGAAACTGGGGCCGGGGCTCATCGCGCCGACCATCAGTGCTGCAAAAATGCTGGTGAGAATGGCTGCGGAAGACATGAACACTCACTCCTGATTTCGACCAGACGAGCAGCGGTCACGTCAGCGTTCCCGATGGTCCGCCATCTCATTCGCCAGTCACACAAAAACATTGGCTAGCTGGTTTCGCCATAGCCTGCAAGCGGTGTCAGAACCTGTCGGCAACCTGAATGCCGGCCGGGCCGAGAATAACCGCAACGAGTACGGGAAGGAAGAACAGGATCATCGGAACGGTCAGTTTCGGTGGCAGGGCGGCGGCCTTTTTTTCAGCCTCGTTCATGCGCTCGTCGCGGCCTTCCTGTGCGAGAACGCGTAGCGCCTGCGAAATCGGCGTGCCGTAACGGTCAGCCTGGATAAGGGCCTGTGTGACCGACTGCACAATACCGATCTGCGTGCGCGTGCCGAGGTTCTCGAGTGCCTGGCGGCGGTCGGGCAGGAAGGAGAGCTCAGCTGTCGTCAACACCATTTCTTCGGCAAGCGGCGGCGACTGCTCGCCGAGTTCTTCCGACACGCGTCGCATCGCTGCCTCAATCGAGATGCCGGATTCGACGCAAATCAGCATCAGGTCGAGTGCGTCCGGCCAGGCGCGCTTGATCGAGTGCTGGCGCTTCGACATCCGGTTCGAGATGAAGATGTTCGGTGCGTAGAAGCCGAGATAGCCCGTGCCGACCATCGCCAGCAGGCGGATGGGAAGCGGCTTGGCGGCAAGGTTTCCGAGACCGAAAATCCAAAAAAAGGCGACCGCGAGAAAGGCAAACGGCAGAAGGAAGCGAGCGACGAGAAATGTGTTCAAGGCGTTTTCGGAGCGATAGCCGGCTGCCCGCAGTTTGTTCATCGTGTTTTGGTCGACCAGCGCTTGGCGAAGATTGAAGCGTTCGACGATCTGGCGGATAGAGCGATTGTTCTGGTTGCGAATTGACGCCTTGCTTCCCGACTCCGTATTCATGCGGGCACGCTCGCGGGCACGAATCTGGTCACGCTCCGTCGAGACGGCGCGCATCCGCTTGTTGAGGTCTCCGCGCTCGAAGAAGGGAACGGCGATCGTATAGAAGGTTGCGAAGACGGCGATCGCGACGAGAAGCGCTACCAGCATGGCCGGATCGGTCAATCTCGCTGCAAGATCCGATGACATGGCGCGTCCCTTCCCGTTAGATGTCGAAGTTGACCATGTTGCGCATGACGAAGATACCGATCGACATCCAGACCGCCGAAGCGCCCATGATGAAATGCCCGCGCGGATCAGTGAACAGGATCATCATGTATTGCGGTGACGTGAGGTAAACGAGCGTAGCGACGATGAAGGGCAAGGCGCCGATGATGACGGCGGAAGCCTTGGCTTCCATCGAAAGCGCCTGCACCTTGGCCTTCATCTTCTTGCGGTCGCGCAGAACCTTCGAAAGGTTGCCGATCGCTTCGGAAAGATTGCCGCCGGCCTGCGACTGAATGGCGATGACGATCGCGAAGAAGCTGACTTCCTGCAATGGCATGTGGTTGGT
The DNA here is from genome assembly GCF_900169785.1 of Rhizobium sullae. GTDB lineage: Bacteria > Pseudomonadota > Alphaproteobacteria > Rhizobiales > Rhizobiaceae > Rhizobium > Rhizobium sullae. The sequence goes on from NZ_FWER01000001.1 coordinate 170,171, forward strand.
CATGCGGGCGCAGGCGTCGGGAACACTGAGGCCGACCTGCTGCGATTCCACGACCCGGCGAAATTCGGTTTTCACCGGGTCGCGGCCTTCGTTTGCGATGAGGCGGATCGCATCGTTCAGCGGCAGGCCGGACTTGATCGAACGCACGATGACGTCGAGCGCGTTCGGAAATTCGTTGAGGAATTTGTTCTGGCGGCGCTTGATCAGGAATCCCAGTATCCAGCGCGGCAGGCCGAGTCCAGCAACGACTGGAAGCGCAAGAACGACCAGCATCGGCGCGCCGGCGAGCAATGCGATAAGCATCAGGAACAGCCCGAAGGCGGCGCTGAACATGTAGAATTTGGCGGGCGTGATGGCAAAGCCCGCTTGGGTCAGCCGCGATTTCAACGACAGTTTCCGTTTTGTGTTTTCCTGCTGGCGTTTTTCGAGGTCCTTGAGATTGTCCTGCACCGACTTGCGGCGTTTCGACATTTCCTGCACACGGTCCCGTGCGGCCTTGACGTTTACGCGGTCGGTCTCGTTTGAGGCGACGCGGCTGACGCGATTGGCAGCCTTCTTCTCGGCCTCCATACGGCTGAAGAGCAGGCCATAGCACACCGCGCCCGCTGCGACCGCAACCAGCGCGATGATGGCAAGCACTATCGGATCGAGGCCGAACATCATACTTCCTTCGACTTTTCTTCCATCTGATCCAATGCGGCGGCAAGGCGCTTTTCTTCGTTGTAGTAGCGCGCGCGATCCCAGAAATGCGGTTTGCCGATACCGGTCGACAGGTGGCGACCGATCAGCCGGCCGCCTGCGTCCTCGCCGTCGATCTCGTAGCGCATCAGGTCCTGGGTGATGATCACGTCGCCTTCCATGCCGATCACCTCGGTGATCGCCGTAATACGCCGCGAGCCGTCGCGCAGGCGCGCTGCCTGAATTATGACGTCGATCGAACCGGCGATGATTTCGCGAACAGTCTTTGCCGGCAGACTGTAGCCACCCATCGCGATCATGGATTCGATACGGCTCAGACATTCGCGGGGCGAGTTCGAGTGGATCGTTCCCATTGAGCCGTCGTGACCGGTGTTCATCGCCTGAAGAAGGTCGAAAACCTCCGGTCCACGCACTTCGCCGACGATAATGCGTTCCGGACGCATACGAAGGCAGTTCTTGACGAGATCGCGCATGGTGATCTCGCCTTCTCCTTCGATGTTCGGCGGACGGGTTTCCAGCCGCACCACATGCGGCTGCTGCAGCTGCAGTTCCGCCGTGTCCTCACAGGTGATAACGCGCTCGTCCCTGTCGATATAGTTCGTCAGGCAGTTCAGAAGCGTCGTCTTGCCGGAACCGGTGCCACCGGAGATCACGACGTTGCAGCGGACGCGGCCTATGATCTGCAAAAGCGTTGCGCCCTCCGACGTGATCGCGCCAAAGCGGACGAGTTGATCGAGCGTCAGCTTGTCCTTCTTGAACTTACGGATGGTAAGCGCCGGGCCATCGATCGCCAGCGGCGGAGCGATGACGTTGACACGCGAGCCGTCCGGCAGGCGAGCGTCGCAGATCGGGCTCGATTCGTCGACGCGGCGGCCGACCTGGCTGACGATACGCTGGCAGATAGAAAGGAGCTGGCCGTTGTCGCGGAAGCGGATCTCAGACTCGATCGTCTTGCCGCCGACTTCGATGAAGGTCTGGCCGGCGCCGTTGACCATGATGTCGGCGATGTCGTCGCGCGCGAGCAGCGGCTCCAGTGGGCCATAGCCGAGAACATCGTTGCAGATGTCTTCGAGCAGCTCCTCCTGCTCGGAAATCGACATCGCGAAGTTCTTGATTGTGATGATATCGTTGACGATATCGCGGATTTCCTCGCGGGCGCTTTCCCCATCCAGCTTGGCAAGCTGGGAGAGATCAATCGTATCGATCAGCGCCGAGAAGACCTGTGCCTTGGTGTCGTAATATTCGTCGGTGCGGGCTGGCCGCCGGCGCTGCGGTGTCTGCATGGGCGGCGGCGTCACCTGATACCGGCCAGGCTCTCTTGCCGGCTCGACCAGCACGGCGGGCGCGGAAGCGGGAGCCGCAGCGGCTGACGGCGGTGGCGGTGCGCTTACGCCGCCGCCCTTTCCTTGGCCTTCATTTCCGCGTTTTCCGAACATTCCACAAAATCCAATCTACTCGTTTTCGTCTTTACCTGGCGCGCTTCAGCAGTCCCATCAGGCCGCCGCGCTTTGCCTTCTTGATGGCGATACGGCCGGTGACGATGTGTGCCAGCTGGGAGAAGGTCTCCGCGGTGGGTGATTTCGGGTCCATCTCGGAGATCATGCGGCCGCTGTTGGCGGCATTGCCGAACAGACCGACGTCGAAAGGAATGATCGCGATCGGCTCGATCTCAAGCGGTTCGCAGAAATCGGATGGGGCGATTTCCGGCCGTTTCGGCATGCCGACCTGATTTAGGATCAGGTGCGGCATCTTGTCGTTCGGGCGCAGCTTGCGCAGGGCATCGAGCATGTTCTTTGCGTTGCGCAGGTTCGCAAGATCGGGAACGGCGCAGATGACAACCTCATCTGCCGAAGCCAGGACCGACCGCGTCCATTCCGACCAGGCATGCGGAACGTCGAGCACCGTCACCGGCGCACTGCGCTGCAGGACTTCAAGGACCGGCTGAAACGCCTGGCCATCGAAATCATAGGCGCGATCAAGAATCGACGGTGCTGCAAGCAGCGACAGATGTTCCGAACATTTCGTCAGCAAACGATCGAGGAAAACCTCGTCCAGCCGATCGGGAGCAAAGACCGCCTCGGCGATCCCCTGCGTCGGGTCCTGGTCGAAATCGATGTTGGCCGTGCCGTAAGGCAGGTCGAGATCGGCGAGGATCGTCTCGGTCGAGAAGAGATTGGAAATTCCGAAAGCGCAGTTGTGCGCGATCGTCGAGGCACCCGTGCCTCCCTTGGAGCCGATGAAGGCGATGCTGCGGCCAAGCGGCTCGGCATCCGGATCGACGAAGATCGATGCCATGGCCATCATGATGTCCGGCATCGCGACCGGCTGAACCATGTATTCGGAAATGCCGTTGCGGATCAGCTCGCGGTAAAGCGCGATGTCGTTGTAATAGCCGATGATGACGACTTTGGTGCTCGGATCGCAAACGGCCGCTAGCGGCGCGAGCTCCGAAAGCAGGCTTGCTGCATTGGCCTTGGTTTCGAGGATGATCAGATTGGGGGTCGGGGCACTGGCGAACATGTTCGCAGCCGCCGCGATGCCGCCGCTGGTGATCCGCAGGCTGACCTTCGACATCCGCCGGTCGTTGCCGCAACGCTCCATCACCCGCTGAAGCGCCTCGCTTTCGCAGAAGGCATGCACGGAAATACGCGGCAGTGGTCGCATGTTCTCCAACTCGCCCATACGAACGGCGTCTTCCGCGTGCTGAAGCTCCGTCGCGTTCTTGATCTCGTATTCGATGGGGCTCATCGTCTGGATCCGCTCCTCATTAGAAGGTGCCCGAATTGTTGTGCTCAAGGACGGTCCTATATTCGCGGTATTCGGTGATGGCATCATTGCGGCGCGCGGCATCGATAGGCGTCATGCCGCGCGGCGCGATGAAGTCTTCCGGATTGGCGATCTGTGCGGCCAGATTGTTCTGGGTGGCGCAGCCGAAATTGTAATAATTCTGGTTGTCGAAACCGCCGCCGATATCCTTAGGCCATTGTCCGCACTGCGTGGTCATGGCTGTCGTGCCGACGAAACTGAGGCGGATCGGCGCTGCATCGCCAGGCGCTGCTGAGTAGCTTGCATTGACGATCTTCGAGCTCGGTATCCGTCTTTTCGAGAGCTCGGCCCGTACCTGGTTCCGCACCTGGCTTGCCGCGGCCGCGTTAGGCGAGCCTTGGGGCGTCATGACATAAACCGGGCCGGAAGCCCGGGATATATAATTGGCAGCGAAGCCGCGGATCATGTCACGCTGGGCAATCGTCAAGCGCCGATCGGTCGAAGCGACCGGGATATCGACCGTCTGCTCGGCCTCCGCCACCACGATCGGATGGCGCTGCCGGTAATCGTCGGGAATGCCGCCGGTGGTCAGATTGTCGCGGGGAGCCGCGCAGCCGGATAGCGTCACGCCCGCAAGGGCCGCTGCGCCAAGCATGACGGATCGCATCGTGGCCTTCCTACTTTGAGCCATCGCCTGATCACCATATCGTTTCATCGTTTTCGATCCTGCGCCGCTCATTTGTAGATAAACCCAATGGAACCGTGGAATTGCGCGTCGGCCACCGGAACTTCGCGGCGGCCGTAAACCTTGTTGACACGGTTCATGAAGAATGCCTGGCCATCATGCTCCGGACTGAAATTGTCGTCCGGCCGGTTGAGCTCGTTGCGGGCGACGGGGCGTACCAGATAGGGGGTCGCGATGATCACGAGCTCGGTTTCGTCGCGCTGCACCGTTTTTTGGCGGAACAGCGTCCCCAGCAGCGGGATCTTGTTCGCGCCCGGTGTGCCGTTCGATGTCTGCGAGACGTTGTCCCTGATCAGGCCGGCAAGCGCGATCGAGCCGCCGGACGGAAGCTCGACGGATGTCTCGGCCGAACGGCGCTGATAGGTCGGTTGCGACCCGGAGACGGACGGCGCGGGCTCGGACACATTCGTCACGATTTCTAGGCTGATGCGTCCCGAGGAGAGAACCACCGGCTTGAAGGCCAGATTGATGCCGTAGTTATAAGGAACCACGGTCACGTTCCCGTCGTTGTCGGTGGTCGAATAGAGAACCTGACCGCCGGAATTAAAGGTTGCGGCCTGACCGGAAATCGCCGTCAGCGTAGGTTCGGCCAGGGTTCTGACGACCTTTGCCTGCTCGAGCGCGCTCAGATATGTCGATATGTCATATTTGCCGATCGAGCTCTTGAAGAGAGCTGCAAGTCCGCCGCCGAGGGTTGCAGTGGAGCCACTCGATGAAGGTGAACCGAGCTGCGCTACTGTCATTCCCGAGGAATTCGATACGAGATTGTCGAAGCCGATCTGCTTCAGGATTTCGCGGCGGACCTCGGCGATCGTCACCTTGAGCGTGACTTGGTCCTCGCCCTCAATCTGCAGCAGGTTGACGACCTGCGATTCCTGGCGGGCCTCGGCGAAAAGCGCGACATCGCCCCCCGATGCGCTGCTGGAGGCCGTTTCGGTTCGCGTCGTCGCTTCGCCACCAGTCAGGAACGCCTGGGCAAGGTCGGCGGCTTGCTTGGCGTCCTGTGGCGTGCGGACCGTGCCGGTCAGCACGATATTGTCCGACACGATCTCGACCTTGATGTTGGAGTCGACGATGAAACGCCTCAGGTTCGTCTCGAGGCCGGAGACATCGCGCTCGATTTCGATATCGAGGCTCACGACTTCCTGGCCATCGCTCCCGAAAATGAAGATGTTCGTTTGGCCGACCTTCTTACCGAAGAGATAGATGCGGCGCGAGGTACGCGTGACGGCATCGGCCATCGACGGATCGGAGACGAGGATGTCATGCGCTTCCTCGGGTAGATCGACGACCACCGCCTTGTTGAGGCCGAGCCTAACGCGGCGGTGGGCGCCGGGACCGGTCCGCGAGATCTGGATGACGCCTTCCGATTCCGCATGCGCAATGCCTGCGCCAACCAGTGGCGCGAAGGCAGGCGGCGTGAGCCCCGAAATAGCCGTCGTCAGCGTGAGGAAGCCCGCAAGGAAAGACCTGGTGCGCCGCATTGTGTTGACCATTAATTTCCCCTTACTCGGCCTTTGGCGCACTGCTGTCTGTGACGATCGAACCGGACTTGATGACCTGAACGAGCGCGCTTCCGTTGTCTCCGTTCAGGAGATAATCGGCAGCGCTCGTATCCTGCTCCTGCGCGTCGGCGACGGAACGCAGGGCAAGCGACAGCTTGTCGGCCATCTGCTGCGCGACAGTCAGAACTTTCGTTTGATCGGGCGTCAGTTCCAGGGTCGCCGTGGTGCCCACGACAGCCTTGGAACCATCGTCTTTTTCTTGAATCTGCTGATCGATGGCAAGAACGCGGACATTGCTTAGCACGGCCTCGGTCAGGAACTTTTCGCTTCCCTGCGCCCTGCGGACCATGATGACGTCGACACGGTCATTCGGCAGGATGAAGCCGCCGGCGCCGGTTGCAACTGAGATTTCCGTGGCGACAGCGCGCTTGCCGGCGGGCAGAAGCGCCGAGAGGATGCGGCTGTTGGAATCGGCGATTTTTTCGGGACGGATCGGCTCACCTTCGAAGATCGGCAGGCGGATCACCGCGCCCTCCATATCCTTGATCGCATCCGGCTTGTCGCCTTCGGTGATGAAGCCCTGAACAACGGCGCCACGCGGCCAGGGCATCCAGTGAACCGCCTTGTCGTCAATGCGGGCGCCGACCGGCAGATTGCCGCTGGAGACCAGCACGTTGACCGTGGGTTCCTTCTCGACGACCGACTGGACCTGCGTGACGACACCGCCGCGCCCGGCAAGCTTCATCGCCAGCAGACCGGCGAGGCCAGCGGCAACGACGGCCACTGAAAGTATCATCAAACGGGCGGGCTTCATTCAGGTGTCCTCGGGAGACGGTTTGTTCACCCCGAAGAATGCTCAGGAATTGGTGTAATTATAGTTAACGGAACACTTACATTTTAAGTTAATGGAGGTTTAAACCGCCGTTATTTCAGTGTTTCCAGCGCAGCGATCAGAATCGGCGAAGAGGGGAACGCCATGAAGCCGCCAATGGCGATGGCGATGCCGTAAGGAACCTTCTTTGCGAGCAGCAGCGAATTCGGAACAGGTAAGCCGATAGCAAGGATCGTATTGGATTGAGTGCGCAAGAGAAGAATGAGGAAGGTAAGCAACCCACCCAACAGGCCGACAGCGACGACGAAAAGCAGAAGCGATTGATTGAAGCCGAACCATATCGATGCCGCGCTCAAGAGCTTTGCATCGCCCCCGCCCATCACGTTAAGGGCGAAAAGCGCGAAACAAACTAGAAATACGATCATCCCTACAAGGAGGTGCATCCCAATGGCCAGAAGTGGCATGCCGGATAAAGAGGCGATGATCAGAAAGGCAACGATCAAAATCAGCGAAACGCGGTTCGGGATCGTCATAGTCAACAGATCCGAGCACGCCGCGATGGCGAGGCATAGAGGAAAGACCACGAAGATTGCCGCTGTAGCCATGGGATTACTCGCCGGATAAAGCAAAGAGGCTCACATTGAACTGAATGTGAGCCTTTATTGTCTGCAGGTTCTCCAGTTCGTCCGAATGGAGAAGCGATATTTACGGGGCCTTATACCCGTTGGACACGGTCTGAGCGGCGTTCATCTTGGTCGACAGACCCGAGAACGTGGTATTGAGCGTGTTGCCGAGGCTGGTCGCACCGGCGATGAGCGCTACGGAAATCAGCGCTGCGATCAGGCCGTATTCGATTGCGGTTGCGCCGGATTCGTCCTTCAGAAAACGGCTAAAAAGCTTGGTCATGGTTTCCTAACTCCAGTTGAGGTTCAGCACGTCCGCCAACTGTGCCGTTGATCGGATACCACAACCTAGCGAGGCGCCATTTCAATCGGCTTAAGGAAGAGGGTTACCAGATCGTAAATGCTAAAGTACAAACTGGCATGGTAAGCATTGCGTTACTCTGATATATTCAAATTTATCTATGTTACGAATCTTATAAAACACCAATCTTCGGGATGCGCCAAAACGTTACATAGGCTGCGTCATTACAGATCATCGCACTCAGGAAATTCTTCTCACATGACCCAATTCGGACAAATACGTGCCGTCACCGGGCAGTTCCAACGATTCTTAAAGCTTCATTCACCATTTTTTTCCATTCTGTTTTGAGATTTCTACCGGACTGTGATCCGGATTCCAGTAAAGAGAGCCCTATGCCACCGAGCGGCAAGACTATCCCTTTTACCGCAGCCGCCATCCTCGTGCTTTGCGGGCTTCAGGCTCCCACGCGCGCCGAGGAAGACGTGCTGCGCGTCTATATGGATCATGCGCGTGTTTTGAAGCTCGACCGGCCGGCCAGCAAGGTGATCATAGGCAATTCCAAGGTTGCCGACGCGACCGTTGCCGATCCGAAGACGATCGTGCTGACCGGCCGCAGTTTCGGGACGACCAATCTCGTGCTGCTCGATGCCGATGGCAATGCGATACTCGACGAGACAGTTCTCGTTTCCATCGACGAGGGCAATACAGTTCGCGTCTACCGCCAGACCGACCGTTCCGTGCTTTCCTGCTCGCCGAACTGCGAACAGCACACGCAGCAGAACAACGCGGCAGATGCGGGCGGCTGAGGAACCTCCATCCGTTAAATTGTTGACCCGCCCTGAAACGGAAAATCAACGAAAGCGCTCTACGATCGGCGCATGAACGTTCATTCGGATGGCGCCGTCGCGACCAGTGATCACCAGGCAGACAGAACCCGCGCGCCGTCGGCTAAGCGGAGCGGTTGGCGGGCTTTTGCGCGTTCGCGCGACGGATCGGCAGCGATAGAATTCGCGCTGCTCGCCATCCCCTATTTCATGGTGATCTTCGCAATCCTGGAGACCTTCATCGCCTTTGCCGCGGAAGAGCTGGTGTCTAACGCCGTCGACACCATGAGCCGCAAGATGCGGACCGGACAGATTACCTCTACCGTCGGTGAAGCGGCATTCCGGCAGGAGTTTTGCGACGAGGTCTCGATCCTGATCCAGTGCTCCGCAGCCGAGATCGCCACGCCGGACAAGCTCAGGCTCGATGTCCGCACGTTCAGCAAATTTTCCGAAATCCCCGCCGCTGTTCCAATGAATGCGACGGGCCTCGATACATCGGCGATGCAATATTCGCCCGGCGGCTCCGGCTCGATCAATATGGTTCGCGCCTATTACCACTGGCAGGTCATCACCGATCTTATCCGCCCCTATATCACCCCATACCGCACCACCGACGGAGCGAGGCTGAACGACTACCTCATCGTCGCCACCGCCGCCTTCCAGAACGAGCCATACTGATGACGGCGAACGGAACCCTGATGCGGCTGAAAGACAAGCTCGTCCGGTTCGGGCGTGACCGCAGCGGCGTCGGCGCAATCGAGTTCGCCATTCTCTTTCCCGTCCTGGTGATGCTCTATATCGGCGCCTTCGAGATCACCATCGGGCTGAGCGTCAGCAAACGCACCAGCCGCGCGGCCGGCTCGATCGCCGATCTGATCACGCAGCAGAAGGACGTGACCAAGAGTTCGCTGACCGAGATCAGTTCTGTTGCCGGCGCGATTTTCACTCCCTTCGATACGACCGGCATGCAGATCAAAGTGACCGGCATCAACATCGATGCCGCGGCCAACGCCAAGGTTTTCTGGTCCTGGGCGAACAACACCACGACAGCGCCCTACGCGGCCAATACCGCCGTCACCGACGTCCCGGCCGACATGAAAAAGGCAGACAGCTTTCTCGTGCGGGCCGACCTCAGCATTCCCTACAAGCTGTTCGCATTCGGCCCCGATTTTCTTCCAGGCGACATGCAGGAACTCACCATCCGCCGCACTTACTACTACCGCCAGCGGCAGGGCGATAATGTCGCCTGCGGCGATTGCTGATCGGGATCCCTTCCGCACTTTGAAATTTGCCAAGCCTGCGGCAGCATTATATGCCTGAGGGGGATTGCGGCTCTGGCCGCCAGCTTGATGGGTAAAGATGGCACGTGCATTTCTCTTCGTTCTCGATTCCTTCGGCGTCGGCGGCGGGCCGGATGCGGCTCAATATGGCGACGAAGGATCGGATACGCTTGGCCATATAGCGGAGTTTTGTGCGGCTGGCGCTGGCGACAGGGCGGGCTTGCGCTCCGGCCCGCTTTCGCTTCCCAATATGTCGGCGCTCGGCCTGATGCAGATCGCCAAGACCGCAACCGGACGCTTTCCGGCAGGCATGCCGGTTCCGGATAAAGTCTACGGCATCCATGGCTGCGCCAGCGAAATCTCCCGCGGCAAGGATACCCCGTCTGGCCATTGGGAAATTGCCGGAACGCCCGTGACCTTCGATTGGGGTTATTTCCCCACGGAAGGCGAAGCCTTTCCGCCGCAATTTATCGAGGCGCTTTGCAGCGCTGCAGAGGTTCCAGGCATCCTCGGCAATTGCCATGCCTCAGGCACGGAAATCATCGCCCGCCTCGGCGAGGAGCATATCCGCACCGGTAAGCCGATATGCTATACCTCGTCCGACTCCGTTTTCCAGGTCGCAGCGAACGAGACGCATTTCGGCCTCGACCGACTGCTCGGCTTCTGCCGCATCGCCCGGGCGCTGCTCGACAGCCATAATATAGGCCGGGTCATCGCCCGGCCTTTCGTCGGCGAGACCTCATCGACATTCGAGCGCACCGGCAATCGCCGCGATTTCTCTGTGCCGCCTCCGGAGCCAACGCTGCTCGATCGTATCGTCAAGGCGGAGCGCAACGTCCACGCCATCGGCAAGATCGGCGACATCTTCGCGCACCAGGGCATTTCAAGGGTCATCAAGGCGAATGGCAATGATGCACTGATGGACGCGTCGCTCGCCGCTATGGAAGAGGCGAAGGACGGCGACCTCGTCTTCACGAATTTCGTCGATTTCGACATGGTCTATGGCCACCGGCGCGATGTGCCTGGCTATGCCGCGGCGCTCGAAGCCTTCGATGCGCGGCTGCCGGACGTGCACCGCAAGCTTGTGCCCGGCGATCTCGTCATCCTGACGGCCGACCACGGCTGCGACCCGACCTGGCGCGGCACGGACCATACGCGCGAGCGCGTGCCGATCATCGCTTACGGTCCGGGGCTGAAGTCGCGCAATATCGGCGTCCGCAGCACATATGCCGATATCGGCGCGACGGTTGCCCGGCATCTTGGCATCGCCGCCGGACCGCACGGGAGAAGTTTTCTGTGACATCCCATTTGAAGAAGGTCGAGCTGCACTGCCATCTGGAGGGCGCGGCGCCCCCAGCGCTGACGGAAGCCCAAGCCCGCAAATACGATACCGATATCAGCGCCTATCTCCGTGACGGGGCATATGTCTGGCATGATTTTGCGAGCTTTCTCGAATGCTACGATAATATCTCCAAGGTCTACAGGACTGATGAGGATTACGCACTGCTCACCGAGACCTATCTGCAGGAGCTTGCAGAGATCGGCACGGTCTATAGCGAACTCACCGTTTCGCCGGATCACGGCGGGCGTATCGGGCTTGGCGCAGATGCCTATATCGCGGGCATCTGCGAAGGCATTCGCCAAGCGAAGGCAAAAAGCGGCATCGAAGCGCGGCTGATCGTAACCGGCGAGCGGCATTTTGGACCTGAGAGCGTGATCGCCGCTGCCGAATACGCGGCTAAAGCCAACAACCCGCTAATCACCGGCTTCAACCTCGCCGGCGAGGAGCGAATGGGGCGTGTGGCGGATTATGCCCACGCCTTCGATATCGCCCGCGACGCGGGTCTTGGCCTCACCATCCACGCCGGCGAGGTCTGCGGCGCCTTCAGCGTCTCCGATGCGCTCGACGTCGTGCGTCCGTCGCGCATCGGGCATGGCGTTCGCGCGATCGAGGATGCGGATCTCGTCAGGCGGCTTGCCGATCTCGGCACTGTTCTGGAGGTTTGTCCCGGCTCAAACATCGCGTTGAGCGTCTTTCCCGATTTCGCGTCCCATCCCTTGCGCACGCTCAAGGAAGCCGGCGTGCGCGTGACGATCAGTTCCGACGACCCGCCCTTTTTCCATACCTCGCTGAAGCGCGAGTATGAGCTGGCCGCCAATGCATTCGGCTTCAGCGACAGCGAAATCAACGAACTGACGCGGACCGGCATCGAAGCGGCTTTCGTCGACGAAGCAACCCGCATGGCGCTGCTCGCCCGGCTTTGAGCGGCCCGGGCTTGGGGATCAAGCCATGAAAATCGCCTCCACTCTTGCAGTTGGGGCGCTTTCCATGAAAGAAACGTCCGATAAGAACAAAAGGAAGGCTCGGCCATGGAAGGCGTCATCGTCATCGATCACCCGCTTGTGCAGCACAAACTCACCATCATGCGGCGCAAGGAGACATCGACGGGCAGTTTCCGCCGGCTGCTCCGCGAGATCTCGACCCTGCTCTGCTACGAGGTGACGCGCGATCTCGAACTGACAATGGAAACCATCGAAACGCCGCTGCAGACCATGGAATCGCCGATCCTGGAAGGCAAGAAGCTCGTCTTCGCCTCGATCCTGCGCGCCGGCAACGGACTGCTCGAAGGCATGCTCGATCTCGTGCCTTCGGCTCGCGTTTCCCATATCGGCGTCTATCGCGACCACGAAACGCTGCAGCCTGTGGAATATTACTTCAAGGCGCCGGAGGACGTGGCGGAGCGTCTCATCATCGTCGTCGATCCGATGCTTGCGACCGGCAATTCCTCGATTGCCGCGATCGAAAAACTGAAAGAACGCGGCGCGCGCAATATCCGCTTCCTCTGCCTGCTCGCCGCTCCAGAAGGCCTCAGGAATTTCCGCGCGGCACATCCCGATGTGACTGTCTTCACGGCAGCGGTCGACAGCCATCTGAACGAGAAGGGCTACATCATGCCCGGTCTCGGCGATGCCGGCGACCGTATGTACGGCACGAAGTAGTTCAGCTTTCCTTTACCAAATCTAAAGACAGCGAAGGCCCAGAGCACTAATCTGGGCCTTTTTAACTTCGCCATTAGAGACTTATCAGCAATTGCGGCGTAGCAGTCTTGAAGACTCAAGCCCGCATGAGGCGGGGTTTATACAGGCGGGATTTCTGTTTCATGCTCATGCGTATCGTCATTTTCGCGAGCATTATCGCCGCACTCGCCACTCAGGTGCCCTCATTCTTCGGCGGCAGCCAGCCAGTTGCCGACACGGTTTCTGCCAGCGCTGTTTCAACCCCGGCGCCTCAGCCTGGGGCGCGCCCCCCGGTTTCCGGCAACGGCCGCATGCACCTTCAGGCCGACGCGCGGGGGCACTACACGGGCGACTTCAAGATCAACGGCAAGCCCGTACAGGGTCTGATCGATACCGGTGCCACTTATGTGGCACTGAACGAAAGCCTTGCGCGCCGTCTCGGCTACGGGGGCAATCAGCTCGATTTCCGCCATGCGGTGAACACCGCCAACGGCCAGGCCAAGGCCGCGCATGTCACGCTCGATCGCGTGGAGATCGGTGGCATCCGCGTGCAAGATGTGGAAGCCTTCGTGCTTAAGGATGATGCGCTTTCGACGACCCTGGTCGGCATGAGCTTCCTGAAGAAACTCGAGTCCTACTCCGTTGCCGACGGCTCACTGAATCTGAAGCAATAATCAAATGCGGCCGGAAATCACCGGCGGCAGAGAAGGCTCGTTGCCGGAGATGCGGTAGCTTGCCATGATCGAGGCTGCCGCCTTTTGCGCCGCCGCCTCATCTGCGGCACCAACGATCGCGATCGTATCACCCTTTTCGACGCGGGTGCCGAGCGGCAGCAGGGCGGAGAAGCCGACGCGATGATCGATTTTGTCTGCCGGGTGACGCCGCCCGCCGCCGAGATCGATAACGGTCATGCCGACATCGCGCGCATCGCAGGCCGAGAGCCATCCGCTCTCTCCTGCGAGAACCGGCCTTTCGACGGGCGCTTTCACCAGATAGTTTGCGGGCTTTTCGACAAGATCCGCCGGGCCGCCCAGCATATGCACCATGCGGCCAAAGACTTCGGCCGCCTTGCCGGACGCTAGTGCCGCACGTGCTTTCGCTTCGCCATCGTTCAGAGACGCCGAAACGCCCGAACGCACCAGCATCTCGGCTGCAAAGGCCAGGACGACGGCCTCAAGCCGGGTTCCAGCTTTCTTCCCCGCCAGGAAATCCAGGCAGTTCCATATCTCCACGACGTTGCCCGCCGCGTCCGCCAGCGGCTGGTTCATGTCGGTGATCAAGGCCGATGTCTTGACCCCTGCCCCGTTTGCCACGTTGACTAGGGACTGCGCCAGAAGCTTTGCCTGCTCGTGATCGGCCATAAAGGCGCCGTTGCCGGTTTTCACATCAAGCACCAAGGTCTGAAGTCCAGCCGCGAGCTTCTTGGAAAGAATGGAGGCCGTGATCAGCGGAATGGAATCGACGGTCGCTGTGACATCGCGCACGGCGTAGAGCGTGCCGTCGGCGGGCGCCAACGAACCCGTCTGCCCGATGATGGCGCAGCCCACTTCCTTAACGACTTTGCGGAAACGAGCAGCATCCGGCGTAATTCCATAGCCGGGAATGGATTCCAGCTTGTCGAGCGTGCCGCCGGTGTGGCCGAGGCCGCGGCCGGAGATCATCGGCACCGCTAGGCCGCAAGCAGCCGCAATCGGCGCCAGCATCAGCGAAACGTTGTCACCGACCCCGCCGGTCGAATGCTTGTCGGCAATTGGGCGATCGATCCCGAGCCATGTGAGCATATCGCCTGAGCGCGCCATGGCGAGCGTCAACGCGACGGTCTCGTCACGCGACATGCCCTTGAACCAGACGGCCATCGCAAAGGCACCGATCTGCCCCTCTGATAACTCGCCGGTGGCAAGGGCCGCAACGAAGGACTGGATCTCATCCGCGGAAAGGACGCCACCATTCCGCTTCTGCCGAATGATCTCCTGCGGGATCATGCTCAATAGCTCGAGGCCTTGGCGGGCGCTGACTGGGCGCCGCTGAGGACAGCGAGGATGTCATCGAGCAGGCCGGAGGCCCCGAAACGGAAGGTGGACGGCATCGGCCAATCCGGCGTCATGATCGTTTCCGTAAGGCTGAGATAAAGGGCGGCATCCGCGACGGAGCCGATGCCACCGGCCGGCTTGAAGCCCACCTTGCGGCCGCTGTGGCGGATCGCGCGGATCATGATATCTGCAGCTTCGAGCGTCGCGTTGACGGCGACCTTGCCGGTGGATGTCTTGATGAAGTCCGCGCCCGCATCGATTGCAAGTTCAGATGCGCGGCGAATGAGGCCGGGATCCTTGATCTCGCCGGTCTCCAGGATGACTTTCAGCAGCACACCACCGGTGCATTCCGCGCGCACCGCCGTCACCATGTCGGTCACGGCCTTCTCGTTGCCATTGAGGAATCTGCGGTAGGGAATGACCAGATCTACCTCGTCCGCACCATCTGCAATAGCTTCGCGCGTTTCGGCGGCGACATCGGCCACTTCCATGTCGCCAGACGGGAAATTGACGACAGTCGCGATGCGGACGGGATGACCCTTGCCGAGAACCGTGCGGGCATGTGCCACGAAACGTGGCCAGATGCAGATCGCGGCACTATTCCCGTAGGGCGTCTGTGCGCGGGCGCAGAGCGTATCGATCTGCTCTTCGGTGCAATCGTCCTTGAGATTGGTAAGGTCAAGGAGCGACAGCGCGACGGCTGCCGTTTCCTTCTGCGAGTGACTACTCATTATCGCTTCCTCCACCCGCAATCATTTCCTTTAAGATTGCGGCGAGACGCGCGCCGCCGACGGGCGCCATGTCTTTTGTTTCTTCGTGGCTGAGTTCGGAGCCGGTCATGCCAGCCCCATAATTGGTGATAACCGAGGCTGCGGCAACCCTCAAACCCAGCATTCGGGCGATGATGACTTCCGGTACGGTCGACATGCCGACGGCATCCGCACCGAGAATCCGCGCCATACGGATTTCCGCAGGCGTTTCGAAGCTTGGTCCCGAAAACCACATATAGACGCCGTGAGAGAGCTTGATGGCGAGCTTCTCGGCCGCCTTGCGCATGGACATGGAAAGATCGCGATCATAGGCGCTCGTCATGCCGACGAAGCGGCGGTCGCTTTCTTCGCCAATCAGCGGATTCATGCCGGAATAATTGATGTGGTCGGTGATCTGCATCACCGAACCCGGCGGCATTTCCTCGAGTAGCGAGCCTGCGGAATTGGTCAGGAACAGTGACTGCACGCCAAGGCCCTTCAACACCTCAAGCGGCAATCGCATGGCGCTGGCGTCGCCTTTTTCGTAATAATGGACGCGGCCCGACAGCATGATGACCGGCACGCCGCCGAGATGGCCGGCAACGACCTCGCCGGCATGCCCGGAGACGGCGCTGACAGGAAAGCCCGGCAGGTCCCGATAGGGAATTCGCACCGCATCCGTCAGTTCGCTTACCAGCGAGCCTAGGCCGGAACCGAGCACAATGCCGTGACGCGGCGCGAGCCCACCGAGTTTGCCGACGAGCAGATCGATGGCGGCGTTCATCCGAGTTCAGTCTCGAAGCTGAAGGGAAGAAGCTCCTCCATCGTCATGGTCTTCTTCACGCCCACCTCATCGCAAAGATAGATCTTCGTATCCTTCGACGCGAATTCGGAGATCTTCTGCCGGCAGCCGCCGCAGGGCGGGCAGAGCGGCAGCTTCTCGGCGATGACCGCCATTTCAACAATCTTCTTCGCTCCGCCCATGATCATGGCGCTGATGGCCGTCGGCTCGGCGCACCAACCCTGCGGGAAGGAGAGGTTTTCGATATTGGCGCCGGTATAAACCTTGCCGTCTTCGGCGCGGATTGCCGCACCGACCGGGAATTTGGAATAGGGCGCATGGGCAAAGGCCATGGCGCCGCGAGCGGCTTCGAAAAGGTCATGCGACATGTTTCAACGCTCCTTCGTATAGGGGACGCCACCAGCCTTCGGCGGCGTTGCGACGCCAATGAATCCAGCAAGCAAGATACAGGTGAGAATATAAGGCAGCGCCTGGAATATCTGCACCGGCACTGCGCCGATCAGCGGGACCTGCTTGCCCTGCATGAAGTTCGCCAGCGCATCGAGGAAGCCGAAGAGCAGGCAGGCGAACATCACCGGCACCGGTTTCCATTTTGCGAAGACCAGGGCGGCAAGGGCGATATAACCCTTGCCTGCCGACATATCCTTGATGAAAGCGGCCGATTGCGCGATCGCCAGATAGGTGCCCGAGAAGCCGCAAAGAATGCCCGCACACATGACGGCTCGATAGCGCAGCCAACTGACCGAGATACCGGCGGTATCGACCGCACCGGGATTTTCGCCGACGGCACGAAGGCGCAGGCCGAAGCGCGTCCGAAAGAGGATCCACCAGGAGAGCGGGACTGCCAGGAATGCGAGATAGGTCAGGATGTTGTTGCCAGAGATCACGTTGGAATAAAGCGGACCGATGATCGGAACCTCCCGCATCACGTCTGCGCCCGGAAGCGCGATCGGCGAAAACCGGCTTGCCGGGGAAAGCTGCGGCGTGCGGCCGCCCTGGCCAAACCAGGCCTGCCCAAGCACAATCGTGATACCGGCGATGAAGAAGTTGATGGCAACGCCCGAGATGATCTGGTTGCCCCGATTGGTGATGGATGCAAAGCCATGCACCAAACTCAGCGCGACGGAGCAGAGGATGCCCGCGACGAGGCCGAGCCAGGCGGAGTCGGTGATGTATGCAACGCAGGCGGCGGCAAAGGCCGCGCCCAGCATCTTGCCTTCAAGGCCGATGTCGAAAACGCCGGCACGTTCGGAAAAGAGGCCTGCAAGGGCGGTAAAGATCAGCGGGATCGAGAGCCGGATCGTTGAACTCAGAACGTTGATGAGGATGTCATAGTAATCCATCGTCCGCTCCCCTCACTTAACCTTGAACTGTTGGTAGATTCGGACGAGCGCCGGGCGGAACATATATTCAAGCGCGCCTGCGAAGAGAATGACCAAGCCTTGAATCACAAGGATCATTTCGCGGGTGATGTTCGGCATCTCGAAGGAGACCCAGTCGCCACCCTGATAGAGGATGCCGAAGAGGATCGCCGAGAAGATGATGCCGACGGGATGATTGCGTCCCATCAGCGAGACGGCAATACCGACGAAACCAGCCCCGCCGACAAACTCGACCTGGAGGCGGGCGGATGAGCCCATGACCGGGTTCAGCGCCATCATGCCGGCCAGCGCGCCGGAAAGCAGCATGGCAATCATCACCGTGCGGGCATACGGAATGCCTGCATAGGAGGCGGCAGTGGGACTGACACCGAGCGTGCGCATCTCAAATCCAAGTTTCGTGCGCCAGATGAGCAGCCAGACGAAGTAGGCGGCGACTAGGGCGATGAGGAAAGAGACATTGAACGGCGCGGCCCCAAGCTTCGCACCGAAGAGGTTCATCACCCACCCGAGCTTCGGCAATTGGCCGCCTTCGAGGAACGTGCGCGTTTCCGGCGCCATCTTGCCGGGGACGATCAGCACGTGAACCAGCAGGTAAACCATCAGCGCCGCGCCGATGTAGTTGAACATGATGGTCGTAATGACGATGTGGCTGCCGCGTTTTGCCTGGAGGAAGGCCGGAATGGATGCCCAGGCGGCACCGAACAGGCCTGCACCGACGACCGCAACCGGCATGGTGACATACCAGGGCACGAAGCGGTCAAGGGCCAGCGCCGCCAATGCGCAACCGAGGCCACCGAGATAGGCCTGCCCCTCCGAGCCGATATTGAAGAGACCGGCATGAATGGCAACTGCCACAGACAGGCCAGTGAAAATGAAGCTTGTGGCGTAATACAGCGTGAAGCCGATGCCTTCGCCACTGCCGAGTGCCCCCTCGATCAGCAACGAGAGGGCGCCAAGCGGACTTTCGCCGATCAGCCAGACGACGAAGCCGGAGATCAGGAAGGCAACGATCAGGTTCAAGACCGGGATGAGGCCGTAGGTGATCCAATGTGGAAGAGGAACGGAAGCAGTGCTCATTAAGGCCTCACGCGGCAATGCCGGCCATCATCAGGCCGAGGGTCTGTTCACCGGCATCGGGCGTCTTCTCGCCGACGACATGGCCGGCAAACATGACAAGGATACGGTCTGAAAGGGCGCGGATTTCGTCGAGTTCGACGGAGACGAGCAGGATCGCCTTGCCCGCGTCGCGCATCTCGATGATGCGGCGGTGGATGAATTCGATGGCGCCGATATCGACGCCGCGCGTCGGCTGGCCAATAATGAGTGCGGCAGGATCGCGCTCGATTTCGCGGGAAACCACGATCTTCTGCTGGTTGCCGCCCGAGAAATTGGCGGTCTTCAGCCGCGGGTTCGGCGGGCGGATGTCGTATTTCTCGATCTTGTCCATGGCATCCTTGCGGATCGCATCAAGGTCGAGCAGCGGACCTCTGCTATAGGCAGGATTGCGGTGATAACCGAGAACCGAGTTCTCGTATTCCTCGAACTTCAGCACGAGGCCCATATGGTGGCGGTCCTCGGGAATATGGGCAAGGCCCAGTTCGCGCAGCCGTGCCGCGTCGGCCTTGTCGATCGTCTGGCCATCAAGGAAAATCTCGCCGGAATGCGGCTTGCGGATGCCCGCGATCGCCTCCAGCAGCTCCGATTGGCCGTTGCCTGCAACGCCTGCGATACCGACAATTTCGCCGGCCCGGACATCGAAGGAGACATTGTCGACCATTGTCACGCCGCGATTGTCCTTGACCGTCAGGTTGCGGACCGACAGCAGCACATTGCCGGGTGTCGCCTCGCCTTTCTGAACGCGCAAAAGAACACGGCGGCCGACCATGAGTTCGGCGAGTTCTTCGACCGTCGTTTCCGCGGTCTTGCGGGTCGCGACCATTTCGCCGCGGCGCATCACCGAAACGGTGTCGGTGATGGCCATGATTTCGCGAAGCTTGTGCGTGATAAGGATGACCGTCTTGCCCTGATCACGTAGCACCTTGAGGATGCGGAACAGGTGGTCGGCTTCAGCTGGCGTCAGGACGCCGGTCGGCTCGTCGAGGATCAGGATTTCGGCGCCGCGATACATGGCTTTCAGGATTTCGACGCGCTGCTGCAGGCCGACCGGTAGCTGCTCGATCAGCGCATCCGGATTGACCTCCAGGCCGTATTCCTTCTCCAGCCGTCTCAATTCGGCGCGAGCAGACGCAACACCCTTCGCCAACAGCGCCCCGCCTTCGGCGCCGAGCATGACGTTTTCCAGGACCGTGAAATTATCGACCAGCATGAAGTGCTGGTGGACCATGCCGATGCCGGTTGCAATCGCCGCCTGACTGTCGCGGATGGTCACCGGCTGACCGTTGACCCGGATTTCGCCGGCGTCGGCGTGATAAAAACCGTAGATGATCGACATCAATGTCGACTTACCAGCACCGTTTTCCCCAATAATGCCGTGGATCGTGCCCTTGGCGACGGTAAGGTTGATGTCCTTGTTTGCGTGAACGGCACCGAATTTCTTATCGATGCCCACAAGTTCGATAGCGGGCGTGTCTGTCACAGCAGGCTCCAAATACGAAAAGGGCGTATGGCGGAAAAAACTGGCCGCCATACGCCCATCTCAGTCGCGGATCACTTCGGGCAAGAGTTGTCCGTCGTGTAATCGTGAACCTTGATGGTTCCTGCGATGATGTCAGCCCGTGCCTTATCGACGGCGGCCTGCATTTCCGGCGTGATCAGCGGCTTGTTGTTGTCGTCGATCGCAGCGCCAACGCCGTCTTCCTTGACGCCGAGAGCCTGCACGCCGCCGGTGAACTTGTCGTTCTTCGTATCGGTGTAGGCGTTGTAGACGGCGAGATCGACGCGCTTGACCATCGAGGTCAGCACGGAGCCCGGATGCAGATGGTTTTGGTTGGAATCGACCCCGATCGAAAGCTTCTTGTTGTCGGCAGCCGTCTGGAGAACGCCGAGGCCGGTCGCACCTGCCGCCGCATAAATGACGTCAGCGCCCTGGTCGATCTGGTTCTTGGTGAGCTCGCCGCCGCGAACCGGGTCGTTCCAGGCAGCACCGGTCGTGCCGGTCATGTTCTGAAAGACTTCAATGTCAGCCTTGACGGAGCGGGCGCCCTGCTCATAGCCGCATTCGAACTTACGGATCAGCGGAATATCCATGCCGCCGACGAAACCGACCTTACCGGTCTTGGAAGCCATGCCGGCGAGAACGCCGACGAGGAACGAACCTTCTTCTTCCTTGTAGACGACCGAGCGGACATTCGGCTTATCGACGACGGAATCTACGATGATGAACTTGGTTTCCGGGAATTCAGCAGCGACCTTTTCAATTGCCGAGGTCCATGCGAAGGACACGGCGACCACTGGGTTGAAACCGCGGCTTGCGAAGTTGCGGATCGCCTGCTCGCCCTGTGTGTCGCCGGTCGGTTCGAAGTCGCGATAGGCAATGCCGGTTTCCGCCTTGAACTTCTCAGCGCCATTATAGGCTGCTTCGTTGAAGGACTTGTCGAACTTTCCGCCAGTGCCGTAAACGAGAGCCGGCTTGACGTCGGCAGCGAGCGCCGTCGTGGACATCGCGGCCACGGCCAGGAGAGAAAGAAGGGTTTTTTTCATAGTGCAGCCCTATTGTTGCTATTTGTTTGGGTCCTCCCGCAAGCCTTTGGCAGGCATGTCTGCGGAACCACCGGCCTCCCCCCGGAGGCCTGGCTGGGCGCATCCTTGCATGGCTCAAGGAAAAATTCACGAGAAATTTTTCGGCTGGTAAAAAATCCGCATCGATGCTGAAAATCAGCCCATATGGGCTGATTTTTGCGCAAAATGAGCTGCTAAAATGCGATTTTAGCGACCAATCGGGCAGTTCACTCCGGTTCCGCGGAGACCGCAATAACCATCCGGATTCTTCGCCAGATACTGCTGGTGGTAATTCTCGGCATAGTAGAATTCACCTACCGGAGCGATCTCCGTGGTGATCTTCGACATGCGGCCGGCAGATTTGAGCCGCCTGGAATGTGTCGCGTACGCGCTCTGTCGTCGCAAGCTGTTCAGGGGCCGTCGTATAAACGGCCGAGCGATAGGTCGTTCCGACGTCGTTGCCCTGGCGCATGCCCTGCGTCGGATCATGCTCTTCAAAGAAGGTTTTCAGCAGGCTTTCCAGCACGACAGGGCCCGATGCAGGCCTCAAAGCTGATACGTCAGGCCGCGCGTTTTGTTACGCGGTAAATCGGCCCGCCACCGGCGGTTTTTTGTAGCCGATCATCCAAAGCAGCAGCGCGATCACAAGAAAGACGGCAAAAGCGGGCTGGAGCATCAGCCATTGGAATACGAAGGCATAGAAGCGCGGGTGCACATAGTAGGAAACGGACGACTGCAGTGCCGAAAGCGACGAAGGGCTCAAATCCTGCCAGGCACCGCCCATGGGTGTCACCACGACAGCCGATGCCGCAACGGACTGAATTGAATCGATCGTCCCTGCAATCACGGCCACAACGAGCGCGACAAGGCTAGCCACACGCACCAAGAAACGCATCAATCCCTCCGACGCGCTACCGCCGGATTTTCCGGTCAGCCGCGCCATTCTCCACCTTAGCCAATAAATAATTATCTCACGATCAAAGCGCAATGGACAGCGCGGGCGGAGTTTTATCGGAAGAAGTCAAAAAACTGTTAGATTTAGGTTGATCCCCGAAAATTCATCGGTATATATCGCGCCGTTCCGACGATTTGCTCCTCTCCGGGTGCGAACGCAAATGGACAGGTGGCCGAGTGGTTTAAGGCGCACGCCTGGAACGCGTGTGTACGTGAAAGCGTACCGAGGGTTCGAATCCCTCTCTGTCCGCCATTTCTCAATAAAAATCAGGCACTTCTTGTCATGCTGAAAGCACGTCAAAGCAATTGAAGATTAGCTAATTAAACTTCTCTTCTTCCCAGCCGAAGACGCTTCTGCCGCCCCAATCGGGTGCGTTGCGGAATTCGCCGGCGACGATCTCCTTGAGGTCCGGGCCTGTAACATATCGCTCGAGTTGACGGGACTGGTCGTCGAGGCGTTTCAGCGCCTGCAGTTCCTCCTCACGGCCGAGCCTGCCCTTCTGTACGGCTGACTTCATCACCTTGATCGTCTCGTCGTAGACCTTCAGCGGGACGGGAAATGGATGCCGGTCCTTGCCGCCGTGGGCGAGCGAGAAGCGCGCGGGATCGGAAAAGCGGCAGGGCGCACCATGAACCACTTCGGCGACCATTGCCAGCGCCTGCACCGTTCGGGCTCCGACGCCGGGGACGAGCAGAAGCTGCTCAAAATCTTCCGGTCCGCGGTCGGCGGCGGCTGCAAGATTGCCATGCAGGCGCGTCATGTTGACGTCCTTTTCACGAACGTCGTGATGGGCGGGCATGATGAGATGGGGTAGCAGCGGCTGGTCCGGCTGCGGCGCAGGTTTCGCGAGATCGAACGCCAAGGCTGCCGCTTCGCGCAGAATGCGATCCGGACCGAGCGTCGCCAGAAGATCAAGCTGCCCCGTGCGCGAACGCTCGGCACGCCTGTCGGCCAAATTGATGATATTGCCCTGGCTGCGGCCTTCGATCGCCGCATGCGGCGAATTGATGAAGCTATCGAGACCTTCCGACAGCCAGTGATAACGCCGCGCCTGCCGCTTGTCGCCATTCATGCCTTGCTGCACAACAACCCATTTGCCGTCGTCGGTGACGATGAAGCCATGGAGGTAGAGAGCGAAGCCATCCTGGACGGCGGCGCTATCAACCTTCGCGACTAGCCTGCTCGCAGTCGCAAGCGAACCACCGTCGAAGCCGACACGCTCACCGATCGCAACGAGTTCGTCCGGTGTCTTGCGGGAATGGGCGCCACGGCCGCCGCAGACATGCAGGCCGAGTTCGCCCGAAAGTGGCGTCAGCCCGCGCTTGAGGGCGCCGAGGACGCTGGTTGTTATTCCGGAGGAGTGCCAATCCATGCCCATGACGGCGCCGAAGGACTGGAACCAGAAGGGATGCGCAAGGCGGCGAAGCAGTTCATCCCGGCCGTAATGTTGCACGACGGCTTCGGTGATGACTGCACCGAGCTTCGTCATCCGCTCGCCGAGCCACCGCGGAACTCTGCCGCCATGCAAGGGAAGATCGGCGCTGCCTGCTCGTTGTGCCATGCCGCAACTATAGCGCGGCCAGTGACGCGAAGGAATGTTTTCCTTGAGACGACTCGCAAAAAAACGCCGGTTGCGATGCAACCGGCGCCCTTGGGAGGAAAGCCTGGGGCTTAGGCAGCCGCCGAAGCGAAGCCGGAGGTCGAAACTTCCGAGATCGTCTTCAGAACCTGCGAAGCAATCTGATAAGGGCAGCCCTGCGAGTTCGGGCGGCGATCTTCCAGATAGCCCTTGTAGTCGTTCTTGACGAAGGAGTGTGGAACGCGGATCGACGCGCCGCGGTCGGCAACGCCATAGCTGAACTTGTTCCACGGAGCCGTTTCGTGCTTGCCGGTCAGGCGCAGGTGGTTGTCTGGGCCGTAGACGTCGATGTGGTCCTGCAGGTTCTTGTCGAACTGAGCCATGAGTGCTTCGAAATAGGCCTTGCCGCCGACTTCGCGCATGAACTTGGTCGAGAAGTTGCAGTGCATGCCCGAGCCGTTCCAGTCCGTGTCGCCGAGCGGCTTGCAGTGGAATTCGATGTCGATGCCGTACTTTTCGCAGAGGCGGAGAAGCAGGTAGCGAGCCATCCAGATCTGGTCGGCGGCGCGCTTGGAGCCCTTGCCGAAGATCTGGAATTCCCACTGGCCCTTCGCCACTTCGGCATTGATGCCTTCGTGGTTGATGCCGGCGGCCAAGCAGAGGTCGAGATGCTCTTCCACGATTTCGCGGGCAACCGAGCCGACGTTCTTGTAGCCGACGCCGGTGTAATACGGACCCTGCGGAGCCGGGTAGCCCTGCTCCGGGAAGCCGAGCGGACGGCCGTCTTCGTAGAAGAAGTATTCCTGCTCGAAGCCGAACCAGGCGTCTTCATCATCAAGGATGGTTGCGCGGCTGTTCGACGGATGCGGCGTGACACCATCGGGCATCATGACTTCGCACATAACGAGAACGCCGTTCGTGCGGGCCGGGTCCGGATAGAGGGCAACCGGCTTCAACACGCAATCGGAGCTGCGGCCTTCGGCCTGCATCGTGGAGGAACCATCGAAGCCCCAGAGCGGAAGCTGCTCGAGCGTCGGAAATTCAGCAAATTCCTTGACCTGCGTTTTGCCACGCAGGTTCGGTGTCGGTGTGTAACCGTCGAGCCAGATGTACTCGAGTTTATACTTTGTCATTGGCCAGTCTCTCAAACGTAAGGGTGTGAGCAAATCCCGAAAGCGACCGCTAAGCGCGTGCTTGATCACCACCGGATGTCAGATGCCAAGCACGTGCCGTGCCAGTTTGGAGAGGGCACACGGACTGTGACGAAACGTGTAGCGGGAATCAGCTGGGAGCAATCGTCGATTTTCAACGAAAGCGAGGGTTTAGGGGCATGGAACCGATCGGCGCACAGGACGTTTTTTTGGTCGACCCCTAACGCCTCAAAAAGGTGCAGGCAGTGCTAGTATTTTACGCGTCTTATCAAGTGCTTATGAATATCACATTTATTGGCGCTTTTTTAGGCTGTTTGCGCAAATGATGGGCACTCTGTTACTATGAAATGCCGGGCAACCGGTATGCGAAGATAATGGAAGGCAATTCGATGCCAGCAAATGTTCATCGCGAATCCGCGAAGATCTATCAGTTCCCGGTAAAATTCCGCAGGCTGGGCGAACGCTTTAGTGCCCGCCACCCGCTCGACATCGATCCCGATGTCTGCGACGCCGCCTTCGATTCCTGGTATCACGAAGACGCCATCCGCGAAGCTGAAGAAAAGCAGAAACCGCAAGCCTGAATATCTGACCGACGCGGCGGGGGAACCAGCGGCCGCGACGTCAGTTTGTCTTTCATGGCAAGGAAAGGCACGATCCGTATCGGCATATCCGGCTGGACCTATGCGCCGTGGCGCGGAGTATTCTATCCTGAGGACCTGCCGCAGAAGTGCGAACTGCATTTTGCCGCGCGCAATTTTACCTCGATTGAAATTAACGGCACATTTTACGGATTGCAGAAGCCTGACGCGTTCGCGCACTGGCGGGAGATGACGCCGGACGGCTTTGTATTCGCCGTCAAAGGTTCACGCTACATCACCCATTTGAAGCGGCTTCACGATGTCGAGACGCCGCTTGCGAATTTCATGGCGTCCGGGCTTCCGCGGCTGGGGCCAAAGCTCGTCCCCATTCTATGGCAGTTTCCGCCGACCATGAAATTCGACGATGAGCGTTTCGCGCGATTTATGGCAATGCTGCCGAAAGACACGGATGAAGCGACGAAGCTTGCAAGGTCGCACGATGACCGGTTGAACGGCCGTGACTGGCTGGAAAGTGATGTGCAGCAGCCCCTTCGTCACGCTCTTGAAATTCGCCACGACAGTTTCTGCACAAGGGAATTCATCGAGTTGCTGCGCGAACATCAGGTTGGCCTCGTCTGCGCCGACTCGGTCCAGTGGCCGCTTCTGATGGATGTCACCGCAGACTTCGTCTATTGCCGCCTTCACGGATCCGAGGAGCTTTATGTCAGCGGATACGACGATGCGGCGCTCGATGTCTGGGCCAAACGTATCGCGGCATGGGCGCGTGGACACGAGCCGGAAGATGCCAATCGCATGCTGCCGCCGCTCAAGGGGTCAGCCAAAGGGCGCGACGTTTTTGTCTATTTCGACAACGACGCGAAGGTGCAGGCGCCTGCGGATGCACGTTCGCTTGCCGAGAAGCTTGGTGTTACCTTCTTACTTGAAGACGCTGCCACATCATCAACGCCGCAAAAAAAGAGCCGGTGGAGTGGGGAGGATGCGAGAGCGAACCGGCCCTCCCCCTGACCTCAATCAGACAAGTACCGTCTGCTCGGTGCGATCTTCCGCGCCGAAGAATTTGAGGTAACGCTCGACTTCTGCCGGGTCTCCGGTTGCCTTCTGAGGATTGTCGGAGAGCTTGACCGCCGGGCGGCCGTTGGCCTCGCTGACCTTGCAGACGATTGAGATCGGATTGAGGCCGGAAATTTCGGTCGGCGCGCAGCCTGCGAAATCGTTGGTCAGGTTGGTCCCCCAGCCGAAGCTCATGCGCACGCGGCCCTCGAAATGCTTGTAGGTGTCGATGATCGCATCGACGTCGAGACCATCCGAGAAGATCAGCAGTTTCTGGCGTGGATCGCGGCCCATTTTCTTCCACCAATCGATGATCTTCTCGCCGCCCTCGATCGGCGGTGCACTGTCGGGGCGGAAGCCGGTCCAGTCGGCGACCCACTCGGGCGCGTCACGCAAAAAGGCTGCAGTGCCGAACGCATCCGGCAGGACGATCAGCAGGTTACCACCATAGAGCCTGTTCCAATCGCGCAGGATCTTGTAAGGCGCGTTGCGCAGCTCCTCGTCGGTGTCGGCAAGCGCTGCGGCCACCATCGGAAGCTCATGAGCGTTCGTGCCGACCGCTTCCAGATCGGAATCCATAGCGAGCAATACATTGCTTGTGCCCGTGAAAGCGGGGCCGATGCCCTCCTTCAACGCCTCGACACACCAGCGTTGCCACAGGAAGCTGTGGCGACGGCGCGTGCCGAAATCGGAGATACGCAGGCCCGGCAATTCACGCAGCCGCTCCACCTTCGCCCACATCTTGGCCTTGGCGCGTGCATAAAGCACATCGAGCGTGAAGGGACCGAGCGCCTTCATCGCCGAGCGCGAGCGCAGCTCGTTGATAATCGCCAGCGCCGGAATTTCCCACATCGTCGTCTCTTTCCACGAACCGTGGAAATCGAGCACATACTGGCCGTTCTTCTTCGACAACTCGTATTCCGGCAGCTGGAAATGAGAGAGCCAAGCAAGGAACTCCGGCTCAAAGATCTGCGCACGGCCATAGAAGCTGTTACCTGCGAGCCAGATTATCTCCTTCTTGGAGAGCCGCAGCGTGCGGGCATGATCGAGCTGGGCGCGCAGTTCCCCCTCATCGATCTCCTCGGCAAGACGGACGCGCTTGGTGCGGTTGATGAGCGTGAAAGTGGCGCTGACATCCGGATAAAGCTTCCAGATCATTTGCAGCATCAGAAGCTTGTAGAAGTCCGTATCGATGAGGCTGCGGACGATGGGATCAAGCTTCCAGGCGTGATTGTAAACGCGCCTTGCAATATCTGTCTTGGCCATGCTCCACCCCGTCCCAATCCGGTCGGGTGCCGCAAAAGGCCGGCACACGACGACCGGCTCGTGCGCCTTCTTATCGAAAAATCAGCTGATAATGTCCAGTACAAATAAAAACCCCGCCGCAGCAAGGCGGCAGGGCCTCTTTCGATGATCCCCTTGGGACTCAAGCCTATTGCGCAGGCTGAGGCGGCGCAGGTGTGGCAGGCGTCGCGGGTTCAGCGTTCGGTGTCGGCGGCTGCGTGTTGGGCGTTTGCGTGGGAACGGCACTGCCATTCTGCATGGATGGCGGCGCAGCGGGTGCCGGCGGCTGGGACTGCAGTTCCTGACCGGGCTGCTGTGGCGCTACTTCATCGGCTTGACGGCTGCCCCAGATTTCGACTGGAATCCAAACGATGAAGGCAAGAATGAGCGCAACGACCAGGACCATCAGGATGCGGGCGCCAGTGCGGCCCTGCTTTGCCTTCACCGCGGGGACCTGCTCTTCGGCATGCCGCTTGCTATCGGAGTTTTCCCAGCGCTTATCCATCTGATGAGCCATCTTCGTCTCCCTTCCGATGTCTCGCGGATCGTATGCCGACCCGCCCCAGGACCGTCGTTAGGAGCAACGAATATGCTGCGTCATGGTTCCGCCGGGCCTCAGTAGCCAGCCTTCCGGTCCACCACGAACTCCAGCGGCTCGCCGCGCTCGTAGCGGGCGATCTGCGCCTCGACATACCGGAAGAGCGCATTCTCTTCCGAGATTGCGGCATCATGCGGGGTGATGAAAACGTTCTCCAAACCCCAGAGGGGATCGTCCGCCGGAAGCGGCTCGACCTCGAATACATCAAGGGAAGCACCGCCGAGCACACCGCCTTCAATCGCCGCAACAATATCGTGCTGCACCTGGCTCTTGCCGCGGCCGGCATTGATGAAAACCGGCTTTCCGAGCGCACCATCCGGACGGAGCTTTGCAAACAGCATCGCATTGTAGAAGCCTGTCGTTTCCGGTGTCAGCGGGAGCAGTCCGACGAGGAAATCGGTCTTCGACAGGAAGGTATCGAGTTCGCTTGCATCGAAGGTTTCGATCCCATCAAGCCGTTTGCGGCTGCGCGACCAGCCGATGACGTTGAAGCCCACGACCTTCAGCTTGCGGAGAGCATCCTGCCCCAGCACGCCAAGCCCCATGACACCAACGGTGATTTCCGCGGCTTCCGGCGGTGCCATCGGGCTCCAGACGCGACCGCGCTGGTGCCGATCATGTTCGCGCTGCTGGCGCAGGTGCATCAGGCACTGCAGCAGCACCCATTCGCTCATGCGCACCGTCAGGCTGCTGTCAACAAAGCGGGCGATCGGCACGTCGGGCAAACCCGAAAGGTTCATGAAACTATCGACGCCGGCACCGCCTGAGAAGATGACCTTCAAGTTCGGTGCGCGTTCGAAAAGATCGGCATCAGGCTTCCACAGCAACGCATAGTCGATCGCGCTCAAGTCGCGGCTCTTGGTCGCAGGATCGGCAAGATTGATGCTGCCGCGATCCGGAAAGGCGGTTTTCAGAATGCGGGCGATGCCTTCGGGATTGAACTTCAGATCGACGAGAACGGGAGGTCTTGCGGACATGATCTTCTTTACTGCTGCACGGCAGGCGTCGGCACTGCCTCGATATTGAAAGCGGCGGCCATTAGCGCCTTGGTGTAGTCGTGTTTCGGCGCGCGGAAGATTTCTGCCGACGACCCCTGCTCAACCACCTTGCCGAAACGCATGACAATGACATCGTTGGCGAGCGCTTTGACGACCTTCAGGTCGTGGCTGATGAAGAGGTAGGCTAGATCGTGCTTCTTCTGCAGGTCGCGCAAAAGATCGACGACCTGTGCCTGGACGCTCATGTCGAGCGCCGATGTCGGCTCATCGAGCATGACGAAGCGCGGCTTCAGCACCATGGCGCGGGCAATCGCGATGCGCTGACGCTGGCCGCCGGAGAATTCGTGCGGGTAGCGCCAGCGGGTCAGCGGGTCGAGGCCGACCTCTTCCAACGCCCAGCACACGCGCTGGTCGCGGTCCTCATGCGACAGCGAGCGCTCATGGACTTTCAGCCCTTCTGCGATGATATCGCCGACCGACATGCGCGGGCTGAGAGAGCCGTAAGGATCCTGGAACACGACCTGAAGCTGGTTGCGCAGCGGCCGCATTTCGGTGAACGAATAGTCCGCTATGTCCCTCCCGACGAAACTGATGCGTCCCTTGGAGGAAATCAGGCGGGTGAGCGCTAGGCCAAGTGTCGTCTTGCCGGAGCCGGATTCACCGACGACACCGAGCGTCTGGCCAGCGCGCAGCGAAAGGTCGATGCCGTCGACGGCCTTCACGTGGTCAACGACTCTGCGCATCAAGCCAGCCTTGATGGGGAACCAGACACGGATATCGGAGCCCTCCATCACCACCGGCTTGGATGGATCGGCGAGAGGCGGATCGCCACGCGGCTCTGCGGCAAGAAGATGACGCGTATAGTCGTGCTTCGGATTGCTGAACACCTCTTCGACGGCTCCCGTCTCGACAATCTTGCCCTTCGTCATGACGCAGACGCGATCGGCGAACTTCCGGACGATGCCGAGATCATGGGTGATGAAGAGCAGCGACATGCCATGCTCGCCTTTCAGCTTGCGCAGCAGGTCCAGTATCTGCGCCTGGACCGTGACATCGAGCGCCGTCGTCGGCTCGTCGGCAATCAGCAGCTCGGGCCGGTTGGCAAGCGCCATCGCGATCATAACGCGCTGGCGCTGGCCGCCGGACAGCTCGTGCGGATAGGCTTTCAGCCGCTTTTCCGGCTCGCGGATGCCAACCTGGTTCAGGAGTTCCAGCACCCGCATGCGGGCCGCTTGGCCGGTCACGCCCTGATGCAGATCGAGGATTTCGGCAATCTGCTTTTCGATGGTGTGGAGCGGGTTGAGCGAGGTCATCGGCTCCTGGAAGATCATCGTGATATCGTTGCCGCGCACCTCGCGAAGCGCCTTCTCCGATGCCTTGAGCAAATCCTTGCCCTTGAAGAAGATTTCGCCGCTCGGGTGGCTTGCTGCAGGATACGGCAGCAACCGCAGGATGGAGTTTGCGGAAACAGACTTTCCCGACCCGGATTCGCCGACCAGCGCAACGACCTCGCCCTTTTTTATCTCGAAGGAGATGCGATCGACAGCCAGTGACGTTTCGCCGCTTTGGTGGAAGGCGACGGAAAGATCGCGGACAGAGAGAAGAGGTTCAGGCATCTGGCTCATGCGAAGGTCTTTCTCGGGTCAAACGCGTCGCGCACGGCCTCGCCAATGAAGATCAGCAGGGAAAGCATGATCGACATAGTGAAGAAGGCCGCCAGCCCTAACCATGGCGCCTGAAGATTGGCCTTGCCTTGGGCGATCATCTCACCGAGCGACGGCGAGCCGGGCGGCATGCCGAAACCCAGGAAGTCGAGCGAGGTCAGCGTCGTGATCGAGCCGGACAGGATGAAGGGCAGGAACGTCAGCGTCGCCACCATTGCGTTCGGGAGCATATGGCGCCACATGATCGTGCGATTGTTGACGCCGAGCGCTCGGGCGGCGCGGACATATTCGAAGTTGCGGGCGCGCAGGAACTCCGCGCGTACCACGCCGACGAATCCGACCCAGGAGAAGAGCAGCATGATGCCGAGCAACACGAAAAAGCCCGGCGGCAGGACCGCGGCGATGATCAGCAGAATATAAAGCACCGGCATCGATGACCAGATTTCGATCAAGCGCTGCAGAAGCAGATCGGTCCAGCCGCCAAAATAGCCCTGCACAGCGCCGGCGGTCACGCCGACAATTGCCGAGCAGACGGTCAATACCAGGCCGAAGAGCACGGATATACGGAAGCCGTAGATGATGCGCGCCAGAACGTCGCGTGCCTGATCGTCGGTGCCGAGCCAATTGAGATTGCCGTAGGTGCAATTGGGATCGTTGACGCCCTGCGGATAGCCTGCGCAGCGCTCCTCCTTGCTCATCAACCAGAACGGCGGCGTCGGCGCGGAATGCGGGATGTTGGAATTCACCGAGCGGTAGGAATAATGGACCGGGGGCCAGATCATCCAGCCATTGGCTTTGATCTCATCGGCGATGACATCCGAGCGGTAGTCCGTTTCCGCGAGAAAGCCGCCAAACTTCTCCTCCGGATAATCCACCAGCACCGGAAACAGAATCTCGCCCTTGTAGGATGCGATGATCGGCTTGTCGTTGGCGATGAATTCCGAAAATAGGCTGAGGCCGAACAACAGCATGAACAGCCAAAACGACCAGTAGCCGCGGCGGTTTGCCCTGAAATTTCGCCAGCGGCGGATGTTCGTCGGGGAAAGCAGGCCCTTGCGCGGCGGCTTGACCGGCGTAACGGGCGTCGGATTGGCAGCCGTATCCATCAGACATCCCTCCGCTCGAAATCGATGCGTGGGTCGATCCAGGTATAGATCAGGTCCGAGAGCAGGCTGACGAAAAGGCCTAGCAGCGAGAAGATATAAAGTGTTGCAAAGACGATCGGGTAATCGCGATTGACGACCGAGAGATAGCCGAGGCGACCGAGACCATCGAGCGAGAAGATATTTTCGATCAGCAGCGAGCCGGTGAAAAAGGCGGAAATAAAGGCGCCCGGAAAACTGGCGATGATGACCAGCATGGCATTACGGAAGACATGACCGTAAAGCACCTGCCGCTCGTTCAACCCCTTGGCGCGCGCCGTCGTCACATATTGCTTCTTAATCTCCTCGATGAAGGAATTCTTCGTCAACAGCGTCGTCGTCGCGAAGGCGGCAAGCGAGAGCGAGATCAGCGGCAGCGTCAGGTGCCAGAAATAATCAAGCGGTTTTTGCCACCAGGCGAGCTGGTCGAAATTATCCGACACCAGGCCGCGGAGCGGGAACCAGTCGTAAAATGAGCCGCCGGCGAAAAGCACGATCAGCAGGATACCGAACAGAAAGCTCGGCACGGCGTAACCGACGATAATGGCGCCGGATGTCCACACGTCAAAAGTCGAGCCATCCTTCACAGCCTTGCGGATGCCGAGCGGAATGGAGATGGCGTATGAGAAAATCATGATCCAGATGCCGAGCGAGACGGATACCGGCAGTTTTTCCTTGATGAGATCGAGCACCGAGGTATTGCGGAAGAAGCTCTCGCCGAAGTCGAAGCGGATGTAATTCCACATCATTTCCAGAAAGCGCGTCAGCGGCGGCTTGTCGAAGCCGAACTGCTTTTCGAGTTTGGCGATCAGTTCCGGATCGAGGCCCTGGGCACCACGGTATCTGGAACCGCTGTCATCGAACTGCTGTCCGAGATCGCCGCCGCCGGAAATCCTTTGGTCGGCACTATCGGCCTGACCGGTCAG
Source organism: Rhizobium sullae (assembly GCF_900169785.1). GTDB lineage: Bacteria > Pseudomonadota > Alphaproteobacteria > Rhizobiales > Rhizobiaceae > Rhizobium > Rhizobium sullae. The sequence goes on from NZ_FWER01000001.1 coordinate 203,351, forward strand.
CTGCGCGATGACCTGCTCGACAGGGCCGCCCGGTGCAAACTGGATGACGGTAAACGAAATTGCCATGATGCCGATAATTGTCGGTATCATCAGAAGCAGGCGTCGAAGAATGTAAGCTCCCATCAGCGCGCGGCCTTCCAGGTCTCGAAATTCATAAGGGTGCGCGTCCTACCAGAAGTCTTCAATCCGTCAGCCTTTCTCCGCCGGTAGCCCCGGCTTTTTCATAGTGATTCGGATGGCTCATTTGGACCCCAGCCGCAAAGCCAATGCAAGTCCGCTATTTCGCGTCTTTCGACCACCACACGTCGGGGAAGCCAAGCGAGTAAGTCGGCAACTCGGCAGGATGAGTCAGCTTATCCCAATAGGCGATGCGCGACGTATTGCTGTAGAACAAAGGGACGACATAGTGGTTTGCAAGCAGCACCCGATCCATCGCCTTGATTGCCGCCACTTGCTCCTTACGGTTCGGCGCAAAAATGATCATCCGGATCAGCGCGTCGACTGCCGGATCGGAAATGCCGGCATAGTTGCGGGATCCGGGCTGGTTCGCCGCCTGGGAGCCCCAGTAGTCGACCTGCTCGTTGCCGGGATCCATCGTCTCCGCCCAGATGCCCCATATCATATCATAATCAAAGCTTCTGACGCGGTTCGTATATTGCGAGGCATCGACGGTGCGCAACCGTGCGTCGATGCCGATCTTCTTCAGATTGTTCGCAAAGGGCAGAACCGAGCGTTCGAACGACGGGTTGGAAAGCAGGATTTCGAAGCTCATCGGCTGGTCGGTCTTCGTGTTGACCAGGCGGTTGCCCTTCAATTCCCAGCCAGCCTCCTTGAAGAGCGCGATCGCCTTGCGCAGATTGTCGCGCAGCTTTTGCGGATCGCCCGCGACCGGGTTTGTGTAGGGCGTGGTGAAGACCTCCGGCGGCACCTTGTCCTTCAGTCCTTCAAGGATTTCCAGCTCCCTTCCTTGCGGCAGACCCGAGGAGGCGAGTTCCGTACCCCAGAAATAGCTGTCGACGCGCTTGAAGGCGTTGAAGGCAAGGTTGCGGTTCATGTCCTCGAAGTCGAACGCATAGTTCAGCGCTTCACGCACCCGCGCGTCCTTGAATATCTCGCGACGCGTGTTGGGCACCAGCGCCTGCATGACGCCGACGGCCCGCAGCGCATTCGGCAATTCCTCGCGTTTCACGCGGCCGTCCTTCACGGCCGGGAAGTCGTAGCCCGTCGCCCAGCGGCTCGCCTGGGTCTCCTGTCGGTAATCGATGTTGCCGGCGCGGAAAGCCTCGAGCTCGACGTCTCTGTCGCTAAAGAAGGTGTATGTGATGTTGCGGAAATTGTTCTGTCCGACATTCACGTTGAGGTCCTTACCCCAATAGTCATCACGCAGTTCATAGCGAATGTTCGCGCCCGGCGAGAAGGAGGCTATCCTGTAGGGCCCGGAGCCCATGACGGGCTCCAGTGTCGTCTTCGAGATATCGCGCGGCTTGCCGTCCGGGCCAGGCGCCTCCCACCAGTGCTTCGGCACGACCATGAGCTGGCCGAGGATACTCGGCAGTTCGCGGTTGTTTTTTTCATCGAAGGTGAAGGTCACATCGCGCTCGCCGGTCTTCTCGGCCTTCACCACATGCCGGTAGTAGTTGGCTGTAAGCGGACTGTGTTCTTTCGTCTTGTCGAGGCTGAAAATCACGTCCTCCGGTGTGACCGGCTGGCCGTCCGCCCATTTCGCCTCTTTGCGCAGGCGGAAGGTGACGCTGGAGATATCCGATGGAAAGGAAACCCCTTCGGCAAGCAGGCCGTAAGAAACGAGAAGCTCGTCATCGGCGGATTTCATCAGCGTGTCATGGACCAGCGGCAGGCCGTCCGCTACCTCTCCCTTTGCGAGAACCGGATTGAAGGTATCGAAAGTGCCGGTCGTCGAAAGCCGCAGATCGCCGCCCTTTGGCGCGTCCGGATTGACATAGTCGAAATGCTTGAAGCCGGGCTGATATTTAAGGGCACCTATGCTCGACGTGCCGATTTGAAAGCTCTGCTCCTGCGCGAAAACTTCCAAAGGCAAGGAGATCAAGGCCACGAGAGCAACGAGCAGACTTCTTTTCGACCATGCGACCGCCATTCACCAAACCCCATATTATTTAGCTTTCTTCGAGAATACGGGAAATACAGGCAAAAAACAGGAAAGTGTGACGTTTTCGTCCATTTCGCAAAATTTTGACTGGATACAAGCCGCCAGGACACGTCTTCTTCATTCGACCGCCACCGCCGGAATGTCATCCCCGCTGCCAGAACATCGATTCACCAAAATTGCTTTTCACGGTAGACTCGATGCAAATCACTCTGGCAGACATTCAGGATACCGCATGACATTCCGCCTCGCTCCGTCTTTCCAGACAATCGGCAGACTCGCGTTGGCGGGTATTATTGGTGCAAGCCTGATTGCGGGCGACGCGGAAGCGCAACAGAAGCAGCCGAGCCCCGGCAGCGCCAAGGCGCTCTTCGGTTCGGCTTCCCTACCGGCGCAGGGACCGGCGCGACCGATCGGTTTCTATTCGAAAGGGTGCATGCTGGGCGGCGTTGCCTTGCCCGTGGATGGTCCGACGTGGCAGGCGATGCGGCTTTCGCGAAACCGCCGTTGGGGCAATCCGGCCATGATCGCGCTGCTTGAGCAATTGTCCCGCGATGCAAGGCAGCAGATCGGCTGGCCGGGGCTGCTCGTCGGCGATATATCGCAACCTCGGGGCGGACCGATGTTCAATGGCCACACCTCGCATCAGATCGGCCTTGATGCCGACATATGGCTGATGCCGATGCCCACACGCCGGATGACGGCAGAGGAGCGCGAAGACCTTCCCTTCACCACGATGCTGCAGAAGGAGAAGTTCCTGACGATTAATCCCAGGGTCTGGACGCAATCCCACGCCGAATTGCTGATGCTTGCGGCAAGCTACCCTCAGGTGGAACGCATTTTCGTCAATCCTGCAATCAAGAAAAAGATGTGCGATACTTGGAGGGGCGACCGCACGAACCTCGGCAAGCTGCGCCCGATATACGGCCACGACTCGCATTTTCACATCCGGATGAAATGCCCGCCTGGCGCCGCGGACTGCAAGCCGCAGGCGCCAATCACGGACGGCGATGGCTGCGGAAAGTCGCTGGCCTGGTGGTTCACCAAGGAGCCGTGGGCGCCGCCGAAGCCCGATGCCCGGCCGCCTAAACCACCGCGTGAAATCATGGTAGCCGATCTTCCGAAGGTATGCGCCGCCGTTCTGGATGCACCGGCCGCCGCATCGATGACGGCATCGACTGATGGCGGCTCGACCGCAACTGCCCTGACCGCGGCACCAGCAACACCTGCGGCGGCCGGAGACCTTCTTCCTGCCGTCGGCCCGGTTCCCACCGACAAGCCCCTGGTGCAATGATAGTGGAAATGCTTGTTTTTCTAATCGTGGGCTTGGTATAGAAGCGGCCAAATCGATTGAATCTATGGGATGGAGGTTCTTTTTCATGGCCGGCGGCAAATGCCTTGCATTGATTGCGCATGACCAGAAGAAGAACGAGATGGCGGAATTCGCCCGCCGCAACAGGAACCAGCTGTCCAAATGGAAGATCGTGGCGACCGGAACAACCGGCGGCCGCGTCCTCGATGCGGTCCCCGATCTCGATGTCACCCGTCTGAAAAGCGGGCCGCTCGGCGGCGACCAGCAGATCGGCGCATTGATTTCAACCGGTGAAGTCGGCGCACTCATCTTTTTTGTCGATCCATTGACGCCGATGCCGCATGATGTCGACGTGAAGGCATTGATGCGGCTTGCGATCGTTTACGATATTCCGATGGCGCTAAACGAAGCGACTGCCGAAAAACTCATCCCGACTCTGAACGCCTAGACACGGAACCGGCTATGTCCATGCTCAACACCAGCGATGCCCTGCCTTTTCCGATCCTGATCGGCGATATCGGCGGAACGAATGCGCGCTTCTCCATTCTTGCGGACGCTTCGGCCGAGGCCGTCAATTTCGCGAACGTTCGCACAGCCGATTTCGAAACCATCGACGAAGCGATCCTGAAGGGCGTCTTTGCAAGGACGGAGATGCGCCCGCGCGCGGCTATTCTCGCCGTTGCCGGCCCGATCAATGGCGATGAAATTCCGCTGACCAATTGCGACTGGGTCGTCCGTCCTCATACGATGATCGAAGGTCTCGGCATCGAGGACGTGATTGTCGTCAATGACTTCGAGGCGCAGGCACTGGCGATTTCCGCGCTCGGGGACGGCGAGCGCGAGCGCATTGGTGCTGCATCCGGAGAGATCGTCGCTTCCCGCGTCGTGCTCGGACCTGGAACCGGCCTCGGCGTTGGCGGGCTCGTCCGCGCGCAAGGTTCATGGATTCCCGTGCCGGGCGAAGGCGGCCATGTCGATCTCGGACCACGCAGCAAACGAGACCTGGAGATCTTCCCATATATCGAGACGATCGAAGGCCGTGTTTCGGCGGAGCAGATCCTTTGCGGACGCGGCATCGTCAATCTCTACCGCGCGATCTGCAAGGCGGATGGCATCGAGCCCAAATATCGCGATCCGGCCGACATCACCTCTCACGCGCTTGCCGGAACCGATACGACGGCCGTGGAGACCATCTTCCTTTTTTCAACCTACCTCGGCCGTGTTGCAGGCGATATGGCGATGATCTTCATGGCCAAAGGCGGCGTCTATCTTTCCGGCGGCATCTCGCAGAAGATATTGCCGGCATTGAGGCAGCCGGAGTTCCGAGCCGCTTTCGAGGACAAGGCGCCGCACTCTCACTGGCTGAAGGCGATTCCAACCTATGTCGTGACCCACCCGCTGGCGGCTCTTGCAGGCCTTTCGTTCTACGCCCGCCGGCCGGCAAGTTTCGGTGTCTCGACCAAGGGCCGCCGCTGGCGCGGTTAATGCCAGTCTAGCCAAAGGCGCGCCAACTCTTTATAGAGCCGCCCCAAGCGCGCGGCTGATGCCGTGCGCGTTATCCGAGACAGGAAGCACAGTTTTTGGATTCGTCCGCGAGCAAAAAGAGCACCGTCAGCAGCGATACCGTCACCGGCATCTTGAAGCGCATTATCGCAGAAAACGGCCGTGATCATATCGGTGGATATGCTTTTGCGATCAGCTGTCTGGTCGTTGTGGCCCTTTCGACGGCGTTCACTGCGTGGATCATGAAGGTGATCATTGACGAGGCCTTTGCCAATCGCCGTGCGGATATGGTGTGGATCATTTGTCTTTCGATCTTCATCGCATTCGTGCTGCGCGGTTTTGCGAGCTACGGCCAAGCGGTGGCGCTGTCCAGGATCGGAAACAACATCGTGGCACGCTATCAGCGGCGCCTTTATGCTCATCTCATGACCCTGTCCGTCGGCTTCTACAACCAAGCCCGTTCGGCACATATTGCGGCGCAAGTCAGCCAGAATGTCGGCGGCATCCGCGATGTCATGAACCTGACGATCACATCGACTGCGCGTGACCTTCTCACCTTCATCGCCTTGATCGGCGTGATGGTTTTTCAGGATCCGTTGCTAAGCCTTGCAGTCTTCATTCTAGCTCCGCCGCTCCTCTATGGCTTGCGATATCTGTCCAAGCGCCTACGTCAGGCGACCAAAGAGGCGATTTATCTCAACAGCCATGTTCTGGGTGCGATGCAGGAGACGATCCAGGGGATCGCCATCGTTAAAGCCTTCACCATGGAAGGCGAACTGGAGCGCAAGCTCAACAAGCTCGTCGCTGCGGCAGAGGGCCGCGCAAACCGCATCGCCCGCCTGTCTGAGCGGAATGCGCCGATGACGGAAACCTTCGCCGGTTTTGCCGTTGCGAGCATCCTTGCCTATGCCGCCTATCGGTCGATCTATGACAACGTGCCGCCGGGGGCGTTCTTTTCCTTCGTAACAGCACTGTTGCTCGCTTACGACCCTGCCCGCCGCCTTGCAAGACTGCAGGTTCAGCTGGAGCGAGCCGTCGTCAACGCCCGCATGATCTACGAACTGCTCGACATGGAGCCGCGTCAGCGTGATCTTCCGGATGCGAAACCGCTAAATGTCACAGATGCCCGCATCGAATTCCGCGATGTATCGTTCGCTTACGGTACAGATCCGATCCTCAACGCCGTAAAATTTGTTGCAGAAGGCGGCAAGACGACGGCGCTCGTGGGTCCATCCGGCGCCGGAAAGTCGACGGTCATCAATCTCATTCCGCGCTTCTTCGATCCGAAGAGCGGAGAGATTTTCATCGATGGCCAGGACATTGCGCACGTCACCAAACAGTCGCTTCGCCAGCAACTCGCCTATGTGTCGCAGCAGCCATATCTATTCGAAGGCACGATTCGCGAAAACATCCGCTATGGGCGTCCGGAAGCGACGGATGCCGAAGTGGAAGAGGCCGCCCGGCTTGCCTACGCCCATGAGTTCATCCTCGCGCAACCCAACGGCTACGATACGCCTGTCGGTGAAAATGGCGTGACGCTTTCCGGCGGCCAGCGCCAGCGTCTATCGATCGCCCGGGCGCTCGTCCGCAAAGCGCCGATCCTGCTTCTTGACGAGGCTACATCGGCACTCGATACGGAATCCGAAGCGGCCGTACAAAAAGCGCTCGATGAAGCGATGACCGGTCGCACCGTCGTCGTCATCGCCCACCGGCTCTCGACGGTCGTGCGCGCCGACAAGATCGTCGTGATGCAGCAGGGCCGTGTCGTCGAGGAAGGCAATCACGAGACGCTTGCGAAGCTCAACGACGGACTTTACGCTCGCCTCAACAATCTTCAGCGGCCTGCCGCCTCGGATTCTCTTTGATACGGATTGTGAGCTGACATGAGCGACGCTGCAATGAAGCTGGTGGTGGTTGGGGCAGCAGGCCGCATGGGACAGACGCTGATCCGACTTATTCATTCCATGGAGGGTGTCACGCTGCATGCGGCCGTCGCCCGGCCCGGCTCGCCGTTCGTCGGCAAGGATGCAGGCGAAATCGCAGGCCTTGGACCAAATGGCGTCACCATTGGGGACGACCCCCTCGCGGCCTTTCTTCACGCCGACGGTGTCCTGGACTTTACAACGCCCGGGACGACAAATGAGTTTGCAGCACTCGCCGCTCAGGCGCGCATCGTCCATGTCATCGGCACCACTGGGTGTTCGGATGCGGATAATGCCAAGATTGCAGCAGCATCGCGTCATGCGCGTATCGTAAAGTCCGGCAATATGAGCCTTGGCGTGAACCTTCTCAGCGTTTTCGTTGAGCAGGCCGCACGAGCGCTCGATGCTGCCGATTGGGATATCGAAATCCTCGAAATGCACCACAAACGCAAGGTTGATGCGCCTTCGGGCACCGCTCTGCTTCTGGGGGAAGCTGCTGCCAAAGGCCGCAACATCGACCTGTCATCGCAATCTGTCCGCGTCCGCGACGGCCATACCGGGGCGCGCGAAACGGGTACAATCGGCTTTGCGACGCTGCGCGGCGGTTCGGTGATCGGTGAGCATTCCGTGCTCTTCGCCGGCGAAGGCGAGATCGTGTCGATGTCGCACAGCGCCGCTGATCGCTCGATCTTCGCCCGTGGCGCCATCAAGGCGGCGCTTTGGGCCCGCGACAAGAAGCCCGGCTTTTATTCCATGCTCGACGTGCTCGGGCTCTCCTCACATTGATCTCATTACGGAGGCATATTTCATGAGCGGCACCCTCGTCCTCGTTCGCCACGGCCAGAGCGAATGGAACCTGAAAAATCTCTTCACCGGCTGGAAGGATCCAGATCTCACGGAACTCGGCATCGAAGAAGCCAAGACGGGCGGTCAGGCGCTTGCCGACTACGGTATAAAATTCGATGTCGCCTTTACGTCTGCGCTCGTACGCGCGCAACACACGCTAACGCTCATTCTCGACAAAATCGGCCAGCCGGACCTCAAGACGATCCAAGATCAGGCTCTGAACGAGCGCGATTACGGCGACCTCTCTGGCCTCAACAAGGACGATGCCCGCGCCAAATGGGGCGAGGAGCAGGTTCACATTTGGCGGCGTTCCTACGACGTCCCGCCTCCTAGCGGTGAAAGCCTGCGCGACACCGGCGCGCGCGTCTGGCCTTACTATCTCACCGAGATTCTGCCGCGCGTGCTGCGCGGTGAAAAAGTGCTCGTCGCTGCCCATGGTAACTCGCTGCGTTCGCTGGTCATGGTGCTTGACCGCCTGACCAAGGAGCAAATCCTGGCGCTCAACCTCGCAACCGGCGTTCCGATGGTCTACAAGCTCGATGCCGACTCCACCGTCGCTTCCAAGGAAGTGCTCGGCGATATGTCCGGCGCGCATTAAGCCTTCGCGATCTCCGCTCAGAAGCCGGGCTCGCTGCCCGGCTTTTTCAATTCTCTATCGTGAACTGCACCCTGTCGGCTGCAAAGCGGCTGATCGAGTATTGCACCGGCACGCCCTCAATATCCGTATTCATTGCCTTGGTGATGAGCAGGATGGCACCCGGCGTCAATTCCAGGGTTGTGATGTCGCGTGAATCGGCATGAGCGGCCGTAATCTCTGTCGTTGCGCGGACGTAATCCGGCAGGCCCAGTTCGGCGAAGGCCTTGGTGATCGATTCCGTCTTGCGATAAGCTTCGTCGATGCCGGCAAACCGGTCCGCCGGAAACCATGTCGTCGCGCAAGACACCGGCCGTTTGTCGGCCATACGCAATGTCTCGAGGCGGATCACCGCAGCCCCGGGTCTAAGTCTCAGCCAGCGTGCAACTTCCGCATCGGCTCTCTCCTCGGTATGGTCGAGCAATAGCCCGCGCATCTCGCGCGCTTGGGCACCGATACCGGCGGTGAAGCGCGTGCGACGTGTGATCGGAAAATTCAGCCGTTCCTTCCGCTCGATCAGGGTACCGCGGCCCTGCACCGCGCGCACGATGCCTTCCTGAGCCAGGGCGGCAAGCGCGCTTCTGACCGTATGACGATTGACGCCGAATTGCAGCGCCAGAACCGTTTCCGGCGGCACCATGCCGGTCTCGTCATAGGCCCCGGTATTGATTGCGTCGCGAATACGGTCCGCGATTTGGCGCCAGAGCGCCACGCCCGTCTGTCGTTGCACTTGTTCTGCCATCTTACCCCTTGATGTCACACGCTTGTCACGTCGGCGATTTAAGCGTAATCATATCTTGTATAGTTGTCTATATCAATAGACATTTAGGGATGTGGTGATGACCTTAGCGGAGAACAATGCGGCGGCGAACGGCGAGCGCAAGCGCGCTGCCGGCCTGCTCGCGCGGGCTGAACGACACGAGCTTGTCGAGGTTTTTGAAGCTCTCGCAGAAAAGCCGGTGGTTCAGCCTGTGCGCGGGCCGGAAACCGGCCTCGTGATGGTGCGTGGCCGCATCGGCGGCGGCGGCGCGCCCTTCAATCTCGGCGAAGTCACTGTCACGCGCGCAACGATACGGCTTGGTTCGGGTGCCGTTGGTCATGCGCAGGCGCTCGGCACAGACCGCGAAAAGGTAAGGCTTGCCGCGATTTTCGACGCGCTTTGGCAGGACGACGCGACGAAGGGCTTCATCGAGGAGAGACTGCTTTTGCCGATCGCGGCGCGAATTGCTGAGACCGATCGCCGCAAGGCAGACGAAACGGCGGCGACGCGGGTTGATTTCTTCACCATGGTGCGCGGAGACGACTGATGAGCCTCAAGATCGAAGCCCTGGCCGGTGGCTTTACCGAACCCGTCTTCCAGTCCCAAAGCGTCTTCAAGACTATGATGGATAGTATGGCGCGGCCCGGAACAATCCAGACCATTGCACCCGAAGTCGCGCCACCTGCGCCGCTTGGTATTGCCGCAGCCGCGATTGCGCTGACGCTATGCGACCACGATACGCCGGTCTGGCTGTCTTCCGGGCTCGCGAAATCAGCAATGCCCGATTGGCTCGGCTTTCACACCAGCGCGCCCGTGGTTCCGGAAAGGGCTGAAGCCCGCTTTGCCTTTATTGAGCACGGCGTGACGCTTTCCTCGTTAGGACTCTTTGCCTTAGGTACGCAGGAATATCCCGATCGCTCGACAACGTTGATCATCGAACTTGCAGGACTCGAAGGCGGCGGCCGGCTGGCGCTAACGGGCCCCGGCATTCAGAGCGTGACCGAGATTAGGCCCGTCGGCCTGCCGGAGACCTTCCTGCGGCTCTGGGCGGAAAACCGCGCCCTCTTTCCACGCGGCATCGACCTCGTGCTGACAGCAGGCAGCCGTTTCCTCTGCCTGCCGCGAACCACCAAGATCATCGCAACGGAGATGTGAGCCATGTATGTTGCCGTCAAAGGAGGCGAGGCCGCCATTGAGAATGCCCACCGCCTGCTTGCCGATCGCCGCCGTGGCGACCGTTCGCTCCCTGCGATCGGTATAAACCAGATCGTCGCGCAGCTTGCCCTTGCAGTCGACCGCATCATGGCCGAGGCCTCGCTCTACGACCGCACGCTCGCCGCACTTGCCGTCCGCCAGTCGCGTGGCGACATGATCGAGGCGATTTTCCTGCTGCGTGCCTATCGCACGACGCTGCCACGCTTCGGATACTCGAAACCGCTCGATACCGCGGCGATGAAGATCGAGCGCCGCGTTTCCGCCACCTACAAGGATCTGCCTGGCGGCCAGCTTCTCGGTCCCACCTTCGACTACACGCACCGACTGCTCGATCCTGCGTTGCTTTCCGACGAGGCCGTTGAAGAGCCAGCGCAACGTCCTGCCGAAACCGGCCGCGTCATGCGCGTGTCGGAAATCCTTGGCCAGGAGGGACTGATTGAGGCCGACGGCGATATGCCGGAGGATCACGAGATCGGCGACCTTACCCGCGAACCGATGGAATTTCCGATGAGCCGCGACCTTCGCCTGCAGGCGCTTGCGCGCGGGGACGAGGGCTTCCTTCTGGCGCTCGGCTATTCCACGCAGCGAGGCTATGGCCGCAACCATCCCTTCACGGGGGAAATCCGTATCGGTGACGTCGAGGTGGAATTCGACGTTCCGGAACTCGGTTTTGCCGTATCGCTCGGGACAATCCAGGTGACGGAATGCCAGATGGTCAACCAGTTCAAGGGCTCAGCCAAAGCGCCGCCGCAGTTCACGCGCGGTTACGGCCTCGTCTTCGGCCAGAGCGAACGGAAAGCGATGTCGATGTCGCTGGTCGATCGGGCGCTGCGCGCCGAGGAGTTCGGGGAAGACATCACAGCACCGGCACAGGACGAGGAATTTGTCATTTCTCATTCCGACAATGTCCAGGCCACTGGCTTCGTCGAGCATCTGAAATTGCCGCATTACGTGGATTTCCAGGCCGAACTGGACCTTGTCCGGCGCATGCGCCGCGACTTCGAGACTGCTCGAAACGGCGGCAGGGACTTGCAGGAGGCGGCAGAATGATGCGCGCCGCCAAAAGGCTTTCAGTCGCCGCCATCCCCGCTATCGCCGTCGTCCAAGTCGAAGCTGCTGTCCTTTCCGGAACCGAAGATCTGACGGTGGAGAAACGCAAGCGCAATGGCTGCCAAGAGCACGGCAGTCGAGAGCATTTCAGCGTCGAATTCCAAGCCGTTCCCTCGGTTTTGCTTGAAGGTGACCGCAAATGACGGAGCTAGCCACCTACAACTTCGCGTATCTCGACGAGCAGACGAAGCGGATGATTCGCCGCGCGATCCTGAAGGCGATCGCGATTCCCGGGTACCAGGTGCCTTTCGCCTCCCGCGAAATGCCCATGCCCTACGGCTGGGGCACGGGCGGGGTGCAGGTAACCGCCTCGATCATCGGGCCGGACGATGTACTGAAGGTCATCGACCAGGGTGCCGACGACACCACGAATGCAGTTTCCATCCGTGCTTTCTTCCAGAGGGTTGCAAACGTCGCGGTGACCACCCACACCAAAGATGCAACGGTCATCCAAACGCGTCATCGCATTCCGGAAGAAAAGCTCGGAGCCAACCAGGTGCTCGTCTACCAGGTTCCGATCCCGGAGCCACTCCGCTTCCTCGAGCCGCGCGAAACCGAAACGCGCAAGATGCATGCGCTGGAAGAATACGGCCTGATGCATGTGAAGCTTTACGAGGACATCGCGCACAACGGCCGCATCTCCAAGACCTACGCCTATCCGGTGAAGGTCGCCGGCCGCTACGTCATGGACCCGTCGCCGACGCCGAAATTCGACAATCCGAAAATGCATATGTCCGACGCGCTACAGCTCTTCGGCGCTGGCCGCGAGAAACGCATCTACGCGGTTCCGCCCTATACCGAGGTCGTCAGCCTCGATTTCGAAGACTATCCGTTCGAGATTCAGCGCTTCGGCAAACCCTGCGCACTTTGTGGCGCAGAGGAGGTCTATCTCGACGAGGTAATTCTCGACGACAAGGGCGGACGCATGTTCGTCTGCTCCGATACCGACCATTGCGAAGACCGCCGCGAGCAGGGACATGCCGGCGAGATGCTTGCGCCGAAGGAGGCTGCGGAATGAGCGACACACCTCTTCTCAAAGTCAACGACGTTTCGAAATTCTACGGAAATCGTGTCGGCTGCCGCAATGTCTCCTTCGAGCTCTGGCCGGGCGAGGTGCTGGCCGTCGTCGGCGAGTCCGGTTCCGGAAAGACGACGCTACTTAACTGTATCTCGACGCGCTTGATGCCGACGACCGGTAGCGTCGAATATCACATGCGCGATGGAAGCTATCGCGATCTCTACCGCATGAACGAGGCGGAGCGCCGCTTCCTGATGCGCACTGATTGGGGATTCGTGCACCAGAATCCGGCCGACGGCTTGCGCATGACGGTGTCGGCCGGCGCCAATGTCGGCGAACGGCTGATGGCGATCGGCGACCGGCACTATGGCAAAATCCGCTCCACCGCCATCGACTGGCTGGAGCGTGTTGAAATCGACGCCGGCCGCATCGATGATCAGCCTCGCGCTTTCTCGGGCGGCATGCGCCAGCGTCTGCAGATTGCCCGCAATCTCGTCACCAGCCCGCGGCTCGTCTTCATGGATGAGCCAACCGGCGGTCTCGACGTCTCGGTTCAGGCGCGCCTCCTCGATCTGGTTCGCGGTCTCGTCAACGATCTCGGCCTCTCGGCCATCATCGTCACCCACGATCTCGCCGTCGCGCGCCTGCTCTCGCATCGTATGATGGTGATGAAGGACGGCTATGTTATCGAACATGGCCTCACAGACCGGGTGCTCGACGACCCGCGCGAGCCCTACACACAATTGCTCGTCTCATCGATCCTGCAGGTCTGAAAGGCAACAACCATGGCAACGCCCCTCGTCGTTTCCGAAGTTTCGAAGTGCTTCACCATGCATTTGCGAGATAACATCAAACTTCCGGTCGTCTCTGACGTCGCCTTCTCCGTTGCCGCCGGCGAATGCGTCGTCCTCGGTGGTCCTTCGGGCATCGGCAAGAGTTCCCTGCTCAAGATGATTTATGGCAACTATGCCGTAGATACCGGACAGATCCTCGTCAGCCACATGGGCCGTGTCGTCGATCTCGCCGCTGCGGACCCGCGCACTGTCATCGATGTCCGCCGCCGTACTCTCGGCTATGTCAGTCAGTTCCTTCGCACCGTTCCGCGTGTTGCCGCCATCGATGTCGTTGCCGAACCGCTGCTTGCCCGCGGAGAGACCGCTGCCACCGCACGCGAAAAAGCGGCGGCCCTGCTTGAAAAGCTGAACCTTCCCCAAGCGCTATGGCGGCTGCCGCCTGCGACTTTCTCGGGTGGCGAGCAGCAGCGTGTCAACATCGCTCGCGGTTTCATCACCGACCATACGGTCCTGCTGCTCGATGAGCCAACCGCTTCTCTCGACGCAAAAAATCGCGCCGTCGTGGTCGGCATGATCGCAGAGAAGAAAGAGGCGGGCGTAGCCCTTCTCGGCATATTCCATGATGAGGAAGTAAGAGAGGCGGTAGCCGACCGCATCCTCGACGTCCAGCAGTTTTCGCCGCGAAAGGCGCTTGCAGCATGAGCCGGAAGCTGGGCGACATGCCCTATATTCACGAGACCGCCTTTGTCAGCGATGCCACGCTTGGCCGTTATACGGAGATATCCGAACGCTGCCGGATCAGCGAAGTCGAATTCGGTGATTATTCCTACATCATGCAGGATGGCTCTATCTGGTGCGCGACCATCGGCAAGTTCGTAAATATTGCCGCCGCCGTCCGTATCAACGCGACCAACCATCCGACATGGCGCGCGACGTTGCATCACTTCACCTATCGCGCCGCAGACTATTGGCCGGATGCGAATATGGAGACGGATTTCTTCGAATGGCGACGCTCCAACCGCGTCGTCATCGGTCATGACGTATGGATCGGCCATGGGGCAACCATCTTGCCCGGCGTCACCGTCGGCAACGGTGCGGTGATCGGCGCAGGTGCCGTCGTCTCAAAGGACGTCGCGCCCTACACGATCGTCGGCGGCGTTCCCGCAAAGCTTATCCGCGAGCGTTTCTCCAGGGAAATCGGCGAGCGGATGGACAGACTTGCGTGGTGGGATTGGGAGCATTCGAAGCTGCGTTCAGCACTCGAGGATTTCCGGGCGCTTTCGGCGGAAGATTTCCTTAGCCGGCATAATAGCTAAAGGCCTGTTCATAAGGCCGATTGTCACAGCACTTACACAAAACTGACATTGGAGTTTCATCGAGCCCGACTAATGCACTCCTGACGCAGGCCCTTAGAATGCGAGGTAGAGCATGATGTTCGAACTGAAGGATGTCACCCGCCGTTTTGGTGCAAAGCTGGCCGTGGATTCCGTCACGCTCGACATGCCGCAGGGCCAGATGGTCGGCATCATCGGGCGCTCGGGCGCGGGGAAATCCACGCTGCTTCGCATGATCAACCGGCTGCAGGAGCCGACTTCCGGATCCATTCGTTTCGGCGGCGTCGAAGTCTCCGCCCTTCGTGGCGAGGCCTTGCGCAACTGGCAGCGCGATTGCGCGATGATCTTTCAGCAGTTCAATCTCGTCCCGCGCCTCGACGTTCTGACCAATGTCATGCTCGGCCGCCTCAATCACCGCCCGACCATGCTGAGCCTCCTCAACATCTTTAGCCGCGACGAGCGCATTCATGCGATTGCGGCCCTAGAACGCCTCGGCATCGAGCAGACGGCGCTGCAGACCGCCGGCACGCTTTCCGGCGGCCAGCAGCAGCGGGTGGCGATCGCGCGCGCCCTGATGCAGAACCCGAAGATGGTGCTCGCCGACGAGCCGATCGCCTCGCTCGATCCGCTGAACGCCAAGATCGTCATGGATGCGCTGCGCGACATCAACGAGCGCGAGGGCATCACCGTCATCACCAACCTGCATACGCTCGATACGGCACGCAATTATTGCGAGCGCATCGTCGGCATGGCCGCTGGCCGCGTCGTTTTCGACGGCAAGCCTTCAGAGCTGACAGCGGCTGCGGTCAAGGAAATCTACGGCACCGACAAGGATGGCGCCGGCATCGACGAGACCATGACGTCCACCTCGATCAAAATTCCCGCGCCAGCCGCGGTTCAAGCATCCGCCGGCCTGCAACCGGTTGCCCTGGCAGGCCTCTGAGGGAGACGGCCGTGATCGATTGCCTGCCTCAAGGGCACACTTCTTCGTAACAGCAAGACCACCGGGGAACCGGTTAATCAGGAGAGACCCATGTTGAAGAAAGCACTCTTTGCCGCGACAGCGCTTCTGGCGCTTGCCGGCGCTGCCGCCGCCGAAGACCTCAAGGAGTTCCGCGTCGGTATTCTCGGCGGCGAAAACGAAGCTGACCGCCTGCGCAACTACCAGTGCATGGTCGACAAGCTGCCATCCGTTCTCGGCGTGGAAAAGGTTTCACTGTTCCCGGCCGCCGATTATGACGGCGTCATCCAGGGCTTGCTCGGCGGCACGCTTGACTATGCCGAACTCGGCGCATCCGGCTATGCCAAGATCTACCTTGCAAACTCGAAGGCTGTGGAGCCGATCCTGACCACGGTTCAGACCGACGGCTCCATGGGCTACTACTCGATCATGGTTGCCCGCAAGGATTCGGGCATGACGAAGGTCACCGACATCAAGGGCAAGAAGCTCGGCTTCGCCGATCCGGACTCCACTTCCGGCTACCTCATCCCCACGGTCACCCTGCCGGAAGCCCTCGGCGGCAAGCCCGTCAAGGAACTCGTGGCTTCGACGGGCTTCGGCGGCGGCCATGAGAACCTCGTTCTCGAAGTGCTGAAGGGCACCTTCGATGCCGGTACGACCTTCGGCTCCGGCATCGGCGATTTCAAGGACGGCTACACCTCCGGCAATCTTCGCAAGATGGTCGACAAGGGGGTCCTCAACATGGACGATCTGGTCGAACTCTGGAAGTCTCCGCTGATCCCGAACGGCCCGGTCGTTGTCCGCACTTCCATGAACGACGATATGAAAGCCAAGTTCAAGAAGTTCATGATGGACCTGCCGACGAGCGACGCTGCATGCTTCTCGGCTATTCAGGGCGGTGACTTCAAGGGCTTCGCTGAAGTCAATGCGGACTTCTACAAGCCGATCATCGACGCCCGCAAGGCCACGATCGGCGGCTGATCGCCCACAATTACGACAGCGCCGCCGACGGGATGCCGCCGGCGGCGCTTTCATGTTGAGTCCACCTCGTGTGCGGAAGGGGATAACGGGATGACGTCCACCACACTGCAGCCGTTTCTGAGCGAGACAGGGGCGCTTGTCGAACGCCATTGGCAGGAGCTCGCAGCTCGCCGCCGGCTTTATACCGTTTTCAGCCTCGCAATCCTGATCCTCGCTCTGAGCGGGTCCCTCTGGTTCGCCAACGAGACCAACTCGGGGAAATTCCTGGATCGGCTGCCGCACCTTTTCGATTTCGTCGGCGATCTCGTTCCGCGGGACGGCATGGAAATCTGGCGCGCCATGTTCGACCTCCCTTCGCCCTACTATGATGGCAGCCTCCAGTACGATTATCCGGACGGCCGGCACTACATCACCGGAAGTTTCTATATTCCGGAATATTTCTACAAGATGGCAGAGACGCTGAACATCGCGATCTTCTCTACTGTCATCGGCCTGTTTTTCGGCTTCATCCTGTCCTTCATCGCCGCGAAAAACATGACCCGCAATATCTGGATACGCGGCATGGCACGACGCTTCATGGAAATCCTCAGGGCTTTTCCCGAAGTTGTTCTCGCCGGCTTCTTCCTTGCAATCCTCTCTCTCGGCCCCCTTCCCGCTGTCATCGCGGTGTCGATCCATACGATCGGAGCACTTGGAAAGCTGTTTTTTGAGGTCATCGAAAATGCCGACATGAAGCCCGATGAGGGATTGAAGGCCGTGGGAGGCAACTGGATTGAGCGCGCATGGTTCGGCATGGTCCCGCAGGTGCTGCCGAACTTCATGAGTTATTTCCTGCTGCGCCTCGAAATCAATGTCCGAGCCTCCACCGTCATCGGTGCCGTCGGCGGCGGCGGCATCGGTGAGCAGTTGCGCCTGTCAATCAGCCGCGGACACGAGGCTAAGACCTTGGCGATCATCATATTGCTGCTGCTCACAGTCATCGCTGTCGACCAGTTCTCGGCCTGGCTGAGGCGCAAGCTGGTGGGCGACCATGCATTTCAGACCATTGGATAAGGACCGCGCCATGCCCTCCCTGAATGCCGCCGAAATGGAACGTATCGCCGCCGGGCATCCGGAAATCTTCAACCGCTCCGTCTGGCGGCGGTTTCAGGTTCCGCTCATCGTGGCCGCCCTCGTTCTCTACGTCCTTTATGCCTGGTGGTTTTTCGCAGTCGGAAAAGTATTCGGCGAGGCCAACTGGGGTATCGCCGGCAATTATCTGGCCGACTGGGTTTCTTACGAGATCCGTCCCGATATAGAGATCAATCCCGACGGCAGCATGCGGATCACGTATTCGCGCTTCGATCCCATCGGCCCCAATCCGAACCCTGATTGGTTGGAGGCGAAACGCGAAATCGTTAGCCGCATAATCGAAGCTCCGACGACGGCACCCGCTACGACTGCGCCGTCCGCTCCATCCTCAAGCTTCAATTTCATGGCCGGCGCCTCGCAGCAGCAGGCAGCTCCCGCAGAGGCGGCCAGAACCGACGTACGCACGGAGGAAGTCGTCACCGAAGCGCTGGTCCACATGGGCGCGTCACGAACAGCGGAGATCCGCCCGAACGAGGTTGTCCTGACACGCAACGACGAACGCGTGACCCTGACATTGGATACAACCGCGGAACGGGTGACCGCCCAAGGCAACCTTCCGGAATGGGCGGAGCAGCGCTCTCCAGGGGGGCGCGTGATCGCATACTTCGGCCTTTCCGGTTGGGCGGAG
This sequence comes from Rhizobium sullae, assembly GCF_900169785.1. Taxonomy (GTDB): domain Bacteria; phylum Pseudomonadota; class Alphaproteobacteria; order Rhizobiales; family Rhizobiaceae; genus Rhizobium; species Rhizobium sullae. The sequence goes on from NZ_FWER01000001.1 coordinate 221,622, forward strand.
ATCTCCTCCGACCGCGTGAGGGTCCACAAGCGCTTCCTGGGCTGGGCGAACTTCGTGTTCGACACCAATTCAGCTTTCTTCGGCAAGTCTGCCGGTGAAGTGGCCTCTCTGATCCTGTCGAGCGAACACCTCGATCCGCGGCAGAGCAATCTGTCGCTCGCCTGGAACGACTTCCTCTACAATCCCTCCTGGCAACATCTCGACGTGTGGACAAAACTGCTGCAGACGGTTGTCATGGCCTTTGTCGGCACGCTGTTTGCCATGCTCGTCGCCTTCCCACTATCCTTCATCGCCGCCAGGAACATTTTCCGCAACCGGCCGGCCAATCAGCTGACAAAGCGATTCTTCGACTTTCTGCGCTCGGTGGATATGCTGATCTGGGCGCTGTTCTTTACCCGGGCGTTCGGACCTGGTCCTCTCGCTGGCATTTCAGCCATCTTCTTCACAGATACGGGAAGCCTTGGCAAACTTTACTCGGAAGCGCTCGAAAACATCGATGACAAGCAGCGCGAGGGCGTGAAATCGGTAGGGGCACATCCAGTTACGGTGCAGCGATATGGTGTGGTACCGCAGGTGATGCCGATTTTTGCTTCTCAGGCGCTCTATTTCTGGGAGTCCAATACCCGTTCCGCCACCGTTATTGGTGCGGTCGGTGCCGGGGGCATCGGTCTGAAGCTCTGGGAGGCCATGCGCACCAATTCCGACTGGGAAAATGTCGCCTATATGGTCATCCTGATCCTGATCGTCGTCTTCTTGTTCGATGCCGCATCAAACGCACTCCGCCAACGGCTGATGGGCACGAAAGCGCATTAAAAGTTGATGGGGCGGCAGCCTCATCATCATTCTGTCACGGAAATCTTTTAGCCGGGAGCCTGCTTGCGGTCCGCGGCCAAATCACTGACATTGCGGCCCCTGCTTGAACATATTTTCAGGACAAGAACATTGCGCTACGCCCTTTATTTTACGCCGCCAAAGGACGATCCTCTGACCGGCGCCGCCTCGATCTGGCTTGGGCGCGACGCATTTACGGGCGAAGCTTATCCGGCTCCCGAGGAAAATGGGATGCCGGCCGCAGAACAGTTCGAACTGACAGCCGATCCGCGCCGATACGGCTTTCATGCGACGATCAAGGCACCCTTCACTCTCGCCTCATCGGTCACCGAAAGGGACCTGATGGCAGTCGTCGAGGATTTCGCCGGCCGCACGCCGGCATTCGATATCCCGGAGCTTGTCCTCGGGCAGATCGGCCGATTCTTTGCGCTGGTTCCTGGCTTTATGCATGCGCCGCTTCAGGATTTCGCGGTAAGCGTGGTAAAGTCCTTCGAGCCGTTTCGCGCAGCACTTTCCGAGGCCGATGTTACAAGGCGAAAGCCTGAACAACTGACGGAAAGCCAACGCTCCAACCTCATGCGCTGGGGCTATCCTTACGTGATGGAGGACTTCGGCTTTCACATGACCCTGACCGGCCAGGTGCCCGAAGAGCGCTCGGCACTGATGAAATCGATCCTGGAGAAGCGTTTTGCCGATTTCATCGGCCGGCCGCTTTCCATTTCTGGCCTCGCAGTCTTCATTGAAGAAGAGCGAGGCGCGCTGTTCAAGATTCATTCATGGCTGCCGCTTGCTGGCGCCAAACGCTGAGAGATCGACAGATGACCAAAGAGTTAGTCCTTTCCAACGCCCGCATCGTTCTTGAAGACGAGATCGTTGATGGCTCGCTTTTGATCCGCGACGGGAAAATTAATGATATCTCGAAAGGCAATTCGGCAAATGGAGAGGATTTCGAGGGCGATTACCTGATCCCTGGTCTCGTCGAACTGCATACCGATCATCTCGAAGGCCACTATTCGCCGCGTCCAGGCCTTCGCTGGCATAAGACGGCGGCCATTCAGGCCCATGACGCGCAGATCGTCACCTCCGGCATCACCACCGTCTTCGACTGCCTGCGCATGGGTGCGGACGAAGACGGCGGCTTTGAACATGGCGAAATGCGCGAGATGGCCGATGCCATCCAGAAGGCAGAGCGGGAAGGCCGGCTTCGAGCGGAACACCTGATCCACCTGCGCTGCGAGGTCTCGGCCGACAATGTGCTGGAGCATTTCGCGGATTTCGAGAACGATCCCTATGTCCGCCTCGTTTCGCTCATGGACCACGCGCCGGGCCAGCGTCAGTTCCAGACGATGGATCAATACGTCTTCTATTATCAGAAGAAGCGCGGCCTTTCGGACGAGGAGTTCGCGCGCTTCATCGAAAAGCGCCTCAACGAATCCGCCTGCAATTCGACGCCGCACCGCAACGCAATCGCCGAGGTCTGCAAGGCGCGTGGTATCACCGTTGCGAGCCACGATGATGCGACGCTTGCCCATGTCGACGAGGCGATGGAGAACGGCGTGCGCCTTGCGGAGTTTCCGACGAGCTTCGATGCCGCCAAGGCATCGCATACGCACGGCATGAGCGTGCTGATGGGCGCTCCCAACGTCGTGCGCGGCAAGTCCCACTCAGGCAATATCGCTGCTCGCGACCTTGCCGAACGTGGCGTGCTCGACGTGCTTTCTTCCGACTATGTGCCGCTCAGCCTGCTCTACGCACCCTTCATTCTTGCCGACGAGCTAGAAACGATCTCATTGCCGAAGGCGATCGCGATGGTGACGGCGACGCCGGCACGTACCGTCAGCCTCAACGATCGCGGCAGAATCGAAACCGGCCTTCGCGCCGATCTTGTGCGCGTCTTCCGCGACGAAGGCGTACCGGTGACCCGCTCCGTCTGGCGTGAAGGGCGCCGGGTCGCATGATTCCGTCGCACGAACCGCACCTAGTACCTGGCACCGAGCGCGGTATCATGGTCGTTGTCGTCGGCCCAAGCGGCGCCGGCAAGGACACTCTGATGACTCTGGCGGCCAAGCATTTTGCCGGCCGTCCCGACGTGCACTTCGTTCGCCGCGTCATCACGCGGGACAGCGATGCCGGCGGCGAAGACCATCTCGCCGTTTCCGAGGGAGGCTTCGTCTCGATGGAGCAATCCGGCAACTTCGCGGTATGGTGGGAAGCACATGGGCTGAAGTATGGCATTCCGGCAGAGGTTTCCGTCGCACTGGCGAAGGGGCACCTAGTGATCGCCAACGGCTCCCGTTCGGCTCTCCACCGTTTTCAGGCCGTTTTTCCCCGTCTCAAGGTCATCAACGTGACAGCGCGCCCGGAAGTGCTGGCCGGACGTCTCGAGGCTCGCGGCCGCGAGACCCACGAGGACATCATGGCCCGCCTCGCTCGCGGCTCACTCACCGTGCGCGGCGACTACGACGTCACCGAGTTCGACAACAGCGGTTCGCTGGAAGAGGCCGAGCGCAAGATCGTCGACACGCTCAACGGCTTCCTCGCTGAAATCGCTTAGCCGGCTAGAGGAGCTCATGACCATCGTAATCGTTCCCTACTTACGGTGCTGCACAGCTCTACAGTCTCACTTCTGAAAATGCTGTGCTCAGGGATCGCATTGCCTTGCGCGACTATCTGCGGACGTATTCCCAAAGGGCCGAAGCCTATGCGGCTCTCAAGCTTCGGCTCATGGATGAAGCCAATGGCGACTGGAGCTACTGCACCGGCGGCAAGTCGGCGTTCGTGCGTGAGACCGAACGGCTTGCTGGATTGGGTTAGTTGCAGCCGGCGGGCGGATTATAGTACCTGCGCTGGCAACTATTCGCCGTCCCCTCGTCCCGACACGATCTCACGCTTGCCGACATGGTTGGCCGGTCCGACGAGGCCTTCCTTTTCCATGCGTTCGACCAGCGATGCGGCGCGGTTGTAGCCGATGCCGAGGCGGCGCTGGATGTAGGAAGTCGAGCATTTCTTGTCGCGAAGCACGACCTTGACGGCCTGATCGTAGAGCTCATTGCCGTCCTCGGATGCCGTGGCGCTCTTGTCGAAGACGGCGCTGTCTTCCGGCTCGGCATCTTCCTCTTCATCCGCGGTGACCGTCTCCAGATATTCCGGACGGCCCTGCGTCTTCAGATGTGCGACGACCTTTTCGACTTCGAGATCGGAGACGAACGGGCCGTGGACGCGGGAAATCCTGCCGCCGCCCTGCATGTGCAGCATATCGCCCTGGCCGAGGAGTTGCTCGGCACCCTGTTCGCCAAGGATCGTGCGGCTGTCGATCTTCGACGTCACCTGGAAGGAGATGCGGGTCGGGAAGTTCGCCTTGATCGTGCCGGTGATGACATCGACCGAGGGACGTTGCGTCGCCATGATCAGGTGAATGCCGGCGGCGCGCGCCATCTGGGCGAGACGCTGGATCGCGCCTTCAATCTCCTTGCCGGCGACCATCATAAGGTCGGCCATTTCGTCGACGATGACGACGATATAGGGCATCGGCGCCAAGTCCATTTCCTGCTGCTCTTCGATCGGTGCGCCTGTGCCCCTGTCGAAGCCGGTCTGGACCATGACGTGGATGGTTTCGCCCTTGTCGCGCGCCTGCGCCACGCGGCCGTTATAGCCGTCGATGTTGCGCACGCCGAGGCGCGACATCTTGCGGTAACGCTCCTCCATTTCGCGCACCGCCCATTTCAGGGCCATCACGGCCTTCTTCGGATCGGTGACGACGGGCGTCAGCAGGTGCGGGATGCCGTCATAGACCGACAGTTCCAGCATCTTCGGATCGACCATGATCAGGCGGCACTGCTCCGGCGTCATGCGATAGAGAAGCGACAGGATCATCGTGTTGATCGCGACGGACTTACCGGAGCCAGTGGTGCCGGCCACCAGTAGATGCGGCATCTTCGCAAGCTCGGCAATCACCGGCTCGCCGCCGATCGTTTTGCCAAGGCCGAGCGCCAGTTTGTAGCCGCTCTTCTCGAAATCCTGGCTTTCGATCATTTCGCGGAAATAGACGGTCTCGCGGATGGCATTCGGCAATTCGATGCCGATGACATTGCGGCCCGGCACGACGGCAACGCGGGCGGACAGCGCTGACATGGAGCGGGCGATGTCGTCAGCAAGGCCTATGACACGCGACGACTTCACACCGGGTGCGGGCTCGAATTCATAGAGCGTGACGACCGGACCGGGACGCACATGGATGATCTCGCCTTTGACGCCGAAGTCTTCCAGCACGCTTTCCAGCAGTCCGGCATTCTGCTCCAGTGATTCCTGCGACATGATCTCGCCCAGACGCTCCGGAGGCTCCTGTAGCAGTGCGCGTGGCGGAAATTCGTAGCCGGATGGATCGATATTCGCCGGGATAGTCTTCTGGGTCACGGCGCGCGGTGCGGGCGCCAGATGTGCAGTGGCCTGCACGCGAACCGGCATCGGCGCGATCGGCAGCGTTTTCGCGATCACCGACGCGGCCGGTTGGGTTGGTGGGGCCGCGTTCGATATAGGCTTTGCAGGTGCTGGAGCGGCCATTGCTGTGGCCGGCACATCAGTGCGCGTCTGCGGCCTCCCTCCCGGGCGCCACTCCATCACGCGGAAGCGCGAGATGATCGATTCCGGCGTGGCCACAATCTTCGGCAGTGAAGCAGTTGGAGCGATAATCGGGGCCGCAGCCGCTTCCTCGAAGGCCATGACTTCCCAGAAAGCGAAATCGGAAATGTCCGCAAGCTCGGACGACGCGCGGAATTCCGGTTGAACCGCAGCGACATGCTCCAGATGGTCGCTCTCGGGCACATCCCGAACATAGATATCGAATGGCACATCGATCATGATCGGAGCGCTCGGCTCGGCATCACCAGCCGACTCTTCGCTGACGGCTTCCTCACGAATCGGCTGGTCCGATTCGGTCGGCGGGCGGCGTTTGCTGATCAGGTTTTCCGGTGTGCGGGTAAAACGCACGTTCGGTGCAAGCGAGAAATTGCTCTGCCAACCCGGCGCTGCGGGAGCGACATTCATGTCACCGCCTGCATCCTGTACGTCTATTTCCGAGGAAAATTCCTCGGCATCCGTCAAATTCGTTCTGGGAAAACGCATGCGACACGCTACTCGCTCAATTTCTGACCCAACCGGATTAGAAAATGAAGGTTAACAAGTTCCTTCCAGTCGCACCTAAACGGCACACCTCCCGAAGCCTAAATTGAGCATTATCAATTGGTTATGCTACTGAGAAAAATCTTCGAGGTCGAAGCGCTCAGTGCGCTTCTTCCCAATTGGTGGCGGCGCGCGCATCGACCTTCAACGGCACGCGCATTTCGAGCGCCGGCATGGCGGCGTTTTCCATGACGGAAACGATGATCGGCATCGCCTTTTCGACGTCGGCATCCTCAACCTCGAAGACGAGCTCGTCGTGCACCTGGAGCAGCATGCGGACCCGATCCGCAAGACCGGCTTCGGCAAGCGCGGGCTCGATCTTGATCATTGCCCGGCGAATAATATCGGCGGCCGAGCCCTGGATCGGCGCGTTGATCGCAGCACGCTCGTTGAAGGCACGCACTGAAGGATTGGACGAGCGGATTTCCGGGTAGTTGATTCGCCGCCCGAAGATCGTCTCGACATAGCCCTTGTCGCGCGCCATCTGCTTGCGGCTGTCCATGTAGTCGCGGATGCCGGGGAAGCGCTCGAAATATTTCTTGATGTAGTCACCCGCTTCGGAGCGTTCGATCGAGAGCTGGTTGGCAAGGCCAAATGCGGAAATGCCATAGATGATGCCGAAGTTGATCGCCTTGGCGCGGCGGCGCACCTCGGCCGGCATGCCGTCGACCGGAACGCCAAACATTTCGGAGGCCGTCATCGCGTGAATATCTATACCTTCGGCAAAAGCCTGGGTCAGTTGCGGGATTTCCGCAACATGCGCGAGCACGCGCAGTTCGATCTGGCTGTAATCGGCCGAGATCAGCTTATGCCCGGGCACGGAGATGAAGGCGGTGCGGATTTTCCGGCCTTCCAACGTGCGCACCGGAATGTTCTGCAGATTCGGCTCGGACGACGAAAGGCGCCCCGTCGTCGTCGAGGCCAGCGAATAAGAGGTGTGGACGCGCCTCGTCTGTGGATGCACGTAGCCCGGCAGCGCATCGGTGTAGGTGGATTTCAGCTTGGTCAGCTGACGCCAATCGACGATCTTGCGCGGCAGCTCGTAACCCACGGTTGCAAGCTCTTCCAGCACGCTTGCCGACGTCGACCATTGCCCGGTCTTCGTCTTGTTGCCACCGGCAAGCCCCATCTTGCCGAAGAGGATGTCACCAAGCTGCTTCGGCGAGCCGATCGTGAACTTCTCGCCCGCCAGCGTGTAGATTTCGTCCTCCAGACGCGCAGCTCCTTGTGCCAGTTCGCCGGAAAGGCGGGACAGAATCTGGCGGTCGACGGTGATTCCTCGCTCCTCCATGCGCGCGAGCACCGGCAGCAGCGGCCGTTCCAGCCGCTCGTAGACGGCTGTTAGCTTTGCTGCGGCAAGCCGCGGCTTCAGCACCATCGAGAGCCGCAGCGTCACATCGGCGCCTTCGGCGGCATAGTGTGTGGCTCGGTCGATATCGACAAGGTCGAACGTGACATTCGCCCTGCCGCTTCCTGCGATATCCTTGTAAGCGATCGGCTTGTGGCCGAGAAATTTCTCGGAGAGCGAATCCATGCCATGCGCGCCAATGCCGGCGTCGAGGACGTAGGACATCAGCATCGTGTCATCGAAGCTCTTTGTCTCGACGCCGTAGCGCTTCATCAGCAGATAATCATATTTCAGGTCCTGCGCGACCTTGAGGACGGACTCGTCTTCGAGCAATGCCTTGAGCCGCGGCAACGCGTCCCGCATCGGTATCTGGTTGTCCGCAATCCCGCCGCCAAGGAGATCGCTGACGCCGTTCCTATGGCCGATTGGGACATAGGCGGCGCGGGTCTTGAGGCCCGTCGGGTTCTTGTCGTTGTCGGCAATCGCCATCGAGAATCCGACCAGCTCCGCCTGCATCGCATCAAGCGAAGTGGTTTCGGTATCGAAGGCGACGAGGCCTGTTGCCCGCGCATCGCCAATCCATTTGTCGAGCGTCGCGAGATCGCGGATCGTCACGTAGGTAGAATGATCAAACGGCAGCGCTGCAAAGGCTTCGGCGCGCGCCTTGGCAAGTTCGGCGGGGGTAAAGCCTTTGCCGGCGGGCTTGGCCGTCGCCGGAATCGGAACGGCAGCGCCCTCAACATCCGGAATGCCGCCTGCAACCGGCTCCGGTTCAACGGCATCGAGATCGGGGCCGTGCGCAGCAGTACCCCACTCGACCTTCACGTCGGCCGCCTCGATGGCGCTCGCATCGCAATTGCACGCCTCCGCCACACGGCGCGTCAGCGTCGTGAATTGCAGCGCCTTCAGGAAGCCGATCAACTTCGGACCGTTCTGCACTTCGAGAACGAGGTCGTCCAGACCAAGCACCAGCGGCACATCAGATCGCAGCCGCACCAATTCGCGCGAGAGCCTTGCCTTGTCGGCATTTTCGAGAATCGCCTGGCGGCGCTTTTCCTGCTTGATCTCATGCGCACGGTCCAGCAGCGTGTCGAGGTCGCCGTATTCTGCAAGAAGCTGTGCGGCGGTCTTCGGGCCGACGCCAGGAATACCCGGAACATTATCGACCGAATCGCCGGTCATTGCCTGCAGGTCGATCATCTTTTCGGGGGAGACGCCCCATTTCTCGATGACGTCCGGGATGCCGATCTGCTTGTCCTTCATGCTGTCGTACATGTGGATGTTCGGCGTTACGAGTTGCATCAGATCCTTGTCGGACGAGACGATCGTCACATCGGCGCCGGTCGCTTCCGCCTGGAGGGCATATGTGGCGATGATATCGTCCGCCTCGAAACCCTCGGTCTCTATGCAGGGCAGGTTGAAGGCGCGCGTTGCCTCCCGGATCAGCCCGAATTGCGGTATCAGTTCATCCGGCGGCGCAGAGCGGTTCGCCTTGTAGGCATCGTACAAGTCCTTGCGGAAGGTCTTTGCCGAATAGTCGAAGATTACCGCAAGGTGCGTGGGCGTCACGCCGACGGACGTGTCGCGCGCATCGGTCAACAGCTTCCAGAGCATGTTGCAGAAACCGGAGACGGCGCCGACCGGCAGGCCGTCGGATTTGCGCGTCAGCGGCGGCAGAGCGTGAAACGCCCGGAAGATGAAACCCGAACCGTCAATAAGGAAAAGATGATCGCCTTTTTTCATGGTTGCATGGATAGCGTGGCGGGATGGAAACGTCCATTGCACATGCTGTTTGTGGTACTATTTATTGCTGACCGTCGGCCTTCGAAATGGAATTGCCTATGGAAAAGCGCAGCATCGCGGTCGCCTATGCCGTACCGCTTATTCTCATGGCGATCGTTCTTGCCAGCTCCTATGCATTGGGTGACGGCCCTTCGGTTATCTTTCGCAAAGTGCTTTTCGCGCCTGTGTTCCTGCTGGCGATCAAGGGTTTGCGAACCTTCTTTCCGCAGCATCTGGATCGCACGCGAAGCTTCAGCACCCAAGCAGAATTTCAGCTGTTGAACGCCTTGCTCCTTTCGGCCTTTCTGATCTCGGTCGGCCCTTACGAATCGCTTCGCATCATTCCGCTGATCTGCGCCTTTGCCGGCATGGCCATCCTGATCGCCGGATGGAATCTTGCATTCTTCTGGCGTGATCGTGGAAGGGCTCAGGACTAGGACTTTGCGGCCCTCACCGAACTGTTACCAATTTGTAATTGTCGGTTCGGCCGGCCTCCCTTGAAAAACCACATTCCCGATCACAAATCATAGTCACCGGCGTTTGATCGCGCCGAGGGTCTGATTACCGGCTTGTCCCCCGCCGCATCAGACTTGGACAAAGGCCTTATCCCCCTCTCCGGGCCTTTGTCCCCATTTTCAAGCCGCCATGGCCAACCTCCAGGCCATGGCGGCTTTGTTTTTCCGCAGAGATGCACATTTATGAAGCTCAAGGGCAAATTTTGATCCATCGCATGCGACTTGTTGCATTGTTTCGCATCCGTTTTTGAGCCTAACTGCAATCATGGGATTTAACAGGATGGATTCGGGAGCATACCTTGCAAGCCAGCTGGCCAAGGGTTTTGCCCGCTCGCTGCAGCAGCGCGCGGCGGGGCTCGGTTTTTCTCCCGGGCAATTCCCGATCCTTCTCGAACTTTGGGCGGAAGACGGCCTGACGCAGAAGCAATTGCTCGAACGCGTCGATATCGAACAGGCGACAATGGCCAATACGCTTGCACGCATGGCGCGCGACGGTCTCATCGAGCGCCGCCCCCATCCTTCCGACAAGCGAGCACAGCTGATCTTCCTGACGCCCATCGCACGGGCGATCGAAGATGAGGCGGTCAGGACAGCGCGCGAGGCTGACCTTGCGCTTTTCCAAGGTTTCAAGACCTTCGAACGCGAGCTGATGCTGGAATATATCCGGCGCCTTCTCGAAAACGCGAAGAAAATCTGATCCCTATTCGGCAGCTGGAACATCCCGTGAGCGTTTTCGCAACGGTCCATCGGCACGTGCCAAAAGCACGCCTACGCGCGCCGTCAGCTTTGCGCTCGGCTCGATATCAGGCTTGCCGAGCATATCGCGGCCTTTGTGCCTTAGTAGGACGCCTTGTTAACGGCTTCCAAATTCCGATTTTTCTTCCTCGAAACGTCCCCACCTTTGGTCTATCGTCCGGCCAAATTTCAAAAGGGAGTCGGAAATGATAGACGTAACCCCGGTGCTTTCGCGCGCGGATCAGAATCTCGGCTCAAGCCTCGACAGACTATTCGAGTTGCTGCGCATCAAATCGATCTCGACCGACCCGGCTTACAAAGCGGATTGCCGCATGGCGGCTGAATGGCTGGTCGCCTATTTGAAGACGCTGGGCTTCGAAGCTTCCGTTCGCGATACTCCCGGCCACCCGATGGTCGTTGCGCACCATGCAGACGCCGGTGCGGATGCGCCGCATGTACTATTCTATGGTCATTACGACGTTCAGCCGGTCGATCCAGTTGAGCTCTGGGAAAACGATCCCTTCGAACCGGCCATCACGGACATGGGCAACGGCCGAAAGATCCTGACCGGCCGCGGCACCGCGGACGACAAGGGCCAGCTCATGACCTTCGTCGAAGCTTGCCGGGCCTATAAAGAGGTCAACGGCGCGCTTCCCTGCCGGATCACCATCCTCTTCGAGGGCGAAGAGGAATCCGGCTCGCCCTCGCTCAAGCCCTTCCTGGAGGCAAATGCGGCCGAACTGAAGGCCGACTACGCGCTTGTCTGCGATACCGGCATGTGGGATCGTGAGACCCCGGCAATTGCTGCTACCCTTCGGGGCCTTGTTGGCGAAGAAGTCGTCGTTACGGCAGCAGACCGCGATCTGCATTCCGGGCTTTTCGGCGGCGCGGCTGCAAATCCAATCCATGTCCTGACAGCGGCGCTTTCCGGCCTCCACGACGAAACCGGCCGCGTTGCGCTCGAGAACTTTTATGAAGGCGTCGAGGAAACGCCTGCAAACATCAGGGCCTCATGGGAAAAGCTCGGCCAGACCGCTGAAAGCTTCCTGGGCCAAGTCGGCCTTTCGGTGCCGTCGGGTGAAAAAGGCCGCTCCGTTCTGGAACTCACCTGGGCGCGCCCGACGGCTGAAGTCAACGGTATATGGGGCGGCTATACCGGCGAGGGTTTCAAGACCGTGATCGCCGCCAAGGCTTCGGCCAAGGTTTCCTTCCGCCTCGTCGGCAAGCAGGATCCGGCAAAGATCCGAGAAACGTTCCGCAGCTATATCCGTTCGAAAATTCCTGCCGACTGCTCGGTCGAGTTCCATCCTCATGGCGGTTCGCCGGCAATTCACCTTGCATACGATTCTCCGGTGATCACCAGGGCGAAGAGCGCCCTTTCCGACGAATGGCCGAAGCCCGCCGTCGTCATCGGTATGGGCGGCTCAATTCCGATCGTCGGCGATTTCCAGACAATGCTCGGCATGGAATCGCTGCTTGTCGGCTTCGGCCTTTCGGATGATCGGATCCATTCGCCCAACGAGAAATATGAGCTCGCCTCCTACCACAAGGGCATCCGCTCCTGGGTGCGCATCCTCGACGCGCTGGCAGCCTGAAAACAAAAGGCGTGCCTCGCAGTTTACGCGGGCACGCATTCAGACGAAGGCCGGATGAACCCGGCCTTTCGTCATCCGCTTCGCTTCAATGCCAGTACATCCGTGGTCAAGGAAAAAGCGGACATTGCAGCCAATTGGCTGCGATCTGTTGAGCCTCAAATCGGAAGCCGCTCCGGCAATTTCAAGGCCCAGAGCCCGGATTCTTCCGTTCAAGCTGCGTTCATGCAAGATGTGCTATAAACCATTGAAAGACAAGACGAATGATTGCCGTCTCACAAAGGCCGGCAAGCGTTCTGATTATGCCCCGGAACCGGCAAAAGCCGAAGTAAAAACAAATACCGGATGTGGCATGACGTCTGCTTCCCAGGGAGTTGAACCGTGAAACGCACCCTTTTGAAAATTGCCGCGACCGGCATGCTCTTGCTTGTTCCGCTGATCGCTCAGGCCGCAGAAGGCTTCGCGACGACGAACGTCAATATGCGAGCCGGCCCAAGTACCGCGTATCCGGCCGTCACCGTAGTTCCGGCCGGCGAATCCATCGAAATTTACGGCTGCCTTGCCGATGTTCCATGGTGCGATGTGGAGTTCTACGGCGGCCGCGGCTGGGTGCACGGCCGATACATCCAGGCTCTTTATCAACAGCGCCGCGTTTATGTCGGGCCTCAATATTATCGCCCGCTCGGTATTCCCGTCGTTGTCTTCAGCTTCGGCAGCTATTGGGATCGCTATTACCGCGACCGTGACTTCTATCGTGACCGCGATCGCTGGCGCCGCGGACCAGACTTCTATCGCGGCCCGGACCGCCGTCCGGAACCTTACCGGGCGCCCAGTCGCAGACCTGAATTCGAGCCAAGGCCAGCTCCGCAATTCGAGCCAAGGCCAGCTCCGCGCCCGGAATTCGACCGGCGACTGGAACGGAGGCCCGATTTTAGCCGTACGCCTGAAAGGCGCCGTGAGTTTGATGACCGTCCGGATCGCCAGCCGAATTTCGATCGTGCGCCCAGCCGCAGGCCTGATGTCGACAGGCAGCGGGAATTCAACCGTGATCTGCGCAATGAGGGCGATCGCGGCCGCCGGAGTTTCGAACGTCGGGGCAATGATGACAATCGCGTCATCCGCCGGGGCGATGATAGCCGTGGCCGCAACGGCGGTGATAATGACCGCCGCAGGCCACCGCGGGGTGCCTGCAAGCCAGGCGAACCGGGCTGCCGGAACTAACCAATGAAGGTCCAGGGCGGCGGAAATGCCGCCCTTTCCATTGCAGAGTTGAAAAAGCCCGACGCTCCAAGAAGGAGGCGCCGGGCCTGATTTCGATCGGCCGTGTTGAGGGGAGACGACCGATCCATCACGGGACTTGAGGGCTGTCCCGCTATGATAAAAACGAGTGGGACAGCTAAAGGTTCCCAATTTACCAAACAGAAGCTTTTCGTTCAGGGCCTGCCGTAAGTTCGTGCATCTCTGCAAACGGGCCGTGCAGCATTTTCAGGCGGCTTTCTTCCATCTTGCCCTGCCGACATTGCCGCGCAAATTCATGGACGCTCCAGATTTCGCGGAGCCTGGTCTCGTCTATTCTCTTAAGATCAATGCTCATAATAATTGCCTATCTATTGCGCTTATTGCTTTTTTCTTCGGCGCAAGGTGGCGCGATATATGTCAGTTCTGTGACAATCGCAACGAATGGCAGCCATGCGCAAGCGGCACGGCTGAAGCCGCTGCCGAGACCGCTCGCCGGCAGTCTTAACCACCCCTTAAATCGCCGTATTTACAGTCCACCCGGATGATTGCGCAAAGAGCGCTTGCGACACATGGGGTGCGGCCGGTCCACGATGGCAGGTAGGGGCAGATCACGTGATAGAATCGAACCGTCCTTCAGCGGCCGTAGCCGCTATGAAGACGACGACGATTTCTCGCTCGATGACGACGACCGTGTCGCGGGCGGACGCGGAACCAGACGTTCTTCCTCGGAACCTACACGAAGCCGCGCACCAGACAGGAAAAAACGCGGCAGACGCGAGCGGCCGGAACGCCAGGATGGCGGTTTCTTCCGTTTTATCCGCCGCGCGGTCTATTGGTGCGTCGTTCTTGGTATCTGGGCCGGCATCGGTGTGGCTGGGCTGGTTTTCTACTACGGCTCGCGCATGCCGAGTGCCAGCACGTGGGCGATCCCTGACCGGCCGCCGAACGTCAAGATCACATCCGTCGATGGCAGCGTTATCGCCAATCGCGGCGCCACGGGCGGCGAGGCACTGTCGCTCGATCAGATGTCGCCTTATATTCCCGAGGCGATCGTTGCCATTGAAGATAAGCGCTTCTATTCGCATTTCGGCGTCGACCCGATGGGGCTTGCCCGCGCCCTCATCAATAATTTGACCGGCCAGCCCATCCAAGGCGGCTCGACGCTGACGCAGCAGCTCGCAAAGAACCTCTTCCTCTCACCGGATCGCACGCTGGAGCGCAAGGTCCAGGAAGTGCTGCTATCCTTCTGGCTCGAGCAGAAATATACCAAGGACCAGATCCTTGCGATGTATCTGAACCGCGTCTTCTACGGCTCGAATGCCTATGGCGTCGAGGCCGCCGCCCGCCGCTATTTCAACAAGTCTGCGCGCGACGTGAATCTCGGCGAAGCGGCTTTGCTCGCCGGTCTCGTCAAGGCGCCGTCACGCCTCTCTCCGGCCCGCGATCCCGAAGCCGCAAACGCCCGTGCCCAGGTCGTGCTGCAGGCCATGCGCGATCAGGGCTATATCACCGACAACGAGGTGAAGACGGCGATGACGCAGACGCCGTCTAAGGCGAAGAGCTACTGGTCGGGTGCCGGTCAATATGTGGCCGACATGGTAATGGACGAGCTTGCCGGACTGGTCGGCGAGGTGAAAGAAGACCTCATCGTCGACACGACAATCGACAAGGGGCTGGAAAAGAGGGCCGAGCAGTCGCTGAACGACATTCTCGCAAAGGACGGCGCAAAACTCGACGCGTCTCAGGCCGCTCTCGTCTCGATCGACGGGACCGGGGCGATCCGGGCACTTGTCGGCGGCAGGGACTATGCCGAAAGCCAGTTCAATCGGGCCGTCAAGGCGAAACGCCAGCCTGGTTCCTCGTTCAAGCCTTTTGTCTATGCAGCCGCGCTCGAAAAGGGGCTGACGCCTTATTCCGTCTTCAACGACGCGCCGATCCGCATCGGCAACTGGACGCCTGAAAACTACGAAAAGAAATACAACGGCGAAGTGACGCTCGCGACCGCTCTTGCGAAGTCGTTGAATACCGTCGCAGCCCAACTCGTCATGTATGACGGACCGGAGCAGGTGATCAAACTCGCCCACCGTCTCGGCATAGAGACCGAGCTGCAACCGAATGCCTCGATCGCGCTCGGCACGTCGGAAGTATCGCTGATGGAACTCACTGCGTCCTACGCCTCCTTCATGAACGGCGGCTTTAAGGCAACCCCGCATGTGATCCGCCGGGTGACGACCGCCGAAGGCAAGGTTCTTTATGAGAACACCTACGACAACCCGCCTCGCGTTCTTTCCGAAACGGTCGCCGCCAACATGAATGCCATGATGATGGGCACGATCGAGACCGGCACGGGCAAAAGCGCCAAGATTCCTGGCTGGCAGGCCGCCGGCAAAACCGGCACAACGCAGAATTCCCGCGATGCGCTCTTCGTCGGGTTCACCAGCAATCTGACAACCGGCGTCTGGTTCGGCAATGACGACGGCACGCCGATGAAGAAGGTCACCGGCGGCGGCCTGCCGGCAAAGGCGTGGCAGGAATTCATGATTGCTGCGCATAAGGGCCTTTCTCCTGCTCCGCTATTCGGCAATGGTCAATTCATCTCGGACCCGAATGGATTCGGCAACCAGCCGATGGCGCAGGGTGAACCGCAGCCGATGCAGGAGCAGCCGACAACGATTAGCGGCATCATTTCCGGCGTTTTCGGAGGTCGGACCAGCACGGAAGCGCAAGCATCGTTTCCTCCGGCACCCGGTCGGCAGCAACAGGCCGTAGCCGCCCCGGAAGGACCGATTCCGCCGGGAGACGTCGGCGGCCCGGCAGCAACGTCTTCCCTCCAACCGCGCCGGACCACGTTGCTTGATCTGATCATGGGACAATAGCGAAAGCGCCTCATGCCAAGCGCAAGCCGGCTTTGTTAAGTCCGCGGAGGCGCGAAGGGTAGCGGACTTCTTTCACGCGCTGTAGAAAGTGAATGCAACACGTTCGTTTTGCTGGATCTCGGGTTCATTCTCGCCTTGCAGTCAAGAAAACCGCTCCTTATATACGCCGCATCACCGCAATCACGATTGCGTTAATTAAGAAGACCCACATCCCGTAAGGGGCTGTCAGGAAATGCCTTCGCGGGGTTCCGACAGCTTGCTTCAAGGAGTAAATGACATGGCAAAAGTAATTGGTATCGACCTCGGAACGACAAATTCCTGCGTCGCTGTCATGGACGGCAAAGACGCGAAGGTCATCGAGAACGCGGAAGGCGCGCGTACGACCCCTTCCATGGTGGCATTTACCGACGATGGCGAACGCCTTGTCGGCCAGCCGGCGAAACGCCAGGCCGTCACCAATCCAACGAACACGCTCTTCGCCGTCAAGCGCCTGATCGGCCGCCGCTACGAAGATCCGACCGTTGAGAAGGATAAGGGTCTTGTCCCCTTCAAGATCTCGAAAGGCGATAATGGCGACGCCTGGGTCGAAGCCAATGGCAAGGGCTATTCGCCCGCGCAGGTCTCCGCAATGATCCTTCAGAAGATGAAGGAAACGGCTGAATCCTACCTCGGTGAAAAAGTCGAGAAGGCCGTCATCACGGTTCCGGCATACTTCAACGACGCACAGCGTCAGGCAACCAAGGACGCCGGCAGGATCGCGGGTCTTGAGGTTCTGCGCATCATCAACGAGCCGACCGCAGCGGCGCTGGCTTACGGCCTCGACAAGAAGGAAGGCAAGACGATTGCCGTCTATGACCTTGGCGGCGGTACTTTCGATATTTCGATCCTCGAAATCGGCGACGGCGTCTTCGAGGTGAAGTCGACCAACGGCGACACCTTCCTCGGCGGTGAAGACTTCGACATGCGTCTCGTCGAATACCTCGCTGCCGAGTTCAAGAAGGACAATGGCATCGATCTCAAGAACGACAAGCTCGCTCTTCAGCGCCTGAAGGAAGCTGCCGAAAAGGCCAAGATCGAGCTCTCGTCCTCGCAGCAGACCGAAATCAACCTGCCGTTCATCACGGCTGATGCTTCCGGTCCGAAGCACCTGACGCTGAAGCTGACACGCGCCAAGCTCGAGAGTCTGGTCGACGACCTCGTTCAGCGCACGATCGCGCCGTGCAAGGCAGCCCTCAAGGACGCCGGCGTCACGCCCGCCGAGATTGATGAAGTCGTTCTCGTCGGTGGTATGAGCCGCATGCCGAAGGTTCAGGAAGTCGTCAAGCAGCTGTTCGGCAAGGAGCCGCACAAGGGCGTCAACCCGGACGAAGTCGTTGCTCTCGGCGCTGCCATCCAGGCCGGCGTTCTGCAGGGCGATGTCAAGGATGTTCTGCTCCTCGACGTAACTCCGTTGTCTCTGGGCATCGAAACCCTCGGTGGCGTCTTCACCCGTCTGATCGAGCGCAACACGACGATCCCGACCAAGAAGTCGCAGACCTTCTCGACTGCCGATGACAATCAGCAGGCTGTCACCATCCGCGTTTCGCAGGGCGAACGCGAAATGGCTGCCGACAACAAGCTGCTCGGCCAGTTCGACCTCGTCGGCTTGCCGCCGGCACCGCGTGGAATGCCGCAGATCGAAGTCACCTTCGATATCGACGCCAACGGCATCGTCAACGTTTCGGCCAAGGACAAGGGAACCGGCAAGGAACAGCAGATCCGCATCCAAGCCTCCGGCGGCCTTTCGGACGCCGACATCGAGAAGATGGTCAAGGATGCAGAATCGCATGCCGCAGAAGACAAGAAGCGCCGCGAGACCGTAGAAGCCAAGAACCAGGCCGAGAGCCTGGTCCACTCGACGGAAAAATCGCTGAAGGATTACGGTGACAAGGTCTCCGAGGCCGACCGCACCGCGATCTCCGATGCTATTGCGGCTCTGAAGTCTGCAGCCGAGGCGACCGATCCGGATGCAGAGGACATCAAGGCCAAGACGCAGACTCTCATGGAGGTATCCATGAAGCTCGGCCAGGCGATCTACGAGGCCCAGCAGTCGGAAGCCGGTGCGGCAGATGCTTCGGCAGGTGATGACAATGTCGTCGATGCCGACTACGAAGAAGTCAAGGACGACGACCGCAAGAAGTCCGCATAATCCGCAACGAGGCGGTTATGCTAAACACTGCAATCCGGCTGCCGAAGGGCAGCCGGAAATCCATTTCCGGGGTTTAAATTGGCAAAAGCGGACTTTTACGAAACTTTGGGCGTCGCCAAAACGGCGGATGAAAAAGAGCTGAAAAGCGCCTTCCGCAAACTGGCAATGAAATATCATCCGGACAAGAACCCGGACGATAAGAACGCCGAAATCAAATTCAAGGAAATCAACGAAGCCTATGAGACGCTGAAGGACCCGCAGAAGCGGGCTGCCTACGACCGTTACGGTCACGCAGCCTTCGAGCATGGCGGCATGGGTTCCGGCGGCTTCGGTGGCGGTGGTTTTGCCGGCGGCGGCGGTTTCTCGGATATCTTCGAAGATATCTTCGGCGAAATGATGGGCGGCGGGCGCCAGCGCCAACGCTCTGCCGGTGGCCGGGAACGCGGTGCCGATCTTCGCTACAATATGGAAATTTCGCTGGAAGAAGCCTTTTCCGGCAAGACGGCGCAGATTCGTGTTCCAACCTCGATCACCTGCGATATGTGCTCAGGTTCCGGCGCCAAGCCCGGCACACAGCCGAAAATCTGCGGCACCTGTCAGGGATCCGGCCGCGTTCGCGCGGCGCAGGGTTTTTTCTCGATCGAACGAACCTGCCCGACCTGCCACGGTCGCGGCCAGATCATTCCCGATCCATGCCCGAAGTGCCATGGACAGGGCCGCGTGACGGAAGAGCGTTCGCTCTCGGTCAATATACCGGCCGGCATCGAAGATGGCACGCGCATCCGCCTGCAGGGCGAAGGCGAGGCCGGCATGCGCGGCGGACCGGCGGGCGACCTCTACATCTTCCTGTCGGTGAAGCCGCATGAATTCTATCAGCGCGATGGAGCGGACCTTTATTGCGCCGTTCCGATCTCGATGACAACGGCAGCACTCGGCGGCACTTTCGACGTGGCGACGCTCGATGGCACGAAATCGCGCGTGACCGTTCCGGAAGGGACACAGGCCGGTAAGCAGTTCCGCCTCAAGGGCAAGGGCATGCCGGTGCTGCGCTCCAGCCAGACGGGCGACCTCTACATCCAGATCCAGATCGAGACGCCACAAAAGCTCTCAAAGCGCCAGCGCGAGCTGCTGCAGGAATTCGAACAGCTTTCGTCCAAGGAGAACAACCCGGAATCAACGGGCTTCTTTGCCCGCATGAAGGAATTCTTCGAAGGATAAGGGCCGACGCGCAAACATAATTCAGATTGAAGCCGGGCTTTCCTTCCCGGCTTTTTTCATGTCGTAGAGATCTACAGGCACGACCCCGGCGGGCCATCTTGAAGGCCACTCTTCGATCGTGCGATGGGCGGTAAGCCACCACTGGCACATGGCGGGTATGTTTCAAAACCGCACGAATTCGGAATCGCTCGCGGACCTGACCATTTCTGTTTCAATTTGAAACACAGCAAGCCGGCAATATGTCCTGCGTTAACGCAGGCTGCGGATGCCGCTTGCAACCTGCTGAAATGGCATCACTATTACCCTTGGAATTCTGGGGAACAAACCAAACTGAGGGTCACTTCCATGACGGCAGCAGCCTCCTTGCCCTTCCAGCCGGATGACGTCGACGTCCTTGCCGGCGCACTTTATACCTGGTGTGCCGAGCACAACATCAAGCTTCGCAGCCAGCAAGGACTGTCGATCGCCAGCATCGCGATCGACCTTTATCACGCCGGACATCATACGCAGGACGAATTGCTCGTCGCGCTGCACGAACGAGAACTTCACTAGAAAATCCGGACCAAAAGAAACTCGCCTTGCGGCGGACATGAGGTACCGGGATTGTCTTTTGTTATGGCGCCGCGATGGGAGCGTCAGGCGGCCTTTTCCGTGCTCATCAGCGTCAAAATCGTCTTGACCGCCTCCTTGCCCGCTGGCGAGCGAAGCCTGTCGTAATTGATGGCCAGTTCATAAGCCTCAGGGCTCAGTTCAACCTTTGACGGGAACTGCGCCATTTCGGTGCCCTCAAAGAGCGCTGAGATTTCAACGCCAAGAAAGACCGCGATCTGATGCAACTTGCTGGCGGAGACGCGGTTGGTGCCTTTTTCGTATTTCTGGATTTGCTGAAACGTTAGGCCGAGAGCTTCCCCCAGCTCCAGTTGCGAGACACGGCGGCGGGCACGAAGCTGTCTGACATTGCGACCGACGAGAATATCTACCGGATCTGGCACCTAAGCATTCCCTCACATATTAACAAATTGCTTATAGCAATATGCCGGTTATTGAAAATAACTCAACCCATCAGTTGCAAAATTCAACCGACTTTTTTTGGGGCTTACGTAGCGTCAGGGAAGCCGAGCGTCAGTGCGTAGATCGGCGCATGGGCGGGGTTGCGGAGGCCTATTAGTTCACCAATCATCGTATGGCTGAGCGCCGCCGTCGGGCAGGCTGTCATGCCGCGGGCGGTGGCCGAAAGCATGATGTTCTGGCCGATGTGCCCCGCCTCGATCATGACCACACGATAGGCATTGGCATCGCTGTATTTCCACATGGTGCGGTCCATGTGGGCGACGAGAACGATCATACAGGGCATGGTATCGGCCCATTCCTGTCCGCCCACGAGATCGGCAAGCAAAGGCGAAGCATCCGATATCTTCGCCAATGAATGCTCAAAGGCCGAATAGTGGTAGATGCCCGGCGCCAGCCCGTCGACTGCCTTGACGAAGACATAGGCCTCGTAGGGGTTGCGTGCGCCGCCGGAGGGCGTCATCGACAACGGCAGCGTCACCACGGCATTTCGCGCAGTGCCGGTAATTCCAAGGCCTGCGAAAAGCGCTTCGGAAAGTGCTGGCACTGACACGGCTTTCGCGAGACCTTTGCGTTGAGTGCGCCGCTTGGCCATCAGTTGCAGTAACGAATTGCCGGAAAGCACCTCTGGGAGCGCAGTGACGTCCACTCGCCCCGAATTGAGGCTGTAGAGCTCGATCTCACCGTCGCTGGCGAATGCGGCGCGCTGTAGATCCTCGGCCTCATTAAGCGACATGTATTCAGGATCCTGAACACAGAAATGCATCAGTGCTGCGGGCACGCCCCATTTCCAATGCCGGCGGAAGGCGTCCTCGCGCATTTCAAGGTTAGACCCTTCAACGACCAGTGCGGACATCTCGACAAGCGCCGCAAGCGTTTCATCGAGTTCGTCCTCGCTATAGCCCGGCGCTTGCTCGCCGATCGCTGCGCGGTCACTCCAGTCGGCAACAGCGCCCAAAAAATCCAAGAGATCCGGGCTGCACTCGAAGACAGCCTTGGTAAGGAAATTACAGGCTACGAACTCGTCACCGTCATTGTGAAAGACGAGCGTGCGGGAGGAGCGATATCGCATGGCAGGAAAATGCCCGCCGTGGCTTATTCGCACGGCAGGCACCTCATCATTTAGTCGATGCGGAACATCATGCCGCGGCTCACAAAAGTCGGCTTGGCCTTGATTGCAGTAACCTTAAGGTTCGGCTTGCTCTTCTTCTGCATGTCCGTTCTCCTCGGTTCGACGACGATCGATCCTGATCGCAGGCCGAACAATGAGGTGCCACCCGCAAACATTCAATTAATGCGCAAATATTAGTTTGATACATCCGAGTGATACATTGCTTCAGTTTAAGTCAAAAATCGACTTTTTCTGAATTAAAATCGTTATCATTGGGTTTATGCAGAAATATCTAGCTCAAAAATGCGAACTATGCCAATCATAATGCGCAATTGAACTCTACGTGACCGACGGAGAAGCACGATGGACCAGAAAAAGACTGTGCAAGCCAAACAAGCGCTGAATTTTGATGATGGCGTCGGTGACTACGCGATCGATATGCTGAACACGCTGATCGCGCAGAGTCGGAGCGCCCGGCAGCCCATGCTGACTTATCTTTTGTCGATGGCGCTGATTGAGGCGCACCGCGTCAATGTGGATCACGCTCCCGTAACCCATGAAGCCGGGCTTTCACTGAACTAGCCGAGGTCGCGTGTAACCGCGGAGATAAAATCGGCGCGTTGCTGCACAATCATATCCCGCACGATCCGCGGAACGGCCTCATCGGTCGTTCGATAGACCTTCGCGAGGCGCAGCGCCGTTCTGAGGTTGATCTTCGCGCTCAGCGGCACCATCACAACCGCACTGAAGGATGGTCCAGCCGGAGTAAAGATCATGGCATGACCACCAAGCAACTTCTCCGAGAAGGGCAACCACCATAGACGCATCAGCGTCGGCTCCTGTGTGCCGATCTGATTGGCGGCCACAAAGGAAAGACAATTTAGACGCTCGACGACGATGCCCTTGTGATCACCGGTGAAGCGCGACCAGTACTCGCCCCTCTTTACCGCGCGATTGGTGAGGCGCCGGAAAGTCGTGGCACTTCCCTGCTTGGCAATAACGATAACAGCGCAGAGCAGACTCCCCGGCGTACTCGGAATCGTCATGTAGGCATGATAAATGCCAGGCGCGATACCGGCGGACGGATCGGCAAAAAGGAGCGGCTCCAGCGCATCCCGCGCCGCAGATAGGATGCGCTGCGCTGACGGGCGGCCGTGGTCCAAATCGACCGAAACCGGCCGCTGGTACATCTCCTCCTCGGTGACGCCGAGATATTCGCAGATTTTTTTGACAGAGGCGCGGCCCGGCGCGCGCCGTGCCTGAAGATAGGATTCAATCTGCGAGCGGCCGATTTGCATGCCGCGCGCGGCAGCGCTGATGCTGCCCGCCTTGGCAAGACAGAGGCGCCGTAGATTTTCGGCGAAGTTCTCGAGTGCAGACATGTCCGCGATGGCTTCCAGGAGATGAGTCGGCCTCAAACTAGCGGCTCGAAAGACGGAACACAAACGGGCGGTGAGACAAATCCGGGGATGATCCCATTGAGGCATGAACCGCACAGCGATAGGCAGTATCGGCAGGCCGTGATGATCTGCCGGTATATTTTTTTCGTTATGATTCAACGATGAATGATGCGATGCACCGGAAAAGCGATAATCCAGGACAGTGCCCATGTGGATGGAGACATGGCAAGCGTAAGCGGGCCAATACCTTGCGTGCGGACAATACTGATGGCGGAGACGACGCCTCTCATCAGCATCGACAGGATAAATGGCACGACAATCGCGTTATAGCGTTTGGGGAGTTTTGCTATAGGGCATTGAATTTCTCCGAAAGATGCGGCCGAACCAATTGCGCAATGCCCGGGCGGCGGATTGCCCGTTGATTGACCTAAACGCTTACGGAGCTTCGCTTGAAACAACGGTGTTCCTATGCCCGAAAGCCCAGCCGTGCTGTGCGTCTGTCATTCCCGTCATGACCGAATCGGATAGGATGCCACTGAACCTAGCACAGGGGGCCATCGTTGTTTCTGTTTTCAAAGTTAGTCTGGGTCTTCGGCCAGCCGCTTTCGCTGGTGTTCTTCCTCATTCTCTTCGCATTCCTTGCTCTGGTTCTCCGCTTCAGGCGCCTTGGCGTGTTTTTCTCGGCATTCGCCACGCTGTTGCTCTTCGTCCTCCTCTTCACCACGACAGGCAATTACCTCCTCCAGGGCCTGGAGTTGCGTTTTCCAAAGCCGGACCGTGATCCAGATAACTTGCAATGCATGATCGTTCTCGGCGGCGCATTTGAAAATGAAGTGAACACGACCGGCCACGGAATCGAGTTCAATGCGGGCGCAGACCGTTTTATCGAAGCGCTGCGGCTGGCGCAGAAATACCCGCAATCGCGCATTCTGGTCTCCGGCGGAGATGGCTCGATTTCCGGAAAATATGAAGGCGACGCGGCCGCCTCGGCGCGCTTCTTTCCGCTCTTTGGGGTTCCGCATGAACAGCTCATCGAAGAGAGGACATCCCGCACGACCTTTGAAAACGCGATCAATACAAAGGAACTGCTTGCAAGCCAAGGACTGGCGAACTGCCTGATGATCACATCCGGCTATCACATGCCGCGTTCGGTCGGCATTTTCCGCAAGCAGGGCATCGATGTCGTGCCGTGGCCAACGGATTACAGGACGGACGGCCATGTAACGCTCGGCCTCGACTTCACGCAACCGAGCCAGAACGCCCAGAACATGGCGACTGCCGTGCGCGAATGGTTCGGCCTTATCGGCTATTACTTTGCGGGCCGAACGTCGGCGCTTTATCCCCGCTGAGCCGCTATTTCTTCGAAATTGTGACGAATTTCGTGCCACGCACGCGAGCCGTGACGACGCATGGGCCGCTATCGGTGCGATCGCAGAAGCGCGGATGCATCTTCATGGCCAGCACCATATTGCCGAAGCGCTTGATGAAGTCGTAGCCATAGATCTGCGCTGTCGCAATCATGAAATAGCCGCCCTCGGCCACCTGCAGATAGAAGTTATAGGTGCAGCCATCATCATTGCACTGCGGCCCCTTCTTTCCGTCGCAGGTCAATTCGCCCTCGTTGACCACAACATCGATAAGGCCGTCATTGTTGATGTCCTGACGTGTGATGTAAGCGTCCGAAAACTCGGCCTTCGTACATTGCTCAGTGAAATGCTTCTTCTCGTAGATTTCCGGATCCGAGACCAGCGATTGCTGCGCAGAGGCGGACGGAGCCACAAGGAGGGCTATGACGTTCAGGACGATGAGAAGCGCTTTCACGGCTTTCCTCTTTTGTCGGATAGACACTAACAGCCGCGCATTCTAGACGATCCGCCTTGCGCCGCCCTTGCCACCATGATTCAGTTCAGCATCGTCTGCCGGCTCTGGGGGGCCAATCATGTCTCTGCTCGCTTATCTCGATTATGCCGGCATCGCGCTCTTTGCCGCGACGGGCGCACTCGCCGCCTCGCGCAAACAACTCGATCTCATCGGCTTTCTCTTCTTCGCAATGGTGACGGGCACCGGCGGCGGTACTGTGCGCGACATCGTGCTTGGCCGCGTGCCGGTGTTCTGGGTGCTGAATCCGGCCTACATCGTCATCTGCTGTCTGGTGGGCATCGTGGTTTTCTTCACCGCCCATCTCGTGGAGTCACGTTATCGCCTGCTGATCTGGCTCGATGCGGTAGGGCTTGCCGCCTATTGCGTCATGGGTGCAGCCAAGGGACTTGCTGCGACGGGCTCGCCGACGATCGCGATCGTGACAGGGACACTGACCGCAACCTTCGGAGGCGTGCTGCGCGATCTGATGGCTAACGAGCCTTCCGTACTCCTGAGGCCCGAAATCTACATCACGGCAGCGCTCTTTGGTGCGGGCATCTTTACCGGCGCGACTGAACTCGGCCTGCCGCTCTATATGGCTTCCGCGTTCGGCGTCATCGGCGCCTTCGCCGTACGCGGCGGTGCATTATGGTTCGGATGGACGTTCCCGACCTACATGCACAAACCCGGCCGCCACCCTGACGATGTCATGTGAAAAATCAGCGCTTCGGGCGCAGGCGGATCACCACGTCGACATGAGCAATTTCCATACCCGCCGGCGGCTCCGGCAGATTGCCGATCGTCAGGTTGCTGACCGGAATATCCAGCACCTCGTTATCTCCTTCGACAAAGAAGTGATGGTGATCGGAAACGTTGGTGTCGAAATAGGTCTTAGCGCTCTCGACGGCGAGAACGCGGATCATGCCCGCCTCGGTAAACTGATGCAGCGTATTGTAGACCGTAGCCAGAGAAACCGGCACACCGGCGGTGACCGCTTCTTCGTGCAATTCCTCGACCGTCAGATGCCGGTCGCCCTTGGCGAAAAGCAGATCGCCTAGTGCAACACGCTGACGCGTCGGCCGCAGGCCTGCGCTACGCAGTCTGGCTTCAATTGCGATCGGGGCTGCAGCCGCCATCAGGGAAGAACTCCGGTTATTCTAGCGTCAATCAATCAGGTTTCCTAAGCCATATAACTTTTGCGCGGAAGCCTTTCAATAGTTTCAATGGGGACAATGGACCTCGAAACGCCGGAAAATCGGGCTTTTAACGCAATTGGGTCTGGCCGGGGCCTTGGCCTTCCTGTATGCGACCACCAAATAAGGCGACAAGTCAGTTCAGGACGGCGGGAGAACTAGTCATGCTTATGCTTCATTTTCCTCGGAACTTGGACTAAACACTCACTCCATAGGCACGTGCGGGGGAAACAGAGTTTTGATGACAACGAAACAATCCAGCTTCACTTATGAGGAAATTCTGACCTGCGGCCGCGGCGAAATGTTTGGCCCGGGTAACGCGCAGCTGCCGCTGCCGCCGATGCTGATGTTCAATCGCATTACGCAGATTTCCGAAGACGGTGGACCGCACGGCAAGGGTTTCATTCGCGCTGAATTCGACATCACACCGGACCTCTGGTTCTTCCCGTGTCACTTCATGGGTGATCCCGTGATGCCTGGCTGCCTGGGCCTTGATGCCATGTGGCAGCTGACCGGCTTCTTCCTCGGCTGGCTCGGCGAGCCTGGCAAGGGCCGCGCGATCTCGACCGGCGAAGTCAAGTTCACCGGCATGGTGACGCCGAAGACGAAGCTTGTCGAATATGGCATCGACTTCAAGCGCGTCATGCGCGGCCGCCTCGTGCTCGGCATCGCCGACGGCTGGATGAAGGCCGACGGTGAGGTCATCTACAAGGCTACCGATCTGCGCGTCGGCCTCTTCCAGGAAAAGGCCGCCTGACTGCACCGGGTGAAACGGCCCGGTATTCCAAGATAGAAAAAACGAAAAGGTCGAAACACATGAGACGGGTAGTTGTCACGGGTCTGGGCGTTGTTTCCTCGATCGGCAATGATGCCGCTGAGGTCACGGCCTCGCTGCGCGATGCCAAGTCCGGCATTTCCTTCTCCAACGATTTTGCCGAGCATGGCTTCAAGTGCCAGGTTTGGGGTCGTCCCAGCCTCGATCCGACCGATCTGGTCGATCGCCGCGCCATGCGCTTCCTGTCGCAGGGCGGCGCCTGGAACCATGTCGCGATGAAGCAGGCGATTGCCGATTCCGGTCTCGAAGAGTCCGTGATCAGCGGCAACGAACGCACCGGCATCATCATGGGCTCGGGCGGCCCGTCCACGCGCACGCTGGTCGAAGCCGCCGAGATCACCATCAAGAACAACAGCCCGAAGCGCATCGGCCCGTTCGCCGTGCCGAAGGCTATGTCTTCGACGGCATCGGCAACGCTTGCGACGTGGTTCAAGATCCATGGCGTCAACTACTCGATCTCGTCGGCCTGCTCGACCTCTGCACACTGCATCGGCAATGCCGCGGAAATGATCCAGTGGGGCAAGCAGGACGTGATGTTCGCTGGCGGCCACGAAGACCTCGACTGGACAATGTCCAACCTTTTCGACGCGATGGGCGCGATGTCCTCCAGGTTCAACGACACGCCGGAGAAGGCTTCGCGCGCCTACGACGTCAACCGTGACGGCTTCGTCATCGCCGGTGGTGCAGGCGTTCTCGTACTCGAAGAACTGGAGCATGCCAAGGCGCGCGGCGCGAAGATCTACGCTGAGATCGTCGGCTACGGCGCGACCTCCGACGGTTACGACATGGTCGCTCCCTCTGGCGAGGGCGCTGTGCGCTGCATGCGTCAGGCACTCGCGACGGTGAAGGGTGATATCGACTACATCAACACCCACGGCACCTCTACGCCAGTAGGCGACAGCAAGGAAATCGGCGCGATCCGGGAGGTCTTCGGCGACAAGATGCCTCATATCCAGTCGACCAAATCGCTGACGGGCCATTCTCTCGGTGCTGCCGGTGTCCAGGAGTCGATCTATTCGATCCTAATGATGCAGGAAGGCTTCATCGGCGAAAGCGCCCATATCAAGGAAGTCGATCCTGAATTCGATGGCGTGCCGATCGTCCGCAAGCGCATCGACAATGCCAAGATCGACATCGCCCTGTCCAACTCCTTCGGCTTCGGTGGCACCAACGCGACGCTCGTTTTCCAGCGCTATAACGGATAAGAACATGACGGCAATCATGCAGGGTAAGCGCGGGCTCATCATGGGCGTCGCCAACAACCATTCCATCGCCTGGGGCATATCAAGGGCGCTTGCAGCCCAAGGCGCCGAGCTTGCCTTCACTTATCAGGGAGAGGCGCTTGGTAAGCGCGTGAAACCGCTCGCTGCTGAAGCCGGCTCGGATTTCGTCGTACCCTGCGACGTCGAAGACATCGCCTCGGTCGACGGCGTTGTCGACGCACTCAAGGAGCGTTGGGGCAAACTGGATTTCATCGTTCATGCCATCGGTTTTTCCGACAAGAACGAGCTGAAGGGCCTTTACGCGGACACCACGCGCGAAAACTTCAGCCGCACGATGGTGATCTCCTGCTTCTCCTTCACGGAAATCGCCAGACGCTGCGCACCATTGATGAACGAAGGCGGCTCGATGCTGACGTTGACCTATAACGGTTCCACGCGCGTCATCCCGAACTACAACGTCATGGGGGTCGCAAAGGCGGCTCTGGAGGCCTCCGTGCGCTATCTCGCCGCCGACTACGGTCCGCGCGGCATCCGCGTCAATGCCATCTCCGCAGGCCCGATCCGCACGCTGGCCGGCGCCGGCATTTCGGACGCCCGTGCAATCCTCTCGTGGAACCAGCGGAATGCTCCCCTCCGCAAGACGGTCAGCATTGATCACGTCGGCAATTCCGCCCTCTATCTGCTCTCCGACCTGTCCGCAGGCGTGACCGGCGAAATCCATTTTGTGGACGCTGGCTACAACATAACCTCGATGCCGACGCTGGATACGCTGCGCAAGGCAGATGTAGAGTGAGCAAGGCAGATTAATCGCCAGCGACGCCTGTTGCTCCAAGGCGGCAGGGCCACCGGTTTTCTATCAGCGAAACGGCCACAGCGGGTATCTGCTCAGTTACTGGATAAAATTTGGAAAGCCGTCAATTGCCGCCGCTTGCCCGTTCCAATTCCGAAAGGCGCTCCTTACAAATCGCCGCGACAATCTGGTGCAAGTGCTCCGTCCGCTCAAGCAGCCAGGCTAGCGCCTCTTCGGTGATCTCGAAGTGCTTCGAGTATCGGGCCTTGACATAGGCTTCGTTGAGGATGTTGTACCAGGCAGTATAGCGGTGCTGGTCACGCGGCCAGGCGTCGATGAGCCGGCGGTCCTGATCTTCGGCCAGCCCGCGCAGGAATTTCAGATTGTGCGACGGCGGACTGTAGTTGGTTAACGTGAGGAGCAAGCAGGAATAGGCAGTTTCAACCGCCTGATGGAAATTGAAAGCCGCATGATTGGGCTTGTTATCCGAGATCGCATATCGAGCTAACTGGCAAAAATATTCAGCGCTCGCAAACTGCCTCTCGAAATGCTCCTTGGCCACTCTGTACGCATCGACGGCGGAGAGTTTTCTCGGTTCGGCCAGCGGCCGGTCGTCGAGCTCGTAGAGCACGATGCCCTCGCGCAGGATGTCGACGAAGAAATACTGGCCGTCGGCCAGAAAGTTGTTGACCTCCCGGGCGCCATGGACGATCAGCCCGACCGGCGTCTTCACATCCCTATCCCAAAGCAACCGGTCAGTGGTTTTCTCCCAGTATTGCGGCTCCGCCAGCTGCTTGGAATTGACGATCACCAGGATATCGTAGTCGGAGCGGTAGCCCTTCATCGTGTGTGGCTCGTCGACCCAGGTGCCACGCGCAAAAGAACCAAACAAAATGATCTTTAAGATCCGGCCGCGCTTCTTGAAGGCGGCAGACGTGCCGGCAAGCGCGTCGGCGAATTCCTCATGGATGATCGCAACGACGCGGGCAAGCTCGCGCTGCTTTTCTTCCGGCAGATGTTCCAGGGACGATCGCATGGGTCCATCGATAGGCCAAAGACGATTCGCCGTCTACTACTGGAAACTGTAGGAACCGCCGTAGGAAAATGCAGCGGGTTGATCCGGCTGGGCAACCAAATCGACGATCTGCGGCGTCGCCGAGCGACTACAATCAGATTGACGAAAATGAAAAAGTTACCGCTGGCCGCCTTTCTTATTTCTTCGCCCAGAGCACCTTGAAGCGCGCGTTGCGGCAGGTTTCGCCGCTTTCCTTGAAGTTTGCAGCGAGTACCGGCTCGTAAGGCAGGCCGCGATTGGCGACGAGCATCAGGCGGCCGCCACCGCGTAGCGCCGATGCCGCCGTCTTGATCATCGCCTGGCCGAGCGAAGGCTCCGCCGCGTGTCCTTCATGGAAGGGTGGGTTCATGATGATCAAATCGTACTTGTCCTTGACCGGTTCAGCCGCCAGATCGTGCCAGAAGAAGCGCGCTGGCGCGTTCGGGCAGTTCTCCGCCAGATTGGCCTTAGCCGCTTCGAGAGCGGCGTGGTTGGCTTCATATAGATCAAGTCGGCTGACGCCTGGCGAACGTTCGGCCTGTTCCACGGCGAGATAGCCCCAGCCGGCGCCGAAATCGGCCACGTCGCCGGTGAAGTCTGTCGGCAAGCGCGAGGCGAGCAGTTCGGATCCGTCGTCGATGCGGTCATGCGAGAACATGCCGGCGCGGGCCTGGAAGCGGCCGTCGACGCGTACGGGCGCCTTGGCGAATTTCGAAACAATTTCACTGACGTCCGTCGGGCATGCGAACCAGAAGGCAACGCCATGATATTTGGGCATATGCTCGATCTCGAGGCCGAAACCTTCCATACGCTTGCGCAGCGGCTGGATGCCGTCTTCCTTGCCGCCGGCGACGACGATCAGGCCGCCCGCCTTCACGCGGGAAAGTGCGGCTGCGATATTCGCTTCGTTCTCGCCTTTGTGCTTCGTGCAGAGCACGAGCGCCGCATCATAATCCTCGCCTTCGATCTCCGGCGACGCTTCGACGCGCTGCGACAGAAGCTGCCTGTAAAGCGGCCGGAAGCCCTGCACGGCGCTGAGGGATGCTCCAAAGCCCTCCGGCAGCACAAAGCCTGCTTCGGCCCCCAGGAACAACACGCGCTCACCCTCGCGCGGCGCCTCGATGGTACCGCTCACAAAGGGATGGAACAGGGTCTTCAGCGTTTCGCGACTCATAATCTCTTCTCGACTTCGAATACAAAAAGGGCGCGGGAAAACTCCCGCGCCCATGTACGGTTGGAAAGGCGCGGCTTACTCGGCCGCTTCTTCCTTCTTCTTTTCGCCAGCCGGGAGTTCCTGGCCGGTCGTCTGGTCGACGACCTTCATCGACAGGCGGACCTTGCCGCGCTCGTCGAAGCCGAGGAGCTTGACCCAGACCTTCTGGCCTTCCTTGACAACATCCTGCGTCTTCGCGACGCGCTCAGAAGCAAGCTGCGAGATGTGGACGAGTCCGTCACGGGCGCCGAAGAAGTTGACGAAGGCGCCGAAGTCGGCGGTCTTGACGACCGTGCCTTCATAGATCTGACCGATTTCCGGTTCTGCGACGATCGAGTGGATCCACTTGCGGGCCGCTTCGATTTCCTTGCCGGAAGACGATGCGATCTTGACGGTGCCGTCGTCTTCAATGTTGATCTTCGCGCCGGTCTTTTCGACGATCTCGCGAATGATCTTGCCGCCCGAGCCGATGACTTCACGAATCTTGTCGACCGGAATGTTCATGACTTCGATGCGAGGTGCAAATTCGCCGAGCTGGCCGCGGCTTTCGGAGATCGCCTTCGCCATTTCGCCGAGGATGTGCAGTCGGCCACCCTTCGCCTGATCCAAAGCGATCTGCATGATCTCTTCGGTGATGCCGTGGATCTTGATGTCCATCTGCAGCGAGGTGATGCCTGCCTCCGTGCCAGCAACCTTGAAGTCCATGTCGCCGAGGTGGTCCTCGTCGCCGAGGATGTCGGACAGAACGGCGAAACGCGCTTCTTCCTTGATCAGGCCCATGGCGATACCGGCGACCGGCTTTGCCAGCGGGACGCCTGCATCCATCAACGCCAACGACGTGCCGCAGACGGTTGCCATCGAGGAGGAGCCGTTGGACTCGGTGATTTCCGAGACAACGCGGAGCGTATAGGGGAACTGCTCAGCCGACGGCAGCATCGGGTGGATGGCGCGCCATGCGAGCTTGCCGTGACCGATTTCGCGGCGGCCCGGAGAACCCATGCGACCCGTTTCACCGACCGAGTAGGGCGGGAAGTTGTAGTGCAGCATGAAATTTTCCTTGTACATTCCCGTCAAGGAATCGACATACTGCTCGTCTTCGCCGGTGCCGAGCGTGGCAACGACGATCGCCTGCGTTTCACCGCGGGTGAAGAGGGCCGAACCGTGCGTGCGCGGCAGGAGACCGACTTCAGCGACGATCGGGCGAACGGTCTCGAGATCACGGCCGTCGATACGGCTCTTGGTGTCAAGAATGTTCCAGCGAACGATCTTTGCCTGCAGGTGCTTGAAGATCGCACCGACTTCTTCAGCTGTATATTTGGCTTCGCCTTCCTCAGGAAGGAAGCGTTCCTTCACCTTTGCCTTGACGGCATCAACGGCAGCGTAGCGGTCGGCCTTCTGAGTGATCTTGTAGGCTTCGCGAAGCTCCGCTTCGAAATGCTGAAGCATTTCGGCTTCGAGTTCGGAGTAGTCTTCCGGCTGGAAGTCGCGCGGTTCCTTGGCTGCCACTTCCGCGAGCTTGATGATCGCTTCGAGAACCGGCTGGAAGCCCTTGTGGCCGAACATGACGGCGCCAAGCATGACGTCTTCGGGAAGTTCCTTGGCTTCAGATTCCACCATCAGAACCGCGTCATGCGTACCGGCGACAATGAGATCGAGGCTCGATTCGTCCATCTCGTCGAGATGCGGGTTGAGGACGTATTCGCCGTTGATATAGCCGACGCGCGCGCCGCCGACCGGACCCATAAAGGGAACGCCGGAGAGCGTCAGGGCAGCCGAGGTCGCGATCATCGACAGGACGTCCGGATTGTTCTCCAGGTCATGCTGGACGACGGTGACGACGACCTGCGTGTCGTTCTTGTAGCCCTCTGGGAAGAGCGGGCGAATCGGGCGGTCAATCAGGCGGGAAACGAGGGTTTCGTTTTCGCTCGGGCGGCCTTCGCGCTTGAAATAGCCGCCAGGGATCTTGCCGGCTGCGTAGGTTTTTTCCTGGTAGTTGACGGTCAGCGGAAAGAAGTCCTGGCCCGGCTTCGGCGCCTTGGCGGAAACGACGGTGGCGAGAACTACGGTTTCGCCGTAGGTCGCGAGAACGGCGCCATCGGCCTGACGGGCGATCTTGCCGGTTTCGAGCTTCAGCGGGCGGCCTGCCCACTCGATTTCCACGGTGTGAGTGTCAAACATGTGTCTTGTCCTTCAATGCGGGATTACGCGCCTTCGCCAATGAGGCTCGGCGCGCGTCAACCGCAATCAGTGTGACGCATCATGGGCAAGACAACGGGAGGCTTTGCATCTCAGCTTCCGAGGAAGCTAGGCCAAAGTGTCTGAAACTTTGGCCGAAAGCGTCCGGCAATCCTGCCCCATGACAGGTCAACGGTTGGTTTGGCAGATCCGGCCCATCCGGGTCTGCCGGGCAATTCCGCCGCGCTTCAAAATGCACAGCGGGATCGGGAGAATATTTCCCGAAAGAATCCGGCGGACGTCCAAGAGGAGCGTCCGCCGGAAAGCCTTAGCGGCGGATACCCAGGCTGCCGATCAGCTTGGTGTAACGGCCTTCGTTCTTCTTCTTGAGATAGTCAAGAAGCGAGCGGCGGCTCGAAACCATCGTCAGGAGGCCACGGCGGGAATGGTTATCCTTCTTGTGACCCTTGAAGTGTTCCGTCAGGTTGTTGATACGTTCGGTCAGGATCGCAACCTGAACTTCCGGAGAACCGGTGTCGCCTTCGAACGTTGCGTATTCCTTGATGAGAGCCGTCTTGCGCTCAGCTGTAATCGACATCGGATGTTCCTTTCTATGAGAGGAGATTAGGTCGCCAAAAGCCGGGATGCCGTCCAGCTTCGGCCGCGAATGCACTCAGGTCCTGCCCGATGCTGGCGCTGCCTATAAACCAAATGAGCCGCGATGGAAAGGGCCCCGCGCCAGATGGCGGATTTATCACTTACCCGCCATCGCGTCACGTATCATCGCATTGTACCCTTCGGGGTCCTGCAGCATCGCAAAATGGCTGGCATCCTTCAGAATGACGAGCTTGGCGCCGGGAATCTGCTTCGCCATCCTCTCGGTGTGATCGAACTTGATCGCTTCGTCGTGATCGCCGATTGCCAGAGTGACGGGCACGGCGATCTTGCCGAGGTCGGCAGCAGTCCAGGCGGGCTCGCTCATCCACATCGCCGAAATTTGGTTGACGAACGCGTCATATTCGTTCGGCGTCGGCGAGAGCTTCTTGTAGGCCTCGCCCGCGACATTGATGTAGTCGTTGAAGATCCTGTTGGTCATCACGTCCGGCTTCACTCCGTCAGTCGTCACATTGGCTGCCTGCGCAATGACACGCGTCAGCTTCTCGGGGTGCTTCATCGCCATGTCGATGCCGATAATGCCTCCATCCGACCATCCGACAAGCGTGACCTTGTCGAGCTGCAGATAATCGAGGAGCGCAACATAATCGGACGTCATGAGATCGTAACCGAAAGGCTGCCCGCTGCGCGTCGAGCGCCCGTGTCCGCGGCTGTCAGCGACGATCACCCGATGATCTTTGGCAAAATCCTCGACCTGATGACCCCAGACATCCGCACTGCCGAGGCCGCCGTGGATAAAGAGGATCGGATCGCCTGCACCGTACTCGGCATAGTACATCTTGATGTCGTTCACTTGCGCCATGCCGCTTGTCTTTGCTGGCGGCATGGGAAGAAAGGCGGGCAGTTCCGCCCAGCGTTCGGCAGGCTCGGCATTTGCGGCCATGAGAACGGCCGAAACGAACATCGCGATTCCGATTACAACTGCGCGCATGAGCCGCTCCTCAACCTAGGCGGCCTCTATAGCCGCAAGGAGGAGAAGCATAGCTCAAGGCGAATGATTGACAATTGCCACCGAAAGGCTGCGTTGCCGAACCTCAAACGAAGACGCGCTTCGGGCGGAACTCTCCCTGGCCGATCTCGCCGATCGCGATAAGCTTGCCGCGCGCCGTCGCATAGGCTTCGCTTTCGACAACTGGTGCATCCCGGCCTCGCACGAGAATGGGATTGCCCATCCTCAAGCGATGCGCCTGATCATCATTGACCACGAGGTGCGGCAGCGAGGAGAGGGCTTCGCTGGTATCGATCAGCAGGGCATCGAGCGCGGCAAGGCGCTCATCCATGTCCTCGACCATTTCGAGCGCGACGAGGTTTGCGAGCGGCACCATGCTCTCTTCGGCGAAAGGCGCCACGAAGGTCCGGCGTAGCCCCGAGATATGGCCGTAGCAGCCGAGCTCGCGGCCAAAATCACGAGCGAGCGCACGCACATAGGTGCCCTTGCCGCATTCGACTTCGAAATGTGCCGTATTCTCATCCGGGCAGGCAAGCAGCGTCAGGCGAAAGATCTCGACCTCTCGGGAAGGGATCTCCACCGTCTCACCGTCGCGCGCCAGATCGTAAGCGCGCTCGCCGGCGATTTTGATCGCCGAGAATTGCGGCGGCACCTGGCTGATGACGCCGGTATGTTTCGGCAGAAGATCGCGGATCTGCTTCTCTGTCGGGCGCTTGTCGGAGCTTCGGGTCACTTCGCCTTCGAGGTCGTCGGTTGCCCGTTCCTCGCCCCAGGTCACGGTGAATTCATAGATCTTGCGGCCGTCCATGACGTAGGGAACGGTCTTCGTCGCATCGCCCAGCGCAATCGGCAGCATTCCAGACGCCAGCGGATCGAGCGTGCCGGCATGGCCGCATTTTTGCGCCTTGAAGAGCCACTTGATCTTGGAAACGGCTTCGGTCGAACCGAAATCGACAGGCTTGTCGAGGATCAGCCAGCCGGAAACCGGGCGGCCCTTGGGTTTGCGTGGTTTGGACATGCGCTTCTTCTGCTATTGTTCTTCAGTGTCGTCGTCGAGATCACGCTGGACCTCCGGCGAGCGCAGCAATTCGTCGATCTTCTTGTAGTTATCGAAGCTCGTATCGTCGCGGAAACGGACCTCCGGCATATATTTCATCTGCCGGAGTTGCGGGCCGAGACGGCCGCGGATGTATCTGGCGTTGCGGTTCAGCGCATCGATGATGGCGCCGTGATCGGAAACGCCGAGCGGCGTCACGTAGGCCGTTGCGATCTTCAGGTCCGGCGACATACGGACTTCAGAAATCGAAATGACGGTCTTTTCGATCACGTCATCGCGCACTTCGCCACGCTGGAGAACCTGCGTGATTGCGGCGCGAACCTGCTCACCGACGCGCAGCATGCGCTGCGAGGGTGCCGAGGATGTGGCTTTTGCTGTCATTGTTCTTTGCCCCGAAAAGGTTCGGGCGCCGGCCTCTCATGATCCGGCGCCCGTCCAAAGTTCTAGTTTTGCGCCGTCAGAGCGTGCGGGTGATGTGCTCGACGCGGAAGCATTCGATCGTGTCGCCTGCGCGGATGTCTTCGTAATTCTCGAAAGCCATACCGCATTCCTGGCCGGAATGCACTTCCGAGACTTCGTCCTTGAAGCGCTTGAGCGTCTTGAGCTTTCCTTCGTGGATGACGACGTTGTCGCGGATGAGGCGGACGCCGACGCCACGCTC
This sequence comes from Rhizobium sullae, assembly GCF_900169785.1. Taxonomy (GTDB): domain Bacteria; phylum Pseudomonadota; class Alphaproteobacteria; order Rhizobiales; family Rhizobiaceae; genus Rhizobium; species Rhizobium sullae. The sequence continues at coordinate 258,388 of NZ_FWER01000001.1, forward strand.
GACCTTGCCTTCGGTAACGCGGCAACCTGCAACCTTGCCGACCTTCGTGATGTTGAACACCTCGAGGATCTCGGCATTGCCGAGGAATGTTTCGCGCCGCTCCGGAGAGAGCAGACCGGACATTGCCGCCTTAACGTCATCCACGAGGTCGTAGATGATGTTGTAGTAGCGGATTTCGATGCCCTGACGCTCGGCAAGCGTACGCGCTTGCGCATTCGCACGAACGTTGAAGCCAATGATTGCAGCACCGGATGCTTCCGCGAGGGAAATATCCGACTCGGTGATACCGCCAGCCGCAGAGTGTACGATGCGGGCGCGAACTTCATCCGTTCCGAGCTTGTCGAGCGCACCGGCAATCGCCTCGATCGAACCCTGCACGTCGCCCTTGACGACCAGCGGGAACTCCTTGACGCCGGCAGTCTGAAGCTGGCTCATCATCTGTTCCAGCGAGCCGCGCTGACCCGAATGGCGGGCTGCAGCCTTGTCTCGGGCGAGACGCTGGCGGTACTCGGAAATCTCGCGGGCGCGAGCTTCGTTTTCGACAACGGCGAACTTGTCGCCCGCCTGAGGCGTGCCGGAAAGACCCAGAACCTCGACCGGAGTGGCCGGGCCTGCTTCCTTGACATGCTCGCTCTTGTCATCAACCAGCGCACGTACGCGTCCCCAGACATCGCCAGCCACGATGATCTGGCCAGGCTTCAGCGTGCCCTTCTGGACGAGGACCGTTGCGACCGAACCACGGCCGCGGTCGAGCTGCGCTTCGATCACTGTACCCTCGGCCGTCCGGTTCGGATTGGCCTTGAGGTCGAGGATTTCGGCCTGCAGCAGGATCGCTTCGAGCAGCTTGTCGAGGTTGGTGTGGTTCTTCGCCGAAACTTCGACGTCGAGCACTTCACCGCCCATGGACTCCACGAAAACCTCGTGCTGCAGAAGCTGTGTGCGCACCTTCTGCGGATCGGCCGTCGGCTTGTCGACCTTGTTGATCGCCACGATGATCGGAACGCCTGCCGCCTTGGCATGGTTGATCGATTCGATGGTCTGCGGCATCACGCTGTCGTCAGCCGCAACCACGAGGATCGCGATGTCCGTCGCCTGCGCACCACGAGCACGCATCGCTGTAAAGGCTGCGTGGCCGGGGGTGTCGATGAAGGTAATCTTCTGACCGTTCTGCTCGACCTGGTAGGCGCCGATATGCTGGGTGATCCCGCCGGCTTCCCCGGCCACCACGTTCGCATGGCGAATGGCGTCGAGCAGCGAGGTCTTGCCATGGTCGACATGGCCCATGATGGTGACGACGGGCGGACGCGAAACCTGTTCGCCCTCGTCATCCGTCACATTGAAGATGCCGAGTTCGACGTCGGATTCGGAAACACGCTTGACGGTGTGGCCGAACTCGCCCGCGATGAGTTCTGCAAGGTCGGCGTCGATGACGTCGCCAGGCTTCATCATCTGGCCTTCCTTCATGAGGAACTTGATGACGTCGACGGCACGTTCCGACATGCGCTGCGACAGTTCCTGAATGGTGATGGTTTCCGGCAGGATGACTTCGCGCATGACCTTTTCGCGCGTTTCCTGCATCTGGCTGCGGCGGAATTTCTCCTGGCGGCGACGCATAGCGGAAAGCGAACGGCCGCGCGCATTGCCGTCGTCATCGACGTTTGCCGTTGTGATCGTCAGCTTGCCGCGGCGGCGCTCCTCTTCGGTCTTCGGACGCGTCGTCACCGGTTTTGCCGGTTCCGGGCGAACGACCCTGCCACGGGCAGGAGCCCCACGAGGAGATCCGCGCTCTTCCTCCTCACCTTCCGGACGACGGCCGCGGACAACCGGTGTCACCCCAGCTGGAGCCGGACGAGCAGGAGTAGGCACAGAGGTCTCGGGACGCACGGCCGAAGCCGGGCGCGGAGCCTCTGCCTGGACGTTGGCAGCTTCTGGCGCAGGAACCTCAGCCGGCGCAGGAGGGCGGGCGGCCTCTTCGGCTGCGCGGCGGGCTGCTTCAACCGCCTCCGCTTCGCGACGGACGGCTTCTTCAGCTGCACGGCGCTTTTCTTCTTCAGCGCGGCGGATCGCATCTTCTGCATCGCGGACCTGGGCAAGCGCCAGCGCGCGCCGGCGGGCATCCATTTCCTCGGGCGAAAGATGATTCAAGACAACCGGACGCGGGCGGTCCTGCTGGCGAGGAGCCTGCGAAGCTGACTGCTGCGGACGCGGCGGCTGGCCGCCCGGCTTTTGGATGCGAGGCGCAGGGGCCTGCGCCGGAGCGGATTCTGCCGCGCGGGGTGCCGCTGCCGGCGCCGGCGTTGCCGGGCGATCGTCTTCAGGGCGCATCGGGCGCCGCTTGCGAGTCTCGACAACGACCGCCTTGGTGCGACCGCGGCCCATATCCTGGCGCACAGTACCTTGGCTTATCCCCGATGGTTTCAAGGTAAGCGTCTTCTTTGCTCCAAGCGTCTTGTCGTCATTGCTATCAGTCATTCGTTCCCGTTCCTTCGGACAGGGAGCGATGACGTCATCAAACCCTGTCGTTCAAATGCTTTTCGATCAATGATGGGCCGGCCGGTGCCGGTCGCCGCATCATTGTTTTTGCTGGCCAGCGCCGCCTGGTGCTCGGGATTGACCGCCGCTGCGGTACTTTTCGAGCATCTTTGCGCGCTTCACTACACCCTCACCTGCCTGCCCTGCAAGCACCGCGGCATGGATAAAAGCATTCTGGCCCATCACGCCTTCCATTTCGCTCTCCGAGAAGAGACGGAAGGAAGGTATTTCCTCCTCGGTTTCCATTCCGAGGTGCCAGGCCTTGCGAGCCTGATCGATTTTTCTCACGCCATCGTCCGCGGCATCCGTCGAGTGGAACACCGCGAGTGCCGCTCCGCTTCTAACTGCGGCATCCACTTTCGAGGAGCCGCTGACGAACTGGCCCGCCTTGCGCGCCATGTTCATCATCTGCATCAGATGCTGTGCGAGCAGCCGGTCGACGGTTTCACCCAGATCGGCAGCTACCTTCACATCCGCCTTCAGTGCACGGGCGAAAGACTTCTTCGCCACCGCCTTGTCGACCAACGCGCGATCAAGCTTGACCCAGCAGCCGCGCCCCGGAAGCTGACGCTTCAGATCGGCGACAACTGTCCCGTCGGGAGCCGCGACAAAGCGGATCAACTCATCCACCGATCCGCTTTCACGCGTCACGATGCACATGCGGCCGTTCACGTCATAACCTGCAAGATCATCATCCTCAGGAGAAGCGTGCAGCTCCGCGATCATTATGCGTCCTGCTCGGCAGCGTCGGCGTCGGCTTCGACAACTTCAGCGTCCTTCGCAAGATCTTCCTCGGTGATCCAGCCGGCGGCGATGCGCGCCTGGACGACCATCTGTTCGGCCTCGACGCGCGAAACGTCGAACTTCGAGAAGAGGCCCTCGAACTTCTTGGTCTCGCCGTTCTTGCGCTCTGTCCAGCCGACGAGATCGTCCGCCGCGCAGCCCGCGAAATCTTCCAACGTCTTGATGCCGTCTTCGCCGAGTGCCACCATCATCTGCGCGGTCATGCCATCGATCTGACGAAGGTCGTCGGAAACGCCGAGCGCCTTGCGCTTCTCGTCCATCTCGGCTTCGAGCTTTTCGAGATACTCGCGGGCACGCTGCTGGATTTCCTGCGCCGTCTCTTCGTCGAACCCATCGATCGACGAAATTTCGTCGAGATCGACGTAAGCGAGTTCTTCAACCGCAGCAAAGCCTTCCGAGGCCAGAACCTGGCCGACCATTTCATCGACGTCGAGCGCATCCATGAAGAGGTTAGTGCGTTCGTTGAATTCCTTTTGACGGCGTTCGGATTCTTCGGCTTCCGTCATGATGTCGATATCCCAGCCGGTCAGCTGCGAGGCGAGGCGAACATTCTGGCCGCGGCGCCCGATCGCCAGAGACAGCTGCTCGTCAGGAACTACGACTTCGATGCGTTCTGCATCTTCATCGAGAACGACCTTAGCGACTTCAGCGGGCTGCAGCGCGTTGACGACAAAGGTCGCCGGATCCTGCGACCAGGGGATGATGTCAATCTTTTCGCCCTGAAGCTCGCCGACGACGGCCTGGACGCGTGAACCGCGCATACCGACGCAGGCACCGACTGGATCGATCGAGCTATCGTTCGAAATGACAGCGATCTTGGCGCGCGACCCCGGGTCACGGGCGACCGAGCGGACCTGGATGATGCCGTCGTAGATTTCCGGCACTTCCATGGTGAAGAGCTTGACCATGAACTGCGGATGGGTGCGCGACAGAAAAATCTGCGGACCGCGCTGTTCACGGCGGACGTCATAGACATATGCGCGAACGCGGTCGCCGTAACGGACGTTTTCACGCGGGATCATTTCGTCGCGGCGGATAATGCCTTCGCCACGGCCGAGATCAACGATGACGTTGCCGTATTCAACGCGCTTGACGGTGCCGTTGACGATTTCGCCGACGCGATCCTTGAATTCGTCGAACTGCCGGTCACGCTCGGCTTCGCGCACCTTCTGGACGATGACCTGCTTGGCCGACTGAGCGGCGATACGGCCGAAATCCATCGGCGGCAGCGGATCGGCGATGAAGTCGCCAAGCACTGCGTCGGGGTTGCGGTCGCGGGCCAGCTCCAGCGGGATCTGCGTGGAGTAGTCTTCTGCCTTCTCGACGACTTCGAGCAGTCGCTGCAAGCGGATTTCACCGGTCTTCGGATTGATATCGGCGCGGATGTTCGATTCCGTGCCGTAACGGGAGCGCGCCGCCTTCTGGATCGCATCCGCCATCGCGGCAAGCACGATTTCGCGGTCGATGACCTTTTCGCGCGCCACTGCATCTGCGATCTGCAGAAGTTCGAGCCGGTTCGCACTGACTGCCATTGTCTTATCTCTCCGTCTTGGCCTTCCGGGTTCCCGTCCCTGGAGCCGTAGTTGATCGGTTATTCTTCGTCTTCCGCTTCGTTCTGGTTCGCTGCCTGCGCTTTCGCGGCCTTATCGGCGCGTAGCGCATCGCGGATCAGATCGTCGGTCAGAATGAGCTTCGCATCGCTGAGCGCCGTGAAGGGAATGGTGACCTTCTGCTCTTCGCCATAGGCAACCTGGTCACGTTCGAGCGTGAAACCATCCGCGTTCGCTTCGATGATCTTTCCGCGAAAGCGCTTGCGGTTGCCGATTATGATCGACGTTTCGCACTTCACAAGGTGTCCTTGCCAACGGGTGAAATCGGATTTCCGCACCAAAGGGCGGTCGATACCGGGCGAAGACACCTCTAGATGATACTCCCGATCGATCGGATCTTCCACATCAAGAACCGGAGAAATAGCCATCGAGACCTCTTCGCAGTCTTCGACGCTCATCGTGCCATTGTTGCGCTCTGCCATGATCTGCAGCGTAGCGCCGTTCTGGTTGAGCATGCGCACGCGGATCAGGCGGAAGCCCATGCCGACGAGCACAGGTTCGATGATGTCGGCAAGGCGCTGGTCAAGCCCGGTTTCGGTAATCAGCCGCGGCTCAAGTTCATTGTCTGCGTTCGTCGGATCCGACAAGCGATGCGCTCCTCGCAATTTTCATGCATTTGGACGATCGCGCTAATAAAAAAGAGCGGGTCCTTGCGGCCCACTCTTCATCGCACGATCAAGAATTTGAGTGGCATATAGGCCCGTTTTTACGAAATTGCAAGCTCTCGGCTCAAATGCGCCGCGGCGGCGCAATCGCGCCTAGCCACCGTCGAGGTTCATCATATATTGGAGCCGAGGGAGAATTTAGCAAGCGGGAGGAATCGTGCCATCCAATTCATCAACGCTGGCGCCGCTGAAGCATGAAACCTACCGCACAATCTGGTTCGCAAGCCTCGCCTCGAATTTCGGCGGCTTGGTCCAGGCGGTGGGCGCCGCGTGGATGATGACGACCCTCACGGCTTCCGAGGACATGGTGGCGCTGGTCCAGACCTCGACAGCACTTCCCATCATGCTGTTTTCGCTCATTTCAGGCGCGCTTGCCGACAATTTCGACCGGCGGCGGGTGATGCTGACGGCGCAATTTCTCATGCTGGCCGTCTCGATTATTCTAACCGCCTGCGCCTTGCTCGGCTGGATCACGCCCTGGCTGCTCCTGTTCTTCACCTTCCTGATTGGCTGCGGTACGGCGCTCAACAACCCATCCTGGCAGGCTTCCGTCGGCGATATGGTGCCGCGCGCCGATCTGCCGAATGCGGTAACGCTGAACAGCATGGGCTTCAACATGACCCGCAGCGTCGGCCCCGCCATCGGCGGCGTGATTGTCGCGACGGCGGGCGCCGCCGCTGCTTTCATGGTGAATACGGCCAGTTATTTCGCGCTCATCTATGCGCTCACGCGCTGGAAGCCGTCGCTGCCTGTTTCCACCCTTCCGAGGGAAAGCCTCGGGAGTGCGATCTCCGCCGGTCTTCGGTATGTCTCGATGTCGCCGAACCTCGAAAAGGTGCTGATCCGCGGTTTGATCTTCGGTGTCGGCGCAAGCTCGGTGCTCGCGCTTCTGCCGATCGTCGCGATCGATCTCGTCGCCGGCGGGCCGCTGACCTACGGCTTCATGCTCGGCTCCTTCGGCATTGGCGCAATCGGTGGCGGGGCGCTCAATGCGCGCTTGCGCGAGATGTTCAGCAGCGAGGCCATCATCCGCTACGCCTTTACTGGCTTTGCCATCAGCATGGTGATTGCTGCGTCGAGCCAGTTTGCCGTGCTCACCTCCGTCGGGCTGCTCGTTTCCGGCGCGTGCTGGGTGCTAGCGCTTTCACTGTTCAACACGATTGTGCAGCTTTCGACGCCACGCTGGGTCGTCGGCCGGGCGCTTTCACTTTATCAGACGGTCACCTTCGGCGGGATTGCCGCCGGCAGCTGGCTCTGGGGTGTCGCTGCCGACCGCTTCGGCGTGTCGAGCGCGCTCTATGGCTCAGCCGCGGTGATGATGATCGGCATCGTTATCGGCTTTCGCTTCTCGATGCCGGCCTTTGCCTCGCTCAATCTCGATCCGCTCAACCGCTTCACCGAGCCTGCCCTCGGCCTCGATATCACGCCCCGGAGCGGGCCGATCGTCATCCAGGTCGATTATCAGATTGGCGATAACGATCTGCCGGAATTCCTGAAGCTAATGGGGGAACGGCGGCGCATCCGCATCCGCGACGGCGCACGCAACTGGGCGCTAATGCGCGACCTCGAAAGTCCCGGCACCTGGACCGAGACGTATCACACGCCGACCTGGGTCGAGTACATCCGCCACAATCAGCGCCGCACGCAGGCCGATGCTGAAAACTATGATCGATTGCGCGCCCTCCACCGCGGCACGGCTGCGCCGCATGTTCACCGCATGATCGAGCGGCAGACCATCCCGCCATCCGACGATGTCTTTCACAAGGCGCCGATCGATCTTCACCATTGAGTCACTGCGATGACGCATTCGTTCCGAAAAGCCCGCGAAACCGATCTTATCGATATCATCCGGCTGCTTGCAGACGACGATATCGGCCAAGGAAGAGAATTCGTTACCGATCCCATCGATCAGCGCTATCAGACCGCCTTTGCCGCGATCGATGCGGATGAAAACCAACTGCTGGTGGTTGCCGTGGATCAAAAGGACCACGTCATCGGCTGCCTGCAGCTTTCGTTCATTCCCGGCCTGTCGCGCACCGGCACATGGCGCGGGCAGATCGAGAGCGTAAGGATTGCAAGGGAAGCGCGCGGCAGCGGTCTGGGCACCGCATTCATCGAATGGGCAGTCGAAACATGCCGCGCGCGGGGCTGCAAGATCGTGCAGCTCACCTCCGACAAATCCCGGACGGATTCCATTCGCTTTTATGAAAAGCTCGGCTTCACCGCGAGCCATGAGGGGCTGAAACGCAGTCTCTGAAAGCTTATTTCAACTTTCCCTTCATCGAAGCATCGGGGAAGCAGGTTGGTTTCATTCCATTCTTTTCCTGCCACTGCCCAATCGAGCGGCGGGTTTTATAGCCCGGCAAGCCGTCCGACCCGCCGACATCGTAGCCCTGGCGCTCGAGCGCCTTCTGCATTGCCGCTACATCGGAGCGCAGCATTTTGCCGACATCGCCCCAGGCACCCTGAAAAGCGCCCGAGCCATAGGCGATCCGGTCGGCGAGGTTGCCGATATAGAGCGCATAGAGATCGGAGTTGTTGTATTCCTTGATGATGTAGAAGTTCGGCGTGACGAGGAATTCCGGCCCATCACGCCCGGCCGGCACCAGCATCATGCCTTCAGCCTTCATCTCGCCAGATGGAAAGCCCTTGCCCGAGATGCGATCGATGCCGAGCGAAGCCCAATGCGAGAGCGGCTTTGCAAGGTCCGGTCCTTCCTGCGCGCAGGAGACTGTTGCCGGGATCGTCACCTCGAAGCCCCAATCGCGGTTGCGCTGCCAACCCTTCTTGACAAGATAGCTGGCTATGGATGCCAGCGTGTCCGGCACCGACGTCCAGATATTGCGGTGCCCGTCACCGTCGAAATCGACCGCATATTTCAGATAGCTGGTCGGCATGAATTGCGGTTGGCCGAGCGCGCCGGCCCAAGAGCTCTTGAAATCGGCAGGCGCCACATCACCGCCATCGAGAATGTGAAGTGCGGCAATCAGCTCGACACGGAACATTTCTTTGCGGGTCGACATGAAGGCCTTGGTCGCCAGCACCTCGATTGCCGAATTGGGGATCTTTGCCGCCCCGAATCCCGTCTCGCGGCCCCAGATCGCCAGCACAATCGAACCCGGCACGCCATAAGTCTTTTCGATGCGCTTCAGCGTCGAGGCATATTGCGAGGCAAAGCCACGTCCGGTTGCCGCCAGCTTCTTCAGCCGGTCCTCATTGAAATACGGACCCGGCGAAGAAAACTCCGCCTGCGTCTGCTTGCGTTCCTTCGGCGGTGGGAATCCGGGAGGTGCAAGATCGGGGAGACTCCAGTTGAGTACCACGCCCGAAAAAGCCGCCTGGAATGTCTTTGCTGATATGCCGTTTTTCTCCGCTTCCAGACGCAATTCACTCAAAACCCATTTCCGAAACTGCGCTTCGACATCGGCTTTCGAGGCAGCCGCGGCCGGCAAATGCGACAGCGCCACTAGCGCTACGCTCACGACGGCAAGGCGGCCGAAAATACTCATACTCATCTCCCCTAAATCACTGTCCGCGCGCGAAGCGCTGCAGCCAATGTCCCCTCGTCGAGGTAGTCGAGTTCGCCGCCGACCGGCACGCCATGCGCCAGCCGCGTGATCTTCACGTCCAATCCCGCCAGCTGGTCCGTTATATAGTGCGCTGTGGTTTGACCCTCGACGGTCGCGTTGACGGCGATGATGAGTTCGCGAATACCACCCTCCCCGACGCGATCGATCAGTCCGCGAATGTTCAGGTCATCCGGCCCGACGCCATCGAGCGGCGAAAGCGTGCCGCCGAGAACATGATATGCAGCGTTCATCACCCCGGCGCGTTCCAATGCCCAGAGATCGGAAACATCCTCGACGACGATGATGACGGACTGGTCGCGGCGCTCATCGGTGCAGACCGTGCAGGGATCGACTGTATCGACATTGCCGCAGCGCGAGCAGATTTTCACCTTGTCGTAGGCTTCGCCCATCGCGCTCGACAGCGGTCCGAGCAGCTGGTCCTTCTTCTTGATCAGGTGTAGCGCCGCGCGCCGGGCCGAGCGAGGCCCGAGACCCGGCACCTTCGCCAGAAGCTGGATGAGTTTTTCAATTTCGGGGCCGGTGACTCGCTTTGCCATTTGCCGTTCTTAGCTCATATGTTGCCAAAACGGAATCGCGGAAAGAATCGGCCTTATGCTGAAAATACGCGACGTCTGCACCGGCAACCCCGAATGGCTGCCTGACAATTAAGCTCAGCGCATCGCGATTGCGACAGCGGCACCGGCCATGGTTCCGGCGCTGGCACGGTTCGCGATCCGAACCGCACGGCGGCTTTTCAGGAAGCCGCGGGCTTTTGCGGCAAGCAGTGTCCAGCTAACGTCGATCAGGATCAGCACGACGAACATGGTCGCGACGAGTTCTGCCCAACCAATAATCGTCACCGAATGGATATCGATGATCGATGGCAGCAGGGCGAGGTAGAGCATCATGATCTTCGGATTGCCGAGCGTCACCGTCATGCCCCCAAAGAAGAGTTTTGCGGCCGATTGCGCTTCAGGCAGCTTTTCTTCGCTCGTATCAGACGAGGCGAACCACATCTTCCAGGCGAGATAAAGTAGGTAGCAGACACCGAGCCATTTGATGGCGACGAAGGCCCAATGGAAGGTTTCGGCAACGGCAGCAAGGCCCGCCACCGCGCAAGTCAGCCAGATCGCCTCGCCGATCCACATGGCGGCGAGAAAGGGCAGAACATCGCGGGCACCCTTCGACAGCACGCGCGCGACAAGCGCCGCGACGCTCGGCCCCGGCGAGCCGGCGACCATGAAAAGAGCGCCTGCAAAAACAATGAGACTGGTCAGCGTCATCGCCGGTCTCCTCCGTGAAAATGGCTGCTAAAGCTCAGAACGGCATCTTGAAGCCGGGCGGGATCGGCAGGCCGGCGGTGAGCGCCTTGGTCTTTTCGGCCGCGGCGGCCTCCGCCTTGTCCTTGGCGTCCTTATGAGCCGCAACGATCAGGTCTTCGAGGATCTCGACGTCGTCTTCTTTGAAGAGCGACGGGTCGATTTTTAAGCTCTTCAGTTCACCCTTGCCGCTGATGACAACGGTCACGAGACCGCCGCCCGCCTTGCCTTCGGCCTGAAGCTCGGCGATTTCCGCCTGCATCTGCTCCATCTTGGCCTGCATTTCCTTGACTTTGCCCATCATGCCCATGATGTCGCGCATCGCCTGCTCCCTTCTTCAACTCTTAGAATTCTATGTCGTCGCCGGGCAGAATGTCGCCCTCTTCGGATTCGGCGGCCGCGGGCGGCTTCGCCTCGCACTCCTCTTCCGGTTCGGATGCTCTCACTCTAACATCGATGATCTTTGCGCCCGGGAACTGAGCGAGGATCGCTGCCACATCCGGATCCTGCCGGGCGTCGCTCACCTGCTGCTCCTTGGCCTTGGCTTCCGCCTCGACCATCGTCGGATCGCCGGCCTCGCGGCTGAGGCTGACGATCCAGTGGATGCCGGTCCACTCCTTCAGTTTGACAGCCAGTTCGTTGAGCAGCGTCGTCGGTGCGCCCTCGATGAGGTTCACGTCGAGGCGGCCTCTCTCGATCTTCACCGGCCGAACGAAATTGCGGACCAGCGCCTTCAGCTTCGGATCGCGCTTCTCGGTCGCGAGATTGACAATATCGGCGATCGAATTGACGGGAACACGCGGCGTCGGCGCTTCTGCCGGCTTTGTCTCGATGCGGCCTACCTGCATCGGCTGCGGATCGGAATTGGGTACAGCACGCAACATCGTGGCCGCGCCCCCCGAAGGCTGCGGCCTCGGCGTACTCTCCGTCGCGCGTGTGGCTATTGCCGATTGATATGGTACATGGGCGCCATTGCCGCCGTTACCCGACGGCGTAGGCGAGGGACGTGAGCCGCCATTCTCGGAGAGCTCGGCGAGCCGCCGTGCTGCATCTTCGGGTGCCGGCAGATGTGCTGCATGCGCAAGCCGGATCAGCACCATTTCCGCGGCACCGGCGGTGCGCGAAGAGCTTTCGGTTTCGGGAATGCCTTTCAACAGCATCTGCCAGATGCGCGACAGCGTCGTCACCGCAATTCCCTGAGCGAACTCGGAAGCCCTGGTGCGCTCGACTTCGCTAAGCGATGGATCATTAGCGGCGTCCGGCACATATTTCAGCCGGGTGACGAGATGAGTGAAATCGGCAAGGTCGGTCAATACGACGACAGGATTTGCGCCGGCCTCATACTGCGCCTGGAATTCGGCAAGCGCTGCGGCGACATCGCCTCTGGCGACATGCTGGAAGAGATCAACGATACGGGCGCGGTCGGCAAGGCCGAGCATGCCGCGCACCGCTTCCGCCTGGACTGCGCCGCTGCCATGGGCGATTGCCTGGTCGAGCAGCGAAAGACCATCGCGTGCCGAGCCTTCGGCAGCGCGCGCGATCATCGCCAGCGCATCCGGCTCCGCATCGATGCCTTCCTTCGCTGCGATGACCGAGAACAGGCCGACGAGATCCGATGCACTGATACGGCGCAGATCGAAGCGCTGGCAGCGCGACAGAACGGTAATCGGAACCTTGCGGATTTCGGTGGTCGCGAAAATGAACTTCACATGCTCCGGCGGCTCTTCCAGGGTCTTCAGCAGGCCGTTGAAAGCCTGCGTCGAAAGCATGTGCACTTCATCGATGATATAGACCTTGTAGCGCGCAGACACCGGGCGGTAACGCACCTGCTCGATGATTTCGCGGATATCGTCGATGCCGGTATGAGAAGCAGCGTCCATCTCGATCACATCGACATGACGGCCTTCCATGATCGCCTGACAATGCTCGCCCGGCACGCGCAGGTCGATCGTCGGCTTGTCGATGTCCGGCGTCTTGTAATTCAGCGCGCGCGCCAGAATACGGGCCGTCGTCGTCTTGCCGACCCCACGAACGCCGGTCAGCATGTAAGCCTGCGCAATACGGCCGGTCTCGAAGGCGTTGGTTAGCGTGCGGACCATCGGCTCCTGGCCGACCATGAGGTCCGTGAAATCCTTGGGGCGGTATTTGCGTGCCAGCACCCGGTATCCGGTGCCCGTCGAGGCGGCATCTTGTGACTGTCGCTCGGTGTCGCTCATCGCCCTGCTTATCGCCCGGAACGCCGGGCATTTTTGGAAGAGAGAAGGGTGGGAGGCTGGCACGATGACCCGTGCCGGGCTCGTTAGGGCTGCTTCCTTCCGGACCTGACCCGGTTGGCGAGTGGCTCGTCCACCACCAACCTCCCGAATGCACATATCGGCAATATCGCCATCAAAAGCAAGCCAAGCTCAAAAAAAACTGCTAATCATAGGAAAAACATGGAGGAATGCCTGTTGGACGATTTCATTCTCGACCGCCGGCTGGAGAGTGACAGCGACCGGGTCATGCAGACCGGTCTGTGCGATCTTCGACTGTCGAAAGACGCTCGCTGGCCGTGGTTGATCCTCGTGCCGCGCAGGGCCAACATCACGGAGCTCTTCGAACTCACGCCGCTCGATCAGGTGCTCCTCACCTTCGAAACGGAAATGACCGCCGCTGCGCTGAAGAAAATCACCGGTGCCACAAAAATCAATATCGGGGCCCTTGGCAATATCGTGCGTCAGCTTCATGTTCATGTCATTGCCCGCGTCGAAGGCGATGCCAACTGGCCAGGCCCTGTCTGGAGCTTCGGTAAGGCCGAACCCTACGAAGCTGGCAAGAGAGATGAATTCATAGCGAAGTTGCGGGAAGCCCTTTCATCATGAACCGTTCGCTTTTCGATTCGGATGTTCCACATCCGGAACCCAGCAATCTCACGGCCTTCGCCGCAAACGACCTCAACCGCGATTCCGAACATCGCGACGAGCAGTCCGTCGAAGGGGCGCTGGCGAAGGACGGCACGCATATCTTCGCCTTCGCCAAGGACAGGCTCGTCCTGAAGCATGATGGCCAAGTGCTCGATCCGCTATTTGCCCGTTACGAACTGCAGGAGCTGCAGCCGCATTGGGACGAGACGATCTTGCTCGGCTACCGCAAGACAGGCGAACCGCGACTCGCCGTTCCTGTCGGGATTCCTGCCGAGGATCTCGAAAGCCACTACAAGCCTGCCGACGGCCGAACCCTCTACCGCGACCAACTCGTTGACGAAGTACTGTTGGGTGAATTCGCCCAGGCCGCAAGCCTCATCCGCTGGAACGGCGACAACCGCTTCTGCGGCCGCTGCGGCGGCATGATGGAGATGCGCATTGGCGGCTATAAGCGGGTGTGCACGGCCTGCGAACACATGATCTTCCCGCGCACCGACCCTGTGGTCATCATGCTGACGATCGACGAGCAGCGCGACCTTTGCCTGCTCGGCCGCAGCCATCATTTTACACCGGGCATGTATTCCTGCCTCGCCGGTTTCGTCGAACCCGGCGAAACGATCGAAAATGCCGTGCGCCGCGAGACGCTGGAGGAATCCGGCATCAGGACTGGCCGGATTCGCTACCACGCTTCCCAACCGTGGCCGATGCCGCATACGCTGATGATCGGCTGCTATGCCGAAGCTAAATCGACCGAGGTCCATCGCGACGAATCGGAACTGGACGATTGCCGCTGGTTCACCCGCGAGGAAACACTTGAAATGCTCGAACGCCCCGGCGCCAACGGCCAGGCTTCGCCGCCCAAAGGCGCTATCGCGCACCGCCTGATGCGCGATTGGGTGGAATGGAAAAAGCAATAGGCTGATGCGATGGCGCGCTCGGAACGCCTTCTGACCCTGCTTCAGACGTTGCGGCGCTACCGCCGTCCGGTGAGCGGTGCCGTCTTGGCGACGGAAACAGGCGTCAGCATCCGCACACTCTATCGCGATATCGCCAGCCTCCAGGGGCAGGGCGCCCTGATTGAAGGCGAACCCGGCATCGGCTACGTTTTGAAGCCCGGCTTCATGCTGCCGCCGATGATGTTTTCCCAGGACGAAATCGAGGCACTAGTCCTCGGTTCGCGCTGGGTCGCCCGCGCCGCCGATCCGCGTCTTGCTGCCGCCGGCGCCGACGCGCTGGCGAAGATTGCGGACGTCCTGCCGCGCGAGATGCGCGACGAGATCGACACCTCGACGCTTCTGGTCAATTTCCGTCCTCGCTTTGAGGACAAGGCCGATCTCGGCATCATCCGCAAAGCGATCCGGGCCGAACGTATTCTTAAACTGACCTACACGGACGAAAGCGGCGCGGTCACCGTCCGCCGCGTCTGGCCTTTCGCGATCAGCTTCTTCGAGCAAGTCCGCGTCATGGTCGCCTGGTGCGAGTTGCGGCAGGATTACCGCCACTTCCGCACGGACCGCATTGTCGAAATAGCGCCCCAGGAGCTGCGCTATCCGCGACGGCGTGCCGTTCTTCTCAAGGAATGGCGCGAGCAGCAGGACGTCCCAGCAGAGACCTGAGGATACTGCCATAAACTGACAGTGGTCAGCGTTACTATCGGACCAATCCCAAACCGGAGGACCGATGATGACGACCCTGAATCCCACCCGATCGACGCACGGAAATCGAGTTGCCGAGGACACACCCAGACAAGCGAGATATCCGCAATCTCTAATGCTGCGAATGATGCTGAACGCATCGCGCAGGATGGTGCGGAGCCGCTATCCTCAGCTCGATCTCGATGCGATGTCCGATTACATGAAGCGCGATATCGGGTTCATGGACTGGAACCACCCGCACCACGAGAGCAACTGAATTCACCACGCCGCCTCACCGACGTAGCGCCGCCGCATCAACGGCGGGTTCAGCGCTTGCCGTGGCCAATCGCCGGCAAGCGCTGAATCTGTGCAAACAATTCCAAATACGAGGGACAACGATATGACCAGCCCGAATCTCATCATTCTTTACGTCAAGGATCCCGCGGAAAGTGCAACCTTTTACAAGGATCTACTAGGCCGCGAACCCGGTGTCGCCGCACCTAATTTCGTCGCGTTTCCGCTCGACGGCGGCTTCACCCTCGGCCTTTGGCGGCGCAGCACGGTCGCGCCGCAACCTTCCGCGATCGGCAATCGCGGCGAGGTTGCCTTCATGGTGGCCGGCGAGAATGCTGTTGCCAAACAATACGAGGATTGGCGAAGACGCGGCCTGCCGATTGCTCAGGAGCTGACCGATCTCGATTTCGGCCCGACCTTTGTCGCGCTCGATCCGGACGGCCACCGGTTGCGCGTTTGCGAACCGGACAAGTAAAAGACAGGAAGAAGGGCGCCCGCAGGCGCCCTTCTGTCACTTGTGCAGTTGGCCCCGCATAGGATGGCCCGTGTAGACGCCGAGAATGCGGACATTCTCCGAAAAGAACCGCAACTCTTCCAAAGCCCGGCGCACATGGGCATCGTTCGGATGGCCTTCGATATCGGCATAAAACTGCGTCGCCACGAATTTGCCGCCGAGCTGATAGCTTTCGAGCTTCGTCATGTTGATATTGTTCGTCGCGAAACCGCCGAGCGCCTTATAGAGTGCCGCCGGAATGTTTCGGACGTTGAAGACGAAGGTCGTGACGATCTTTTCTTCGTCGGAGCCGCGGTTTGCCCATTCTTCGTCGCGGGAGAGCACGACGAAGCGGGTAACATTGCTCTCCGTGTCCTCGACATTTTCGGCAACGATGTCGAGGTGATAGAGCTCGGCTGCAAGGCGCGGCGCAAGCGCCGCCATGGTCCGGTCGCCGGCTTCCTTGACGAGCTTCGCGGCACCAGCCGTATCTCCTGCGATCACCGGCTTCCAGCCATTCGCGCGCACGATCTTCCGGCATTGGCCAAGCGCATGGATGTGGCTATGCACGGTGCGTATCTCGTCCTTCAAAACGCCGGGCAGCACCATCAGCTGAAAGCGGATCGGCATGAAGTATTCGGCGATGATGTGCAGCCGCGACTCCGGTAGGAGATGATGAATATCGGCGACCCGGCCCGCGATCGTGTTTTCGATCGGGATCATCGCAATATCGGCGTCGCCATTGTCGACCGCCATGAAGGCGTCTTCAAAGGTCTGGCAAGGCAACGGCTCCATTGTCGGGAACATGTCACGGCAGGCCATGTCGGAATTCGCGCCGAATTCGCCTTGAAAAGAGATTCGGTTGGTCTTGATGTTCATGACGATGTCCTTCATGCCTTCCTTGCCGAAAGAATGCGGCGGGCTTTCTCGAGATCGGCTGGCGTATCGACCCCAAGCGGAACGGTTTTAACGATTTCCACGTCGATGCGCATGCCTGCTTCCAGCGCGCGAAGCTGCTCCAGCGATTCGCGTTTTTCGAGGACCGACGGGCCAAGCGAGACATAGCGTTCGAGCGCTGCCCGGCGATAGGTATAGAGCCCGATATGGTGATAGAGGGGACCGTTACCGTATGGCGCCGTTGCTCGGGTAAAATAGAGCGATCGTAGCCGCGTCTCGGAGATCGGCGATCCCACGACCTTGACAATGTGCGGCGCAGTCTTGTCCGCTTCATCGTCTATAACCACCGCGAGCGTTGCGATGTCAGTTGTCTCGTTTTCCAATG
Source organism: Rhizobium sullae (assembly GCF_900169785.1). Taxonomy (GTDB): domain Bacteria; phylum Pseudomonadota; class Alphaproteobacteria; order Rhizobiales; family Rhizobiaceae; genus Rhizobium; species Rhizobium sullae. The sequence goes on from NZ_FWER01000001.1 coordinate 275,493, forward strand.
GACGCAGCGACGCACGCACTGTCTCGCGATCGACGGTTGGCAGATCGCCCTGAACATTGACGATGAATTTCGCGTGGCCTTCAGGATCCACCTTCGTCAGAGCCTCATAGATACGATCGGACCCTACCTGATGGTCCTTGCTGGTCATGACGACTTCAAAACCGGCTTTCGCGACAACGTCAAATACCTGCTGATCATCGACCGCGACGACGACGCGTCCGATCTCCGCTTCCTTCGCCCGCAAAGCCACCTGGACAATCATCGGCAGTCCGCAAATATCGGCCAGCGGCTTGCCGGGAAGGCGGGTGGACGCCATGCGGGCGGGGATCAGAACCAGCACGTCATCTAAATTTGAACCTGTCATCGTTCGGACCTTCTATTCCAGGCAGGAAAGTGTCAAAAAGTCTCACGTACAAGACCATTTAGACAGTTGCAACGAATTGCCAAAAGACATAGGTTCCGCGCGATTTCAAGATGGTGCCTTTTAGGGTCTGCCGACTGCACGGGGAGCATTGCAGATGAATTCTTATGTCAATATGGGCGTTGGGGCGCTGCTCGGAACGATTTTCGTCCTGATGTCAGTGTCGATCGCGTCCGAAGGGATCTTCCACTCCGAAGCGCCGGAGAAGGAAGGTTTCGCCATTGTCGCAGAAGAGGCGCCTGCTGCTGGCGGTGGCGGTGAGGCTGCACCCGCAACTGTAACTCCGATCGCCAAGCTTCTTGCCAGCGCGGATGCCAAGGCTGGCGAAACGGTATTCAAGAAGTGTCAGTCCTGTCATGACGCGACGAAGGGAGGGCCGAACAAAGTCGGCCCGAACCTCTATGGTCTCGTCGATCGCCCGATCGCTTCGCATGAAGGCTTTGCCTTTTCTTCCGCCATGAAGGATTTCTCCAAGGGCGGCAGCGAAAAGTGGACCTTCGATCACCTGAACCACTTCCTGCTGGCACCGAAGAAGCAGGTTCCGGGCACGGCCATGGGCTTTGCCGGTCTGCCAAAGGAACAGGACCGCGCGAACGTGATCCTCTACCTGCAAACGCTTGCAGACGCACCGGTTGCGTTGCCGGATCCGAACGCGCCGGATACCGTTACGCAGTAGTCCTGCAAGCCTTCCGACGGAATCGAGAGCCCGGCCGACGCCGGGCTTTTTTGTTGCAGTCAAGCGCCGAGCAGGTAGGCCCAGAGCGAAACCGAAATGGCGCCGAGGGCCGTCGTAACCGTAATTGTGGAGGCTGCAAGGCTGTGGCCAACGCCGAAACGATTGGCGATCAGCCAGGCATTGACACCAGTTGGAACAGCGGCGATCAACACCAGTGCAGCGGTCCAGCTGCCGGTCAATCCAACCAGATGACTTGCAGCCCAGACGCAGCATGGAAGCAACAGCAATTTGAAGGCAGATGTGACGCTGGCAATGCCGACATTGCCGGAGACACCGTATCGTTCAAGCGCCATGCCCAGCGATACCAAGGCGACAGGTCCAGCGACGCCGGCCAGCTGGTCGACAATGGATTCCACCGGAGCCGGCATTGGGAGGCCTGCAAGGTGCACCGCGGCACCTGCGGCGAGACCGATAACGAGCGGATTGCGGACAAGATTGAGACCGATCTGGCGAAAGAGGTTGAGTATGTTGCGTTCGCCCTTGCCCGCAATCTTGCGCTCTGCCCGCTCCATCATGATCGTGCCGATGATCATCATGACGGGCAGGTGCACGGCGATCAGGATGGAAAGCGGCACCAGGCCCTCATTGCCGACGGTGCGTTGAACAAGCGGCAGGCCGACAAAAATAGTATTGGCAAATGCCGAAGAAACGCCGGCGAGCACGCCGATGCGATCATCACGGCCAAAAAAACGTGTCGCAGCGATGTGGCCCGCGGTCCAGGTCACCGCAACGCCGGAGAAATACGCGATCCAGAGGCGAAACGGCGAAGCGCCATGAAAATCCGCTTCGGCAATCGTGCGGAAAAGGAGCAGCGGAACGGCAATCTTGAAAACGAACTCGCTCAATGCGTCGCCGACATCCGCCTTCATCAGTCCGGTTTTGACGATCAACCAGCCGATCAGGATCATGATGAAGATGGGAAGGACGTCGAAGATGATGGCTGTCATGCGGAGGGATGCCTTGCGCGGGGATACCCTGCTCTAGCAGCAAAACTTCTTCGTTGACAAATGGATTGGCAAAGAGATGTGCGGATGCTGGCGGCACAAACAAAAAAAGCGGGCACGGCCCGCTTTTTCGCATCCGGACTTGCCGGACACCCGGTTCCGGTGCTGCCAGTTCATCCGTGGTCAGCGCCTGCTCCGGTACAGTCGAAGGGCTTCATTCCCTTCTCATCCGGCTGCAACCCAACGGTTGCTCATGCCGGCCTGCTTCTGAAGATATTTAGAAACCCAAAGTGACAGTGGCATGACGGATCGGCGCCATTTTTGCGAAGAAATAGGCCGCCGACCTGCGTTTTTTCTTCCAAAGCCCGGAAATTCCGGTAAGACCGGACCCCGGCTATCATCTAATCCGGAACCTTCCCTTTCATGACCAAATTCGATGTTCTGACTGTCGGCAACGCCATCGTCGATATCATCGCGCGCTGCGACGACCAGTTCCTCATTGACAACAACATCACCAAGGCGGCGATGAACCTTATCGATGCCGAACGCGCCGAACTTCTCTATTCGCGTATGGGACCGGCACTCGAAGCTTCGGGCGGCAGCGCCGGCAATACGGCCGCGGGCGTTGCAAGCCTCGGCGGCAGGGCCGCCTATTTCGGCAACGTCGCGGAAGATCAGCTCGGCGAGATTTTCGCCCACGACATCCGGGCGCAGGGCGTGCACTACCAGACGAAACCAAAGGGCACGTTCCCGCCGACCGCCCGCTCAATGATCTTCGTCACCGACGATGGCGAGCGCTCGATGAATACCTATCTCGGCGCCTGCGTCGAGCTCGGCCCGGAAGACGTCGAACCCGATGTCGTGGCGCAAGCCAAGGTGACCTACTTCGAAGGCTACCTCTGGGATCCGCCGCGCGCCAAGGAGGCGATTCGCGAATGCGCCCGTATCGCGCATGAGAACGGCCGCGAAGTCTCCATGACGCTTTCGGACAGCTTCTGCGTCGATCGCTACCGTGCCGAGTTCCTCGAACTTATGCGATCCGGCACCGTCGACATCGTGTTCGCCAACCGGCAGGAAGTGCTCGCACTCTATGAAACGGACGATTTCGAGGAAGCGCTCAACAAGATCACCAAGGATTGCAAGATCGCGGCCGTGACGATGAGCGAAAACGGCGCCGTTATGCTGAAGGGTAACGAGCGCTGGTATGTCGATGCAATCCGCATCAAGGAAGTGGTCGATACGACCGGCGCCGGCGATCTCTTCGCGTCAGGTTTCCTTTATGGCTATACACAGGGGCGGACGCTGGAAGATTGCGGCAAGCTTGGCTGCCTTGCAGCTGGGATCGTCATCCAGCAGATCGGACCGCGGCCGATGAAATCGCTTTCCGAAGCCGCCCGCGACGCGCAGCTTATTTGAAGGCTTCGCCCGGGTAAGCGCCCCAGATTTCCGACTGCGCCACCCAACCTTCGGCGCCGTCGGCTTCGGCATGACACCAATCGCCATTGCATTCGGCGATATGGATCATCACACCCGGCTCCAGCTTGGCGACGACCGTCGCCGACGACTGCGGCTCACGGCGCATGTTGACATAGACGAACTTGCCCTTGCCCTTCATCCACGGTGCAGCAACCGCCGCGCGCTGACCCGACAGCAGCGATTGGTTGACCCAGCCTTCCGTGCCATCCGCATCGCGGATACGGCGCCAGTTGTCGTATTCCTGGATAATCTCGACCGGCAGGCCTGCCTTCAGATACATCCACGACGCGGCGTAATCCGTGCCGGGGCCGATGCGCAGATTGACACGCTTCGATTTCAACGTGACGAACCGCGGAAGCGGTAAGCCGCTCGGGCCCTTTGCCACTTGCGCATACGCAGGTTCGACGGCTTCCGCCGCAAACATCAGACCAACCGCAAAGACGAGGCAGACCTTCAGATATTTTCCACGCATATAGGCTTCCGTTCGCTCAAGTTCGCCAGCAGATCCAGCCTGCTTTGCCGCCGGTTTGACATTCACCTAACGCTACCCGCGAGTTTTGTTTGTCTTCGCGTGCGGGTCTGGTAGAAATTGCCCGAGACGGGAAAATTATCCCCCGTCTTGGTTAAGGACCTCTGAACAAGGCATGGCCGAGCCGCGATGACATCGAAGAAAAAACCGAAGGTTTACATCACCCGGAAACTGCCGGATGCGGTGGAAACCCGCATGCGGGAGCTTTTCGACGCCGAGCTCAATATCGACGATTCGCCGCGCTCCGTTGCCGAGCTTATCGAGGCTGTAAAAACAGCCGATGTTCTTGTGCCGACGGTAACGGACCGCATCGATGCGGCTCTTATCGAGCAGGCTGGGCCGCAGATGAAGCTCATCGCGAGCTTTTCGAATGGCACCGACCACATCGACGTCGAGGCGGCAGCCCGCAAGGGCATTACTGTCACCAACACGCCGAATGTTCTGACCGAGGACACAGCCGACATGACCATGGCGCTCATCCTCGCGGTACCGCGGCGTCTCGGTGAAGGTGCACGGGTGCTTACCGACAAACCCGGGGAATGGGCGGGATGGTCACCGACCTGGATGCTCGGCCGGCGCATTCACGGCAAGCGCATCGGCATTGTCGGTATGGGCCGGATAGGCACGGCTGTCGCGCGCCGCGCCAAGGCATTCGGCCTGTCGATCCACTATCACAACCGCAAGCGGGTCAGCCCGGCGACCGAGGACGAACTGGAGGCGACTTATTGGGAAAGCCTCGACCAGATGCTGGCGCGGGTCGATATCGTCTCCATCAATTGCCCTTCGACGCCGGCGACCTTCCATCTGATTTCCGCGCGGCGCCTCGCGTTGCTGCAGCCAACCGCCTATATCGTCAACACGGCGCGCGGCGACGTCGTGGATGAAGCCGCCTTGATCAAATGCTTGAGGGAAGGAAAGATCGCCGGCGCCGGCCTCGACGTTTTCGAAAACGAACCTGCCGTTAACCTGAAGCTCGTCAGGCTTGCGAACGAGGGCAAGGTGGTGCTGCTCCCGCATATGAGTTCGGCGACGATCGAAGGCCGCATCGACATGGGCGACAAGGTGATCATCAACATCCGCGCCTTCATCGATGGCCACCGCCCGCCGAACCGCGTGTTGCCCGGCCGTTAAGTGGCGAGAACCTTGCGCATTTCGATATAGGTAACGCGATCGAAGCCCGGATGGGATTTTTCGGCCGTCTTCTCAAAACCCCAGGCGGCAAAGACGGTATGGTTGTCGGTCAATTCGATACGTGTATCGAGCCGCAGCGTGGGCAAACTGCGCGCTTTCGCAATAGCTTCTGCGAGCTGCAGCAGCTTCCTGCCGACGCTCTTACCTTGCGCCTTCGGCGCGACCGCGAGTTTGCCGAGGTAAAGACACTCCGGTTCAGGCCTCAGAAACATGCAGCCAAGCAAATCCTCATCTTCAAGCGCAACGTAGCCGATTTCGTTTGTCGCCTTTTCGGCAAGCGATTGCAGTGTCAGGCTCAGGGCCGAAGACGGCGGGTTGATACGGCCATTCATATAGGCGAAGGACGAGAGGATCAGTTGCAGCAATTCGTTCCAGCGACTGAAACTCTCATCGATCCGGACGATCCTCATGAAGCGCCCGGCTCTTGCGTGCGGCGGCGCTTGTAACGGACGGTTTCGAAGCGGGCGGCAAGCGCATCATAGAGCAGCAATCGGCCAACCAGCGGCTCGCCAGCGCGGGTGACGAGCTTGATCGCCTCCATTGCCATCAGCGTTCCGATGACGCCGGTGAGAGCGCCGATGATGCCGGTTTCGGCGCAGGCGGGAATGAGACCCTCCGGTGGGATTTCGGGAAAGAGGTCGCGATAGGTCGGGTTGAGCGCGCCATCTTCAGCCCGCTCGTAAGGTTTCAACACAGTCAAAGAACCGTCGAAACGGCCGACAGCGCCGCTGACGAGCGGAATTTCCGCCTGCTCGGCTGCGTCGGCTGCAGCGTAGCGCGTTTCGAAATTGTCAGATGCATCGATGAGGAGATCGAAGCCTGAGAGATGGCGGCGGGCGGACTCCGGCGAAAAGCGCTCTTCGAAGCGGATGATGTTCACATGCGGGTTCAGCCGCGCAATTGCAAAGGCGGCACTCTGCGTCTTCAATTCGCCGATGGTGCCCGAATCATGGATGACCTGGCGCTGGAGGTTGGAAAGCGAAACGCGATCATCATCGGCAATGCCGAGCGTGCCGACCCCGGCGGCTGCCAGATATTGCAAAACTGGTGCGCCAAGACCGCCTGCACCGATCACCAGCACACGGGCGGCCTTCAGTCTTTGCTGGCCCGTCCCGCCGATTTCCGGCAGCAGGATATGGCGTTGGTATCGGGTGATTTCTTCCGGGCTCAGAGGTTCCATGGGCGCGATGCTATCATGGCCCGAAGGCGCGAGGAAAGCAGCATCGGTCATTCGAAAACCCGGCTATCGGCAACGGTGAAAAATTGTGCGCGGTCGCCAAGGACAGAAAACATCGAGCGATCGGTGCCGGTCATGAAGGCTTGGCCGCCAAGCGCATCGATGAGATCGAAGAGCGCGGCGCGACGCCCCTCGTCGAGATGGGCAGCGATTTCGTCGAGAAGCAGGACCGGCGCATGCCCGGTGAGATTGGCGACAAGCTTGGCATGCGCGAGGATCAGGCCGACCAGCAGCGCCTTCTGTTCGCCGGTCGAGCAGCGCTCCGCTTCCATCTGTTTCTCGCGATGTCGGACGAGCAGGTCGGCCCGGTGCGGACCGTCAAGTGTGCGGCCAGCGCCGGCGTCGCGATAACGGCCTTCGGCAAGCATTGCAGCATATTCGTCTTCGAGATCGACGGAAGGCCGCCCGAGCTGGCCATCCATGAAGCCGGAAAGCTCAAGCGCGGCGGAGGGAAAAGGCGAGGTTTCGCGCGTTTCCTCGATAAGGCGGGCAATCAGGCCGAGCATTTCCTGACGTGCAAGCGCCATGGCGATACCGAGGCTCGCCATCTGCTCTTCGATGCCAGAGAGCCAGGAGGGGTCGAACCGACCTTCGTCCAGGAGCTTGTTGCGGCTGCGCATGGCGCGCTCGAAATCGCTGGCACGGCGCCCATGGGCCGGGTCGAGCGACAGCACGAGCCGGTCGAGAAAGCGGCGCCGGTCTGAAGATCCGCCGGTAAAAAGGCCATCCATGGCAGGCGTCAACCAGAGCACACGCAGGTGATCCGTCAGCTCGTCGACCGTCTTGGCTGGCGTGCCGTTGATGCGTAGCTTGCGGCCGGTATTCTCGTCACTGATGTCTGCCCCGGTGCCGATTTCGACCTGGCCTTCCATGCCGTTAAGCTCGGCGAAGACCGAAAACCCTGACGAGGCCCCGACGCGGGTGACATCGGAATAAGTGGCGCGACGAAGACCGCGCCCCGGCGAGAGGAAGGAAACCGCCTCCATGAGATTGGTCTTGCCGGCACCATTGTTCCCCGTCAGCACGACATGCCGCTCGTCGAGCACGAGCGAAGCTGCAGTATAATTGCGAAAATCGGTCAGCTTCAGGCGGGAAAGAGAGACCTTGTGGGGCATCGAATATCCGGATTAAGGGCGTCGGGGCAGAGCTATGCCGAAGTGGGGTGAATGGCAAGGGTTGGAGGTGAGGGCCGCGTGCTTGACCGTTGCGAAGATCATCCGCCGAAGGCCACCGCCTGGACAACCGGCCGATCATCTTGTGTCTCGGCACAGAACCTTAAAGGGCGCAATTTGAGAGCTGTTCAGTTGATGCTCAGGCTCGAACTCGGAAACTGAGCCCGAATGAGAACGTTGTTCGTTAGGCGTATCAAAATGACTCGCACCATGAGAACTCTGGTCATGCTGACGGCCGCCAGCATCGCCCTCGCCACGTGGGCCGGCAGAGCGCAGCCGGTCCTTGGAAGGATGAAAGCGGACACGAACGTTGGATTAGCTACTATGAATATCGCGAAGATTACCGGCCGCAGCGTTATTATCGTCACCGCAGCGCTTACAAGGAAGACTTCCGGCGCGGACGATGCAGATAGAGCGGAAGTGGGAAGACAAGGAAGAGATCAAACGCAAGCGCGACCTGCGTCCAGTCTACAGAAGTGTTAAATCGATTCGGTAGAAATTGGTGGAGCTAAGCGGGCTACAACCGTCCCCCTCTTTTTGGTGTTTTGTTTCAACTTGTTGTTAAAATTCACGTATCCTGATGCGGTTGGGGGCGTTTCACGCTCGTAAGTCCGAGGCAGAGCTCCTAGTAAGGTTCCCATGATCTACGGCGAGTGGGGCTTCTGATGAATGAGTCGTCCGGTCAGCCACCAGATCGCCAGCGCTACTGCGGTCGCCACATAGCTATCTACGGCGTAGTGCCAGCCGGTGTAGACCGAACCATAGAAGATCATGGCTGCGAAAGCCCAGCCGACAACGCCAAGCCACCTGTTCAAAGAGGACAGGAACAGCGCGTTGAGCACTACGAGGCCGACATGCACGCTGGGCATGGCCGAGATACCGCTACCGAGCCCTGTTTGGCCCGCCTCGTAGAGGTCGAGCAGGTAGTTAGCGTATTCGCTATGGTCGAGGCCGTCCATCGCGACCTTCAGGCCGTGGAACCGGTGCCCTTCGACAAAATGGTCGTAGTAGATCGGGCCCACCGACGACAGCGCTACGGCGAGGACGGTGCCTATGGTGATGATCGTCAAGGCATGGGCCCATAGATAGCGAATGCGGCCCACCCTGTTAGACCAGAGAGAGACGAAAAGCACGGTCCCGAACCACTGTACGAACCACAAGACCTCGTAGCACTTTAAGACGATGAGAGACCACATCTGGTTGTCGAAGCGGTGAACCAATTCCCAGCTCGGAGCCCCATGAAGCCATTCGTCCAGATCGGCCAGCCAGATGTCGGCGTAGTAGGGCACAATGAATGGGATGGTACTCTTGAAGGTTGAGAAGGCGGTCAGTCCCGTGAAGAAGAACGCCATGACCGTCGCGAGAGTGCGCCAGCGTTCCTTGAGGACACTAACTGCATAGCGTGTGGGGGCGTCCCGACCAAACAGCAGAGCCATTGTCCCCAGCCCACCAATAAGTAGGATGGGTGTGCTGGCGATGAATTTACTGGCATAGACCTCCGCAAGGCTCGCGAAGGATGATGGCCGAAGAAGCAGGGCCGCTATGGCATAGAGAGCTATAAAGAAAGCCAGCCGGGTGGACCATTTATCCGATTGGCTGTCCTGGCTGAGCGCAATTTGTAAGTTCATCGTGCAATCCGACAGCTTATGGGGTTTCCGCAACCGGTGGCAATGCACGGTTGTAATCCTGCCAACCTTAAAATGCGGTTTACATTGTTGCTGGATGCTGATCTGGGCAAGGTGAAGCCAGTTCACTTAGGCATGAAGCTGGGACGCGACTTGGTCTTGGTTGCCGAGCGGCTTCTACAAGCTGGTTCACCTCGGTCATCTACCAAGCGTCAGATTCCACCACCAGAGGTGTCGCGCCGCAGCCTGTATCCCGACGCCGACCTCGCCGAGCGGCGGGCGCTACCAGACCGACTGGAGAGGCTGAAAGACGGCTCGAGTGCTGAGCGAGGGGTCCACGGGCCAGTGGGAGGCAGTGGGGTACGAACCCCCGGTACTTTCTTGGGTACGCACTTTTCCCGTGGCGCTCGTAACGGATTGAATTTCTTTGGTAATTAGAGATCGAGAGAGAGTGGTGGAGCTAAGCGGGATCGAACCGCTGACCTCTTGCATGCCATGCAAGCGCTCTCCCAGCTGAGCTATAGCCCCATCAGGGTGGTCCGGCATATTTCCGGTCCTGGGATACTTCGGAGGCGTTTGCCGTTCGAAGTGGCGGCTTCATACTTGCGGTTTTCGCAGATGGCAAGCCTAAAAAGCAGGCCCGGAGTTTTTTTGTCGTCCGGGCCGCGCATTACGATCAGACTTCGTCTTCGTCACCGGTGACGCCGATGATGTCGCTCATGTCGTCATCTTCGTCATCTTCGTCGGCTTCGAGGAAGGTGTCGTCGTCATCGCCTTCGATTTCGACGTCGTCATCGCCGATATCCGGGATATCGTCGCCGGATGCGCCTTCATCAGCGTCCTCGAGCGATACGAGTTCGACTTCCGTGCTCTCGGTATCGACTTCCTGCACCTCGTCTTCTTCTGCGAGCTCGGCCGCCGCAGCCGAGGTTTCCTGGAAGAAGGACAACGGATAGGACTTGCCTGTATAAGGAGAAACGATCGGATCCCGGTTCAGGTCATAGAATTTCTTGCCGGTTTCCGGATCGGTACGCTTGGTTCCAAGTTCCGCTTTCGCCACTATAAGCCTCGTGAGAATGGCCGAATGCTAAATTCGGCAAATGCCGTTCAAACCGGCGTTCCATCGGAATTTATAAGCCGGTCCCCATAATCGTTGCTGCCAATGATGTCAAAGCCAAATTTCACACAGCAATCAGCATCGTGAAATGAACGTCAGATGACCGGCAAATAACATTGTGTTAGGTAGCGCCAGAAACCACAAGCCAGCGAGAAGCAGATGTATCAACCGTCCCATTTCAGGGAAGATGATCTGGCGACCCAGCGCCAGCTGATCGGCGGCCTGAAAGGAAACCATTGAGCAGGACATTTACGATCGCCATCGACGGACCGGCAGCGGCGGGCAAAGGCACGCTTTCGCGGCAGATTGCGGATGAATACGGCTTCCACCATCTGGATACCGGACTGACGTATCGGGCGACAGCGAAGGCGCTGCTCGATGCGGGACTGGCGCTTGATGACGAACAGGTCGCAGAAAAGATGGCGCGCGAGGTTGAACTTGGCGGGCTGGATCGCGATATACTTTCGAAACACGAGATCGGCGAAGCCGCCTCGAAGATTGCCGTGATGCCTACAGTACGCCGGGCGCTGGTGGAGGCGCAGCGGCGTTTTTCGGAGAAGGCTCCGGGAACAGTGCTCGACGGACGGGATATCGGCACCGTCGTGTGCCCGGCTGCGACGGTGAAGCTCTATGTGACGGCTTCCCCGGAGGTGCGCGCCAAGCGCCGCTACGAGGAGATCATCGGCAAGGGCGAAACGGCGGATTTCGATGCGATCTTCGAGGACGTGAAGCGGCGCGACGAACGCGATATGGGACGGGCTGACAGCCCCTTGAAACCAGCGGAAGACGCGCACTTGCTTGATACGTCGGAAATGAGTATAGAGGCCGCGTTTCAAGCTGCGAAATCGATCATCGACGCGGCATTGAGCCGAAATAACTGAATTCGAGCGATTTGCCGTGCTTTTGCCGGGAAGCGCTTTACTAAAAGCCTGAAATTCCGTCCAAGCGCCGGATTGCTTCCTTGCAGGGAAGCGGACTGGGTTCAGGCCCGTTCAACACGAACCAACCGGCGCATACGTGGGCCTTGTCAGTATCAAAGGTCACGCAGGAGATTTTATGTCAGTAGCTACTCCCTCTCGCGAGGATTTCGCGGCCCTTCTCGAAGAGTCCTTTGCCAAGAACGATCTGGCTGAAGGCTATGTCACCAAGGGCATCGTCACCGGCATCGAAAAGGATGTCGCCGTTGTCGACGTCGGCCTGAAGGTCGAAGGCCGCATCGCGCTCAAGGAATTCGGCGCGAAAGCCAAGGACGGTTCGCTGAAGGTCGGCGACGAAGTCGAAGTTTATGTCGAGCGCATCGAAAACGCGCTTGGCGAAGCGGTTCTGTCGCGCGAGAAGGCTCGCCGCGAAGAAAGCTGGATCAAGCTTGAAGCCAAGTTCGAAGCCGGCGAGCGCGTCGAAGGCGTGATCTTCAACCAGGTCAAGGGCGGCTTCACGGTCGACCTCGACGGTGCGATCGCCTTCCTGCCGCGTTCTCAGGTCGATATCCGCCCGATCCGCGACGTTTCCCCGCTGATGCACAATCCGCAGCCCTTCGAAATCCTCAAGATGGACAAGCGTCGCGGCAACATCGTGGTTTCGCGCCGTACGGTTCTGGAAGAATCCCGTGCCGAGCAGCGTTCTGAAATCGTTCAGAACCTTGAAGAAGGTCAGGTTGTCGACGGCGTCGTCAAGAACATCACCGATTACGGTGCATTCGTTGACCTCGGCGGCATCGACGGCCTGCTTCACGTCACCGACATGGCATGGCGCCGTGTGAACCATCCGTCGGAAATCCTGAACATTGGCCAGCAGGTCAAGGTTCAGATCATCCGCATCAACCAGGAAACCCACCGCATCTCACTCGGCATGAAGCAGCTCGAGAGCGATCCGTGGGATGGCATCCAGGCCAAGTATCCGGAAGGCAAGAAGATTTCCGGCACCGTCACGAACATCACCGACTACGGTGCGTTCGTTGAGCTGGAGCCGGGTATCGAAGGCCTGATCCACATTTCGGAAATGTCCTGGACCAAGAAGAACGTACACCCCGGCAAGATCTTGTCCACGAGCCAGGAAGTCGAAGTCGTCGTTCTCGAGGTCGATCCGTCCAAGCGCCGTATTTCGCTCGGCCTCAAGCAGACGCTGGAAAATCCGTGGGCAGCATTCGCCCGTAACCATCCGGCTGGCACTGAAGTCGAAGGCGAAGTCAAGAACAAGACCGAATTTGGTCTGTTCATCGGCCTCGACGGCGACGTTGACGGCATGGTGCACCTCTCCGACCTCGACTGGAACCGTCCAGGCGAACAGGTCATCGAAGAGTTCAACAAGGGTGACGTCGTCAAGGCTGTCGTTCTCGATGTTGACGTCGAAAAGGAGCGCATCTCGCTCGGCATTAAGCAGCTCGGCAAGGATGCAGTTGGCGAAGCCGCGGCTTCCGGCGACCTGCGCAAGAATGCAGTCGTTTCCTGCGAAGTTATCGCTGTCAACGACGGTGGCATCGAAGTGAAGCTCGTCGACCACGAAGACATCACCTCGTTCATCCGCCGCGCAGACCTCTCGCGCGACCGCGACGAGCAGCGTCCGGAACGCTTCTCGGTTGGCCAGGTTGTTGACGCCCGCGTCACCAACTTCTCCAAGAAGGACCGCAAGATCATGCTGTCCATCAAGGCTCTGGAAATCGCAGAAGAGAAGGAAGCTGTCGCTCAGTTCGGTTCATCCGATAGCGGTGCTTCGCTCGGCGACATCCTTGGCGCGGCTCTGAAGAACCGCGGCGAGTAATCGCTACAAGCCTTTCGAAATGAAGGAACCCGCCGGAGCGATCCGGCGGGTTTTTTGTTTGTTTGAAGTGCCTACTATTCCCAGCCGGCCATGCGCTGGTAGAGCGCGTAAACCGGATCGGCGACGGTGTCGCCGGATTCTCTTGCATCGACCTGGGGCAAATCCTCCGGCGCGACGCCTTCCGCTCGTTGTTCGCGTTCGTCCTCCGCGTCCTGATGCTCGCTGCCGGTGTTGGCTTGCTGCTCGCCCTCGGAGCCACTGCCTTCGTAGTCGCGGCGATGCATTTCGCCGTCACGGCGTTCGTTGCCATCTTTGGCGAACTGGTAAGGATGCTGGGCGTACGGCATCCCGTCAATTGGCTTCAGCAAACCTGACTTCTGCGCGGCCTCGACAATATCGGCAGGAAGAACCTGCGGCTGCGCCACGATTTCTTTCTGTTGACGAATGATCTGCGGGGCATCGGCAACCGGCAACGGCGCAGTCACCTCTGTCTGATGCAGCGTCGCGGGGATCGCGGCCTCGGGAATATCCGCCTGCACCAGTTCTTCCCTTGCTGCCGCTTCTGCGGCCACCGCCTCGATTGTCTCTGGCGCGGCTGCCAGATCTTCCAGGGGTGCCGACGTTTGCTGCTCGCCGATAATGGCGACGATGAGTTCCGACGCTTCTTCAGTCATCGAGGCAAGAACACCGGTCCAGACCCTCGGAATGACCGGTTCCGTATGATCGGAGTGCACCGCCGCCATGCGAGCTTCAATGTCTATTGGCTCGTCGATCAGCTTCGGCGTATCCGCCGAAGCCGGATCTTCGGCCTGCAGATCAACCGCGTCGCGGAATTCAAGAGGGTTGTGCTCTGCGCGCGCAGGCTCGTCAAACGCCGCCTCGACGATTTTGACCGGCTGCTCTGCCAATTCGGCAATGAGCACAGCTGGCGCAAGCGGCAGCACTATCTTGGTTGGCGGGGACGCCTGAGCTTCCCGTGCGGGCGATTGCTGCGCCTTTGCGATTGGCAGCAGTTTTTCTTCCTGGATTGGAATGTTTGGCCGTGGGTCCGGGCGCAGAGGCGAAGCGTCGTTCTGGCGATAGGAGCGAACGACGGCGCGAGCCGCCAGGTCACGATCCTTATAACGGTTCGTCTCCAGATAGACGATCACGCGGGCTGCTTCCGGACCGGCCGGATTCTTCAGCGCCTCGGCAATCAACCGCAGCGGCAGGGTATGGCCCTCGTCCGCAAGTTGAGTTTCGATCTCGTTGATCCGGGCAGCCGGAAGCTTCTGGATGGCTTCTGCGAGGCGCGCTGCAAAAACGAGGTTGCTTTCCTGTTCCCGGCGCGGCAGCGGCAGCGCGCGGGAGGCGGCATTGATGGCATCGAGCAGCGCATCAAACATGCGCTCGCGAGCGGCTGCGAGAAGGATATTGAGCTTGCCGGCAATCGCTGAATTGAGGTCTGTGGCTTCGACGGCCTGGACAGGGGTCGGCGCAACGACCGAGCGGCCGAGCCCGCTGGCAACGATCACCGCGGTCTGGCCGTGGGAGGAAAGGCTTGTGTTCGACGATGCACGAACGGGAGTCAACATGGTATGCTCCTTCTTTCACAAAGTGACGATGGAAGCAGATCACAAGAGAACCGCGCTCATCCGGCCCCTCGCATTCTCCCGCAGATCCTCCGGTCCGCATGGCGCATCATCGCGCCGTCGAATGCATAAAAATTAGCGATAATCTTACTTAAGACTCGTTAATAAAACGCTAACGGCCGGGGCGGGGACAAAATCCCGGTCCAGCCGCCGCGGTCATGTTCTGGCTTTGAAGACTTCAGCTATGGGCAAAGATATCGGCCTCTTCCCAGCCGAGCAGATCGAGCTTCGCGCGGGTTGGCAGGAATTCGAAGCAGGCATTCGCATGGTCGATGCGGCCGTCGCGGACCAACCGCTCGGTCAGCTTGTCGCGCAACGCATGCAGGTAGAGCACATCGGAGGCGGCATATTCGAGCTGCGCCGGCGACAGGGTCGCCGCTGCCCAATCCGACGATTGCTGCGCCTTGGAGATGTCGACGTCGAGCATTTCCTTGAGATTGTCCTTCAGGCCGTGGCGATCCGTGTAGGTGCGGCATAGGCGCGATGCGATCTTGGTGCAGAAAACCGGCACCGTGGTGACGCCGAAGGTATGGAACAACACGGCGATATCGAAGCGGCCGTAGTGAAAAATCTTCTGGCGAGCCGGATCCTTGAGCATGGCGACGAGGTTCGGCGCTTCCTTCTGTCCGGCAGCAACGCGGATGACATCGGCGGTGCCGTCACCTGGCGAAAGCTGCACGACGCAGAGCCGGTCTCGGCGCGGCACGAGGCCGAGCGTTTCGGTATCGATGGCGATCGCGCCGGTGTACCGGTCGGCATCCGCCGAGGAAATATCGCCTTCGTGGTAACGGATGGTGGCGGCCATGGCTGTCTCTATCGTTTCAATGTCTCACGTCGCGCTATAGCGCAAAGGGATGCGGGGCGATACCCGCTTCGGCCCGGCGGATGATCAGAATGTCGGCGGCGTGTTGATCCACAGAAGCACGGTCTCGCCATCATGGCGATTGCGCCAGGAGTGATAACGACGGCTTTCGAAATAGAGCGAGTCGCCGGGTCCGAGATCGAAGAACTGGTCGGAATCGAGAACGAGTTCAAGGCGGCCGGAAAGCACATGCATGAATTCCTCGCCTTCATGCCGGTAGGCGCCTTCGCTGGCAGCCCCCGGTGCCAGCACGAAACGATGGCAATCCATCATCCGTCGGCCTTCCGCCAACAGTTGCACCGTGACACCGGGCGTCGTCTGCGGCCAGGTGCGCCATTCGCCGGAGCGGACGATTGCGGGAACGTCTTCGCTCTCCTCGCCGGAAAGGCGGGAGACAGTGGTGCCGTAATATTCCGCAAGGTCGTGCAGCGTCTTGAAGCTGACGCCTTGTGAGGTACGCTCCAGTGTCGAGAGCGTGGAAGAGGTAATGCCCATGTCACCGGCAACTTGATCAAGCGTCTTGCCTGCGGCATGGCGAAGGCTTCGCAGCTTGCGGCCGATATCGGAAGTGCCGATACTCTCGACGTTTTCGGCAAGTGGCTCTTCATTCTCGAGCGCCTCGCGGATTGCCGCCGGATTGAGCCCGCGCCCGACCCGATACCACGAAATCCGTTTCAGGCGAGCGACATCTTCGGCGCTATATTGCCTGTGGCCCGTCTCCGAGCGACCGGGGACAAGCAGGCCCTGGCTTTCCCAAAGGCGCGCCGTGGAGGCGGAAATGCCTGCCAACCTTGCCGCTTCGGCCACCTTGTAGCGCACCGGACCGTTATTGTTCATCAACCAATAAATCCCTGATTCCGTTTTGTTTTGGGCGCTCTGCGCCGTCAGGACCTTTTGGCGCGAGCATCCATCAAAAAGCGTGATGTTTGAAGCAAAAAATGCCGCTTGATTTCTTGCAGGAAAAATGTAGGACTTTTCTACATATCTTGCAGAAGTTATGCAAGATAATTCCTTGGCCCTTTCCAGCGCAGGAGCGCAATGATGAACGCGATCACCCTCACGGACCGGAAGAATGCCGCGATTTCGCGCGGCGTCGGCATGACCACGCAGATTTACGCCGACCGAGCGGAGAATGCCGAAATCTGGGACAAGGAGGGACGCCGCTACATCGATTTCGCCGCCGGTATCGCGGTCCTCAACACCGGCCACCGCCATCCGCGGGTGATCGCCGCGGTAAAGGATCAACTCGATCACTTCACTCACACCTGCCACCAGGTCGTGCCCTATGAAAGCTACGTGCATCTGGCCGAGCGTCTGAACGCATTGACCCCCGGCAACTTTACCAAGAAGACAATCTTCGTGACCACAGGTGCCGAGGCCGTCGAAAATGCCGTGAAGATTGCGCGTGCTGCGACCGGCCGCTCCGCCCTCATCGCCTTTGGCGGCGGCTTCCACGGCCGCACCTTCATGGGCATGGCGCTGACCGGCAAGGTGGTGCCTTACAAGGTCGGTTTCGGCGCGATGCCGGGCGACGTCTTCCACGTGCCCTTCCCGGTTGAACTGCATGGCGTGACCGGCGAGCAGTCGCTTGCCGCCCTGAAAAGGCTTTTCGCGGCCGATGTCGATCCGCAGCGTGTGGCGGCTATCATCATCGAGCCGGTTCAGGGCGAAGGCGGCTTCTATCCAGTACCGGTGGCCTTCATGAAGGCGCTGCGCGAGCTTTGCGACCAGCACGGCATTCTGCTGATTGCCGACGAAGTGCAGACCGGCTTTGCGCGTACCGGTAAGATGTTTGCGATGGACCATCATGAAGTTGCTCCCGACCTGATGACCATGGCGAAGAGCCTTGCCGGCGGCTTTCCGCTGGCTGCCGTCACCGGCCGCGCCGAAATCATGGATGCGCCAGGCCCTGGCGGCCTTGGCGGCACCTATGGCGGCAATCCAATCGGCATCGCGGCTGCGCATGCCGTGCTCGATGTCATCAAGGACGAGGATCTCTGCAACCGCGCCAACCAGCTCGGCAGCCGCCTGAAGCAACGGCTGGAATCGCTGCGCGACAAGGTGCCGCAAATCGCCGATATTCGCGGCCCTGGCTTTATGAACGCCATCGAGTTCAACGACAAGGCGACGAAGCTGCCGAGCGCGGAGATTGCGAATAAGGTTCGCCTGATCGCGCTGGAAAAAGGTCTCATTCTTTTGACCTGCGGCGTGCACGGAAACGTCATCCGTTTCCTTGCCCCGATTACCATCCAGGACAATATTTTCATCGAAGCGCTCGATATCCTCGAAGCCTCCATCCTTGAAGCAAGTGCGGGCAAGTAACCACCCTCGGAGTAAATGACATGGCATTCACGACTGCACTGACCAAGCATGTGCCCTTTTCCTCGCCGTTCCTCCGCGACTGCGGGTACATCAACGGCGAATGGACGAAGGGCGAAGCAACGAGAATTTTCGATGTCCTGAACCCGGCAACGGGCGAAGTGCTCGCCTCGCTGCCGGACATGGGTGCTGCCGACACCCGCAAAGCGATCGACGCTGCCTATGCTGCGCAGCCTGCATGGGCAGCACGCCCCGCGAAAGAGCGCAGCGCCATCCTGCGCAAATGGTTCGACCTGATGGTTGCCAACGCCGATGAGTTGGCGGCGATCCTGACGGCGGAAATGGGCAAGCCGTTTCCTGAAGCGCGCGGCGAAATCCTTTATGCCGCCGCCTATGTCGAATGGTATGCCGAGGAAGCCAAGCGTATCTATGGCGAAACGATCCCCGCGCCCTCCAATGACAAGCGGATGATCGTCATCAAACAGCCGGTCGGTGTCGTGGGCACCATCACGCCCTGGAATTTCCCGGCGGCGATGATCACCCGCAAGATCGCTCCGGCGCTTGCTGTCGGCTGCACGGTCGTTTCGAAGCCGGCCGAGCAAACCCCGCTTTCGGCGATCGCGCTTGCGGTTCTCGCAGAGCAGGCCGGTGTTCCAACCGGCGTCTTCAACGTCATTGTCGGTGAGGACGGTCCGGCGATCGGCAGGGAGCTTTGCAGCAACGACAAGGTGCGAAAGATCAGCTTCACCGGATCGACGGAAGTCGGCCGCATTCTGATGCGCCAGTGCGCCGATCAGATCAAGAAAGTGAGCCTCGAGCTTGGCGGCAACGCGCCGTTCATCGTCTTCGACGATGCTGATCTCGATGCCGCCGTCGAAGGCGCGATCGCCTCGAAATACCGCAATGCCGGTCAGACCTGCGTTTGCGCCAACCGGCTCTACGTCCAGTCAGGCGTCTATGACGCATTTGCGGCCAAGCTGGCCGCAAAGGTCGAAGCCATGTCCGTCGGGGACGGCTTCGAGGCAGGCGTCACGATCGGCCCGCTGATCGATGCGCAGGGCCTTGCGAAGGTCGAAGATCACGTCAGCGACGCGCTTTCCAAGGGCGCCAAGGTGCTGACCGGTGGCAAGCGTATCGAAGGAGCCGGCACCTTCTTCACGCCGACGGTTCTGACCGGCGTCGCCCGCGGCATGAAGGTGGCGCGTGAGGAGACCTTTGGTCCCGTAGCCCCACTCTTCCGCTTCGATACCGTCGAAGAGGTGATTCAACAGGCGAATGACACCGAGTTCGGCCTTGCGGCCTATTTCTTCGCCGGCGATCTGAAGAAAGTCTGGAAGGTTGCCGAAGCACTGGAATACGGCATGGTCGGCATCAATACCGGCCTGATGTCCACCGAGACGGCACCCTTCGGCGGCGTCAAGCAATCCGGGCACGGCCGCGAAGGTTCGCGTCACGGTGTGGATGACTACCTCGAAATGAAATATCTCTGCATCGGCAATCTCTGAACCGAACGCAAAAGGGCGCCACGCACGGCGCCCTTTTTCTGCCGGTCAATAGTGCGGCGGGCGCGTAATCGGCGGGGCTTCGAGGGATTGCTCCTCGAGCGACAGAAAGCGCTCCGTCAGCCGGTCGAGCTTGGTGCGCATCTGCTCGACCACCTTCCATTGCTCCCCGAGTTGGTCGGAAAGCTCATCGATCGTCTTTGCCTGATGGGCGACCATTTCCTCAAGTTTGGTGATTTGACGCGCTTCGTCAGACATTGGTTTTCTCCCGGCAATTGCTCCCTTTCCAAAGCGGAAATAGGTCTTTGCGTCAATGCTTTCGAGGTTCGCGAAGAACGATTCCGAAAGTGAACCGTTTAGTTACTAATAGGGCTTGCCGTCCTTGCTCAGGTGGGGTAGGCCCTGTGCTATCAGGGAGGAAATCTGATGGATGTAGGAAACGGCCTTCTTCATCCGGACCGGCTCTTTCCGGCCGATCCGGCAACGCGGACCATCGCACGCGACCTTTACGAGACGGTTCGCAATCTGCCGATCGTCAGCCCGCACGGACACACCGAACCCTCATGGTTTGCCGAGGACAAGCCTTTCGAGGATGCGGCTTCGCTGCTTGTCATTCCCGATCACTATCTTTTTCGAATGCTACACAGCGTCGGCGTCAAGCTCGACGACCTCGGCGTGCCGAGGCTCGACGGCAAGCCGGTGGCATCGGGCCGGGCGATCTGGCGGGCCTTTGCGGCGCAGTATCACCTTTTCCGCGGCACGCCATCGAGCCTCTGGGTCGATCATGCGATGTCGTCCGTTCTTGGCTGCGACGAACCGCTGACGCCGGATAATGCCGATAAGCTTTATGACCACATCAACGCACAATTGGCGCTTCCCGAGTTCCGCCC
The DNA here is from genome assembly GCF_900169785.1 of Rhizobium sullae. GTDB lineage: Bacteria > Pseudomonadota > Alphaproteobacteria > Rhizobiales > Rhizobiaceae > Rhizobium > Rhizobium sullae. Next base: position 295,902 of record NZ_FWER01000001.1, read on the forward strand.
GCGCGCGCTGCACAAGCGCTTCGGGATCGAAACGATTGCGACGACGGAAGGCGCGCTCGATCCGTTGACGCATCACCAGAAGATGGCGGCGGAGGGCTGGATCGGCCGCGTGCGCACCACGTATCGGCCGGACAGTGTCACCGATCCAGATGCCGTCGGCTTCCGCGCTAATCTCCTGCAATTCGGCGAGATCACCGGCGCCGATGTTACCCGGTGGGATGGGATGGTCGATGCGCACCGCAAGCGCCGCGCCTATTTCCGCCAGTACGGCGCGACAGCCACGGACCATGGCGTGCCGACGGCCTTTACCGCCGATCTCCCGCTTGCCGACAAGCAGGCGCTGCTCGACACAGCGCTGAAAGGCCCTCTTTCTGCCGCAGATGCCGAGCTCTTCCGCGGCCTGATGATGACCGAGATGGCCGGACTCTCGGCCGAAGACGGCATGGTGATGCAAATTCATGCCGGCTCGCGCCGAAACACCGATAGCGGGCTTTTCCAGACGCGCGGCCCGAACATGGGCGCTGACATTCCGACACGCACGGACTGGGTCGGCGGCTTGAACGCCCTGCTTTCGAAACACGGCCACGCGCCGGGTCTCAGGGTTCTGCTCTTCACGCTCGACGAGACGACCTATGCCCGGGAACTGGCGCCGATGGCCGGACACTGGGAGTGCCTGATGATCGGCCCGCCCTGGTGGTTCTATGACAGCCCGAACGGCATCCGCCGCTATCTCGACCAGGTCGTTGAAACGGCAGGCTTTGCCAATCTCGCCGGCTTCAACGACGATACGCGGGCACTGCTTTCAATCCCCGCCCGCCACGACGTCTGGCGCCGCGAGGTCTGCCGCTTCCTGGCGCAACTCGCAGCGGAGCACCGGATTTCAAAGAAGGATGCCGAAATCGTGGCCCGCGAGCTTTCTTATGACAATGCGAAAAAGGCGTACAAGCTGTGACGGAGCGACTGCAAAACCTGACCGGCCTTGCGCCGACGGCAAGGCTTCCGGCCTATGACCGGAGCAAGCTGAAAAGCGGCATCCTGCATCTCGGCCCCGGCGCCTTCTTCCGCGCGCATTTTGCGCCCTTTACTGATAAGGCACTTGCAGCCACCGGCGGCGAATGGGGCATTGAAGTCGCAAGCCTGCGCACCGCAGATGTTGCGGATCACCTGAATGAGCAGAACGGCCTCTATACGATGCTGATCCGTGATACCTCGGGAACGACAGCGCAGGTGATCGGCTCCATCCTGAAGGCGCACGTCGCAACGCGTGATCCGGCAGGGCTGCTTGAGCGGTTGGAAGACCCGGCAATCCGCATCGTCAGCTTGACAGTGACGGAGAAGGCCTATGGTCTGGATACCCTTACCGGGGGTCTCGATCTCAACCATCCCGACATCGCCGCCGATCTTATACATCCGCATACGCCGCGCGGCGTTGTCGGCTATCTTGTCGAAGGGCTGTCCCGGCGGCGGAAAAAGGAGATCGCACCCTTCACGGCGCTCAGCTGCGACAACCTGCCAAGCAACGGCGCAGTCCTCAAGCGTCTGGTTCTCGAATTCGCGAGCCGTGTCGATCCTTCGCTGCACGACTGGATCGAACAGAAAGTGCCCTTCCCCTCCACGATGGTGGATCGCATCACCCCGGCCAGTACAGACGTTACCTATGCCGATGCCGAGCGCCTGACTGGGCGCCAGGATCTCGCGGCAATCGAAACCGAACCCTTCACGCAATGGGTAATCGAGGACCATTTCGCCAATGGCCGCCCGACCTGGGAGAAGGCTGGTGTGTTGATGGTCGAAGAGGTTTCGGCTTACGAGAAGATGAAGCTTCGGATGCTGAACGGGGCGCATTCCCTGCTCGCTTATCTCGGATATATAGGCGGCTATGAATACGTCCGCGATGTTATGGAAGATGCCGGATTGGCAGCGCTTGCGCGACGGCACATGAGCGCGGCAGCTGCGACCCTCGATCCCGTTCCAGGGATCAATCTCGAGCGCTATGCGGACGAACTCATAGCACGCTTTGCAAATAAGGCGATCGCGCACCGCACCTATCAGATCGCCATGGACGGGACGCAGAAACTGCCGCAGCGTCTGCTGGAGCCGGCAACGGAAGCCCTTGCTCAAGGCGGCAAAGCGGAGACTTATGCAATCGCAGTCGCTGCCTGGATGCGCTACGCGCTGGGCATCGACCGGAACGGCAAAGGCTACGAGTTGCGTGATCCGCGCGCTGGTGAAATCGCGGCTCTGCTTGCAGATGTGCCACGAAACGGCGGCGCCGTGTCAGGGACACTTTTCCACTTGCCAGGGCTCTTTCCGGCAGCATTGACGAAGAATGTCGCGTGGACCGAAGATGTGGCCAACAAGCTGGAAATTTTGATCCAGGACAATAGGCTGCCGTTGATTTGAGTGGTTGGCTCATCCGCAATACCTGATCCTCACCTGTGCTTGTCACAGGATGAGGAGCTTGTGGTAGACGTCCCGTCGACATTTGAGGGACTGCTGAGTGGCGAGAACTAAACCTTGATGCGCTTCATCTCCGGGTCATAGAGCGGTTTCAGCGACACCGTGCAGGGGACGCGCTCCCTTGCAACGTCCAGTTCATAAGTTCCCGACAGCACGAAATCCTCAGTCACGCCGTCGGGATTGCGGATGTAGCCGTAGCCGATCGGCTTGCCGATCGTGTAGCCGAAGCCGCCGCTGGAGAGCCAGCCGACGCGCTTTCCATTCCGATAAATGGTTTCGCGGCCGAGGAGGACGGTCTCCGGATCGTCCGGCACGACGCAGGCGAGCACCTTCTTTACGTCACCAGAGAGCTGGCGCTCAATCGCTTCACGGCCGCGGAAGGCCATATTCCTTTTCATCTTGACGGCCCAGGCGAGTCCCGCCTCGACTGGCGTGTGATCGGGGCCAATATCCAAGCCCCAGGCACGATAACCTTTTTCCAATCGGCAGCTTTCGATGGCACGGTAGCCGGCATTGATAAGGCCGAAATCACGGCCTGCCGCCATCAAGGAATCATAGACTGTCGTTGCATATTCGATGGGGACATGGAGTTCATAGCCCAATTCGCCGACATAGGTGATCCGCAGCGCCCTGACGGGGCAGCCGGCGATGCCGATGGTCTTCACCCGGCTGAACGGAAAGGCGGCATTGGACACATCACTGGCAGTGACTTTCTCGAGGACAGCGCGGGAATTCGGCCCCATCAAGGAAAGAACCGAATAGGCTGATGTCACATCGACAAGCTCGGCCTGCATATCCGCCGGGATGCTGCGGGAAATCCAATCGAAATCGTGGGTAGCAAAGCCGGTGCCGGTAACGATGTAGAATTCGTTCTCGGCAATGCGAGCGACGGTGACGTCGCATTCGATGCCGCCCCTGTCGTTCAGCATCTGCGTGTAGGTGAGCGATCCGGCCGGCTTGGCGACGTCGTTCGAAGCGATCCACGAAAGGGCGGCCTCCGCATTCCTCCCCTTGAGAACAAACTTTGCAAAAGATGTTTGATCGAAGATGACAGCCGCTTCGCGAACGGCCCTGTGTTCGCGGCCGACGGCATCGAACCAGTTCTGACGGCCATAGGTGTAGACGTCCTTCGGCTCCTCGTTGGCAAAGAGATCGGCAAACCAGTTCGGACGTTCCCAGCCGAGCTTTTCACCGAAGCAGGCGCCTTGCGCCTTGAGGCGATCGTAAAGCGGCGATTTGCGGCAGGGGCGGCCGCTCAAATGCTCCTCGAAAGGCCAGGCCATCGTATAATGCTTGCCATAGGCTTCGAGCGTCCGGGTGCGCACCCAGTCGGTATCGAAGTGGGGGCGGCCGAAGCGGCGGATGTCGACCGGCCAGAGATCGTAAGGCGGCTCACCTTTGGCCACCCACTCGGCAAGCGCCATGCCGGCACCGCCCCCGGAGGCGATGCCAAAGGCATTGAAACCGGCACCGACGAAGAAATTCTTCAGTTCCGGCGCTTCGCCGAGAATGAAATTGCCATCGGGCGTGAAACTCTCAGGCCCGTTCAAGAGTTGTTTGACCCCGGCCTTCTGCAGGCCCGGAACCCGCTCCAACGCCTGTTCCATGATCTGCTCGAAATGATCAAAGTTGCTGTTGAGCAGCGTGTAGTGGAAACCTTCCGGAATACCGTCCACGGCCCAAGGGATCGGGTTCGGCTCATAGCCGCCCATGACGATGCCGCCGACCTCCTCCTTGTAATAGGTCAGACGATCAGGATCACGCAGCGTCGGCAAATTCGACGGGACGCCGAAGGATTCGGTGATGATGTATTGGTGCTCGACGGATACGAGCGGCACGTTGACGCCAAAACGGGCAGCGAAAGCCCGGGTCCATTGGCCAGCGCAGACGACGACGCGCTCGCATTCGATGCGACCCTTTTCGGTGATGACGGCGCGGAGCTTTCCCTTGTCGATGTCGAGGTCGAGGACTTCCGTATCTTCGAAGATCGAGACGCCGGACATGCGTGCGCCTTTCGCCAGCGCTTGCGTGATATCGGACGGGTTGGCCTGGCCGTCGGTCGGTAGATAGGCCGCGCCGACAAGGTCGTCGATCGTCATCAATGGCCAGAGTTCGAAGGCTTCCTGGGGAGTGAGCAACCGCATGTCGAGGCCGAAGGACTGCGCCGTCGTTGCCTGCCGCTTCACCTCCGTCCAGCGCTCCTCATTGCAGGCAAGCCGTAAGCCGCCGTTCATTTTCCAGCCGGTGCCGAGACCTGTTTCAGCTTCCAGTTTCTTGTAGAGATCGACGGAATAGCCAAGCAGCTGGGTGATGTTGGCACTGGTGCGGAGCTGGCCGACAAGGCCTGCGGCATGGAAGGTGGTTCCCGAAGTGAGCTTCTTGCGCTCAAGCAGCACCGTATCCGTCCAGCCAAGCTTGCCCAGATGATAGGCAGTCGAGCAGCCGATGATGCCACCGCCGATGACCACGGCCTTTGCTGTCTTCGGTAATTCCTTCGTCATATTACTGATCCCGTTCAAATGCCTTATAGGCGCGCTTGAAGCGCGCGAGGTTTTCGGCCGTATAGGCGGCGTAGTCGAAATCGATGCTGGAGTGGATTTCCGAGACCATGCTCCACAGCGTCTCGCGCAGCAGCGATACACACTTCATGGCGTTATAGCGCCGCCAAAGATCCCCCGTCAGCGGCCGGTCGAAATAGGTCTCCAGCATTTGCCGCTCGGCATCTTTCGAGAGTTCGTTGTTCGACGCGAGACCGCCGAGATCAAAGAGCGGCGTGTTGAAGCCCGCGTAGTCCCAATCGATCAGCCAAAGACGCTTGCCGTCATCGAGGAAGTTCGCAGCAAGAAGGTCATTATGGCCGAAGGCGATATCGAAAGGCCCGGCGGCCTGCTCGAGCATTTCGGCCTTTTCGAGCAGCGCTGGCAGCATCTGCGTATAGCCGCTTTCGGCGGCAGTCAGAGTGGCGGCATAGTCGCGGATGACATGGAAAACCCAGAAAATCATCGCCTGGCCGCGGAAATGGCGGGCGACGTGCCGATGGCAGGCGCGGACCAGCGGCACGACGCGTGCGAGCACCCGCACATCCTGGATGTCTGCCGCCGTCAAAGCCCGCGCTTCGATGAAATTGAGGACGAGCACGCCGGGTTCATGATGGATGACTGCGGGTGAAAGTCCCGCGGCGTGGGCTGCCAAGCTCGCCGCAAGCTCGTTGCGGCGGCTAATGTGGTGGATCGGGATATCGTCACCGAGGCGCACGACGCGGCGGCAAGCGCGATCCGTTACGAGATAGTTCCGGTTGGTAATGCCGCCGGCAATCGGTGCAATTTCGATCGGGCCCTGCCAGATGCCAAGTGCATGAATCCTATCTTCAGGCGTCACGCTTTCCCCCTCGCAACCCGCCCTCGAAGGATGGGCCAGAGCAGGCTTAGCTGTCAAGCAGCACAGGCTTTATATCGTGGCGCCCGAAGCCGCGAAGACGTGACAGCGAGCGGGGTCGAAGGAGGCCGTCACATTCGCGCCGCGCTCGACCTTCTGCTGGCCATCCAGAGCCACCGTCATTTGCTGACTGTCCGGTGTCTTCGTATAGAGCATGGTGGCTCCGCCGAGGTGTTCGACCAGGTCGATATTGACGGTCGCCAGTGCAATACCACCATCGGCCACCGACAAGTGTTCCGGACGGATGCCGAAGGTAACCTCCTGACCGGCCGAACCTTTCAGGCGGCGGGGCAGGCGGATCGAACCGCCGCAGACGTTGATCGTCGTGTCACTGTCATTGACCTGCTCGATCTTCGCCTTCAGGAAATTCATCTTTGGGCTGCCGATGAATCCTGCGACAAAGCGATTTGCCGGATTGTTGTAGAGGTCGAGCGGAGCTCCGACCTGCTCGATGCGGCCCGAATTCAGCACAACGATCTTGTCCGCCATGGTCATGGCTTCGACCTGGTCGTGCGTGACGTAGATCATCGTGTTGCCGAGATTGCGGTGCAGGCGGGAAATTTCGACGCGCATCTGGACGCGAAGTTCCGCATCAAGGTTCGACAGCGGCTCGTCGAAAAGGAAGATGCGCGGTTCACGCACGATAGCGCGGCCGATCGCGACGCGCTGGCGCTGACCGCCAGACAAAGCCTTCGGCTTGCGCTCCAAGAGCTTTTCGATCTGCAGGATTTCAGCGGCACGGCGCACCTTCGGCTCGATCTCAGCCTTCTTGTAGCCGGCCGTCTCCAAACCGAAGGCGAGATTTTTGTAGACCGACATATGCGGATAGAGCGCATAGGACTGGAAGACCATGGCGATGCCGCGCTTGGCAGGCGCCACTTCGTTCATGCGCTCGTTGTCGAGCAGCAGGCCGCCGCCGGAAATCTCCTCCAGGCCCGCAATCATACGCAGCAGCGTGGACTTGCCGCAGCCGGACGGGCCGACGAAGACCACGAACTCGCCGGGATCGATCGTGAGGTCGATGCCATGGATGACATCCAGCGACCCGTAGCGCTTTTCGACCTTCTGAAGAACGACACCTGTTGCCATCTTCTAAACCCTCCTGGTCCGTTATCTCGTTTTTGCACGCCAGTCGGCGTACTTCGGGCTGTCCGGTCCGATGGGCAGCGCAATGTCTGCGCCGCTATCGGACGATTGATAAATTGCAGTTACTAGTTCCAGCGCACGCCGCGCATCGGCGCTCGTGACCGGCAACGGACCCTTGCCGCTGAGGTGTTGATGAAAGTGGGCCATCTGCGTGTTGAACCGCGGCGCAACCGGCGGCAAGTCGCCAATGGCAGCGTCGATTCTTGCCTGCACTTCGTCATTCGCGGCGATGATCTGCCACGGCCCCTTGCCTGGCGCGTAGGGATCGTGGTTGCTTTCGAAAGTAACGTTTTCGAAATGCAGCCGCAGCCGGCTGATCTGCTGTTGCGAACCCAGCGTGCAGGAAAGTGAAACGAAAGCGCCATTCTGCATCAAAAGGCTGACGGAGGCGCAATCTTCCACCTCGATGTCATTGACACGCGTGGCAACCCTGCCAAAGACGCGGGCGGCGGGACCTGCGAGATGGAAGAGCATGTCATGCAGGTGCAGCGCATGGGTTACGAGCACGCCGCCGAGTTCAGTCGCCCATTTGCCGCGCCAGGGGACCGTGTAATATTCCGGCTTGCGCAGCCAGAAGGTTTCGACGGCGCCCATGTAGAACTTGCCGGCTATGCCGGCATCGATGATGTGTTTCGCCTTCTGAATGCCATCGCCGTAGCGATACTGAAAGATCGGCATCAGAGTGCCCTTGGCGCCCTTTTCCGCCTCCATGATCTCGTCGACAGCGGCAAGCGAGCCGGTCAGCGGCTTTTCGCAGACGACATGCTTTCCCGCGGCAAGGGCTGCCACCACCTGTTCACGATGGATGCCAGGAGGTGTGCAGATATCGATGATGTCGATACTCTCATCGGCCAGGAGCTCCGCAAAGGAGGCCGTCCGGCGCTCAATTCCAAACTCGTCGCCGACGGCGTTCAGGCGCTCCTCGTTGAGATCGCAGACGGCTGCGACCCTAAACTTATCCGGATGCGGCAGATAGCCCTCGACTATATGAGAACGCCCGATACCGCAGCCGACAATGGCGACCGTCTTGATGCTCATCTCACTTCCCATCCGCATCAGCGTTTCATGCCGGTCGTGGCGATGCCTTCGATCAGCAGACGCTGGAAGAAGAGGAAGAAGAAAAAGACGGGCACCAGCGTGAGCGTCGACATGGCGAATAGGCCGCCCCAATCCGATGCACTGGTCGAATCGACGAATGTGCGCAGACCGAGCTGGATCGTGTAGGTGTTCATGTCATTCAGGTAGATCAGCGGGCCGAAGAAATCATCCCAGGTCCAGATGAAGGAGAAGATTGCGGCCGTCGCCAGCACCGGTAGGGAAAGCGGCAGCATGATCTTCCAATAGATGCGCCACGCGCTGCAGCCGTCCATCATCGCGGCCTCATCCAGTTCGCGCGGGATGCCGCGGAAGAACTGCACCATAAGGAAGATGAAAAAGGCGTCGCTTGCCAGGAACTTCGGCACGACTAGCGGCAGGATGGTGTTGACCCAGCCGAGGTTCAGGAAGAGCACATATTGCGGGATCAACGTCACATGATACGGGATCATCAGCGTGCCGAGCATGATCGCGAACCAGAAATTCCGGCCGGCAAAGCGAAGGCGCGCAAAAGCGAAGGCAGCGAGAGAACAGGCAATGACGTTGCCGATCACCGTCAGCACCGAGATCACCAGCGAGTTCCAGAAAAACCGGCCGAAGCTGACATCGAGACCGACCCAGCCACGAAGATAGGACGAGAAATCAATGGACGATGGAAAAATCGACGTCGACGTGAAGATTTCGTTTTCCGGGCGCACCGAAGCCGAAAGCATCCAAAGCAACGGATAAAGCATCAGCAGCGAGCCGCCGATCAGCAGGGCGTGAACCAGGATCGAACCCGGCAGGCTGCGCTTGTTGACGTCCGAGGGCGGCTGCGGGGCGGTGACAATGGCGGTCATCTCAGTCATCGTAGTGCACCCAGTAACGCGAAGACAGGAATGAGAAGGCGGTGAAGATCGCGATGATGATCACTAGGACCCAGGCAAGCGCCGAGGCATAGCCCATGCGGAAGTTGCCGAAGGCTTCCTGATAGAGATAGAGCGTGTAGAAGAGTGTCGAATTGATCGGGCCACCGGTGCCGCCGGAAATGATGAAGGCGGGGGTGAAAGCCTTGAAGGCGTCGATCGTCTGCACGACGGCGTTGAAAAAGATGACCGGCGTCAGAAGCGGCAGCGTGATCTTGTAGAACTGCCGGAACTTCGAGGCGCCGTCGAGGCTGGCGGCCTCGTACATATCCTGCGGGATCTGGCGCAAACCGGCGAGGAAGATGATCATCGGTGAGCCGAATTGCCACACGCTGAGCGCAACCAGCGTATAGATCGAATAGCTCGGATGCGAAATCCAGCTCGGCCCCTGTATGCCAAATTGCGCAAGTGCCGCATTGACCAAGCCGTCACCGGCGAAAAGCTGGCGCCAGAGGACGGCAATCGCCACGCTCGCGCCAAGCAACGAGGGCAGGTAGAAGATGGCGCGGTAGATCGGTAGGCCTCGCACGCCGCGGTTCAAGGCCAGCGCGACCATCAGCGCAAAAGCAAGCTTGAAGGGCACCGACAGCGCGACATAGGTCAAGGTGACCGACATCGCAGAGGCGAATTTCGGATCGGCGGTGGCGATGCGCACGTAATTTGCCGCGCCTACCCAGCCCGGCGACCTCAGCATGTCGAAGTCGGTGAAGGATAGGTAGAGCGAGATCAGGGCAGGTCCGAGCGTCAGCCCGAAGAAGCCCAGAAGCCAGGGCAGTAGGAAAAGGTAACCGGGAGCATTGGCATTCCACAGCCGCTTGAACCGGCTGTCGGCCACCACACCCTGATACCGTTCTACCGTCGCTGCCTCTGCAGGCATCGTGCGCATCGCATTATTCATTTGGATCAGCCCCGCGCGAGAATACGCGTAAGTTCGTCCACGAGCTGCTTGCCTCCATCTGCCGCTGTCAGCTGACCAAAGCCGACCTGCTCAGAGATGTTTCGAAGCGTGAGCTCGCCCTCACCTGCACCCGCAGGCGGCGGTGGCGGCAGCTTGCCGGCGAGATCGCCAAGACCAGAGACGTATTCCAGCGGCACTTTCCCAACAGCGTCGAGCTTGGCTGCTACGACCTCACGCATCGCCGCCGATTCCGGAATACCGCGCTCAACACCCAGCGCCAGCGCCGCCTCAGGGTTTGTGACGAAGAAATTCACGTAATCGACTGCCTGATCGACCACCTTCGACTGGGATGAAACGGAGAAGAACATAGAAGGTTTGCGGTAATGCCCGCCCTTCGAATCTTTTGTCACTCGCATGTGGTTTGCCAGAGTGAGCTTGTCCTTGTTCATCTGCTGATATGCCACGAATTGGTTCGAGTGTGCGAAACCAGCGGCTGACTTGCCAAGGGTCAGCGTATTGGTCTCGATGTCGTTCTTGTCCAAAGCCTGAATGTCAGGCGGAACACATGCGCCGTTTTCACGGAACTTGTTCCACATATCGAACCACTCGGTCGCTTCTTCGACGCCAAAGCCAACTTTCGCATCGGCCGTGTAAAGCGCCTTTCCGCGTTGGCGAAGGTAGTTTTCGAAAAGCGGCTCACCACCACTGCCATCGGCCATTCCGAACAGGCCTTTACGCTTGCCGGCCTTGGTCAGCTCGGCGGCCATCTTGCCGAACTCCTCCCAGGTCGTTGCCTTCGTCGGAAGATCGATGCCCGCTTCCTCGAAGGCGATCGTGTTCAGCATGGTTGCTGCTGAATTCGCACCCAGGCTCACGCCATAAAGATGCCCGTCGACGCTGCCGCCCTCGATCTGTGCCTTGTCGAAGTCAGCGAGATTAAGCTTCGAAGGCATATAGGAATCGAGAGGCGCAAGTGCGCCGCGGTGTGCATACTCGACGATGTAGCGGTAATCCATCTGGATAACATCGGGGGCATTCTTGCCAGCGACCTGCGTCGCCAGGCGAGGCCAATAATCGCCCCAGCCGAGAAACTCGCCGGTAATCGAAATGCCCGGATTCTTCGCCTTGTAGAGTTCCGATACTTTATTGGTGCGGTCAGCGCGCGGCTGGGATCCCCACCAGAGCAGCCGCAGGCGTGCATCCTGCGCAAAGGCACTGGAACCCAGTGCCGAAAGCGAAAGAAGCGTTGCCCCGCCCGCCATGAAATTACGTCTGCTTACCCGTAGTGTCATCTGTTTTTCCTCCTCCCTTGGGGAGCGCCTCCATACGCTCCTTGCTGGTTTCTCTTGCAACAAATAACTAATTGGTTACAAGTTATGGACAAGCATCGGGCCTGTCAAGCGGTGATAATTTCGCGAGGTTCTCCTCCCGGATTTTCGCTTTTACAATCTCGCACCGAAGCCTTATGAGCGCAACAGAGCGTCTGGGGAGATGAATCGGATGGATACTCGCGGCAAAAGCACGGAGAAGAAAAGAATCGCACGCGCTTCCGGCGAACGCGTATTGCAGCGCGACCCCGAAAGAACCAAGGCCGCGATCCTGGAAGCCGCTACCCGCGAGTTTGCAGAAAACGGCATGGGCGGGGCACGCGTCGATGCAATTGCCGAGCGAGCGGGCACCAACAAGCGCATGCTCTATCACTATTTCGGCGACAAGGAGCAGCTCTACCTGCGGGTGCTGGAGGAGGCCTATGTCGGCATCCGTACAGCGGAGCGTGCCCTGCATATCGGCGACCGCAGCCCGGAGGAAGGAATCGGCGAACTCGCTCTCTTCACCTGGCACTATTTCCTCAAGCATCCGGAGTTTCTCAGCCTTCTCGGCACGGAAAACCTGCACCGCGCCCGCTGGCTCCGCCAGTCCGTCCGGCTCAAGGAACTGCATTCGCATCTGATCGGCGAGCTTGCGCAGGTTCTCGAGCGCGGCAAGAAAGCGGGCGTCTTCATCGAGAACGCCGACCCCCTTCACGTCTACCTGACGATCGCGTCGCTCGGCTATTTCTACCTTTCAAACCAGTACACACTTTCGACGATCTTCGGCCGCGAGCTGCTCGAGCCCTCAAGCCTCAACAGTTGGGAACAGCATATCGTCCACGTGACACTCGCCTCCATCAAGCGCTGAAAATCAGATTGACTATTGACAGCCCCGCTTCCGATCTGCCATCAAGTAACCGTTTAGTTACTGGTTTTGGGAGGACCGGGCGACGCCCGCTCCGGCCGTTCGATAATTTGGCAGGGAGGAATGAGATGGCTCGTCTGGGGATCATTTTGCACGGCGTCACAGGCCGCATGGGATACAATCAGCACTTGGTGCGATCGATCCTCGCCATTCGCGATCAGGGCGGCTTGCTCCTGAAATCCGGCGAACGGCTGGAGATCGATCCGATCATCGTCGGACGCAACCGCGACAAGATGGAAGAGCTGGCGAAAAAGCACAGCATCAAGCGCTGGTCGACCGATCTCGATGCCGCACTCGCCAATCCGGACGACCAGATCTTTTTCGATGCCGGAACGACGCTGATGCGCGCTGAGTTGCTTTCCAAGGCACTCGATGCCGGCAAGCACGTTTACTGCGAAAAGCCGATCTCCGACGACCTGCAGATAGCCGTCGATCTAGCAAGAAAAGCACGAGCCTCCGGCCTCAAGCACGGCGTCGTGCAGGATAAGCTCTTCCTGCCGGGGCTTCGCAAATTGGCCTTGCTGCGCGAGTCCGGTTTCTTCGGCAAGATTCTCTCGGTGCGCGGCGAGTTCGGCTACTGGGTTTTCGAGGGCGATTGGGGCGTTCCGGCGCAGCGACCGTCCTGGAACTACCGCAAGGGCGACGGCGGCGGCATCATCCTCGACATGCTGTGCCACTGGCGCTATGTGCTCGACAACCTCTTCGGCGAAGTCAAAGCTGTCTCCTGCCTCGGCGCCACGCACATCGGCAGCCGCATCGACGAGCAGGGCAAGACTTATGACTGCGATACGGATGATGCGGCCTATGCAACCTTCGAGCTCGACGGCGGTGTGATCGCGCAGATCAACTCGTCCTGGGCCGTGCGCGTGCGTCGCGACGACCTCGTCACATTTCAGGTCGATGGCACACATGGTTCCGCTGTCGCCGGCCTTACGAAATGCTGGACTCAGCATCGCGTCAATACGCCGAAGCCAGTGTGGAATCCGGACCAGCCCCAGACGATCGACTTCTACAAGACCTGGGACGAGGTGCCGGATACGCAGGTATTCGACAACGGCTTCAAGGTGCAGTGGGAGATGTTCCTGCGCCATGTCGCCGAAGACGCGCCATGGCCCTACGGCCTAGAAGCCGGCGCCAAAGGCGTCCAACTTGCGGAACTGGGCCTGAAATCCTGGGCCGAACGGCGCTGGCTCGACGTTCCGGCATTGGAGTTCTGATATATGCAAACGATCAATCTCCCCCTCGACGGAAGGATCGCCCCCTATACGCTGGCTGGGACGCCGATCGAGATCAAGAAGCGCGACGCAAAGGACTTTCCGCGCGTAGTCTTTGCCGCTGCCCATGTCGTTGCCGATCCGTTGGCTGACAACGACCCATGGCTGACGCCTGCCATCGATTGGGAACGGACGCTCGCTTTCCGCCACCGCCTTTGGGACCTCGGCCTCGGCGTTGCAGAAGCGATGGACACGGCACAGCGCGGCATGGGACTTGGCTGGCCCGAGGCCCGCGAGCTCATCCGCCGCGCACTTGCGGAGGCGCGCACTCGCAAGGATGCGTTGATCGCCTGCGGCGCCGGTACCGATCATCTGGCTCCTGGTCCCGACGTGACGATCGACACGATCATCAAGGCCTACGAAGAACAGATCGAAGCCGTCGAGGCAGAGGGCGGGCGCATCATCCTGATGGCAAGCCGCGCACTTGCGGCCGCTGCGAAAGGGCCTGATGATTACATTCGCGTCTATGACCGTATCCTGCGACAAGTAAGAGAGCCGGTCGTCATCCATTGGCTGGGGGAGATGTTCGACCCGGCACTCGAAGGCTATTGGGGCAATCCGGATCACATTAAGGCCATGNTCCATTGGCTGGGGGAGATGTTCGACCCGGCACTCGAAGGCTATTGGGGCAATCCGGATCACATTAAGGCCATGTCCACCTGCCTGCAGGTGATCGAAGCCAATGCCGCAAAGGTCGACGGCATCAAGGTGTCGCTGCTGTCGAAAGAAAAGGAAGTGGCGATGCGCCGGCAACTGCCGAAAGGCGTGCGCATGTATACCGGCGACGACTTCAACTATGCCGAATTGATAGCCGGCGACGAACAGGGGCATTCCGATGCACTACTCGGCATCTTCGATGCCATTGCTCCGGCGGCCTCCGCCGCGATGGAAGCCCTCGGCCGCAAGGACAATCGCGAGTTCTTCGACTTGCTCGATCCAACCGTTCCGCTTTCACGCCACATCTTCAAGGCGCCGACGCGCTTCTACAAGACCGGCGTCGTCTTCCTGGCTTATCTCAATGGCCTGCAGGACCATTTCACGATGATCGGCGGGCAGCAGAGCACGCGTTCGCTGACGCATCTCGCCGAGCTTTTCCGGCTGGCGGACAAGGCGCGGGTTCTTGCCGATCCCGATATGGCGGTCAGCCGCATGAAGCAGGTGCTCGCCGTTCATGGCGTTCACTGACGCCGATCGGGAGTGGGAGGAGTTTATATGCAGGTCGAAGGACTTTCGATCAATCTTGCGACGATCCGCGAACAGTGCGGGTTTGCCGAAGCCGTCGACATCTGCCTGAAGCACGGCATCACCAGGATCGCGCCCTGGCGCGAGCAGGTCGCGAAAGTGGGACTCAGCGAGGCCGTTCGTATCGTCAAGTCGAATGGATTGAAGCTGACCGGCCTTTGCCGCGGCGGCTTCTTTCCGGCAGCCGACGAGGTGGGATGGCAGAGGAACCTGGACGACAACAGGCGCGCAATCGATGAGGCGGCAGCACTCGGCGCCGATTGCCTTGTCCTTGTCGTGGGCGGCCTGCCGGGAAGCTCGAAGGACATTGGCGCAGCGCGCCAGATGGTGTCCAACGGCATCGCGGCGATATTGCCGCATGCAGAAGCCGCCGGCATGCCACTGGCAATTGAACCGCTGCATCCAATGTATGCCGCGGACCGGGCTTGCGTAAACACGCTCGCTCACGCGCTCGATATATGTGAGCAACTGGGGGAGAACGTCGGCGTTGCAATCGACGTCTACCACGTCTGGTGGGATCCGGATCTCGCCAACCAGATCGCACGCGCCGGCCGGATGAAGCGCATCTTCGCGCATCATATCTGCGACTGGCTGGTACCCACCAAGGACATGCTAACCGACCGCGGCATGATGGGCGACGGCGTGATCGATCTCAAAGGTATCAGGCAAATGGTTGAGAAGGCAGGCTTCTTCGGCGCGCAGGAAGTTGAAATCTTTTCGGCAGAAAATTGGTGGAAACGGCCAGCGGACGAGGTCATCGCAACCTGCGTCGAACGGTATCATAGCTGCTGCCGAGCATAATTCGATATATTTCAGGGCGCATGAGGAGGATCATCGATGGAGAAACGCCGTTTTGCACTGATCGGGACGGGAAATCGCGGAACCACCATGTGGGGCAAGGACCTGCTCGCCGGTTGGCGCGAGCATGTCGATCTCGTCGCAATCGTCGAAAAGAATTCCCTGCGTGGTGAGCGCGCCCGCACGATGATCGGCAGCAACGCGCCGATCTACGAGGATATCGATGCGATGCTGGCCGAGGTCAAACCGGACCTCGTCATCGTCTGCACACCAGATCACACGCATGATGCGATCGTCGTGCGGGCGCTGGAGGCCGGGATCGACGTCATCACCGAAAAACCGATGACGACCGCAGTCGACAAGATTCGCCGCATCATCGACGCCGAGAAGCGGACAGGCAGGCGCGTCGACGTGTCCTTCAACTACCGTTATGCGCCGACGGCCGCCAAGATTAAGGAACTGCTCAATTCCGGCGAGATCGGCCGCGTCACTTCGGCCGATTTCCACTGGTACCTGAACACGAAACACGGCGCAGACTACTTCCGCCGCTGGCACGCCTATACCGAGAATTCCGGTAGCCTCTTCGTCCATAAGGCAACACACCATTTCGATCTGCTGAACTGGTACCTCGACAGCGATCCGGAAGCTGTGACATCCTTCGCCGACTTACAGAATTACGGCCGCAAAGGCCCCTTCCGCGGCCCGCGCTGCAAGCTCTGTCCGCACACGGGTGAATGCGACTACTATCTCGATCTGGAGGCCGATCCCTTCCTGGATACGCTCTACGAGGAACCGTCGAAGATTGACGGATATTTTCGCGACGGGTGCGTCTTCCGTGAGGATATCGACATTCCAGACACCATGGTCGTCAGCATCCGCTATCGAAACAACGTGCATGTCTCCTATTCGCTGAACACCTTCCAGCCGATTGAAGGCCACCATCTGGCATTCAACGGCACCAAAGGCCGGATCGAAATCCGCCAGCACGAAGCCCAACCTTGGGAGGTAAAGAAAGAGGACGAGATCCTGCTGATCCGGAATTTCCCCAATGGCAAGGAGGCACTTGAGCGCATCGTCGTGCCGCATTTTTCCGGGGGCCACTACGGTGGCGACGACCGGATGCGCAACATGATCTTCAAGCCGGACATGCAGGACAAACTGCATCAGCGCGCCGGAACGCGCGCCGGCGCCATGTCCGTTCTTTGCGGTATTGCAGCGCTGCAGAGTTCCCGCACCGGCAAGGTCGTCAATCTTGCCGATCTGATGCCTGAGCTTACCAATGACGGCTCACCGAATTCCCGCAGAGTCGAATAGGCTCAGGCGATCTTTTCGAGGTCCGCGAGCGTGACGCCGTAAAGCAGCGGCTCGCCCTTCAGGAAACGCTCGATCTCGTCCACCGCCATTTCGCCGAGGCGCATGCGCTCCAATCCGACGGCGCCTGCAATATGGGGCGTCAAGAACACATTCGGCAGATCGTAAAAGGCCGACGACGGCTCGGGGATTTCCGGGTCGGTGACATCGATGATCGCATCGATGCGGCCGGTTGCAAGTGCCGCCAGCAGGGCGGCTTCATCGATGATGGCACCTCGCGCCGTGTTGATGAGCGTTGCGCCATCCTTCATCAGAGCGAGCCGGTCCGCATCGATCATATGCCGCGTGGAAGGCAGGGACGGGGCATGAATCGAAACGATGTCCGAGACCTTCATGAGCGTATCCAGATCGAGCTTCTCGGCTCCAAGCCCTCGCGCTTCGGCCATGCTGATCGTCGGGTCAAACAGCACGAGCTTATAGGCGAACGGCTTCAGCAGGTCGATGACGCGGCGGCCGATCCGCGATGCACCGATGATGCCGACAGTACGGTGGTAGTTGCCGATCGCCAGGCGCTGCATCGGATGGGTGCGGTGACGACTGCGGTCCGCTGCGTAAAGGTCGCGGAAGCGGAAAACTCGTTTGCCGGCAAATAGAATGGCTGCAAGCGTAAACTCCGCAACCGGAATGGCATTGGCTTCCGCCGCGTGGCTGACGGCGATCCCGGCCTTGAAAATCTCTTCGCCGATTATGCCTTTGACCGTGCCTGCCGCATGAGCGATGATCTTCAGGCCACTTGCCGCAGCGAGCACCTCGCTGCCCACCTCGGGCACCCCCCAGCCTGTGATGAGGATTTCCGTCTCCGGAAGCACGCGCCGGGCGCGCTCGTCAGAAAAATTCTGCAGTGGCTCGCGGTCAAGCAGGCGACCGATGCCTTCCAGACGTTGAAGCAACTCATCCGAGACGACATGTTCGGTGCGCTCCGGATGCATGGCAAGCGCGATGCCGAGACGGCTCATGGCATCTGCCCTGGTGCTGCAATGGCGCTGACGGTGACACCGTTTTTCCTTACCTGTTCCTCCAAGGCGTCGATATCCGGCACGCTCGGCGGTTTCGTCCAGATCCCGGAAACGGCTTCCGGATCATCGATTGCAAGCACTGCCGTAACCAGCACCGTTTCGCCTGCCGGGATTTCGCCACGCAACTGCGGCACCAATGTCTTTGCAACAATCAGGTTGGTATTCGGCAGAGCCTTCTGCGCAAGGCCGGTGCGCTTCACGGATGAGCCGAGATCGGCGATGCCGGAAAAATCAGCTTCGCCGATAACATGCGCGGCACCTGCTTCCGCCGAAAGCATATCGAGGTCGAAATCCCGCTTGGCCATCGCGAAGCCGCCTTCGGCCGTCTGCAATACACGTGGCGTATTGATCCTGTGAACGCGGATATGCCAGGGCGCGGCAGGCACGAGCCATGTCTGGACGGAGACATCTTTGAACGGCGACCACTTCGAGTAAAGCACATTGCCGGCAATCTCGGCTTCCGTATTCGTCTCGCGAACACGGTAGTGCAACCCGTCGTCACTAAAGGCCAGCGCCGAATCAAAGGCACCGCCGGCAAAATTGCGCTCGTCGGCTTCAACGCTGAAACCATATCGCGCTGAATAGGCGAATTTTGCGTATTTTTCCGTCCCAAATCGCATCTGGAGATTTTCCTGGCCAGAGGAAAGCGCCACAACATCGCCGCCTGTCCGCATCACGACCATGCCCGGGTGGCGCTGCGGAGAGACCGCGACCGCTTCCGGCATCTTCTCCTTTGCCGTCCAGAACGGATGATCCCCAGGAATTGCGAGCGGCAGAAAGGCCTTGAAAGCCCAATAGGGCGAGCCTGCGGAATTATAGCTTTCCGACATCAGCAGATTGGGATAGCCGAAACCGATCGACAGGACGCCGTCGCGGTTCGTTATCGGCCTGCCCCCCCACCAGCGCAGATGCTGAAGGCAGAGATGCTTGACCTCGCCCCAAGGCAGGGCTTCGAGATCGGCGAAAGCAAGCGCCGACCAGAAACCGGCACAGGCGAAGCGGTATGTCAGGCTGCGGCCAAACGGTACTGTCGCCCCGTCGGCCGCAAACCAGTTCTTGAAATCCTTTGCAAAGAGCACTGCCCGTTCGCGATAGCGCTTGGCATAGTCATCATCGACAAGTTTCGAATAGATCAGGCCGTAAAAGTGCATCGCGAAGGGAATGTAGTGATCGACACGGCGGACATTGCCGTCGCGATACCAGCCGTCGCCAATATAGAAGCCTTCCAGCTCTTCCAGGTATTGCTTGGTGAGGCTGCGGTCGAAGTCCGCGCCCAAGCGGTTAAGCGCGATATCGACGAAGATGCGGAAGAACTTCCAGTTGTTGTCGGCATAATCGAACTGGCGCGCATGCTTGAAATAGCCGATGACGTTGTTTCGGGCACGCGCATCGAGCGGCTCCCAGATCTTTTCCGGGACAAGCGCCAGCGCGAAACCGAGCGCGGCAAGCTCCACCATGCGCTGGTCGCGGCCGTTGACCGTGCCCCAATATTCCGGATGCTCCGGATCGGTGCCGTTGGCGAGGCCCTCAGCGAAGCGATCCCAGTGCTCGAAGCGGCCGTTTCCCGCACCCAAAGGAGCAAGACCCCACAGAGGCCGGGCGAAGCCTTCCAAGTCGGCGGCGGCGCGATCGAAATGCGCGCCGGCGCCATCTAGCCGCACGCGGGCATTGCCCTTCGAAAAATAGGGCAGCAGCGGATCGAAGAGATCGAGAAGCGCGCGGCTCATATCCTGACGCGTTTCAAGCGGATTGCCTGCAAGCGGATTGGCGCTGGCCGGATCATAAGTCATCGGAATCACTCAAGAGGTTACGACTTCGGGCACGGTACCCCCGGCAACGGGGATGACCGCATGGCATACATGACGGGCGGGGGCCGCCCGGTCGCGGAACCGGGACATCATCAAGCCGATCGCCTCCCGGCCAAGTGCTGCACGATCGACGCGCATGGTGGAAAGCGGCGGATTGGTCATCAGTGCGCAAGGCAGATCGTCAAAACCGACGATTGCGAAGTCTTTCGGCACGCGAAGGCCCGCTTCCGTCACAGCCTCCAGCACGCCGACCGCGATAAAATCGTTCATGCAGAAGGCAGCCGTGAAACCGGCGTTCTCCGCGAGGACCGCCGCCGTCAGTTCATGCGCCTCGCGGCTGGCACTGCCGTGAAAGTTCATCGGCACAAGCCTGCTTTCTGCGCCTTGGATTGACGCCACCGCCGCCTCGAAACCGCGGATACGCTCGCGGATCGTATGACGGTGGGAGCCGGTCAGATGCAGGATGCGTCGGTGACCGGCGTTCAGCAGCCGTTCGGCAGCCTGGAAGGCGCCGAAAAAATTGGAAGGTGAAACACCGTCGAGGCGAAGCTGAGGGTCCGTGCCATTGACGAGGACGACCGGAACCCTTTCGTCCTCGATCCAGCCGCGCAAGCCTTCGTTCGGATCGATGCCGACGAGAAAGAGACCCTCGGCACGCGCCAACTTCAAATGGTCTCGAATGACTTCGGGCGTCGCGCGGTCTTCCCGGATCAGCCGAACCTCGAAGGGCATTCCGTTCTCCGCCGCCGCTGCTCGCAGCCCCTCGACGATGGACTCGTAGAAAACGCTCAGTCCGCCCGTGACGCCGTCGCTCGCAATCAGCGCAAGTCCGCCGGGAACCGCTTCTTGAGGTGATCTCACCTGGTATCCATGCTCGGCCGCCACCTTCAGAATATGCTCGCGCACGCTCCCGCTAATGCCGGGCTCGTTGGCAAGCACGCGTGAGACCGTCGAAACGGAGACGCCCGCCAAGGCTGCAATATCGGCCTGACGCGGCCGCCTGGGTTTGATTTCATTCATGACTCAAAACTATGCAAATTACGCAAATTTGCAAGTGAAAGATAAAATGTTGCAAACAGAAATTTTTTGCGTACTCTGCTCGTGACATGCCGGAGAACCGTTGGAGGACGGCGCTGGCAGCCGACAAAGGAGGATAATCATGCAGATCAATCGACGTTCATTTTTGAAGGGCTCGGCCGGTGTGGCTACGGGGCTCGCATTCGGCGCAGGCAGCGCCATTCCGGCTTTCGCCGAAGACACGCAGCTGCGTGCCATGTGGTGGGGCTCGAACGACCGCGCCAAGCGTACGCTGGAAGTCGCAAAACTCTATCAGGCCAAAACGCCGGGCGTCACGATCGTCGGCGAGTCGCTCAGCGGCGACGGTTATTGGACGAAACTCGCGACGCAGATGGCCGGCCGCGCGATCGCCGATGTGTTCCAGCTCGAGCCCAGCACGATCTCCGATTACTCCAAGCGCGGCGCCTGCATGCCCCTCGACGAGTTCGTTCCCTCGGCTCTCAAGGTCGACGCCTTCGGCAAGGACATGCTGAAGCTGACGACTGTCGACAGCAAGCTCTATGGCATCGGCCTCGGCCTGAACTCCTTCGCACTCTTTTTCGACCAGACGGCCTTCGAAAAGGCAGGGTTTGCCTTGCCGACGCCGGACCTCACCTGGGACGAATATGCCAAACTGGCCGTCGAGCTCACAAAGGCCGCCGGCAAGGACAATTACTGGGGTGGCCCCTACGGCGCGCGCTATGCCTATGTCTTCGATGCCTGGCTGCGCCAGCGCGGCAAGAGCCTCTACGCCAATGGCAGCCTGGGTTTCGACGTCGAAGACGCCAAGGAGTGGTACAGCTTCTGGGAGGAACTGCGCAAGAAGGGCGGCACGGTCGCGGCCGATGTCCAGACGCTCGACCAGAACACCATCGACACCAACTGCTTGGCGCTCGGCAAATCGGCGATCGGCATGGCCTACTCGAACCAGCTCGTCGGCTATCAGCTGATCTCGAAGAGCAAACTGGCGATCACCATGTTGCCGCGTGAAAGCAAGAGCGGTCCCTCCGGCCACTATTACCGCCCCGCGCTCATCTGGAGCATCGGGGCGACAACGAAGAACGCTGAAGCGGCCGCCAAGTTCATCGACTTCTTCGTCAACGATACCGAAGCCGGCAAGATCCTCGGCGTGGAACGCGGCGTGCCGATGTCGGCGACCGTCCGCGAAGCAATCCTGCCGAACCTCAACCCGACGGAGCAGGAAACCGTCAAATACGTTGAGCTGCTCAAGGATCAGGTCGGGGACTACCCGGCACCCGCCCCGCTCGGTGCGACGGAATTCGACCAGCGCGTCCTTCGCCCGATCGCCGACGAACTCGCCTTCGAACGCACGACGCCCGCAGACGCCGCGGCCCGCCTGGTGGAACAAGGCAAAGCAACGATCAGAAGTTGAATCGAACTTCTTTTCCTAGAAGGCCCGGTTTCGTGAACTGACCCGCAAAGTTGGACGGATTAAAAGGCTGGGCAGATTTAAGGGCTGGGTTCTGTATTGCACAGGACTCAGCCCTTTGAGTTTCTATGCCGTCCGTGAGGCTTTGGATCAAAGCCGCTCATGCTGCGGCCCTGGCAAGCTTTCCAAGCTGAGAGAGGAGATCACCGAACGCTGGAAGTGACCCCGCGCCAGATGTGCATGCATGACTGTTAGAATCTCGATGTCCAGGCTGACGCGGTACGGGATGATATAGGGAATATCCGCCAGTACGATTTCACGGGTGCCCTTGACGCGACCCGGCCGCCCGCTAGCAGGCAGGTCCCCACGCGAGCCTCAGGATCGGGATTGTCTTTCTCGATATACGCGCCGATTTTCATCAAGCCGCCGCGACGCCCGAAGCGTCCAGCGAATACGCTTTCCGCTCATGATTGACGGACGGACTTGATGTATTTTCCGACAACTTTCGCCACATCCGCATCGCTGGCGAATTCGCCACGATCAGCTTCGGCCAACCCGGCTTCGATCTCGGCAAGCTGCCATTCCTGTTGCTCAACGAAAGCCTCGATGGCTTCGGCAGCCATGTAGGAGCGGGAACGATCCAGCTTTGCGGCAAGCTGGTCCAGCTTGCTTGCGGTTTCATCCTTCACACGCACGGTAAACGCTGCGGTCATGGCATCTAACTTTCGTTGGTTCACTTTGATTATTTGTGAACCAACGTGTTCGTCAAGATTCTGCTCGTGTCGGAACTTTCGTCCAGGTGAATAAATCCCGGCCACACCGCCACCGAACGCGAGCATTTGCGGATAGTAGCGCCAGAGCTGTTCGCGCAACCGATTGACAAGCCGGTTGCGTTCCTGCTGCAGGTCTTCGCTTATGCGCGACCGCTCCCGCAACTCGATCACTAGCGGATCATCCAGCGACAAGCTGCGAAAAGCCGGCCGATCGGTGCGCGGGGCACTGGCCAAGACCTGCGCATCGCGCCGATCATCCTTGGCGCCAGCAACGCTGAAGCGATCGCGGAACCGACGATCTGCCACCGTTCCCGCCACGCATGTTCACGGCAAAGCCGGAACTGGCCGCGATAGACGCTTCGCGCTGATTGTCGGAGGAATAGCGGGCGTAAAGAGCGGCGCGGCTCATGGGTTCAATCCTCTCTTTGTCGGCTCACGACTGCGAAAATGCGGATTGAACATCGGTGAACGCGAAGTCGTCGCCGACATACAGAAGCGGGGCCGAATGCCGTTTGGCGAGGGCATAGGCAAAGCAATCGCCGAAGTTCAGCCCGCTCCGTGTTCCGAACCCCTTGCCGTAGTCCAGACGCGCCCTCATGGCGGCACGCGCCAGATTTTCATCTGTAGGAGAAATAGCAATACGGAAGTCGGCCAGAAACGCATCCAGATCGGCAATCGCTTCGTGCCGGTCCCCGTCCTTGATCCTGCCCGCCATGACGGTGCCGGCCTCGACATAGTTCACCGCCGATATGAGGCGCGAAGCGTCTGTCTGGAGAGCGGCCATGCAGTCAGGCGCTTCCGCCTGCTCGAACATGATCGCAATGATGGCGGACGCATCGACGACCATCATCGGGAGAAACCAAGCTCTTCGGGCGTGTCGCCGACCGCTTCATCCCATTCCTGTTTCGTGACCGGGCGGCGATCATAGCGGCTGGCGCGTGCGCGGACGAAAGCCTTCATGCGCGAAACGTAGTCGCTCTGCGCCTCCTGTTCGGCGCGCAGCCGTTCCAGCCGCTCGCGCATGGCTTGGGTGATGGCGTCAGTCATGGTCTCGCCGGTCAGGCGGGACAATTCCCGCGCCAGCCGGTCTGCTTCCTCGGTCTTAATGCTCAAGGCCATGCCAGCCTCCTTCTAGATACACAATCTAGATAGCTTTTCCATGCCGATCCTTCAATGGAGGAGATCGAAAATCCGTTGCTACAGATCGTCATCGTCGCCCTTCCGCTCACGGCTCACCCGCCAAAGAGGGAAATCCCCACGCCGATTCCGTGTTCAAGGGTACTTTAGAAGCCCATGAACCCCTCGCAGTCGGCCAGTTTTGGAGCCGTCTTCAGCGTCTGCACGTCGACAATGGGAACCCCAAAAATCAGGTCGTCCGCAAAGATCTCCTCAATCGCGGCCGCCACCTGCAGAACGCCAGCGTCATCATGCCGCCTGCCGACGATCTGCAGACCGAAGGGCATGCCGAGCGCGTCTCGGCCGACGGGGATGGTGATCGACGGATGGCCGGCCAGCGTTGAGGCATAGGCCATGGCCAACCAGTGATAGTAGTTTTTCGTCGGCTGACCGTCGATCTCGGTCGGATAAAGCTCGTGCCAGTCGCGCGGGCTGATGGTCACGGCCGGGCAAAGCACATAATCATGGTGTTCGAAAAACCGCTGCCAATCGCGATAGAACCGGCCCTGTTTCACCAGTGCATCGGCAATATCGAGCGGCCCATAGCTTAGGCCCTCCTCAATATTGGCGCGGACATTCGGGCCGATCTTGTCCGGGTGGGTCTGCAACAGCGTGTGGTGCATACCGAGAAACATCACGCCGCGAAGAACGGAGAAGATGCGATCGGCATCTGTACAATCGGGGTGGGTCTCATCGACCCTGCCGAGATGGTCAGACAGCCGCGCCACCACCCGGCCAAAAGTCTCGCGGATCATCATGGAGGTCGGCGCAAAGCCGAAATCCTCGGTCACGACAATCCGAAGGGCAGCCAGGTCCGGACGCCGGCCCTGGCTGAAGCGGTCGGCCTGCCACGGAGTCTGCCCATCGACGACCACCGTATAGGGGTCGAGCCGATCGGGCCGCACCATGACCGACAGCATCAGCGCCACATCCGCGACGCTACGCCCCATCGGCCCGCTGGTCGACAGGTGCATCAGCGCCATGGCGCGTGTATCGCCGGGAACAACGCCGGGAGATGGGCGGAAGCCGACAACACCGCAGAAGGCGGCAGGATTGCGCAGGCTGCCGCCAGTGTCCGAACCCGTGGCCAGCGGTGCCATTCGGGCCGCAAGAAGGGCTGCCGAACCGCCCGACGAACCGGCTGCACTTTTCGTGGTGTCGTGAGGATTGGCCGTGACGCCGTAAACGGCGTTGCGGGTATTGCCGCCGGCGCTCCAGTCCGGATTGTTGGTCTTGCCAAGAGGAATGCCGCCGGCCCGGCGCATGGCGGCAACGATGGCATCATCCTTCTCCGCGATATTGTCACGAAAGATTTCCGAGCCGAAGGTGGTTGGCAGGCCCTGGACGTCGATCATGTCCTTGACGCCAAAAGGCAGGCCGTGCAACGGACCGAGCGCCTTATGACGCATCACGCTTTGCTCGGCCTGCCGCGCCTCGTCCCGGATACGGTCGAAATCCTGCGCCACCACCGCGTTGATCGCGGGATTGATCTGCATGACGCGCTCGATACAGGCCTCTGCCAGTTCAACCGGAGACAGGCGGCGCTGCCCAATCAGCCGGCGAGCTTCCATCGCATCGAGATCGGCGGGATGGGTCTTGCTCATGGCGATACCTTTTACATCGAGAGAGCGACAAGGCCCTTGATCAGCATATTGAGGGCCAACAGTGAGATGAACACGGCGAAAATCCGCTTGAGCATAGCAGCCGGCAGGTAATGCGCCAGCCGGACGCCGAGGGAGACCGTGGTCATCGATATGGCGACGATGACAACCAGAGCCGGCAGGTTGACGAAACCGATCGTGTAGGGCGGAAGACCGGAAAGGCCCCAGCCGGCGATCAGAAATCCGGCAAACGATGGCACGGAGATCAACAGCCCGAATCCCGAGGACGTGGCCACCGCCTTCTGCACCGGCATGCCATAGAGCGTCATGGCCGGCACGCCGAAGGAGCCACCGCCGATGCCCATCATCGCCGAGAAAAAGCCGATGACCAACCCGTAGGCACTGGCCAGCACCCGGCCCGGCATCCTGTCCGACAGTTTCCAGTGCGGCCGGCTGATCAGCATGTAGAGCCCTAGCACCATTCCAATCACCCCGAAGATCACCGACAGATTGGCCGAGCGCAGCGAAGCGGCACCCACCACCCCGGCCAGCGCGCCGAGAGAAATCGCGGGTCCCCAGCGCTTGAGCACGGACCAGTCGACTGCATCACGCCGATGGTGCATCAGAACCGAACGCGCTGAATTGAAGATAATTGTGCCGCCAGACGTCGCGACACAGACCTGCATCAAGCGGTCACTCTCATAGCCGAGGAACTCGAAGACGTAATAGAGCGCTGGCACCAGGACGACACCGCCGCCGACCCCGAGCAAGCCGGCAATCAGGCCGGACAAGGCGCCTGTCGCGGCCAGAAAGACGAAGAGCAGAACGAAATCCATCGATCAGGCAATCTCTTTCAGGCTTGCGGCATTCTCGGCGATATCGAGGAACAGCGCTGTCATCACCTGCATGCCTTCGCGTGCAATCGGCACGAGCGCATGCTCGTTGGGGCCGTGCTGGCCACATTCGGCATGGGAGTGCGGAATCCAGATCGTCGGCAGCCCGAGGATGTCGGTAAACGCATCGTTGGGCAGGGAGCCGGCCAGATTGGGCAGTACATGCGGCTGCTTTCCCGCCGACTGCGCCAGCGAGTCTTGGACGAAACGCACCCAGGGATGATCAGGCGAAAAGCGGGTGGCCCGGAAGGCCTCACCGCGCGCGGGACGAACCTCGACCATGGGAAAGCCATGGGCATCGAGATGACGGCGCAGCGCCGGGATAATGTCCTCCATGTCAGTGCCGACGACGAAGCGCAGCTGGCAGGTGGCCTGCGCCGAGCCCGAGATGGCATTCTGCGGCGCGTCGATATTGCCGGAGGACATGGCGAGCACGGCAAAGGAATTCCAGCCGAAAACGCGTTCGCTCGGCGTCAGATCGCTCTCGCCCCATTCGCTGTCGTGGTGGCGCGGCGGCAAATCGCGGAGGGTGGCACGGATATCGGGCGTCAGGCTCGTCGGGCGCCATTCGGGGATCCGGATCTGACCCCGCGCATCCGTGATCGTCGCGATCGCCTGGGCCAGGATGATGGCGGGATCGGCCAGCAATCCACCGAAGTTGCCGGAATGGTGGTCGCCGTCACGCAGATTGACCATCAGATTGATCGACATGCCGCCGCGCGACCCCATGAACATGGTCGGCGTGTCGACCGCCAAACGCGGGCCGTCCGACGCGATCAGCACATCGGCTGCCAGCCGCTCCCGGTTGGCGGTAAAGAATTCGCGCAGCCCGAAGGAGCCGGTCTCCTCGGCCATTTCGAGAATGATCCTGGCATTGAAACCGAGCCGGCCATTTTCGCGGATCAGCAATTCCAGCGCCCTGATGTTGATCAGATGCTGGATCTTGTTGTCGGCGGTGCCGCGGCCATAGAGCCTGTCGCCCTCTTGGATCAGCGTGAAGGGCTCAAGTCCCTCCCGCCAGCGATGGGCCTCCCCGTTGCAGACATCGCCATGGCCATAGACCAGAACCGTCGGCAAGCTCTCGTCCTCAATGCGGCTGGCGATCAGCAGGGGAGCGCCGCCCTCGCGGGGATTGTCGAAAATCTCGACGGCAAAGCCCATGGCCGACAACGGGGGCTGCATATCCTCCTGCAGATAGGCGTAGAGATCCTCGAGCCGCCCTTCCGACTGGCTGACGGAGCGGCGCGCAACCAGCGCGGCCAGATCCGCGACCAGCCCTCCGCCGTCGACATAGTGGGCGGCGGCTTTGATCAGGTGTGTTCTGTCCATGGGATGCATTTACCTCGCTGCGTCGGCAGGGCCAAGCGCTGCCATATCTGGCGCTTCCCAGCCGCGGCCGGGCATGGCGGCAAGCAGTTGGCGCGTATAGGAATGTTGCGGTTTGCCGAAGACGTCGTCGACCACGCCATATTCCACCACCTCGCCTTTCGACATGACGAGAATATGGTCGGAAATTTCGGCCGCCACCCGCAGATCGTGGGTGATGAAAATGACGGTCAGACCGACGGCCTTGCGGATGTCGTCGAGCAGCTTCAGCACGTCCTTCTGCACGGAAACGTCGAGCGCCGACACCGCTTCATCGGCGATCAGGATTTTCGGCTCGACCATCAGGGCGCGGGCAATCGAAATGCGCTGGCGCTGGCCACCGGAAAACTGCGCCGGATACCGATCGAGCGCATCCTCCTCGAGTCGGACGATCTTCAAAAGCGCTCGTGCCTTCTCCATGGCCTGTTTGCGCGGCACGCCGAAATTGACCGGCCCCTCGACCAGCAGGTCGCCAATCTTGCGGCGCGGATTGAGCGACCCATAGGGGTCCTGAAAGACGATCTGGATATGTTTTCTGAAATTGCGCCGGCCGGCGGCCGTGGTCGTTTCCAACCTCAAATTGCCGATCCAGACGGACCCCTCGTCTGGCTCGACAAGCCCCATCAGGCAACGCACCAGCGTCGTCTTGCCGGAGCCGGATTCTCCGACGATGCCAAGCGTCTGGCCTTCCAGAACGGTAAAGTCCGTCGGCTTGACGGCATGCACCTTGCGGGCCGGCTTGAACAGCGTGCGGGCGGTCGAATAGGTCTTTTCAATGCCTGCGACCCTGAGCGCGATCGGCGCAGACGTATCAGGTTTGCCCTTGATGCCATGGCGTTTCGGCACCGCATCGATCAGCATGCGTGTATAGGGATGGCTCGGGCTGTTGAGCACCTGTTCGGCGGTGCCCTGCTCAACGACCACGCCCTTCTGCATCACCAATACACGATCGGCCAGTTCGGCCACCACGTCGAAATCATGGGTGACGAACAGGATGCCTGCCTTGCGGCTTTCCTTCAGCGCCTTGAACATGTCGAGGATCTGCGCCTGCGTCGTCACATCGAGCGCCGTCGTCGGTTCGTCGGCGATCAGCAGGCGCGGCTCCATGGCGAGCGCAATGGCGATGACGATGCGCTGGCGCTGGCCGCCCGACAGTTGATGCGGATAGGCATGATAGAGGCGTTCGGGGTCGGGAAGACGCACTTCCTTAAGAAGAGCCAATGTGCGAGCCCGGCGCTCGGCACTGGATATGTGCGTATGCGCCTCGAAGACTTCCTCGATCTGGTCGCCGACCGTATAACACGGATTGAGCGCACTCATGGGCTCCTGGAAGATCATACCCATGCGGCTGCCGCGCAGGCGGGCATGCTCGGCCTCGGAGAGCTTCAGCACATCGCGACCTTCAAAGAGAATTTCGCCTGACGACGGCTTCAGGATTTTTGGCAAGAGACCCATGGCGGCAAAGGATGTGATCGATTTTCCGGAACCGGATTCCCCGACGATGCAGAGGATTTCCTTCTCGTGGATATCGAGCGACAGGTCGCTGACGGCATGCGGGCGATCGCCGCCCTTCGGCAGGTCGATGGTCAGGTTGCGGATCGATAGGACGGGCGTGGCAGGGTGGGTCATCAGTTTCTGCCCTCCGGCGCGGTCACGTCGCGAATGCCGTCGCCCAGCATGTTGATTGAAAAGACCAGGATGAACAGGGCGATACCGGGAATGGTGATCAGCCAGCTCTCGAACAGCAGCATTTCCTTGCCTTCGGAGATCATCAGCCCCCAGGATGGGGTTGGCGGCTGAACGCCGAGCCCGAGGAAGGACAACGCCGCTTCCAGGATAATGGCATGGGCCATTTCGAGCGTGACGATGACGATCAGCGCATTCATCACATTCGGCAGCACATCCTTGAACAGGATGCGTGGCAGGCTGGCGCCCAGCACTTCAGCCGCCGCGATGTAGTCCATCTGCCGCACCTGCATGGTGGCGCTACGCAGCACCACCGCAAAACGGTCCCAGAGCAGCAGTCCGAGCACCGAAACGACGACGGTCAACGATCCGCCGAACAGCGCCACCACGGCCAGCGCCACCAGCGTTGCCGGCAAAGCCAGCCGCACCGAGACGATGAACATCACCGCCGCGTCGACCTTGCCGCCGAAATAGCCGCCAAGAACACCGAGTGTAGTGCCTATCACGGCGGAGATGAGAGCCGCGGTAAAGCCGATCAGTAGCGAGACGCGAGCGCCGTAGATCAGCCGCGACAGGTAGTCCCGGCCCAGCGCATCGGTGCCGAGCAGGTGCTTCCAATCTCCGCCCAGAAAGACCGGCGGAGCCAGCCGCGCCAGAAGATCTTGCTTGTAAGGATCGTATGGGGCGATCAGCGGCGCGAAAAGCGCGACGAGGCCAACGAACAGCAAGATCAGGAAGCCGACCATGAAACCGCGATGTTTCAGGGCCTTGCGGGCGAGCACACGAGATGGCGCCGGCAAGGCCGCGGGAGCACCAAGGCTGATTGTTTGGGACGTATCGCTCATGTCAGGCAGTCCTCAGGCGGGGGTCGAGCCATGCGTTCAAGACATCGGCCAGGAAGGTGAAGACGATATAGAACATCGCGAAGATCAGGATGAGCGCTTGCATGGTCGGCAGATCGTTGCGGGAGATCGATTCCCAAGCCAGGAAGCCCGCTCCATGCAGCGCAAAAATGGTTTCCACGACGACCGACCCGCCGAACATGAAGCCGAGTTGCACG
Organism: Rhizobium sullae; assembly: GCF_900169785.1. GTDB lineage: Bacteria > Pseudomonadota > Alphaproteobacteria > Rhizobiales > Rhizobiaceae > Rhizobium > Rhizobium sullae. The sequence goes on from NZ_FWER01000001.1 coordinate 326,585, forward strand.
GCGGCCAGGCTAACGACCGGGATGATGGCATTGCGCAGCGCATGCTTGAACAGAACCCGCCGAGGCTTGATGCCCTTGGCTCTTGCTGTACGGATGTAGTCGGCGGACAGCACTTCCAGCATGCCGGCCCGTGTCAACCGCATGATAGCCGGCGTCGCGTAGTACCCGAGCACGATCATCGGCAGGATATAGCCGGTCCATTGCCGCGTTCCGGAGGCCGGCACCCATCCGAGATTGACCGAGAAGACAACGATCAGGATGAGGCCGAACCAGAAGCTCGGGATCGCCTGTCCGACAACAGCAATGCCGAGCGCCAGCCGGTCGATCAGCGTATTGGGAAAGGCGGCGGCAAGAACGCCCACGGGAATGGCCAGCAGCAGGGCGAAGCTCATGCCAAGGAAACCAATGGTCATGGTGACCGGTAGCCGTTCGGCGATCATGCCTGAGACGGGGGTCTTGAAATAATAGCTCATGCCGAAATCACCGGAGAGTGCGCGCATCAGCCAGTCGACATATTGAACGAGCAACGGCCGGTCGAAACCGTATTGGCTGCGGATCGCCGCGATCACCTCTCCGGAAGCCCCCTCTCCGGCAATGGCGATGGCGGGATCGCCGGCCATGAACAGAAGAATGAAACTGATGAAAGAGACAGTCAGCGCAACCAGCGCCGCCATGCCAATCTTGGTCAGGACAAATTTCAACATCTGAAACCCTCAAAGCAGGCGGTGTCGTGCCGTGGCGACACCCGGCCAATGCATTCTCCCAAGGTGTGCAGCGGTTTTGCGATCACGACATGCCTCGAAAACAAGAAGCTCAAACCCAGGTCGGGCCGCTAGCAAGCGACGTTCCGGCCCGGGGGTGCGGATGTCACTTCCAGCCGATCTCGTAGAAGCGGACCAGTTCGTCCGGCGTCGGCATGAAGGAAATGTCGCCGCTCATGACGTAGTTGGTGGAATAATTCCACAGCGGCACCCAATAGGCCTTGTCGGCGATCACTGAGAGCGCCTGCGTGTAGAGCCTCTTGCGCTCGGCCGAATCGATGGAGGAATCGGCCTTCTCCAGCAGATCGGACAGGTTCTTGTCGCGCGCGTCATCTTCGCCGCCCATGGTGAAGAATTCGCTGGTGATCGCCGAGACATCGGCAATCGAGTTGGAGCCCCAGGTCAAGAAGGAGATCGGGACGCCTTCCTTGATGCGCTTTTCGCGCAGCGCCGCGTATTGCATATAGTTAAGGTTGGCCTTGATGCCGATTTCGGCCAACATGCCAATCATCGCTTCGGCCAGAGGCCGGTCACGATAGGCATAGAATTCAATCTCAAAACCGTCGGGATAGCTGGCTTCCGCCAGCAGCGCCTTGGCCTTTGCCGGATCGTAGGCATAGGTCGCGACGGCCTTGTCGCAGCCGAACTGGCTGGGCGAGCAGGCGCTGTTGATCACTTCCGTCGTGCCCTTCATCAGCGCCTCGACGATACCGTCGCGGTTGATCGCGTGGTAAATCGCCTGCCGCACCTTGACATCCGTCAATGGGTTCTTGTCGCGTGAGCGGCCAGCCGCATCGAGCGACAGATAGCCGACGCGCATGGTCGGGGCATTGATCACCTGGAAGCTGTCCTGGCCGGCCATCTTGTCGGCCTGGTCGGAAGGCACCTGCCAGACGAGATCGATCGTGCCATTGAAAAGTTCCGCCATCTGCGTGTTGATGTCCGGAATGGTGCGTATATCGATGGTGCCTACCTTGGCTTTCGGCTTGGCGGCTGCAAAATAATCCTCGTTGCGCTTCAGCACGAAATGTTTGCCGGGTTCGACAGCCTCGAATTTGTAAGGACCTGTGCCGATCGGTTTGGTGGCAACGCCGGCCGGGCCGACGGCTTTGTAATATTCATCGGGATGAATGATGACCGGGCCGGCCAGATATTCGAGCGCGGCCGGGAACGGCCCATTTGTGATGATGCGTACCTTGAACTGATCGACCTTTTCGACCTGCTTGATCCAGCCCGTCGCCACCTTGTTCTTCGTGCCATTCTTCGGATCGACGGTGAAATTCAGCGTATAGACGACGTCATCGGCATCAAAGGCCTCGCCATTGTGGAACTTGACGCCTTCGCGCAGCGTCAGGTCCAGCGTCGTGGAATCCACCCAGTTCCAACCGGTTGCCAGATTGCCGACATATTCGCCGGTTGCCGGATCGCGGTAGAGAAGGCCGTCCCAGACGGCATTTCCGAGCAGGATGCCCTCGCGCGCCGTGTTGAAATAGGGATCGACATGTTCGAGTTCCTTCGCAAAAGCGATGGAGACCGTGTCGTCCGCCTTGCCGGCCCAGGCGGCGCTTGCAAACAGGAATGCGGGCAGGAGAGCGGCCACAGCCGCAGTCTTTGTCAGTTTCATTCTCGTTCCCTTTTTCGATTCGCCTATTTTTTAGGCTTTTGCAGTGAATGGCGTTATTGTACTCGTTTTCAGATGTTTGTATACAACATTATCCAATTGCGTACTTATTCTAAAGGTTGCATACGTCTCGCTTGCCAAATCCCGCACCTCGCACCACAATGCGCGTGGAGGACCGATATGAATTTGCCCACATCAAAACCGCCGACAGCCGATGTGCTGTATGAGCGCATCGAGACGCTGATCGCCGAAGGTCATTTCAAAGATGGCGAGCGGCTCGACGAAATGCGCCTCGCGCGCGACTTCGGTGTATCGCGCACGCCGCTGCGCGAAGCTCTGCGCCTTCTGTCCGCAACCGGACTGGTAGAACTCATTCCCAATCGTGGCGCCTTCGTGCGCCAGCCGGATTTCACCCGTCTTGTGGAAATGTTCGAAGTGATGGCCGAGGTCGAAGCCTGGTGTGCCCGGCTTGCCGCCGGCCGCATCACCAAGGCCCAACTGCTGCTTCTGCGTCAGGCCGCCTCTGCCTGCGAAGCAGCCCTTCAGGCGCAAGATTATAAGCGCTACTATGTCGAAAACGCCACGTTTCACACGATGATCTACGAAGCGTCCGGCAATGGCTTCCTGGCTGAAGAAGCCCGTAGCCTGCACAAGCGCCTCAAGCCCTTCCGACAGGCCCAGCTTTCCTTCGGCGACCGCCTGTCGCAGTCGATGATCGAACATCGCGAAGTCCTGCTGGCGCTCGAAGCGGGCGATGCGGCGCGCGCCGATTCCGTGATGCGTGACCATATCCGTGTCCAGGGCAGTATCTACGAAGAATACCGCCAATCCATGAACGGTGCGCGAGATAGCGCCTGATGCCAGGCCTCGTGAGACCTGACGCCAAAGTCGGGGATCTACGCCATTGAACATCATGGGAACAGCAGAAGCTCGGACACTGCAGCACCCCGGGTCAGGCCGGATATCGTCCTGACGATCCCCGCCTTGTCGATGCCGTAGTGGCGATAGAGATCCTGCACCGTGCCGGTCTGGCCGAAATGCTCGACCCCGAGCGGTAAAGTCCGATGGCCGTGAACGGCACCGAGCCAGGCAAGCCCTGCGGGATGTCCATCGGTGACAGTGACAAGGGTGCAATGGGAAGGAAGGCCGGCGAGCAACGTCTCGACATGACCGGACGCTCGATTGACGCCCCGGCGTCGCGCCCTTTGGGCCGCAGTCCAGCCGGCGTTGAGACGATCGGCAGAGGTCACGGCCAGCACACCGATTTCCCGCCGGCTTTCGCCGAGCAGCCCGGCCGCCGCGATCACTTCCGGTGCGATGCAGCCTTGGTAGACCAGGACGACATCGGCATTCGGCCCGGGCGGCTTCAGCCAATAACCGCCATCGATGACGCCTTGACGGAAGCGCGGATCGCTGCGCGGCGCCGGCTGCTCGAGCGGCCGCGTCGTCAGCCGCAGATAGACGGAGCCGCCCGTCTCGTCGCGCAGCCAAGTGCGCTCGTCCGGCTGTCCGTCACCATCGCGCTGCATGTAATCGAAAGACCAGTCCATGATGATTGCGAGTTCATCGAGGAAGGCCGGCTCGAAACTCGCCAGCCCGTCCTGGCTGATGCCGATCAGCGGCGTGGCGATCGACTGATGCGCGCCGCCCTCTGACGCCAACGTGATGCCGGACGGCGTGCCGATGATCATGAAACGGGCATCCTGGTAGCAGGCATAGTTCAAGGCATCGAGACCGCGGGAGATGAAGGGATCATAAACCGCGCCAACCGGCAGCAGGCGCTCGCCGAACAGGGAATGGGAGAGACCGCAGGCGGCCAGAAGCAGGAAGAGGTTCATCTCGGCAATGCCGAGTTCGATATGCTGGCCCTCCGGCGAGAAATGCCATTTCTGCGCGGACGGCACCCGCTCGTCGCGAAACGTATCGGCCCGCGCATCGCGCGCAAACAGGCCACGCCGGTTGACCCAGGGGCCGAGATTGGTGGAGACGGTGACATCTGGGGCGGTGGTCACGATGCGGGCGGCGAGTGCGGTGTGGGTTTTGGCCAATGCATCGAGGATCTTGCCGAAGCCGGCCTGGGTAGACAGAACGCGATCCTGCAGCTGAACCGGACCCTCTGTCGCGATCCGTTCCGCCTTGAAACGTCGCGGCCCCGCCTCGAAGAACGGCACATCGGCAAGGAAAGCCTTTACGCTATGGCTATCGACAATGGTCGAAAACGGGTCCCATTCCGTTCCGGGCGCAACCTGCATTGCCGCCTGGAAATCTGCCATCTGGCTCGTTGTCATCAGCCCGGCATGATTGTCCTTGTGGCCGGCGAGCGGTGTGCCCCAGCCTTTGATCGTATAAGCCAGGAAGACCGTCGGCCGGTCGTGATCGACACTGTCGAACACCTCGGTCAGCGTTTCCAGGCAATGGCCGCCCAGATCGTTCATCAGTTCGGCCAGTTCGGCATCGGACCGGCGCTCGATCAGCGCCGCCACATCGCGCCGGTCGCCGATCTCGTCGAGCAGCCGACGTCGCCAGGCGGCACCGCCCTGGAAGGTCAACGCCGCGTAGAGCTGGTTCGGGCAGGCGTCGATCCAGTCCTTCAGGCGCGATCCACCCGGCTCGCCAAAAGCGGCCTTCTGCAGCGCACCGTATTTGGCGATGACGACATCCCAGCCGAAGGCCTTGAAAATGGCCTCGATGCGCTGCCATAGACCTTCGCGCACCACGCCATCGAGGCTCTGGCGATTGTAGTCGATGACCCACCAGGTATTGCGCAGATCGTGCTTCCAGCCTTCCTGCAGGCACTCGTAGACATTGCCTTCGTCCAGTTCGGCATCGCCGACCAGGGCGATCATTCGCCCGAGCGGACGCTTCTGCGCCCAGGGTCTGGCGGCAATGTAATCCTGCACCATCGAGGCAAAGGCCGTGACGGCCACGCCGAGACCGACCGAACCGGTGGAGAAATCGACATCGTCAATATCCTTGGTGCGGCTCGGATAGGATTGCGCGCCGCCGAAGCCACGGAAATTCTCGAGCTTGTCACGGTTCTGGTTGCCCATCAGATACTGGATGGCATGAAATACCGGCGAGGCATGCGGCTTGACCGCGACGCGATCTTCCGGCCGCAGCACGTGACAATAGAGCGCCGTCAGGAGGGAGGCCATCGAGGCCGACGAGGCCTGATGTCCGCCGACCTTGACTTCGCCCTTTTCACGCAGGTGATTGGCACTGTGGATCATCCAGCAGGCAAGCCATAGGACCTGCTTCTCGATGGATTTCAGAATTGCGATATCGGTGCTTGTCACGGTCGTCTCCCAGTCACGCGTTCATGCCTGATGAGGATCCGCCGGCGGCTTCTCGCTTTGCTCTGTTCGGATCCCGTTCCCATGTCTGCTACACCCGGCCGGATGATCTTTCCGCCGGGTGGCTTTGGCAGGACGTCAGCCGTTGCGGAACGTGTAGGCATAGCCGTTGATGGCCGGTGCGCCGCCGAGATGGGCGTAAAGCACCTTGGAGCCTTCCGGGAAGTAACCCTTCTTGACCAGGTCGATCATGCCCTGCATCGACTTGCCCTCATAAACCGGGTCGGTGATCATGCCTTCGAGACGGGCGCAGAGCCGGATGGCGTCCTTGGTCTCGTCGGAGGGCACGCCATAGACCGGGTAGGCATAATCCTCGATCAGGATGATATCGTCCAATGTCAGGTCCCGGCCAAGGTCGACCAGTTCGGCGGTGCGCTGGGCAATCTCCAGCACCTGGGCCTTGGTCTGAGTCGGCGTGAAGGAAGCGTCGATGCCGATGACATTGCGCTCGCGGCCATCCTTGGCAAAGCCAACCGTCATGCCGGCATGCGTGGAACCCGTCACCGTGCAGACGACGATATAGTCGAACTTGAAGCCGAGTTCGGCTTCCTGGGCCCGGACTTCCTCGGCAAAGCCGACATAGCCGAGACCACCATATTTGTGCACGGAAGCGCCGGCCGGGATCGGATAAGGCTTGCCGCCCTTGGCCTTCACGTCCTCGATGGCCTCCTCCCAGCTCTGGCGGATGCCGATATCGAAGCCCTCGTCCACCATCTGCACATCCGCACCCATGATGCGGCTCAGCAGAATATTGCCGACGCGGTCATAGACGGCATCTTCGTGCGGTACCCAGCTTTCCTGCACAAGCCGGCACTTGAAGCCGATCTTGGCCGCGACCGCGGCGATCATGCGCGTATGGTTTGACTGCACGCCGCCGATCGAGACCAGCGTGTCGGCATTGGAAGCAATCGCATCGGGGATGATGTATTCGAGCTTGCGAAGTTTGTTGCCACCGAAGGCCAGACCTGAATTGCAATCCTCGCGCTTGGCATAAAGCTCGACCTTGCCGCCGAGATGTTCGGATAGCCGTTCCAGCTTTTCGATATGGGTTTGTCCGAATGTGAGCGGATAGCGCTCGAACTTCTCCAGCATGGGATCCCCTTCTGCTTGTTATGACACGGGGAAACGCTACCATCACACGCATGAAAGGTGCTCTCAAAGTTGCGTTCGATATTTCCGGTTTCGCACTAGAACATCGAATAGATGGGCGATAGCTTTCATTCTTATATTAATTTTCGGATGATTCTTTCATGGCCCCGGAATTGGACCGCATCGACCTGAAAATGCTCCGCCTGCTGCAAAACAACGGCCGGCTCAGCAATGCCGAATTGGCGCAGATGGTCGATGTCAGCGCCGCAACCTGCCATCGCCGCACGCAGCGGCTTTTCGAAGAGGGCTATATCCAGTCGGTCAGAGCAATGGTCGAGCCGCAGAAGGTCGACCGCGGTGCGCTGGTTATGGTCGGCGTTGTGCTAGATCGCTCGACGCCGGAAAGCTTCGGCGCCTTTGAAAAGGCGGTCGCCAAGCTGAACTTCGTGCTGGATTGCAATCTGGTTGCGGGCGATTTCGATTACTTCCTGAAGATCCGCGTGCGCGACATGGCGGATTTTAACCGCATCCATGGCACGCAATTGATCGCCCTGCCCGGCGTGCGCCAGACCCGCACCTTCTTCGTGATGAAGGAAGTGGTGGACAATGCTCCGCTGAACTTTTGACAAATGCTTTCCCGCCCTGGACCAGGCCGGGAGAATGTCGGGCTCAGATGCTGGATCGAACTAAGGTCAAGTGGCCACCGGTTGAATACGTTGGGCGGCGAATGAACATGAACTTGAATAGGGCCTATTCGTAACGCAAGGCCTCAATCGGTGGTAGTCGAGACGCCTTGAGCGCCGGATAAAATCCGAACGAGATACCAACCAGAGCCGCAAAGCCGCTTGCCAGCAAGATGGGCTCGATCCTCAACGCCGTACGCACATTGAATACACTGTCGGCGACGGTCGCGCCCGTGATCCCTAACAAGATGCCGATCATCGCGCCGAGCATCGAGAGCGTCACGGCTTCGACGAGAAATTGTGACAGGATATCCTTCGGTGCGGCTCCGATGGCGGCGCGAATGCCGATCTCGCGCGTACGCTCGACCACCGACACGAGCATGATGTTCATGATGCCGATACCTCCGGTCAGCAGCGAGATCGAGGCAACAGAAGCGAGTAGGATCGTTAGTGCCGACGAGGACGCCTCCTGCAGCTTTCGGAACTCAGTCATGTCGGTGACGCGGAAACTGTCGTCCTGCCCGACGGCCAAACGGTGGCGATAGCGCAGAGCTTGACGGATATCGCCTTTTGCTGGCTCCAAAGCGATGTCGGGCTCGACCTTGATGGCAATGGCGCTCACGGACTGTGACCGACCACCTCGGCGGCCGAGCAAATAATTGCGCGCAGTCTTGAGGGGTACGAGGACGATGTCATCGAGGTCCGAGCCGTCAACCGTCTCGCCTTTTGATTCAAGTACGCCGATGACTCGGAAACTCAGATGATTGACGCGAATGTCGAGACCTACCGGATCAGCATCGGAAAATAGCTCAGTCGTAACCGTATTGCCGAGGATGGCGACTTTAGCGCCGGCGTCCACTTCATCGAAACCGAATGACCGGCCGCTAGCGATGTCCCAATCCTTAACGTTGAAAAAATCGCCTGTAACCCCAAGGACCCAACTCGACCAATTCGCGCCGCCGTGCACCATCTGCGCCCGCACTCGGACAATAGGCGCGGCTTTGATGTGCGTGAACTCGCGGGCGATCGCAACCGCGTCCTCGTCTGTGAGCGACAGTCTCCTGCCGGCGCCGGTACTGACACCGCTGACGAAAGTGGAAGCGGGGTTGATAGTGAACGTGTTCGGGCCAAGCTTTTCAATGTCCTCCTTAATTCTCTGCTGCGTGCCGGCCCCGATCGCAATCATGACAATCACCGACGCGACGCCAAAGACGACGCCCAACGTCGTCAGGACGCTACGGAGGGCATTGGCACGGATTGCGCGCCAGGCCTCCCGGACATTGAGGACGTTTCTCATTGGGCCGCCCCGACTTGCCCAACCGCTGATGACGCATCAGAGATAACCCGCCCATCCGTTAGCGTGACAATGCGGCGCATGGCGGAGGCGACCGCCGGGTCATGCGTGACGAGCAGCAGGGTCACACCCGAGGCGTTGATCTCCTGGAGCATCGTCATGATCGTTTGGCTCACCGCCGTGTCTAGCGCGCCCGTCGGCTCGTCGGCCATGATAATTTTCGGCTTATTGGCCAGCGCACGGGCAATCGCAACCCGCTGCTGCTGGCCACCCGACAACTGCGAGGGAAGGTGATGGGCGCGGTCATCCAGGCCGACGAGTTCGAGCAGCTGCATGACGCGTTCGCGCCGGGCCGCGCGGCTCCAGCCGCCGGCATAGATCAAGGGTAGTTCAATGTTCTCGAACGACGTCGCGCGCGCCAGCAGGTTGAAGTTCTGGAAGACGAAGCCGAACAGGTGCCTGCGCAGGGCCGCCATCTGCGACATGGACAGACCGCTGACGTCGGTTCCGTCAAGCATGTAGGAGCCCGAGGACGGCGGGTCGAGGCAGCCCAACACATTCAGCAGGGTCGACTTGCCGGAGCCGGACGGGCCCATAATTGCTAGCGCTTCGCCCTGCTCCACGCAGAGGGAGATGTCGACTAGCGCGTCTATATCGATGTCTCCGATGGGATATCGTCGCGATAGCCGCGAGGTTGCAATGAGCGACGTCATTGGAACACCCCAATGAGGCGCTTGGCGGATGACTCCTTGCGCACGACCGGACGAACGCCGACCGCAACCTGGTCTCCCGGCGCAAGTGCCTCGCCGATGATCTCGATCATGTCGCCGTCTGTCACGCCCAGCTTCACGTTGACGGGTTGTAGCTCGCCGTCCTTTTCGAGCCACAGCACAGCAGCGTCCGGTACAGGTGGCGCTGACTGCCGGAAGCGCATGGCGGCAGCAGGCGTCTTGAGTACGTCGTTACGCTCGGTGACGATGATGCGAGCGGTTGCCGTCATGCCCGGCAGCAGCACGAGGTCGGGATTCGGAGCCTTTACGACAACAGTGTAGGTAACAACATTCTCCGATGTGGTGGGTGAAAGACGTACCTGCTCTACGCGGCCCGCGAAGCTCCGCCCAGGATAGGCATCGACGGTGAACTCGACGCGAAGTCCGGGGCTGATGCGGCCGATCGCCGACTCATCGATTGACATGTTGACCTGCATGTCGCGCAGATCCTGCGCGATGGTGAACAGCGTCGGCGCCTGCAGGCTCGCAGCGACAATCTGGCCGACTTCGATGCTTCTGTCGACCACGACCCCATCGACGGGCGAGCGGATGCGGGTGCGTTCCAGATTGGTTTGGGCTTGTTTCAGCGCCGCTTCGGCGCGCTGTACCATCGAGCGTGCTTCAAGCAATTGCGCGCCCCCCAATTGCTTCACCGCTTCCGCCTTGTTGCGGTCGGCCAGGGAGCCGGCACCGTGGTTGAGGAGGCTGTCGCTGCGCTCGAATACCGCTGCCGCTTCCTTCGCAGCGACGTTCGCCTTCAGAAGCGCGGCGTTGGCCATGCCAACCTCGGCACCAGCCTGCACGACGGCGGTCTCGAAAGAGATCGCATCAAAGGTGGCGATGACATCGCCGCGGCGGACGGGTGCGTTGAAATCCGCGAAGATCTGGTCGATCTGTCCGGAAATCTGCGTACTGACGGTCACCGTGGCAACAGGCGCGAGTTGGCCGGTGGCGGTGACAGCGGAAATAAGATCCCCGCGCTCGATGGCGGCGAAACGGTAGACGCTTTCTTGCCTCGGCGAAGGATCACTCGCCCAGGTAGCGGATACGGCGATGGCCGTGACTTGCGACGTGGCTTGCGAAAGGATCGCCGAAAGGATCGCCGACAACTGGCCGGCGATCCACTCCGGAGAGACTTCCGCCGCAAGTCTTGCGTGAACCCCCGACTGCTGCTCGCCTGTCCGCCTGCTGCTGGCTGCGTTGAGCGCCAGCGCGGCAGCGAATAATGACCCAATCGAGACGAAAGCGCCCAGTAAGACCCATCTGCGCATACTCGTTCGTCCCTATGAGATGCCCTCCCGAAATTCGGGAGGGGCGATTTATACGGTTCGCTCGTCGGGGTTCTTACGTTGTGTCCCTACGCTGGTTCGCAGAGGCTATTATCGACCTGCACCTGGTCGCTTACAGTCGTCTCATCAAACGTTCCGCGGGTGTTTCCAGTCTGAGTATGCGTCCACTGGAAAGTATTGACAGTCACCGTTTGTTGGAAGCATGCTTTCACATTGCCGCTTTTGCCTGCAGTCTCTGCCTGGAATATCGTATTTGTCGTCGTATTAATTAGTGCCGGTTCCCAAGCAGCAAAGGCCGTTCCAGTGGCTGCTGCGAACATCGAAGCGGCGAGTAACATTGTTGTCTTCGTCATCTGCTTAACTCCCCATTTATGGCGGATGCGCCATCTATGGCGGATGCGCCCGGCTATGGCGGATGCGCCCGGCTCTATTCCGAGCAGCCGCCGATCTCACCCCCACTCGTGACCGCCGGCATCCTCGCCCCACAATCCCGCAGCGTCATCTTTCTCGGACAAGGAAAGGCGAGCAGCACAGACGCTCGGAGCCACGGCACAAGCAATGGTTCTTTTGCGCGAGTACCTTTCTCCAGTAGCCGCAAGGGAAGACCTCTTATATTCGGACGGACAGGCGCGCGCGTCTATATGCACTTGGATAGTGTTTGAGGTTTCTTTCGATAGTAATCGATGGATACGCCGAGGGGCAGCACGCACGGGAAACCCCACCGTTGCAGACGTGCTTACGGATGCCGGCGGCGCAGAAGCGATAAGGTTTGCGGAAAATCTCTCCGTCATCATAAGCGGAAGCCGCGAAGCGGCTGTCCGGAAATGACAGCGAGCTTAGCCAAGTTCTGCAGTTGTGCCTGGTCGACGAGCCAGCCGCGGAATCAAGACCAATCGGTTAATCGGTTTCGCGGCGGGGGGGCTTCATCAATCTGCGCGCATACTCCAGCCATCGATAGCGCAAGCTGCGTTCTGCCGCCGAGGTGAAGCTTCTCGTAGATATGATGCAAGTGCATCTTCACGGTGCCTTCGCACAGCTGGAGTTCGCGGGCGATTTCCTTGTTGTGCAAACCTCGCGATACGAGGTGGGCGACGACAGCTTCCTGCGACGTCAGGCAGTTCACATTCTGTGAGCGCCGTTCCGCCATCGCGAGATGGTGCAAGAGGTCGGGGTCGATCCACTTGCGGCCGTGGTGCACGCTGTCGACGCAGTCGACGACGCTCGTGGCGCAGGCCGCGTTCGACAGAATCCCCTCCACGTCGAGGCTCAGCAGATCCGCGGCCGTAATCGCCTCCCGCTCATCAAGCAGGAAGATGATCGCCACAGAGCGGTGGCGGGTCCGAAGTCGCGACACCGTTGTCGCAGCCTCCTGTCCCGCGACGTTTTCCGCCAGCGCGACAATGTCCGGGCGATAGGCTTCTACGGAAAACAGGAGATCATCTTCGTGCGAGCAGCACGCGACAACGTGATGGCCGCCCGCTTGCAAAAGGGCCCCGAGCCCGGCACTTACGATCTCGTGATGGTTGGCGATTACCAGCGTGGCCATCTGATTTCCCTCAGGAATGGAACAGGAGGGCGTGCTGCCCGATTCCGACATTCGCTTCAGATAAGCACACCTTTGTGCCGATGAACGTAGCGTCTACGGCCTCGCACTCCTGCTGAGACGACGACACTGCAAGAACAGCGGTCGAAGCGAACGCAAAGAGCGACAACGACGCGATGGTCAAGATCATTGGCATGCGTGCCATGGCGCCCTCCCCCCTTTGGTGACGCTGGTCGGGAAGGTGAGGCTCAACCCAAGACTCGTATCGAGATAGGTCCGAACGAAGCCTGCAGGGGAGGAGTACGCCACATCCGTGTCGGTAAAGCCGTGGTCGCTGTTGGCGGTTGGTAGCCCAGTGGTCTGGTCGTTGACGGTCTCCTCGTTGAGAATAAAGGTAATCGCCATTGCCGTCCTCCCTATTTGCGTGGTCTATCCCGTCGGGGCACGCGTCCTCGACACCACGTACCGGGGTAACTGTTAAACAAGGCTTGCGGGATATGCGGCACGGGGGCCGAAATATAAGACCGTACCTCCTGGCGCTCTTCTGGATGTGCAACATTTTTCCACAAGCGCGCCAACCGACCCTGAGTGGACCTCGCGGCGCCTCCCCTCTAGCCCCCTGATTCATAATCGGCAACTAAATTAGCGTTACCATATCGTCGCGGTAATATATATTAGCTGTTACTTATTTTAGCGGTCTTACTATATTGCCGCAATCCAATTTTCTTCAACTGAAAGACTTTCTGGTGTTGCCATCCGTAATAAACTGAATTTCCAGAAAATTCTGAAGCATGTCGTTCTCCCTTGTCAGCCAGACTGGGACTGTATTGGCGCTGGAAAGAGGCCACCTCTGGCGCTGGCCTCAGCCTAAGAACCACCGCTCTAATCCGAATTATCGGCCGATTCTGATGTGTGAACTGGCTTGATCCCATGCTCATGACGCGCAGAGGCAACAATGAGGATGCCAAGCGGCAGTTGACGCCCATCGTCTATCGTCCTCCACCTCATCCAGAAGGTGGTGATCGGCAAGACGCCCGGCCATCAGCCGGCAACCTGCAGGTACACGGCCTGATCGCGTCTTCGCCAAGGCGCAGGAGGTCGACGGCAATGACGATGGTCCTGACATATAGCTTCACCCCAACAGGGTCTTCTTGAGGCGATGGATATGCCCGGCGCCAATGCCGCAACAGCCGCCGATTATCGTTGCACCAGCCTCCGCCCAAGAGCAGGCAAAGCGCGAATAAGTATCATCGTTCAGATCATTGCGGGTGGTATGGAGACCCTCATTGGCGCCGGAATCATTTTGCTCCCCTTCGAAGGCATTGGCATAGACACCGATCTCTACCGTGGAGCCCCTGTCCTTGAATACACGAGACCCTGTTTCGACCGCCGCCCGCATGACTTCTGGCTTGCTGCAGTTGAACAAGAGCGCATGCGCCCCGGACGAAGCTGCCCAATTCGCCGCATCGTCGACCCGCTCGCCGGAACGCAGCTTCGGTTCACCTCCTCTTACCTGTGCCTCGTCATCGGCCAGCGTGAACGAAATCCAGAACGGCTTCCCGTTTGCGGCGACTGCAGTGCGCACAGCCTCGCCCTCGGCGATCAGGCTGAGGGTTTCTCCAAGCCACACGTCCACGAAGGGATTGAGCTGTTCAACTAGCACCTTGAGATAGTCCTGGACCCGCAAAGGATCAAAGTTTTGGGGTTCGTAGGACCCGAAGATTGGCGGCAGCGAACCAGCAACCAGTACTTTCCGATCCTTGACGGCATCGGCGGCTTGGCGTGCCAATTTGCCCGAGAGCGCGGTAAGCGCCGCCCCTACCCTCTGAAACCGCTCCTCGCCAATGTGGAAAGGCACCAGCGCATAGCTGTTGGTAGTGACGACGTCCGAGCCGGCGGCGATGAATTCTTCGTGGACCTTTCGGACAATGTCTGGCGAATTGACTAGCGCCAGTGCCGACCATTCCGGCTGCTTCAGTTCGGCACCGAGGCGCAGAAGTTCGCGGCTCATGCCGCCGTCGAGAATGCACAGTCTGCTCATGGATGGGTCTCCGTAAAGGGAATCAAGAGGCGGCAAAGCCTGGTCGCGGTTGGCGGTGATGGAGGCCGCGGTCTCGAGCCGATCGGCAACCGCAAGAGCCTCCGGCGGATGGCCTTCATGCATTCATTTCTGCCAGCATGGCGAAACCGTTCGGATAGGTGTGACGTCATGACCGTTCATTCCCCAATCGAAGTCAGCGTCGTGACGGCACTTGCGCCTCAAGACGACGAAAGGCGTGGGCGATGATCGCCGTAAGAATGAGATAGAAGACGGTAACGACGATCAGCGGCTCATAGACGAGCAGCGTGTCCTGGCGCACCTTGCTCGCCACCGCGTAGAGATCCATCACTGTGACGGTGAATGCGAGCGGCGTCGCTTTGAGCTGCATGACGATTTCACCACCGATTGTCGGCAATGCGATGCGAATGGCGCGGGGCAGCCAGATGCGCCGGATCAGCGTGAAGGGCCGCATGCCGAACGCTCGGCCGGCTTCCAACTCGCCCTTCGGTACTGCGAGCAGCGCTCCGCGCAGCACCTCTGCCTCGTAGGCGGCATAGTTTAGCGTAAAGCTCACCGCCGCGAAGAAGAAGCCCTCACGCAGGATCGGCCAGAACAGGCTCAGGCGAAGGCCGGGGATCATAGGCAGCAGCGCACCGACACCGTAATAGAGGAGCCAGAGTTGGATGAGCAGAGGTGTGCCGCGGAAAAAGGTGCAGTAGCCGCGAGCGAGATATTGCGTCAGCGGACCGCCGCTCACCTGCGCAAAGGCGAGGCCGATCGCGACGACGAAGCCGAGGGCGACCGAGATCACCAGCAGCAGCACCGTCTGCCCGGCGCCTGCCAACAGAAGCGGCCAATAGGAGACTATCCATGAGAAGGTCATGCCGTGTGCTCCTCATGAGGCTTCGGCTGTCCGCGCCGCACATGACGCTCGATCAGGTTGAAGACGATGTTGGAGACGAGCGTGATGGCAAGATAGAGAAGGGCCGATGCCAGGAAGAAGATGAAGTAATGCTTGGTGCTCGCGCCGGCCAGGCGAGTGGCGAGCGCCAGTTCCTGATAGCCGACAACTGCAACCAGCGCGCTGTCCTTCGTGATCGACATCCACAGATTGGCAAGGCCCGGCAGGGCATTTGGCAATAACGCCGGCAGGATGACGCGGCGGAAACGCAGCATCGGCCCCATGCCGAAGGCCTTGGCTGCGTCGATCTGGCCAACGGGGATGGCGAGGATCGCGCCGCGCAGCACTTCCGTCACGTAGGCGCCCTGCACGAAACCGAGCACGGCGACGGCGACGACGAAGCCGTTCACTTCGATCGCAGGCAGATTGACCGCGGTCAGGAGCCGGTTGAGGCCGTCCATTCCCGCATAATAGAGCCCGACGATCAAAATCAGTTCCGGAATGGCGCGGATAGCTGTCGTATAGAGACTGAGCAGCAGGCCGAGCGGCCTGTTGCCGGAAAGCTTGCCAAACGCGCCTCCTGTCCCGAGCAGCAGGCCGATCAGGAATGCGCCGACGGAGATGGCGATCGTGGAGGCGGCGCCCATAAGCAGGGTTCCACCCCATCCGGGCGGATAGGGGGAGAGGAGATCTAGAACACCTTGTGGGGCATCAGCCATCGATTGGGTCGCTTACTTTGCGCCATAGATGTCGAAGTCGAAATACTTCTTGGTGATTTCGTCGTATTTGTCGTTGGCACGCACGGCAGCGATCGCGGCGTTCAGCTTTGCCTTGAGCTCGGTATCCTCCTTGCGCAGGCCGCCGGAAACGCCAGCCCCGAGAATCACTTTGTCGTCGGCAACGTCGCCCATCTTCGCGCAGCAGTCCTTGCCGGCGTCACTCTTGAGGAAGGCATCAAGGGCAAGCGAATCGCCGAACACATAGTCGATGCGGCCCGCGGCGAGATCCTGGAATGCCTCGTCAAGCGTCTGATAAGTCTTCTCGTCGGCGACATCGGCAAAATACTTCTTGTAATAGTCCGACTGAATGGTCGAGACCTGAATGCCGATGGTTTTGTCCTTGACGTCATCGGCCGCAGCACCCGGCTTCTGGTCCATTGGGCCGATCAGGGTGCTCGGGGTGTTGTAGTACTTGTCGGTGAAGTCGATGACCTTCGAGCGCTCTGCGGTGTTCGACATCGACGACCAGATGACGTCGAACTTCTTGCTTTGCAAGGCCGGAATGAGCCCGTCCCAGGAGAGCTCGACGATCGAGCATTTCTCCTTCATCTCGTCGCAGACGGCATTCATCAAGTCGATTTCCCACCCTTGCCACTCACCGGAGGCATCCTTGGCGAAGAAGGGTGGGTACGATTCGTTCATAATGCCGAAGCGGACCTCGGCCTGAGCCGTGATAGCGGAAAGAGCAAGCGTGGTGCCGGCGAGAAGCAGGGCGAGCAGTTTCATTCGTGGAATTCTCCTGTTTGGATTGTCTGTCATGAAGCGGTGCATCAATGCGTAAGCATGCCGGTGAATTCCCGGCAGCGGGCACTCAAAGGGGCGTCGAAAATCTGTTGAGGCGGACCCTCCTCCTCGATCCGTCCCTGACGCAGGAAGAGAACGTGGCTGGAGACGTCGCGGGCAAAGCGCATCTCATGGGTGACGAGCAGCATGGTGCGGCCCTCCTCCGCAAGGTCGCGAATGACCTTGAGTACCTCTCCGACCAACTCGGGATCGAGTGCGGAGGTCGGCTCGTCGAAGAGCATGACTGCTGGATCGACGCAAAGTGCACGGGCAATGGCGGCGCGCTGCTGCTGACCGCCGGAAAGAAACGCGGGATAGGCGTCGCGCTTTTCATAAAGCCCAACCTTGTTGAGCAGTGCTTCGGCCTTCTCGACCGCCTCGCGACGGTCAACGCCCATGACATGGACCGGCGCTTCGATGATGTTCTCAAGAACGGTGCGATGTGCCCAAAGATTGAAGTTCTGGAAAACCATGCCAAGGCCGGTGCGCAGCCGCTCGACCTGCCGCCGGTTCATCGGCTGCATCTTCCCGCTGCGGCTGCGTTTCAAGATAATTTCCTCGCCGTTCACGACGATGCGGCCCCGATCGGGCATCTCCAGCAAATTGATGCAGCGCAGGAATGTGCTCTTCCCGGAGCCCGAGGAACCGATGATCGAAATCACGTCGCCTTTACGGGCCGTTGTCGAAATGCCCTTGAGGACTTCATGTGGGCCATAGCTCTTGTGAAGATCATCCACACGAAGTGCCTGGGGAGACGATTCTGTCATGCGCGGTACCGGTCCAAATAATGTTCGGAGAATATCGCGGATGGACGCGGTTTTTACGCGCAAATTATGATTGTTTTGCATATATAGTGCAGAAATCTATTTCTGATGCATTTAATATGACATAACGTCCGTATCGCCGGGTAATTTCGCCGCCGAAATGGAGGAACAGGGATGGAAAGACTGGATGCCTTTGATCGCGACATTCTCGACATCATTCAGCGCAATTGTCAGCTGACAGCGGAAACCATCGCCGAAAAGGTCGGGCTTTCGACCTCGGCGGTGCAGAGGCGGCTGAAACGCCTACGCGAGGACGGCATCATCAAAGCGGAAGTAGCCGTCGTCGATCGCAAGGCGACGGGCACGCCGATGGTGTTCATCGCCGGATTGGAGATCGAGCGTGACAACTACGATGCACTCGCGAAGTTCCGCCTCTGGGTGGAAAAGCAGGATCACATCCAACAGGTTTACTATGTGACCGGAGCGGTGGACCTGATCGCCATTGTCACGGCCCGCGATGTCGAACATTACGACGATATCGCGGCCCTGATCATGAAGGAAAACCCGCAGATCCGGCGCATGCATACCAATGTAGTGCTGAGGGACGTCAAGCTAGGCCTGTTGGTTCCGCTGAGCGGTTGCGATGATCCAAGCAGATAGGCGACCAGAGCGGCAGATGCTTGAGCGCCTCGGCGTCGGAGGCCAGATCTAAATCCATGACGTCGAGACCGGTCTTCGTCATCGATGGCGTTGAAGTGCCCGGCCGCCGACCACCCGCCGAGGCTTGCGCGCGGTGATGCCGGAAGGATCCAATGCTAGCCGTGTGCTTGGCATTAAACGCAAGAAAGCCCTCCACGATGGGAGGGCTTTCTTGTTGGTATAGCTCGTAAATTTTGGTTGCGGGGGCAGGATTTGAACCTGCGGCCTTCAGGTTATGAGCCTGACGAGCTACCGGGCTGCTCCACCCCGCGTTATATTTCTGTTCTTTGTTCAAAGCGGAACGGACCGCTTTGAGGGCGGCCCGTTTTGCTTGGCTTAGGGCCGTTAGTTTGGTGTTGAGAAGATTGTTAGTTGCGTTTTGCAGACCTGGCAGCGACCGACTCTCCCGCGTCTTGAGACGAAGTACCATGGGCGCTGGGGCGTTTCACGGCCGTGTTCGGAATGGGAACGGGTGCAGCCACCCCGCCATAACCACCAGGTCAGCGAAGCGCAACTAATTGAGAAGCTGGTACAGGAGTGATTTGTCACTCGTGTTTTGTTTTGAACACGTATCGATGGTCATCGGCGCCTTTGGCGCGTTGATGAGCATGGTCAATGAGAACGATCAAGCCGATCGAGCTATTAGTACCGGTAAGCTTCATGCATTGCTGCACTTCCACACCCGGCCTATCAACGTGGTCGTCTTCCACGGCTCTGATAGGGAACACTCGTTTTCAGGTGGGTTTCCCGCTTAGATGCCTTCAGCGGTTATCCCTTCCATATGTAGCTACCCTGCTATGCCCTTGGCAGGACAACAGGTCCACCAGAGATATGTCCATCCCGGTCCTCTCGTACTAGGGACAGATCCTGTCAATATTCCTACACCCACGGCAGATAGGGACCGAACTGTCTCACGACGTTCTGAACCCAGCTCACGTACCGCTTTAATTGGCGAACAGCCAAACCCTTGGGACCTGCTCCAGCCCCAGGATGCGATGAGCCGACATCGAGGTGCCAAACAACCCCGTCGATATGGACTCTTGGGGGTCATCAGCCTGTTATCCCCGGCGTACCTTTTATCCGTTGAGCGATGGCCCTTCCACGCGGGACCACCGGATCACTATGACCGACTTTCGTCTCTGCTCGACTTGTCAGTCTCGCAGTCAGGCGGGCTTATGCCATTGCACTCGACGACCGATTTCCGACCGGTCTGAGCCCACCATCGCGCGCCTCCGTTACTCTTTCGGAGGCGACCGCCCCAGTCAAACTACCCACCATACACTGTCCCGGATCCGGATAACGGACCGCGGTTAGACATCCATGACGATAAGGGTGGTATTTCAAGGATGGCTCCACGGAAACTGGCGTCCCCGCTTCAAAGCCTACCACCTATCCTACACATGCCGACACGAATGCCAGTGTAAAGCTATAGTAAAGGTGCACGGGGTCTTTCCGTCTGACCGCAGGAACCCCGCATCTTCACGGGGAATTCAATTTCACTGAGTCTATGTTGGAGACAGCGGGGAAGTCGTTACGCCATTCGTGCAGGTCGGAACTTACCCGACAAGGAATTTCGCTACCTTAGGACCGTTATAGTTACGGCCGCCGTTTACTGGGGCTTCAGTTCAAAGCTTGCACCTCTCCCTTTAACCTTCCAGCACCGGGCAGGCGTCAGACCCTATACGTCGTCTTGCGACTTCGCAGAGCCCTGTGTTTTTGATAAACAGTCGCTACCCCCTGGTCTGTGCCACCCCATCTCACTTGCGTAAAATGGGGTCACGCTTCTTCCGAAGTTACGCGTGCAATTTGCCGAGTTCCTTCAACATAGTTCTCTCAAGCGCCTTGGTATACTCTACCTGACCACCTGTGTCGGTTTCGGGTACGGTCTATACGGTGGAGCTGTTTCCTGGAACCGCGTCCCTGCAAGATCAATCCAATAAGACCTTACAAGTTGAGCAATCCGTCACTACCACCAGGCCCACGAATATTAACGTGGTTCCCATCGACTACGCGTGTCCGCCTCGTCTTAGGGGCCGGCTAACCCTGCTCAGATTAACTTTAAGCAGGAACCCTTGGTCTTTCGGCGAGAGGGTCTCTCACCCTCTTTATCGTTACTCATGTCAACATTCGCACTTCCGATACCTCCAGGATGTCTCACGACTGTCCCTTCACAGGCTTACGGAACGCTCCGCTACCACGTGTATTGCTACACATCCTCAGCTTCGGTGCATGGCTTCAGCCCCGTTACATTTTCGGCGCAAAGACCCTTATTTAGACCAGTGAGCTGTTACGCTTTCTTTAAATGATGGCTGCTTCTAAGCCAACATCCTGGTTGTTTTGGGATCCTCACATCCTTTCCCACTTAGCCATGACTTGGGGACCTTAGCTGGAGGTCAGGGTTGTTGCCCTTTTCACGACGGACGTTAGCACCCGCCGTGTGTCTGCCGATTAGTACTCCCCGGTATTCGGAGTTTGGTTAGGATCAGTAAGACGGTGAGTCCCCATAGCCCATCCAGTGCTCTACCCCCGGGGGTATTCGATCGACGCTCTACCTAAATAGATTTCGCGGAGAACCAGCTATTTCCGAGTTTGATTGGCCTTTCACCCCTAGCCACAAGTCATCCCAATCTATTGCAACAGATGCGGGTTCGGTCCTCCAGTTGGTGTTACCCAACCTTCAACCTGCTCATGGCTAGATCACTCGGTTTCGGGTCTAATGCAACAAACTAAATCGCCCTATTCAGACTCGCTTTCGCTGCGCCTACACCTACCGGCTTAAGCTTGCTTGTTACACTAAGTCGTTGACCCATTATACAAAAGGTACGCCGTCACCCTTTCAGGCTCCGACTGTTTGTAGGCATCCGGTTTCAGGTTCTATTTCACTCCCCTTGTCGGGGTGCTTTTCACCTTTCCCTCACGGTACTTGTTCGCTATCGGTCATGCACGAGTACTTAGGCTTGGAGAGTGGTCTCCCCATGTTCAGACAGGATTTCTCGTGTCCCGCCCTACTCTAGGACAATCAAAGTATCTACGCGTACGGGGCTGTCACCCGCTACGGCCAAACTTTCCAGAATGTTCCGCTTTAACTTCAATTGCCACTGGCCTGGTCCGCGTTCGCTCGCCACTACTTGCGGAGTCTCGGTTGATGTCCTTTCCTGCAGGTACTTAGATGTTTCAGTTCCCTGCGTTCGCTTCTNACTACTTGCGGAGTCTCGGTTGATGTCCTTTCCTGCAGGTACTTAGATGTTTCAGTTCCCTGCGTTCGCTTCTTACACCCTATTTTATTCAGGTGAAGATACCTTATTATCGATACTTGGAAACCATTTCGGTTCTCACTCACGCTTGTCCCGCACGTTCCGTGCAGCGCTGCGTGAGCGCGCCGGACGACCGGCGACGCGCGACCGCCCTGTATTGCTGCCAAACCCGAACATCGAGCAAGGCACCCATACAGGCCGATAGGCCGTCGGCGATCGTTCGCCGTCAAAAGTCGGATCGAAGATCCGACAACCAAAATGATTTCCCAAGTATCTTAAGGTGGGTTTCCCCATTCGGAGATCCATGGATCAAAGCTC
>NZ_FWER01000103.1 GCF_900169785.1 Rhizobium sullae
TTAAGCCAAGCGGAGCAAGACCTGCCTGTTTCGTATGGCTTGTGGCTGCGTCCTTCCAGTCGAGATCGAAATCGACTGCCGGCGCAACAGGCGTTCCCGATGCTTTGGCAGTTCCTGAGATCGTGCCCTGCGCAGCAAGTCCGGGCACGAAGCTGTTTGCAATGCTTGCCGGGACATTGTTGAGATTGGCATTCACATCGAGGTTTTGGACCGTCGTTCCCGCGATAACGATATTCCCGTCCGCGCTCAGTCCCATGTTGGCTGCACCGGTCAGGTCCGCATCGAAGTCGAGTTTGTTGTCGGCGAATTTACCCGTCGCGCTTAAGCCAAGCGGAGCAAGACCTGCCTGTTTCGTATGGCTTGTGGCTGCGTCCTTCCAGTCGAGATCGAAATCGACGGCCGGCGCAACAGGCGTTCCCGATGCTTTGGCAGTTCCTGAGATCGTGCCCTCCGCAGCAAGTCCGGGCACGAAGCTGTTTGCAATGTTTGCCGGGACATTGTTGAGACTGGCATTCACGTCGAGGTTTTGGACCGCCGTTCCCGCGACAACGACGTTTCCGCTGGATTTCAAGGACAATCCGTCGGCGCCATCGACGGCTGCGTCGAAGTCGAGCTTGTTATCGGCGAATCTTCCGGTCGTGGCGACGCCGAGCGGCGCGAGATGCGCACCTTTCGTGTGGCTGGTTGCAGCATTCTTCCAGTCGAGTTTGAAATCCGCAATCGGCGCCGCCCGCGTACCCTTGACCGTCACCGTGCCTGAGATGGCACCTTCGGCGTTCAGCTTCGGCACGAAGCCGTTGGCAAGGCTTGCGGGCAGGTCGCTGATGACGGCATTGATGTCGAGCGTCTCACCCGCCGAGCCGGTGACTGCCACGGAACCGCTGGCGGTTTTGACCGTGAGGCCTCTCAGCGCCGCCTGGCCGTCCGCAATCGCGATTTCGGCGGGTTGAGAAAGCTCAACCGGAATGTCGCGCGGCTTGCCCGAAAATCGGACGAGCCGGATCGTCATGCCGCCGGCATTCGCTTCGAGATCGCCTTCAGCAAGCAGCGGATTATCATCGTAGACAGCGTTAAGATCGAAGTTCGTACGGTTCTGTTGCAGTACGAAATTCAGCGCCGGTCCTGCAAGCTTGTTGGCCCCGGAAGAGATCTCGCCGGCCTTGATGATGCCATTGACGGCGAGGGCTTTGAGATCGGTGACGGTGACAGCAATATCAGGTCTCACGATCGAAAGCGTGTCGCGCTGCAGGCCATTTCCTGCGGCCGTCACCTTGAGCGCGATCTTGCCTTTGTCGTTGGCGATGTCGAGCATACCCTTGAGATCGCCTTGGGCTTTCTGTCCGCCAAGTGCTGCCAGCGGGCTGATATCCGGAAAATCGAAAGCGAGCAGGCCAGTCGGCTCGAAGCGTGAGGACAGCTGGAGATTGCCTTCCAGCCGGTTCCTGCCGACATCTGCACGGAGAGACGGAATGCTGATGATGCCGTCTTTGGACTGAGCATCGGCATTGACGGTGATCGGCTGGCCATCGATCGTGCCTTTGGCATCGACGGTGCCCTGTGGTGCGGCTGGATCAACCGTACCGGAGATGTTGACGTCCAGATCGCCAAGCGTGCGGCCGGCGGTGCGAAGGGTTGCGGCCTTCAGGTTTGCCTTTATCGCCAGTGCCGTCAGCGGGCCGCTGGCATTGACCGTATAGCTCGCCTCGCCTTCAGCGGTTTCCAGCAGCTTGCTTATATCGGGTACGCGCCCGGAAAGGTTGGCGGTGAGGGTTTCGTCATCAAGCGTCACCGTGCCGGCGGTTTCTATCGTACCCGATTTGATGACGATATTCGAGAGATTGATCTTGGACGGAATGGTCCCGGCGACCTGCGTATCGATCGAGATCGGCGTAGCGAAGCGCGGCGCAATCGCGGGCGGCAGCGCGGCCGGTTGAACGGTAAGCTTCGCATTCCCCGTCAGCGTGTTGTCGGTAAGCTTGTAGGTGCCGTTGACGGTGCCGCTAGCATTGGCGCTTTCGAACGTCGTCCCGTTGAAACCTACGCTGTCGGCGGCGATCTGAAGCGGCGCGGCAAGAGTCACGGGGCCTTGCACCGCCCGATTGATATCCGGATTCTGAAACATCGTATCGCCGGCAACCATCCGCAATTGAATGGCGCCCGAGCGCTTGGCGAGGTTGAAGGCATCGCTCTTTGCGGTCAGCTTTACGTTGCCGATCGTCGCCTGCGGCAATGTTGCCGCATCGAGGGAGGCGCTGGCGTTCAATCGTGCTGACTGCGCATCGCCGGTGAGAGCGAGGTTCAGGCCCGTGACCATGAAACGCGCTTCGCCATCGGCAAGCGGCCAACGAAAATCGACCGGGCCTGACGTACCGAGCACGTTGGCGTTCAGGCTGTTGTTGCCCGCTCGGTCCAGAGTGCCGGATGCCGCAATGACGACGCTGCCGGTCGCTATGTTGCCGGTCTGGATGTCAAGTTTGCCCTTATTGTCGAAGGTGGCGGAGACATCGATGTTCGTCTGGCCGGAAAACAGTGGCCGGAAGGCTGGAGGCAGAAGTGTGCTCAGATCGCCGCCGCCCTTGAGATCCAGGTGGTGCAGACCATCCTGCGTGAGGGCGTGATGTCCTTTGATCGAAGCGCGCTCCTGGCCGTCCAGGGCGGCTTGAAGCCTGCCGTTCCAATCCGAAATCGGCCCTTCGCCGTCGACGACGATATCGACTGCAGGGTCGCCCGGCAGCGATAGGAAAGTCGCAAGTAGTCCACCCTTCGGTTCAGAAAGCTGCGCCTTCAGCCGCAGCTGGTTCTGATCGGGCATGAAAGCCAAATCGGCTGAGAGTCTAGCGTCCGGCACGTCGTGGCGGCTGAGATTGATTGCAGCGATCCCGCCGTTCTGGTCGGCCCGCAGATTGCCGCCGGCCGTTAAAGTAAACGCACGCCCAGTGAACTGTTCGCTGAGGCTGACCTCCGGGACGACGATCTTGTCGACATCGATTTTGATCGGCAGGATGAAACCCTCATCCTCACCGCTTGCCGGCGGCGACGGGATAGTGCGTACAGGCTTCCGAATAAGGTTGACCGAGCTGATGGAGATCTCGTTTGCGTGGAACGTGCCGCGGAGCAGCGCAAGCGGATTCCAGTCTATCGAGAGACCTGTTACCTGCGCGAATACGCCCCGCGTATCCGAGACCGTTATCTCCGCTGCGCGCAATCCGCCAGTCAACAGGCTGCTTGGTTCACGGACAGCGATCTTCATGTCGCGGTTCGAAAGGATTTCGGCGACCTCTTCCGTGATGATGCGGGAGCCGAACGAGGTAAAGCCGACGATTGCGATCCCTATGGAGGCGAGGATCAGCATGATGCCGGTCGTGACGCCGAGCACCCGGATGGTCCAATTCACGAATTTCGTCAGCGTCTGCATGGAGGAGGAACTACCCCGTTCTCGTCATCATTCGCGGGTTTGAAATCCGCGAATATCGCATTCTAGAAAGACTGGCCGATCCCGGCATAGATGCCGTAACTCGTGCCATTCTCGTACTTGTTCAACGGTACGGCAAAATCAAGCCGCAGAGGACCAAAAGGCGTGGCGTAGCGAATTCCGATGCCGGCACCGGCGCGGATATCGGAAAAATCGGGAAATTCCTCGCTCCCAACCGTTCCGACGTCGATGAAGGGGACGACGCCGATGGTTTCGGTGATCCGGACGCGCGCTTCCAGCGAGGCCGTGACATAGGATTTGCCGCCTGTCGCTTCGTCCTCCGCGTTGTACGGCGAAATCTCCTGGAAGCCATACCCCCGCACAGACCCGCCACCGCCGGCAAAAAAACGTCTTGTTGCGGCAATCTCGTGCAATTCTCCGCCGACCAACAGGCCGGCGGCAACCTTGCCTGCAAAAACAACATTGTCTTCCGCGCCGATTGACTGATAGCCGGATATCGAACCCTCGAATGACGAATAGATGGCGCCGTTGAATGCCTCGTAGCTCGGTGTTGCTGCGAGCGTTGCCCGGTATCCTTCTGTAGGATTGAGTTTGTTGTCGCGCGCATCGCGCTCGTAAGTGAGCGGCAGGGCGAAAGTCAGATACTCATTGTCACCGAACGCGTCATCGTCCTTTTCATAGCTGATTTCAGCGCTCGCCGAGACGATATCCTGATCGGTCAGTTCATGAGACAGGCCGAGCGACGCTGTGATCAGCGAGGCATTGTAGGCATCTGGATTTTCGGTCTTTGCGAGAATGCCGGCCTTCAGCGTTGCCGCAGGAAAAAAGGCACCGGGCTTGGTGAAGAGAATGCCTGTAGAATAGTCAAGATTTGTGATGTCGTTTTCGCCAAGGCGGCCAACGGCTCCCTCGATCCGAAGGGATTCCGCTTCGCCAAAAAGGTTGCGGTGTCCCCAATAGCCTTGGACCCCGATGCCGTCGATCGTCGAGTAATTGGCGCCGAAACCGAAATAGCGTTGCTTGCCTTCCGAGACCTCGATGGTCATCGGCAAGGTGCCGTCGGCAGAAAGGGTATCGGCTTCGTGAATGGTGACGCTCGAAAAAACGCCAAGCTTGCGTAACCGCTCGCCCGCCTTCTTGAGCGCCTCGGGAGAATAGGCTTCGCCTTTTTCGAGGCGCGAATAACGCTGGATGAAAGCAGGTTTGACAGCTTTCTGCCCAGTGACGCCGACATTGCCGATCGGGGCCACCGGACCGCCTTCCGTCGCGATGACGATATCCACGGTACTGGTGCTGTGATCGGCCACCACTTGCCGCGTGGTCAGCTTCGCAAGTGGTCTTCCTTCGCTCTTCAGCTGTTCGACGATCTTGTCACCGGCCTTGATGATTGTCAGCGACCCGGCTTCTTCGCCAGGCGCCAAATCGTAATCGGCGGGATTGCGGCTTGCAGCATCGCCGCCGAACTGCACTTCCTTGACGCGGAAGACGGGTCCCGGCTCGACTGCAACATGAACAGGGATTGGCTTCGACCGATCGAAAGTCGGATTGGGAGGCAGGTCATCGATATTCTTTCCGTCGATCGTGATTGTCACGACGCCACCGTAACGCGCCTTCTCATAGAGCGTCGCGATCAGGCGGTCGCGGTCGTCGCGCGCCTTGACGACAATTCCGAGATCGCCGGACACCGGGCGATCTTCGTCGCCGATCAGACGGGAACTGTTCTCCAACGCTTCTTTGAGATCGGGATCGGCGGTATCGGTTGTGAGATCGGCGTCGTAGCGCACAGGATCGGGTACCTGCTCGCTCTCACTGTCGTCTTCGCCAAAAATGGTGATGCCGAAAAGCTTGAATGCATAGGCCTCGCCAGTCAGAACCGGTGAAAACGCAGCCGTTGCCGCGATCACCATCATGGTGCCTGCCCGCCGATACGCAAAACCCGATTTCGGTGTCTTCCCTCTGATATGCATCCGCCGCTTTTGATTACATGCGTTGCCCAGCCATTAACAGCTTAGCGGCAAAAATGCACGGGGTGTATCGATTTAAGTTATTTTCGAGCTAATTTAGCACGAAAAAATGAAAAATCCCGGTTTGAAGCCGGGATTTTCGGACCTTGCATAGCTACATCTCGGCGTTACGGGCAATCGTCGATATAGCGGCGGCCATAACGATCGCGATAGTAGCATTGTCCAGGCTGTTCTGAGACGCGGCCAATGACGGCACCTGTGACGCCGCCGATTGCAGCGCCGACTGCCGCTCCGCGAACATTGCCTGTGGCGACGCCGCCGATCACCGCGCCGGATGCCGCACCGATCCCGGCACCCTGTTCCGTCGGCGTGCAACTCGCAATCGAGAGGCCGATCAGAGCGAATGCGATTACTTTCTTCATTTCTTTTCTCCAAGGTTGGCCGTCCTAGGCAGCCGCTGTCCCTTCCACCGTGTCTTTTTGATAGTTAAAACTATGTCGCGACAAGATGGCGTCTACCTTGTGCTTGAAATTTTTGTGATCACGGTTCTTTTCAGCGCGATTCAGATGTCGTGCGGAATCTTGCGTTTATCCGTGAGGCAAATTTGATAGAGCGCCCTAAAGTAGCGGTTGATCACGAAGCGAAAAAGTCAAATGATGCTCCTGTGCCTGGAGGGCACGAGGAGGAAATTATGGCGAAGGTGAAACTGACGGTGAACGGCCGGGCGGTGAGCGGCGATTGTGAAGAGCGCATGCTTCTCGTCCATTTCATTCGCGAAAAACTTGGCCTAACGGGAACGCATGTCGGCTGCGACACCACACAGTGCGGCACCTGCGTCGTCGATATGGACGGCAAGTCGGTCAAGAGCTGCACGATCCTCGCCGTTCAGGCATCAGGCTCGTCTGTCACGACGATCGAAGGCTTGGCCGCGAATGGTGAACTTCATCCGGTTCAGGCCGCCTTCAAGGAACATCATGGGCTCCAGTGCGGATTCTGCACGCCTGGCATGGTGATGACCGCGGTCGACATGATCAGCCGTCACGGCGGACAGCTAGATGAACAGACGGTTCGCCGGGAGCTCGAAGGCAATATCTGTCGCTGCACTGGTTACCACAACATCGTCAAGGCCGTGCTTTCCGCCAACGCGGAGATGCATGGTGGCGCCAAGCAGGCTGCCGAGTAAGATTTCTCCAGAATTGCCTGGCTGACTGCCGAACACAATCGCTTTTGGCGGAATGCCTGGCCCGAAACCCCATTGGGAGGACATCATGGGTGTCGAAGGAGTTGGTGCACGCGTCGCACGCAAGGAAGACAGGCGGTTTCTGACCGGCAAGGGCCGCTATACGGACGATATGGTCGTGCCTGGCATGAAATACGGCTATTTTGTTCGCAGTCCGCATGCGCATGCCAAGATCAAGAGCATCGATACCTCGACTGCAAAAACCATGCCCGGCGTCATCGACGTGCTGGACGGCAAGCAATTGCTCGCCGATGGCATCGGCAACCTCATCTGCGGCTGGATGATCCATTCGAAGGACGGGTCTCCGATGAAAATGGGCGCGTGGCGCCCGTTGGCGGTAGAGACGGTGCGCTATGTCGGCGATGCCGTTGCGATCGTCGTGGCTGATTCGCTCGGCGAAGCGCGCGACGCGGCAGAAGCGGTCGTTGTCGATTATGAGGAACTGCCGACCGTGATCGAGGCGGTTGATGCGCTGAAACCCGGCGCGCCGCAAATCCATCCGGAAGCGGCCGACAATCTGATTTTCGACTGGGAGATCGGCGATGCTGCCGCTGCCGACCAGGCGATTGCGGAAGCAGCGCATGTGACTGAGGTAGATATCGTCAATAACCGTCTCTCCCCCAATGCGATGGAGCCGCGCGCGACGCTCGGCATCTACGATGCGGGCGAGGACCATTTTACTTGCTACACCACCAGCCAGAATCCGCATCTGGCGCGGCTGGTCATGAGCGCTTTCTACAACGTGGCGCCGGAAAACAAGCTGCGGGTTATCGCGCCGGATGTCGGTGGCGGCTTCGGTTCCAAAATCTACATCTATCCGGAGGAGGTCATCTGTCTCTGGGCATCCAAGAAAACCGGCGTGCCAGTGAAATGGACTGCGGACCGCACGGAGGCCTTCCTTACGGATGCCCATGGCCGCGACCATGTCTCAAAGGTAAAGATGGCGTTCGACAAAGACCACCGTATCATTGGATTGAAGGTCGACACGATTGCCAATCTCGGCGCCTACATGTCGCTATTTTCGTCCTGCGTGCCGACTTATCTCTACGCCACGTTGCTTTCCGGCCAATATGACATCCCGGCAATCCACGCCAATGTGCGTACGGTCTATACCAACACCGCACCTGTCGACGCCTATCGTGGTGCGGGACGGCCGGAGGCAACCTATCTCCTCGAGCGGACCATGGAAACGGCGGCGCGCGAGCTCGGCGTTTCGCCGGCGGAACTCAGGCGGAAGAATTTCATCCGCGTGTTCCCGCATCAGACGCCGGTTATCTTGAACTACGACGCGGGCGATTATGAAGCCTCGCTTGACGCGGCGATGCAGGCGGCGGATTGGAACGGTTTTGCCGCGCGCAAGGCCGAGGCCGAGCGCCGCGGCATGAAACGCGGCATCGGCATGAGCTGTTACATCGAGGCATGCGGGCTTGCTCCGTCGCAGGCTGTTGGTTCCCTCGGAGCTGGTGTCGGCCTTTGGGAATCCGCCGAGGTGCGGGTCAATGCCGTCGGGACCGTGGAGGTCCTGACCGGATCGCACAGCCACGGGCAAGGACATGAAACGACGTTCGCACAACTCGTTGCGGGCCGGCTCGGCGTGCCGATCGACAGCATATCCATTGTTCACGGCGATACCGACAAGGTGCAGATGGGCATGGGTACCTACGGCTCGCGCTCTGGTGCCGTCGGCATGTCAGCCGTCGCCAAGGCGCTCGACAAAGTCGAGGCCAAGGCAAAGAAGATCGCCGCCCACCTCATGGAGGCGGATGAGAGCGATATCGTGATCGAAAACGGCGAGTTGAAGGTGGCGGGCACGGACAAGACGCTGCCCTGGTTCCAGGTGGCGCTTGCTGCCTACACCGCCCACAATTTGCCGGCGGGCATGGAGCCGGGATTGAAGGAGACGGCGTTTTACGATCCGTCGAACTTCACGTTTCCGGCAGGCTGCTACATCTGCGAGGTCGAAGTCGATCCTGAAACGGGGACGACAGAAATTATCCAGTTCGTCGCGGCCGACGACTTCGGCAATATCATCAACCCGATGATCGTCGAAGGCCAGGTTCACGGCGGCATTGCGCAGGGTATCGGTCAGGCGCTGCTTGAAGGCGTGCACTACGATGAAAATGGCCAGCTCCTAACGGCGAGCTACATGGACTATGCCATGCCCCGCGCCGCCGACCTGCCGTCATTCAAGATATCCCACCAAAACACGCCATGCCCAAGCAATCCGCTCGGCATCAAGGGCTGCGGTGAGGCGGGTGCGATCGGTTCGCCGCCGGCACTGATGAACGCGATCACGGATGCGATCGGCAACAACATGCTGACGATGCCTGCCACGCCGCAGAAGGTGTGGATGGCAGCGCAAGCAACCCATTGAGGAGGAACGGCCATGTATCAGACGAACTATCACCGCGCCTCGACAGTCGATGAGGCCGTCAGCATGATCGCGGGTGCAACGGAGGGCAAATATGTCGCCGGCGGCATGACGTTGATCGCAACGATGAAGCAGCGGCTTGCCGCACCGAGCGATCTCGTTGACCTGCGCCATGTGGAGGCGATGAAAGGGATCAGCGTCGAAGGCCGCAGGGTGCGGATCGGCGCGGCAGTAACGCACGCGGAGGTGGCTTCTTCTACAGCTATTGGCGCGATCTGCCCCGCTTTGTGCGAACTCGCCGGACGGATCGGCGATCCGCATGTGCGGCATATGGGAACCATCGGCGGTTCGATCGCCAATAACGATCCCGCTGCC
This sequence comes from Rhizobium sullae, assembly GCF_900169785.1. Lineage (GTDB taxonomy): Bacteria > Pseudomonadota > Alphaproteobacteria > Rhizobiales > Rhizobiaceae > Rhizobium > Rhizobium sullae. The sequence continues at coordinate 9,384 of NZ_FWER01000103.1, forward strand.
GACTATCCGGCCGCGATGCTGGCGCTGAATGCCCGCATCATTACGAATAAGCGCGAGATCGCAGCCGACGATTTCTTCACCGGCCTTTTCGAAACGGCGCTTGAAGACGGCGAACTGATCACCGCAATCACCTTCGAGGCACCGGAGAAGGCCGGTTACCTGAAGTTTCCGAATCCGGCGTCCCGTTATGCCATGACCGGCGTCTTCGTCGCGAGAGGACTGGGCGGCGTGCGTGTCGCCGTTACAGGAGCTGGTTCCAACGGTGTCTTCCGCCAACCCGCCATGGAGCAGGCGTTGAGTGCCAACTGGTCATCGGGCGCGATAGCGGGCGTCAATGTCGATCCGGCAGGATTGATGTCGGACCTGCATGCCAGCGCGGAGTATCGCGCCAATCTGGTGAAGGTGATGGCGAAGCGCGCCGTTGCTGCGGCTGGTTAGCATGCCAAAAAGGGAGCCGGCTTCGGGCTCCCTCAATCATACGAGAATGCGCTCCGGACGAGCGTAGCGGACGTGTGGTCGCGTACTTTTTATCTGGAATCATTCAAAAATATGGGCCATTTGCCGCAGTTGATGTTAAAGCGTGATGTAAGGGTTGACGCGCGATCGTCCGCTCAGCAAAACCGTCGCGCGATACTGGAGCACATGCATGGATTTCGAAGGGTTTTTTAGGAGCGAGCTGGACGGGCTTCACGCCGAAGGCCGCTACCGCGTTTTTGCCGATCTCGAGCGTCACCGCGGCCACTTTCCGCGCGCCACGCGCCATACGGCGGACGGTGCGAAGGACGTCACCGTCTGGTGCTCCAACGACTATCTCGGCATGGGCCAGAACCCGAAGGTGATCGAGGCGATGAAGAACGCCATCGACCACTGTGGCGCGGGTGCGGGAGGCACCCGGAATATCTCTGGCACCACCCACTANGGCGATGAAGAACGCCATCGACCACTGTGGCGCGGGTGCGGGAGGCACCCGGAATATCTCTGGCACCACCCACTACCATGTCCTGCTCGAGCGCGAGCTGGCCGACCTGCACGGCAAGGAAGCGGCACTGATCTTCACCTCCGGCTACGTCTCCAA
>NZ_FWER01000124.1 GCF_900169785.1 Rhizobium sullae
AGGTGATGAAGCGTATGCGGCATCCAGCCTTCGACGACAGTTTCCATGTGCCTACGAGCCGGCGGATCGACGCGCCACTGGTGATCGGCTCGGCCTTGTTCGGCCTGGGCTGGGGGATCGGCGGCTTCTGTCCGGGTCCGGCGGTTGCGTCCCTGTCGAGTGGCATCCCGCAGACAGCGCTGTTCGTCATCGCGATGCCGGTCGGCATGACCTTGTACGACAGAGTATGGAGCAGACGGACGTGAGCACCTCTATTTTGGCGACAGTCGGCTCCGGCGGGATCGTCGGCTTCATGCTCGGCCTCCTGGGCGGCGGGTCCATCCTGGCGACGCCGCTGCTCCTCTACGTCGTCGGGGTGACGCAGCCGCATATCGCGATTGGAACGGGTGCGCTTGCCGTCTCGCTGAATGCCTTTACGAACTTCGCAACCACGCGATCAAGGTCACGTCTGGTGGCGCTGCGCAGCCGTCTTCTCCGCGCTCGGCGCCCTCGACGGCTCCAGCCTGGGCAAGGCGATGGAAGGGGACCGCCTGATCTTTCTGTTCGGCATCCTCATGATCGTCGTCGGTGTTCCTGATGCTGAAGCCGAAGAAGGCGATGGCGGTCGAGTGCCGTCCCGTCGACCTCAGGATGTGCCTCGCAACAGCGGCCGTGGCACTCGCCGTCAGGGCTGCCTCCGGCTTCTTCGGCATCGGCGGGGCTTCCTGATCGTTCCCGGCTTGATGCTGCCGACGGGCATGCCGATGATCAACGCCATCGGCACATCTGGCGACGGCCCCCGAACTATGCCAGCTCGGGCCTGGTGGACTGGTGGCTCGCCGCGGAGTTCATCGAAGGCGGCATCGTCGGCGGCGTACTCGGCATGCTCCTCGCTACACGGCTCAGCGCCTATAAGAACATCCTCAACCGCAGTTCGCAGCTCGTACTCGTAGCGGCTGGTTACATTCTATATTGGAACTGGGGAACGCTTTTCTCCGGCTGAGTGGATCGTGATGCGTCCCCTCAATCCAGGTTCACTATTCGTTTGTAAGCCTTCTTTCGAGCGCAAGCGCCTTCCACGTGCTGTGCCGTTCATTTTCACCGGTAGGCAGGTCATGGTGATCAATGTCCATTTCTCATCGAAATGGGGAAGTGATCCTATTTACGGCAAGAACCAACGACCGAGGACGCCACGATCGCGGCCCGAACCGAACAAGCTCGGGCTGTCAGAGCGTTCATAGGAGAACTACCGCCTGACCGGAACCGCTCAGTGCTTGTTCTCGGCGACTTCAACACCCTTTGGTACGAGGTGCCTATGCTTCTCCTGACAGGTGGTGATCCCGCAATGTCAAACCTCGCTTTGGTTGAGCCGCACTGCTCGCAAGGGACCTAATCGATTTTATTTGCTGCACCTGCGAAATTTTGTTGCACCGCATATATTTCGACCCTTACATTCTTGCAGCGAACTAAAGTAGACCAATGGAGTTCGATATGACTGTTACCTTTCCGCTTTCTGATAAGCGCAATGTCGATCAGCTATTGAAGCATCTGACCTCGCACAATCTTACATTCCCCGGCAACTGCGCCGTGACATTGAAGACCCATGTTGCGCATGTAACGTCCTCACACACGTTCGCGTTAGGAACGGCTCGAACATCTTGGTAGATGAGTTGTGCTTCACTTCTGATCGAGCGCGAGCCAAACGAAACGACTTTGACCCTTGGCAAGGCTGGCCAACTTATATGATGGGCGGCAGCGCTTTTTGCGCCAATTGGCGTCTCAGTTGCCTGATCTCTTCGTCTGCGAAACCGTATCGGCTCGGGTTGTCTTCGCGCGTCCGGGCCGCTTCGTCCGCCGTGTTCGTGGAGACTTTTTGCTTGTCTGGCTTTCCGGCACTAACGCATGCGCATCGGCACCAGATCGACTGACCTCATGACGAGCCGGCCTCTGGACCTCTTCACCATCGACCGGTGAGACTGCTTGGGCGACATCGAGATCGCTGTCGGTTTCATCTGAAGTCGTCGTCGCCACGAGATCAACAGAAGGATTCCCGCCGTTGTCAGGGCTACTGGATGCGTCCGTTGAATTTGACGACGCTCGCCGCGGTATCGGCATCAACCCCAACCGAACTCTCTCGTGTTTCGGCCGGCCGTCTTCGCGTTAGCTGAGCAAGGAATTTCCATGGTGTTTTCATAGTGCTTCAACCTCGAGCAATCCACACCACGACATTGCCGCAGCTTTATATCCGGGCTCGCGACTGAGCCCGGCGAGTTTCTCTGCTACCGAAGATGGAATGGCTGAGGTCGATCGCGCAACCGCCTCCGCTTGCTGTTCAATCAATCGAGCACGAGCCGCTTGCGCAGGTCGGCATCTTCTGCGCGCAGCTTATCTGCCAGGGTTAGGCCGGCCTTGCCGAACAGATCACCGAGCTTCTTCAGCTGTGCCGTCTGCTCTGGATAGCGATCGAACACCATGACGGGTAGGCGGTTTTCGCCCACTGGATTGTGATCCTTCTTCGCTGTAGAGCGAGGAAGGAATTTTTTGTTGCCGAGCCCATCCCTTTCAGGTGCAATTTTATGACAAGAAAAGTTTATCTGGCCGGTCCGGAGGTCTTCCTTCCCAACGCCCGCGAAATCCTCGACCGGAAGGCAGCACTTGCCCGTGAGGCGGGACTTCTCCCGCTCTCGCCCGGCGATCTGGAAATCCCGCACACGAACTCGAAGCGCGAGCGCGCCGCAGCGATAAACGCGGTGGACGAGAAGATGATGATCCAGGCGGACGCGATCATCGCCAATCTGACGCCCTTTCGTGGCATTGCCGCCGATACCGGGACGGCTTTCGAACTCGGCTTTATGTGCGCAAGCGGTAAGCCTGTATTCGCTTATACGAATGTGGCCCGCGATCACAGCGGACGAGTGAGCGATCTTTATGGCGGGGCCGTCGCGTATGATGCTGAAGGTCGACTGCGAGACCCGAACGGGATTGCGGTCGAGGATTTTGGCCTGGCCGACAATCTCATGCTGCACGCCGGGATTGAGCGGCGCGGTGGCGTCCTCATCATCGGAGACGCGGCGCGGGATGCGCTCTATACGGACCTTGCCGCGTTCAAGACGTGTCTTGCCGTCGCCGTTGAGAAGCTGCGCTAGGGAGTACCGCGCGCCCCTCACCTGCCCGGCCGTGCCAATGACCGTGCAATATCGACGACGTCGTCGCGCGAGCCGGTCTAGCCGATCTGCGACCAGCTCCCTTCCCCTTTCTTCTTTTATCGGATTGAATGCCTCCCTTTCTGACGCTATATACAGTCAGTAAGATTGGCATTCGAGAACGGACGTGAGAGAAATGGGACTCGCTCAATATGCGGATAATGGGCTGTTCGCGCCGCGCAAAATCGCGGAGGCGTTCCGCACGACCAGTGAAGAAATCGCCCGCACCGCCGGACTCGGCAAGGATGCGATCCAGCGCAAGGACCGGATCCGCTCCGGCAAGACCCAGCGGCGCCTGCGCGAGATGATCGAGGTCGTCAACAAGGTCGAGCCGCGCTTCGGCTCGGCGCTGATGGCCTATGCCTGGTATCGCTCCGAGCCCCTGCCCGGCTTCTCGGGCCAGACGGCCATGCAGCTGGTGCGCGACGGCCGTGCGGATGAGGTGCTCGACTATATTGACGCGGTCGACGCCGGTATCCACGCGTAGCCCCAGCCGATGCGATATGAAGGTAAGCTCTACCGGGCACTGAACCCGATATATGCTCGCCAGCCACTCTCGGGCCGGGGAGCCGAACTCTATGGCGGCCGGTTCAATCCAAGGGGGATGCCGGCGCTCTACACGTCGCTATCAGTGATGACTGCGTTGCGCGAGGCCAATCAGGTCGGCAACCTGCAGCCGACAACGCTCGTCTCCTATGACGCTGCTTTCGAGCGCATCTTCGACAGTCGCGACGATGATGCGCTTCGGGCCGAAGGAATGGACGCTGCCGCGATTTCAGATCCGACATGGCGCGACCAGATGAAGGCGAGCGGCGAGGCCAGAACGCAGGGCTTCGCCAGGCGGCTGGCCGCCACCGGCTATCATGGTCTGCTCGTCCGAAGCTTCGCCGCGGCCGCGACCGGGGAGGATCTGAACCTCGTCCTTTGGAAATGGGGCGACGGTGCTCCAGCGCGACTGATCCTGATTGACGACGACAATCGCCTGGGTCGACCGCAATAGCCCGCCCCAATGCATGGGAAGCGAAGCTCACGGATCACCACCTGTAGTGAGCCCGTGCCTTCGATATCGGCTGCGAGCGCCATTCGATATCTGCCAACCGCCTGCACTGCCGCACGTGTGGCCCAGCACCGAAGGTTGACCCCGCTGAGATCCGGAACAACGATCTGGAGGTACTGCAGAAACAGAGAAAACAGCGGAGTCACGATCGACGCCCGAACAGCCGCAACTCAACCTCGGTCTTTAAGCAGACAGCCCGGAAACGAAAAAGCCTGCCGCGGGAGGAGGTGCAGCAGGCTTTTCGAAAAGAACCGAATAGCGACGGGGGAGGAGTGCCGCTATTCCTACAGACGCCCCTGGGAGGAGGAGTGGGCCGTCTGAGACACGAAGCTTTGCGGGAGGAGGTGCATTACTTCGTCGAGAACGATCATAGGCGATCGCGTGGTATTGGATAGGCGTTATGTTGCACTGCAGCTATGCAAGAAACACACGCCACAAGGCGCGCGACAAGGCACGATCCAATAGAGTGTGCAACCATGATGGGCCGGCGCAAAAACGCCCGCGTGATGAGCGGGCGTCGAGCAGTCGCAAGCGAGTTGGGTTCCAGCGCTATTTAGCGAGCGATCCCCGGGCAATGCTGCGGATGTCGGCGCGGTCGATACCGAGGTCCTGCAGTTCACGGCTGGACATG
>NZ_FWER01000031.1 GCF_900169785.1 Rhizobium sullae
GGTGCTGACCCACATGCACATGGACCACGTTGGCGGGCTGCTCGTCGACGGGGTGAAGGAACGGCTGAATCCGGACCTGCGGATCCATGTGGCCGCTGCCGAGGTCAAATTCTGGGAGTCGCCCGATTTCTCGCGCGTCTCGATGCCGGCGGGCTTCCCGGACGCGCTTCGGGCGGCCGCCAAGCGGTTCAGCAAAGAGTACCAGAGCCAGCTGCGGTTGTTCGAGGATGAGCACGAGGTGGCGCCGGGCGTCGTCGTCTCTCGGACCGGCGGCCACACCCCCGGGCACAGCGTGGTCCGCGTGGCCTCAGGCAACGACCGGCTGATGTTTGCCGGCGACGCCGTGTTCGCGGTCGGCTTCGATCACCCCGACTGGCACAACGGTTTCGAACATGACCCCGAGGAGGCCGCCCGCGTTCGGGTCCGGCTTTTGCAGGAGCTGGCAGCGAGCGGCGAACTGCTGGTGGCAACTCATATGCCGTTTCCCTCTGTTGGCCACGTCGCAGTCGACGGCAACGCCTTTCGTTGGGTACCGGTCTTCTGGGACTACTGATCGTCATTGGGTTAAGCCGGATACACGTCTGCCATCGCTTGCCGAATCAGCGGTTTACGGCATCGTCATATCCTTGCTGCGGCGAAAAATGCGGTAGCCGAGCGTGCCACAGATCCGGCTCATCTAGCGAGGTCCGGGATAGCCCGGACCTCGCCTCAAGGTGGCCGCGTGCATCCCTCAGACTGCCAATCACGGTCGATTTGGCCGGATTGGCCGATGGTACCGTGGGCGATATACCGTCGTATGACCGATACCTTCGTTCAGTAGCGACCGTCCGTCTACCGTCTCAAACTCCTGGCGTCCAGTACTGGCATTGAGACCCCTGCCTCTGAGGCAGCGCGGCACAAGCACCCACTTTCGGAGAACGTAGTCATGGAAAACATTGAACTTGCGAACCTGACACGCCGGTCCCTCGGCGGCGTCGCCCTCGGGCTGATGGCAACAGGAATACCCGGAAAGAGCGCCCGAGCGGCTCAGGGCACCGAAGAAGCGAAAGCTGGCCAAACGCAGGGCGCGACATTGGAGGCCAGCGAGCGCATTGACGCCGGCGATCTTAACGTCGCCTACGCCGATCTCGGGCCTTCTGACGGGTCACCCGTTCTTCTGCTGCACGGCTGGCCGTACGACATCAACAGCTTCGCCGAGGTCGCGCCACTGTTGGCAGATCATGGTCATCGGGTAATCGTTCCATATCTGCGCGGATACGGAGCAACCACGTTCCTATCCGACAAGACGAAGCGCAATGGGCAGCAGTCGGCGCTCGCGCTCGACGCCGTGAAGCTGATGGACGCCCTCAAGATCGAGAAGGCGACCATCGCCGGCTTCGACTGGGGAGCCAGGACTGCCGACATCGTCGCGGCTCTCTGGCCGGATCGATGCAAGGCGCTCGTATCCGTCAGCGGTTATCTGATCGGCAGCCAGAGCGCGGGCAAGAAACCCCTGCCGCCGTCGGCCGAGCTTCAATGGTGGTACCAGTACTATTTCGCCACCGATCGCGGCCGCGAAGGCTACCAGAAATACACCAACGACTTCGCCAAGCTGATCTGGCGGCTGGCTTCGCCTCGCTGGACGTTCGATGACGCCACATTCGACCGGAGCGCAGCGGCCTTTTCCAATCCAGACCATGTGGAGATCGTCGTACACAACTACCGCTGGCGTCTCGGCCTGGCCCAAGGCGAGAAGCGCTTCGACAAGTATGAGGCCAAGCTTGCCGACGCCCCCGACATCGAGGTCCCGGCGATCACGCTGGAAGGCGATGCCAATGGCGCTCCTCACCCCGACCCCAAAGCGTATGCGGGAAAATTCAAGGCAAAGTACGCGCATCGGCTGGTTTCGGGCGGAATCGGCCATAACCTTCCACAAGAGGCACCCGAGGCGTTTGCCAAGGCCGTAATCGACGCCGAAACGTGGGCGTAGGCGATCAAAGCCATCAACGCGCAGCAACTCAGAAGACAGCCGTCACCGCATGAAGTCTTTCGGCCGACCCTTTCGGCGCAGATGCGACGCACCGGATAGCTTGGTGCGTCGCGCAAATCGCGCTTTCCCGCGAACTCACATCGGTCCTTCAAGCCAAAGTCATGCCGCCATCGACATGCAGTTCGATACCGTTGACGAAACTTCCCGCCTCGGAGGCGAGGAAGAGAACGGCGCGCGCCAGTTCTTCCGGCTGTCCCAAGCGGCCCGCCGGGATAAGCGAAGCCATGTGATGTTCGAATGCCGGGCGATCAGCTTCCAAAACTCCAAGTTTTCCGAGAATAGCGGTATCGACCGGTCCCGGGCTCAAAATATTGACGCGGATCCTTCGGTGCTTGAACTCGATCGCCCAGTTCTTCGCGAACGCGGTGACAGCAGCTTTCGAGCCGGCATAGACGGTGTGATCCGGCAGAACCTTGGTTGCTGCCAGCGAGCTCGTGACGATGATGCTGCCGCCATCGCGGATCACCGGCTCGATCGTTTGCACGCCGAAGAACACGCCGCGCGTATTAATGGCGAAATGCCGGTCATAGTCTTCCGGCGTCACATTGCCGGAAGCAGTGAGACTGATGATCGCGGCATTGGCTATATAGATGTCGAGGCCGCCAAAGCGGTTCTTCACCGTCTCGGCAAGCGTTCGATGGTGTTCGATGTCGGCGACATCACCAACGACACCGACAGCGCCATGGCCGATTTCGTTCACCGCTTGATCGACGACGTCCTGGCGCCGGCCGGTGATGACGACCTGCGCCCCTTCTCGCGCGAACAGGCGCGCAGTTGCCTTGCCGATGCCGCTGTTACCGCCCGTGATGACGGCGACCTTGTCTTTCAGATGCTGCATTGCTTATCTCCGTTTCCGTTGAGGTTGAGATAAACCCGCTCGCCTCGCGCCATTAGAATGCAGTCAGGCACATGATTTGTGCCGCGGAGATGCAAATGCCAAATCTGCTGAGTGAGACGTCGGGACTGATGGCTTTTGTTCGGACTGTGGAGGCCGGCTCCTTCAGCGCGGCTGCACGCGACCTGAACACAACGCCATCTGCGGTCTCGAAGAGCGTGGCGCGGCTGGAAAAGAAAATCGGAACACGGCTCTTCCTGCGCTCCACCCGCGCCCTAATGCTCACGCAGGACGGCCAGATTTTCTTCGAACGCGTTGCGCCGCTCTTGCGAGATCTGGATTCGAGCGACGAGGCGATCAGGTCGCAGGCTGCCCCATCCGGGCGCCTGCGCATCAGCATGCCCGGCGAGCTGGCGCCCTTGCTGCTACCCCGGCTGTTTACCAGCTTTGCGGCCGCCTATCCGGACCTGCATCTGGATATCGGACTGACGGACCGGTTCGTGGATCTGATCAGGGAGGATTACGACGTCGTGTTGCGCGTCGGTGATCCCACACAAGGGGACCTCATTGTTCGGCATCTGTTAGATCTGCCGATGGCAGTGGTTGCCTCCCCGCGTTTCCTTGAGACCTGGGGCAGTCCAAAGTCGGCGGAAGCTCTGGCAAGCCTGCCCTTCGCTCGATTTGCAATGGGCGGCATACCAACGTCCGTGCGTTTGGCCGATGGAACCACCTTCATCCCCTCCGGGCGCGTCAATTGCGATTCAGGAACGGCACTGATCCAGGCGGCGCTGAGCGGACTCGGCGCGGCATATCTTCTGCGATGCCTGGTGGCCGGCGAACTGAAAGACGGGACACTGGTCGATCTCGCACCAGAGATCGCGCTTCCCAAGCTTCCCTTCAATGCCCTGCATGCCTTCGGACGCACCGCCCCCTTGCGCGTGAGGCTGCTCTGCGACTTCATGGCCACCGAAGCGAAGGCCATCACAGGGATGTGAAAGCTAGACAGGTCCGGCCCGTCTCAATCGCGTAAGGCGTCTCCGATGGCCGCAAGTAGTACCCGGCCATCGAAAGGCTTGCGGAAAAATCCGCTAATGCCTTGGGCACGGCCCTGATCCGCTATCTCGTGGCGGCCAGTGATCAAGAACACGGGCAGTTCCGGATGTGCCTCCCTCACCAGATCACGAAGTTCAAAGCCGTCCATGCCCGGCATTCCAATGTCGGTGATGAGCACATCCACGCCCGACAGTCCGCTAGCAAGGAGCGATCCCGCCGACGAGAAGCTGCGGGCCACGTAGCCCGCGGACTCCAGAAGTTCTTCCAGCGACTCAAGTACCCGTGGGTCATCATCAACAATCGCCACGACAGTTTTTTCTTCGCTCATACTCTACTCCATCTCGCCCGGCGCGAGCGAGTTATAGATATTTCCACCGCCACTCTCTCCTGCATAACGTTCCTTCTGTCGATTTGCTGCATGACCCCGCAGCTCTGCGGCAACGAATTCGTCCAAAACGCTGCCCACCACCAACGGCGGCCCCTGTTTGCGCATCATGGCGGGCGCGCTCCGATCTTGTTTCTCGATTTCGAACGACTGACTGCCCCGTGGCCGGGCGCCTCCGAATGCGCCCATCGTCATCCATTCTGGATCCGCATTGACGATATGTCGTCATGGAGACTGTTCACTTCAGCCGGCAACGTGAAGATGAACTTCGCGCCATACGGTTGGTTTTTCTCCGTCCATAACTGTCCACCGTGTGCCTCGACAATTGAACGGCAGATCGCCAACCCCATACCCATCCCTTGCTCTTTCGTCGTAAAGAACGGCTCGAATATTCTGTCGGGAAATTGGACGCCCCGGCCGGAGTCGCTGATCTCGATCCGAACCACGTCCAGAACTTGGTTTACACGTATCCGAAGAATCCTGTCATTCGGAACAGTAGCCATCGCATCCATGCCGTTGCGGATGAGATTGATCAGAACCTGTTGAATCTGGACACGATCGAACGCGACAAGCCGAAGCGCGCGCTCGATCGCTATATCCATGCGGACGCGGCGACGTGATGCCTCCTCTGCCAGGAGATCGCGCGCCTCGGCGATCACACCGTCGAGCGTCGTACAATCCCTCGTGTCTGCGGATTGCTTGAACAAGGCGCGGATGCGACTGACAACATCGGCGGCGGAGTTTGCGCTATGAATGATCCGCTCCACCGTTTTCTGTGCCCGCTCGATATTCGGCGGTTCAGCCGTAAGCCAACGCTGGCAGGCGCTCGAATAGTTCATCACGGCCGACAGCGGTTGATTGACCTCATGGGCGATGGATGCCGAGAGCTCGGCAAGACTCGCCGCCTGGTTCGCGCGTGCGAGACTCTCTTGCGTTAGAAGCAACTTTTCCTGCGCTCGAACCTCACCGTCGATGTCCAGGCAGATGACATTCCACTGCACGATGGCGCCCTCGGCGTTTCGCATCGGGGCGGCGCGCGTCTCGACCCAGCGATATTCTCCATCGAACCGCCGCAGACGATGCCTCTGCGCATACGGCTCGCCGGTGGACAACGAATGGGCGTACTGCTCCTTAACTCCCGCGATGTCGTCGGGATGAACACCGGCATCCAGTGCGCCGGCTAACCGGGATTTTCCCTTGCTGTCCAATTCTTCAAGCTCGTACCCGAGGAATTCGCGCAACTGCTGGCTGCGATAGACCGGCTCGCCATCCGGTGCGACACAATCGATCAAGGCCGGCAGCGTTTCAACCAGCTCCCAGAGAAAGCGTTCTCTCTCGCGCAGCGCCTCCTCGGCATGCACTTGATCTTCGATGTCGTGACAGAGGCCGTACCACTGGAGGATACGTCCGCTCTCATCCCGCAGCGGCTCCGCGCGGCTCGACATCCAGCGATAAATCCCATCCGCACGACGCAGGCGATAGTTAAGGGAAAAGGCCTCACCTGTAGCGAATGAGTGGTTGAGCGCCTCCGCCAGCCGGGTTGCATCATCGGGATGGACGAGAGCCGCAATGGCCGCAGCTAGCCCGCTTGATCCCGGCCTATCGTAATCCCCTACGTCCAAACCGAAGAATTCGATCATGCGTTTGCTGAAGAAGACCGGTTCGCCCTCCGGGCTTAATCGCCAGAGAAGGCTCGGAACCATGTCGACGAGCTGCGAGAACTCCCGCTCCCGGTTACGCAATGCCTTCTCTGCCTTCTTGCGCTCTGTGATATCGATAAAGCCGACCAGACTCTTGTCGGCGACAGCGCCGGGACGGGCGGTGGTGAACAGGACGTCGATGACGCTGCCGTCCATTCGCGCCACCTGGGTCTCTTCCCGGAAGACCTCCTCGCCGCGATAACGCGCCTCAATCGAGCGGCGTATGGTGGAAATGCTCGGCTGCCAGTAGCGGGTAATTGGCAGGTGCATCTCCTCCGCATTTTTCGCGCCGAACATCTCGATGATATGTTGGTTGACCTCTTCAACCTCCAGAGCTTCCAGTGCGCGCGGCAGGAATTCGGGGTGCTCGTCAATGTACGTTTGGAGTTCCGTCACTCCCTTTGCACGCAACTCCTTGAACAAGGGAACCAGTTTGCTGGCGTCCACCTGCGTGAGCCCGATCGGCATATAGTGGAAGAGGTCACGGTAGCGGCGCTCGCTTTGCTGCAAGGCCTCCTGAGCGGTCACCAGGTCATCTATATCGAGGCAGACGCCATACCATTGCACGATCCGGCCGTCCGGGTCGCGCAGCGGGTCCGCACGCCCCTCTGTCCAGCGATAGGTTCCATCTGACCGCTGCTGGCGATACTTCATTGCGAAGGTGGTACCCGTCTCGAACGAGCGCGTCAGCGCTTGCCCCACCGCCTGCCTGTCTTCGGGATGGACATCGGCCAGGGACCGCGACGCGTCCGGCGCGGTCAAGTCTTCCAGGGTGACGCCGACCGTATCCATGAGCCGTTTGTTGATGTAGGACGGCGTTCCTTCAGGCGTCGCGCTCCAGATCAGAGCGGGCACGGCGTCGATGAGCTGCCGAAGCTGCCGCTCGCTTTGGCGCAATGCTTCCTGTGCGCGCACCTCGTCGTCGATGTCGATGGAAATTGCGTACCATTGCACAATCACGCCGCCTTCATCCCGCAACGGCTCCCCGCGGCCATCAACCCAGCGGTATGCGCCGTCCGCACGACGCATGCGATACTTCATGGCGTAGGGCTCGCCGGTGGCGAGGGAGTGGCGGACTGTCTCGAGCAGGCACGCCGCATCTTCGGGATGGACGAGAGTCTGTATGGCTGCCGCCAGCCGGCTCATGTCTGGCCTATCCAACTGCGCTACGTCGTTCAAACCGAAGAAGTCAAGCAAGCGCTTGTTGAAGAAGGTCGGCTTGCCTTCGGGCGTCAGACGCCTGATCTGGACGGGGACCATATCCACGAGCTGCGAGAGCTCCCGCTCCCGGTCGCGCAATGCCTCCACGCTTTGGCGCAATGTGAGCAGCGCCAGCTGATGCTGCCTGGATATAGCGGCTACGATGAGCGCCGAAAATGCCGAGATGGCTAGAAAAAGCTGCAGCATGATCTGCTTGTGCTTCTGGGACTCGGGATCGCCGGCAAATTGGCTGGCGCCGGATATTGTGAATACCGCCGTGATCAGAGCAAGGAGGGTCAAGGCGACGGCGGCGCCTCGAAACTCAAAGCGCGCCGCGGCCCAAAGAAGAGGCGGCATGATGATGTAGGCGAAGGGCAGGTAACCGCTCAAGGAAAGGGCGGCGACACCAAGAAAGATCAGCCCAAGGACGCAAGCCTCCATCCATCGCGCGGCCGAAAGCTGGGACTTGCCGCGCCAGTTCTGGAACACGACCAGCGCCAGTGGCGCTACGATCAGGATCCCGGTGGCATCCCCGATCCACCATAAAGGCCAAGCCGCCGCGAAAGTTTGCGATTGTATGCCAAACCACGCAAGAGTCGCACTTCCCACCGTCGCGCCAATGGTTGGCGCAACTCCAGCGGCCAGGACGACGAATGCGAGAACTTCCTGCAAGGTTTCCAGCCGAACCGGACGCCTGCAGGTCCGGTTCACGAGCCACGCGCCGACCGCTGCTTCAAGAGCGTTGCCGATATAGATCAGGACGGCCGCGGGCAGCGGACTGTGGAACCACAAGAAATTGCTGAACAGCTCAGCCAGACAGCCCCCCAGCACCCACCATGGCCAGCTGTACCCGGAGGCCAGGACAAGCGTAGCAATGAAAAGCCCGCTCGGAGGCCAAATGGAAATACCTGTTCCAGGTACGATTGCAAGCGACTGAGCAAATCCGCATCCCAATATATAGGCCACAACAAAAAGCCCCAGGTGCAGGAATTGGGGGCGGTGCGACCAGAGGCGCATCATGGGCTGCTCCTGTTGGACAAAGCAGGCCCGGGACGATCAGCGCCTCGTCCGGCACTTGTCCTCAACATCCCGGCTGACCTAATCATACTCAAACTTAATCCCACCACGCTTCATGGTGTTGTGCCTCTCTTCGTGAAACAGGCCCGGCGCTCCTGCGTGAGCAGAGTACCTGGAACCAAGCGACAAAAATACCTGTCCTGAGGAATAGGTTCTCGCGCCTCAAATTGCGCCGACGCGCCGCAGCAACGATCAACTCCCTCAAGAAGCATCCTGGCACAGGAGATGTCAGTTGCGGAAGATCGCCCGTATTGCCTTAAGGAGCGCGCGGGCGCTCCGCTCCTGCCCTGTTGCGGGTAGGGGCAGATGACGGACGTCATCGGCACGGGCGGCGAGCGTTGTAGCTATCTTCTCTGCTATCGCCGGACGGGCCTCGAGCAGCGGCGCGAAGCTCTGCTGATCGATCTCGTAGACAGTGACAGGAGTGAGCGCCTGCAGCGTGCAAACCTCGCCCATTCCCGCAAGCAGGCCCGTCTCGCCGAAGAAGTCTCCGGGCGAAAGACGTCTCTGTTCCTGCTCGTCGTTCCGCATTGCGACGATCCCGGCACGAATAATCATCAGCGAGGGCAGCGTTTGACCCTGATGAGCGATGATCTCACCCTTCTGAAACTCGCGGACCGCACTTGATTGTGCCAGGAGTTCCTTCTCGGACTTCGTCAGGTGTGAGAAAACCGGAATCGCTTCAATGAGGCTAAGCGGCGTGATCTCAGGCGGCCTGGCGCCCTCCTCCGTCGGCAGTTCGTTCATAAACGCGATTGCCGACGGTGGCATCGCCAACAGCAGTCCGGCGGATTTGCATTGGCGATAAAACAGATCGATCACCTCGTTTCGGGCTTGCGTCCGCAGCGACGGGCTCGTCACCCGAAACAGCAGCTCGATTTCCAGGGCGACAGCGTCCACGCCCTTCAGCGCCACCTGTGGAGGCGGCTCCTTGACGATCGAATTGCAGCCGGCCAAAACCGACTGCATAACGTCTTCAATGATGGAGGGCATTCTGGTCGGTGCGACGCGGACGGTCATTCTAAGGAGATGCGTTTCATCGGGTTGGCTGATGTTCGTCAATCCGAGTTTGGCAAGCACGCCGTTGGGCAGAACGACGACATTGTTTGCCACGGTGAGAACGTGTGTCGACCGCCATGTGCTGGCAATGACGCGTCCCTCCGTTCCGTCCGCAAGGAGAATCCAATCGCCCAAAGAGTAGGTGCGCCCGAGCGTGAGGGCGATGCCCGAGAAGACGTCACCGAGGGTGTTTTGGAGCGCCAGACCGAGGACGATAGCAATCACGCCGGATGTAGCAACCAGCGTTCCGATCGGAACGCCGAACACGAAGGCGAGAGCCGATAGCATCACGCACAGATAGACCAGTCCGACGACGATATCCTGCAGAAGGCGGGCTTCGCGCGGCCTTCCTTCAAGAACGAGATAGATGCGGACGAAGCCGATGATGGCCCATGCCAGATGAAGCCACCACAGCAGTTTCGCCACGATGACGAAGATCGCTCGAGTGTCTTCAAATCGATAGTCTTGAAATCGGCCGGGCGAAATATCGCTCTCGATAAGAGCCGCGGTCATCGCGGCAAAGAAGGCGATCTGCACGACCAGCCGGAGGTTCGCACGTCGAGGCGAGAGCAGATACCATACGACTATTCCAGCCAGCCCGAGGAGGATGAGCCAGGCGAGAGGATCGCTCGCGAGTTTATCAAGATGTCCCTGTAGCATGATGACCATCTCTTGGCGTGGGTGGCACGGCCGAAGTGGCACTGTAGGGCCCACGCCGCTTCGACATGACCAGCAAGCGTCAGCTCCGCATAGTTCACGCGCGGCGCGGCAACGTTTCCTTTTGCCTGGCGTTCATGCGCTTTCTCCTTGTGTTGAACTCATTTCTCGTAGGTCGCCAGGTTGGTCTCGTTCGTGTCGAGGACGAACACGGCAAGCAAGCGAGCACGCTCCGTCGTGCTGGCATTTTCGCTGAAGCTGTGGCGGTCACCCGGAAATTCCGACCAGCTCTCGCCGGTCTTATAGGTGACCACCGGCCGGTCATTGACCTGGCTCCGGATCGCCCCTTCGAGAACCGTCGCGTAGATGAAGGCGGAGTTCGGATGCGTATGAGCAGGCGAAGTGCCGCCTGGCTCGTATTCGACGAGTACGCCCTTGATGCTCTTGCCGGGCGCGTTTGGAAGCGGCTGGTCGTAGACGACCTTTACGTTTGCCGCCTCATCATTGGCCATTGCTGCGGTCACGGAAGCGGCGGCTAGCGTCACCGCGTACAGGAATGCCTTGATCATTTTCATCTCCATGTCTGGCCAACGGTTTTCGATCCGACGGATCGGTGAACCGAGAGGATCTTCGTTTGGAACTGACTATTTCTGTTGTGTGGAATGGCTGAGCCATTCTTCGAAGCGGATTGCCCCGAGGCGGGCTCCCTCGTCCGGAACGAGCGTCCGGTCGTCGATCTCCACCTCGAAATAGCGGGCATGCGGATCGACCACGATGTTGCGCGGGTCGTTCGTCGCTTTCAAAAAGCGCGTGACGAATTCGCTGAGAGGTGCCCGCTCCGGACCGGCGATTTCGATCATGCCGTTCAAGGGCTCTGCCAGGGCCACGTCGGCCATGGCATCGGCGACATTATCGGCTGCAATCGGCTGCAGGGCGCCCGGCGACAGTCGAACAGTCGTCCCCGTGGTTCCGGATTGGGCGATGGCGCCCATGAATTCGTAGAACTGCGTGGCGTGAACGATCGTGTAGGGAATTCCGGAGCTCCTGATCAGCTTCTCCTGAGCCATCTTGCCGCGGAAATAGCCCATTTCCTGCAGCCGCTCGGTGCCGACGACGGACAGTGCGACGTGATGACGAACGCCTGCTGCCTTTTCAGCTGCGAAGAGATTACGCCCGGATGTCTCGAAAAACTCCAGAGCGGCCTTTTCCTCGAATGACGGCGAGTTCGCCAGATCGACGACCACTTGCGCGCCGGCAAGAGCCTCGGCCAGACCTTCACCGGTTATGGTGTTGACGCCGGAATTCGGCGATGCGGCCAGGACTTCATGGCCTTTCTTACGCAGCCTCTCCACGGTCTTAGACCCGATCAGCCCGGTTCCACCGATGACGACGATTTTCATGTCGTTTCTCCTGTTTTGCGTTCCGATATTGCGTTGTTAATGGAATGCCGGCCCTTGCGGCCGGCCAGATCCAGATATTCACTTTGCGGATGCGGCTTCCTCGATGAGCGAGGCGACTGCGTCGGGATGTGAAACCATGATCGCGTGGGATGCTCCCTCGACGACCACAGCCTTCACCGCATTCGCGCGCTTCGCCATGAAGCTCATCATAGTCGACGGGATGTTGCGATCCTCCGAACCGTAGACCATGTAGGAAGGAAGCTTCTTCCACGAGGCGACGCCCGAAGGTTCGGCAAGGGCGGCCTGCGTCACGGGCCGCTGGGTCGCCGCCATCAGCTGGGCCTGATCTTCGGAAACGTCTGCGGCGAACTGGAGACGGAACTTATCCGGCTGGATGTAAAGATCCTGGCCCCCATCCGGCAGGGCGATCGTCGCGATCGCGCCCGCCAACGTGCTGCCTGGGAACTTCTGCGAGAGCGTAAGGCTGGATTCGCCGGTCTCCGGCGCAAAGGCGGCGACGTAGACCAGAGCTTTCACATTGGCGTTGCCGTTGGCAGCCTCGGTGATGACCGGCCCGCCATAGGAATGGCCTACCAGCACGACCGGTCCGGAGATCGAACGGACGATGGCGGAGACTGTCGCTGCATCTCCGGCGACGCTGCGAAGCGGATTGGCCGCAGCGATGGCCGTGTAGCCGTTTCGCTTCAATTCGCTAATGACGTCGTTCCAGCTCGAAGACTCCGCGAAAGCCCCGTGCACAAGCACGATCGTCGGCTTCGTTTGCGGATCCGCCGGCTGCCCGAGCGCGCTGCCTGATACGCCAATTACTGCGGCGAGCGCCAGGGCTCTCATGATGTCTCGCACTTGCTTTCTCCCTTGTGGTCGTTGGATCTATGCCGAGGAGAATGCGTCAGTCCGGCGGGCTAGCCTATCGAACGGAAGCGTTGGCCATCCGATGCCGAAGTACAGGTCGGATATACCAGGTGATTGGCAATCTTCATCGAAACGAGCCTGAGGCTGCGATTTTCCGGCACGGGCTGGGTTCGCCGTGCGTGCAGATAGCCGAAGAGCGCCAGGTGTGGGCACATGGCGGCCGGAGCGACAGCCCGCCCAAGTGAGGACGCGCCTAACCGTTGACTGTCGATGAGAACGACGTCCGACGCGACGAAGGTGAAGCCTATGGGCGCAAGCTGGCGTCCGTGTCACTTCGCTCAGGTACAACGGCACGATCAACGATTTCATCGGAACCGCGCGCGGCAACGAGGAAGGGCGGCGCGACCTTTGGGTCTCGACATACTGCCGGATAATGTCCAAAGGAGCGCCGCTACATGACGCGGCGAAATATGACGGGCGACTCGAACAAATAGATGGCCTTCGTTGCTGCTGCGCCCCCCAGGCCGTCTCCCTAGGTCTCGCTGAATCCGCTCAACATTGTAACCATACCAAGGCCTATGGTTGAGGCTTTTCGCGAAGGTCTGCGGGCAGAGCGTCCCAGGCGCGGATGAGCTCCCCCACTGAAATCGTCCGCATCTTGCGCATCACATTGCTACGGTGGAGCTTGACGGTGATCTCGCTGATGCCGAGTTCGAAGGCGATCTGCTTGTTGAGCCGGCCGTGCACGACTTCGCGCAGGACCTGCCGTTCGCGGGGCGTCAGGGTCGCGAACCGCTCGACGTGCTGCTTAACAGTCTGGGCTTGTGCCCGCTGTGCGACATCCCGCTCGATACCGGCTATCACCGCATCGAGCAAAGTCTGGTCGCGAACCGGCTTCGTGAGGAAGTCGATGGCTCCAGCCTTCATCGCTTGCACCGACATGGGAATGTCGCCATGGCCAGTGAGGAAGATGATGGGCTTTGCGTTTCCCCTTGAAGCGAGTTGATGTTGAAGGTCGAGACCACTCGATCCAGGCATGCGAACGTCGAGCACCAAGCAGCCGGGCCGTTCGGGAAACTCCGATTCCAGCAATTCGCGTGGCGAGGCGTAACAGCTGACGTCGAGACCAACGGACAGCATGAGCTCCTGAAGCGACATCCGCACCTCATCGTCGTCATCGACGACCAGCACCAACGGGCGATCCGTATCAGCGGCGGGCGCGGTCATGGGAATACCTCCACGGACAATTGGACGGCGAAACCCGAGCCCCTGAGTGGCGCGGGCTGACCCTAGCCCGATGATACAATTGGCACCAATCTGGCGCGCGGCAAATTGTGCCAAACGGATCAGGTAGATACAATACGCTGCGTAGCGCGGTCAACTGGTAGCATTGGTTTGCGGCACAGGTGCCGTGTGCCTGAACCTCGCGGAGAAGGATTGTTGGCGATCGATAGTAAGAAAGGGCGGGGGAGCGTGCGAAGGAGCGCCGCCACTTCCGTCGCGATTACCTGGGGCTGAGCAGGCTCTTTGTGCGCTTGCAGGAGGACTCACCTATCGTTAGCGGCGATGCAGGATCGCTTGCTCGACAGTTTCACGGCATGATCCTCACGGAACTCCAAATGGGACGTCTTCTCTTCAATCAGCCGATGCCAACTGACGCACAGTTGTCCAAACACGTCGATAACGCGATCGATATCCTGATGTTCGGTATTGAAAAGGTTAAGTAATTAGGTGCGAGATTATCATTCGCCGGCGGCGGTTATGCCGCTGTCGATTTAGGCCGAAAAGACTCCGTCCAGAGGGTGAGGCGGGCGAACAGGTTGGAGATTTGGCGATACGTACCGATCGGGCCAATATAGGTCCGTTCGCGCGTTTCTACAAACGTCTCCTCGACGGCGGCAAAAGTCGATCGCGCCATCGCTGCGTTCTTAAGGTGGTCATTTCGGGTGTGTTGAACATCCGCGTCACCTCGTCAGTCTTCTGGACGATTTTCGGCAAATGCGTCTATTCTCTGGACATGAATTGAACGACCGATGGAGGGACTGACATGCACTATTCCCGCCTGTGTGCTTTGCTGATCGATTGTAAGATGCCTGACGTCGATGCCGCCGCTGGCTTTTGGGCCGAGGCACTGGGTCGCCCAGTAGACCTCAACCACCCGGGTAGCCGCGACAGCTACCGAATGCTGGCGACGCCGCCCGATGAACCCATCGTGCAAATCCAGCAGGTGGACCACGAGAGCCGTGTCCATATAGACATTGAGACCGATGACATTCCCGCGGAAGTCGCGCGCCTTGAGAAGCTTGGAGCAAAAGTCGTGAACCGGCTGGATCGCTGGGTGGTGATGCAAGCCCCCACTGGCCAACGCTTCTGCGTCGTGCGTGTACAGCGCCCTGGTTTTCCGAAGAATGCCAATCTCTGGGATTAGGGCGACACCCGATCTTTCCCGTTCCTTGGGCATCATCTCAAGATGGGGTGACCATAGCCGAGTCGCCTTTCAATGCGGCGACAGGCTCTTTTCGGGAAACCGACTGTGTGCGTCCCTCGCCTTGAACGGAAGCGAACCGCAGAGGGCGTCGGACACGCGCTCCACGCGGCGGCGATTGAGATTGGCAAGGTTCGGATGAATGTCCGACGCGATCCGTGCCCTGATCGACCGCATCGCGCTCACGCCCGGCCCGAAGCGCGGCGAGATCGCCGCGACGCTGCATGGCGACCTCGGCACTATCCTCGAATGGGCGGGCCAAAAACAGAACACTCCCGGCCGGGCTGGCGCAGGAGTGTCGGTATCAGTGGTTGCGGGGGCAGGATTTGATCCCACAGTCTTAAGCGGACTCGAACGATAGACTATGTTTTCGATTCGGGGGCATAAGGCCTATTGTTGAGTGAAAGTAAGGCCGGGTTGGCTATTGATCGGCCTGCAGTCCGGCTGCGGCCATCGCTGGAGTGCTTCCCGTCCAGCGTCTGTCAAGCCGTAGACGCCTCTGTCGAGCCGTTCGAACCAGCCGTAGACATTCGAAAGCAAAATCTTCCCGGCATCCGGTACGCTGGATCTGATTTCACGCACGCGCAACGGTCCTGACGCCAGTGCTGCTGCGCAGCCGAGTGTCTGCTGGCGGTACGCCGTCATAACTGGCGCGCGTGTGCTCCCACCTAGTGCTGGATCACCGCGCCGTCTCTGGTGTTCGCGCATGAGCTTCGAACGCCGTTTCGGATTGCTTCGCGGCATCGGCGATACTGAACCGACAATAATGCCGATGCCGAGCCTGCGGCATAGGTCACGGTACCGTTTGTCGGCCTCCCGTCCTTTGCCCTTGGCTGAAACCCTGGCGGCGATCCATACCTCATCTGAAACGGCAGCCCGGTCGACGGCCTGCAGTATGAGCTCCAGATTGAAGCTCAGTTTTAACTCGCAGATTACGACAACAGGCGGATCGTCAATACTGAGGCCGACAATGTCGCAGCCGCCAACTTCGCCCTTGACGATATAACCTGCCTTCTCGAGAAAGCCTTTGACGGGCAAGTAAAGCGAAGTTTCCATATGCCGGCAGACCGAAGCAGCGATTCGTTCCATACGAATACATCGATCCGCCCGTGCGGGATAGCGCATCGATATTCAGGGTTAGCGCTGCGACAGGAACCCGATTTCAAATCTGCCGGACAATGGCGCCGATCGCGTTGACGAAAAGGTGCGCGGCGATGAGCGCCGACAGGCCGTCGATATCGGCGGGAGGATAGAGCTCGACAAGGTCGAATCCTGCGATCCTGGCGCGCCTGCCAAGGCCTGCGATCAGGTCGATCACCTGCGTGTAGGTGAGGCCGCCGGGCGTACGCGCCGCCACGCCCGGCATGATGCTGGGATCGAGGCCGTCGCAATCAAGAGTGACCACGACCCGCGCTCCTTCCGGAATATGCCGGAGAGCGGCTTCGACGCCTTGGGCGTGAATCTCGCGGGCCGTCACGAAGCGGCTGCCATAATGCCGCGCCGCTTCGATGTCGGCAACGCGCGCGCTGCCGACGCTACGCAGACCGACTTGCACGATTCCAACGACATGCGGCATCTCGCTCGCCCGGCGCATCGGGCTCGAATAGCCGCAGCGTTCGCCATGCAACTCGTCGCGCCAGTCGATATGGGCGTCGATCTGCAGGATCCAGACCGGCCCGTGATCTGCAAAGCCGGCGAGGAAGGGAATGGGCACGGAATCGTCGCCACCGAGGAGGATCGGTACGGCCGGCAATGTCAGGACCTCGCGCGTTTTCGCCTCGATCCGGGCCTGGTTGCCGGCATTGTCATGCATGGTGGTCGGCATATCGCCGGCGTCGATGCAGCAGGCCGGCTTGCCGTCGAACAGCGGGCCGGCGAGATCGAAATCCCAGTGGTCGACGAGCGCGGCATCGTCCTGGCTCGCCGCGCGAATGGCGTCGGCGGCCAAGGCGTAGCCGCTGCTGTCCTTGCCGCGATAGGTGCTGCCGTGACCGGCTCCGAAGATCACGGCACGCGGCCTGCGGCCATCGGCGAGGCGATCGGGAAAGCCGAGAAAAGGAGGCGAGATGGTCATTTCTTGATGGTCTCGATGATGGTCTAGCTGAAACGTCGGTGTTGAGGGCGCAGGAAACTCACGGTCCGAACGGCCGTCCGGCTGAAGCCGGGACCGCTTCCCAGTAGTCGACACGTAAGCATGATGACGGCAAGCGATTTTTCCGTGAAGATCGCGTAAGATTCAAAATTGTCCGCCGATCTCGCATAAACCTCGAACAGTCAGCGCTCTACCGGTGCTGCCTTTTCTCTGCGGGCGCGATCTACATCGCCTTGATGGAATTCGAACCAAGCCTCTCTTTGCCCTCACCGGAAATCCCGCGTCTTCACCTTGATCGCCTCGAGATGCAGATAGGGATCCACGATATCCCTCGGACGCAGCCCCTTCGACAACCCGCGTGGATCGGGTCTCGGCGCACCATGATGAAACTCGTCGCCACGCCCATGCGGCAACGGAAACGCCATGTCCCGATCGCCAACGCTTGCGAGTTCCGCTGACAGATCGATCAGCCGGTGGGCGACCAGATGCACGACGTCCCCTTCCCGCTGGATGCGGCCATAAACGCCGATCATACCTGCGCCGAGAACGATCTTGCGGTACTTCTCGAACACTTTCACCCAGACGACGAGATTGGCGATGCCGGTCTCGTCTTCGAGCGTGATGAACATGACACCCTTGGCGGAGCCCGGCCGCTGGCGGACGAGAACAAGGCCGGCGGCCTCCAGCCACTTGCCGTCGCGCGCCTGCATCGCCTCTGAGCAAGTGACGATACGCCGGCGGTTGAGATCGGCACGCAGGAATGACAGCGGATGGCTCCGTAGTGTCAACCCGACATGACCATAATCCTCGACCACCTCGCCGCCTGCCGTCATCGGCCTGAGCGCCACGATCGGCTCATCGATCTCCACCACGGTCGCGTTCTCCCGAGCCGATGCGGCGGCAAACAGTGGCAGCGGCTCGTCGCGCAGCGCTTTGATCGCCCAGAGCGCCTCTCGCCGGGCAAGTTTCAGCGACGGCTGGAAGGCATCGGCTTCCGCAAGCTCAACGAGCGAGGCCGCCGGCACGCCGGCGCGGCGCCAGAGATCATCGACCGAGACGAAGGGCTGGTCGGCGCGTGCGGTGATGATCGCCGCGGCGTCGGCATTGGCAAGACCCTTGACCATGCGCAGACCCAATCGAACGGCAAACCGGTCTTCGTCGTCCGTCGGCTCCAGCGTGCAGTCCCAACGGCTGGCGTTGACGCAGACAGGGCGCACCTCGACACCATGATTGCGGGCGTCGCGGACGATCTGGGCCGGTGCGTAAAAACCCATCGGCTGGGCATTGAGGAGAGCGGCGCAGAAAACGTCGGGATGCCAGCATTTCAGCCAGGAGGACGCGTAGGCGATCAACGCGAAGGAGGCCGCGTGGCTTTCCGGAAATCCGTAGCTGCCGAAGCCTTCGAGCTGCTTGAACGTCTTTACCGCAAATTCCGGCTCATAGCCGTTTGCCACCATGCCGGCGATCAGTTTTTTCCCGAATTTCGATACCCCACCGGTATGCTTGAAGGTCGCCATGGCGCGGCGCAACTGATCGGCCTCTCCCGGCGTGAAACCGGCGCATTCAATCGCCACGCGCATTGCCTGCTCCTGGAAGAGCGGCACACCGAGCGTCTTGCCGAGCACCTTTTCCAGTTCGGGCTTGGGATAATCCACCTTCTCCTTGCCCTCACGGCGACGAAGATAGGGATGCACCATGTCGCCCTGGATCGGGCCGGGGCGGACGATCGCCACCTCGATGACGAGGTCATAGAAGGTGCGTGGCTTGATCCGCGGCAGCATCGACATCTGCGCCCGGCTTTCGATCTGGAAAGTGCCAAGTGTGTCGGCCTTTCTGATCATCGCATAGGTGCGTGGATCCTCCGCCGGGATGGTCGCCAGATCGACAGTGATGCCCTTATGCTCGCCAAGCAGATTGAAGCCGCGCTTCATGCAGGAGAGCATGCCGAGCGCCAGGCAGTCGACTTTCATGAATTTCAAGATGTCGATGTCGTCCTTGTCCCATTCGATCACCTGGCGGTCGACCATCGCCGCCGGCTCGATCGGCACGAGTTCATCCAGGCGGTCACGGGTAAGCACGAAGCCGCCGGGATGCTGCGAGAGATGGCGCGGGGCGCCCATCAGTTGCCGGGCGAGATCCACTGTCAGGCGCAGGCGCCGGTCGCCAAGGTTCAGATTGAGATCCTCGGCATGCTTGGCACCGACATCCTCGCCCCAGCCCCAGACCTGCGACGACAGCATCTTCGTCATATCCTCCGGCAGGCCTAACGCCTTGCCGACGTCGCGGACAGCCCCCTTCGAGCGATAGCGGATGACGGTCGAACACAAAGCAGCATGGTCGCGACCATAGGTGTCGAACACCCATTGCATGACGATCTCGCGCCGTTCGTGCTCGAAATCGACGTCGATATCGGGCGGCTCGCGGCGCTGTTCCGAAACGAAGCGCTCGAACAGCAGGTCGTTGCGGTCCGGATCGATCGAGGTAACGCCAAGCACATAACAGACAGCGGAATTGGCGGCCGATCCCCTGCCCTGACAAAGAATGTCCTTTGAGCGAGCAAAGCGGACGATCGAGTTCACCGTCAGGAAGTATGGTGCGTATTCGAGCTTCTCGATCAGTCGCAGCTCGTGCTCGAGGTTCTTGCGCACCTTGTCCGGCAGGCCTTCGGGATAACGCTCAGCCGCCCCTTCCCAGGTGAGTTGCTCCAGCGTCTGCTGCGGTGTCAGTTCCGGATGCGAGCGTTCCTCCGGATATTGATAGGCGAGTTCGTCGAGCGAGAAACGGCAGCGCTCGATGATTTCGATGGTGCGGGCAAGCGCCTCCGGATAGCGGTTAAAGAGCCGCGCCATTTCTTCCGGCGGTTTTAGATAGCGATCGGCATGCCGTTCACGCCTAAAGCCGGCATCGTCGATCGTGATGTTGTGGCGGATGCAGGTGACGACATCCTGCAGGATGCGTCGCTCGGGATCGTGAAACAGCACGTCATTGGTCACCACCGTCGGCACCCGCGCCGCCGCCGCCATGTTCGACAGTTCGTGCAGACGCAGTTGATCGTTCGGCCTTCGGCGCAGCGTCAGTGCCAGATAGGCGCGATCACCGAAGGCCTCGCGCAGGCGACGCAGGTTGAGAGCGCAGGTCTCATCGGCGTGGTCCGGGATGAAGACGGCAATCAGCCCCTGGCCATAGGCGACGAGATCTGCCCAATCGAGGCGGCATTTCGCCTTGCCGGCGCGTTTCTTGCCGAGCGACAGCAAACGGCAGAGCCGCGCATAGGCCGGCCGGTCAGTCGGATAGACAAGCACCGACAGACCGTCGGTGAGATCAAGGCGACAGCCGACGATCAGCCGGACGCCGGTATCCCTGGCCGCCTGATGAGCGCGGACGATACCGGCGAGCGAATTGCGATCGACGATCGCCAAGGCCTCGATGCCGAGTCCGGCCGCCCGCGCGAACAGTTCCTCGCAGGAGGACGCTCCGCGCAGGAACGAAAAGTGCGAGGTGACCTGCAGTTCGGCATATCGTTCAGTTGCCGTCATCCGAATATCCCATGGAGGAACCATTTGTGGCTGCCGGTTTCGCTGTGCTCACCGTCACCGGCGCGAAAGATCCAGTAGCGTTCGCCTGCTTCGTCCTCGACCTGGAAGTAATCGCGGACCGCGACCAGTTCGGCATCGCGTTTCCACCACTCCCCGAACACGCGCTCGGGACCATCGGCGCGCTTGACGCGGCGTCGAGTGCCCCGCCAGGTGAAGCTGACCGGCGGATGATCGGGCAACAGCGCCATCGTTTCGATCGGCTCGGGATGCTTGAGCAGTCGGGCAGGTCGCGGCCAGTGATCCGGCCAGGTCTCGCCATTGTCCGGCATCATCGGCGCCACGCGGGTAACGGAACGCTCGGGCACATCGCTGGCAACCGGCGCGAAACGATAGAGCCGCCTCTCGCCGATGCGGTTGCCAAGGATGTCGATCAACCCGGAAACATCGGCTTCCGGTTCCTCGACCAGCGACGAGATCACCTGCCGCGCGACGAGCGGTTCGGCATGGGTCGCCGTCAGCGACATGATCTCGATGCCGAAGCCGGGATCGATGGTCTCGATCCGGTCGGTGATCAACCGCGTCAGCCGCTTGACGTCGCGAACCGGCGTCGCGGTTCCGGCCCGGATGGCCTGATAGGAGCTGTCGACGCGGTGGAACAAGAGATCGACGCGGCGGGCGCCGAGACCTTTTTCCTCGAGCGCGTGACAGAGCTGGTCGACGAGCTTGGCGGTATAGCGCGCGATTGTCTCGGCCGCGGCGATCGGCTCGCCAAAAGCACGGCGGACCTCGACCAGCTCCGGCGTGCGCACCGGATCGATCGGCTCGGCGATCCGTCCCATCGCCTGATCGAGACGGCGGCCGAGTTCCGGCCCGAAGCGAAGGGCCAGCGGGGCGCGCGGCTGGCTCGTAAGTTCGCCGACCGTGTTGAAGCCGAGAACCCGAAGACCATCGACGATGGCTGGGTCGACCCGCAGCGCGGCGATCGGCAGATCTCGGATGGCGTCAGCCTGCCTACCCGGCGGAACGACAAGCGTCGGGTTGGCCCGGAATCGCGCACTGGCATGGGCGGCACCCCAGGTGTCTGCGACTGCCGCGCGTGCGGCAATGCCCGAGGCGAAGAAGCGGTTGACCATGCCCGATAGCATCAGCTCCTCGCCGCCATGCAGGTGATCGGCGCCGGTCGTGTCGATCACCAGACTGTCAGGCGGATCGGCGGCAACGATCGGCGCATAGCGTTGCAGCGCCCAGAGCGCCAGACGTTCGAGCGCCTCGGTATCGGCGGCCGGATCCGCATCCATGACGACGAGGCCGGTCACCAGTGCCTGCGCCTTGGTTGCCGGCATCCCGATCCGCAAGCCGGCCGCGCGTGCTGCCTGATCGACGGCCAGCACGACGCGCCGCCTCTGCTGGCGGCCGATTAGGACGAGCGGCGTCTCAGGCGGAGGCGCGGCGTCGCCCAATCTCCGTCTGAGGCGATCCGTGGACCACATCGGAAGGAAGAGCGATACGACCCTTGGCATCTGGGGCCTCCACTTCAAAATCAGCACTTTCACCGGCGCGACAGCGGATAAGTTCAAGCAGCCAGCGGGCGCGGCCGATGCCTGGAACCGGCAAGGGAGAAGACGGCAATACCGAGACGCGCCAGCGTGTAACCGATGCGGTCGGCTGCCCGAAGTCGGAAGCCTCGGTCTGCCGCCGCCAGCGGCGGATGGCGATGCCGATCGTGCCTGAACTTTCGGCGGCAAGCTGCAGCCGGCGGGACGCTGTTATCGAGAGCCGTGCCAGTTCGCCGACGACAGCGCCAAGCCCGCCATGGCGCAGTCCCTCCTCAATGCAGGAAAGTAGTGCCTTCTCGTCACCCGCTTCGACATAGATGACCCGCCCAGGCAGCAGGCCCACCTGGGCAAGTGCCGGTGCGAAGAGGTCCGGCCGTGTCACGCACCAGAGCACCTTGCCCTTGGTACGCGCCGCGATCCCGGCGGCAAACAGTGCTGCCGCGGCGCCATCGATCGCGCCATTGCCGCCGCCAGCAACCTCATGCAGCGCACCCAGCGCCAGCCCGCCTCCCGGCAGCCGGCGGTCGATCGCCGGAACGGCGAATGGAAGTGTCGCCCGACCACGAACCACCCCGCCCTCCAGCCGCTCGATGCGTTCGCGCAGCTCGGCGATGATAGGGTTGACGGCGCGGTCACGCATGCGAAATGGCACCTCCTCGGGCTTGCAACGGTAGAAACTGCTGATATGTTCCCTATTTGTTCTTAAACCGAACAGGAGTCAATCAACCCTCGAGCGACTCTTCTGGGTTGAATGGTCATTCAACTTGTGGACGAGGCTCCGTGCTTGAGGATTCGCTGATCAAATACAGCGGGATAGGGACGCGATCATCCGCACGATCCTATCCCCAAATTTCGATGGGCGGCAGAGAGGGTGGTCGTTCGCGATGCCAGGATCGTTCGCTCACTGCTGCTCAATCCCGGCGCAGGTTCGGATAAGATGGATAGCCGTAAAGTGAAAGGAAATGCATGTTGATCGCGCGGGAGCCGGACGGCGATGGCAGGAGCGGAACCGATGTGGTTCCCTCACCTGCCGGTGGCGTGCGCAAGATTCTGCATGTGGACATGGACGCGTTCTATGCCTCTGTCGAGCAGCGCGATAATCTGGAGCTCCGCGGCAAACCGGTCGCTGTCGGCTATCCGGAGGCGCGGGGCGTGGTCGCCGCCGCCAGTTACGAGGCACGCAAATTCGGTGTCCATTCGGCGATGCCCTCGGTGACCGCCAGGCGCAAATGTCCAGAGCTGATCTTCGTGCCACACCGCTTCGACGTCTACCGGGCGGTCTCAGAGCAGATTCATGCGATCTTTTCCGAATACACGCACCTGATCGAACCGCTGTCGCTCGACGAAGCCTATCTCGACGTCACCGAAAACCTCAAGGGCATGGAGTTCGCAACCGAGATCGCCGAGCAAATTCGCGCGAGGATCAGGGCCGAGACCGGACTTACAGCGTCGGCCGGTGTTTCGTACAACAAATTCCTCGCCAAGATGGCCTCCGACCAGCGCAAGCCCGACGGATTGTTTGTCATCACGCCGAAGCAGGGTCCAGCCTTCGTCGAGGCCCTGCCCGTCAAGAAATTCCACGGTGTCGGACCCGCGACAGCTGAGAAGATGCTGAGGCTCGGGATTGAGACCGGCGCGGATCTGAAAGCCCGCGATCGCGCCTTCCTGCAGCAGCAGTTCGGGAAATCGGGACCATATTTCTACTGGATCGCCCGCGGTATCGACGAGCGCGAGGTGAAGCCGGATCGCGTCCGCAAATCCATCGGCGCCGAGGATACGTTTCGGAAGGACATTCATGATCTCGAAGCCGCCCGCGCTGCCTTGCAGCCATTGATCGACAAGGTCTGGCGCTACTGCGAGGCCAACGGCATTCGCGGTAAGACCGTGACGCTGAAGGTGAAGTGGGGAGATTTCACCCAGATTACCAGGAGCAAGACCGCAGCCGTACCGGCTACGAGCGCGGTCGAAATCGCTGCCATTGCGGAGCTGTTGCTCTTGCCGATCTTTCCTGTTCCGAAGGGAATCCGACTGCTGGGCGTGACCCTATCGTCCCTCGACCATGATGATGAGAAAGACAAACCGCAGCTCGCACTTGCTTTATGAATCGCATCGCCCGGATCCATTTGCTCTCATCCGTACTACTTTTCGGACTGAAACTTTATCGCGCATCTCCATACTGTCGCACAACCGTGGTAGATTTCGGCCAGCCAATGGCTGAAGGCGGGTGTGCGCGGCCTTTTCGCGCCCACCATCGAAGCCTTCTACCGCCGCGGGCCGCATTGCGCTGGAGAACTTCTATGAAGACGTCGAGGAAAGGGCTTAACCTTGGGGCTTGGGACGCAATGGACCTGGGATGGAAGCTGGCTGCCACGATCCGCGGCGATGCGCCGGTTGGTCTGCTCGACAGCTATGTGAGCGAACGGCATCCGGTGGGAGCACGGGTCCTTGACCGGTCGCACGCGCAGGTCGCATTCATGCGGCCAAGCGGGGTTCACGCGCGCTTGAAGCCATCATCCGTGATCTAATCGACGGGCGTGACGGAGCGACCTATTTCGCCGAGCGCGTCTGGGGGTGTCTCTCCTTTGACGCTGCTTTGACGGTAGGGTGCTACGGCCGGTTTGCGAAATTACCCAGAGGAATTCAGCCGGTTATGCTTCAGTTCGACCATCGCCAAAGCATCAATATGCCTTTCGGAATCCCGATTTCCCTTCCCGGTGGCTTGCCTGGCGCCGCAATTATGGCAGACTGGTCTGCGGATGCTAGGTCTTCGGGCTGCCAAACGAGCGCGTCGGAGGCAACGGGGGCGGGGCCTGTGGATCGCATGGACAAGGAGCAAAATCCGTTTCGGATGTTCCTGCTCGGGCCTTTTGCCCTTGTGGACGCTGGAGGGCGGCCGGTTACTCCGAAATCCAAAAAAGCCCAGGCTCTTCTGGCGATGCTTGCATTGTCCGCTCGGGGCTCGCGCTCGAGAATCTGGCTTAGGGACAAGCTGTGGAGCGATCGCTCCGACGACCAGGCTGCAGCTAGTCTGCGCCAGGCCCTTTTGGACATTCATAAGACTTTGGGGCCGGCACGTGACCTTTTGATCGCGGATAAGAATACCGTTTGGCTGGATATGGACCGACTCGTACTCGACACCGACCTGGTGGTTCGGATGGAGCGGTCGGCCGACCAAAT
Organism: Rhizobium sullae; assembly: GCF_900169785.1. Lineage (GTDB taxonomy): Bacteria > Pseudomonadota > Alphaproteobacteria > Rhizobiales > Rhizobiaceae > Rhizobium > Rhizobium sullae. The sequence continues at coordinate 25,115 of NZ_FWER01000031.1, forward strand.
CACCGACGAATTGCTCGAAGGTATCGACATCCGCGATCCGGAGTTCGAGGACTGGTTGGCGCTGGAACGGCAGAACTGGTATCGCCGGCTCGATGAAGGACAAGTTCACGATGTATTCGAGCCGCGACAGCAGCCGAGCCGCGATATCGCCAAACATTCCGCCCTGCTGCCATTAACAGGCGCCCCGGATATGCCGAGACAAGGCAAAGCCCTGGAAATCGCCAGCAGCAACTCATATCGGGGGCCAGGCGACGGTGGCTGGCAATGGATCATGGCCCTTCAGTCCCCCATCGTGGTGGGTGCCGGAGAGGGCGGACAAATTGCCGCGACACGGTTCCAAAACCTCATTGCAAAAGCCATCATCGACGGACTGGGCATTGGCGTCACCGACCTCTCCTTCACCTTGCCGGATATTGAACAGCGCGAACAGCAGATCAGCCTTCCGATATTTCTACAGCTTCGCCTGACGTTTGACGGTGACATGGTGCTGATCGAACTGGTGATGAAGCATCTGATCAACAACCGTATTCATTGGCTGGGCAGTCAGGCAATCAGCCGCACGCAGTTTGAGCGAGGCGAGTTCGGTACCGCTGCTGCGTTGATCAGCCAGGCCGTCGATCAGCTGGCCTATTTCCAGGAGATCCAGGCAAACGATGGCCGACTGTCGCAAGACGGCCTCCTGATCGACGCCGTCAATGCGATCTTTCGGCTGTCCCGCGGCGATTTAGATAACGCGGAGCGGCGCCTGGAAGAACAGATCCAGTATCAGCCGCGGTCATCGACGTTTGCCTGGCTGTCATTCATTCGAACTTTCCAGGTCGGCCAACGTTTCAACGCGCTCGACGCGCATCTGATCGAGGAAGCCCAGGTCTATGCGCGCAAGGCGCTGGAGCTCGATCCGCAGAATTCCGTGTCGCTCGCGCTCGTCGGCCACGTCCATTCGTTCCTGTTCGGCGAATATGACTATGCGGCTAACCTGTTCGAAAAATCAATCCGCCTGAACCCGGCTCTGCCGCTCAGCTGGGATCTCTACGCCATGCTTCATTGCTATGCAGGCCAGCCCGATAAGGCCGTGGCCATGGCGCGTTGGGTACAAGAGCTCGGCGTCTACAGCCCGCACAGATACTACTTCGACACGACCAAGTGCATTGCAGCAGCGCTTGCAGGCGATCATGCCGCAGCCGTAGCTGCAGGCGAAGAAGCCCTGCGGTCACGGCCGAACTTCAACAGCCTGCTGCGCTATCTTGCCTCCAGTCATGCCCATTCCGGCGATCTCGGCGGCGCGCGCCATTACCTGCAGCGTCTTGAGGTGGTCGAGGGCGGCTTCTCCATCAATGCCTTGCGCGGCAGCGGCTATCCGCTGCTCAACACAGGCGGCGGCCAGATCTTGATCGACGGCCTGCTCAAGGCAGGCGCCAAGCTGCGCTGAACCCAGGACAATTCTTCATATCATCGCGCAAGGAGGCTGCAATGGAAGCGGAGACTATCCAGGAATCGCAATCAAAAATTGTTTTGTTTCTAAACAGATATAAATTCAGGATTGAGCCGGATACGGTCCTTCCATGCGAGCCCAGGGACGATGCCAGCGCTGGTCCTCTCGCCGGTGCATCGCAGGCTGCGCCTGATGCAGCCTCCGCACCTGCGCTTTTCCTCGGCACGGATGAGGATGCATCGCCCCTGGCCGGACCCATGATGGCGACGATGGCCGTAGCCTCGGTCCTCAACAAGAGCGTGGCGAACAAGTCGGTGCTCAACAAGGCGTCGCTGAACAAAAACAAAAACAAAAATAAGAATAAGAATAAGAACAAGTCGCCCATGGACGGCGCCAGCCCCGGCGTGTCGCAGCTTATCCCCTACTTCGAGCTGCGCAGGCTGCACCAGCAGCCGTCACGCAATGCCTATACCGCGGCGCGGCGCTTCACTTGGGAAGTGCTGGATATACTTCCGCCACCCGGCCCGGATTATACCCGTCTCGAGACGACGGTGCTGCTCTCCATGCAACGCCGTGACCGCGAACGTGTGCGGCGCCTGCCCGATATCCAAGTCGAGTCGACGATCTCCGTGGCGGAATTCACCCGCGTATTGCATATCGAGGATCTCGGCGGTTTTGAGCAGACGGAAGGCCTTTTCCAGGCGATCCTGACGGCCTGCGAATATGTCGGGCTGATCTACAAGAGCCAGTTTAACCGGCTGCGGCCAAATCAGTTCGAGCCCATGCTGCGGCCGTTGCTGGCCGTGCCGGTCCACGAGTCCTATCCCAGCAACCACTCGTTTCAGTGCTTTTCGATCGCCTTCGCGTTCTCGACGATCCTGCCGGAACATCCGGCCACCGACGAGCTAGCCCGCATCGCCCAGAACGTCGCCGAGAACCGTGAATGGGCTGGCCTCCACTATCCCAGCGACACGCAGGCGGGGCGAGATCTCGCCCGACGCTTCGCTCCCTACCTCCACGACGCGTTCGGTCCTCTATTCCAGGCCGTACACGACGAATGGGTCTGAATTCGCCAGCTGCACAACGGGGATTATGAACATGACGGATCAATCACAAATGCCTGAGCCCGCGCCGATCAACTACTATTATCTCTGGCACCTGACTGCGCTTGGTGTGGTCGACGCGGAATACGGATCAGCTCCGCCTGCTCCACCCGCGCTCGATGCGAGCGCCGCACGCGCGCTCCCCGATCCCCTCATCACCGGCACGGTCTGGGATGCCATCGCTTCCGCCGGCCCGTTGCGCCCCGCGCGGGTCGCGCTGATCGATGTCGGCGTATCTCCGGACCATCCCAATCTGGCGACCCGGCTTGACCGGGAAGCGTCAATCGATTTGACGACCCATCGTTTCGGCGCGCGCGTGCTCGAAATACTCGATACGACTACGTCGTTTGACCGCGAAGAAAAGCATGCCTTCTTTGCCGGGCTCAACATCGCTCCGCTCGGCAATATCGGCCTTTCGAATGACGACCGGGATTATCTCAGTGACCTGGTCGCCGAATATGCCACGTCGGAGGGTGTTCTCCGGCGGCTCTACAATCCGGAATCGCTTTTTGCATCGCATGGTACGTGCTGCGCAGGACTGATCGTCGGCGAACCCGCCGTTGTTGCGGAAGAAGGCACAGCAAGCGCTCCACCGGAGGGAGCCTTCTACGGCAATGGCGACGAGTTGCGTACGAGCGGTAATCGCAATGTCATCCCCTATTTCGGCGTTGACCCTTTTTCAAGGATCATCTCTATCAGGACGTCCTTCGAAGACGATGTCAGGCAGTTCATCGCTGCCTTTCTTTATGCCTATCATCAGAAGGCGGACGTGATCGTCCTGCCGCGTGGTCTGCCGGATCCAAAACGCAGCATCATTGATCCGAAGAATGAGCTGAAGGCGGACTTGGAACTGTGGAAAAACCAGGATGCCGCCAATCTCTTCACGCGCCTTGCCTTCGCCGACCAGGGTGAGCCTGAACTGGAGCCGAAGGCTGCGCAGAAAGGCTCCAATCCGGATCGCCCGTGGCATATCCTCAAACAGCTCATCCTCGCCATCAGTCGGCACATTCCGATCGTCTGCGCCGCGGGAAACAGTGGCGAGAGCCAGCTGATCTATCCGGCAAGTCTTGCCGCCGACGACAACGGCATCATCGCCGTCGGGGCCGTTACCGTCGAAGGTTTCCGTTCGGGCTACAGCAATTACGGCGAAGGATTGACGGTTGTCTCCCCCTCCGACGACGGTGAGGTCTTCAACCGGCATCAGTTGCGCCTCGACCGGCTTTCTCCATTTGCCGCACAGCACGACTACAGTGCTTTTCGAATGCGGGAATACTACTATTCGCACTTCTCGCTTCTGACGACGGACCTGTCGGGGATTTTCGGCTATGATCACGGCTCCGATCCATGGTCGGCGATCGTGCCGTTCGGAACCAATCCCGGCACCGGTGGAGGATACTACACCACCTTCGGGGGCACCTCCGGCGCGTCGGCGCAGGTGGGGGGGCTATGCGCCCTGATTCAGCGCGCCTACAAGAGCCGCCACAATCCCGGTGACCGCCTCTCGGGTCCTCATGTCAAGTCCATTCTGAAAGCCGCGTCCCGCCTGGACGCCATTGTCGCACCCGGAACGAGGAAACTGACGGCGGATTGCATGAATGCAGAAAGCGAGGACGCTCTCGAAGCGGCCTATTTCTTCGGGTCAGGCCTGCCGAATGCGCGGGCGGCGGTACAGGCGGCTCTGGCGATCTGACCGCTGCGCATGCGTTTTCCAAATTTAAGCCTCCTCGATCGGAGGCTTTTTCTTTGTTTACGTCATTTTTACGGATTTTTAACGCGGAACTGGCGGGCGAATGACGCCCTTGGGGAATAGTGCCTCTCAACCGACGACGCGCAACGTTCCGATGCCGGACGAAGCCGTCCCGAACGCGGGCACTTTCGCCCGAGATGGAACCTTGATCCGTCCGAAGACTAACCCACGGAGCCTGCCGATGTCCGCGTCCCGTATACAAGAACTAGCAGATGAGGCGCGTCTCCTGCTCAAGCGCAATCCCCTGATGGCAAGCACCGTCTCCCTGCAGCGCGTGGCAACTCGCAACCTTTTGAAGCGACGCTTCCAGTATGGCCGCACACTTGCGGCGGCTTCCAAGCTCGCCGATTGTTCGGTCGGGATAGAGGCGCTGGCAGGTTATTTCCCCGATCTTGCAAATGGCGGATACACTCGTCTGCTGGAGCTTCCGCCAGCGGTTGCCGGACCGGTCGGTGCCGACCCCTACCGTTCATCCGCGCTTGCAGCCTGGATGGGCGGGCTCGCGCGCAGTCTGGAATGGCAGGCAGCCCGCCCCGATGTGCAAGTCGTCAGCGGTTATCTGCAGCCGGATCTGATCGCATCGGATCTTGACCTCGAACGTCAGCCGGCGTGCCGGCTCTCTTGCGGCATCGGCCTCGTCCGCATCGAAAGCGCGGCGCGAAGCCCTATCATGCAAGCCCTCATCCGCCAATGCATGCCGGACTATCCCAGGCCCGACCGCCCCATCACGGACGATGCGGAATTGGATCGCATCGCCGACCATCTGGAGAAGGCTTTCGCATTAATCGCGGAATTAGACGAGTGCGGCCATCAGCGTCTGATCGCCGGCCTGCACACGCTTCACGTTGGCGTGCGGCGCGAACCGCAGTGTTCCTTTTCGAGTTCGAACGAATTGCCGGGCAGCGCGCTCATCGTTCTTTCCAGAGAGAGATTGCGCGACGGCGATCATGCCGCGACCGCAGCCCAACTGCTTCACGAGGCGGCGAATATCCTGCTTGGGTTTTATACGACCTCGGCGGCGGCATCCCTGCCTGGGGAGTTCCAATATGTTTCCCCATACAAAAACGACCTACAGACGCTCGAGAGCATCCTGCATACGGCCTACACCATTCCCTGGGAGTGCGCCATGCGCATGGCATGCCTATCCACCGAGGCGGATCCTGAGCGCCGCGCCCGGAAAACGGCATTCATAATCGCCTATGCCGCGCGGCAAGTCCCGCTCATCGACATCGCTCGGAAAGGGATCGAACGTCTCGGCGGCGATGTCCTCCTCGACCTCCCAGACATCGCCGCCATTCCTTCCTGGAGTGGCCGGATCCTAGAGCTCGTGGGCCGGTTGCTTGCCGAAGAGCCTGTCGCGCACCGCCAGGCCCATCTCGCCGAGCGCCAGCGAGTTCTCGATCGCCAAGCCTGGGATATCGGACAGATGCTCCTGCGCGGCAAGGAACCGATCGATCCTCGGATGGGCCGGCGACAGATCGATGACAGCGGCGACAATATCAGCCTCTGGTACAACGGAAAATTCCACGTGATCCCGAAAGCCGCCGACCATGCGGTGGGCAAGGATTGCGATCGCTCCGCCGCGACGATCCGCGGAATCGCGCCCAGCGAAATGGAGGCAATGTGATGATCAATTATCGGTCTAGACGATTGTCAGCGGCGGTCCGTGCGCCCGTCGATTTTCCGAACTTCTTCGCCCGCAACCTTGGGTCGCGCGGCAGGGGGGCTCTGTTTGCCGGCAATAGTACCGATGCTGTCGAGGAACAGAGCCCCACTGTTACTAGGCCTGCATGCGGCGTCTCACTGAAGGCTTCCGATATGCCGGCGGAGGACGAGTATGTCGCCGCCGCAGTTGATCACGACGACGCCTTCCTGACGCCTCGTTGCCATCGGCGACGCGACTTCGCACGGTTTCGCGAAATCGACTTCGTCATCATCGGATGCGGCGGCTTGGGCTCGCAGATTGCCATCCAGCTTGCGGCCATAGGCGCGCGCCATTTCCTTCTCGTCGATGCGGAACGTATCGACGAGAACAACTTGAACCATCTCCCATGGGCGAGCGAGGCGAATCTCGGCTGGCTGAAGACAGACAGGCTGGCGACCCATCTGGCCGCGCGTTTCTCGGCGAATGTCTTCGCGCTGCCGGAATTTGCGGAAGGCGCCTCGGCGCTACGGCTAATCGCAGACTACGCTAACAATCCGTTCTTCATTCTCGCCGGCGACGGTTCTCGTCCGGCCCAAGATCTCCTGTCGGTCTGCCTAACATCGGAAGCCGGCCTGCCGCCCCATCTGCATGTGGGCCGCTCGGCAGGCTACCGCATGGCAGGTCCCTTGGTCGCGGTGCATGAGGACGCATGTCCCGTCTGCCACTGCGCCACCCAAGTCACAGCCGACGACGCCTTTCACGCCCCACCGGCCACCGTCCACAACCCATCTGTCGTCGGCCTTGCCGTGCCGCAGATTGCCCAAAAATGCCTTTCGAGACACTCGATCGCACGGGGACGCCGATGGATATTGAACCTCAAGAGCCATCAGGCCGAGCTGCGCTCTCTCTCCGAACACGCCGAATGTAAGGTACGTCCATGAAAGTGCTATTTTCCTCGGGATGTTATTGCTCCGTTGGCGCAACTGCCGAAAAGAACGATGAGCTAACGATATCCGAAGCTCTTAGTGATCCACTAATCGCCATCGTGATGCGCGCAGATGGCGTGATCTCCGAAGAATTCAAGCGACTCCTTGAGACGGCAGCCCGTGAGCTGGAAGTCAATCTGGCTAACTCGGTCAGCGGAGGTGGGAAGGATACGCGACACGTTTGTCGAAACGATGCGGAAGATGGTTGACGAGCATGTGTGGTCAACCCCGGTCCGAACCATGGCCCGGCATTGGCACTGCCGTCCCGCGAAGTTTAGGGGCAATGAGATTGGATATGTTGAGAAGGTTCCCAACGATAATTCTTGGTTTTGCCGAAGGGAAAGATCGCAAGGTGATCCGTACCGCTCGCGAGGCTGCCCGACTGTTGCTGAAGGAATGGCCTACCGACGATGGTGAAGAATTCTTCACGGCGGTGAGAACGTGTTTGGACGTCCTTACTGGAGAGATCGAACCCGAGAAATTGCACGAGGCGATCGTCCGCGCCGCATATGAAGCGGGTATTGCAGCAATCACGACTGATCACAGCCTGGGTATCCTCAGGATCTATCCAGTCAGCGAGGTCAGATAGTTGACCGCCGTGCATGCGCTCATCGCAATCCCGCTCCCATCGAGTCGCTTCGGCTATCGCCAATCCTGAAGAACTGCACCATTCAGGCTTGCGGACACGTGATCGGTAATGGCTCGTGGTCATCGTCATGCCGACGGGCCCGCCCCCATTTGGTGACTACCAAGTTTTCGGGGGAGCTTACGACCTGGCTGATGTTGCAAGTATGCCGCATCTCAAAGATTCGCCGAAAATTTCGCCGGATTTGACTTGGCCTGCGCGCCCAACCAATCTAGGATTGATAATCATTCAACACGGTTCTAGGGAGTTTTCGATGGCTATTTTTTCCAACTCCCCAGTGGCTTCCGCGAATATCGCCTGAAGCCGCCAGCGTTTTCCAATGCGACAGAACCTGATGGACTGGTGCTAACCTTCCCGTCGATCGTTCCTCACCAAACCATTTCGCGCGGTTTTGCGCGGACATTTTTTTCCCTATGACGGAGCCGGCGAAAGCCGGATACATCAATGGCTCTTGGTTTCAAATCCCGCCGCGGCGGTGCTTTTCGCAGCGTTTTCCGTTATTGCTGGGCTCATTGGAAGCATCAGCCGGGCCGTGCCTCCTTCATGTTGTTCACAGCGATGCTGTCGACGCTTGCGGATGTGCTCACGCCCTTGTTCTCCGGCCGACTGGTCGACGCCGTGGTGTCCGGCCAGGCCAGCGACGCTGCAATATGGAACAGCGCCTTCAACGCCTTTTGTTGGCTGATGGTACTGTCGGTCGGCGCCGTTATCCTGCGGCATGCCACGTTCACCGCCATCATCGGCTTCACGCTGAAGTCGATGTCGGAGATCGCGGCGAACTCGTTCTTCCATATCCAGCGCTTTTCGAGCGATTGGCACGCCAACAGCTTTGCCGGTTCCACTGTTCGCAAGGTGACACGCGGCATGTGGGCGCTCGACCTGCTCAACGACACCGTCTTCGTCGCGCTTTTCCCATCGCTGGTGATGCTCATCGGCTCGACCATTCTGATGACATGGTACTGGCCAATGATGGGACTGCTGGTCGGCGCCGGATCCGTATTCTTCATCGCGTTCACCGCGACAATGGCTTTGCGCTATGTTGCGCCGATGGCCAGCATGGCCAATAGCTGGGATACACGCCTCGGCGGCGCGCTCGCCGATGCGGTGACCTGCAATGCCGTGGTCAAGGCCTTTGGCGCCGAAGGCCGGGAGGACAAACGTCTCGCCTCGGTCACCCGCAAGTGGCAGGATCGCACAGGGCGCACCTGGACGCGGGGCACCCTGAATGGCACCTCGCAGAATGCGCTGCTCAGCCTGTTGCGCGGCGGCGTGCTGGGCCTTGCCCTTTGGCTCTGGGCTAACGGCAAGGCCAATGCGGGCGACATCACGTTCGTCCTGACAGCCTTTTTCATCCTTCAGGGCTATCTGCGTGAAATCGGCATGCATATCCGCAACCTGCAGCGTTCGGTGAACGACATGGAGGAGCTTGTCACCATCCATGCACAGCCTTTGGGCGTGGAGGACGTTCCCGCCGCGCCAGCTCTCCATGTGACGGCCGGCCTGATCACGTTCGATCATGTCACCTTCCATTATGGCAACCACCATGCTCCGCTCTACAAGGACTTCTCGGTCACCATCAAACCGGGTGAGCGAGTTGGACTCGTCGGCCATTCCGGCTCCGGAAAGACGACTTTCATCAAGCTGATCCAGCGTCTGCATGACGTCAACCACGGCACGGTCTCGATCGACGGGCAGGATATTTCCAAGGTAGCGCAGACCTCTCTTCGCCGCCAGATCGCCATCGTGCAGCAGGAACCCATCCTGTTTCACCGCTCGCTGGCGGAAAACATCGCCTATGCGAGGCCGACGGCCACGCAAGCGGAGATCAGAACGGCTGCGCGGCTTGCCAGCGCCCATGATTTCATCGAGGCGCTGCCAAAGGGCTATGCGACGCTTGTCGGCGAACGCGGTATCAAGCTTTCCGGCGGCGAACGGCAACGCATCGCCATCGCCCGCGCATTCCTGGCCGATGCGCCGATCCTGATCCTTGACGAGGCGACCTCGAGTCTCGATTCGGAATCGGAGATGCTCATCCAGCAGGCAATGGAGAGGCTAATGGAGGGACGCACGACACTGGTCGTCGCTCACCGCCTGTCGACGGTGCGCGCGCTCGATCGGCTGCTGGTCTTCGACCACGGACAAATCGCCGAGGAAGGTACTCATGTTAGTCTCATCCGGCGCAAGAGCGGGATCTATCGTGGACTGTTCGAGCGTCAGGCGCTGGAGCTGACGAAGGGCATCGCGAGTGAAGGGCTGATTGGCTAACGAGTACTGAGAGCACCACTGATTATATCGCAGCGCATCTTTCGAGTCGTAAGCGCTGTTTTGCTCACCGGCTTTTTGGGCAGCGCGAATAGTGGCGATCTTCTCGGCCGCCGCATCAGAGCGGTCTGCGGAGGGGGAGTCCCGCTCATGGTTATGCCAACGAGCTAACCTCAGCACCTTGGGATGAGCGCGATAGCGATCGAAGAGTCTGGCCGCATAAGCGGGCAGGTTATTGGGATCGACCGTTGCTGGGCCGATTTGTCAGGATGGCGCTCGTAATAACGTGAAAGAGATGATCCGCCCGTGGCGCGAATCCGGGTTGGCCGACGAGCCAGCCGAGCGCCGACAAGGCCGCGCAGCTGCCTGAGCTGCGCGGCTTCGAATTCAATTACCTTTTGCGACTTTCCGGTCGAGGAAGCCGTGAATGAGCGGTGCCATCACGACCAGTTTGTCTTCCAGTGCGAAATGTCCGGTGTCCAGAAGATGCAGTTCGGCGTCCGGAAGGTCGCGGAGATAGGGATGTGCTCCCTGATGGGGGAAGATCTTGTCGTTCTTGCCCCACACGATAAGCGTCGGGGGTTTACGTTCGCGGAAGAAAGCCTGGAACTGCGGGTAGAGCGGGACATTGGTCCTGTAGTCATAGAATAGATCCAGCTGAATGTCCTTATTGCCGGAACGATCAAGTAGTGCCTGATCATGAACCCAGTTGTCTGGACTGATGCGGGTCAGATCTCTGACACCGTCGGTGTACTGGAACTTCGTGATCTCCAGCGTCACGAGACCGGAAAGCGCCTCGCGGTTTTCCTTCGTCCCATCAGCCCAATATTTTTTGATCGGATCCCAGAATTCGCGGAGGCCTTCATCATAGGCATTCCCATTCTGGACGATGAGGGCGGCCACGCGATCCGGATGTTTCAGGGCGAGGCGATAGCCGACGGGCGCGCCGTAATCCATGACATACATGGAATACTTCTTGGCGCCGATGTGATCGAGCAGACCGTCCACAAGGTCGGTATAGTGGCCGAACGTATAGGCGAATTTCGTGTGGTCGGGAGCGTCGCTTTGGCCGAAGCCCGGATAGTCCGGAGCAATGACACGATAGCGATCCGCAAGCAGCGGGATCAGATTGCGGAACATGTGCGAAGACGTCGGGAAGCCGTGCAGCAGGACGACCACTGGGCCGTCTTTCGGACCGGCTTCGCGATAGAATATGTTCACGCCATCAATCGCTGCCGTCCGGTAATGGACGGTTGCGGGAGCCTGCTGCGTGATGGCTGCTTGGTTGGGGGTGGCCGACGAGGCAAAGGACATTGGCGCAAAGCTAACGGTTGCCAGCATTAGGGTCGTGATCAGGCGTGTCATGGTAGGTCTCCTTCGGGTTTGAGGTGCCAGCTACGACTGGCCTGGAGACAAACATATCCATCCACGAGAAAACGATAATCCGCTCAATTTGGAAGTGATAATTACGATATGTGAAACAATGACCGCAATCATCCAAAGAGCTAAGCAAAGAGTAGGATCGATCCCGGCCTTCCTGATCCGCGCGAAGTTAGTCCCTGGACGAGTAACCCCAATCCCTCATGGCCAACATGACCGAAGTAAGGTTTTGCCAAACTCGGACAGGCCATATTCAACTCTCGGCAGGACTTCTACGAACCCCGTGCGTTCGATAATCCCGTCCGCTTCCAGCGCCCGGAGCTGGATCGTCAGCGAACGTTGGCTGGATCTCCCATCAAGCGTCGCAACTCACCAAACCGGCGCGGACGATCCAGGAGCCAATAGATAATTATCGTGGCCAACATCTACACTGTGGTTGCGTGCCTAGCTCGGGAGGCCGTAGCGTCGTGCCTATGACCCAAGATGCGGGTGCGAGGATCTCGATCCCCTTTGTCTCTGCCCTTCTCGGCGGCTTTGCCTGACGCCGTTTTATTTTTACCCCATGCCCGAGACGAGTGTTCTGCAAGGGGCTGACGAGATCACGGCCTGCATCGCTTCGGGGGTACAGGCCCGCAATTGCGATGAAGCTACCGCCGGATTAAATCGCAGACGCGCATGAGGCCGCAGGAAAGCGGCCAATCCTTCGGCAAGATTTTGATCGAGGTGTGACTGGCGATTTCCACCAGGAGCCTTTCGATGTGGCGCCACGTCTGCGCGCGAACCGACGGTGGTGCTAGTTCAGCAGCCGGTTTTCCCGGAGGCGTGCCGCTGCCATGTCCACGAAGGCCCGAACCTTGGCAGGCGCGTGCCGCCCTTCCGGATAAAGGATATGGATGGGCATTGGCGGCTCTTCATAGTCGCTGAGAACGATCTGCAACTCCCCCGCAAGCAGGGCCGGGCCGATTTGATAATGCAGGGCCCTGGTCAATCCCCAACCTGCCTGGGCCGTCGCAATCGTGGCTTGGTTCGTATTGCACTGAAGGATGGGCTCGATCGTCACACGCTGGTCGTTTGCGAAGCGCCATTCCGGCGAAGCCCAGGCGCTTGTTGAAGCCGCGATGCGATGGTTCTTCAGGTCCGCAGGCGTGCTTGGCACGCCATGCCGGTCGAGATAGCTCGGGGATCCGCATATGACGTGCCGAACGGCTCCGACCTTGATAGCTGTAAAACCTGAGTCGGGGAGATGGCCTATACGAACGGCGACATCCACCCCTTCTTCGACGATGTTGACGGGGCGATCGATAAACAGCGTCCTGGCGCGGATCGTCGGATAGGCATTCAAGAACTCGGTCACGATAGGCAACACGTACATCTGCCCAAACAGCGCGGATGCCGTGATTGCCAGGGTTCCAGTCGGAGTAGCGTAGGAGCCACCGGCTGCCGCCTCTGCCTCCGCGATATCCGCCAATATCCGACGGCAATCCTCGAAATACCGTGTCCCTGCCTCCGTCATCTTGACGGAGCGCGTCGTGCGAACAAACAGGCGTGCGCCGATGAGATCCTCAAGCGCTGCAACGGCCCGCGTCACCGCCGGCGCGCTCATATGCATGTGGCGCGCGGTCTCAGCAAAGCTCTCGGTTTCCGCAACCTTTGCGAAGACTCTCATCGCCTGCCATCGATCCATTCGCCCCCCAAAGATCGCTCGTGCTGATTGAACACGACCATTGCAAATAAGTTTGTATCAATCTCGCAACACGTCTCGCAAGACTGTTTCGAGATTTGTTTGCAATGACATGACGCCAGGGTCGGCGGAGGCTATGCGGATTTCAACAGGGACCGGTCCATGTACGAGGTGGCCATCGTTTCAATGTCCGCGCAGACCTGAGCGCCCAGACCTGCTCTCGTGGCGCGCGCGCGTCGTTCATCGTTTATCGTCAGCGCCAAAGCGATCGCTCTGGACAGCTGGAAATCGAAGCTCGAGCCGCTGCGCGCCATGTCGATTTCCGCCCCGGTCATGCCGAGCGCTTTTGCATCTTTCTCCTGCTGTCGGATGAAAACACTATCACCGCTGGCGGCGGTGAGCGCGAGCTCAATCGATAACCGTGCTCGCGCGTCAAGCTTGAATCCTGTCATGGCGGTGATCTCTGCAATGCGCGTCTCGCCTAGAAACCAAAGTCGCTCAGGCCCGGATAATCATCCGGCCGACGACCGAGCGGCCAGCGGAACTTGCGGTCCGCTTCCGTGATCGGGTGTTCATTGATACTTGCGTGGCGCGCCTGCATCAGCCCATCCTCGGCGAATTCCCAGTTCTCGTTGCCATAGGCACGAAACCACTGCCCGCTGTCGTCGCGGTATTCGTAGGCATAGCGAACGGCGATGCGGTTGCCCTGGAACGCCCAAAGCTCCTTGATCAGGCGGTAATCCAGCTCACGGTGCCATTTGCGCGTCAGGAAGGCTTCAGCCTCTGCGCGGCCTATCAGAAACTCCGCGCGATTGCGCCAGCGCGTGTCGATCGTATAGGCGAGCGCCACCTTGGCGGCATCGCGGCTATTCCAGCCATCCTCGGCTAGGCGGACCTTTTCAATGGCAGTCTGTTCATCAAAAGGAGGAAGTGGCGGACGAGACATGGGTCAATCCCTTGGGGTTTAAGAACGGGTGGTTGGGTGGCCGCTGACAGTCGACCACCCGTCAGTCGGTCATGCTGCAAGGCGATCGATGCGGGGGAAATCGATCTCTGTGTTCAGAGCTTCGTTGACGTAGTTCGTGAACGTGTTCAGCGCGACATGCGCGATGATGTCGACAATTTCCGCATCGCTGTAACCGACGGCGCGAACCTTTTCGACTCCGCCGAGTGCCACAGAGCCGCGAGCGTCGACAAGGGCGCGGGCGAATTCGACAGCGGCGGCGGCCTTCGGATCATTCGAGGTGCCGCGGCGGTTCGCTTCGATCTCGCTCTCGTCCAGCTTGGCGAACTTTGCGCCGGTATAGGTGTGCGCTGACAGGCAGTAGTCGCAGCCATTGGCCTCGGCCATGGTCAGTGCGATCCGCTCGCGGGTGGCCGGAGCCAGCTTCCCCTTTCCGAGCGCGCCTTGCAGCGCGGTCAGACCGTTCAAAGCGGCAGGGCTGTTCGACACCAGCCGGAAGATGTTCGGCACGGAGCCGATCTGCTTCTGAATGGCTTCCAGGATGGGGCGGGAAGCTTCCGGTGCATCCCTTATAGTAGCAGGTGTGGGAGTGCGTGACATATCTATCTCCTTGATTTTAGTAACGAAAGGCTATCCTTTTCGTCACGATCAAGATGCTTCGGTTTTGCCCAATGATGAACGTCGAAAAAAGAGGAAGATACTCTTGCGTCGGACGCATCAATGACGAGCGTTAGAGTTCGAGCTGGATCCTGTTTTCCTCGTCGGTTTCCTGTTCAGCAGGGACGGCCGAGCACAGCAACACTTCGCCTTCGGCGATCGCCGCCGTTGGCTCCCTGATATAGGTCACCGCACCCGTGGTGAGCTTTGTGCGGCAGGTTCCGCAACTGCCTTGCCGGCAACTGAACTCCGGGTTCAGGCCGCGCGCTTCCGCAAGTTCCAGCAGGGTGCCCGACTCAGGGGTCCAGTGCGCCTCCTTCAACGACCCCATGAAGGCAACCGGCACTGGCTTTGTGGATGGTGGTCGGCGGCTCTGCGCGGTCACCCCGGTGTCGATCGTTCGCTTCAAGGATGAAGGGCCGAAGGCTTCCGCGTGTATCCGACCATCTGCGATGTTATAGCCTCGCAACCCATCATAGAGCGCCTGGGTGAACTGCGGCGGCCCGCAGACGTAGAACTCATAATCGTTGAACGGCAGGTGGCGGGAAAGCAGCGCCATGTCGATGCGCCCGATGGCGTCGTAGTCTGCGCCTTCTTCCGCACCACTTGCGTCGCTCAAGACCCGGATGAGCCTGACGACCCCCTGCCCTGCATTGACAAGCTCGGCGATTTCCCTGTCGAACGGCCGCTCCTGCTTGGAACGCGCCGCATGGAAAAGGATGATCGGACGGATGCGCTGCTTGCGAAGCCCCTCGTAAACAACGTGGCGCAGCATGGCGAGCATGGGCGTAATCCCTACGCCGCCGGCAAGCAGCACCGCCGGCCGAGTAGCACGGGCATCGATGGTAAAATCGCCGGCTGGCGCGCGCGTTTCGATGGTGTCGCCAACGTGAATGACGTCGTGCAAGTGGTGCGACACAAGGCCGTCGCGCTTGACACTGATGCGGTAGACACCGTCCGAAGGAGCGGCGGACAAAGTGTAAGTTCGGATGACAGGCTTGTCGACGCCCGGGACGGTCAAGCGGATAGGCAGATGTTGTCCAGCAACATGCGGCAGCAACCCCGCTCCATCGCCAGGCTGCAGGTGAAACGAGCGGATCGAAGCACTTTCCTCGACGATCTTCGTCACCGTCAGGGCGCGCCACTGATTGGCGAGCTCCGTGGCACGCAGCCGATCGGCGGCCCGCGCCCAGTCGCCGGTCATCAACGAGTTCGCAGACCATCCGTCTTCCCGGAAGGCCCAGCGCAGCGCCAAGGCGTTGCGCCGGCGAACGATCCGGCGTGCCTTGAAGGTCCACAGCCGCTCGGCACCCTGGAAGGCGGCGATCTCTGGCGAATCCAGGATGACCTCGGCGTTACCCGTCATCTGCAGCATGTCGCCGTTTGCGTAATCGATGAAGAGTAGCCCTGCCTTGCCGTTCAACAGGATGTTGCCGAGCGTAGAGAAGAAGAGATTGCCATCGAAGTCGGGAATGGTCAGCGTCCCGTCATCTGCAACGCGAACGAAGCCAGCCTTGCCGCCGCGATGCGACACGTCGACCTGGCGCCGATCTTCGCGATCGACATAAGACGATACGAAAAACGCATCTGCCGACACGATCATATTGCGTGCAGCATCATCGAGCGCGGGCAGATCTTCGATCGTGCCGGAGAAGGTTTCGCCCGGATCACGAACGAATTCAAAATCACGCAGCTGGATGTAACGCGGGCAGTTTCCGAAACTCTGGTCGACATCAATCCGGATACCTTCGGGTGAGGTGGAGACGATCCCGTTCATACGATTGCGGCGGCGGGTGTGCATCTCCATGCCGAGAAGGCCGATTGGCTGACTCTGTGATATACCTTCGCTAGCGGGATCACTGGCATCGCTTTTTGCCGCGATGTTCAGGATGGTTGACGACGGAGAGGACATGAACCCGGGCCGACCTTCGAGGAAGGTCGCCCAGGCATCGCCACGGTTATCGACACTGCCCACAACGATGTAAGGCAGCTGAGCGTAAAAATCGCGGTGTTGATCGGGCATGAAGTCGCGGATTACGCGCTGGCCGACAGAAGCCATCCGCTCGGCGACGCCCACCTTCTGCTGAAGCAACAGCTCGCCCTCGTGCCAGACGGGCAACGTCGTCAAAGTCTTGCTCATTTCCGTCTCCCCAAAATAAATGGAACGGGCGCACGTAGCCGCACGCCCGGATCAGGCGTCAGGCGGCAAGGCCGGCGGGCGTTTGAACGAAGGCAATGAAGCCCGGTAGAGCTTCGATACGACGGAGAAATGCATCGACCGCGGGATAGGTGGAGAGATCGACATTCCCCTCCGGCGCGCGAGCCACGTAGCTGTAGATCGCAACATCCGCGATCGTTGGCCCACCACCAACAAGCCAGTTACGATCGGCGAGATGGCTTTCGAGCCGACCCAGCAGTGTATAGGCGCGGCCGATAACTTCTTCAGGATTAAACTTGGCCCCGAAGACGGTAATCAACCGTGCTGCCGCAGGGCCATAGGCGACTTCGCCGGCGGCAACCGAAAGCCAGCGCTGAACAGCGGCGGAGCCCTGAGCGTCTTCTGGAAGCCAATCGGTCCGGGCAGCTTTCTTTGCGAGATAGACCAGGATGGCGTTGCTATCGGAGATGACAACGCCATCGTCTTCCAGCACCGGCACCTGCCCAAACGGGTTCAGCTTCAGAAACTCAGGCTTCTTGTGCGCACCTGCCTTCAGGTCGACCTCAACCAGTTCGTGAGGCAAGCCAAGCAGCGAGACGAACAGGCGGGCTCGGTGAGCGTGACCCGACAGCGGATGATGATAAAGTCTCATTGTGTGCTCCTGCGAAATTCTGAACGGGTCCATTCCCGATCTGCATTGCGAAAGTGCTATAGTCGGCCGTCCATGAGAACGGCCGAGTTTCGCAGTTCATAATTGCAGCTGACGCAACAATCCCGGGGAACCGACCATTCCACGGGCTTGATGCGCTTTAACGCGCGCCGGCGCGACACGATCGCCAACCGGCGTCCAAGCCGGTATTGGTTAAAGGGCCGACCAAGTCTTTCTGCTGAAGTGAAGTTCCTCGAGCACTTTCTGGCGAATAGCCTGGGCTCATAATGTCGGTCACGATGGTGTGCAACTGACCTTCCTGCCGTCTCAAGAGCGACGCAGCGCAGCCTTCAAGCCCCCGATCTGTATATCAAGCCCAAAACGCTGATCGGCATTGGGCTCCGGCAATGAGCGACGAATAAGTGGGCGTATGCCGTCCTCAGAACCACGCCGTGCCCTAGGTCGTAAGGACTGCCACTGCGATAATCCTGCTTACGGCATGGCTGACTTTCCAGCATAATGCGTCTGTCGTGGGGGCTGGGCTAACTTGTCGGCTCCACCAAGATCGTCAATAGATATATTGACGCTTTACCTTTGAATGTATAGTTTTGTGTTGACGAAACGACTTAATCCGTCAACATATGGGTATCCAATGAGCGTGAAGCAAACCGTACGTCGGCAGTATCAGGCGATTGTAGATACCGCGCTTGGAAACGATATCGAGATACCGGCTGAAGGCTGGATCCGAACGGTGCGTAAAGCTTTGGGCATGTCGGGCGCGCAGCTCGCCAAGAAAATGGGCGTCACGCGCGCGCGTATCGCGCAGGCCGAAAAAGCCGAGCTTGATGGCGGTGTGACCCTGAAGTCCATGGAGGCGACTGCCGAAGCGATGGGTTGCCGCTTCGTCTACGCCTTCGTCCCACCTCAGACGATCGAAAATGTCATCATCGCCCAGGCCAGGAAAAAAGCACAAGCGATCGTCGGTAGTGCCGCAAAGCATATGGCGCTGGAAGACCAAACTGTTTCGCACAACCGGACCCAGCAGGAAGTCGCTCGCCTGATGAATGAGCTGATGTACCAGATGCCCTCCGATTTCTGGGAGGATAAGTGACCTTTGAGTTCGAATATCCCGATGGTGCGACCCCTCTCGACCCAAACGAAGTCGGTGGGCTGAAATTCAAGCATCTTAAAACGCAGAGTGAGTTGGACGAGCTCGAACAGGCGAACATCGCTTCTGGGCTGCGCTGGATTTCTCGTATGCGCCGAAAAGATATTCTGACCGATGATTTTGCAATCGAGCTTCATCGGCGGCTTTTTGGCGATGTTTGGAATTGGGCGGGCACATTTCGCAAAACGGGGAAAAACATTGGTATCGATCCCGTGCAGATAGGAGCCCAACTGCGGGGGCTCATAGATGATGCCCGGTATTGGGCTGATAACAACACGTACTCTGCGATCGAGGCGGCTGTCCGGCTACATCATAAGCTGGTGTTCATTCATCCGTTTCCGAACGGTAATGGCCGGCATGCGCGCATCATGGCGGACGTCGTTCTTGAAAAGATATATGGAGCCGAACCTATCGACTGGACATCGGGCTCCGATCTTCAAAAGATGAGCGAGAGACGCGCCGCCTATATTGAGGCGCTGAAAGCGGCAGATAATTACGATATGGAGCCGCTGCTGGCTTTTGTGGCGCCCGGAGTCTCTTGACTTCCTGCGACGCATTTCACCTCGACCCCAAAGCGGTCGCCGGAGGATGACGCGAGACGCCAATATCGCATCACCCTTTGACCGGTATCATGCAGCTCAACGACTGTCGTTTCGGCGAAGTCGCTCAAAGCTCTTAACGACGCTGACCTTAGTTGATGACGACCAGGAGGCGGCGCGCCGCCGCTCTGCTGGAAATTCCGGTGTGAACATCTCCCTCGCCCGAACCTCCGGAAGGGGCCGCTCACGATCCTACGCGCTCGAATCTGACGGCTTCAGGCGCGATGGCGAAGCGAATCCACAACGAGCTTGAATGCCGCCGAAAGCTGGCGCCGGCTTGGATAGTACAGGTGGTACCCCGCAAAAGGCTCGCACTAATCTTCCAGGACCTACCGCTACCTCAAAGCCAGCGGTGATGGTCGCATCATCAACTTTGGCTCCATCGCCGGTGTTGCCGGACTGCCCGGCTACGATCCCTACAATATGGCCAAGGAACCCGTAATCCATCGGCTGACAGCATGAGAGAGGCCGGTGCTGGCCGCGATCACGCTCGAATTCACAGAAAATACCGCTGCCGGAAACAATCGCCTCGCGATACGATCGTGCTTGCATGCCAGACGCTCGAGACCTAAATTGACTAAATGCTTGACCATTCGTCTCGACCGTTGTCGCCGTCAAATATCCCAATGGATGCGCTAAGCGAAGTGCTACAAGACTTTCGCTTGAGTGGCGTCAACTATGGGCGCTGCGAACTCAGACATCCATGGAGCATCGCCTTTCCGCAACAACAGTTACTTCGTTTTCACTTCGTGAGCCAGGGTCCGTGCTGGATCCATACCGAAGCGCAAGGGTGGCAGGAGTTGAACGATGGAGATCTGGTGCTGCTGCCGCAAGGTATCGCGCATCGATTAGCCAGCGCGCCAGATGTTGAGGGCGACTGCCTCAAAAGCTGTCAGATAACAAGGTTGGGCAGCAACGTCTGCGAAGTGGTGCGGGAAGGAACGGGTGCGACCAGCACCCTCTTCTGCGGCTCCATGACTTTGAGCGCGTATGCGCTTAATCCTTTGATCGCCTTGATGCCGCCAATGATCAAGGGCTGCGATGTAGCCGGCAATGACCCGATCGTTCGTCCCCTGCTGGCGGCGATGACGGCGGAGGCTTCACAGCCTCAGATGGGTAGCGCGACCGTCCTATCGCGTATGGCAGACTTGCTCGCAGCGCGGCTTATCCGCTGCTGGGTAAATTGCAGCGGCGCCTCGACCACCGGCTGGCTCGCCGCGATCCGCGACCCCCACATCGGCCGTGTGTTGGCAGCCATGCACCGGGACCCCGGCCATAACTGGACCCTCGAAAGCCTCGCGGCCGTGGCAGGCCAGTCGCGCTCGATCTTTGCCGAGCGCTTCAGCGCTATCTTAGGAGAAGGCGCGGCACGTTATCTTGGCCGTCTGCGGATGCAGCTTGCCCGCGAGTTGCTGGGCCAAGGTGGCATGTCAGTTGCCGAAGTTGCTTCCCGATTAGGTTATGAGTCGGAGGCATCTTTCGCTCGCGCCTTCAAGCGCATCACCAGCGTGTCACCGGGCATTGTGCGCCGCACAAGTTCTGGACGAATGGACATGAATTTCGGATTGTAAGACACATATCATCCTAGGAAGTTCGTCTATGAAATCTCCGAACGTAGGAGATAATTCAATGACGGACACGACATCAGAACTCGCCGACGCGGCGATAGACTTTGATACCGCCGAGCCAGCCGCCTGGAGCGCCGCGACTTGGTTTGCCGTTCTTTCGATGGCGGCAACCAGCTTTGCGCTGGTATCGGCTGAGTTCCTGCCGGCGGGCCTGTTGACGCCAATGGCGCGCGATCTCGGGATTACTGAGGGAACAGCCGGACAGGTCGTCACCGCTACCGCTTCCGTCGGCGCCGTGACGGCCCTATTGAGCAATGTTCTCATTGGCAGACTGAACCGCAAGGCGGTGCTGGTCGGTCTTAGTGCATTGGCGATCGGATCCAATATTCTTGCAGCGCTAGCGACCGATTTTTGGCTATTGTTGTTGGGACGGGCCGGGCTAGGCATCGCGCTTAGCGGTTTCTGGGCGCTTTCAGTCGCGGTCGTGGCGAGATTGGTTGGCGCAAATGCGACAGGTCGGGGCATGGCTATTGTCACCCTCGGCGTCTCGCTCGCCACCATAGCTGCGCCATCGATGGGCGCTTTGATCAGCGATTGGCTGGGATGGCGAATCGCCATGGCGATGACCGCCGGACTTGCCGCACTTGCGATGGTGTTGCAGGCGCTCAGCTTGCCAACGCTGCCCGCAAGCACAAGCAACAGCCTCGCCGACGTGTTCCGGCTGACAGGCCGGCGTGGCGTTCAACTGGGAATGCTTGCCATCCTTTTGCTGATGACAGGGCATTTTGCCGGCTCGGTTTATGTGCGTCCCTTCCTGGAACAAGTGACGCGTCTTGAAACCGAATCGATTGCCTTGGCGCTGCTTGGGTTCGGTATCGCCTCTGTGATCGGTAACGTCGCCGGTGGCCGAATGGCCGACGCAAGTATCCGCCTGGCGCTTGGTGTAACCGCCACGCTGATGGCGGTTGCGGCGCTCGCCTTGGTGCTTTGGGGTCCTCATACAGGCGTTGCATTCGCCTTCGTTTCACTTTGGGGCTTCGCGTTCGGCATGGCGCCGGTGGTGCTGCCGACCAATCTGTCCCGCGGAGCACCTGACGCGCTGGAGGCAGCGGGGAGCCTGATGGTCGTCTCTTTTCAGGTCGCCATCAGTATTGGCGCGGTTTTCGGCGGCTATGTCGTCGATCACTACGGCGCTGTCGGCCCCTTGACCCTTACCGCCGTCCTAGCCGCATCGACGGTCGCCTTGGCGCTGCTGCAGCCTCGCAGCTGATCTTCGCCTTCCGGGTTGAGCAAGTGCGACCTCTCGTTGACTGGCAAGCGTCCCCGAGAGCTGGACACTCGTATAATACGTCGCCTTGAAGGCGAATAGAACCAACGACCCTGTTGTTACAATAGGCCTCGTCTCAAATTCCCCTATGCCGACAGTCCGCTTCCGGCGCTGGTGCGATGGAAGCGGACTCTACCGGGTCGTCGCGCGGGAATGCTTCGGCTGGACCGATGCTATTTAGTCGACTGGACACGATCGGCGTTGTCGAGGTCGGCGAGGGGCGACAATATCCGGCGGTCGAACTCGGCGAGCGCTGTACCCTGCGCGACGCGATGCGGCCAGTCTGCATGCGTCAGCGCGCCGCGGCCGAGCGTGATCATGTCAACCCGATGCTCAGATAGTAGTTCGGTCGCGCGCTCAGGATCATGAAGCGATCCGTTCGCCAGTACCGGCAGGCCGCTATGGTGCTTGGCTAGGCTGGCGAGGCTGGGGCCGTCGGTGAAGGCTGGGCGCCACGCCTCGAACTCGGTGGTGTGGAGATAGTCGATCGGAAGCCGGCCCAGCAGGCCGTAGATTTCGGCTGCTTCGTCCTCGCCACGCCATTTGTGGACGAAGTCGTTGACCTTGCCCTGGGAACTCCGCACGCCAACAGTGG
Source organism: Rhizobium sullae (assembly GCF_900169785.1). Classification (GTDB taxonomy): domain Bacteria; phylum Pseudomonadota; class Alphaproteobacteria; order Rhizobiales; family Rhizobiaceae; genus Rhizobium; species Rhizobium sullae. The sequence goes on from NZ_FWER01000031.1 coordinate 47,682, forward strand.
AGTCCGGGCCAACCGCAGCGCGAACCGCCTCGACCGTCTCCAGCGTGATCCGCAGGCGTGCCGCAGCCCCGCCGCCATAGGCGTCCGTGCGAATGTTGACGCCTTCGGTCAGGAACTGGTCGAGCAGATAGCCATTGGCGCCGTGGATCTCCACGCCGTCGAAACCAGCTTCGCACGCCCGGACCGCGGCCGCAGCAAAACCCGCGATCGCCTCGTCAATTTCGGCCTTGGTCATCTCGACTGGTAGCGGATACACCCCCGATCCACGATAGAACGCCATTTGATGCCCGGCCGGTCGGATCGCCGACGGACCGCGCGTGTCGTCGCGGAAGCGATTGCCCTGGCCGAGCGCACCGGCGTGCATGAGTTGCGCGACGAAGCGCGCGCCGCCCGCATGGACACGCTCGACGATCGGCTTCCAGGCATCGCGCTGTACGTCATCCGACAGGCCGGGCTGGAAGAGATAGCCCTGCGAGAAGAGCTGATCGGTGTAGAGACCCTCGGTGATGACGAGGCCGAAGCCGCCCTCGGCAAAGCCGCCATAATAGTCGCTCATACGAGCCGTGGCATGGCCAGCCTCAGTGGCGCTGACCCGGGTCATCGGCGCAACCGCGAGCCGGTTGCGGATTTCCAATTGCCCGATCTTCAGCGGATTGAAGAGGCGCGCCGTGTCGGCGCGCTCCCCGGTGGATGCGGACGCGTCCATGTCACTTGCCCTCCGCATCGCGGATCGCGGCGATCGCCTCGATCTCGATCATCACGTCGGGATTGTAGAGCGCCTTGACCTCGGCGATCGTGTCGGCCGGATAGGGTTCGGAGAAGAATTTCCGGCGCAGCTCGACCACCTCTTGGAAATTGCCCATGTCGGTAACGAAGATCGTCACCTTAATGACGTCCTTGAGGCTCGATCCGCCGGCCTTCAGCGCGCGACGCAGATTGGCGAACGCCTGTTCGCCCTGCGCGCGGAAACCGCCTTCGACGATCTTTCCGTCCTCGCCCGCGCCAGCCTGACCGGAGATGAAGAGCAGATTGCCGAACCTGATCCCCTGCGATAGCAGGAAGGGCGCATAATTGTCCGGCGTGGTGAATACACGTTCCAGTTTCATCATTTTACTCCTTCGCATTTGGGGCTACGGTGAAGAAAAACTAACCGATACCCAGGTTGATGACTGGAAGATCGTGCGTTAAAGCTCTGACGACAAACTCCAAATCGTCATCCGATAGATTAGGTGAATTCATCCATGATCCGACGCCTCCCGCCTTTGTCCGCGCTTCGCGCCTTCGAGGCCGCTGCGCGCCATGGCAGCTTCAAGCGGGCGGCGAGCGAACTGGCGGTGACGCCCACGGCGGTCAGCCATCAGATCCGCGCGCTAGAGGAACATGTCGGGATCGCCTTGTTCGAGCGGCGTACCCGGCAGGTCGTGCTGACCGATGCCGGGGCACAGCTCTATCCTGTGTTGCGGGACGGCTTCGATGCGTTTGCGGAGGTAATCGAGCGCCTCACGCGCCGCCGGAGTCGCGCGCAGGTGACGATTTCCGCCACAATCGCCTTCACGGCGCGTTGGCTCGTCCCGCGCGTGACCGCTTTCCGCGCGCTGCATCCGAATATCGACCTGCAACTTCAGGCGTCCGACGAAGTGGTCAATCTCGACTCCGTCGGGGTCGATATCGCGATCCGCTATGGTACGGGCCCTTATCCGAGCTTTTCCGTCACGCCCCTGTTCGCGGATCGCTTTGCGCCGGTCTTCAACCCGATGCTGAAGGTCGCGAGCGTTGCCGATTTCGCTCAGTGGCCGCTGATCGACTTCCAATGGCGGCGGCGGCATCCCGACAATCCGACATGGTCGCGCTGGTTCGCCGAAGCTGGGTTGCCGGAACCCAGGGAGCCCGCCCAACTCCGATTCTCCGATGAGAGCCATGCGATCCAGGCGGCGGTCGCCGGGCAAGGGATCGCGCTGGCCAGCCTGGCGCTGGTGAAGGATGAACTCGCGGCTGGCCAACTGGTGCAACCGTTCGGCCCATTGATCGCCGGCTTCCGTCATCACGTTCTGACACGGCCAGGTGAGTCAGCACCCGAGATTGCTGCCACCGTGCAGTGGCTACAGGCCGAAGCCGCAGTTGCCCTCTACCCGTGAAGCTGAACGAATGGCCGCTTCTGGGTGCAGGACACCAGTGCTGACATCGGAAGCTGACGGGCTGCTTCGAGGCAGCTAAAGAGCAGACCTTCAGGCACCCTGCGTGCATCATCTTGAAAGTAAGCCGTTGCTGTCGTCGGTTTCCGGCACGACGGCTTTTCGGAATAGCAGCAACGGACAGCGCCGCACCTGCAACCGCAGGAATAGGACTCAGCCTTCACGCCCCCTCACCGCCCATGAGGTGGTATCGTGATCGGGGTGCTGGTTGTTGCTCTCCTTGATCGCCGCGGCCCAGTCGGCGCCGTTGCTTTCGGTCGCACCGGTATTTTCTATGCCCGTGATCGTCTCGAACCATGCCACCATGTTCTCGGTGCAGGTATTGGCAAGCGGCGAGAAGGCGTGCGGATCGTCAAGCGAGCCGATCATCAGGTTGGTGCGACCGTTTTCGAGGTGGTGGAAGAACAATGGCGTGCCGCAATTGGCGCAGAAGCCTCGCTCGACAAGCTCCGAGCTCTTCCAGACGCTCGGCTTGCCGCGTGTCCAGGTGAGCGCATCATCGGGCGCAGCGACGAGCGCGGCAAAGATGTTGCCCGAGGCTTTCTGGCACATGCGGCAATGGCAGAGATGCGAATTGTCGAGCATAGCGGTTGCGTGGTAGCGGACGGTACCGCACTGGCAGCCGCCGCTCACTTCCATCTCGATGCGTTTCATTCTTTCTCCTCCTTCAAGAGGCGGGTTTGGGCTTAATCTCTTTTAGGTTTTCGTCTTTTGATCGTCCAGCCTCCCCAGAGCGGATCCGATCACGCCTTCACCAGAAGAATCCAGGTATGTTAGCGCGCCGCGGACTGAACACCGGCCTGTTCTATTCCACAACCGCGTCCCTCAGCCAATTGCGAAAGAATCGGAAACTGTCGGATCGAAGTTTCGGATCGGCGAACATGAAGAAATAGTGCTCATGCACCATGTCTTTCTCAAACAGCGCAACGAGTTGACCATCCGCCAGTTCCTGCTTGACCAGCTTCTGGCGAACAATCGCAATGCCAAGTCCTTCGATTGCGGCCGTCAGTTCCAGGCCGGAGCTTTCGAGATCGATGAAGCGCGTGCTGGAAAAAATTCTTGGAGCGCGCTGCCCCAGCCAACGCTCCCAGTTGCGGGTGAATTCCGCGGAACGAAGCAAAGTATGCCGTTCCAGATCGTCGGGTGTATCGAGGGGTGGCGCGCGGCGAAGATAGGCAGGGCTGCAGACCGGTGTGAGGTCAGCGTCGCCCAATATCTCGCACACGAATCCCTTTTTGCTGATTGCCTCGCCCACATGGATTGCACCGTCCACCCCCTCGACATCATGCCCGCCCGTGACGAATTTTACGACGATGTCGGGACGGCGCGCATAAAGCGTTCCAAGCACCGGCATGATACATTTCTGCAGAAAGACGCGCGGGCTACCGATGACGAGCGGTCGCCGTTCGACGCCGACTGATAGGTCGCTCGTCACCGCGCGTATCTGGCCGAGTGAAACATGGATCTTGTCCCAGTACACTTCGCCGACCGGCGTGAATGTGATCCTTCGATGCGACCGCTCGAAGAGATCGCAACCGAGGAATGATTCAAGATTCTGGATCTGCCGGCTAACTGCGCCGGGTGTCAGACAGAGTTCGTCGGCCGCCTTGGCAATACTCATGTGCCGCCCCACCGATTCGAACACCGGAAGCGAGGTCATGGGTGGCAGGTCCCTACGCCTTGTTTGCATTTGTGTTTTCCTCCCGCCGCCATCTCTATCGTTCAATTGAGAAAAACTCAATCGAGTCCAGAAAAATTCGATTTCTCACCAGATAGTGCGGCGATACGGTCCCACAGAATAAATGGGAGGAGGACCTATGAAAAACTTGTCACTGGCATCTTTTGGCTTTGCGCTCGCAGCCGCGACATCGCTTGTGCCGCTTCCGGCAGCGGCTGAACAATTGCGCGTGGGTGTCGCCGCGCTCGCCACCTCGGTCGATCCGCATTTCCACCGCGCCGGCTACAATTTCGATCTTCGCGAGAACATCTCGGACGCGCTCGTCTACACCAATGGCGTCAACGGCAACGTCGAACCGCGCCTTGCGAAATCATGGGAGATCCAAGGTGATACCAAGTGGGTCATCACGCTCGAGCCGAAGGCGAAGTTCGACGACGGCAATGCGCTCGGAGCCGACGACGTGATCTATTCGATCTGCCGGGTGCGCAATGTGCCCAATAGCCCCGGCCTCTTCAGCAGCTTCATCGCCACGATCGCCGATATCAAGGATGCCGGCGATGGCAAGATCGAGATAGACACCAAGAAACCCGATCCGAACCTGCTGCGCAGCTTGAGTAATATCGGCATCGTCCAGAACTCGACCGGCCGCACGCTGGCCTATGACGCCAAGACCTGCGGTAACGACAACTGGTTAGAGACAGCCGGCTTCAACAGCGGCAAGGTATCGCCCGGCATCGGGCACTACCGCGTCAAGAAGTTCGCGCCCGACGTTGAGATCGAATTAGAGCGCAACGAACAGTATTACGGCACGCCGGCCGCCTACGATTCGGTGCTGGTCAAATCCCTGCCGGACAACAGCGCCCGCATCGCCGCCCTGCTCGGCGGTTCGGTGGATGTCATCAACGCCGTGCCAATCAACAGCATCGACAGCATCCAGTCCTCGGGCAAGTACCACCTGTCGTCCATTCCCTCCACGCTGCTGATCTTCCTGCTGCCCGACCAGGGTCAGGAAAAGACGCCGAAGGTTTCTGGAACCGACGGAAAGAACCCCTTCCTTGACCCGCGCGTCCGCAAGGCGCTCAACCTCGCCATCAACCGCGAGCAGATCGCCGAAACCGTGATGGGCGGCATGGCTCAACCGGCAAGCCAGATCATCGTGGACGGTGTCTTCGGCCATAATCCCGGTCTGCAGCCTTATCGCTACGATCCGCAGGAGGCCAAGCGCCTGCTGGCCGACGCGGGCTATCCGAACGGTTTCTCGATGACGCTGAACGCCCCCAGCGACCGCTACGTCAATGGCGCGCAAGTCGCTCAGGCGGTGACCGCCATGCTCTCGCAGATCGGGCTGAACGTGACGCTCGAGACCTTCCCGTTCAGTATCTACTTCACCAAGGCGAGCGCCTACGAGTTCAGCCTCTATCTGGCCGGTGCCGCCGCCGACACGGGCGAAGGCCTGAGCCAGATGATCAACCTCGCCGGCACCCGAAATCCCGACCGCGGCTGGGGCGGCGCAAACCGTGGGCGTTATTCCAGCAAGGTCACCGACAAGGCGCTTGAAGACGCACAGTCGACGCTGGACGACACAAGGCGGGAAGAACTGATCCTTGCGGCGGTGGCCGAAGTCTACGAGGACGACGGCTATGTGCCGCTCTACCACGAGTTCGGCGTCTGGGGCGTACGCAATGGCGTGCATTACGACCCCAACGCCAACCTGACCAACATCTTCTACACCGCGCGCCCCGAATAAGACGATACCGGCAAGGCTGGCGGGCACGCCGGCCTTGCCTTCTCATTCATGAAAGTGCGAAAGCCAGATGGGTACAGAATTCAACGACGCCCTCACGTCACAATACGACTACCGGGGACTGCGGGACGCTTTTGCTCCGCCGGCCATGTACCAGGCCTTCCTGGATGTCGAAAAGGCTGTAGCGCTCGCTCAGGGAGAGCTCGGCATGATCCCGATCGCCTCGGCGGAGGTGGTCGCTGAACATTGCCGTTACGAGTATCTGGACATGGACCGGCTGGACACGTCGTACCGGACGACCCGTCACCCTCTCATGCCGCTGATCAACGAGCTCGTCCGGCTCTGCGGCCCACAGCACGGTGGCTATGTCCACTGGGGCATCACCACGCAGAACGTCATCCAGACCGGACTGCTGCTGCTCGCCAAGCGTGCCCAGGCGGTGCTGGACGGGCTGCTCGCCGACATCCTGCGCCATCTTGGCCGCCATGCCCGCACCCACGCGAAAACCGTCATGGCGGGGCGCACCCATTACCGTCATGCGGTGCCGATCACCTTCGGCTTCAAGGTCGCGGTATGGATCGACGAATTCCTTCAGGCCTCGGACAGGCTTCGGGAAGCCGAAAAGCGGGCCTTCGTCGTCATAACCGGTGGCGCAGTTGGCTGTTTCTCGGCTCTGGGCAGGCAGGGCCCGGCCTTCCAGTCACGCGTGGCAGCACTTCTCGGCATGGGCGAAATGGCCATTCCCTCGCGGGCGATCCGCACGCATATGTGCGAATATGTCAATGCGCTGAGCCTGACGGCTTCCATCTGCCACAAGATCGCCGAAGAGGTCTACCAGAGTTCCTCCGAGGAGTACGGGGAACTGCACGAAGGTCGTATCGAAGGCACCATCGGCTCCTCCACCATGCCGCAGAAGATCAACCCGATCCTCTGCTACGGCATCATCGCCAACAGCAACAAGCTCTATTCCTGCGCCGGCATGCTGATGGCGACCGCCCATCGCCCGTTCGAATCCGACGGCAGCGCCAACCAGATGTTCGAGGACGGACTGGCAGAGGTGATCAGCGCCATTTCCGAAATCCTCGTGCGGACCGAGCTTCTGGCGCGCGACCTCTATGTTAGTACGGAGCGGATGCGGACCAATCTGGACCTGTCGCACGGGGCGATCTTCGGCGAGTTCGCCATGATGCGGCTTGGCGAGACCCTCGGCAAACACAGGGGCCATGAGTTGGTCCACGATGCCGCCATGGCCGCAGCAGCCGGCAAGGCGCCCTTCCTGGACGAACTGGCACAACTCCCGGGCGGCCAGGCACTGCGCACTGAGATCGAGAACCGGCTTGAGACCGGCAGTACGGGCGGCATATGCGCCGAATATGCGTTGCATTTCGGATCGCTGGTCCAGGATCTTGCGGCGGGGGCGATGCCGACCGTCGAACAGCGCAACATCAACGCCTATCTGAAGGCTGCCCGCTGATGTCCTCCTTCGTGCTGCAGCGCCTGTTGCAAAGCGTGGTCGTGGTCTTTGTGCTGTCGGTCGTGCTGTTCGTCGGAGTGTGGCTGATCGGTAATCCGGCAGACATCCTGATCTCGTCGGAAGCTTCGGAGGCCGACCGGCTGGCCGCCATCACCGCACTCGGGCTCGACAAGCCGCTCTGGCAGCAATACCTGATCTTCCTCGGCAATGCCGTGCAGGGAGACTGGGGCACCTCCTTCGTCTACAAGGAACCCGTCACCAGCATCCTGCTGCAGCGCCTGCCGGCGAGCCTCGAACTCGGTCTGGTGGCCTTCATTATCGCCATTGCCGTTTCCGTGCCGGCCGGGCTTTATTCGGGGCTTAGACCGGAATCGCCGCTCGGGCGTGGCGTCATAGCCTTCTCCCTGATCGGCGTCAGCATCCCCACCTTCTGGCAGGGCATGCTCCTGATCGTCGCCTTCGGCATCGCTCTGCCAATCCTGCCGGTCGGCGACCGGGGTCAGGTGGCGACCCATTTCGGAATCACCACCAGCCTCTGGACGCTCGACGGCTGGTCGCATGTCGTCATGCCTGCTTTCAGCCTGGCGCTCCTCAAGATGTCGCTGCTGATGCGCGTCACGCGCGCCGCGACGATGGAAATCTCCCGCCTCGACTTCGTTAAGTTCGCCTATGCGAAAGGCGTGCGCAGCCGTAAGGTGGTCGTCAGGCATATCCTGCGCAATGCGCTGGTTCCGCTCATCACCGTAACAGGGATCGAACTCGCCAACCTACTGGCCTACGGCGTGATCACCGAAACAGTGTTTTCCTGGCCGGGGCTTGGCAAGCTACTAATCAACTCGATCAAGGTACTGGACCGTCCGCTGATCGTGGCCCAACTCACCTATACGGCGCTATTGTTCATCGCCATCAACTTCATCGTCGACATCCTGCATATGGCCATCGATCCGCGCGTGAAATCCATTCTGAGGCGGGCGGCATGAGCCTAACCGGATTCAACGATTTCGCGCGGCGTTTCGCCGAAAGCCGCACAGCCATCATCTGTCTGCTAATCAGCCTCGTTTTCGTCGTCTGCGCCCTCCTCGCGCCCCTGATCTCGCCAACGGACCCCTACGACCTGACGCAGCTTCAGCTTTCCGATGCGTTGAAGCCCGCCGGCTCGAAGCGCATGGTGCCGGGAGAGGAAGTCCGCGCCAACATCCGCCTCCAGGTGGGTGCGGCCTCCGTCGAACCTGCTTCACCGGCACAGACCCGCAATAGTATCGCGGCCGAGTCCTGCGGAGCGAACTGTCTCGGCGTCGGCGTGCTGCCGGAAGGCACCAAGCTCGCCAGCCTGCAGATCCGCAACTTGCCGGCCGGCGCCACCGTGGAAGGCGGCAAGAAGCATATCGTCCAGCCCTGGTGGACCGTCGACAACCCGGAGGGCGGCAAGGTCAGGATCGTTTCGAACGGCACGCTCCCTGAAAACTTCACCGTCCTCGCCATCGCGAAATCTCTGGAGCAGGAGACGAATTTCGTCTTCCGTCTCGGCACCGACAGCTTCGGCCGCGACATGCTTTCCGCAATCCTCTACGGCATCAGGATCAGCGTCTTCGTCGGGCTGGTGGCGGCAGGCGCCGCAATGGTGCTCGGCACCGGGCTCGGGCTTCTCTCGGCCTGGCGTGGCGGCGTGACAGACGCGATCATCATGCGTGCGGTCGATTTCATGCTCGGCCTTCCCGCCCTGCTCGTCGGGCTTGCGATCCTCGCTATCCTGGGCAACGGCGTCAGCAAGGTCGTGCTCGCCATCGTCATCGTGCAATGGTCCTATTATGCGCGCACGGCCCGATCCTTCGCCATGAGCGAACTCAGCAAGGAATATGTCGAGGCAGCAAGGTGCCTGCGCCTTTCGCCCACACGTATCATGCTGCGCCACGTGCTTCCGAATTGCATGCCGCAGATCATCGTGCTCTTCACGCTCAACATCGCCGCGGCGATCTCGCTCGAATCCTCACTGAGTTTCCTCGGCGTCGGCCTGCCACTCACCAGGCCCTCGCTCGGCATGCTGATCGCCAGCGGCTACGAATTCATCTTCTCGCACAAGTACTGGATCAGCATCTATCCGGGGGTGGTGCTGCTGGTGATGATCGTCGCGATGAACCTGCTTGGAGACCGGTTGCGCGATCTCAACAACCCGCGGCTCGACCGCTAGAGGAGCCGGGCAATGACGGAACCCTTCTTCCAAGTCGACCACCTCAACACCTGGTTCTTCACTCGCCAAGGTGTGGTGAGATCGGTGCGCGACATTTCCTTCGACCTTCGCCGCGGCGAAGTGCTCGGCATCGTCGGCGAATCCGGTTCGGGCAAGTCGGTGACGGGGATGTCGATCATGGGCCAGGTCGATGAGCCGGGCCGCATTGTTTCCGGCTCGATCTCGCTCGATGGTACGGAGCTGACGGTACTCGACTTCGAGGAGATGCGCCGCTATCGCGGCCGGCGGATCGCCATGGCCTTCCAGAACCCCTTGATGACGCTGAACCCGCTGATGCGCGTGCGCGACCAGATGTACGAAGCGATCGGCGAGCACGAGACTGTCTCCCGCAAGGAGAAGCACGAGCGCTGCATCGAGGCGCTGAAGGCAGTGGGTATTCCCTCGCCGGAGGAGCGGCTGAACGCCTATCCGCACGAGATGTCGGGCGGCATGCGCCAGCGCGTCGTCATCGCCACCGCCCTGCTGCTCGGACCGGACATGATCATCGCCGACGAGCCGACGACGGCTCTCGACGTGACGATCCAGGCCCAGATCATCTACCATATCCGCCGCCAGATCGATGAACGCGGCCTCGGCATGATCTGGATCACTCACGATCTTTCGACGCTTTCGGAACTCGCCGACCGGATAATGGTCATGTATGCCGGCGCCATGATGGAGATCGGCACGACCGAGGACATCATCGGTTCCCCGCGCCATCCTTACACCCGCAAACTTCTCGATTCCGTTCCCTCTTGCAACATACCAGGAGAGAAGCTGAGGCAGATCCCGGGCAACATGCCCTCGCTGCTTTCGCTCGGAAAGGGCTGTCCCTTCGCCAGCCGCTGCGAGCGGGCGACGGAGATCTGCAGCGAGCCGGTGCCGGCGACGGAGCTATCGGCCACGCACCGCATCTGGTGCTATCATCCATTCGAGGGCTGACGCATGAACGAGATGATCTTCGAAGCAACGGATCTGTCGCGCAGCTTCATAGCGGGACGCAGCGCATTTCGCGATCTCGCGAACCACTTTCTGCGTGACCGCCCGCCCACCGTGCTGCGCGCCGTCGACAACGTCTCGCTCACGCTGCGCAAGGGCGAAACACTGGGCGTCGTCGGCGAATCCGGCTGCGGGAAATCGACACTGGCGCGGATGATCGCCGGCATCCTGCCTGCCTCTTCCGGCGAGCGGCGCTTCCGCGGTGAGCCCTACGACAGCTTCCTGACCCGTAAGCGGGATGCACTGAAAATCCAGATGGTCTTCCAGGATCCGCTTTCCTCTCTCAATCCACGCCTACGCGTCGGCGAGATCGTCGGCGAGGCGGCGGTCCTGCACGGGCTAGTGCCGCGCTCACGGGTGAAGGATTACGTGGTCGACATCCTTGCGCGCGTCGGCCTGCCCGCGGACAGCGTCGGCCGCTACCCTCATCAATTTTCCGGCGGTCAGCGTCAGCGCGTGGGCATCGCCCGGGCGCTGGCAGTGAAGCCCGACATGCTGATCTGCGATGAGGCGGTGGCCGCGCTCGACGTGTCTGTTCAGGCGCAGATCATCAATCTCCTGATGGACATAAGGCGCAACAACGGCCTTGCTATGATCTTCATCAGCCATGATCTTGGCGTCATCCGCCATTTGTGCGACCGGGTAGCCGTAATGTATCTCGGCCGCGTCGTGGAGCTTGCCAAGACCGAGCAGCTCTTCGCATCGCCTGCGCACCCCTATACGCGCATGCTGCTCGACGGCATGCCGAAGATCTCGCTGCAGCGACGTAAGTTCATGCCGATCCAGGGCGAAATCCCCTCGCCGCTCAACCCGCCCTCCGGTTGCCATTTCCATCCCCGCTGTCCAATCGCGACCGAGCATTGCAAGCGGACGCGTCCGGAGTTGCGAGAGATTGCGTCGGGGCACGTTCACGCATGCTTGAATGTCGAAGCTCTATAAGGAGGGGCGGGCTTTGAACGGAAGTTTGGTTGCGTGGGCCTGACTGCACAGAGACTTATAAAATCGACATATCGCACCCTCAAATCGGAATGGTTTCCGCTTCGCGTAGAAAATGGATTACGCACCGTAATCGCGCTGGCCAAGATGGGGCCGATTGCGGACTGGTAGATGTCGAGCTCCCGGCTGAACAAATCTGCCGTTCTTGGCTCAGCGATTTTGATTCAACGGATGACGGCCGGTGTCACCCATCCGCGCTTCACCCGGAAGCATTCACCGACCCAGGTGGCGGAATTTATCGCCGCCTAAGCTAAAGCAGCGGATGGGGGCGCGCTTTACTGCTGCTTCCGTGAAGGCCAATGTGGAAGCATTCGCCTCGAGCGATCGCTCGATTCCCACTCCCGGTCAAGTTCCGCCAGCCTTGTTTCGATCTGATCGGGATGAGCCTCGTACTAGGCGAGCCTCTCCTCCATCTGCCAGCGCAGGCGTCGGTTGATTTCGTCGGATGTCTGGGCGCTCACACGGTTCGCTGTCGGGGCCATGGTGCTTCTCCTCTGCGCCGGAACAACAGGCGAGCACAAAGTTCCGCGCCTGATCTTGAACACATATCATTATACAATATATTAGATCGTATATTGATGCGATACATGGAGCCCGTCATGCCTATCACCGCAATATCCGAGAAAGTGTCGGTCTCGCCACAGCCAAGTGTCGAGGACGTCCGGTCGTTGCGCGACCAAGGATTCACGACGCTCATCAACAACCGACCGGACAACGAGGATCCTTCCCAGCCGGGAACGCAAGCCGAAAGCCAGGAAGCGAAGCAGTGCGACCTGTCCTACGCGTTCATTCCTGTCACGGCGGACACGATCACCGAAGCGGACGTACGTGCCTTTCAGCGGGCGGTCGATGAGTCGGAAGGCCCCGTTCTTGCACATTGCAAGACCGGCAAGCGTTCGCTGAACCTCTACCTCATTGGCGAGGTGATTGATGGTCGGATGTCAGCCGACGAGTTCGTTGAATTCGGACGCAGCCGGGGCTTCGA
>NZ_FWER01000063.1 GCF_900169785.1 Rhizobium sullae
TCCCAGGTCATCAAAACCGGGGAGAGTGTGACATTCCAACTTTGCAGAAACAGGACACTTTAACTTTGCGGCTACACACACACATCGCATAAGATAGATTATGGAACATAGAGCATTCACGCAACCAGGCTGGAGTTTCCGCTTTTCTGCTGAGCGGCCAGCTTGAACTCCGAGATCAGAACGTGAAGCTGAAGCGCTTTTTCCCGTAGCTGACAAGCCATGGCGATGTTTCCTCCGCCATGGCAGCGTTCTGCTGGGTTACCTGATCGAGGTCGTTAACCGCCCTGTTCACTTCCTGCAGACTGGAAGACTGTTCGGAGCTTGCTCCGGCAGTCCTCTCGATAAGATCGTTGGCTTCAAATACGGCGGTGGAAATTCTGCGGCGGTGTTGATCCGCGACAGGACGTCACGCAACGTCTCCACGGTGATATTGAAATCCCGCCGGGCGCCTTCCATTTTCGCCGGAACAGCCTGACTGATGCCATTGGAAAAATCGCGTTCGGCCAGGAGCCTCAGCGCAGCGCTGAGGATGTTCATCGAAGCGCTATCACTCTCCACTTCCTCTGCCTGCTTTCGATCGAACTCCGCTCGCTCGGCCTCCGCCACCGAGCTGATCTGGTCGAAGAAGTGAGAAATGGCGACAGAAACATCGACGAATATGGCACGCCTCAACCCGTGGACGAACTCGGATTGCTTTGTGCGGGACTTCCACCTTGTTTCTTCGACAAGCGCCAGAACGAGTTCAGCCGCGTATGTCGAATAGCCTATTGCACGACAAAGAAAATATAGGCCTCGGACCACTTGGTGTGGTGCCATGGAGAATTTTCCTGCAAACTCAGGATGGGTATTGCTTAACGGGTGTTCCGCGACATAGCGGCAACGTTATGGCTCCTGCCCGATCTGCCGCCGGCGCCAAGCGGCCGGCGCTTCGCCTGCGCGTTTACGGAAAAACCGCGAAAAATAAGCCGGGTCCTCAAACCCCACTTCCCGTGCGATATCTTCGACAGATCGGATCGTGAACTTGAGCAGGCGCTTTGCCTCCAGCAGACGACGGTCGAGCAGGAGATCCTTGACCGATTGTCCGAACACCTCGCGCGCGGCCTTGTCGAGCAAATGGGGCGTGGTCGCCAGAAAATCGACATAGCGGCTGACAGGCCAGTCCTCCTTGTAGTGATTGTCGACGGCCCGCCGAAGCGCGATGCCGAGGGCGCCCGCTGGCGATGTCAGCTGGACATTTCTCGCCCCGGCAAGGCGGGCCAACATTGACAAGGCGACCGAGACGAGACCGACTACGACCTTGTCGTCCTTACCGCCACCGCCCCGATATTCGTCGGCAATCATTTCAAGCGTCGTCCCGAGCCGCGACCAGCCCGGATCGAGCGCCTCCCCACTGAGCAGCATTGGCGTGTTAAGATCGAGTGCGACCTGCGGATCTATCGCGCCCAGCAAATCGTCGGATACGGACACGACGATCGCATCGGATTGCTCGCCGACATCGAAACCATGAACCACGTTGCTCGGCACGAAGCTGATCGTGGGAGCCGAAAAATTCCAAGTCTGGTCGTCGATGCGGTAGGCACCGCCACCTCGAAACCAATAGGTGATCTGCCCCATGGATGAATGTTTATGCGGCGCAACATGGCCGAAATGCACGCTTCTGCGCTCCATTACCGTTTCGACATGGAGAAAACCCACATCGAGTGAACGGCTTGGCTCACCATAGACAAAGAAGGAGGGAATATCGTTTCTTGCCATCGTACCGGAAAAAGTACCAGCGAATTGCCTGCTTTGTCCATGGCCGAAAATCACGCTCGATCATACTGTCTCGTCATCTATCAAGGGAGGAAGATGAGATGCGAGCTGAAGATCACCGTGCAGACAAGACCCGTCCGTTCACCGGCGCCGAATATCTGGCAAGCCTGCGCGACGGTCGGGAGGTCTATATCAACGGCGAGCGCATCGCCGACGTCACCACTCATCCGTCGATGCGCAATTCGGCCCGGTCCATTGCCCGCATGTATGACGCTCTTCATGACGAGAAGACCAAAGCACGCTTGACCTCGCCGACCGATACCGGCTCCGGCGGATACACACACAAGTTCTTCCGCGTCGCCAAATCATCGGAAGACCTTGTCGCCCAGCAGGGCGCGATCGCCGACTGGGCCCGCATGTCCTATGGCTGGATGGGGCGCACCGCCGACTACAAGGCGGCCCTGATGAACACGCTCGGCGCCAATGCCGATTGGTATGGCCAGTTCAAGGACAATGCCCTCGCATGGCACAAACGCGCCCAGGAAGCGGCGTTGTTCATGAACCACGCGATCGTCAATCCGCCGATCGACCGGCACAAGCCGGCCGACGCCGTGAAGGACGTGTTTGTCCATATCACCAAGGAAACCGACGCCGGTATCTATGTTTCGGGCGCCAAGGTCGTCGCAACCTCATCGGCTCTGACCCACTACAATTTCCTTGCCCAGAGCTCGGCAACCGTAACCGAGGATCCGTCGCTGTCGGTCATGTTCATCGTTCCGATGAATGCGCCGGGCATCAAGATGTTCTGCCGCGTCTCCTACGAACAGACAGCCAATGCGGAAGGCCAGCCCTTTGACTATCCGCTCTCCTCGCGCTTCGATGAGAACGATGCCATCCTCGTGCTCGACAACGTGTTCGTGCCGTGGGAGGACGTTCTGGTCATCCGGGATGCGGCGAAGATCCTCTCCTTCCATCCGGCCTCCGGCTTCATGCATGGCTACTGCTTCCAGGGGTGCACGCGTCTTGCCGTGAAACTGGACTTCCTCGCAGGCCTTCTCGCCAAGGCGCTCCGTGCAACAGGCGGCGATGCCTTCCGCGGCAATCAGGCGATGCTTGGCGAAGTGATCGCCATCCGCCACCAGTTCTGGGCGTTCTCCAATGCCATGGCACACAACCCGATCCCCTGGGCGAACGGTGCTGTGCTGCCGAATCTCGAAGCGGCGCTCTGCTACCGCACCTTCATGTCGGAGGCCTATCCTAAGGTCATCGACATTGTCCGGCGCACGGTCGCCTCCGGGCTGATTTACCTGCCCTCTTCGGCCAAGGATTTCCAGAATCCGGAGATCAACCGTTATCTCGCACAGTATGTGCGTGGCTCAAACGACATGAGCCATATCGAACGCATCAAGATCATGAAGCTGCTCTGGGACGCGACCGGGACGGAATTCGGTGGTCGCCATGCGCTCTACGAACTGAACTATGCTGGGGCGCCGGAAGAGGTTCGGTTGCAGGTTCTCAAAGGCGCCGAACGCGGCGGCCGGTTGAAAGAAATGGAAGCACTCGTCGATCAGTGCATGTCGGATTATGACGAGAACGGCTGGACCGGCAACACCTGGTTGCCGCCGCTCGATGACATCCGCCCGCTGCGCAACGCCGCTGAGTGAGGGCAATGTGATGGACACTTCAGTCTCGAAGACCGAATTTCGCAATGCCATGGCAAGGGTGTGCGCTCCCGTCAATGTCATCACCACCAACGGACCCCACGGACGCGGTGGGTTCACGGCGACAGCCATGTGCTCGGTTACAGACGAGCCGCCGACTTTGCTTGTCTGCATGAACAGCCGATCGGCCCAGACCGGCATCTTCGTCGAAAACCGCCGGTTCTGCGTCAACGTATTGACGCCGGAACACAAGGATCTGGCCAGCTGTTTCGCTGGCCAGCAAAGCGACATGGATGCTCGCTATGCCACCGCCGACTGGGTGAACCTTTCATCCGGCAATCAGGCCCTGGCGGATTCCATGGTGTCCTTCGACTGCAACCTGATCGAGGCAAGGCTGGTCGGTACGCACAACATCCTGATCGGGGAAGTGGTCGAAATCCGTTCCCGCAGGGATGGACATGCCCTTCTCTATTTCGATCGTAACTATGTCCATGTACCGACACAGAGCGGCAGCTTCGGCGGTTGATCTGTTTTCCACCGCTCGTTTTCGGAAAGCCAAGGGAGGTCAAAATCTCCCTTGACATCCGATTATTTATTTAACATGTTAAGTAAATCGATGAAGCGTCTGGGAGGACACATGCCGCATCTGACTGTCGAGTATTCGGCCAATCTGGAAGGCCGCGCCGATTTGGACACCCTTTGCGGCACCTTGCTGGAAACGGTTCTGGAAACCGGCCTGTTTGAAGTCGGAGCTGTCCGCGTGAGGGCACTGAAGGCCGATCACTACGCCATCGCCGACCGCCTTCCCGAAAACGGCTTCATCGACCTCAATTTCCGCATCGGCAAGGGGCGCAGCGCGCAAGAGAAGAAACGCACGGGCGAGGCTCTGTTCGCTGCTGCGAGCGCCGCCCTGGCTCCGCTTTTTGAGACCCCGCATTTCGCGCTGTCGCTGGAAATCCGAGAGATCGACGCGGAATTGAGCTGGAAGAAAAACGCAATTCATCCGCGCCTGCGCGGCAAGTAACCCCAGACTGCCGCGGCATCGCAAGCGGTTGAGCCAAGGATCATTATATGTCCAGACTTCAGGAAAACATCGCCAAGGCCGAAGCCTATCTTGCTCAGTTTAGGGACAAGGGCGTCTTGAACCGTATTGGTGGCGAAGACGTTGCCGCCGCCGACGGTGCCACGTTCGAAACCATTTCGCCGGTCGATCTGAAGCCGCTTGCCAACATTGCTCGCGGCAAGGCTGAAGACATCGATCGCGCCGCAAAGGCCGCAAAGGCTGCATTTGCCGAATGGGCGGCGATGGATGGCACGGCGCGCAGGAAGCTGCTGCACAAGATTGCCGACGCCATCGTCGCGCGGGCCGAGGAAATCGCCTTTGTCGAGTGCATGGACACCGGACAATCGTTGAAATTCATGGCCAAGGCGGCCCTGCGCGGAGCTGAGAACTTCCGCTACTTCGCCGACCGCGCGCCGGAAGCCCGTGACGGCAAGTCGCTGCGCGCCGATGGCCAGGTGAACATCACCACGCGCAATCCGATCGGCCCTGTGGGGGTTATCACGCCGTGGAACACGCCCTTCATGCTGTCCACGTGGAAAATCGCGCCGGCGCTTGCGAGCGGTTGCACCATCGTGCACAAGCCAGCCGAATTTTCGCCGCTCACTGCGCGGCTGCTGGTCGAGATCGCCGAGGATGCCGGTCTACCCAAGGGTGTGTGGAATCTTGTCAACGGCTTCGGCGAGGATGCGGGCAAGGCATTGACCGAACATCCGCTGATCAAGGCCATCGGCTTTGTCGGCGAAAGCCGCACTGGCTCCATGATCATGAAACAGGGCGCCGACACCTTGAAACGCGTCCATTTCGAACTTGGCGGAAAGAACCCGGTCATCGTCTTTGCCGACGCCGATCTGGAGCGCGCTGCCGATGCGGCCGTGTTCATGATCTACTCTCTGAACGGCGAGCGCTGCACCTCATCCTCGCGTCTCCTGGTCGAGGAAAGCGTCTATGACACTTTCACCGCAATGGTCGCCGAGAAAGCCAAACGCATCAAGGTCGGCCATCCGCTCGATCCGGAAACGGTCATCGGCCCGCTGATCCACCCGGTTCATGAGGCGAAGGTTCTCGAATATATCGGCATCGGCAAGGCCGAAGGAGCAACCGTTGCCGCCGGCGGTGCAAAATTCGATGGGCCGGGTGGTGGTTGCTACGTCTCGCCGACGCTGTTTACCGGCGCCAACAATCAAATGCGCATCGCTCAGGAAGAGATTTTTGGACCGGTGCTCACCGCGATACCGTTCAAGGATGAAACCGAGGCTCTCGCCCTTGCCAACGACGTCCAGTACGGCCTGACCGGCTACTTGTGGACATCGGACATCACCCGCGCCTTCCGCTTCACCGACCATCTCGAGGCTGGCATGATCTGGGTGAATTCGGAAAACGTCCGACATCTGCCGACGCCCTTTGGTGGCGTCAAGAATTCCGGCATCGGCCGCGACGGCGGCGACTGGTCCTTCGATTTCTACATGGAAACGAAGAATGTCGCCTTCGCCACCAAGCCCCACGCCATCCAGAAGCTGGGCGGCTGATTTTCAAACAACGACGAACATGAATGCCTGTCTCATGGAGCGAGACAGGCCGGAGGAGGATCAAATGGCACTACCTGAACCCAATCTCTACCCGCCCTTCAACATCGTGCGGCTCAGCCATGTCGAATTCGGCGTCAAGGATCTCGCCAAGTCTCGCGCTTTCTATGTCGATACGCTCGGCTTGCAGGTGACAGACGAGACAGCCGACACGATCTATCTGCGGGCAATGGAAGAGCGCGGTCATCATTGCATCGTGCTGAAGAAATCGGACAAGTCGGAAGCCCGCGATCTCGGCTTCAAAGTGTTCGACGACGCTGAACTCGACAAAGCGGCTGACTTTTTCAAGCGCAAGGACCTGCCGGTCGAGTGGGTGGAACGCCCCTACCAGGCCCGTACCTTCCGCACGCGCGATCCGCACGGTATTCCGCTGGAGTTCTACTCCAGGATGGACCGCCTGCCGCCGATCCATCAAAAATACGCGCTCTACAAGGGCGTGAAACCGCTCAGGATCGACCACTTCAACTGCTTCTCGTCAAATGTGGACGAGTCGGTCGCCTTCTACAACGAGATCGGCTTCCGGGTAACGGAATACACTGCGGACGAGGAAACCGGCCGCCTCTGGGCCGCCTGGACCCATCGCAAGGGTGGTGTGCATGACATCGCCTTTACCAACGGCACCGGCCCGCGCCTGCACCACACAGCCTTCTGGGTGCCGACACCCCTCAACATCATCGACCTGCTCGACCTGATGGCGACCACCGGCTGGGTGGCCAATATCGAGCGTGGTCCAGGGCGTCACGGCATTTCGAATGCCTTCTTCCTCTACATCCTCGATCCCGATGGCCACCGCATCGAGATCTATTGCTCGGACTACCAGACGGTTGACCCGGACCTCGAACCGATCAAGTGGGGTCTCAAGGACCCGCAGCGCCAGACGCTCTGGGGCGCGCCCGCGCCGAAGTCCTGGTTCGAGCACGGCAGTGTGTTTGCCGATACGCCAGTGTGCGCTTCAGACCTCAAGGCTCAACCGATCATTGCGCCGTAATACCTCCGCGACTGGGCGGACCTCAGTGTCCGCCGCTTTTTTTAAGACAGCGAGTGAGAAGCAAATATGCAGATCAACGATCCGGCGCTCTTTCGCCAGGCCGCTCTGGTTGGAACCAATTGGATCGAGGCCGATCCGAGCAACGCCATAGAGGTCACCAACCCGGCAACCGGCGAAGTTATCGGCCGCGTGCCGAAGCTCGGTGCTGCTGAGACGCGTGAGGCTATTGTCGCGGCCGAACGCGCGCAAAAGGAATGGTCGGCTCGCACCGCAAAGGAGCGGTCAACCATCCTGCGCAAATGGTTCGAACTGATGATGGCGAACCAGGATGACCTCGGCCGCATCCTGACGATGGAACAGGGAAAGCCGCTCGCTGAGGCCAAAGGTGAAATTGCCTATGGCGCAAGCTTCATCGAATGGTTCGCGGAGGAAGCGCGTCGCGTCTATGGCGACATCATCCCCGGCCACCAGACGGACAAGCGCATCCTGGTGTTGAAGCAGCCCATTGGCGTGGTGGCGGCCATTACGCCATGGAACTTCCCCAATGCGATGATTACCCGCAAGGCCGGCCCGGCTTTGGCTGCAGGCTGCGCCATGGTTCTGAAGCCCGCGTCACAGACGCCTTTTTCAGCCATCGCGCTCGCAGTCCTTGCCGAGCGCGCCGGTCTTCCGCTCGGCCTTTTCAGCGTGCTTACCGGCTCGGCCCGCGAGATCGGCGGCGAGTTGACCGCGAGCCCGATCGTCCGCAAGCTGACTTTTACCGGCTCGACCGAAATCGGCATCGAACTCTATCGTCAAAGCGCGCCGACGATCAAGAAGCTCGGCCTGGAACTCGGCGGCAACGCGCCCTTCATCGTCTTTGACGATGCGGACCTCGATGCCGCCGTCGAAGGAGCCTTGATCGCCAAGTTCCGCAACAATGGCCAGACCTGCGTCTGTGCCAACCGGATTTATGTTCAAGAGGGCGTCTATGACGCCTTTGCCACAAAGCTTGCCGCCGCTGTAGGCAAGCTCAAAACCGGTAACGGCCTAGACGAAGGCGTCACGCTCGGGCCATTGATCGATGACGCAGCCCTGTCCAAGGTCGAGGAGCATGTTTCCGACGCCCTTGCCAAAGGCGCGCGCCTGATCCAGGGCGGTCAGCGCCATAAGCTGGGCGGCACCTTCTTCGAAGCGACAGTGCTTGCCGATGTCAGTTCAGAGATGGCAGTGGCCCGTGAGGAGACCTTTGGCCCCTTGGCGCCGCTGTTCCGCTTCAAGGATGAGAACGATGTCATTGCACAGGCCAATGATACCGAATTCGGCCTGGCATCGTATTTCTATGCCAAGGACCTCGCCCGCGTTTTCCGTGTCGCAGAAGCGCTGGAATACGGCATGGTCGGGGTCAACACCGGGCTGATATCGACCGCAGAGGCACCTTTCGGCGGCGTCAAGCTGTCCGGCCTGGGCCGCGAGGGGTCGAAATACGGCATCGAGGACTTCATTGAAATCAAATATGTCTGCCTCGGCGGCATTGCCTGAGCAGGCTAGGAGAAATCATGTCTCATCCCAAACTCGTCAGCTTTTCCCACAACGGCGGTACCCGCTACGGCCTCCTCACGGACACAGGGGTCATCGACCTTTCCGCACGCCATGGATCGAAATGGCCGACCTTGCGGGAAGTCGTCGAAGCAGGGGCGCTTCACGCGCTGGCAGATGAAGCAGCCGCCCTGCCCGCCGACTATGCACTTGACGAGATCACATATGAAATCCCGATCCAGGCACCGGAAAAGATCATCTGCGTCGGCGTGAACTTTCCGGACCGCAACGAGGAATACAAGGACGGGCAGTCGGCACCCCCCAATCCGTCCCTGTTCATCCGTTTTCCGCGTTCCTTTACCGGCCACGACCGGCCGCTGATCCGCCCGCCGGAAAGCCCGCAGCTCGACTATGAAGGCGAGATTGTCATCGTCATAGGCAAGGGCGGCCGCCGCATTCCCGAAGCGCAGGCGCTCGATCACATCGCAGCTCTGTCGCTCTGCAATGAAGGCACGATCCGCGACTGGGTGCGGCATGCGAAGTTCAACGTCACCCAGGGCAAGAATTTCGACAGCACCGGCTCGATCGGCCCCTGGCTCGTTCCTTATACCGACGAAAGCCAGCTTGCCGATATCAAGCTGGAGACGCGCGTCAATGGCGAAGTCCGCCAGAGCGACCGCACCAGCCGCATGATCTTCTCCTTCCGCAAGATCATCAACTACATCTCCACCTTCACCACGCTCGTACCGGGTGACATTATCGTCACCGGCACGCCGACCGGCGCCGGCGCGCGCTTCGACCCGCCGATCTGGTTGAAACCGGGCGACGTTGTCGAGGTCGAGGCAGACGGCATCGGCACGCTGCGCAACACGATCGCCGACGAGGTTTGACCATGATGACGCCCGACGAGATCCGCGCCGCTGCAGAAAGCCTCGACGAAGCGGAACGCACGCGTGCCCAGACAGGCCTCCTCTCGCTGAAATACCCGGCAATCGACATGGACGACGCCTATGCGATCCAGGGCACCTGGGTGAAGAAGAAGATCGCCGGGGGGCGCAGGGTGATCGGCTGGAAGATCGGCCTGACCTCCAAGGCCATGCAATATGCGCTGAACATCGACATTCCGGATTCCGGCGTGCTCTTCGACGACATGGTCTTCGGGGACGGCGCGACCGTGCCGGCCGACCGCTTCATCCAGCCGCGCGTCGAGGCGGAAATCGCCTTCGTGATGAAGGCGCCGCTGAAGGGTCCCGGCGTGACCGTCTTCGACGTGCTGAACGCGACGGACTACGTGACACCGGCGCTCGAAATCCTCGACACGCGCATCCTGCGCGTCGATCCAGAGACGAAGAAGGCGCGCACCATCTTCGACACGATCTCGGACAATGCCGCCAATGCGGGCATCGTCACCGGTGGTCGCGCAGTTCGGCCGGGTGAAATCGACATGCGCTGGATGGGCGCGATCGTCAGCCGCAATGCGGAGGTGGAGGAAACCGGCCTCGGCGCCGGCGTGCTCAACCAACCCGCCCGCGGAGTAGCCTGGCTTGCCAACCGGCTGGCGCAATATGGCGAGGGCATCGAGGCGGGGCAGATCGTGCTCGCCGGCTCGTTCATCCGGCCGATCGAGGCCCGCCACGGCGATACGATCTTCGCCGATTTTGGCCCCTATGGCAGCGTCAGCCTGTTCTTCGCCTAGAGATTTAACGCAATTCCAGCAAAACCGCTTCGCATTTTTGTCGGACTTGCTCAAAGGAGTTTTCGATGCCCGCCCCGGAAAACCGTTTCAAGCAGGCGCTCAGGGAAGGTCGCGCGCAGATCGGCCTCTGGCAAGCACTCGCCAATCCCTACACGGTCGAGATCTGCGCCGAGGCGGGCTACGACTGGCTGCTGCTCGATGCCGAACACGCGCCAAACGACGTGCCGCTGCTGGTTTCTCAGCTCCAGGCAATGAAAGGTACGACAAGCCAGGCCGTCATCCGCCCGCCCATCGGCGAGACCTGGATCATCAAGCAACTCCTCGACATCGGCGCCCAGACGCTACTCATCCCCATGGTCGACAGCAAGGCGATGGCGGAGGCAATGGTAAAGGCCGTGCGGTACCCGCCCCATGGCGTGCGCGGCGTCGGCGCGGCACTCGCCCGCGCCTCCGCCTTCAACCGCACAACAGACTATCTGCAGACGGCGAACGACGAGATCTGCCTGCTGCTGCAGGTCGAAAGCCGTGCCGGGCTGGAAGCGCTCGACGATATCGCAGGGACTGAGGGTGTCGATGGCGTGTTCATCGGCCCGGCGGACCTTGCCGCCGACATGGGCTTCCTCGGCAAGCCCGGTGCCCCGGAAGTGCAGGCTGAGGTGGAGAAGGCGCTCCGAAGAATCCAGTCGCACCGCAAGGCCGCGGGCATCCTGATCGGCGATCTTGGTCTTGCCAAGCGCTACCTCGAACTCGGCGCCTCCTTCGTCGCGATCGGCAACGACGTGACGTTGCTCGCTAATGCCACGACGAAGCTGCTCTCCGACTTCAAGGCCGCCGCGCCGGCCAAGGCGCCGGCGACCGCCAAAGTCTATTGAGCCACTAGGCGTCCTCGCCGCCCGGCTTGCCATTGAGCTTGATGGCGGCAAGGTCATCGAGCATATCAAGCAGATCTTCGACACGGCCCGCACCGAAACGAGCATCGATTTCCGCATAGACCCGGCGGCTGTCCGGCATTACCTCGTCGATCAAGGACCGGCCGGGTGGCGCGAGGCTCAGAAGCACCCGCCGCCCATCCGCCTCGTCCTTATGCTTCGCGATGAAACCGCGCTCCTCGAGCGAGCGGATCATACGGGTGAGGCTCGGCGCCAGAATAAAAGCCTTTTCCGCGACTTCCGTGGCATCCAGCATCCCGGCTTCGGCGAGCACGCGGATCACCCGCCACTGCTGTTCCGTCACATCACGGGCCGCAAGGATGGGCCGGAAGTGGCTCATGACTGCTTCACGAGCCCGCAAGAGCCCGATAGCCAGTGACCGCCGCTCACGGCGTACGGGGCTGGCAGAACTCATGCCACTTTTTCTATCGTCGATCGGTTCATTCTTCATGCTGGTTCTTTCTATCCGGCATTTTCGGTCTTTGCGCAATCGCGGGCGGTCGCAGATCCCGGGTGATCCACCGGCAATAAAGTTGGCAAATTGCCCGAAGAGAACTTCTTTAACATGGAAACTATCTCGGTGGGGACCGGGATTGCTCAACCGGTCCTTGGGCGGAGACTGCCTTGCAGCAGCCGGTGGAATTCGGGGAGAAGCTCCCTGAGCAATGCCCGTTCACGCCAGCGACGACTGTACCGATCCATCTGCGACAATCTCGATCATCATCCAGCGGGATTTCGCACAGACGGTGCGTGAGTGCGGCAAGGGGCTAAACAAAACGTTGACATTTCCTGATAAAGTTAACATGTTAAGAAAATGGTTCGCCATTCGAACCGTCGCTCGCCGGGAGGAGGCCCGTGCGAGCAGCCTAGGGAGGAAAACATGAAAACATTCAAAGTATCGCTGCTGGGTGGCCTGTTCGCGCTTGCGACGACGTTGCCGGTGCTGGCCGAGGAGCTCATTGTCTCCAGCTGGCTGCCGCCACGTCATCCGATCGTGGAGAATGCCATCAAACCCTGGGCCGAGGAAATCAGCAAGGCGACCGAGGGCCGGGTGACGATCCGTGTTCTGGCCAAGCCTCTTGGCAGTCCGCCTTCCCATTTCGATATGGCACGCGATGGCGTCGCCGACATTACATACGGGCTGCACTCCTTTACGGAAGACAACCGGTTCAAGAACGCCCGGATCGGCCAGTTCAGCTTCCTCGGCGATGATCCGGTCAGCAATTCCGAAGCGTTCTGGAGTATCTACACACAGCAACTCGGCGCCGAGAAGGAGCATCAGGGCACGCACGTTCTGGGCCTGTTCATGCATGGTCCTGGCATGCTGCACAATAACAAGAAGCCGGTCGGTGCGGTCGAGGACCTCAATGGGCTGAAGATTCGTGTACCTGGCGGCTACGTGGCCGATCTCCTTAAGGGGTTTGGTGTAGAGCCGCTCTTCATGTCGTCGGGCGAGGTCTATGAGAAGCTGTCGCGCGGCGTAGTCGACGGCGTGGCCTTCCCCTATGACGCCATCGCCTCGTTCAAGCTGGCGGATTCCCTGAAATACACCACCAAGCTGCCGGGCGGCGTTTATAACACAACGTGGTTCCTCGTGATGAACCAGGCTAAGTGGGATGCGATCTCACCCGAGGACCAGGCGAAACTGACCGAACGTTCGGGCCCGGCTTTCGCAAAGCGGGTGGGCGAGGCCTGGCGCGGGGCTGACGAGGCGGGTGCCGCGGCCGCCGAAGCGGGCAAGCTGGAAGTAAGCGACGCCAGCCCGGCCTTGGTTGATGCGATCCGCGCCAGGGCAACCGAACTGGAGGCCGCCTGGGCAGACAGCCTGGATGCGGGATATGACGGGCGGGCCGCACTGGCAGCCTTCCGCCAGAGCACGGGCCTGGCGCAATGATTGCGCGGGCGCGTTTTGCGCTCAACGCCGCGGCGGCGGTGCTGATGGCGGGCCTCGTGCTCGTCACCTGCATCGACGTGGTCGGACGCTATCTGTTCGACAGTCCGCTCGGCGGGGCCTTCGAGTTGACACAGGTTCTGCTGGGCGCGCTCGTCTTCGTTGCATTGCCGCTGACCACAGCGGCCGGTGCCCATGTCGAGGTGGACCTGCTCGTGCCGCTTCTGCCTCAGGCGATGGTGCGGGTACTCGGCTGGCTCGGCGGCATCGTGACGGCAGCGGTGCTGCTTTACTTCGCCTTCCGCCTGATCATCCTCACCCAGGGCCACCTTGCCGTGGGAACGCGGACCGCCGCGCTTGGTCTGCCGATGTGGGTGCTGGGCGTAATAGGCGTTGCCAGTTGTTGCATATCCGCAGTAATCGCCATGGCCCGGAGGCCGACATGACGACTTCTCTCGTTGCCTTCGCCGTCCTTCTGGCGCTGGTTTTCCTGCGCGTGCCTATCGCCTTTGCCATGGCGCTCGTGGGTGGCGCGGGCTTCGCGGCACTGCGCGGCACAGATGCGGCGGGCGCCATGATCGGCAATGCCGTTTTTGAAACCGGTATGAACTATTCGCTCTCGGTGGTGCCGCTGTTCATCTTCATGGGCAACGTGCTCGCAGCGTCGGGTATCGCGCAGGGCCTGTTCACGGGTGCCGATCGCATCTTCGGGCGGATGCGCGGTGGTCTTGCCATGGCGACGATCCTCAGCTGCGGCGGCTTCTCGGCAGTCTGCGGCTCGTCCCTGGCGACGGCGGCCACGATATCCAAGGTGGCCATGCCATCGATGCGTCGCTTCGGCTATCACGACAGCCTCGCAACCGGCGCAATCGCCGCAGGCGGCACGCTGGGCATCCTAATCCCGCCCTCGGTCGTGATGATCATCTTTGGCCTGCTGACCGAAAGCGACATCGGCAAGTTGTTCATCGCTGGCATCCTGCCCGGGCTCCTGGGGATCGGGCTTTATCTGCTGGCGGTGATTGTGGCGGTGCGGATCAACCCGGCGCTTGCCCCCGAGGTCAGCGCGCCCCTGCCGATCTCGCAGCAGGACATGATCGGCGTGCTGGCAACGGTGGCGCTATTCGCGTTCATCATGACCGGCATCTATGGTGGCCTGTTTACGCCCATAGAGGCGGCCGGCATGGGTGCGGCGATGGCCGTAGTGATTGCCGCGGTCACCGGCGGGCTGCGCCGCGCGGCACTGTGGCAGGCGCTGATCGATGCCTCCATCGCTTCCGCGATGATCTTCGCCATCATCATCGGCGCCGAAATCTTCAGCAATTTCATCACCTTTGCGGGCCTTCCAGAGCAACTGGGCGATCTTGTCCATCAGTTCGGGCTGGGGCCATGGACGGTGATTGCGCTCATCGTGGTCATTTACCTGCTGCTGGGAACGGTGCTGGAAAGCCTGTCGATGATCTTGCTTACGGTGCCTGTGTTCTACCCGCTTGTCTATCAGCTCGACTTCGGCGCGGGGCCGCTGGCCAACCCCGATGACGTGTTGATATGGTTCGCTGTGATTGTTGTCGTTGCGACCGAGATCAGTCTCATCACCCCGCCGGTGGGAATGAACGTCTTCGTGCTGCGTTCGGTTTTGCCGGACGTGCCGCTAATGACCATGTTCCGCGGCATTCTGTGGTTCTGGGTGGCCGACATCGTCCGGATCGGCCTTATCGTGTGTTTTCCCATAATCTCACTCTGGGTCCTAAGCTAGAGCGATGACCGGGTTGGCGTCGAT
This sequence comes from Rhizobium sullae, assembly GCF_900169785.1. Classification (GTDB taxonomy): domain Bacteria; phylum Pseudomonadota; class Alphaproteobacteria; order Rhizobiales; family Rhizobiaceae; genus Rhizobium; species Rhizobium sullae. Next base: position 14,859 of record NZ_FWER01000063.1, read on the forward strand.
CGGTCCATCCCTTCATGCTTGGCTCTTTCCATCCGGCATTTTCGGCTATCGCGCAAATCCGGGTGGTCGCAGATCCCGGGTGATCCTCCCGCAATCGAGTTGACAAACGCCCTGAAGAGGATTTCCTTAACATGGCAATTATCTCGGTGGGGGTCGGGATTGTTCAATCGGTCTTTGGGAGGAGACTGTCATGCAGCAACTGGTGGAATTAGGGGCGATGATCCCCCAGCGATGGCCCGTACATGCCATCGACGATTGGACCGAGCAACTCAAATCCATCTGCGGTAGCTTTAGCCCGTGTCGCGCCGAATGCGACGTCGTCACCGGCAGTGCCTCGATCATGGACGCAGGGGGCGTGGAGGTGGCACAGGTTGCCAACGATCTCGACGTCATCCGCCGCGATTTCGTCGACATCAAGCGTGACTACGGTGAGAACCTGTTCCTGTTGTTGCAACTGGAGGGAACCTGCGGCATCGAGCAGCGGGGCCGCCAATCGATTATCGCTCCGGGCGATTGCATTCTGGTGGACAGCTCCGCACCCTCGATCTTTCATTTCGGAGGGAATTTCTCCAATCATCTTTCCGTTCACCTGCCGCGCCAGCTGATTGTCGCCGGCAAGGCGGCTCACGTAGAGATTTCGCGGCGGCTTGAAGCCGAGGACCCGATGTCGGCCATGTTGCGGGCACTGGTCGCCAAGCTGATCCGGACTGATGCACAAGACAAGCGGGCACAGAGTTTGAGAGAGTTGCTGTTCAGCGCCACCCGTCAAGCCTTTGCGATGGATGAAGATCCGGATCATTCCTTTCCGGCAGATAGTGCCGGCGGGCGGCTGGAGATCGTCCAGATCCTGATTGACCGGCACCTCACCGACGAACACCTGACACCTCAGTGGCTGGCCGACAAGGTTGGCATCTCGTTGCGAACGCTGCAGGATGACTTCTTGGCGCTCGGCACAACGGCCACATCTCTCATCCGTCTGCGGCGCTTGCATCTCGTTCACGAACAACTGCTTCAGATGAAGAACGGACCGTCCGCGCCAACCATCGCCGAAGTGGCCTATTCGGCGGGCTTCAACGACATCTCCTATTTCAACCGGTGCTTCCGCAAGGCCTTCGACTGTTCGCCGAAGGATATCCTGCAGCACTAAAGTCGCGTTTTTGTCCTATTCGGGCCGCGCCGGAGCCCAAGACAGCGCGGCGCACATGGAATTGAATGCCTCTCGAAACATTGCTTTGGGAGGAGCTCGACATGAAGCGCTATACGCTGCTCATCGGCGGTACCGCGGTGGAAACCGCACATCACGTGGACATTCGCAACCCGTCCACCGGCGACATCGTCGGTGCCATGCCGATGGCCAACCACGCCGACCTTGATGCCGCAGTGGAAGCAGCCAGCTTGGCATTCGCGACGTGGAAGCTGAAATCCGGCACAGAGCTTGCCGACGCGTGCCGGGCCGTTGCTGCCAAGATCGAAGCCCATGCCGAGGAACTCGCGCATTTGCTGACCCTCGAGCAGGGCAAGCCGCTCAACGGTCTCGGTTCGCGTTTTGAAATCGGCGGCGCACTCGCCTGGACCCGCCACACCGCGGAAATCGAACTTCCCATCGAGGTGCTTCAGGATGCGCCTGAGGGCCGCGTCGAATTGCATCGCAAGCCGATCGGCGTCGTCGCCTCGATCACGCCCTGGAACTGGCCGGTGATGATCGCCTGCTGGCACATCATACCGGCGATCCGCACCGGCAACACCGTCATCATCAAACCATCACCGCTGACGCCGCTATCGACGATCCGACTCGTGGAGTTGATGAATGAGGTTCTGCCGCCCGGTGTTGTCAACGTCGTTACGGGCGAAAACGAGATCGCCGCTGCACTGACCGCCCATCCCGGCATCGCCAAAGTTACGTTCACCGGCTCCACTGCTACCGGCAAGAAGGTCATGGCCAGCGCGGTCGATACGCTGAAGCGTTTGACCCTGGAACTCGGTGGAAATGACGCCGGGATCGTCCTGCCCGATGCCGACCCGAAAGCAATCGCCGAGGGGCTGTTCTGGGGTGCTTTCATCAACAACGGCCAGACCTGTGCCTGCCTGAAGCGCCTCTACGTTCATGACAGCATCTACGACGCCGTCTGCGAGCATCTCGCTGCCTACGCGGCCAACATCCCGGTCGGCGACGGCATGGAGGAAAGTTCGGTGCTGGGTCCGGTGCAGAACAGCATGCAGTACGAGATCGTCGCCTCCCTTGTCGAGGAGGCGAGAGCCAGAGGTGGGCGCATCCTGACCGGTGGCAATCCCAACGGCGGCCCCGGCTATTTCTATCCGGTGACGCTGGTCGCCGACATCGATCATGGTGCCAAGCTCGTCGATCTTGAGCAGTTCGGCCCGGCCCTTCCGATCATCCGCTACAGCGATGTCGAAGAGGCGATCAGAAAGGCCAACGACAATCCGGCCGGTCTCGGCGGCTCGGTATGGGGGACGGATCTCGCCAGGGCGAAAGAGGTCGCAAGCCGTCTCGAATGCGGTTCGGTCTGGATCAACAAGCATGGTGCAATCCAGCCGAATGCTCCGTTCGGCGGGGTAAAGCAATCCGGTATCGGCGTCGAGTTCGGCGCCGACGGATTGAAGGAATTCACCACTATCCAGACCGTCTTCTGCTGACGTGAAACACCCGGCACGCGCTGTTTTTCCTGCGCTGCCGCGATGGAGCCTATCATGAACGAATTTGACTACATTATCGTGGGCGGCGGCTCGTCTGGTTGCGTCGTTGCCGCGCGACTCTCCGAGAACCCCGGCAACAAAGTGCTGCTCATCGAGAGCGGCACGCGGGATGCCGACAAGTTCATCCATATCCCGGCGACCTTTTTCAAAGTCATCGAAAAGGGCAAGGACGTGCAATTCTATGTCTCGGAGCCGGACAAGGGCCTGAACGGCAAGCCGAACGTCGTGCCGCAAGGCCATGTCATCGGCGGCGGCAGTTCGATCAATGCGATGATCTACATTCGTGGTCAGCGGGAAGATTATGACACCTGGGCCCAGATGGGCTGCCGCAACTGGTCCTACGACAAGGTGCTGCCGGCATTCCGGGCTGTCGAGGGCAATCAGCGTCTGTCCGGCGAATTCCATGGCGCAGAGGGCGAACTTAAGGTTTCCGATCGCCGCTTCGGCCACCCCCTGTCCTGGGCTTTCATTCGCGCTGCGCAGGAAGCAGGCATCCCCTATAACGAGGATTTCAACGGCAAGGTCCAGGAGGGCGTCGGCTTCTATCAGACGACGACCCATAACGGTCGGCGCTGGAGTTCCGCACAATCCTTCCTGCGCGACGCCGAAAAGCGCAAGAACCTCACGATCCTGACCAGCACGCGCGTTCACAAGGTGCTCTTCGAGGGCAAGAACGCCGTTGGCGTCCTGACGGAGACAGGTGCGACCTACAAGGCCCGCAGGGAAATCGTTCTGACGCCCGGAGCGCTTGCCACGCCGAAGATCCTGCAACTTTCCGGGATCGGCGATGCCTGCCATCTGCAGAGCCACGGCATCCAAGTTGTTTCCGATCTGCCCGGCGTCGGCGAGAACTACCAGGACCATCTCGAGGCCACCGTACAGGTCGAGGTCAAGGATCCGATCTCCATGTTCGGGCAGGACAAGGGGCTCAGGGCCGTTGGCCACATGCTGCAATACATGCTGACGAAAACGGGTTTGCTGACCTCGAGCGTGGTTGAATCCGGCGGTTTCGTCGATACCGCCGGCACCGGACAGCCCGATGTACAGTTCCATGTGCTGCCAAGCTTTGTCGGGTTTGCCGAACGCGCCGCCGTGCCCGGCCACGGCATTTCTATCGGCCCCTGCTTCCTGCGGCCCCAATCCCGTGGCACGGTCAAGTTGCGCTCGGCCGATCCGAAGGACAGCGCCCTGTTTCACGCAAATTCCTTATCCAATCCGGCTGATCTGGAAACGCTTGTGCGCGGTGTCGAATGGGCGATCCGGATCACCGAGGCTCCATCCCTGGCGCGGATCGTCAAGCGGCGGGTGCTGCCGGAACCTGGCATCGAGAAAGATCCGACCGCCCTGCGCGACTACATCCGGAGCATGTCCAAAACCGTCTTCCATCCGGCGGGAACCGCCAAGATGGGCCCCGCCGAAGATCGTATGGCGGTCGTTGGCGAGGATCTGAAAGTGCGCGGTGTCGAGGGACTTCGGGTCGCCGATGCGTCCATCATGCCGACGCTCGTGTCCGGCAACACCAATGCGCCCTGCATCATGATCGGCGAGCGCGCATCCCGCTTCATTCTCGGCAAGGAGGCCGCTGCATAAGCGAAAGCGGCGCCCTTTTTGACTTTCATGCAACGTTTCTTTGGGAGGAGAACACATGACCAGGAGAACTCTGTTTCTTGCTGCATCGACCGCCGCGATCATCTTCAGCGGCGGCTCGGCCTTCGCGGCCCCCGCCTGCGGGCTCAACAACGGCCAGAAAGCGGCCGGTGAACCGATCAAGGTGGGCGCCGTCGTCGGTCAGACAGGCCCCGATGACTTCTCGTCGTCCGCCGACGCGGCTCGCGCCTATTTCAATTGCGTCAACGAAAATGGCGGCATCAATGGCCGGCCGATCGAGTATCTGGTCGAGGACGACCAGTGGAATCCGGAGGTCGCCAGCCAGGTGGCGACCAAGCTGGTCAAGGACGAGCAGGTCGTAGCCCTTGTCGGCAACGGTTCCTTCGTCGAAATGGGCGTCAACGCCAAACTCTATGCGAACGAAGGTGTCATGGCCATGGCCTCGGCCTGTGCCGTGGCGGAGTGCTTCGAATCCTCGAACATCGTTTCTACCAATGAAGGGCCTTTGCCCTCCAGCGTCGGTGCGGCGCAATGGGCCGTCGGCAATCTCGGCGCGACGAATGTTGTGTGCATCGGCCTTACAATTCCGTCTGTCGGCCCCTATTCCTGCGGCTGGACGGAAAAATTCATGCAAGCCAAGGGCCTGGCAGGAACGAGCATCCTGCTCGATCCCGCCGCAGCCGACATGAATGCATCCGTTCTGGAAACAGTCGCCAGCGGTGCCGACACCGTCCTCGTCAACCTGCCCGCCGGCATGGCAGCCGCCTACCTCAAGGCAGTCGAAGAACAAAACCTTCGCGACAATTTCAAGTGGATCTCCTCGACCCCGCTCTATGATGCCGACGTACCCGGCATGCTAGGCACCTATTGGGACGGAGTGATGAACGTCAATATCGAATTGACCCCGATTGACGGCACAGGACCTGACGCCACCAACTGGAGGGCCATCATGGACCAACATGCCCGGCCAGAAGATCCGCGCGACACCTTCAGCCAGTCCGGCTATCTGTCGGCACGCTTTTTCGTCGATGCCCTTTTGAAGCTCGACCCGGCCAAGATTGATCGTGCCTCGGTGACCGAAGCCATTCAACAGATCAAGAACGAGAGCTCCGACCTGTTGTGTGGACCATACTATGTCGGCAAGGCGGACCGGCATATGCCGAACCATGCCAACATGATGGTGCAGATCTCAGGCAACGGCTTCAAGGTCATCAGCAAATGCGCTGATGTCGACAGCGCCTATCTCGATCCGATCCGCGCCGCTGAAAAAGAACTCGGCATCACCAACTGATTGGATGCACGATGAACGCTCTCGGCCTGTTCCTGGTTTCCGGCCTTGCCGTTGGGGCGCTTTATGCCCTCGGCGGCGTCGGGCTGGTGCTTCTCAACCGCGCCACGGGCGTGCTGAATTTTGCCTACGGCGCCATGGGCGCCGCAGGTGCCATGACGGCCTGGCAACTGTTGCAGTGGAACTGGCCGGAACCCATTGCCTGGCTCGCCTGTATCGGCGTTGCGCTGGTCCTGTCTCTGGCGTTCGGCCGGCTGATCGCCCCGGGACTTGCCCATCGTGAACCGGTGGTCAAGGCGGTGGCGACCCTCGGGTTCGCGCTTGCACTGCTCGGCGTTATGAACCTGATCTGGACCGTCACGCCGCGCAAGCTTTCGTTGACTCCCGACAGCCTCTCGCTGTCGATCGTTGGTTTGCGCGTGACCGCGACGCGGTTGATCGCACTGGCTGCCGGCATCGGCGTGACACTCGGCATGGGATTGTTCCTCGCCCGCACGCGCATGGGCCTGATGATGCGTTCGCTTGCCGACAATCGCGAAATAGCGGCCATCCTCGGAACGCCGGTCAAGCGCGTCGAAACTTTCGCTTGGGGCATATCCGGCGTTCTTGCCGGCTTCACCGGGCTGTTGTTTGCCACCCTGGTCCGGCTCGATCCGGCGGTGCTGACCTTTCTCGTCATCCCGATCATTGCCACCACCATCATCGGCCGGCTCACATCGATCCCTGCGACCTTCGCCGCCGGGCTCGCCATCGGCATGCTGGAAAGCCTGCTGACCCTCTACAAGCCTCTTGCGCCCTTTCGCGTTGCCACCCCCTTCATTGTCGCGATTATTGCGATGATGTGGATGCAGCGCGGCCGCAAGCTGACATTCGCCGGACAGGATTGACGCCATGCAAACCGTCATCGAACCGCTCGCCGGTAAAATCTCCACGCCCCCTACGGCCTTGAGACCACTATTGCAGAGATACGCGCCACAGATGTTTTTCGCTGCGATGGCCGTCATCGTGCCCCTCGCCGCCAATGCGCTCTGGGTGAAGGTGTTGACCGGCACTGCAATTTATGCGCTGACCGCCGCCAGCATCGCATTGTTGTATCGCCGGCTGGGGCTGGTATCCCTTGCGCAGGTGGCGCTGATGGGCTGCGGCGGCTGGATCGCGCTACGCCTTGCCCATGGCCTCGGCCTGCCGTTCGAACTGAACCTCCTGTCCGGCGGCTTGTTTGCCGGAGTGATCGGCATGGTCCTCGCCTATCCGGCGCTGCGCATGCGCGGTCTCTATCTGGCGCTGATCACCCTAATGGCCGCTGGCGGTTTCGGCATCCTCATCAACGTCTTGCAGTTTCCCAACGGCGGCGGCGGCCTGACCGGTTTTGCCGTCCAGGCCGTCACCTACATGCCGCGTCCATACCTGGCGGCGTCGGACAGCGCCTATTTCCGCTATTGCATGGTGGTCGTGGCGTTTGGGTTCCTGCTGATCGACTGGCACGAGCGCAGCCGCGCCGGCCGGGGCTGGGCGCTGATCCGCAAGAGCGAGGCCTCCGCCATGGCAGCCGGCGTTGACGTGACGCTCTACAAGGTCTGGGGTTTTGCCCTGTCCGGCTTTCTGGCCGGAGTCGCCGGCGCTCTTCTGGCGGGCAACCTCCAACTTCTCGACGCCCGTTCCTTTCCGCCAGCAGAATCGGTGATGATCTTCGCGCTGACGATCGTTGGCGGTGCATGGCACTGGTATGGCGCGGTGATTGCCGCCCTGCTCTACCGGCTGGTACCGGCCTACCTCAACGACCTCGGTATCAATGGCGATACCGCCTATGTGATCTTCGGCCTTGCCCTGATCCACGCCCTGATCACCGCGCCGAAAGGCCTCGCCGGTCAGTTGACCGATGCGGTCAGGGTTTTGCGCTCACGGGGGGAGAAACGATGATCTCGATCGACGACGTCACCGTCACCTTCGGCGGTGTCACCGCGCTCAACTGCCTGACCGTAACCCTCGACAAGCCGGTCTTCGGTATCATCGGCCCGAACGGCGCTGGCAAGACCACCTTCCTCAATGTCCTGTCGGGTTTCGTCATGCCCCGATCCGGCCGGATCACCATGGACGGCTCGGAGATTCTTCGCCTCGTGCCGCATCAGCGGGCACGCTGGGGGCTGCGCCGTTCCTTCCAGAAGGAGCAGGTGGTCGATGAACTGTCGGTCGAGGACAATGTTCGCGCCGTACTCGACCCGCTTGCAATGTCGGGAAACGACCGCGAACGTGCGCTGATGGCCGCTCTGGAGTTCGTGGGCCTTTCCGCCGTTCGTGGTCTGAACGCCGCTGGCCTCAATGCCTTCGAACGCCGGATGGTAGAGATTGCCCGCTGTGTCGTCGGCAAGCCGAGGCTGATCCTCCTCGATGAACCCGGCGCCGGATTTTCACAGGGCGAAGTTGACAGGCTTCGCCAGATCATCGACGGCATCAGGGCCTTCAATGGCGCAACGACTATGCTGATCGACCACGACGTCGATCTCATCCAGGCCGTCTGCCAAGACACAATGGTTCTTGATTTCGGATCGTTGATTGCCGTCGGCACGACCGCGGCTGTGCTGACGGATCCGAAGGTCCGCGCAGTCTATCTCGGCATGGAGGATGTCGCCGCATGAGCAGGTTTACGGTCAGCAATCTATCGGTCGAGCGCGGCGGCAAGCGGGTCATCAATGATCTGAGCTTCACATTGCAGAGCGGTCGCATCACCGCCCTGCTCGGCCCCAATGGCGCCGGCAAGAGTTCGCTGGTACTGGCGATTGCCGGTGCGCTGCCGGTCGCCTCCGGTAGGGTCGAGATCGATGGGAAGGTGGTTTCCGGGCAATCACCGGAAGTGGTCCGGGCCGCCGGCATTGCGGCGGTCCCGGAAGGCCATCGTGTGCTTTCAGGCCTGAGCGTCGAGGACAACCTGCAGGCGGCAGGCCTCCAGCAGTCAGCGGCAGACGCCGCAAAGGCAGTGGACGAGGTCTACGCCATCTTCCCGGAACTGGCAGAGCGCAAGAAGCAGCGCGCCGGCTCCATGTCCGGCGGCCAGCAGCAGATGCTGGCGCTTGGCCAGGGCCTTGTTGCCCGGCCGAAATTCATTCTTGCCGACGAGATGTCGCTTGGGCTCGCGCCACTGATCGTCAAACGGCTGATGGCCGTTCTGTCCCGCCTCGCTGCCCAAGGAACCGGTATCTTGCTGATCGAGCAGTTTACCGCGCTGGCTCTCAAAGAGGCGCACGATGCCCATGTCCTCTCGCGCGGCCGGTTTTCTTTCAGCGGGTCGCCGGAGATCCTGCGGCAAAATCCCGACATCCTGCACAAGGCCTATCTTGCCTGATATCTCCTATTGCTCACCAGTTTGACAGACGCTCTCTCTCTCTCTCTCTCTCTCTCTCTNAGGCCTATCTTGCCTGATATCTCCTATTGCTCACCAGTTTGACAGACGCTCTCTCTCTCTCTCTCTCTCTCTCTCTCTCTCTAGCCGACGGCTATCTTCGTCTCGCCTATGAATACGAGCAACGGCCNCTCTCTCTCTCTCTCTCTCTCTCTCTCTAGCCGACGGCTATCTTCGTCTCGCCTATGAATACGAGCAACGGCCGCAATATCTCGCATGGCGGGCCTTTTTAAGGAACATGGCCAATTTCCAGCATCGCTCTTGCGGCTTCCTTGGCGATGCGGTGGAGATTGAAACGCTCGCACGGGAGGCGCAAAACAGTGACTGCCGGGCCTTCATCGAGTTCTTTTGCTGCATGTCCGCTGCGGCGCTGGGCGACTATCAACTCGCGATCGATCATGCCGAACAGGCATTGCTGTTGCGGCCGTCGTTTCGAGCACCGCTTCGCTGTCGCTCTTTACCGGCACGCCGGGCGCACCGTGGATCTCAGTCGCGCGGTCGCCGGGATGCGAAGCGTCGAGCCAGACTTCCATATCGGCCCCTGAACATTAAAAGGGCACAGATATACGGTGGGAAGATCAAAGGGCGAACGAGATGGGGCGAAAGCCGTGCTCGTCAACAGCGGGTTTGTCCTCCCAAAGGTAATCGCCGGTCAGGTTCACATGCTCCCATGAGAGCGGGGACAGGCTGGAAAGCAGGTGCTCGGGAACGACCTGTCCGGCGTTGCGCAGAGCATTGACGACGCGGCCGGTGTAGATCGTGTTCCAGTGTATGATGGCGGTGACGACCAGGTTGAGCGCTGATGCCCTGATCGACAGGTTTTCCTGACTGCGATCGCGGAAACGGCCGAGACGGTGAAGATTGACGGCCCGCACGAGGCTGTTGCGGCTTTCTCCCTTGTTCAATTCCGCAGTCGTGGTTTTTCGGAGCTGCTCGTCGTTGATCCAGTCGAGGGTAAAGAGGGTTCGCTCGATCCGGCCCATCTGCCGCAGCGCTGGGCGAGACCGTTCTGCCTTGTAGTCGCCGATAGTCGCTTCAGCATAAGAGAGGCGCTGACGGTGCGGGTACGGAGCGAGGTCATCAGGCGCAGGATGTCGTCCCAGTGCGCACGAATCAGATCGGCGTCGATGCGGTCGCCCATGACGTTCTGAAGAATTCCATACTGCTTTGCGGGACCGAAGCCATAGAGGCATCGCCCATCGAGATCGGGGATACGCGGGACGAAGGCAAAGCCGAGCGCGTGGCAGAAAGCGAAGACGAGGTCGCTGACACCGCCACCATCGACATGGTGTCGGACGATGTCGAGACCGGCGTCGGTTTCCAGCAGAGCATATCGTGTGCAGCCATCCATGCGCGCCGCTTCTTCGAGCTCCTTCGGTATGCCCTCGAAGAACGCAGACATGAGGAGCAGTGCCAGTGGTACCGCGGTACGGAAACCGCTTTCACGCGCTCCAGGATCTGAGTTTCGATATCCGTGATGGCGAGTTCATGGTTTTCGTCGGTCCGTCCGGATGCGGGAAATCGACAGCACTTCGGATGATTGCCGGCCTGGAGAGCATTTCCAGTGGCGAACTCAGGATCGGTGACAGGTTAGTCAACGATGTCGATCCTAAGGATCGCGACATTGCCATGGTCTTCCAGTCCTACGCGCTCTACCCGCACAAGACAGTGCGGGAGAACATCGCCTTTCCCTTGCTGATGGCAGGCCTGTCGAAGACCGAGATTGCCAGCCGCATAGACGAAGCCGCACGCATCCTCGAACTGACGACTTTGCTCGACCGCAGGCCGGCACTCCTTTCAGGAGGCCAGCGTCAGCGTGTCGCCATGGGACGGGCGATCGTCCGCAAACCAGCGGCCTTCCTGATGGATGAACCGTTGTCGAACCTCGATGCCAAGCTGCGCGTGCAGATGCGCGCCGAGATCGCCAGTCTCCAGAGAAAACTGAATGTCACGACAATTTACGTGACCCACGACCAGGTCGAGGCGATGACGATGGGTGACCGCGTCGCTGTCATGAAAGGCGGCGTGTTGCAGCAAGTCGACACACCGCAAAACCTGTACAATCGACCTGACAATGTCTTTGTCGCCGCCTTTATCGGATCGCCCTCGATGAATTTGTACGAGGCCGTTCTGAATGGAAGGACGCTGACACTGGGCAGCAACAGCTTGGAAATCCCCGACCGGGTTTTCGAAGACCGCCCCTCGCTCAACGGTGCGTCTCACCGTCAGGTGATTGTGGGCATCCGGCCCGAGCACATGAACGACGCCGCAATCCGGCCTTCTTCGGCCGAGATCTCGGCCCCGGTCACTCTTGTTGAGGCGCTAGGTTCTGAATCCATGGTGCATCTGAATATCGACGCACCCTGGGTGGATGCTGGCGACCCCGATGCCGTCGCCGACATCGGCGACGAAAAAGCTGCTGTAGCCCGGTTTTCTCCGAAGAGCACAGCACGCGCAGGTGACATCGCGCGCATCGCGGTGGATGCCGAAGAACTTCACTTCTTTGAACCGGACATCCGCACCAGCATCTGGTGATGGTGCGCAGGATCTTGCTCCAAACTCAAACAAGAGAGCCGTTGAACGCATTTCCCCCAGGCGGCTTGCGCACGACAACCAATCAAGAACATCGGTCTACTCTCGCTGTGGAGTAGGAAATGGCCGAGGAGACATTAGCAATGGTAAGTGAGAACTTTTACGACGTAACACGATATCCCGTAGGCAACCCCTATGAGGATATTGGGTCGGTCATCAATAGCATCATTGCGGATATTAAAAGCAGGCAAGCGGTTCCCGACCTAAATGACGGCGGAAAGCCTGGAGCAGTGATCTATATACCGCCAGGCGATTATCGCCTTGTCACTCAAGTCGTTATAGACGTGAGCTATCTGAAGATTGTGGGCTCGGGACATGGTTTTACGTCTTCGAGCATCCGTTTCAATACACCCGCAAACGAACTGGCACAGTGGCGCGAAGTGTGGCCGGGCGGAAGTCGCGTACGTGTGGACATTTCTCCAGAGGCCGCCGACGGTGAGGCTGCTGGAGCCGCGTTCTATATCAAGCGCACCGGAAGTCCTCGTATAAGCTCTGTGGAGTTTGCTGACTTTTGCATCGATGGCCTGCACTTCATTGACGATGGTTCGGGGCAGAATGATGCAGAAAATACCTACAGGAATGGCAAAACGGGAATCTATGTGGGCAGCGCCAATGATTCATTCCGAATAACGGGTATGGGTCTTATCTATCTGGAGCATGGAGTTACCGTTCATGACGCGGATGCGCTGGCGATAGACAACAATTTCATTGCAGAGTGCGGCAACTGTATCGAACTGAAAGGTATGGGGCAGGCCTCGAGGATAGCGAATAATTTTGTCGGGGCCGGATATAGGGGACATTCCGTCTACGCTGAAAATTATGGCGGCATTCTAGTATCCTCAAACAACGTGTTCCCTCGAGGCGCCAGCAGCGTCTATTTTTCCGGCGTGGTGCGTTCGTCGATCACAGGAAACAGATTCCATTCCTTCTATCCCGGAATGCTGGTTTTTGCTGAGAACTGTTGCGAAAACCTGGTTTCCTCAAATCACTTCCTGCGAGATCGAGAGCCGTGGGCGCCCATGCAGAAGTACGATAACGGCCTGGATGACCTGTTCGGACTTTTGCGCATTGATGGCAGCAACAATTCTGTAATCGCCAACCACATTTCAGAAACGATCGATACTCAATATATCAAGCCTCTCGCCGTAAAGCCTGTGATCATCAATGTGGTTGCCGGTAGCGGCAACTACATAGCCAATAATCACATCGTGGCTACGACCGAAATGTCGCAAATCAACGATGCACCAAACAGTGCGTGTTTCTCAACGCAAGTGGGCGCATTGCTTTCAACAAGCAATTTGAAGGCGCTCGAAGTAACGGCAGTACTGGTTCAAAGGGGGTCGGTGCGGAATACAGTCCTGGATTCAGGCAGTGACGAACAGGTCGGGATGGACAGAACAGTGAATGCATTCAGGGGCACTCCAGTTCCTGGGCGATAGTCGGCAAAGTTTCAATATAGACCGAGCGTAGCTAGAGCGTCTGTCGAAAATTCAGTGACTATTCGGAGTTGTGTTCATGACGAACCAAATGGAACGGGAAGATGGCCCGTTGATGACGCAAAACCTATTCCTACCCTTGGGGTACTGCTTGGAGTTTTGGGCCGCGGGCGACGGCTTTTTTCGTTTCAACATTGATGGGAAAACGGTTTGGCAGGCTCGGTCATTTGCCATCCATCCGGAGTTTTTCTCGTATCACCACAGGGAAGCTTGCGAGGTCACTGTTGTCACCAATGCGCCGAACGCTGTTCTGTGGGCCTATGGATATCAGCCTCAAACCGTGAACGAGACCGGTATAACAGTGTTTGAATTTTCGGATAAAGGGATCCTTCAACGCACCGGTGCGGAAATTGAAGATTGGCTTCGGTCCGATCCGGATCGTCCTACGCTTCATTTCTCGCCAATCCGGCATTGGATGAACGACCCCGTAGGTCTCTGCAAGATCGACGAGATATGGCACCTTTTTTATCAATTCCATCCCAGTGGCAGTGATTGGGGACCGATGCACTGGGGACATGCGACCAGCCGCGATCTGGTCAATTGGCTTCACATGCCGGTATTTCTGCATCCAGAACAGAACCTGTGGCGTCTCGGCGCCACGGGAGGCGCATTCTCCGGCAACGCCTTTCGGGATCGAGATGGAAGTTTGATGTTCTTTTACACCGAGCGCCTGCCCGCCTATGACCTTTTCAAGGGTTATCGGGAAATCCAGAAAATAGCGCGCCCAGATCGGCGGATGATCAAGGCGGAAGGCATTGTGACGGTGTTGGAGCAGCGTCCCGACGGGGTGGAGCACGACTTCCGCGATCCAAAGGTTTGGTGGGACGATGCAGCCAACGCCTATCGCATGATACTCGGCGCGTCGATCGAGGGCGATCCCGCTGTGTTGTTGTTCGGCTCCGGCGATGGTCTCGATTGGCAATATCTCAGGCCGCTCTACCGTGCGCCGGTTAACTTCCGCCAAGAAGGCGCGCGTGCGGTCGAATGCCCGGATTTCTTCCCGCTGGAGGATAAGTGGGTTCTGGTGATGGGCTTTGTTGGCCACGTCGAGCCACGAACACGGCGCCACAATCTCCTTTATGCCCTGATCGGCGAGTTTATCGACGACTGCTTTGTGCCCGATACGTCGGAACTGCAATTGCTGGATTTCGGGACTGACTATTACGCGATGCAGAGTTTCGAAGCAGGAGGGCGCCAGATCGCATTTGCCTGGCTTTTCAACTGGGAATACCGCAAGCCCGAGGGTTCATCCTATTCCGGGGAACTGTCCCTGCCCCGTGCTCTAAGCCTGAGCGAAGACAAGAAGAAGCTGCTCATGCTGCCAGTGATCGAAGTCGCCGAGCGCTATGCCGCCGATCCTGTCGTCGAGGACAAAAGCGGCAAATTCTCGCTGCCGAAGGCTCCCATCGAAATCCGCCTTTCCGGAACCCTGGAGGGCAGCAAGCTCGTCGCGACGCAGGGCGGCGAACTTGCCTTCGAGGTGAACGTCGCCGGGGGTGTCCTCTCGATCCGGCTCGCCCAGGACGACGGCTCGATCCAATACGTGGCGGAGCTTGGCGGTGGGAAGGACCTTCGTCTGTTTCATGATCATGGAATCGTCGAGATCTTCGCCGACGGTGGAACGGTCTGTGGAACCCGCCGCGGCTATGCGAATATCGAGCCCGATCACCTGGAAATCTCATCGTCCGCTTCAGCACAGGTTATCGAAAGGAATTTGAGATGATCCTCTGCTGCGGCGAAGCGCCTTCCATGGTGTCGGTGCCGCGCGAGATGTCGTCGATCTCCGCATCGATCAGCCGGGCAAAGAACTCGCCAATGCCAAGGATCGTCTTCAACAGCTTCACATTGGCCTTGGTGATCGCCCGGATCGTCGCTTCCGACTGCTTGATCCGCACATTGATGTCGTCGATGAACTCGAGGCCACGGTCGATCTGGATGCGGTCGATCTCTGAGGCGTTGACCTTCGCGAGCTGGACGCGGCCTGCCTTGCCGAACAGGTCGCCGAGCTTCTTATCGCTTCAGCAATCACGGCACTTTCGACGCAGCCGCCCGAGACCGAGCCGTGAAAATTACCCTCGCTATCGGTAACGAGATGGCTCCCGGCCCAGCCCGACCCGGCCCAGCCCAGAGTCCAGGTTTCGATCACCGTCGCGACCGCAACATTGCGGCCATTCACGTCAAAGTGGCAACCTCACTCACCTGCAATGCGGTGAAATGGTTTTTCTCGACCGTCAGTGATAAAAAACGCTAAAGGCCTTGTCCGACCGATCGGGTCCGATGCACGCCTTGTGGAATGAAGGCAAACTCGCCCGCTATGCCAAGAAGGTCGGCAGCCAGATGCAGCGTTGAAAGCCACATCTCTGTGCCTTGCAAACCCGCCACTTGGCCGTCCGCAAAAGCGAAACCCTGTCCGGAAACCCATCGGTCTTGCGCTTGGAGGATGATTGTCTCAGCGACATTTTCCGCCTGCGCACGCATGAAATCCGTTTGCTTGAGGCAAAGCCAAAGTGGATGGATCGTATCGAGCAGATTGCAGGCGGAGTAGGTCGCTCCTGAAAATCCGCCGTTGCTGCGGTATTGAGAAAGCACGGAGTTGATCGCCGCTTCCGGCAAAGGCACCGGAATGCCGAATTGAGCATAGGCTCCGCGCGTCAGCCGGTAGAAACCGTTGACGGGCTGCAACAGGCCTTGCTCAGCCGTCGGTTTTCCCCAAAGCCCCGTTGCACGATCCACATGAGTCGCCAGCCAGCCGAAGAGAATTTCTTTTCCGCGGCCACTTTTGAAATATCGCGCGTTGAAATAAAGCGCAGTGGCGATCGCATCCACCCGATCGCCACACAGCCAAGCGCGCGTGCTCCAGGGCAAGGATTCCAGCCAATCGAAGAGCGCTGAAGCGTCCAGTTCAACTCCGGAAATGGGATGAGATGGATGGGTGCCGAGAATTTCCAGCGCATACCCGATCGAGAGTACGTTATAGAGCGCCAGCGTATCCTCCCGGATATTCGCCGCCGGATTCGGTAGCCGATAGGGATCGGGGAAAAAGCCATTCGATGGATCTTGCAGCGCCTGCAGGCGATCGATGATCGATTTTGCCTCGTCGCCCGTCGGCGGTTGACCAAAACCGGCTGCGATCTCGATAGCATCGCATTGATGTCGGATTGCCTTGCGGACCATCCCGTCCGCCTCTGCCGAAATGTATCCCTCCGGCGTCGAATGACGCACCAGCGCATCACGCCATTCAGTTTCGGCGGTTTTGCTGATACGCGTCAGCGCATTTTCGACTTCACCCCGCCGGGACCGTGCAATCACCGTCTCTCCCCGGCGACGAACGACTTTAGCGGGCACGCCGGCGACGATCGCCAGCTTCGGCACGTCCTTCGTCACCACCGCTCCTGCTGCGATGACGGCGCCATCGCCGATAGTCACGCCATCGAGGATGACCGCGTTAGCGCCGATCCAGACGTCATCGCCGATCAGGATTCCAAGCGCTACGTGCGGTTGATCATTGATCGGCATATCCGGATCGTCGAAACCGTGGTTGAACCCGACGATCGAGACCAGCGATGCGATGCGCACGCCGTTTCCGCAGCGCACTTTTCCGGAAATGCAGGCATAGGGATTGACCGAGCAGTTGGAGCCGAATTCGACATCGCCTCGCACAAGGGCATGCCCAGCAATCCACGAGCGCTCGCCAATG
The DNA here is from genome assembly GCF_900169785.1 of Rhizobium sullae. Lineage (GTDB taxonomy): Bacteria > Pseudomonadota > Alphaproteobacteria > Rhizobiales > Rhizobiaceae > Rhizobium > Rhizobium sullae. The sequence goes on from NZ_FWER01000063.1 coordinate 31,652, forward strand.
ACGAGCGACGCGGTGAAGACGCGTGCGTCGCGGGAAATATAGGCGCTGTCTGCAATTCGTGCACCGGCGGATCGAGCAAGCTCCTCCTTGAGCTTTTTCTGCTGATCACTCCCGATGTCCTGCGAACTGCGCTCCCAGGTCAGGAATTGCAACCTTGCATCTCTTTCCGTGTCGACCGCGGAACGGTTTTTGGAAATTTCTTTATCCATCCGCATGGCCTCGCTCACCTTGCACTTGCCGCCGCGATCATCGACGGCATCCGCAGTAGGTTTCATAAGATACGGCCTCTCTCAAGCTCGGGCGCGCGCGCACTATGTCATCATACCAATTTTCGGCACCGCGCGCCTCGAACCGAATACAGCAGGCATTTTCCAGCGTCCAGCTTTACTTTCCCCAGAGGATCGGCGCGCGAAGACCTTGCAAAATACGATACAAAAGCATTGTCGTATTGCAACAGCGCAAGATTTGTCATACATGTGTGATGAATACGGCGATCGCCTTGAAGATCGCCCGCATTCCATCAAGGGGATCGAGCGTGACCATCCAGACCAAGGATCGCAGCAAGGGGCCGGGGTCACTGGTTTCGAAGGTCGGACAAAGCCTTCGTCACTTGATTGCGAGCGGCCAATATGTCCCCGGCGACAAGCTCCCGAGCGAGGTTGAGCTGACCGAAACCCACCGGGTGAGCCGGACGGTGGTGCGCGAAGCCGTGGCCGCGATGAAGTCGGATGGTCTTGTCGAGGTGCGGCAGGGTGCGGGCATCTTCGTTCTTGACCCCGACATCCAACCGCACGTCAATCGAAGGATCGACAAGGCGCGTGTCTCGTCGGACCTCGAGGTGCTGGAAGTCAGAGCGCCGTTGGAAATCGAGGCCGCCGGCCTTGCGGCCTTGCGGCGCTCCCCGGCCCAGGAAGAAGCAATCTTCGAATGTCACCGGCAGATCCTTCGCTGCATCGAAAACGACGAGTCGATCCGCGAAGCCGATCTTGCGCTTCACTTCGCCATCGCCGATGCGACCAACAACCCGTTGTTCCGGCAGCATCTGGAGTTTCACGGGGCGGCGGCTATTCCGCAGTCGAAAGTGATGCCCGACCCGCGCCCTGCCGATCAGACTGCCTACCGGCGGATGATCCACAAGGAGCATGAAGTGATTGTCATGGCGATCTCCGACCGGGACGAGGAAGCAGCCCGCAACGCCATGCGCGACCACCTGCGAGGCAGCCAGATTCGCTACCGCGATCTGCTCCGGGACTTCCGGGCATTTTCATCCTGACACTGCAATTCCCGACGCTTCCACGTTTACGATCAGTCCACTTCGCGGCCCCAGACTTCGATCTGGGTCAGTGCCGGAAAGGGAGAAGGGTCGTCGGCCTTGATGAGGCTGTGCAACCGCACCCATTCCACGGTCTTTTCCGCGAACGGAAAAGATTGCGCGGCACCGGATTTGACCAGTGAGAAGCTTTCCGTCTCTCCATCGGAAAAGGTGATGCTCGCGTTTTCCCACGAGGCATCGTGCGGAAAATCGGCTCGCAGATAGAAGACGATTTCGTCGATCCTGACGGGGCGCCCGAAATCCAGCGTCAGTGCGGCTTCGGGATCACGGTTGATGCCCCAACTCGTATAGGGCCAAAAACCGTGATCGTCGTTCGCCTTTTCGCCATCGATCGCATTGCGGGCGGCAAAGACTGCCTCCCCACGTGTTTCGACATTCGCCTTGGCATGCGGGAAGATGGAGGAATTGGCGTGGTCGTCCCAGGGATTGAACGCCAGATTTCGGCGCGATCCGATCTCCTCCCGCCGCGCCTTGCGGACAAACAGTCGATGGAGCACGCCTTCGAAAGCATGTGGTGAATAGGGAACGCGCTTCGCCTCGAACGGGACGCCGAGCGCATAGGCCTGTCCCTTCATGTAGACTACTGTAGGCTGCATCGCGTCATCAAGCGCCAAGACCAGATGTCCGGGCTCGGACGCTTCGACGACGACGTGATCCCCCTCCTTGTAGGCATCACGATAGACCAGATAGATCTCGTCCATTCCACTTGCCTTGGCACGAACCTCGCCGGCAATGTCAACGACCTTCAGTGTCAGTTCCATCCTCGCCCTCCTCAGACGATCCGCAGGTTCAGGCGCGTCCCGGCAAAGGGGATACGCAGCCGGTAGATTTTTGACGGCCAGGAAAGGCGCAGGCGGGCGTCGTCGATATCGATCGTGTCGACCTCAATCTCGCCGCCGCCATCGAGTTCGATCCGTCCCAGGCCTTCGAAATGAAGATTTTGGCCATCCACGGCCGGCTTTGCGCAGGTCATCAGCGACAGCACGGCCGGCAGGTCGCCGTCATGGCTATCGGAAACCTCCACGTGCTGCCCGCGCAGCAGCGTGACGGTTCGGCGATAAGTTTGCACATTGGCAACTGCCGAATAGGCGGAGGCAAGGTCGAGAGATATCCGCGCAGAACCTTCATTGAACTCCACATCCACGTCGCGCGCAGCAAAATCGGCGCTATCCGACTGCATCACGCCGCCGAACGTCGGCAGGTTGTGGAAGGCGGACTGCATGGTCCAGATTTCATAGCGCCGTGGCGAGAAGGTTTTGGACGTATAGGTTTCGACGCCGATATCAATCAGGAAGGGCTTGCCGTCCTTGTAGAGCGTCAGACTGCCGACATCGTTGTGATTGTGGCTTTCGCCATTGTTGCCGCCTTTAACTGCCAGCGCATAATGATCGTCGCGGGCAACGAACAGACCGATGCCGGGGTAAAAGATATCGGTTTTTGATGCGTCAACCGGCGCGGCTACCAGGTCGGAGCCGACGAGCAGCTCCTGGACGCGGTACCAGAGGTTCCACTCGTCCGGCAGGTGCGGTTTTTTCGATGAAAGCCTGTCATTTGCGGCAAATCGCACCAGCGCGTCGGATCCGACCGCCTTGCCGAAGAGATATTCGCGCACGGTGCAGGGCTCGATGACAGCGGCGGAATCGGAAAAATTGAAGTATTGCCGGCCGGCCACATGCATGTGGGAAATATATTCCGCCATGCTGCGGATCTTAGGAGCCCGCCAGAGCCTCGCCATGCAGCCCGGTGCCGCCTGATCCAGAATGGCCATCGCGCCGGCCATGCAAAGCGCCGCGTGCCGGTAATAAACGACCCCTTCTTCACAGCCGCCATCCGGAGCATAGTCCTTTACGAATGCATCCAGACTGGAGAGCGCCTTTTCGGTGATCTTTCGACGCAGGCCCTGATCCGTCTTGAGACCGAAGGTCGACAACAGGACATTCTGCGTGATCCACGCCGTCCAGTTGTTCATCCGCTCGGCACCGTTGCCCATCCACCAGAAATGCCGGGTGAGATATGGCGTCAAGAGTCGGGTCCGCACCTCCTGCTCGATACGGGCGCCGACCAGCGGGCTGACCTCGTTCAGCCGATCTCCAAGTAGCGCCACGATCGTAGCCAGCAAGGCGCCCGTTTCAGCCGCGAAAAGATCGATAACCGGCTGTTCGGCATCGGGTAAAGCAAACCTTTGTCCGCCCCGCTCATAGGCATTGTGGGCTGGAAGCTGCCATCCGCTTTCCTCGCAAACAAGAAAGACGCCGTCGACGATTGCATCGATGAAACGCCCCCTGCCCTCCAGCATTTCGGCGAGCACAAGATCGTTCAATCGCCGCCGCCGCGAGAAATAGAGCGCCTCGAAACGCGATCGATTGCCGTTCAGCGCATATTCCCGGTAATCGGACGCCTTGATGACCGACCAGGCCTGGCCAAGAGCGGCCTCCGCATCACCGATGACCGCCGTACGCATGTCCGCCGATACGGCTTCCCAAGTGAGGCGATCCGAAAAGGGCGCGCCGGGAACGAAGTCTGCCAATACTGGCGGCAAATCTTCCGCGATCTCGCTAAACATTCGCCCCCTTTTCCACGCCTTCGGCAACAAACTTCGATGCCACCTATCATACGTATTATAAGATGACCATAGAATTCATATGATTTATCCAGAACTTGTTTGACCAATGTTGGATCTGTGCTATGTCCGGTCACGGCACGGGCTGCGAGAGCGGGTAATTTCGCGCATCACCCGAGTGCCTGGGAAGCGCCGCTTCGAGGAGGAATGAGGTGTCCATTTCGAATTCGACCATCGCGGCAAGCGGTGCGCCGGCAACGGCTCGACGCTCCGCCAAGGCCATGTCACGTCGTCGGCGCAAATTGCAGAACGCGCTGATCGCCTATTCCTTCATTGCGCCGAATTTCCTGGGCTTTGCGGTCTTCACGCTCGGCCCGATTGTCTTTGCCTTTGCACTGGCCTTCATGCACTGGGACGGGTCCAACGCGATCACGTTCGCGGGCCTCGCCAATTTCTGGCGGCTGTTCGAGGACAAGGCCTTCATCGCTGCCTTTTGGAATACGATCATCTATACGGCCGTATCGGTGCCGGCGACGCTCGCCTGCGCGCTGGGCCTTGCAGTTCTCCTGAACCAGAAGATCTTCGGGCGCGATTTCTTCCGCACAGCGATGTTCTTCCCCTATGTCGCCTCGCTGGTCGCCGTTGCGGTGGTCTGGAACATGATCTTCAACCCGGAAATGGGTCCGGTGAACATGATCCTCTACACGCTCGGCCTCGACCCCAAGGACATGCCCGGCTGGGCCGCGGACCGGCATTGGGCCATGGTTACGGTCATCCTCTTCGGTGTCTGGAAGAGCATGGGCTATTACATGGTCATCTACCTGGCCGGCCTGCAGGGCATCAATTCCGAGCTCTATGAGGCCGCCGATCTCGATGGCGCCAATTCCTGGCAGAAGTTCCTTTATGTCACCGTGCCCCAGCTGGCGCCGACGACTTTCTTCGTCACCGTCATGCTGACCATCCAGTCGTTCAAGGTCTTCGACCAGATCTACATGATCACCCAGGGAGGCCCCGGCACATCAACCCTCGTCCTCGTCTATCACATCTACAACGAGGCCTTCATTTCCTGGGATCTTGGCTATTCCAGCATGATTGCATTGGTCCTCTTCTTCCTCGTGCTGGCGGTCACCGTCGTGCAGTTCCGCCGCCAGAAAGAGGACTGACGCCATGCAGATCGCCAAGCGCTCCGCCAGGAGCAGACAGATCAAGGTCAAGACGATTGCGATTTACCTGACCGTCATCGTCATCACCGCGGTGATGCTCATGCCCTTTGCCTGGATGCTGTCCGCCTCGCTGAAACTCAGCCGCGACGTCTTCGTCTTCCCGATCGAATGGATCCCATCTGAACCGCGCTGGCAAAACTATATCGACATCTGGTCCAAGATCCCGCTGGCGCTGTTCATCTACAACACATCTAAGCTGACGATCATGGTCACGTCCTTGCAGCTCCTGACGTCGAGCTTTGCGGCCTATGCATTCGCCAAGCTGGACTTTCCTTACAAGAACACGCTTTTCCTCGGTTATATCGCCACTATCGCCATGCCCTGGCAGGTCTACATGGTGCCGCAATTCCTGCTAATGCGGGAATTCGGGCTGAACAACACGCATCTGGCGCTCATCTGCTTGCAGGCCTTTACCGCCTTCGGTGTGTTCCTGATGCGGCAGTTCTACATGTCGATCCCGACCGAACTCTGCGAGGCGGCGCGTATCGACGGCATGAACGAGTACCAGATCTGGGCGAAGATCATGCTGCCGCTGTCCAAGCCGGCGCTCTCGACGCTAACCATCTTCACCTTCGTGACCACCTGGAACGACTTCCTCGGACCGATGATCTACCTGACCAAGACGGAGCTGAAAACGATCCAGATCGGGCTCCGCATGTTCATCTCCCAATATTCCGCCGAATACGGGCTAATCATGGCCGCATCGGTCGTCGCCCTCATTCCGGTCCTGATCGTCTTCCTGTCGCTGCAACGCTTCTTCGTCGAAGGCGTCGCCTCCTCGGGCCTGAAAGGTTAAGTTCATGACTGCCGTTATGCCGACCGCGCCGCTGCCGATCACCGATGCCGAGGTCAAGGCCGCGCTCGATCTCGCCGTGGCACAGGTCCGCCGCAACCTGCCGACATTCACCTATGCGTCGCAGAACCATTCGAGTGTCGGCAATGTCTATCCGGCAGTCGCCAACGACCAGTGGACCGCTGGCTTCTGGCCGGGGGAAATCTGGCTCGCCTTCGAGCATGCCGGCGACAAGGTCTTCCAATATGCGGCGCAGATCCAGGTACAGAGTTTCCTGCATCGGATTGAAAACCGCATCGAGACCGACCACCACGACATGGGCTTCCTCTATTCGCCCTCCTGCGTCGCGGCCTGGAAGCTGGTGGGCGACGAAGACGGCCGCAAAGCCGCAATCCTTGCCGCCGATCAGCTCATCGAACGCTTCCAGCCGATCGGTCAGTTCATCCAGGCCTGGGGCCGCAAGGGCGTTGCGGAGGAATATCGCTATATCATCGACTGCCTCCTGAACCTGCCCCTGCTTTACTGGGCGACGCGGGAAACCAACGATCCGAAATACCGCGACATCGCCCTCATCCATGCCCGTACGACGCTTGCGAACTCGGTACGGCCGGACGACTCCACCTATCACACCTTCTACATGGACCCGGTGACCGGGGCGCCGGTGCGCGGTGCCACGAAGCAGGGATACAGGGACGACAGTTTCTGGGCGCGCGGGCAGGCTTGGGGCATTGCCGGAATGGCGCTGTCCTACCGCTATGAGCGGATCGACGAATACCGCAACACCTTCGACCGGCTGCTGAACTTCTACCTGCACAGGCTGCCGGCTGACCTCATCCCCTATTGGGACCTCGTGTTCTCCGACGCGGACGGCGAGCCGCGCGATACGTCGGCCGCGTCGATCGTCGCTTGCGGCCTACTCGAAATGGCCGCGATGGTCGAAGACGACGTCGCCGCCCGTTACCATGACCTCGCGCGCCGCATGATGAAAAGCCTCGCAGAGCGTTATGCGGTCAAGGATCCGGCCGTCTCCAACGGCCTGGTCCTGCATGGCACCTATTCGAAGAAATCGCCCTACAATACCTGCCGAGGCGAAGGCGTCGACGAGTGCGTCTCGTGGGGCGACTACTATTACATGGAAGCCCTGACGCGCCTTTCGCGCGCTTGGTCTTCCTATTGGTGAGAGATCAGATGGCCAGCATTTCACTCAAGAAACTGAACAAGACCTACGGCGCGCTAACCGTCGTGCACGACATCGATCTGGAGATCGCCGACAAGGAATTCATCATCCTCGTCGGCCCTTCCGGCTGCGGCAAATCGACGACGCTCAGGATGATCGCCGGCCTGGAAGAGATTTCGGGTGGAAATCTGGTCATCGGCGGCGATCTGGTCAATGACGTTCCGTCAAAGGACCGTGACATCGCCATGGTCTTTCAGAACTACGCTCTCTACCCGCACATGACGGTCTACAAAAACATGGCGTTCGGACTGCAGTTGCGAAGAGCGTCACGCGAGGTCATCGACCAGAAGGTTCAGGAAGCCGCAAAGATTCTGGACATCACGCATCTCTTGAACCGCAAACCGAAAGCGCTCTCCGGCGGCCAGCGCCAGCGTGTCGCGCTCGGCCGCGCCATGGTCCGCAATCCTGCCGTCTTCCTGCTGGATGAGCCGCTGTCCAACCTCGACGCCAAGCTGCGCGGCACGATGCGCGCCGAAATCACCAAGCTGCACAAACGTCTCGACGCCACGTTCATCTATGTCACTCACGACCAGATCGAGGCGATGACGATGGCCGACCGGATCGTAGTGATGAAGGACGGCCATATCCAGCAGGTCGATACGCCGCAGAACCTCTATGACCGACCGATCAACATGTTTGTCGCAAGCTTCATCGGAGCGCCGCAGATGAACATGCTGCCCTCGGCGATCGAGCGTCGGGGCGATGGGTATGCCGCCCTGTTCGACGGGTGGGAACTACCGCTGCCGGCTCATTTCGAAAAGAGCCGCATCGAACCCTATGTCGGCCGCGGACTGGTCGTCGGCATTCGTCCGGAAAACTTTCACGAACTGCCGCCGGCCGATATTGCGCCGGAGAATCTGGCGCCCTTTGGCGCCGTCGTGGAACTCGCAGAACCGATGGGGTCGGAAGTCCATCTGAACATCGTCGCCGGCGGCCGCGACCTAATCGCGCGTGTGTCGCCACGCTTCAAGACGAAGATCGGCGACGAGGTAAAACTGACCGTCGATACGACCAATGTGCAGCTCTTTGACAAAGAAACGGAGCGCTCGATCCTCTACTGAGGCGGCACTGATATAACGGGTGGGAGAAATGGCCATGCAATCGCTGCGGGACATGTGGACGAAGGAGGGGCCGGGCATTGCGAAGAATGCGCCGAAGAAGAACGGCCTTGCCCTCTTCGTCGAGACATTCGCCCGTGAATGGTGGGAAATGGTCAAGCTGAACATTCTCTTCATCCTGGCCAGCCTGCTCGTCGTCACCATTCCCGCCGCGATCGCCGCGATGGCCCGGATCTCGGTCACTTTCGTCGAGGACCGGAACACCTACCTTGTCAGGGATTTCGCCGAAGGCTTCGTCGAGTATTTCTTGCGCGCGACCATCTGGGGACTGGCCTTTGCACTGGCGATCGGCCTCGGCATCTATGCGATCGCTACATATGCTGCCGCAGCCCAGGACAATCTCGTGCTCGCCCTGCCGCTGACGATCGCGCTGTTTGCGACGGTATTCATCCTTGTCATCGCCTGCCATCTCGTAGTGCTGATGGTGATGCGCGATATGCCCGCGCATCAACTTCTGCGGCTTGCCGCGGTCGCCTCGTTCATCCGACCGCTACCGGCACTTGCGGCACTTCTGTTCGTGGCCGCGCTTTGGCTTGCGCATGTCGCCTTTTATCCGGTGTCCGTCTTCATGCCGGCCACCCTCAACTTTTCACTCGGAATGTTCGCCGTCGCATTCGGCGTCCATCGGGCAGCGGTAATGGTTCTGGGCCTCTCGCCCGCCGCCCCGGTACCTCGCGAACCGCATGCTTATGACGCTACGCATATCTAATCCAGAGACACTTCAGGGAAGGAGAACAGAAATGTATTTGGAGAAATTCGGGAGATCAGTGAAATTCGCTTTGGCCGGTATGGCACTCGCCGCATCGACCGCAGGCGCGGCATGGGCCCAGTCGCCGGTGACGCTCAAATGGGCGCTGTGGGACCTCGACAAGACGACTTATTACAAGCCGCTCATGGATGCCTATCAGGCCAAACATCCGAACGTGACGTTCGAGGCCGTCGATCTCGGCTCGCAGGACTACCAGCAGATGATCGCCACGCAACTGGCCGGCGGCGCCAAGGACCTCGACATCGTGACGGTCAAGGACGTCCCAAACTACGCGAACCTTGTTCGCGCGGGCTCGATCTCGGACCTTTCCGGCTTCATGACGGAACAGAAGATCGACCCCGCCTCGTTCGGCGGGCTCGTCGATGAATTGAAGATTGACGGCAAGGTTTATGCTCTGCCGTTCCGCTCGGACTTCTGGATCGTCTACTACAACAAGGACATTTTCGATAAGGCCGGCGTTGCCTATCCGACTAATGACATGACCTGGGCGCAGTTCGACCAGATCGCCACCAAGCTTACCGGCGGGATGGGTGCCAACAAGACCTATGGTGCGCTTTTTCATACCTGGCGTTCAACGGTCGAGCTTCCGGGCATTCTCGACGGCAAGAGCACGCTAATAGGTCCGGACTATGCCTTCCTGAAGCCGTGGTACGAACGGGCTATTGCGCTTCAGAAGGCCGCTGTCGTCCCCTCCTATGCGTCTTTGAAGACGTCCAATACCCACTATTCGGGACCGTTCTTCAACGGCACGATCGGTATGCTACCAATGGGCACATGGTTTATCGGCACGCAGATCGCTAAGGTCGCGTCGGGTGAATCCAAGAGCAAGAACTGGGGTATCGTCAAATATCCACATCCGGAAGGCGTCGCTGCCGGTACGACAGCGGCGCAGGTCGCTTCGCTCGCCGTCAACGCCAATTCCAGCCACAAGGCGGAAGTGCTCGACTTCATCAAGTTCGTCACCGGTCCGGAAGGTGCCGCGATCATCGCCGCAACCGGCACCATCCCGACCGTCCGCACGCCAGAAGTCACCGCCAAGATTGCGTCGCTACCGGGATTTCCGCAGGACCAGAACAGCAAAGATGCACTGCAGTCCGGCAAGTCCTTCCTGGAAATGGCCGTCTCACCGAACGCCGCCAAAATCGAGGTCGTCCTCAACCGAGCGCACGACTCGATCATGACCGACAATATCTCGATCGAAGACGGTCTTAAGGAAATGACCGACGGCGTTAAGGCCATCAAATAGTCCTTCCAACTGACCCGACCCGCGGGAGCCGGAGCTTCCGCGGGTTTCTTCTCTATGATGATGGATTGCCAGTGATCTACGACCCTGCCCGCGCCAATCCCCTTTACGGGAACGCCCTCCTCTCTCGAGACGATGTCGCAAGAGCAGCCCTGGATCTCTTCAAGCCGCTCCTCCCCTATTTTTCCGAGGGTGGAGCCCGCGTGCGACTCAGCGCCATCGGCGCTCACTTCGATCGCGCGGCCGCTGATCTCGAAGGCTTTGCGCGACCACTTTGGGGCATCGTACCGCTTGCGGCCGGCGGTTATGATTTCCCTTATTGGGATCTCTACCGGCGCGGCCTCGCAAGTGGTACCAATCCCTCGCATTCTGAGTATTGGGGTGACATTTCCGACCGCGACCAGCGTCAGGTGGAATTGGCCGCCGTAGGTTTCGCGCTTGCCATGGTGCCTGAGCATATCTGGGAGCCTTTGAGCGACGCGCAAAAGGAAACTGTCGCCTCCTATCTTCTGTCGGCGCGCGACAAGGAGTTCGTCGATAATAACTGGAAATTCTTCCGCGTCCTGATCGACCTTGGATTGACGCGCGTCGGGGTCGCGTTTGACCGCTCGAAGACCGATCGCTATCTTGATGAAGTGGAGGCCTTCCGTCTCGGAGACGGATGGTATCGCGACGGGGCTGTCAAGCGGGTCGATCACTACATCCCCTTCGCCATGCATTTCTATGCGCTGATCTACTCTGTTCTCGCCAAGCATGACGTGAAGCGAGGGGAGGCCTATCGGAAGCGCGCGGAGGTCTTCGCCGTCGATATCCGCCACTGGTTCGGCCCCGATGGCGCCGCACTGGCCTTCGGGCGTAGCCAGACCTATCGGTTCGCAGCAGGCGGCTTCTGGGGCGCACTGGCCTTTGCCGAGGTCGAAGCTCTGCCTTGGGCCGAAATCAAGGGCTACTATATGCGCCACATCCGCTGGTGGTCGCAATTACCAATCGCCGACCGAGACGGCGTGCTGTCGATCGGCTACGGCTATCCCAACCTGCTGATGAGCGAGAGCTACAATTCGGCTGGGTCGCCTTACTGGGCGCTGAAGTTCTTCTTGGCCCTAGCCCTGCCGGCCGATCACCCGTTCTGGCAGGCGGATGAAGCACCTGCGTCTTCCTTCGCCGATCCCGTTCCACTCAAGGAACCCGGCATGGTCGCCATGCACACTCCCGGCAATGTCGTCGTTCTCGCCAGCGGCCAACAGCACGACAAGATGCGCGGTGCCAACGAGAAATATTCGAAGTTCGTCTATTCCACGCGCTACGGCTTCAACATCGAAGCGGATGACCGGCATTTCGCGGCGGCAAGCTTCGACGGGATGCTGGGGCTTTCCGATGACGGCGTGCATTTCCGAATTCGCGAAACACTGGAAGAAGCGTTGATCGCTGGCGACAAGCTCTATTCCCGCTGGAGACCATGGAGCGACGTAACGGTCGAGACATGGCTGATACCGTCTAATCCCTGGCATATCCGCATCCATCGCATCGTCACACCCCGTCCCCTGCAGACGACCGAAGGCGGCTTTGCAATCGAGCGATCTGATTTCAACTCCGACATCGCTGAACAAGACGAGGCACGTGCCGTATGGCGAGGCCGGAATGATATCAGCGCCATTGTCGACCTGTCGCCAGCCTCACGGAGAATGGGGCATGCGATAAGCCCGATCGCCAACACCAATCTAATTCACGCCAAGACTCTTCTTCCCCAGCTTCGTGGCGAGATCGATAACGGCTGCACGCTACTCGCCGCCGCCGTCATCGTGATGCCCGTCTCGGATCCGCGGAAAGTTTCGCTCGGCCCTGTGCCGACGATCCCCGATCTGGCTGAACTGCAGAAATCTTTCAGCTCATCCGGCACGAGGCTTACGCACTTCGATGCTGGATAGTCTGACGAAAGATGCATTCTATTCCGACTTCTGAAGGTGTTCCTGGCGCTCGACCGTCACGGCATAGTCTTCCCGCCATGCGCTGTGCCGACCCCATGTCTTGAACGGACTCGAACGCCCGATCCCTAATCATAGAACCCTAAGATCTGAAGCATCGGAATTTTAGGCTAAAAGGGTGCCGCGGTAGCGATTGTGATGATTGCGGTCGGGATGCAAATCATCCTGCGCGTAAACTTCTGTGCCATGTTCCACTCTGTGATTATTGTCGTCGCCGGCTTGATGCCGGGCACGCAATGCCGCTTTTGCGGTTCTTCTTGGGTGCTGGCCACCGTTTCGCTTCGGAAAGCGGCCATTCGTCGACTTACTAAGCCACCAATTGCACACGGGATAGCTCCGACGCTCAAAACACCATTTTCAGCAGAAATGCAGCATGCGGCCCGGCCTGCGCCGCGTCACGGCGACTATGCTCTCAGGAGAGTTTCCGAAGCTTCGAAATCGGCCGCAGTCCAGACATAGAGAAGCCGCCGGATTTTGAGGCAGCTTTAGGCAGAGGCGGCGGAAATTCGATCGGCTTGCGCTCCGCCCGGCAATCGCGGTAAGGCTACGCGATGGACGATAATGTCATCAAGTTTCGAAAGCCCAAGCCCCGCCTCGCCTGCCAGATCCCCGTCTTCGCAAGATCCTCATTGTGCTAGGCGTGCTTGTTTTGTTTGCAGCAGCTTGGTTCTATTTCGCGTTCGTCGGCGCCCCGCTGGTCCCTTAAGTCTCCACACTTCTGGCTGCGTGCGGCTTCGAACGCGGGTACTTGCCGCGGCGATCTTCAGGGAGCAGGTTTGTCAGCGTATGACGTCGACACGAGCCTCATGATCAAGGGCGACAGTGCACGCGTCCTCAGAGGACACTGACTTCTTCGCCATCTGGCATAGGTTTCGAACCCACTCAAGGCCGAGATCCGCGATGTTTCCGATCCCACTGTCCATCAACCAGTTGACCGCCCGGCCCTGACAGAGCCCTGTCGCTGAAGCTCTGCCGTGACTTCTTCGACGGCCATCTACTCCAAATCGCAAGGAACGCATTACAACCGTGCAGCATCTAGGGAACGGCTGAACATGTCATGACGTTTCCAGATTGATCAGTTTGATCATGGCCAAAGCATCTAGTCGTCCGTGCATGTGTAGTCATCTCGGAGGTAACCACATGACGCGTCCTGTTTAGGCCGCGACAGGGAGAGGAGAGCTTTTCATGACATCGCTGGATGTTAGAAGACGGGCGCTTGAAGACAAATACATTCTCGACCTTGAGCGGTCACTGAAGGTTCAGGCCCGCCGAAACCGCTTGTTGGCAGAATGGGTTGCCGCTGCAATCGGCCAAAATGACCTCGAGGCTTATGTGGATGAGGTCGTGGCAACCACACCGACAACAACGTAGTAGCTCCCAGCGAGCGCAGGATTGTAGAGGATTGCTAACTTGGGGAGAAATGCAGAATTGGTCACGATGCCCTCAATGCGGAACGCATCCCAAACACGTTGAGTATTTGTTCCGAGCAATTGGTTAGGAACGATCGGAAAAATATCTCTTCTGTATGATCCCGGAGGAAAGTCTCGTTGTATGTCGTGTCGAGTTTACTCCCGTAGGCTCGGATCTGCTGAATGGCCGCAAGATGCGTCAGCGCCACGGCCACGGTGATGATTGCAATGATTCCAGCCTGTAGACGTCGAACCATCGAAACTGCCCGTCACGAAACGCGGCCCTCCTCGCTCACATCTTCGAACAACCCGAGCAGACCGCTCAGGATATCCATCGGCGATGGAGGACATCCTGGAATATGCAGATCGACGGGCACGACCTTGGAAACCCCGCCGATGACCGCATAACTGCCAGCGAAGCAGCCTCCATCGCGCGCGCAGCCGCCGAGGGCAACCACCCATTTGGGATCGGGGGTGGCATTGTATGTCCGTTCGAGGGCCTGCACCATGTTCCGGGTTACTGGGCCGGTCACCAGCAGCACATCGGCATGCCGCGGCGAGGCGACGAAACGGAGACCGAAGCGCTCGATATCGTAAAAAGCATTGCTAAGGGCATGCATTTCCAGCTCGCAGCCGTTGCACGACCCGGCGTCGATGGCGCGGATCGACAGGCTGCGTCCAAGCTGGCGGCGCGCGTTCCTTTCGATCGCAGCGGCGAGCTCTGTCATCGCAGCCTCGGAAACCGGCGGTGCCGGTTCCGTCAGCGGCCGCCGGATGAGACTTTCGAAGAGGAGCTTGCGCATGATTGGCTGCCTTCAGAGATCATGACCGGAATATGAACAGTTGAAAGACTTGTTGCAGAGCGGGAAGTCCGCAACGATATTGCTTTCGATCGCCGCCTCCAGCAGCGGCCATTGAAACCAGGATGGATCGCGCAAATGGCAGCGGTCGATCCTGCCGCTTTCGGCAAGACGAAGCCAGACCAGCACGTCGCCGCGAAAGCCTTCAACAAGCGCCATGCCCTCCCGGTTCTCATTGATGACGGGAATAGCGCTCAGGGTCGGACCGTCCGGCAACCGGTCGAGGATCTGGCCCAGCAGTGATAGGCTCTGCACGACTTCGCGAATGCGGATCCAGACGCGGGCGTTGACATCGCCCTCGTTCAACACCGGAACCTCGAAGGCGAGCTGATCATAGGGCGGATAACGCAGGGTATACCGGGCGTCGAAGCCGCGCCCCGAGGCGCGCCCGACATAGCCGCCGGCGCCATAACAGCGGGCGAGTTCCGGTTTCAGCGTGCCGGCGCCGACGGTACGGTCCTGAAGCGACGCTGTGTTGTCGTAGAGCTCGACTAATGCCGGGAACTTCTGGCCGATCTCCGTGGCGACGGCTCGCAGAGCCGTGATGCCCTCATCGTCCAGATCGGCAGTGACACCGCCGGGCGTGATGCGGTCGCGCATCAGGCGATGTCCGAAGGCGGCGTCGGCGGCACGCAGCACACGCTCGCGCAGCACGCCGCAGTGGGCGTGCATGAGGGAGAACGCGGCGTCGTTGCAGATGGCGCCGACATCTCCGAGGTGGTTAGCGAGCCGTTCGAGTTCGGCCATGAGCGCGCGCAGCCAGACAGCGCGCGGCGGGACTTCGAGCTGGGCGGCGGCCTCGACCGCCCGCGAAAAAGCATAGGCATAGGCGACCGTACTATCGCCGGAGGTTCGGCCGGCGAGTTGTGCAGCCCGCTCGAGGCTTGCCCCCGTCATGAGCGACTCGATTCCCTTGTGGACATATCCGAGGCGCTCTTCGAGGCGGACGATCGTCTCGCCGTTGGCCGTAAACCGGAAATGCCCCGGCTCGATGATGCCGGCGTGCACCGGGCCGACCGGGATCTGGTGCAGGCTTTCGCCTTCTGCGCGCAAGAACGCGTAAGGAGCGGCTCCAGGCGAAGCTTCCGGGCTCCTGCCCAAGGGAAATCGCAGGCCCCAGCGGCCGTGATCGAGCCACGGGCGCGGATCCGGCAGATCCTGTGGTGCGAGCCCGGTGAGATCATGGATCGCGCGTTCCAGCCGGAGAGCCGGAGAATGGTATTGTCCGACCGAAGGATAGCTGCCGTCCAGTCCGTCCAGTCCGATCACACCGATTGTACCTGCAGATTCGTCGAGTAGAGCCATGTGAACGGCGTTCGCCTCTCCCCAGAGGCCGAGCAGGGTCCAGTATCCTTTCGGGAGCGCCGCAGATGCTGATGTCCAGACGGCTGTGCCGACGATCGCACGGCGCCACGGGTGGTGGTGTTGAACCGCACGGCCCTCGTGGATGAGATCGGTCAGCGCTTGCATTGAATGGCTCCCATCATCGAAGAAGGTTGGCTATGTGCTGGAACCAGGCGACCAGCGGTGGTGGAAGGTAGATGCCCGCGCCCAGCACCAGTGCGAGGTGGGAATACATCGGTATGTAGGAAGCCTCGGCCGGCGCGATGCTCCCGCGTGGCTGGCCGAAAGCGACGCCAGTGAGCCGCAGCATCAATGCGCCAAAGGCGACCAGGAGTCCGAAAACGAGCGGGATGGCGAGCAATGGCTCCTTTGCAAAGGTGGAACTTACGACCAGGAATTCGCTCATGAAAATTCCGAGCGGCGGCAGGCCGGCAATGGCGACCACGCCGATCACCAGTCCCCAGCCAAGGCCCGGATGGGTTTCGGTGAGGCCGCGGATGCTGGAAAGCCTCTGTGTACCTTTGATCTGGGCGATGTGGCCGACGGCAAAGAAGATCGCCGATTTTGTCAGGGAGTGCATGACCATATGCAACAGCCCGCCGAAATTGGCGAGCGGCCCGCCCAGACCGAAGGCGAAGACAATGATGCCCATATGCTCGATCGAAGAGTAGGCGAACATGCGTTTGATATCTCGACGGCGATAGAGCATGAACGCTGCGAAGATGAGCGACGTGAGCCCCATCGTCATCATCAGCGGTCCGGGAGCGATCGCCTCGGGGTTGGCTGCGAGCAGTATCTTGAAGCGCAGCACCGCGTAGAGCGCGACATTCAGGAGAAGGCCGGAGAGCACAGCCGAGATCGGCGTCGGCCCCTCGGCATGCGCGTCCGGCAGCCAGGCATGCAAAGGTGCGAGACCGACCTTGGTGCCGTAGCCGAGCAGCAGAAATATGAAGGCGACGTTGAGAAGTGCTGGGTCGAACGTGGCGGCGTGCGTGATCAGGATGGTCCAGACCATCGCATCGTAACCTTCACCGACGACCGGCTGGGCCACGAGATAGACAAGGATGGTTCCGAAGAGCGCAAACGCAATGCCGACGCTTCCCAGAATGAAATATTTCCAAGCGGCCTCGAGCGCTTCATGCGTGCGGTAGATACCGACCATCAGCACGGTGGTGAGCGTCGCAAGCTCGACGGCGACCCACATCAGGCCGATATTGTTCGAGACGAATGCGAGATTCATGCCGAACATCATGATCTGATACATGGCGTGGTAGAAACGGAGGTTCACCGGTGTCAACCGGCCGGTCTCCAATTCGTGCGCGATGTAGCTGGCGCTGAACACACTGGTGGTAAAACCCACGAAGGTATTGAGCACGATGAAGACGATGTTGAGATCATCGACGAGGAGATATTGTCCCGGCGCAGGCCGTTCGGCCACAAGCATGGAAAGAGCGGCAAGTAAGGTGAGCAGGCTCGCGAACACGTTCAGCCGCGCCGACGTTCTATAACCGGGCAGAAGCGCCAGAAGAACTGCCGACGCGATCGGTATCAGGAGGACGGCCGTCACCGCGTCGAAAACCGGGACGGAGAAAAAAACGCTCATTTCCGCCGTCTCCCCTTGAAATCATCGAGCGCGCGGACATCCACCGTGTCGAACCGTTCGCGGATGCGGAACAGGAAAACGCCGATCACGATGAAGGCGATCAGGATCGAGAAGGCGACACTGATCTCGACGACCAGCGGCATACCCTTGGCGCCGGTTGCTGCAAGAACCAGTCCGTTTTCGAGCGACATGAACCCGACGACCTGGCTGACGGCATTGCGGCGCGTCACCATGATGAGCAGCCCGAGCAGCAGGACCGACAATGCGAAGGCCAGATCTTCGCGTGCCAGCGGATCGGCTTCCGGCGTCACGCGTAGCATGACCGCCATCGCCAGCGCGATCAGTCCTATGCCGGCGAGCATTGTAGGGCCGATGCCAACCACCGTCTCGATCTCGCGATGGATGCCGAGTTGACGGATCATGCGGTGGAGCGCCACGGGGATGATGATGGCCTTGAAGACGAGGGCTATCGCCGCCGTCATATAGAGATGCGGCGCATCCTGAACGAGGGCCTGCCAGGCGACCGACAGGGTCAGCACCAGCGAGTGCAGCGCAAAGACGTTGAGCAGCGCGTAGAGACGGTCCTGATAGAGCATCATCATGCTGACCAGGACCAGACCGCCGGCGAGCATGTGGGCGATGTCGAAGGTAAGACCGTTCATCACAGACTCCTCGAGACGAATAGCAGGAGGGTCGCGAGCAGGCCAAGCATGAGTGCTGCCCCCAGGAATTCGGGTACGCGGAAAAGCCTCATCTTGGCGGTCGCGGTTTCGAACAGGGCAAGGAGCGCGCCGCCGACCGCGAGCTTTGCCAGATAGGCGAACATCCCGACCGCATAGGTGGCGGGACCGGCTGCCAGGGCCGCCAGCTTCCACGGCACGAAGATGCAGGCAATCAGCGAGATGTAAAGCAGCAGTTTTAGCGATGCCGCCAGTTCGATCATCGCGAGATGGCGCCCCGAATATTCCAGCACCATCGCTTCGTGCACCATGGTGAGTTCGAGATGGGTCGCCGGGTTGTCGACCGGGATGCGGGCATTCTCGGCGATCGCCACCATGATGAGCGCGATGAGTGCGATCCCCAGCGAAACGCGCAATCCGACCTCGGGAGACGTCATAAAGGCGGCAATGGTCGAAAGCTGGGTCGAGCCGGCGACGAGGGCGAGCGTGAAGATGACGAGCAGCATCGAGGGCTCGGCCAGCGTTGCGATCATTACCTCCCGGCTTGATCCGAGGCCGCCGAAGCTGGTGCCGGTATCCATGCCGGCGAGCGCCAGAAAGAAGCGCGCGCTCCCAAGCAATGCAATGATCGCAATCAGGTCTGCTGTCCAGCTGAAGATGAGGCCTGCGGCGAAAGTGGGGATGATCGCGGCCGCGACCCAGGTCACGGCAAAGATCAGATAGGGCGCCACTCTAAACAGCCAGGAGGCGTTCTCGGCCAGCACCACGTCTTTGCGCAGGAGCCGCAGGAGATCGCGGTAGGGCTGGATCAGGGAGGCGCCTTGCCTGCGCAGTAATCGGGCCTTGAGCTTGCGGATGAAACCGCTGAGCAGCGGTGCCAACAGCACCACGAGCGCCATTTGGAAAGCCTGGGCGAGGAGAGCGGAGATCACGACCATAGCGCCAACACCAGGAGCAGAAAGACGAGCGCGAGGAAGACCAGGCTCAGGTAGCGGCGAATGGTGAGGAACTGCAGGTGGTTGAGCTTTTCAGCAGCGAAGCCGACGGCGCCAACGATCGGCAGGTAAAGCCCTTCCCAGATCAGGTCGCGCGTCTCGACAGTAAGACGCGCCGGCCGGAGATCGCCGGGCACCGGCATGTCGACTCGCTCGCGGACGCGGAGAATCAATGTCCCGAAGACACGGCGAACGGGCTGGGCAAAACTACCGGCGCCATATTGGCTCACCGGGTTGATCTCTGGAAAGCCGCAATCCCAGGCGGGCGCCCGGCGGAGCCGCCGCGACGCAAAACGGTGGATCAGATAGGCCGTCAGCGAGGCCGAGAACAGAGTGAACAGGAAGACCAGAAGGCCGTTGTAGGAGCTGCGGCTCTCAGCAATAGGCACGATCGACAGCCATGGAATATCCGCCTGCACAGGCATCCGATCGCCGATCAGCGACAGCGTCACGGGTGCGAGGCCGTCGATGACGATCCCCGGAAGGATACCGGCAAGAAGGCACAAGGCCGCCAACACCGACATCGCCGTAAGCGAAAAGCGGTCGACCTCCAGCGCCTGTTCGGCGACGGTGCTGCGAGGACGACCGAGAAACGTAACGCCGAACACCTTGACAAAACAGGCCGCGGCGAGCGCTGCCGATAGCGCAAGCAAGCCTCCAACCGCCGGCACCAAAATCTTCAAACCCCATTGCGGGAGAGCTGGGCTTTCGAGGATCGCCTGGAACGTCAACCACTCTGAAGCGAAACCGTTGAACGGCGGCAGCGCCGAGATCGCGACGCAGCCGACGAGAAATGCGATGCTGGTGACAGGCATGCGATGGATTAGGCCACCGAGCTTGTCCATGTTGCGCTCGCCCGTTGCCGTTAGCACCGCGCCGGCGCCGAAGAAAAGAAGGCTCTTGAAGAAGGAATGGTTGAGAACATGGAACAGAGCGGCGGTCAGCGCCAACGCGGCGGCCAGTTCCATGCCATTCGCCTTGAAGGCAAGCGCCAGGCCGAGGCTGGCGAAGATCACGCCGATATTCTCGATCGTGCTGTAGGCGAGCAACCGCTTGAGGTCCGTCTCCAGCATCGCCTGGAGGATACCGAGCACCGCTGTGCCAGCGCCGAGCATCAGGACGATGATGCCCGACCACCATGCCGGCGCGGCGATTAGATCGAAGACCACCCGGACAAAGCCATAAACGGCAACCTTTGTCATGACGCCGCTCATCAGCGCGGAGACGTGGCTCGGTGCTGCAGGATGTGCCAGTGGCAGCCAGACATGCAGGGGCACGAGACCAGCCTTCGAACCGGCGCCGAACAACAGCAGGATGAGCACGAGGCCGGCTGTCGAGGGGGTATAGGCAGCCCCGCGCATCGCGGTAAAGCCATAATTGCCGTTCGCCCCTGCAAGGAGACCGAAAGCAAGCAACAGCGCGAACGTGCCGAAGCTTGCCATGACGATGTAGAGGTAGCCGGCCCTTCGATTGTCGGCGTCACGGTGGTGCGCCATCACCAGCGCCCAGGATGCGAGCGACATGAACTCCCAGGAAATGAGGAAGGTGAAGGCATCGTCCGCCAGAATCACCAGGTTCATGCCGGCGAGGAAGGCCGGGAAGAACGGCAGCACCCGATGCGCAGCATGCTCGTGACGGCCATAGCCGAGTGCGTAGAGACTGGCGAGCAGCCCGGCGAGATCGACGACCACGAGGAAAAAGGCCGCAAGCGCGTCGAGCCGGAAATGCGCACCGAGCCATGGCAAGCCGAGGGGAAGGATGATCGTTGATGCTAGGGGCGCTACGCCAGCAGAGGAAAGCTGAACGAGCGCAATCGCAAAGGCGACACCCGAAGCCACAAGGCTGGCACTGTAAATTACCCGTGTCGCCCAGTTCGATCTGGCGATAGCGACGGCCAGGATCGCCGTTCCCAAGAAGGCCGCCGTACACATAAGCAAGGCGACGGCAGGCGTCATGGCCGCGTCCTCGTTCCACGTGCGGGCGCGAGTTTGGGTTTCCGCCGGAGCGGCTCGACGCTGGCGGCTACCTTCAGCCGCACTCCGCGCCCGCCATCTTTGCTGACCGCTCCTTCATTAATGACCTCGATGCCGGCGGTGTCCAGCGCCGCGAGTAGCCGCATCAGCGAATCCACGTTGCCGCGCACAACCTGGCTGCTTGCTTCCATGCGTTGAACGGTTGGAACCGAAATTCCAGCGAGTTCGGCCAACTGACGCTGGTCGATACCGAGCAGGGCTCTGGCGGCCCGCAGTTGAGCGGCAGTAATCACGATTGAACCATCGTTAATCTCACCAAGGCTCTAAGATTCAAAGTTTATGACCTCTCTATTGATGTTTCAAATCAAAATTGCGAGGCTATGTAGATCACGTCGGAGCGACGTCGGGTTGGAATAACGAGGGACATGCCTAGATCATCCAAGACGAATCCATTGTCTTAGGAACGTTCCGTTTCTTGCTTTCCGACATCCCCGCGGGGACCCCCGTGCTAGTCACCGCCAAGAAGAGCCTACCGCTACGGCCGCATGAACGTCTGCATCTCTTCGGTGTTGTTTTGCTCGTGGACCGTCTCGAACCTCTGACCGTCGCCCGGAGGACGGTCGTTATTGCGCGCCAGAGCGTTATCGTGGGGCTTGGGCTTTCAATCGCTGGGATGATTGCTGCCGCCTGGGGATTTCTTCTGCCTCATGCAGGATGCGTTGCTGCAGGAAGCAATCGATGTCGCTGTGATCGTCAACGCCTTGTGAGCGCTACGGCCTTCAGGATCGAAAGCTGGATACGGTCATGAACCTGCCCGCCTGAAAAAGAGGCCAGCAATGATCATCACTGAGATGTATGCGCGAAGGACGACTGGGCATATGTCGTCCCGATATATCATGCCTTCGCCAAAAAACTGGTTTTGCGGATTCTCACTCTCCGCCAGAAGGTTGAGTGGATGTGCGTGATCGTGCAGGAACTTACGGCAAGATAAGCCATTAGTGACGAATGGAAGCCGGACGAGGTGGCATGACCGCCGGTGTGTCGTTGCCCCCGCATCACTCATGTCTGGTTGATCCGGATCAATGTCGGGCGAGTAGAATTCTGCAGAGTAGACGAGTGACTTCATAAAGGATTAGACCATGCTCAGAGCCAGACGCGACGGCCTGGGAGGCGAGCCAGGCAAGGCAATTCCTTCTCTCGGCGAAATCGAAGGGCGGATGATGATTCTCGAACTCGTCGCCGTAACGGCGCTCACGCGTCTTCTTCGCCTTCATGATGCCCAAGAACGATTGGCCCTGATGGAAGCGATACGGCATGTCGTCGACCGCAAATGCCGTGATGCCAAACTGTGCAGCCCCGATATCTCATCGGCCGAGAAATATGCGGAGGAATTACTGAAAAGCGCGCAGGAGCAGGCCGACGATCTCGATGCCATTCGCGATTCTTCAAGATGAAATAAGGAGAAACCTGCACTACAGGCTCAGG
>NZ_FWER01000023.1 GCF_900169785.1 Rhizobium sullae
CCAACCATCACTAACCCTCCTGCCGTTCCAACAGAAGCAATATATAATGAGGCTTACTTCAGTTCCAGGTGACTAGAGGGCGTCCGTTGAACACGGAATCGGAATTGAGACGACGGTCGCTGTTTGCCGTGATTCCCTGCCTTCGAATCAGGGAGTTAGGAATGTCTCGCAGCCCTGTTCCGACGGCTTCTGCAGACGGTGTCTGCACGCTCGGCGGCAGCGTGGGCACAATGGATTGTCCTCACTGAGAGACCCCTACCCCGCCGATGCTCGTTCGACGTAGCGTAAAATTCTGGTCACGGTCGATCGACTAACGCCTGCCTCTCGGGCGATACAATCGGTTGTCTTACCTTCCGCCTTTAGCCGCAACACGTCCTCGGATTTGTGTCTCATGGCGCATGCTGACGAATCGTGTGCCGCCATCATGCCGAAGGAGATGGCATTTTTGATCGCTGAGGCTTCGCAATATTCGGTATCGGCAAGCGCCATAACACGCTCCCTTGCAATCACTGGAACGTCAGAATGACGTCAATGTTGCTGCGAGTAAATTCAGACCTTAGCGGTATCTGATTCAAGCTTTATTCGGTACGGGCGATGAGGTGTGCATACCGCTCTCGTTCGAGCAAGGGGGTTGATTTTAGCGAATTGGCGCGTATGCCGGCTCTCAGTACATGAAAGCCATTCGGCATCGTTATGTGAATGGCGAGCAGAATAATTTCAACGAGATCGGTATGTTCACTTGCGCCGCGCGCTCCGTCGAAGCCTTGTCGGATACTGTCGGCAAAATCATTGCGCTCTTCAAACCACAGGAATGTGCCGACTACTTCGCGGCAGCCACATATGACCCCGATTAAGATGGACGCGCTCTAGCGTGGCGGTGAAAGTTCGGTCGCGTTCTGAATGAGCGTCATCCCTGTAATCTCCGAAAGCTCAGCCTCCGTCGTAAAAAGGTTTGGATACGCGCTGAGTTTCGTGAGCGCGTAGATATCCTCGTCAATCTGCTTGCGCGTTTTTCCGACCTCATTGTACGAGTGCCCCATTTTTGTAACAGACATTCCCGAAACGACAATGCTGGGAGCGCCCAGAAAAAGGCCATAACAGATGGCCGCCACACCATTTGTAGCCTTCCCTATTTTGCCGATGCCTTCAGGGATCGGCCCGACAATCTCGTTCATAATCGCGTTCCGCTCATCCTTTGTAAGTTTCTGCAGGGTGCCGACACGGACATGCGGCTTCAACAACAGTTGAAGCCGCATGATCGCCGTCGGTGCGGTGTGAAACCAAACTAAACCGCGGGTATTAAGCCTCGGATGCTCCAGCCAGGACTTTCGTCGCTTGCGAATCGTCAGGTCGGCTCGGCCGAAACCAAGCATTTCAGCTGTGCGGCCGGAATTGTTGACGTCCACACGTGCACAGAGTTCTATGAAATCGTCGGTAATCGTTGGATTTGGGGCGGACCCAAAAATCAGCCACGGCCTGTGCCGAATTCCGAGCTTGTCGAGCCAAGCGGTGTGCCGCCGCTTTAGTTCTCGAAGGCGCTGTTCCGTTACAAAATGGTGCCGCGTCATTTCTGTTCAGATTCGCAGAGTTACGGTTTCAGTTAAAGAGACTCGCGATTGCGAGTGATCATGTCAATCGCCGCTCAGCCTGGCGCCAGATTCATCGACATTGCGCGCAGCCGGCAGCTCCGCCAGTTCAGAAAATGCGGCTAATAGTTGAAAACTCCTATCTAAATTTTTATTTCGCCGTCCCTTGAAAGAACCAGATTGCTTTTTGGTATTGTTCGAGGCGGTTGCATTAGACTATGCTGCATCTTCGCAAACGTGCGCGCTCGCTCTGATCAACGACGCAAACTTTGAGATTTGAACCGGCAATGAGACGTGTGAATGGGTAGGACCGCCGTTTATACATTCACGGATAAGTACATGCTGCCTGCTGCTTGTTGCGCGCTTCTGTCAGTCGCACGGCACTCGCGCGATCGCGATTTGGGGCAGGTGATTGTCGGGATCGATCTTTCGCCGGAACATAAAGCCTCAGTTGCGGCATTCAACGCAAGACATGGCAGCAGCATCACAATCGTCGATTTCACCTTGCCGACGGACCTTCCTGAGGCAAGCGGGCGTTGGACGAAAGCGACCCTTGCACGTCTCTATATCGATGAAATCATTGATGAATCCATCGATCGCGTCCTGTACATCGACGCGGACGTATTAGTGGTCGATCCTATCGACGCAATATTTCAGTCGGATCTTCGCGGCAATGTAATTGGCGCCGTGGACGATTACGTCACTGCTTTTCCTGACAAAGCCAAAAAACGAGAGTTGAAGCTTGGTCTCAAACATGGACCACGATACTTCAACGCCGGGGTTATTCTTCTTGACAGTACGGCCGTTCGCACCACGGGGCTCTTCAAGAGAGCCCGAGAACTACTGCAATCCGGAGAACGTTACGATGCGAACGATCAGGATGTACTTAACATTGCTTTTCAGGGAGCATGGGAACCATTAAACCCTCGGTGGAACGTGCAGACAGGCATCATGCCATTCGTCCGCGACCCGGTGATCGTTCATTTCACCGGACGCCGAAAGCCTTGGCAATCCTCGATCCGATGGATGCACACTCCCTACGCCTACGAATATCGGCAGATGCTACTCCAAACATCTTGGGCAGAATTTGTGAAGGAACGCCGCGTGCAACGGAAAATCGCCGATCTGCTTCTTTCCTTGGGTGGATACCTCGGCGGCGTTTACCGCGCAGGAAAAGTTAAGGCATATTTTGGCGATCAACGACGTTTGCCCGATGCCTGACAGCTTTCCAGACCTGTATAACACCCAAAGCAACGAAGCTTGGCGGGACTTCTTCGAGAAGCATCCGCACATCGTTTTGGTCGCAAATAGTGACGTCCTCGATCCCCGTTTGATCCGCTCGCATGTGCCGGACGACACCTTGTTTATCTTCTTCAACAAAGCCTACAAAGTCCTGCACGAGAATTTCGCCGGACGTTCGATGCTCGTTGCCCGCAGTGGATCGATGGGAGCAAACATCGTGCACCGACATGAGGTCGACGATGTCTTGCGATATTTCTCGAAATGTGAGTTCGCAGGAATACTCAACATCCGGACGGCAGCCGACGAGCGCTTCAGTCCCGCCTCAAACTTCAACGGCGCCAAGGTGTTACACGCGGATCTTGAACCCCTGCTATCGACCAAATACCCGCCGAACAAAATACCGACGAGCGGGTTTGCGTTGATCATCTGGATGAGAGAACTCCAGATAAAATCCCAAATTGTCTTGGCCGGTTTCTCAGGGCGACGAAGCCCGCGATGGAAGGTCTTTGATGTCCACGACTGGACGTTCGAGAGAGCCTATCTACGGCTTCTGGCCGAACGTAAGTTCATTACGAATTTCGGCCAATTGACATCGGCGCGGTTCGAAATTCTGAGCCAACAGTTTCAAGATGCGAGCGCAGCGGAAATTCAGTCGGCGATAAATGAAACACTTGCTGCGCGACTTGATGACGCTCTCGCACATATCGATAGTTTGATGTCGATTACCAAATGGCAAAGAGCATTGAATGCTGCGTTTCGACGAATTCGACCAAAAACCCGAAAGCAGCGCAGCCTGGATCGCAACAAATAAGCCGCTCACTTTCCGTGACTTGCCAAGCAACCAAGGGTCCCGAACGAGAGGAGAACACATGACGGAAGTCGTCAACATATATGTCGGTTTCGATTCGAAAGAAGTCGTCGCTCACCACGTGCTGTCGCAGAGCATTCTGGAGAGATCGAGTGTGCCGGTTCGTATAACGGCGATCTATCTTCCAAACCTCGGCAAGGTCTTTACGAGAGAGCGCAACGCGCTGCAGTCGACGGAGTTCTCGTTCTCTCGTTTCCTAACGCCATACTTGAGTTCCTTTCAGGGATGGAGCCTCTTTATGGATTGCGACATGCTCGCGAGAGCAGATATCGCTGAATTATGGGCACTCAGAGATGACCGCTTCTCAGCCATGTGCGTCAAGCACGACTACCAGCCAAAAATAGAGACGAAGTTCCTGGGCCAAACGCAAACGAAATACGAAAAGAAAAACTGGTCCAGCTTGATCCTCTTCAACAATGCTCGGTGCAAAGCGCTAAGTCCCGAGTACGTGGATACCGCGACCGGCCTACAGTTACATCAGTTCAAATGGCTTGAAAGCGATGATCTGATCGGTGAACTGCCGGTCACATGGAATTATCTCGTGAATGAATACGACAAGAGAGATGATGCTAAAATTGTGCATTTCACGGACGGTGGCCCGTATTTCGACGAGTATAAGGATAATGACTACGCCGACGAGTGGTTTGCGACAAGAGATCGAATGCTCCATGTTCAGCAGCGAGTATGAGCGATCGTACTGACGGCTTCACCCGGAAGGGCCGTCTTCAAGAGACCTGCGTAGCCGTCGTCAGGTTCTCGGCACCGGTTGCCACAGGGGTAGACCGGTGGCCTCAGATACATTCGGATCAGCCGTGAAAATCGGCATCCCCAACTTAATCAATCGCCGGATCATGTTCATATCCGGCTCTGAATGTTTTCGTGCCAGTCCAACATGATTATACGCGTGTCCCGCTGATGATGGATCAATTCCCGACAAAATCACGGCAGACGCATTGCTATTGAGAGCGAGTAAAGCCGCGATAATGCCGTTCGAGTATTTCGTCGAGGCGTCGAGCTCGAAATTAAGAACTCCACTCACCTTCCGAACTAGTGAAACTCGCCTATAACGGTCGATAATCTCAAGATTGTCGCACCGGTAATCAAATGCTCGCAGACCCTGCTCGAGTTGGCGCCGGCCATGGCGCCAAAGCATAAGATAAAGAGTTCCAGTCTCCCTTCCCCTCAAAATCCGGCGGACTTCGCGAGCATTCGTATTAAGCCCTTCAATCTGGTTGTACTGCATGATCGTTATGTGTGGCTTGGCGACGCCCCATGATTCCACCGTATGTTGAGAACCATTGATCGTCACGATTCGATACGTGTCATCCATGTTGGCGGGCATGTTCGCCTGTGGCGCCGATCCGACGACCGCGACAATCTTGCCGATCAGTGTGGGATCAAATACAGGCTCAGGTCGCACTAACAGATATTTTATAAGCCGATAAATCCATTGCTTGGCACGGAACACCTGGCCGTGCTGGATGTTTTCCAAATCATCATTCTGCAAGCTCAATCACCCCAGATTGCCAAACCAGAAGTAGCGCGTTCATGCGCCGGTCCCGAAAATGCCGTCGTCATCGGTCACTATGCATGACCACACCCATTGACCTCGATGATGGCGCCGCGCTTCGGTAGGTTGTTCGACAGCCACTCCTGCTGAGCGCCGAGGAACGCTTCGACGCCCGTTGGTGTAGCGGCTATCCTCATCGGCCGGCGCGAAGAGGTCCTTCTGCCAGACGATGCCGTAGGCCTGGCGCAGATCGTCGCCGAAACTCGCGTCCTTGGCAAGCATGCGGGTCTTGGTGAGCGCTCTTGCGACCTCCCGCCACGAGGCCTGTTCCTGCTTCTTCGGCTTGTACTTTTCCAGACTTCGGCCTGCTTGTTGTGGCTCGCCGCCGCAATGGTGCGAAGCTGCTGCTCGGACGGCAAGTCGCCGCGTGCCATATGTTCGAGCATGGCGGGAAAGACGTTGGCGAGCAAACGCAGCCGACGGATCTGGCGAACCGAAAGAGCCAAGGCGGCTGCGACCGATTCCTCTGTCCAACCGAGCGCCACTAGGCGCTGGCACGCCATTGGTCGACGGGGTTGAGGTCTTAGGTTATGCGTCAAGTGTCCTGTTTGGTCGATCGTGTTGATTATATGAGCGTCTGCGTCACGAGGACCTCTCGACGTGTATCTTTTGGTCTCTTTGGCATCAGGTGTCAAATTCGAAAGAGAACTGGAGTGGGTTTCGCCAAGAATGTCGCAGAAGGGTGGATTGCCGTCGACGCTGAGTTTCTAACCGAAGACCGGATTGCACTATCTTCCGGAGCTATCGTGATAGCGCCTGAGCAAACCGACGCTTTCGACAACCACCTCGGTGATCCTCCAATTTGGGGAAGTGTTGCGCTCGCTTCGTTCTGATAAGCTGTCCGCACACAGTCGAGGAAAATGCCATGCCCAACCCCGTGCAACAGATCATGAGGTTAGGATTCGGGTTCGCCGTGTCACAGGGGTTGCGGGTCATTATCGAACTCCGCGTCCCCGATCTCCTGGCCGCCCGCGAGCAGTCGGTGGATGAGTTAGCGGCTGCCACTCAGGCAGATGCTGACGCGCTTTATCGTGTAATGCGACTTCTCGCGCCTGAAGGGGTGTTTAGGGAAGTATTGCCTCGTCATTTCGAGTTGACGGAGCTTGGCGCCTCGCTGCGCTCTGATCGGCCGGGTCCCGGTGACTTCGTCCGTATGATCAACAGCGAGGCTTATCTTGCCTTCGAGCAACTGCTGTATTCTGTCCGCACAGGAGAGCCAGCTTTCGACAAGGTGTTCGGGAGCCCAAGGTTTGACTGGCTGTCAGAGCACCCAGAGCAGGCTGCCTTGTTTCAGCGTGCCATGGTGGCCTTGAGCCAAGGCAGCAACGAGGCCGTGGCCGAAGCTTATGATTTCAGCCCGTTCACGCGGATCGTCGACGTTGGCGGCGGACATGGTCAGCTTCTCTCAGCGATCCTGGCCCGCAACCCCCATCTGAGCGGCGTGCTTTTCGATCTGCCTTCGGGCGTCGCGGCAGCACAGCAGGGTGCCGGAGGCAATCTGCCGCGCACCGAATTTATCGCAGGTGACTTCTTTGAGAGCGTCCCCAGTGGTGACGTCTACGTCGTCAAGAAGGTCGTTCACGATTGGGACGATGAGCCTGCCGCGGCGATCCTGCGAAATTGCCGCAAGGCTATGCTACCGGACGCGAAGGTGCTCGTGGCCGAGACGCTCGTGCCACCGGGTGACGAACCGAACCAGATCAAAGGAATCGACGTGGTCATGCTCGCCATCACCGGCGGCCTGGAGAGGACGGAGGCACAGTATGCAAGCCTGTTCGACGCCGCGGGGCTACGGCTTGAACGGGTGATTCAGACCCGGGGACCCATTTCCATCCTTGAGACATCTCCAGCCTAAGACAAATACGATCAATGCTACCGGAATGTGCGGGCAAGCGAGGCGCATCGCCTTGCGAGGGTCGCAGGCCTGATGTCGCGTCGGTCGCGATTGAGTGCCAGCGTCAGCCGGAGTCTCGGCCTGCGAACAACTTCTCTTCTTTCCCTCCTGATCCTTCCTGGTTTACAACCCCAGCCATATCGATCGGGCGTTGATCTACGACAAACGCAGGAACTGAAACCGCAGCACATACTCCCCCAACCTTAGAACCTTGACAGCATATAACTTCGAGATCATATATGACCGAAGATTGGACAGTTCAGCTCCACGACGAATTCGACCCGGAGTTTGCCGCGTTGCCGGAAGAGGTGCAGGACCAGATCTTCGTGGCATTGCCGCTCTTGAAGGCCTACGGTCCGCAGCTCGGACGACCCTATGCCGACACGCTCAAGGGCTCTGCCCATGCGAATATGAAGGAGTTGCGGTTCAAGGCGGCGGATGGGGTGTGGCGCCTTGCCTACGCTTTCGACCCCAAGCGTCGCGCCATACTTCTAGTCGCCGGCGACAAGTCCGGCGTCAGCCAGGCGCGGTTCTACAAAGTGATGATTGCGAAAGCCGACAAGAGATTTACGCAGCATCTCGAGGCAATGAAGGAGAAAAAGAATGGCTAGAACATTAGATGAGGTTCTTCAGAACCTCCCCGCGGAGCGCCGCGAGCGTCTCGAACGCCTCGGCAACGAGCGCCTAGAGGAATACCGCACACTTCAGGACCTCCGGAAAGCTCGAGACTTGACCCAGGTTCGCATGGCTGAAACGCTTGGCGTAAAACAGGAGAATATCTCGCGGCTGGAGAAGCGAAGCGATCTGCTGTTGTCGACCTTGCGCGGCTATGTAGGAGCCATGGGCGGCACGTTGGAACTCGTCGCCCGGTTTCCGGACCGGGAACCGGTGATCTTGTCGTCCTTATTTGACGATGACGCCGAACCAGCATCGAAACAAGTAACGCCGAGAGCTCGCGTTAAAAAACACCGCTCGGCGGCCTGAGTCGATCGGCCGTCTCGGGCTCATTTTTTTAATACGTCAGCACAATCGAGACAAAAAGGGCGCTCGACCCTTTCGGGGAGCGCCCTTTCAACCCGGACAGCATCGAACGCTCCAACCGGAGGTCAAGCAAGAGGCCGTCAAAACGGGAAGTGAGCTCTAAATGAGACCTGCATGGGCCGATTTCAAGTGGCACGAATCTTCAGCGATTGCTATCGCGCGAGCCATACTCGTAATTCGAAATCGGAGCCGGACAGAATGACATCACGCAGATCCATAGCCTAGCGGGTGATCGCGCGGGCGATTATTAAGGTTCTGCGGGCGCTCGGAATTAAACTAACGCCTAAAGTCGAGACGTTAGCCCACGATTAGCAAATGTGTATCAAGAGTGAGCGGGCGCGTCCGGGATTTCCTAAACAAGCGATAATCCCAGATAAGACGGCGGAGGGATGACTGAATTCACAGGTTTGAATTGTTGCAGCATCGACTTTGCCAGACGAATGACGGACCGCTGTCTGACGTAGACCTGTCAGCGGAAATCGCGCCTGTCAAAGACCACGCAAATGCAGCGGCGCGAAGCCCCGCTAGCGGCGAGGGCTCCTGCAAACCGTCATCGTAGACACAGGACGTAGCGAAGATAGCCGCGCTCAGATGCAGATTATCACGGGTTTCATTCGACCCTCCGGGACACGGCTTGAGCCATCTCCCATTCCTTTAGAGTTTGCGCTTTATCAAGCGCCAAGCCAGGGCACTGCAGTTCTTCGCATTTACGCGGCGATCTGCAGATCCACATGGATGTTGCCACGCGTTGCCTTAGAGTATGGGCAAGTCTGGTGGGCTTCCTCGACAAGCCCTCGGGCGAGTTCCGGCTCGATACCCGGCAGGCTGATTTTCAAGCGGGCCTGCAGGAGATAGGCGCCATCCGTAGTGCCGAGATCGATCTCCGCATCGACGGCCGCGTTCTCGGGAAGCCGGAGCTTGCGTTTTCCGGCGGCAAGGCCCATAGCGCCGATAAAGCAGGCCGACCAGCCGGCTGCGAAGAGCTGCTCGGGATTAGTGCCGGCGTGGGTACTGCCCGGAGGCGAAAGCTTGATGTCCAGTTGACTATCATCGCTGCGCGAGAACCCGTCGCGCCCGCCGGTGGTATGAGTCCTGCCGGTGTAGAGAACCTTGTCGATCTTCGTCATGGAGCATTCCTTTGTTTGTGTCGCTGTCTGCAACGTCTTCTGACAGGGAGTCGTTTGACGGATTGACGCGTCCGGCATGTTTCCGAAATCGGCGAAAGTGTAACAAAGCGCAGCAGCGGCCCGACCGACGTTTTTCCAAAAACGTCCGAAATTCCTGGAGTTAGCCGATGCTGACCTCGGCCGCCAGTCCGCCTCCGGCGCGATTGTAGAGCCTGACCGAGCCGCCGATCGTCGCGGCAAGCTGCTGGGCGATGGCAAGGCCCAGACCAGTTCCGCCGGTCTCGCGGTTGCGGGATTGCTCAAGGCGGAAAAAAGGCTGCATCGCAGCTTCGAGCATCTCTTCCGGAATGCCGGGTCCGCGATCCAGCACCGTGATGATGATATTGCGCTCGCCTTTTCGCTCCACGCTGATTTCGGCGGCACCGGCGAATTTCAGCGCATTGTCTATGAAGTTCGACAGGATGCGGCGTAACGCATGGGGCTTCGTCGTGGCCGTGCCTTGGACGGGGCCGGTGACGGTCACGGACTTTCCGGTATCCTGATAATCGTACGCAATGCTGTCGATGAACGACGCAAGCTCAATACGGGAGGTCTTCTCACCATTGCCATGCGAACTGCGCGCATAGGCTATGCCGTCCTCCACGAGCCGTTCTATCTCGCCAAGATCATGGAGGAGCTTATCCTTTTCGGGCGAGTCGTCCGCCATGTCGGCGCGCAGCCGCATGCGAGTGATCGGTGTCTGCAGATCGTGGGAGATCGCCGCGAGGATCTGTACCCGCTCTTCGAGGTAATGGGCAATGCGGTCGCGCATGGCATTGAACGCCCGCGCGGCATGGGCGACTTCGCGCGGCCCCGTTTCACTGAGCGGCGAGGCTTTCTTGTTCGGGTCGAGGGCATCAGCAGCGGCAGCGAGGTCGCCCAGCGGCCGGATCGCCTGGCGAACCGCAAGCCAGGTGCAGAGCACCAGAAGCGCCATCTGGACGGCGAGCACATAGGGCAGCCATTCGGCGATCGGCAGGACGCCGGTCGGCGTGACGTCGATGGTGAGTGGCGAGCCGTCGGAAAGCGTTAGATGGCCCTGCAGCCTTTTGGCGTCGCCGGGAATGGATTCGATGCGCAGCGGAAGCCGGTGCCCGACTGCCTCCTCGATCCTGCCGGCGATCTCGGTTGCCCGCCCGGACATGTCCGGCACTCCGGGAAGGCCCGGCCCGAGCACGACACGGTAATTGCCGCGGCTCAGGCGATCCAGCCAGTCAGCCCTTTCATTTGCCGGCAGACGGTCGAGGATCGCGATCGAGGTCGCAATGTCACTTTCGAGCGTACCGAGCATGACGGCCTTCGCCGACATGTAACGCTCGAGGAAGAGCACGCTAAAGGAAAGGCCGTAGGCGATCGTAAGACCGGTAAACAGGATGAGAAAAAGCCGGGCGCGGAGCGTGCTTGGCCACCCGCCGGGACGAGACATGCCGTCCGCCTTCATAGCTTGGGCTCCGCGATCTCGATCGGAACCGCAAAGACATACCCTTCGCTGCGCACCGTCTTGATATAGACCGGCTCACGCGCGGCGTCGCCGAGCCGCTGGCGCAGGCGGCTCACCAGGAGGTCGATCGAGCGGTCAAACAGGTCGGCATCACGGCCCTGGGTGAGGTTCAGGAGTTGGTCCCGGCTGAGGACGCGCTGCGGGTGGTCGATAAAGACGCGCAGCAGCCGGTATTCGGCGCCGCTCAGCGCAATCTCCGTTCCCTCCCTGTCAAGGAGATGCCGGCCGACCGTGTCGAGCCGCCATTCGCCGAACGCCAGTAATTGGCCTGCCTCGCTGATCTGCAGGTTCGGCGGCAGCATGCGGGTGCGCCGCAGCACCGCCTTGATGCGGGCCAGAAGTTCGCGTGCGGCAAACGGCTTAGGCAAATAGTCGTCGGCGCCCATTTCAAGCCCGATGATCCGGTCCATTTCGTCGCTGCGGGCCGTCAGCATCAGGATCGGCGTCGCCTTGTGCTTGCCGACCCGCAACTCCCTGCACAATACGAGCCCGTCATCGCCCGGCATCATCACGTCCAGCACAATCAGGTCGACCGCATTGGCATCGAGGAAACTGCGCATCTGGCGACCGTCCGCGGCGGCCGTCGCGCGAAGGCCGTTCTTCTTAAGATAGCTCGACACCAGTTCACGGATCTCGCGGTCGTCATCGACGATCAGGATATGGTCGACATGCTCCATCTTCGGACCCTCAAATCCTTTATCAGCTCCGGGCGAGATCGTAGCCCACTGCTTTTCTTAAACGCTGATCGGGCTGCCGCGAAGTGTGGAAATGCTCTGACGGCAACCAAGCGGGCTTCAGAAGCGATCGACATCCAGGATGGCCTGCGCGAAAGCCTGCGGCGCCTCCTGCGGCAGGTTGTGACCGATGCCGCCGGTAATGGTACGATGTTCATACTTGCCGGAGAACTTCTTCGCGTAAGCGGCCGGTTCGGGATGCGGCGCTCCATTGGCATCGCTTTCCAGGGTGATCGTCGGCACGGTGATGACCGGAAAGGCGGCGAGCTTCTTTTCCAGTTCGTCATATTTGGCCTCACCCTCGGCAAGTCCCAACCTCCAGCGATAATTGTGGATCGTGATCGCAACATGGTCCGGATTTTCGAAGGCCTGAGCCGAGCGGTCGAACGTCGCGTCGTCGAAACGCCACTGCGGCGAGGCGAGCTTCCAGATCAGTTTTGCAAAGTCATGCCTGTTGGCCTCGTAGCCGGCGCGGCCGCGTTCAGTGGCGAAATAGAACTGATACCACCAGGAAAGTTCGGCCTGCGGGGACAACGGCTTTTTGTTCGCTTCCTGGCTGCCGATCAGATAACCGCTGACGGAGACCATTGCCTTGCAGCGTTCCGGCCAGAGGGCCGCCATGATATTTGCCGTGCGGGCGCCCCAGTCGTAGCCGGCGATGACGGCGCGTTCGATCTTGAGCGCATCCATGAAGGCGATCATGTCGGCGGCGATTGCAGCCTGCTGGCCGTTGCGCGGCGTATCCTTGGAGAGGAACTGTGTGCTTCCGTAACCGCGCAGGTATGGCATAAGTACGCGATAGCCGGCCGATGCCAGTAGTGGCGCAACATCCACGAAACTAAAGATGTCATAAGGCCAGCCATGCAGCAGCAGGGCGACAGGGCCATCTGCCGGGCCAGCCTCGGCATAGCCGATATCAAGCATTCCGGTCCTGACCTGCTTCAATGTCTCGAAAGAGATATGCGTGCCGGCCTTGACGGCAGGCAGTACCGCCACGGGAACCTGGGGCGACTGAGCGCCAGCGGTCCTGCTGAGGCCAAATTCGACCGCTGCCACCGTCAGGGCGGCCATGCCAAAGAAACGACGGCGATGGTGATTGATCTCACTGGACATTGGCTTTCTCCGATTTGAGTTTGATGGCGGCAGAAAACGGCCGGCATGTATCCCCGATGTTTCGCGCATCGCGTCCTATTGCATGCGGATGTAGCATCAAGCCCTCCGGATACATTCCGATACAATTCACCTGCAGCCGGCACACCAGGACGGCAAGCTCCGCCGGCAATTTGTGTCGCACTGTAGCACCGGGCCGATTTCTACACTTCGGTACAATTCCCCTTAAACCGGACACATCCTGGATACGTCGCACCCGCCAGATTGGCCCCGTTGCTGGTCGAGCCGCATCGCCGTCCAGAGCCCGACATTTCGGTTTCAAAGGAAACGATGATGACGCTTCTTATCATTGCCTATCTCGGGGGAGCGCTGACCATTCTCAGCCCGTGCATCCTCCCTGTCCTTCCATTCGTCTTCGCCCGCGCTGGGCAACCTTTCGTCCGCAGCACGGTGCCGATGCTGATCGGCATGGCCGCCACCTTCTCGCTTGTTGCGACACTTGCCGCGGTCGGCGGCAGTTGGGCAATCCACGCCAATGAATACGGCCGCCTCGCCGCAATCGTGGTGCTTGCCATCTTTGGCGTCAGCCTTCTTTCGCCGCATGTGGCGAGCATCGTCACCCAGCCGGTGGTCGACTTCGGCAACAGGCTGCTGAACGCCTCGGGTAAGTCGGGTTCCGCACGGACTGCGGCAAGCTCGCTCGTGCTCGGTGTTGCGACCGGCCTGCTTTGGGCGCCTTGTGCAGGGCCGATCCTCGGCATCGTGCTCACGGGCGCTGCGCTGCAGGGCGCCAATCTTGAGACGACGTTCCTGCTGCTCGCCTATGCTGCTGGCGCGGCGACCTCGCTTGCAATCGCCCTTACTGCCGGCGGAAAGATCTTTGCCGGCATGAAACGGTCGCTCGGCGTCGGCGAGCGGATCCGCCAGGTTCTGGGCGCGGCCGTGCTGGCCGGCGTCGCCGCCATTGCGCTCGGCTTGGATACCGGCCTGCTGGCTCAGCTTTCCTATGCCAGCACCACCTCCTTCGAACAGGCCGTGCTCGACCGCCTGCATGCAAAGTCCACCGCCGATGCGCCATCCAAGGCCGCCAGCAATGACCGGACGATCGCAGCCGCCGATACGAAGCGGCCGTTCCGGAGCGACCTGCCCATCGAGGGCCCAGCGCCTTCCCTGGACGGCGCCGTCGAATGGCTGAACTCGCCGCCGCTTACGACAGAACAATTGCGCGGCAAGATCGTGCTTGTCGATTTTTGGACCTACTCCTGCATCAACTGCATCCGCACCACGCCATTTGTCCGTGCCTGGGCCGAGAAATATAAGGAGCAGGGCCTGGTGGTGATCGGCGTGCATGCCCCGGAATTTGCTTTTGAGAAGAAGATCGACAACGTCAGAAAGGCGGTCGACGACTTCAAGATCGCCTATCCCGTCGCGATAGACAACGACTACCGCATCTGGCGTGCCTTCGAAAACAGCTACTGGCCGGCCCATTACCTGATCGATGCCAAGGGCCAGATCCGCTACCACCACTTCGGCGAAGGCAACTACCGCCA
Organism: Rhizobium sullae; assembly: GCF_900169785.1. GTDB lineage: Bacteria > Pseudomonadota > Alphaproteobacteria > Rhizobiales > Rhizobiaceae > Rhizobium > Rhizobium sullae. The sequence goes on from NZ_FWER01000023.1 coordinate 14,263, forward strand.
GACCGAGCAGGCCATCCAGGATTTGCTGCGCGAAGCTGGAAGCGAGATGGCGGCCAGCGCACCGGTCAGCCCCAACGCGAAGGGCGCAGAAGCAAGCCCCGACCTTCGCAATGCCCGCTCCGGCGAGACCTATCTCGGCTACAAGCGCGCCACCAACTTTGCCTCCCCCGAAAACCTGCAAGCCGACGCCGCCCGCGACTACTCGGTCGCAGAGCCGAGCCTCAACGAATGGGGCCTCTCCGGCAGTTGGACCGTCGGTGCGGAACAGGCAACCCTCAACCAGCCGGACGGCCGCATCGCCTACCGGTTCAGCGCCCGCGACCTCCATCTCGTCCTCGGTCCGGGTCCGTCCGGCAAGCCGGTCCGCTTCCAGGTGACAATTGACGGCAAGGCTCCGGGAGCCGACCGCGGAGCCGATATCGATGCCAACGGCGACGGCACAGTGACTGCGACCAGACTCTACCAGCTCGTCCGCCAGTCCGGCGACGTGGAGGCGCGGAACTTCGAGATCCGTTTCCTCGATTCCGGGGTCGAAGCCTACGCTTTCACCTTCGGCTGACCATCCCATCCCTCATCCCTAACCTCAAACAACAGGAATAATCCCATGAATCGCCTCTATCTTTCCACTCTCGCCATCGCATTCGTCTCCAGCGTGATCCCATTCGCAGCCCAGGCCGCGGACGTGAAGAACATCGTCATCGTCCGCGGCGCATTGGCGGACGGCTCCAGTTGGCGCAAGGCGACCGAAATCCTCGAACGGCGCGGCTTCCATGTTACCATTGTCCAGGAACCGATCACCTCGCTCGCCGACGATATCGCCGCGACCAAACGGGTCCTCGACCTCCAGGACGGCCCGGCCCTGCTCGTCGGCCACAGCTATGGCGGCATGGTGATCACCGAAGCCGGCCATAACCCGAACGTCGCCGGTCTCGTCTATGTCGCCGCGTTCCAGCCGGACAAGGGCGAAAGCCTGCTCAGCCTCGCAAGCTCCAAGCCGGCCGGCGGCATGAACATCCGCGAGACGACGGACGGAAAGTATCTCTATCTTGATCCCGCCGCCTTCGCGAACGACTTTGCCGCCGACCTTCCGAAAGACGAAGCCGCGTTCCTGGCGAGATCACAGGTCTTCGCCTCCAAGGAAGCCTTCTCGGCCAAAGCCGGTGATCCCGCCTGGAAGACGAAGAAAAGCTGGTCGGTGGTCGCCACCGAGGACCGCGCCATCAATCCGGACCTCGAGCGTCAGATGGCGGAACGCGCTGGCAGCGAGGTGACCGAGATCAAGGCCAGCCATGCGGTCTTCGCCTCGCAGCCGGAAAAGGTTGCCGACGTCATCGAAAAAGCGGCGAATGAGGCTGGCAACTAACTGGCAGGCGGTCTCGTGCACGAAGCCTGCACGGGCCGCCGCCCCCTCTCGAGTGCCCCGACCAGTCAGCCACGAAATCCGGCTCTTGTGCCCAGTTGAGGTGTCACCGGCGCATGCTGGATTGAGATTATTCCATCTCCCAAATTGAAAATGCCCGCACAAGGCGGGCAAATCCTTCCGTGCAGCAAGCTGCTATCGCAGCACTTCCAGTCCTTTTCGTTCGACGAGATCAAGTATCTTGATGGCCGTGCTGCTGGGCTTCTTCGTTCCCTGTTCCCACGCGGCAACGGTGATCTTCTTGACGTTGATGAACTGGGCAAACACAGCCTGGCTGACCTTGTTTGCGTTTCGGATCTTCTTGATCTCCTCGGGCGTGTAGTCACGAAGAGGAGGGAGGCAAAGAGCGTCGAACTCCCTCATCGTCACATCGTCCACAAAGCCGGCTTCGTGCAGTCGCGCAGCAGACTTATGAACGTTCTTAAGGATCCTGCTCATCGCACTGAATCTCCAGTATCTGTTTCTTTTCAATCATTTCCGCGAGCTTTTTGTCGTCTGCAAGCATGTAGACATCACATAGCTTTCGAAGGGCTTCCTTCTCCTTCTTGGTGATATTTTCAGCCTCGTTCTTTGCGAAGCCGTGTACGAAAATGAGCCTGTCTGCTTGACGATGGCCGACGATAGTCCGATAGCTTCCACGCTTGCCGCGCCCCGGAGCTGCCACTCGCTTCTTGAGAAGAAAGCCGCCCAATCTGGCATCGACCAATCCAGCTTCGATCTCCTTGGCGGCCGCACACAGCATGGCGTCTGTCACGTCGTACTCATCGGCCCAGTCATCGAACTCCAAATCCTTAAAAACTCTCACTGACAATTTATATATTACTCCGTGATACAGATATCAAGTGAGATTTTCGGAAATCCCGAACCCGGGACGGCATCGCAGACGCAGCCGCTGGTTGATATTTGTCGGCAAACATAAATACTCCTTGAGCATTTTCAATCCCACGCAGTCTCTCACTTTCTGGATGCACCCTTTCCATTTTCGTCGTACCGTTGCGCAGGGACTTGGGGGCAAAATCCAATGCGTCATCGCACGAAAATTCGCAGGGCGCTGGGCGCCGCGATCGTCCTGCTATGCATATATTGGCTGCTTGCTTATTTTGTCGTTCCCGAGATCTGGATTTTTCGCGATGCCGACCGCGTTGCGAAGCTCGGCGACATGGTCACGACCACCGCGCAAGACATACCGGGCGATCCGATCAATGTCGGTCTCGTCGGTTCGAAGGAGGATGTGGTCCGTGCCTTTGCGGCCGCCGGGTGGGATCCTGCCGATAAAATCACCTTGCGCACATCGATCGATATTGGATTGAGCGTCGTGCTTGACCGGCCCGACCTCGACGCACCGGTCAGTCCGTTGTTTTTTGAGGGAAGAAAGCAGGACCTGGCCTTCGAGAAGCCTGTGGGCAAAAGCGCCGACGAGCGCAACCATGTTCGTTTCTGGCTGACGACGCAAACCGGGGAGGACAACCGTCCCTTATGGTTTGGCTCGGCAAGCTTTGATCGTGGCGTCGGTCTCAGTCACGACACCGGGCAGATTACGCATCACATCGGCCCGGATATCGACGCCGAGCGGAACCTGGTTATCGGCGATCTCCTCAAGACGAGCCAACTTCTGTCGAGCTATGAGATCGATGGCATCGGGGCGACAAGCACCGGTCGCAACGGAGGCGGCGATCCCTATTTCACCGACGGGAAGGCCCTCATCGGCGTGCTTCGGACGAAAAAAAGCGATTAATCATCGATGTCGTGACCATCCGTTTCTTGTCCGTCAGCTTGCATTCCGGAGATTTCCCATGCTTACACACCGAGCGCCTTATTGATTGCCGCGATAAGATCGGATCCGGCAAACGGCTTTCGCAAGTACGCGATGCACCCCGCCCACTCGGCCTCTGCCTGCAGGCGTCGCTCTTCGAGTGCTGTGATAAAGATGACCGGCAGGTTCGAGCGCGCCTCTTTCAGCCTGCGCTGCAATTGCATGCCGGACATGCCACCGTCCAAATCGATATCCAGCACAAGGCAGGCAACGTCGATGCTTTCATATTGAGCGAGAAAGGCTTCAGCGGATGCATATTCTGTGGCTGCAAAACCATAGGCGTTGAGGAGCCGTCCGACGCTCCGCCGTATGCTTGCGTCATCGTCTACAACGGCGACCGTGCGGCGCAGCTTTCCCATCTCAAGCCCCCACTCGTGACTATGTGAGAGATACACGATAGCCCTAATAGTAGGCGTGTTGGCGTTCGATTGATATTGCCCTAAAGGGAACTCGCCGGGACGTTCCGCCCAGAAGGGATTCGTTCTACAGGACTGATACTGGCTGCAATCGACACGACTTCTGCAACGGACCGCACGCCGAGCTTTTCCATCACGCGATGGCGGTGCACCTTGACCGTACGCTCCGAAACGCCAAGGGCATGAGCGATCTGCTTATTGAGACGGCCACGGATGATCAACTCAAAGACTTGGGCTTCGCGCGCGCTCAGGCTCGCCACCAACGCCCGCTCTTCCTGACGCCGCTCGTGCTCGCTGCGCTGCCTCTCATATTGGGCCAACGCTCGCTCGATCGTTTCTATCAGCACCGCCGTCGATGTGTGTTTTTCCAGAAAGTCCTGTGCGCCCGCCTTCATCGCGTCTACGCTGGCCTTTATATCTCCTTCGCCTGTGAGGAAGACTATCGGCAACAGAGGTGCCCGCTCCCGCAGTTGCCGCTGTACTTGCAAGCCGCTCTGGCCCGGCATCTGCAGGTCAAGAAGAACGCAGCCCGGCTCGCAGTCTGAAAGGCAAGAGAGAAACTGATCGCCGGATTCGTAGGCCTCGACTTTGAGGCCATACGCGGAAAGCAGCCTCGCAGTCGCCGTTCGGTAGGACTCGTCATCGTCTACAATATGGATGACCGGCTTCATCAAACGTTCTCCTCCCGCCGAGCCAGGGGCAGAACAACGCGAAAGATTGCGCCGCCTTCGGGCCGGTTGGAAGCCGAGATCGTGCCTCCGTAGGTCTCGACAATAGCGCGCGCTATGGAAAGACCCAATCCGGTCCCGGCTTGCTTGGTCGTATAGAATGGGTCGAAGATTCTGGGAAGGCGCTCCTCTGGAATACCGTTGCCTGTGTCGGTTACACAGAGCGCGGCCTTCTCGTTGGCCAGTCCTGTCGCGAACGTCAGTGTTCTCCTGGGACAACCGACATCCAACATGGCGTCCATCGCGTTGGTTGCCAGATTGAGGACGACCTGTTGCACGTGAACCTTGTCGGCACGTACGCGTAACTCTGCTGTAGGCTCAGCTGCTTTCAACGTAATGCCCCGGCGTTCGGCCTCACCGTGAATGATGCGAATGGCGCTCGACATGACGTCGTTGAGGTCGAACTCTTGCCAGTCGATCTCGCTTCTCTTCTTGAGCAACCCCCTCATCCTGCCAATGATATCGCCTGCCCGCTGGTCGTCTTCCTGGATGTCTTGAAGAATCTGCCGGATCAATTCCAGATTGGGGGTTTCGCTTCGCAGCAGCTCGAAGGCGGCTTCGGCATTGTTTCGGATGGCCGACAGGGGCTGGTTCAGTTCGTGGGCGATAGACGACGACAAAACGCCAGCCGTTGCGGACTGGTTGAGATGAACAACCTCGAGTAGGTGAAGGCGAGACCGGCGCTCCGCGTCACGGCGTCTGCGTCGCTCGAGTAGAAGGGTTGCGATAACGCCTGCCTGCATAAAAACGACGGCAAGGACCCCCGTCGCCGCCAGCCAATGTTCCTCCCAAAAGCCTTTCTGCTTGTACATCTGGACGGTACCCGGCGGCAGATCCTTCTCCGGCAGCCCCCAGCGCCGAAGTTGCCGGGCATCGACGATGAATGTCTGCGACGCGTTGACGTCCGCCACCGGCTTGCCGGCGATCGCATCGATGACGAGGTTTCCGACGGTGCGCCCCAACGTCTCGAACGTGACGGTATTGCCGCCGACGACGCCGTGGTCGATGTATGTCTGATAGGGGCCGTAAACGGGCGCGCTGGCGGTTGCTGCAATCTGCCTCACCGCTTCGCGCGGGATGAAGTTCCTTCCTGCCCGATCTTTGAAAACCGTCAAGGCAAGGATGATGCTGTCGTAAGGCACATGTGATGCACGTTCGATGAACTCTTCGATCGTCAGATCTTCCAAATATGTCGTCTTGTATGATTTCGAGAATTCGCCGAGATCGGCACGGGCCGTCGCCAACCATCCCCGATCGAAGTCGGACGATCCGCCGATGATGTAGAGGTGTCGGGCATTGGGTTGCAGGTTGCGGGCCATTTCAGCGGTCTTCAGGATGTCGAATGTCGCGAAGGCGCCGATGACGTCATCCGGGAGATTGATCTTCTCGGCAGTGGAGTTGCCGAAACCGGCTGCGACAATTTTTGCGGTGGGTGCGATCGCGCTGCGGTTTGCCGATATGAAGCTGGCAGACTCCTTGCCAAGCGCAACGACTACATCGGGACGACGCGCGGCATACTTCTCTGCGAGGTATTGCGCCATGCGTGCGACATGGTCGGCTTCCGGAAATCTCGACAGATCCAGGAACTCGGAAAACAAATCAACCTTGCCATCTGTCGCTTCCAGCAAACGGCTACGCAACGCTTCTCCGGCAACCGTCGTCGCCACGAGCCTCTCATCGTAGGGATAGAGGATAAGGATGCGCGGGACCCGGTCGATGATAGGGATCGATGTGCCTGAATTTGCCGCGTGGAAGTTTGAAACCATCAATGAGGCGGTCGCCAGCAAGAGGCCAGCACACTGCAATCGACCTGACCGCTTGCCCCACCTCATCCGGCTTCCCCCAAAGCCGCACGACATTAACACCTTAGCAGTGTAATGTCATCTCACAAAATACTACCATTGATTGGGACGTCGCATACCAGATTCCCTAAAGGGCAATATCGGCGACCACCTTCATCCACTAAGATGCGCGTCGGCCGACTGGGTAGGTGCTCCGTCGGTTTATCGCAGTGTAAAGCCCGTTTCGCCTGATGCATGCAACCGCGCGGCGACGCCCGGTATCTGCTGCCATCACTTAGGCGAACGTCCAATCGAGGATTTGATATGAACAGCAGAATCCTTATCCGCTGCGTGGGAGCATTGGCTTCCTCCACCATTGCCTGGTGCGCAGCCTCATCCATGCAAGCCCAGGACGCGCCCGCAAAACCCAACATCCTGTTCATCGTCTCCGACGACACAGGCTACGGCGATCTCGGCCCATATGGCGGCGGCGAGGGCCGCGGCATGCCGACGCCGAACATCGACAAGCTGGCAGACGAAGGGATGACCTTCTTTTCCTTCTATGCCCAGCCGAGTTGCACGCCCGGCCGCGCCGCGATGCAGACCGGCCGTATTCCAAACCGCAGCGGCATGACGACGGTCGCCTTCCAGGGCCAGGGCGGCGGACTGCCTGCAGCCGAATGGACGTTGGCGTCGGTGTTGAAGCGAGGCGGCTACCAGACCTATTTCACGGGCAAGTGGCACCTTGGCGAGGCAGACTACGCGCTGCCGATCGCGCAGGGCTATGACGAAATGAAATATGTCGGCCTCTATCATCTCAACGCCTACACTTATGCCGACCCGACCTGGTTCCCGGACATGGATCCGGCACTCAGAGCGATGTTCCAGAAGGTTACCAAAGGCTCGCTGTCCGGCAAGGCTGGCGGCGAGGTTAAGGAAGACTTCAAGATCAACGGCCAATACGTCGACACGCCGGTGATCGACGGCAAGGAAGGTGTCGTCGGCATCCCATATTTCGATGGCTATGTTGAGAAGGCGGCGATCGAGTTCCTGGATGCCGCCGCAAAGAAGCCGGATCAACCGTTCTTCATCAACGTCAACTTCATGAAGGTACACCAGCCGAACCTTCCGGCCCCCGAGTTCCAGCACAAGTCCCTGTCGAAGTCGAAGTATGCAGACTCGATCGTAGAACTCGACACTCACATCGGCCGGATCTTGGACAAGCTGCGTGAAACCGGCATGGACAAGAACACGCTGGTTTTCTACACAACCGACAACGGCGCCTGGCAGGACGTCTATCCGGACGCCGGATACACCCCATTCCGCGGCACCAAGGGCACGCTGCGCGAAGGCGGCAACCGCGTTCCCGCGATCGCCGTGTGGCCCGGAAAGATCAAGCCTGACGTCAAGAACCACGACATCGTCGGCGGTCTTGATCTGATGGCGACCTTCGCCGCCGTCGGCGGGGTGCCGCTGCCCGACAAGGACCGCGAAGACAAACCCGTCATCTTCGACAGCTACGACATGTCGCCGATCCTGCTCGGCAACGGAAAGTCGGACCGCAAATCATGGTTCTACTTTACGGAAAACGAGCTCTCGCCCGGCGCGATACGCGTCAACAATTACAAGTTCGCGTTCAATATCCGCGGCGATGACGGAGCCTCAACGGGCGGGCTGGCCGTCGATTCGAACCTCGGTTGGAAGGGCGCGGAGAAATACGTAGCCACAGTGCCCCAGGTATTCGACCTGTGGCAGGACCCGCAGGAACGCTACGACATCTTCATGAACAACTTTACGGAGCGGACTTGGATGGGCGTGGTCATGGGCGAGGAATTGAAGAAGATCATGGCCACCTACGTGCAATACCCTCCGCGCAAGCTGCAAAGCATGGGCTACACAGGTCCGATCACGCTTTCGAACTATGAGCGCTTCCAGTGGGTGCGGGAGCAGCTTGCGAAGGAAGGCTTCAATATCGCACTGCCGAACGGCAACTAACGTTACACGGCGGCCTAGGATCACGCCTGGGCCGCCGGACTCTGACCGCCTCAGTGCGAAATTGGGCACGTGTCAGTTGGGCAGTTTTCAACGAGGTCGCAGGCCACCGGCCCCGCCTCGGGCAGTTGGGAGGAATTGAACAATGCATCGATTTAAAAACGTCTGGCTTGGTCTTTTGGGTTCCGCATTTGCCGCGATTGCAGCGATCGACCCCGCGGCGGCACAGGAAAAACCCAACATCGTCGTCATTATGGCAGATGACGTCGGTATCTGGAACATCGGCGCCTATCACCGCGGCATGATGGCCGGGCGCACGCCGAACCTCGACAAGATCGCCAATGAGGGCATGCTGTTTACCGACTACTACGCCGAGGCGAGTTGCACGGCTGGTCGCGCGGCCTTCGTTATGGGCCAACTTCCAATTCGCACCGGCCTGACCACCGTTGGCCAAGCCGGCGCCACTGTCGGCATGCCGGCGGAAGCAATGACCATCGCGACGGCGCTCAAGGACTTGGGCTACGCCACGGGGCAGTTCGGCAAGAACCATCTCGGCGACCGCAACGAGTACTTGCCCACGGTCCACGGCTTCGACGAGTTCTTCGGCTATCTCTATCACCTCGACGCCATGGAGGACCCGTCGCACCCCGGCTACCCGCAAGAATTGTTGGACAAGGTCGGCCCCCGCAACATGGTTCACAGCTTTGCGACCGAAACCGACGATGCAACGGTAGACCCGCGCTGGGGCAAGGTCGGAAAGCAGAGGATCGAAGATGCCGGTACTCTTTATCCGGATCGGATGGAGACGGTGGATGAAGAAATACGCGATATCGCGTTCAAATGGCTCGACAAAGTGAAGGCGGACAACAAGCCGTTCTTTCTGTGGATCAATCCCACACGTATGCATATCGTAACCCATCTGTCCCCCAAATATGAGGCTTTGCGCAATTCAGAGAACGGATGGTCGCTTCAGGAAGCAGGCATGGCCCAGCTCGACGACATAGTGGGCGCAACCATGCAGAAGTTGACGGACATGGGCGTGGACGACAACACGATCGTCGTGTTCACGACGGACAACGGCACCGAGACCTTCACCTGGCCGGACGGCGGCAACACCCCGTTCAAGGGGCAAAAAGGCACCGTCTATGAAGGCGGCTTCCGTGCCCCCGCGATGATACGCTGGCCCGGCAAAGTGCCTGCGGGCAAGGTCGAAAATGGCATCGTCTCCGGCCTCGACTGGTTCCCCACTTTTGTTGCCGCTGCCGGCAATCCGAACATCAAGGAGGAACTGCTGAAGGGCAAAACCGTCGGCGACAAAACCTACAAGAACCATCTCGATAGTTACAATCAGCTGGACTTGGTCACCGGCAAGGGACCCTCGGCCCGGCAGGAGGTATTCTATTTTGGCGAAAGCACTCTCGGAGCGGTGCGCATAGGCGACTACAAGTATCGCTTCATTGACCAACCCCACGGTTGGATCGGCGTCAAGAACCAGCTCAACGCGCCCACCCTGACAAACCTGCGCCTGGACCCGTTCGAGCGCTTAGGCGATCCGGAAAACGGGACTTTGGATGGCGCGCAGGGAAATTTCATGGGCTGGTTTGTCTACGAGTTCTGGCGCTTCGTGTTCGTCCAACAGCAGGTAGCCGCCCTCGCACAAACGGCAATCGAGTATCCGCCGCTGCAGAAGGGCGCAAGCTTCAACCTCGACGCTGTGAAGGCGCAAATCGAGGCCGCAGTTAAGCTGCGCGCGGGGCAGTGAAGCTAGTGTCAATCTGGCCGCCGATCGCAATTTGCGATCGGTCGCCAACATAACAATACGGAGTGTCACATGCTTGCGAAGTATGATCTCCCCGAACTGACCCGTCGCGTCATATTGGCTGCCGCCGCGGCTCTGCTCGTCGCACCGCTGGCTCTCGCCCAGACCGATCCTCTTCCCTCCTGGAACGACACTGCCCCGAAGGCGGCGATCGTCGCCTTCGTCGAGAAGGTAACGAAGGAGAGTTCGCCCGAGTTTGTCCCGGCACAAGAGCGCATTGCCGTGTTCGACAATGACGGCACGCTTTGGGCCGAGCATCCGATGTACACGCAACTCGCCTTCGCGCTCGACCGCGTGAAGGCGCTTGCTCCGGAACACCCGGAATGGAAGGACACGCAGCCGTTCAAGGCCGTGCTCGAAGGCGACATGAAGACGCTGGCCGCATCCGGTGAAAAGGGTCTCCTGGAACTCATCATGGCGACCCATTCCGGACTGACCAACGACGACTTCCAGAAGATCGTTACCGACTGGCTTGCCACTGCGCGCGACCCGAAGTTCAAGCGCCCCTACACCGAACTCGTTTATCAGCCGATGGTCGAGCTGCTCGCCTATCTGCGCGCCAACGGCTTCAAGACCTTCATCGTCTCGGGCGGCGGTGTTGAGTTCATGCGGCCATGGACGGAGCAGGTCTACGGCGTCCCGCCAGAGCAGGTTGTCGGGTCGTCGATCAAGACCGAGTTCAGGATGCGTGACGACACGCCGACCTTGTACCGCCTGCCGCAAGTCAACTTCATCGACGACAAGGCAGGCAAGCCGGTTGGGATCAACGAGCATATCGGCCGCCGGCCGATTGCGGCCTTCGGCAATTCCGACGGTGACCTTGAAATGCTGCAATGGACGACGATGGGCGGTGCGCCCGCGCGTCTCGGCGTCCTCGTCCACCACACCGATGCGGAGCGCGAATATGCCTACGACCGTGACACTGCATTCGGCCGCCTCGACAAGGCGCTCGACGCGGCAGCGATCATAGGTTGGACCGTTGTCGACATGAAGGCCGACTGGAAGCAGATCTTCAAAGATTAAGGCCTTGTGCGGCTCGGCGGTGACATTGGACTCCAACCGCGTTTGCCGGGACAGGTATGTTGCCTGGCGGTGGCAGCTTGCTGGCGGCGGTTCTCATGGGGGAGATTTTGGCGGAGGCAGCTTCAGAGGCGATGACGTGCAGATCGGCGACACCAACATCAACCGTGTGGGAGGCAGCTACTGGCATGCGCCCGTCTATCACGGGGCTTGGTATCGCGGCGCCCCGGTCACCGCTGGCGTGGTCGCCGGTGCGGCCATCGGAGCGGCAGCGGCGCGTCCCTACTATCCCTACTATACCAACGGCCCGCAATGCGGCTACTATCCCTACCCGCCTTGCTACTGACCCCATTCCCGTCACGCCGCCGCGGCGGCGTGACGTTTCCTAAACTGGTACGATGGAGCGATTGAGTGGCAGCATCTGTTCGGTCAGCGGCGGTTGGAAGGATAATCCTCCTGTTGTTGGTGTTGCTCGCATCCGACCGGGGGAGCCTTGCGACCAATGATGTCGCGATGCCTGTCCCGGATCCTCGGATATCTATTCATGAGGGCTTCGTCGACGAGAAGACCTGCGCGTCCTGCCATCGCGATCAGGCGGCCGCTTTCGCGAAATCCGACCATGCAAGGGCCATGGCGCTAGCCGACGAAAACGCCGTTCGGGCAGATTTCAACAATTCCCGGTTTGAACATGACGGCACTGTCACGACGTTCTCCCGCCGCGACGGACTATTCCTCGTCAGAACGGACGGACCGGACGGCAAGGAAGCCGAGTTCGAGGTGAAATATACATTCGGCTATGAGCCCCTTCAACAATACTTGGTCGACACGGGAGGCGGCCGGCTGCAGGCGCTTGACGTCGCCTGGGACACAACCAGACAGCAGTGGTTCTGGCTCGGCAACAACACCCCAGCCAAACCAGGCTCGACCTATCACTGGACGGGTCCGTTCTACCGCTGGAACCGCACCTGCATCGACTGTCACTCGACCGATCCACAAGCGGGCTTTCAACCGGCGACGAACGAATACAAGTCGACCTACGTCGCCACGAGCATCGGTTGTCAATCCTGTCACGGTCCTGGCGCGAAGCACGTCGCCTGGGCGGCGTCCGGCAAGACCTCCTCCATCGGCAATCCAGAGTTCGGATTGCCGAAAGCCGACGCAAGCGCTTGTTTTGCCTGCCATGCAAGACGGACCAGGCTCCTAAGCGGCCACGTGGCCGGGAAGCCTTTCCTCGATTACTTCTCCCCGGCAATGCTGCGAGAGGATCTCTATTTTCCCGATGGGCAGATACTCGACGAGGTCTTCGAGTACGGCTCGTTTCAGCAAAGCAAAATGGCAAGGGCGGGCGTGACCTGTCTCGATTGCCATCGTCCGCATGAGGCCGGCCTCAAGGCTGCGGGCAACGCGCTCTGCACGCAATGCCACTCGGAAATCAAGCCCGAGCGCTTTGCGAAGCAGGATCCGACCGGACTGTTCGACGATCCGAGCCATACCCACCATCCAGTCGGCTCGGCCGGCGCGCAATGCGCCAACTGTCACATGCCGCAGCGCACGTATATGAAAGTCGATCCGAGACGCGATCACTCGTTCGTCATTCCTCGACCGGATCTGTCGGCGACCTTCGGAACGCCAAATGCATGCATGACCTGTCACGCGGGCAAGAGCAACGCGTGGGCAGCGGAAACCATGGACAAATGGTACGGAGCGGAATGGCGCAAGCGTCCGACGATCGCCCATGCGTTCGCGGGCGCCGCGAATGGCGAGCAGGCTGCTTTGGACGCACTCCGCAAGCTCGTCAACGATCAAGACGAGGCCGGGATCGTCAGGGGCAGCGCCGTTGCCAGAATGAGCCGAATTGACGGAGCGGACGTCACCGCTGACGTTCGATCCGCATCCGTGGACGCAGATCCACTCGTCAGGCTTGGAGCAGCGGAAGCCGCAGTCAACCTTCCGCCGGAGCGCCGGCTGGAGGCGATCGGCCGCCTGCTCAGCGATGAAACGCGCGCCGTGCGCGTAGCAGCGGCAACGGCCCTCGGAAGCACACCTCCCGACCTCTTCGGCAACCAGCGAGGCAACTTCGAAGCCGCCGTCAACGACCTTCGTGCCTACGTCGATACGAACGCAGACGTTGCGGAAACGCAGAGCAACTATGGCTTCTTCCTGTTCGGCCAGCAGCGGATGGCAGAGGCGGAGGCCGCCTTTCAGCGAGCAATCTCGCTGGACCCGACATTGGAAGGATCACGGGTTAATCTTGCGGAGTTCTATCGTGCCACCGGCCAGACCGACAGATCCGAGCAAACCTATGCCGAAGCAATCTCGGTCGCGCCCAATCGCGCCGATCTGCGTTACGGGCATGCTCTGTCCCTGGTTCGCAAGAAGGCGATTGATAACGCCATTTTGGAACTGGAGGATGCAATCCGGCTCGATCCTCAGAACTTCCGCTACAAGATGACGCTTGCGGTTGCCCTCGACTCCGTCGGAAGGACGGGAGACGCGCTGAACAGGCTCGATGCCTGGGCGGCCGCCGGCTCGGATCCCGATTTGACGGGCCTCGCGCTCCAATACAGTCTCAAGCTTCAGCGGTTGCCGGACGCGTTGAAGTTCGCAGAGCGCATGACCGAACTGAGACCACAAGACCAGCAGATCTCGGATCTGCTGAGGCAGTTGCGACAGGCTGTCAACCAGCAATAGAGGTTCCTGCCTGCTGAAATCCACTTTCTATTGCACCGTTCCGAGCAAACGATGTCGGGGGCCTTCTCATAAACGCCATTCATTTGCATGCGATCCTACTGCTGACGGGGCCCATCCGCGCCGTCGATCGGTAACGCCGCCGATCGACGCCCTCGGGGCGAAGACGGTTGAGGCCCGCAGCCAGCAGGGGCCGATTGTCGGCGTGTCCCTTCATTTCTGGGGATTGCAGTCGCCGGATGGGGAACGCCTTGGCGATGCTTCGGGAGTATCTTTAACGGCAACTCTGCGCTGACCGTGGTCGTGCGATTCAGCGTTCGGTCGTTCATCTGTGGACGCAACTACCAGAATCATCGATCTCGATGCTTACGAAACATCTCACCACAGCAATCTTCCCAAGCGATCTATTCGCCAGATCGTCCACATGCCGTCTCGGCTCTTTGCCAGCGACTAGCCATGAGCCGATCCCGATGTCATCCGCTTGCATGACAGAGCACGGCCCGAATACGTGCGAGGATGCGCCAGATGTAGCCCGAACCGGGAGGCAGCAAATGGACTTTCACATTCTCGTCGCCGCGCATATGGGCTGCCGTCGCCATCCCCAACGGATGAGCGCCGCTGCCGAGGACCAATACTACGGCGATAAGTCCAACCTGTTACGTCCGAGCGTCCGGCTGCTCGCGCCGATCGCCGTAACCGCCGGCATGATCCTGCTTCTGGTCGGCTTATCCGGACAAGAGGCGCTACCATGCCCTGGTGAGCCAGCCATGCTATATTGCGATCCGTTGCCATAGGAGGCCGCGAGATGGAAGACAGCGAGGCTGACCCGGCGGCGATCCTGGGAGTGATCCGCGCCGAGACCGATGCCTGGTTGCAGCGGGACTTCGAAGCATGGGCGGACCATTGGGTGCAATCGCCCCACACCCGACGCATGGAAGCTTGGGTTTCGCTCGGCGTGCGGGTGGACGAAGGCTGGGATGCGATCGCTGCACGGATTAAGAAAATCGTGGAGAGATTTCCGGAGAAACATACCTTTGCGGGCCGCGTCCGCTGGGAAAAGGTCAACGTCGTCATCGACCGGGACATGGCTTGGGTGACTTTCGACCAGATCGGCAGCGACACTGGCGAGGATCGCAAGCGCCAGCTTCGGATTCTTCACCGGATTGACGGCGTCTGGAAGATCGGCTGTGCAGTGGTGATGGAGTGCACGGTCGAGGAGGCGAGCTGCCCGCTGATAGAAGTCGACGCAGACGTGCGGATTCTCTGGACGAACCGGCTTGCGCGGGAGCGCATACTCGGCCATCCGGGCCTGGCCGCCGCCGCCGGAAGGCTGCGCGCCCGGCGGCGTGAACGCGACGTTGGGTTGCGTGACGCAGTGCGCTCGGCTTTCTGCGAGTTGCAGAGCCAGCGCCCATTGAACGTCGTGCCGAAACAGGCCTGGGCCGTGAAGCTCGGCGAGGATGCTGCGGGAGTGTCGCTCTACTGCTGGGTCCTGCTCGAGGATGGCAGGGTGCTGATCTCCTTCGACGACGCTGAGACGATCGAACGCCGGATCGCTTGTGCGCGGGAGGTCTTCAGCCTCTCACCAGCACAGACCCGACTTGCGCGTCTGATCATCGATGGCCTGGAACTCGCAGCGGCCTCCGATGTGCTCCAGGTCAGCGTCAACACGCTGCGTACCCAGTTACAGCGCATCTTCGACAAGACCGGCGTGCGAAGCCAGGCCGCGCTAGTCCGTACGCTGTTGAGCACCGAGGCTCCGACCAAATAAATTCAGCCGGCCTTGGCTGCCACGGTGTTGCTTTGCTTTTTTCCGCGGTCTTTCGTTTGCGGCCGACGCCGGAACGGCGTCCGGCGGCTTCCCCTGCGCATTCGACATGGATGGAAAGCTATGCTTCCCGCGTCTTGGCTCTCGCATCTTATGGGATCGGAACAATCATCCTCGAGTTGCCGTCTCTATTGCCATGTCTACTTATGTGCGGGTAGAAGCAGACATTCGCGCCGTCCCCGACACAGTTTGCGAAAGGCAGTTGGTATTGGTCATATCACCGTTGCCAGAATTCCAGCGTAGGTCAGGTGATGCAGTAGCTGATCTGCTCCGTGCGCAGCCCAGAATGCGCGGGTCATGCCTCCAGAATGCTGACGGGAAAGAATGGCTTTCACGTGGTCGATTGTATAATGGATTGCGAATTCGCTTGCTGCCAAACCGAGAATGGCACTGGTGTCCAGCCCAAAGAATACCAGGGCGGGGAGGCTACCGACGGCATGGATGGCAGCATGCGCGTAACCCCCGGGATTTCTAACGTGACCCTTGCCCTCGAGCATCCAACGCGGCTGCAACAGATAGTCAGCCACGAAATGTTTGACCTGCAGCCAGATCAGCAGACCGATGAGGGGAAATACATTGTCCATGCTGCGTTCTCCCTCACGCCTCGGGACCAGTTCCATCGATAGTGAATATAGGCACCGGTTGCGCCTTGCCTCGCACCACAGTCTCGCCGAGCGGGCGCGCCGCGAGCCTGCCGCACGTCCGCGCAAACGTCTCGCCACTCAGCACAATCTCTACGCCGTTCTCCTTGGCGACGCCGACGAGGCGGCTCGCGAGGTTTACGACATCGCCGATCGCCGTGTAGCTCAGCCGCTCGGCCGAGCCGACGTTGCCGACCAGCGCTGTGCCGCTGTTGACGCCGATCCTGACCCGCACAGTGTCGTGCTGGGGTGCCAGTGGGGGCATCGCATGCATTGCGTCGCGGATAGCTTCGGCGGCGAGGCAGGCGCGAAGTGCGTGATCGGGCTCGCCATTCGGCGCGTTCCAAATTGCCATGACAGCGTCGCCGATGAACTTGTCGACTGTGCCCCCTTGCGCATGGATGGCGGCGATTGAGAGCGTGAGAAAGCGAGTAAGATGCGGCTCGACACCGGCGCCGAGCTCCTCGGTCATCTCAGTGAAGCCCGGCAGGTCGGCAAAGAGAACGGTGATATCGGTGAGCCTGCCGCCAGGCTTGGGTTCGATACCACCGTCGATCAGCGGCCTCACGACATCGAGCGGCATGAAACGGGCAAAGGCCGCCAGCCCAGAAGACATCCGTTTCAGTGCCACTGAGAAGTCGTTCAGTTCAGCCAGCACGGTGGGCGTATGGCTGACAGTTTCGAGTTCAAAACGTTCGACTGCATGCAATTGTCTGGCAAGCCGAGCAAGCGGCCGGGCGAAGAGAAGTCGGGCGAAGATGATAGCCGTGATGGCCGCGAGCAGGGCGATCCCCGCCACGATGAAGAGGACGCGCTTGGTGTTCTCATCGATATCACCGGCGAAGGTAGAGCGTGGAATGGCTGTCAGCAGCCGCCAGTCCTCGAAGGGCAGCGCGCTGGATGAAACGAAGACCGGTCCGAGCACGTCACTCTGCTGGAGGGTGCGGAAGACGGTTCGGGGATTGATTTGGCGCGCCGACGCGACGGCGGCCGAAAGGGTATCGGTCTTCGGGAAATCGGCCAGATGGGCGGCCATGACGCCATCCGATGGTTCAGATGTCGCGAGAACGACGTCGTCTCTTCCGACCACATAGACCTTGCTCTCGGAGGGAATTTTGAGATCCTGTAGCGTCAGTGACAGTTGCCGCAGGCTGACGGCCACCATGACCACGCCCTCAAGTCGCCCGAAGGCTTCGACACGTTTTGAAAGGACGATCGAAGGCTCGAAGCCGCTGGGCAGAATATCGGCGACGGTCCAGGCCGGATCCGTGCTGTCCTTGCCCTTGCGATACCAGGCCGAGCCCTCGGTTACATAGGCGCTCTCGGTCTTGAGACGCTCCTCGAAAAAGATGTCGCCGGGGATCGGCTTGTAGCGGTCACGGCGCAGCGCACGAGGCTCGCCGGGCGCTGCCTTGCCGATTTCGATCATCTCGATCCGGCCATCCGGTGCGGCATGCGAGCCGAAAAAACACCCGTCGGGAAAGCCGAAGCCGATCCATGCGATTGCCGGCTGTTCCCGCAGCAGCGAGAGGAAGAGGAATTCGCGCTTGACCTCATCGTCGGGGTTGATTGCGCCCTGGAAGAAGACGGAGCGGACGATTTCCGCCGTGCTCGACACCAGGGCGAGTTGCGAGGCGAGCTCGTTGCGGACGGCTCCGGTGCTCTGCGCATCGAGGGCCGCCACGACATTGTCGACATTGGCACTCGCGGTGCGTTGCCAGATCAGATGGACCAGCCCCGCCGTCGAGATGACGGCAAGCAGCAGCAGCGCGGTGACCGCACGGCCCATCTTCACGCGTGGAAGGAAATCAGCGCTCATGGCGGTCGGTGATGAGGCGGGCGCTCCGCTCGTAGCGGAGATAGGCCAGGCCCCAATCCATGAAAACCACGAGGCGATTGCGGAAGCCGACTAGGAACCAGAGATGGGCGAGGTTCCAGACCAGCCAAGCCGAAAAACCGGAGAGTCTGATCCGTCCGAAATCGGCGACTGCCGACTTGCGGCCTATCGTGGCAAGATTTCCGAAATGGCGATAGCGGAACGGTTCGACGCGATTGCCTGATATGAGCGCCCGGATGGCACGCGCGGCATGCTCGCCCATCTGCTTGGCGGCCGGCGCAATGCCCGGAACCGGCAAGCCGTCCTCCCTCTTTGCGGCGGCGGTGTCGCCTATAATGAAAACATTGTTATGGCCCGGAATGTTGAGTCGCTCATCCACCACGGCACGGCCAGCGGGGTCGGCCTCAGCGCCCGTCCATTTGGCCGCTTTCGAGGCCATGACACCTGCAGCCCAAAGCACGCAAGCCGAGTGAATCTGCCGGCCATCGGCGAGCATGACGCCTTCGGCATCGCAATGGGTGACAGCGGCGGTCGGCAGCACCTCGACGCCAAGACCTTCGAGCTGCCGCTGGGCCTTTGCCGAAAGACAGGCGGGCATCGTCGGCAGGATGCGATTGCCGGCTTCGATCAACACCACCCGCGCCGAAGCCGCATTGATATGACGAAAGTCGCGGACGACGACCTTGCGGGCGAGTTCGGCGATTGCACCCGCCATTTCGACGCCGGTGGGGCCGCCGCCAACGATCACAAACGTCAACAGCGCTTCACGACGCTTCTCATCTTGTGTGACCTCGGCGCGTTCGAAGGCGGAGAGGATGCGGGCGCGGATTTCGGTTGCGTCGCCGATCGTTTTCAGACCTGGTGCGCTTTCGGCCCATTGCTCGTGACCGAAATAGGCGTGGCGGGCGCCGGTGGCGACGATCAGGTAATCATAGGGTATGGCGCGCTCGGCGGTATGGATCAGCTGCATCGCCTTGTCGATGCGCTCCACCCGTTGCATCAGTACGGTCACATTCTTCTGGCGCGACAGGATGCGGCGGATCGGCATGGCGACCTGTGCCGGGGAAAGACCCGCCGTCGCCACCTGGTAGAGCAGCGGCTGGAAGAGGTGATAGTTGCGGCGGTCAATGACGGTGATATCGACGTCGGCGCCCTTGAGCCCCATGGCCGCGGCAAGCCCGCCGAAGCCGGCACCGAGAATGGCCACGCGTGGGCGGCCACTACCAGGCATTGGGCGGATCGTGTTCAGCGCACCGCCCGTCATCGCGCCCTCGGTTTCGATCCGCATGGCTCAGCGCTCCCGCGAGAAGAAGCGGCTGGCGAGATGGTCAAGCGAGATCACGCCAGCACCACGCGCGAAAATGAGCAGTAGCGGAACGGTCCACATGAGATGTTCACCCCAATGGCCGGGATAAACAAAGATCTGGATCGTCGCGACGACGCCGAGCAGCATCAGTGCCGCGAGACGGGAGAAGAGCCCGAACAAGAGCAGAATCGCACCCGAAAACTCGGCAGCCGTCGCGAGTACGGCAGCAACACCGGGATCGAGCACCGGCACTCGATACTCGAAGGCGAAGAGCTGAACCGTGACCGGCCAGGAGGCGAGCTTGCTCTGGGACGATTGCCAGAACACATTCGCAACGGCAAGTCGCGCCACGAATTGCACCGCCGAGAGCGGAACAGATGAGGCAAACTGGAGCGCCTGCGAATAGAGGCCGGCGAGACCGCTTCGTGCGGGCATGGATGTCGGAGTCAGCATGGTCATCGATCCAATCCTTCAGTTGAGGTTTGCAGGCAGGTGCCGGACGCAGGTGACGAGTCCCTCGGCGAAAAGACCGCCGAGCGAGGCAACGAGGTCGAAGTCCGGCATGCGGTTTGCGGCCTTCATCACCGCTGGCTCCAATCCACGCCCGTTCTTGAGCGCACGCAGGAAAGCGTAGTGGGCACCGTTCACGCGCAGGAAACGGACGCTGTCGCAGTTCCGCCAGAGTGCAATGCGCTGAGGCTGCCGTTTGATGTCGCGGAGTAGTTCCAGGTCGCCGTTCGCCTGGTGCGCGGACCAGATGTCGAGCGCCGGCCAGCGGCAGAAGACCAGCCGCAGCGACGGCTGGAGGACAAGGTCTGGCGTCGTGTCATCGCCGCCGCGCTGGAGTTCTGCCGTGGTCGCGGGTGTCAGGACGGCTGCGTCGAGCGCTTCGGCGATCAGCCATTCGAGCCGCGCGGTGTCGGCGATGAAAGGCATGGACTTGAGGTCGTCGAGCCGGCCGAGGAAATCGGCGAGGCCGCTGCCGTAGCGTACCAGCCGCGCCTCGGACGGAGGACCGACACGTATGAAGCTCGCCGCGACATGGCGGAAATAGCCTTCCCCGATCAGGCTGAGGGTCACCGGAAACACCGACACGAGCGTGGCCGTCAGCGATGCGAAGGTATTGTTGCGATAGATGTTGAAGCGGCGCATCGGGTCGAAACGGTTGCCAATCTCGAGAGAAGAACCAAGATCCAGCCCGGGACGGTTGAGTATCTTCGCGGCGACAGCGTTTTGAAGCGCGAAGTCAGACAGCATGGCGCGCCCTCCTCGTGACCGAGTTGCTGGCGAAGACCGAGGGCGTGATCGTGGTCAGTGCCGCGATGGCCGGCATGGCACCGCGCGCCAGGTTGCTGGTCGAGGGCAGTGCGAGCCGCTCGAACCGCCGGTCTGGCTGGTGGGCAATTGGTAGCGTACCGCGCTTCTCAAAGCTGATCGTTGCCGCCATCATGTCGGCCCACATGGCTTCGCCGAGCAGCACGTCGAGTGCGGGAACCTCGGTGTCCCATTCGATCAGCGTCGGGCGCGGGCCGATCTTGCGCAGCACATGGGCATAGAGCGACCAGACGACCGGCGGGACGCGGGAGCCGTGATCGTCGATCAGCACGATATCGCCCTCCACCTCGTTGACCGCATGTCCGGCGAGATGGATTTCGCCGATGGCGTCTGCGGGGAGATCGTCGATGAAGGCCTTGGCATCGAAGTCGAGATTGCAGGCCGAGACGTAAACATTGTTGACATCGAGCAGCAAGCCGCAGCCGGTGCGCCTGACGAGCTCGGCTAAGAACTGCGCCTCCGTCATCGTGGAATTGGCAAAAGCGATATAGGCGGAGAGGTTCTCGATGAAAACACGGAGCTGCAGCGTGTTCTGCAGCTCATCGACATTGGCGGCGACGATATCGAGCGCATCCTCGTCGTAGCGCAGCGGCAACAGATCGTTGAGATAGGCGCCGTCGGCGAGGCTCCAGGCCAGATGCTCGGAAACCAACCCTGGCTGGAAGCGGATGCACACTCTACGCAACCGTTCCAGATGATCTCGATCAAGGCCCGAAGCGCTGCCGAGCGAGAGACCGACGCCGTGCACCGACAGCGGATAGGTCTCGCGCAACTTCTCGAGCGCGTCGACGGCGGCTGAATTGCCCATGTAGTTTTCAGCATGGACTTCCAGCCACCCCGCCGAGGGCCGGCGGGAGAGCATTTCGGAAATGTGCCGGGAGCGCAGACCAATGCCCGCGGCATCCGGTACTGGAAGACTGGGAAATATCTTGGACATTGGTCACTCCTTCATACTGGCTGGATGAAGCTCAGACGGCCTCAGGCCTTGGGTTCGATCGCGCCGCCGGAAATCTTGGCGCAGGTGCCGGCCGGCACGTAAATCCAGGCATCGCCTTGGTTGTCGGCCGTCGAGGTGCCGGCGCAGGAATGGGTAGCTGTCTGGCAATCGTTGAGGCTGGCCTTGACGACGCCGTAGCACTTCTCAAAGGAGAATTCGGGCTGTGCGGCAGGGCCAGCGAAGGCACTGGAGGCAGCCATGGAGGTCATGGCGGCAAGGGCGGAGCCGATGAGGATGCGGGTCGAGTTCATGGAAATGTCTCCTGGTTGAGGTTCGATCAAACCGCTTGCCGGCTTGACTGGAGTTACTTTCCCGCATCGGCGGTGATGTTTGAAATGCTGTTGCGGCATGGTTTCGATGACTGACGCTATGCGCCTGCAGTGCCTCGAGCAGGCAAAAAAGCCCCCTCTGGCGGGAGGGGGCGAGGCGGCNGGGGCGAGGCGGCGTGCCGGGAGGGAGGAGCAGGCCCGGCAGCGTGGGAGGAGCTAACCGAAAAATTAGAGGTATCGTTCGCGAATATCGACGGTCGACCGTTTGCCGATGTCCTGGTAATTGGCGATCAGCCACATATCGGCGCATTCTCGGCCCCGGTCGCGGAGATCGACCAGCGCACCCCAGTCGGCGTTGAGTTTGCTCGACACGGAGAGGTTCTTCATCGTCTCGTCGTCAGCGATGCCGTGCACGAAGATCCGCTTGAGATTGCCGGACCTTTCCGGCGAGGCGTCGATCAGGTCGGTGACGAACGCCACCGCTCGCATTTCCCTCAGCAGCGACGAATTGAAGCTGATTTCGTTGATGCGATTGAGGATTTCGGGAGCCGTGCGCGGCACCTCGGCTCGCTCGATCGGATTGATGTGGATGATCAAAACATCGGGCGTGTCGCAGCCGTAGATCAGCGGGAAGATCGCCGGATTGCCCATGTAACCGCCGTCCCAGTAGGACTCCCCGTCGATCTCGACTGCCTGGAACAGGAAGGGCAGGCAGGCTGATGCCATGACCGCTTCGATCGAGAGCTCGTCATTGCCGAATACCTTGACCTTGCCGGTCCGCACATTGGTGGCGCAGATATTCAGCTTGACCGGACAGCGCGCCATCCGGATCGCATCCATGTCGATCGACTGTTCCAGCACCTGCCGCAGCGGGTTGTAGTTGAACGGATTGAACTGGTAGGGCGACATCAGGCGCGTCACCATGTCGAACATCATGAAGGCGGGCGAAAATTCGAGCGCGCGCGATCCGGTAATCCGGTCGAAGATCGACGGTTGCAGCGGGCCGGATGCTGCCGCATGGCTGACACGTCGCCAGAAGCCGGCGAGCGCCGTCTGCGCACCGCTTCGCCCGCCCTCTGCAAGGCCGTAAGCCAGAACCGCGGCATTCATCGCGCCAGCGCTCGTCGCAACGATGCCTTCGAAGGACAGGTTGGACTCATCGAGCAGGCGGTCGAGAACGCCCCAGGTGAAAGCGCCATGCGCGCCGCCGCCCTGGAGCGCCAAGTTGATCATTCGAGGCCCACGCTCGCAGGAGGCGACGGCGGCACTGTCGGCGGTCATTGTCGTGACGTCTGCGTGGTTGTTCATGGAAGTCTCTCCCCGATTTGCTCTGATTGGCATTGTCAATGTGCCGTCCAGCCGCCGTCGACCGGAATGGCCGTGCCGGTGATGGAACTCGCGAGATCGCAGCAGAGAAAGACGCTGAGAGCGCCCATCTCTTCGACGGTGGCGAAGCGCTTGGTTGGCTGATTCTTCAGGAACACGTCCCGGATCACGGCGTCTCGGGCAATGTTGTGCGATTTCGCCTGGGCATCGATCTGCTGCTCGACGAGTGGCGTCCAGACGTAGCCGGGGCAAATCGCATTCGACGTCACGCCGAACTCGGCACCTTCCAGCGCAATCGACTTCGTGAAGCCCACCAGGCCGTGCTTGGCAGCCACATAGGCCGATTTGAAGGGCGAGGCGATAAGCCCGTGGGCCGACGCGACATTGATGATGCGGCCATAGCCACGCTCGCACATGCCGTCGAACGTAGCCTGCACCAGATGAAAGGCGGCAGAAAGGTTGATCGCCATGATCGCGTCCCACTTTTCCAGCGGAAATTCGCCAATGGGAGAAACGTGCTGGATGCCGGCGTTGTTGATGACGATATCGACCTGCCCGAACCGGGCTCGCGCGCGTTCCACCATCGTCAGAATCGCATCGCGCTTCGACATGTCGGCGCTGTCGTAGGCGACATCGACATCGTTGGTCTCGGCCATCTCGGCGCGCTGGGTCTCGATCTCGACCGGATTGCCAAAACCATTGAGCATGACCGAAGCGCCCGCCCTTGCCAGTGCATGGGCAATGCCGAGGCCGATGCCACTGGTGGAGCCCGTCACGATCGCCGTGCGGCCCTCGAGCATCTTGCGGCCAGCCAAGGCTTCGGTATCAAGCACGTTGAGCATCACATTCTCCATCTTTTTCGGCGCCGATGCGCGGCTACCGGTTCAGAATGGCGTGCTCACGGTCATAAGAGAAATGCCGCTCTCTCATGGAATTGATAAGTCTATGGCATTGGAAGAAGATGGTGCTCGGGACCAGAGTAGATGCATTGGCATCCATCTGAGTATCTTGGGGAGCGGATATGGATATCCATCACATCCGGTATTTTCTGGCCGTTTGCGAAACGCGCAATTTCACGCGCGCGGCACAGAAGTGCAATGTCACGCAGCCCGCCTTAAGCCGCGCGATCCAGCAGCTCGAGGACGAGGTGGGAGGCCTGCTTTTCCGCCGCGAGCGCAACCTTACACACATCACGGATCTCGGCAATCTCCTGCGCCCACGCTTTCAGCAGGTTCAGGAAGAGCTCTCAGGAGTCAAAATGGAGGCGTCGCGATTTCTGTGCCTCAATGAGGCCAATCTGAAAGTAGGGATCATGTGTACGATAGGCCCGCGTCGCTTCACGGGTCTGCTGACTGATTTCAATATGCGCCACAAAGGAATCCAGCTCCAGCTCATGGAGGGAATTCCGGCCAAGCTATCCGAACTGCTGGAGCAAGGCGAACTTGACGTCGCAATCATGTCGAGCGCCGATAACTTTCCGGAGCGTTTCGACGTGACACCACTTTTCCGGGAGCGGTTTATGCTGGCGTTTCCGGCGGGACACCGCCTTAGCCAGTATGATGCGATCCCGATAGCAGCGATCGATGGCGAGATTTATCTCCGCCGCGTCAACTGCGAGTATTGGGACTACCTCACGGATCTCTGTGACGCCCAGGGTGTCCACACCGTCGTCTCCTATTCGAGCGAACGCGAGGACTGGATCCAGAATCTCGTCGCCGGCGGATTGGGAATCTGCTTCATTCCGGAATATAGCGCTGTGGTGCCAGGTCTGCAGGTTCGGCCAGTCGCCGAGCCGGACGTCACGCGCGAAGTCTGCCTCGTCACTGTGGCCGGCCGCCGGTTCTCTCCTGCTGTCTCGACGTTCGTCGGCGCCGTAAAATCCTACGGCTGGGCAATGCCGCAAAACCGCCCGCATTAAGTCTTCGGCAAGACATTTCCGTCACCTGCGCACCGACTATCAGGCGCCTCTGCACGCCTCGCGTTTCACGATAGCTTCAGGCTATGGAATCGAGAATGAGGCGGCATTTCTCATCCGCGATAGGCTTCTCCATGCTCCCTGTCATGCCCGGCATGAATATTTCATCCGAGCGCAACAAGGAGAACTTCAATGAAACTCAAACTCAATGCCAAGCGCTTGACGCTCGCCACCGTTCTTGCCCTCGCATCCTTCACCGTCATTCCGACCGGCCATGCCTATGCCGGCGAATGCCCCGCCGACCAGGTCGCCGAGAACGGAATGCAGCCGGGCGAAATGATGCCGAAGGATGTCACCGACGACATCGTCTCTTCGATCGACCTCTCGCCGAAGGGCGATGCCTGGAAAAACAGCGCGCTGCGCATGCGCAAGCTCGTCGTGCAGCCCGGCGGCGTCGTGCCGTGGCACTCGCATGAGACCCGCCCGGCCAACATCTTGATCGTTTCCGGCTCGATCACCGAATACCGCAGCACCTGCAAGGTGCCGATCGAGCACAAGGCGGGCGACGTGACGGCCGAATTCGGCGCCCTGTCGCATTGGTGGAAGAACAATGGCGGCGAGCCGGCTGTTCTGTACTCCGCCGACATCCTGACATCCGAACAGCACAAAAACGAATCCATGTGAGCTTTCAAGGCTCGCTGACGGGCATCTCCGGATCCGTCAGGCCGGAGATGCCGCACAAAATCACCCAACCGTTGGAGCTATCGCCATGTCGGGCATAGAGCATGTCCTTAATCCGCCACGCACGAGCTTCGGCTCTACTGCTACCGATAGCGCGCGCTTCGCCGTCATCGCGCTGATCGCCTTCCTGACACTGGTCGATCTCTTTGCCGCCCAGGCGATCCTGCCCGCGCTCGTCGCGAAATTCGAGGTCAGTCGCGCCGCCATGGGATTCGCCGTCAACGCCAGCACGTTCGGTATGGCCGTCGCGGGGCTCGGAGTCGCCTTTTTCGGCCGCAGGATCGATCGGCGCAACGGCATCTGGATCAGCCTCGCGCTTCTGTCGATTCCGACGGCGGCGCTAGCGTTCACCGACGATCTCTCAATTTTCGCCACACTTCGCGTCGTCCAAGGCCTCTGCATGTCGGTCGCCTTCACACTGACCATGGCCTATCTCTCCGAGCACTTCTCGCCTGCTCAGGCAAGCGGCGCGCTGGCGGCCTATGTCACGGGCAATGTCGCAAGCAATTTTTTCGGCCGCATTGTGTCCGCCGCCGTGGCCGGTCTCGGAGGGCTCGAAATCAACTTCCTCACCTTCGCGGCCCTCAATCTTGCCGGCGCGCTTCTCGTCTGGTTGGCGCTCAAGAAGACCTCGAAAATGATGCAAACCAGCGAGGACGGCTCGTTCAACATGCGCCGTTGGACCTATCATTTCGCCGACACGGAACTCCGCCGCGCCTTCGCGATCGGCTTCCTGATTCTGTTCACCTTCATCGGCACGTTCACCTATGTGAATTTCCAGCTTGTGGCCCTCGGCTTGTCGCCGATGACTCTGAGCCTTGTCTACCTGGTCTTCCTGCCGTCGATGCTGACGACGCCTTTGGCGGGCAATCTCTCGGGCCGCGTCGGTGCAAAGCTCGGGATCATCTCGACGCTCGGGCTTGCGGTTGTCGGCCTCGCGGCACTCCTGAGTGTCAGCCTGCCCTTGGTGTTGGCCGGTCTTGCGCTCGTCGCAGTTGGCACATTTCTGGCCCAAGCGATCACCACCGGATTGGTGGGACGACGTGCCGTCACCGACAAGGCAGGCGCCAGCGGGATCTATCTCGCGTCCTATTACACCGGCGGTCTCGCGGGCAGCCTCGCACTTGGCCAGGTCTACGATCACGTCGGCTGGCCAGCCTGCGTCGGCGTGCTTGTTGCGGCGCTGTTTGCCGCCATCGTGCTCGCCTTTCCCATCGGTTCAGCGCCCGTTCCGTCCCAGCGATAATCCTGGGTCATCGAAACATACATCGAACGGCATTATCCATCTCGAACATCGCCTGCGACAATTCCAACGTAACCACCTCCACCAAACAAAGGAATGAAAAAATGGGCAGGTTTACCAGTCTATTACTCGCCTTCACTGTGCTAATGTCGGTCGCGCTTGGCGTGACCCCCACCAGAATCGCACAGGCTGGCCAACGTGACGGCGTGGTCACGCTCAAGAGCCGGTACTCCGTCAGCGAAACCGTCCGGAGAATCAAAGCCGATGTCGTCGAGAAGGGCATCATGCTGTTCGACGACATCGATCAAGCCGAGCTCGGCAATGCCGCGGGCAACAAAGTCCGGCCGTCCCGCCTGATCCTGTTCGGAAATCCCGCATTGGGCACCACCTTCATCACCGCCAACCCGACCTCGGGCCTGGATTGGCCAGTGCGCGTTCTCGTCTATCAGGCAAAAGACGGCTCGGTGATTGTCGCCTACAGCGATTTCGACTGGATCGCCCGACGCCACGGTATCGCCAACCGAAAGAAGGAATTCAAGATGGCGGCAGAGGTGATTGAATCCGTAACGTCATCTGTGCGTAAATGAATGCAGGGAACTTGGGCGAGACATTCGCCCAAGTGTCATTTCGAAACCCAGTTGCTATGCGATCTCCAAAGTGCGGTACGAGGCGGAGTATCTGGTGGGTCGTAGCCTTCGTTCCCGGCCCGACTGGATTGTCTCAGCCCTTTAAACCGCATCAGAGGCTGAAGGTACGATAAAATCGAGGCAGGCGCGCGCACTCCAAGGTCGTCCACTCGGACGCCCCGAGAAAGCTGGCCCGGCCCCAAATTGAGATCGGGGCGAACCGGTTCAGAGAACGCTCCGCTGCATGCCTGCAATCTCATCAGGGAACATTTCTTAATGGATGCGGTTACGGATATCACCGAGAGAATGCCGCCTCGTCGCCCCGCTAACCGACAGTAGACTCCGCGAGGTGACGGACCAAGTCAGGTACCCCGTCTCCGAATTGCTGGGTCCGTCCCGCCGGGTTCGGAGCCTTTCGGGTCAATGGTGCCGGGTTCGAAGCCATGCGCATCGTGCGGTCCGAACAAGCCAGAGAGACTTTAGCTGGAACAGGAGTCACAAAACGATGCTTCCGGATTCGAGGAATCAGCTATCTGCTGGCTTGGTCGCTGGCATTTTGATGCTTTCAGCCGGCAGTGTTGTTCCAGTCACGGCCAAGGAAGCCCCGAACGATTTCACCGCCATCGCGCGGCAGAAGATACCGGCGGTCGTCGCAGTAACGACCCGACAGTTCATTGAGGACCAGACGACATCCCGCAACTTCTTCAGCCCTTTCGATAGCCGTGAGCTGGGAGAGGTCCAGCCCCAGGTGCGAGAGGCCCTTGGCTCCGGCTTTGTGATCAATGCCGATGGATACATCGTCACCAACAACCATGTCGTTGCCGATGCGAGTGAAATCCATGTCGTGTTCACTGATAAGGAGACTTCGTGTGCCAGGCTCGTCGGCCGTGATCCGGCAACCGACATCGCGGTGCTGAAAGTCGATCCGCGGCCCGATATGACAGCGACTGTGTGGGGTGATTCGGACGCCGTCCAACCTGGCGCGTGGACCATCGCGATCGGCAGCCCTTTCGGGCTCGGTGGAACCGTCACGGTCGGCGTTCTCTCGGCCAGGTCGCGCGACATCCAAGCCGGCCCTTACGATGATTTTCTACAGACGGACGCCTCAATCAACCAGGGCAATTCCGGTGGTCCCCTCTTCAACACGCGGGGCGAAGTGATCGGCGTCAACACCGCGATCGTCTCGCAATCGGGCGGCAGCATCGGCATTGGTTTTGCGGTGCCATCGCGTACGGCGCGGACCGTCGTCGATCAGTTGATCCGGACGGGCCGGATCGAGCGTGGCTTTATCGGCGTGCGGCTCCAGGAGATCACGCCAGTGATTGCCGAGGCGCTGGGAATGCCGGGTAGCAAGGGCGCGCTGATTGCCTCTGTCGACCCCGGCAGCCCCGCCGAACAGGCAGGCATAAGATCAGGTGACGTGATCACGCGTTTCAACGACAAGGATATCCGGAGCGCCCACGACCTCACGCTTGCGGTTACGAACCAAAAACCCGGAACAAAAGTGACGCTGACAAGCAACCGCGGCGGCTCCACGCAGGAAGTCGCCTTAACCATTGGCCAGCGCAACGATGACGAGATCCGAACGAGCGCAGTCGCGCCAGTTCCGGAATCGGGAGATCGTCTTGGACTATCGCTTAGTCCGATCCCGGAAGAGGCGCGTCCGCAACTCGGACTCCAGCCAGACAGCACGGGAGTTTTTGTGCAAGAAGTCGCGCCAGATAGCCCCGCTGCAGACAATGGTCTACAGCAGGGCGACGTCATCGTTTCGGCCAACGACCAGAACGTCACCCAACCATCTGATGTCGAAGAGCAGTGGACGAAGTCCCGTCAGCAGAATAGGCCCCTCCTGCTTCGCATCAACAGGCAAGGGCAATTCCTTTTCGTTGCCGTGGCCCGATCATGACCTTAGGGCATTGGCGCCGATGTGGGAGGGCGGCGATTGTCAGCATATCGGTCTTGTCCGACCCGCCAATATGAACCGGTTAGGCGTTCCCGATATTGCGGTTACTCGCCGCCCCAGCAAAATTCGGCACGTCCTCAATTTCAATCAGCATCCCTGCCCTCTTGACGAAACACTGGAAATTCTGCCGCGCCGCGTTCAGCGGGAACCTTCCGCAAGCAGCTTCGCGGCAAGCCCTTACCACTGTCTCATAAGCCAGATCACGGCTCTCCTCCGGCCATTCCTCAAGAAAGTCAAACGCTTCACCGAGCTCCGTAATCTCCTCGATAAAATGCTTACGGCGAACATAAACAGGATGATCAAACCGAGAGCTTGCCATTCCTACCTCCTTCTTTCCGGCATGTTTGACACATGAAAATTTAGGAGGCGATTTTGACGCGTTCAAGACAGCCACCGGCCAACAGCGTCGTCTTCATCCGCCAGCGCGGGATGCTGCTTGGCCCGGCGGTTTACGAAGCGCAGTTAGGCCCATTGCAACTCCATGCAGGTCCAGAACAAAGGAATTCTTGTAGGCTAGCAAACCTATGCCTGGAGCTAGGCGATGGTCAGACAACCGGCCACATATATCGCGCTTCTGCGCGGCATCCACGCGAGCCCAATTGTCCGGTGTTAGGTAGCAATTGCCACCAAATTTCACCCACATCATTGGTTCGTCTTCCGTTAGTCTCGATGACGGGAACATGGTCGGCTGCCCGCGTTGTCGAATGCCTGAAGATGTGTTGGAGTCTATCCACGTTGTAGGGAAAATTTGACACTGTTGAAATGGCTCCATAAGGAACATATATGTTCACAATCTCGGCAATATGAGAAATGTTACGTTCATGTCCAAGAGTTCCACATCACTTGAAATCCTGACTGACGGGACGGTGATTGCGCTGGAAACGCTAGGCTCTCATCTGCGGACCGCCCGCGAACGCAGGGGAGACAGCTTGAAGACCATGGCCGCGAGGATGGGGACTTCGGTCCCTACGCTGCGCAGGATGGAGGCGGGCGACGCAAAGGTGTCCATCGGTGTTTATGCTGCGGCGCTTTGGATTTTCGGAAAGTCCGAAAAGCTCGCTGATATCCTCAACCCTGGCGAGGACGAGTACGCCACGATGCTCGACGTGAATCGGGCGAGCCGAAGAAGAGGATAATATGAACGACTTCCGAGGAAATTCTCTTGCGGTCTGGTATCTCGAAAACCCGCTTCACCCGCTCCTCGTCGGCCGGGTGAAGCTTGAGGCGGGCAATCGCCGATGCCTTCTCGAACTGGACGATGACTGGAGGCGTTCGGGATTTCACCTGTCTCCAGATCTCACCCATGACAAGAAGGTGCATGCCCCTTTGAAGGACATGGTGGCTCCCGGCGCAGTCGAAGACGCCATGCCGGATCGCTGGGGAGAGCGCATGATCAGGGTCGTGTCACGCCCGTCGCGCATGAGTCCCCTCGACAAGCTCTGGTATGCGGGCGACCGGCGTTTCGGTGCACTTGGGATGTCTTCCAGCTCCGACGAGTATCGTCCCGTCGACAAGCAGCCACTCATGAGCGTGGATTCTCTTCAGGAAGCAGAGGCGCTGATTGCACGGGTTATCGAGCGCGAACCTCTTAACGAGCGAGAAAGGCAGCTCATCGCCAGCGCCGGCAGCATGGGCGGCGCCCACCCCAAGATGCTAGTCGAAGCTGATGGGGAAGAGTGGATCGCCAAGTTTCCGCGTGGCAGCAACGTCGACCAACTCCTTGTCGAGCATGCCTGCATGGAACTGGGCCGTCGAGCCGGGCTATACGTCGCATCGTCACGGGTTATCCCCGGCGGTGTCGATCATATTCTGATGGTCCGTCGTTTTGACCGTGTCGATGACCAGCGCGTCCACGCTGTTTCAGCACGCACGATGCTGGCTTCGGAGGCCGAAGACAGCTATGCCACCATCGCTGCGATCATCCGACGGCATGGAGCCCCCGACTGCATCCGGTCGATGCAGCGAGAACTCTTCCGCAGAATGGCGTTTAACATCATGATCGACAACACCGACGACCACACGAAGAACCACGCCTTTCTTCTCGCCGAGGACGGTTCATGGCTGCTGTCGCCGGCCTTCGCCATTCCGACACAAATGAACGGTCTCGGACAACAGGCGATCCAGATCTCTCCGAACCCCAAGTTTGTAAACGACTTCAGCATCGCGCACGCCGTGGCTGCGGCACCTCATTTCGGAATGTCGAAAGAGGACGCTCGGCACGAATGGAACCAAGTGGCGGGATGGGTCGCTAGATGGCGCGACATCTTTTCAGAATGCGGCGTCGCTGGTGTCGACATCGATTACCTTGGCGACATCTTGGATTCGCCGCCGATGTTGGAGCATCGGCGAGAGGCCCTGGGAACCGTCTGATATCGATTCACCTGATGCATGCCGCGGCAAACAGGCCCTCCAGAATTTTGGCCGCCTCCCGTTTAAATCCGTAACGCGCCATTCCGATCCCGATCAGCGCATTGTCGTGGGGCCCGATCGACCCGTTGTGATAGCTCATGGGATTAAAGCGCGCCTCTGTCGACGCGGCGGAGCGTATTCCCCAACCAGGAAACGAAGAGCCGCCCAAAAGCGTGCGGACGTCGGCCTCGGCACGTTCCGGAAGCGCAAGGCCTGTCAGCGGGACATGTCCGGCATTGGAAGAGCGGACGCGGCAGGGTCGCTTCGAGCCATCGAGGGCCAGAACATAAGTTTCCAGTTCCTCGTCATAAAATGCAATATCGAAGCTCGTCCGCAAGGCGCCGTCGCGTTCTGTCAAGGCAACGGCGCGCGCACCTTCGCCAAGGTTGCGGCAGAGTTCTGCTGCTGCCATGAACGCGCCGTACGCATAGGCCTGCACTTCGGCGAGCGCGATCGCGCCAGTCGCCAGCGAGCCGTCGGCATGATGATGCTTGGTGGTTGAAGGTCTAGGCTGAATCGACAGTCATCGCATCCAGAGTAAAGGCCCCTCCCCTACTCAAGCTTGAAATCCGCGGTTTTCAGCTGATCGCTTCATTTGAAAATGGGAAGCAAAATCCACGTCGGCGTTCACGAGACCGCCTTCCATGCGGAAGAGATCATCGCCGCTTCCCTGGTCGACGCTGCCATTAATGGAGCCAGGATTATAGTTGACGATCGCATCGCCGCTGCCGAGCTCGACCGCTTGATAGATGCTACCGCAGTTGGAAATGTTCGTTTGGCTGGCGCCGTTGACGAGAACGCCCACCGTGATGAAGGCCCCGCCGAGTTGGTGCCGGCCAGAATATCGACGGCCAGTTCTTCGAGCCGGTGGTTGAAGAACCCTCGGGTTGCCATCGTCGACGATGGTGTCGCCGGAGGCGGGAGCTGTGGGATTGCAGTCGTGAGCGCAAAACCGGCTTGAGGAAGAAAGAAGACGCTGGCGAGCGCGGCCCTTCGGAACGAAACCGGCCCCTTTTTGCCGTGCGACTAACGGTGGACGCCGTCCGGCGGAAATACAACCCTACATATTAGAGGTACCGGTTTAGAGACACCGGCTACAGGCTGAATTACGGGCTTTTGGTAACATGTTCGTACATGTTCGCACCTACCGCAGTTTTATTTGAGAGCGATAGTGGGGCGGCTAAGTGCCCGCGATCTCATTGCGCCTGGCAATTGGCTTTCTGGCACTGAGCGATGTGAGTGAATCTGCAATGCGGCTCTGAACTCTGCAACGTCGCAACCCATCGAAGGAGACCAGCCATGCAAATACGAGGACTGCTGGGGGCAATAGTGCTCTCGGCCACGACCGCGCTGACAGTCGCTGGGGTGTCGCAGGCGCAGGAACAGGCCAAGCCGAACATTCTTGTCATTTTCGGCGACGACATCGGTCAGACCAACCTGTCGACCTACAGCTTCGGCCTCATGGGGTATCGGACCCCGAACATCGACCGGATCGCCAACGAAGGCATGAAGTTCACCGACTACTACGCCGAGCAGAGCTGCACGGCCGGCCGTTCGACGTTCTTGACCGGCCAATCGACGCTGCGCACCGGCCTATCCAAGGTAGGCCTGCCCGGCGCGGATGTCGGGATCCAGGCGAGCGACGTCACCATCGCCTCGGCGCTCAAGGACCAGGGCTATGCCACCGGCCAGTTCGGCAAGAATCATCTGGGCGACCGCGACGAGTTCCTGCCGACCGCCCATGGTTTCGACGAATTCTTCGGCAATCTCTACCATCTCAATGCCGAAGAGGAGCCTGAAGACTTCAACTATCCGCGGGACCCTGCCTTCCGCAAGCAATTCGGCCCGCGCGGCGTCATCAAGGCGTCGGCCGACGGCAAGATCGAGGATACCGGGCCGCTAACGCGCAAGAGGATGGAGACCGTCGACGACGAGACCTCCGCCGCAGCGATAGACTTTATCAACCGGCAGGCTCAAGCGAAGAAGCCGTTCTTCGTGTGGATGAATACGACGCGGATGCACTTTCGCACCCATGTCCGGCCCGAGAATCGCAGCCAGCCAGGCTTGACCGCGCTCACCGAATATGCGGACGGCATGATCGAGACCGACAAGGTGGTCGGCACCATCCTCGACAAGCTCGACGAACTCAACATCGACGAAAACACCATCGTCATCTACACGACAGACAACGGACCGCACCAGAACTCCTGGCCCGATGCCGGCACGACGCCGTTCCGCAGCGAGAAGAACACCAACTGGGAA
This sequence comes from Rhizobium sullae, assembly GCF_900169785.1. GTDB lineage: Bacteria > Pseudomonadota > Alphaproteobacteria > Rhizobiales > Rhizobiaceae > Rhizobium > Rhizobium sullae. The sequence goes on from NZ_FWER01000023.1 coordinate 48,638, forward strand.
GGCGCATTCCGCGTTCCTGCGATGATCCGCTGGCCGGGACACATCGAGCCAGATTCGGTCGCCAATGGCATCTTTTCAGGCCTCGACTGGTTCCCGACGTTGCTCGCCGCCGCCGGCGATGCCAATATCAAGGATCGGCTGCTGGCCGGCGCGACCGTCAACGGCAAACAATACAAAAATCACCTCGACGGCTACAACCAGCTCCCCCACCTAACCGGCGAGACCGACGAGGGCGCCCGCAAGGAGTTCTTCTACTTCAACGACGACGGCGAGCTCGTGGCCATGCGCTACGAGAACTGGAAGTTGGTGTTCTCGGAGCAGCGGGCAACCGGCACCCTCCGGATCTGGGCCGAGCCCTTCACGCCCCTGCGTGTGCCGAAGATGTTCGACCTGCGCGCCGACCCATACGAACGTGCCGACATCACTTCGAACACTTATTATGATTGGGTGCTTACGCGTGCATATCTGGTTGTTCCAGCGCAAGCCTTCGTTGCAAAGTTCCTCGGCACGTTCGCCGAGTTTCCTCCGGCGCAACGTCCCGCGAGCTTCTCGATCGACCAGATCCAGGAACGCGTAACCGAGCAGTTCAACAGCGTCGGCGGCGGCCAATAGCGACCCGCGTCGCAACGACAACGTTTCCGACCCGGCACCGCAAGCGATGCCGGGTTCTCACCAGTGCATCCGACAGCGACGGAGCGTGCAGCCAAGACAAGCATGAGCGCGCACGATGACGTCATTGCTCTCTGCAAGCGCATCCTTTCTATGTCCCGTGGAAAATGAAGCGTGGAAGTTCGCAAAAACGCGGACGCATTGCCAAGAGCAAAGCACTTTCGTCTTGCCGTACCATGCCGACGAACGGGCGTCGCTGCGGCGCTGCCTCATGCTGCTTCGCATCCGCCGCGGCGGGCTGTCCGCTTTTCAAAACGCGGCTGATTGAGACGACGCGAGCAAGGCAAGCAACGAATCCCGTGGCATCGCGTTCGCCGGTGCAACGGCGTGGCCGGCAGGGTTATCCATCGTCCCAGCTGGGATTGAGTTGCGGCAGAATCTTGCCGCGCCAAAGACTGGGTTTGGGATCAGCCCCGGTCAGCCACGCGCTACGCGCTTTGCGAATGCCGGAGCCCAGCCGGTCGCCCGATAGATGTGGCGGACCAGCGTTTCCGTAGAGCGCCTGTTGTTGAACATCGAAGGCTTTCACAGTTTCTTCGTCGCCGAAACGAACGAGCCACGGCCGCAGGGGCACGACACCCGCCTTGCGCGACCAGCGATCGAAGGTTTTGGCGATCTCCAGCGGCGATCCGTTGTGGCAGGCCTGTTCGACATGGCGGAAAAGGGCAGCTTCGGAGCCGCGCGATTCCGATCGGCGCGACTCCAAGGCTTCCTCCAGCCTCGTAAGCCCCTGGGCGAGAAGCCAGATGGCAACCCCCGTGACCAATGCAACAGCAGCGGTCACGCCGGCGAGAAGCCAGTTGAACGGCGAGGCATCCGGCTCAGGCCCCGGCGGCGCCAGAGAGCTCACGGGAGCGGGCGTCGCTGCAACGGAAACAGTGAGCGAAGGGGCCGAAGCCGATTCGATTGCCGCCGTCGCCGGATCGAACCAGCTGAGTTCGATCGCCGGGAGGTCGTATTGCCCGGTGTCCTGAAAAAGATACTGAACCACATCCTTCCTGACACCGGCGACAGGCTGCCCTGTCCGATCTGTTTCCTCAGACAAAACCGGGTCTTGCCGGTAGGTGCGGATGCCTTGGGGTACCGGAAATTCCGGGACCGGAATCATCATCGCGCGAAGGCCTTCTGCGCGGACGGTAATCGTCCGGACCAGCGTATCGCCGGCCTTCAACCTTTTGGGATCGCGGTCGAGATCCTGCGTGATCGTTAGCTTTGCGGCCACGACGCCGGAACCACCGGTCGCGCCGCCGGGGGCTGCCTTGACGGTGAACCGCAGCGGCGGCAGGCTTGCCTTGCCCTGTGTCGTCTGGCCCGGAACGGCGGCATAGCCGAAGGTGATCTCCGCCGGCGGCAGGGTGAATTCGCCGTCTCTTTGCGTGGTAATGACATAGGTGCGGCGGATGCCGGAATAGCTTGTCCCCTCGATCGTCTCGTTGAGGTTCAATGCCCGCCCATCCTGCAGCGTCACAATCGCGCCGGGCAGATCGATCGCCGGAAACTGGGGCGGCTGCAGGAAATAGTTGGGCACGAGCATATCAACATCGACAAGCACCTCCTGGCCCACATAGAGTGTTCCTTTGGATTGCAGCGTCGCCCGGGCAAGCGGGTCGGCGGTAAGCGCCGGCGTGGCGATGGAGACGCACCAGAACAGCAGGGCGAGGTGAACGCAGCGCGACCAGATGCTCATTTCGGCTTTTCTCCCGAAGCTTCGATCGCGAACTTGCGGGCCAGGAGATCGGCCGGCGACACCTGGATGTTGCGCATCCACATCTCGGCGGTTTGCGCCGCGACGTTGACTTGGCCCTCCTTGCCCTTCTTCCCCTTGTCGTCGAACTGGATCTGGTCGGGGTCGAGGCCCGCCTGCTCCTGTTGCTGTTCCTTCTCCTGGTCGTCCTTTTCCTTTTTGCGCCGTTCGGCCAGCTTCAGGTTGGCCTCAGCCTCGGGCCAGGCCGGCCTCTGCTTTAGTGCCTGCTGGTAGGCGGTGATGGCCTCTTCGGCCTTGTCGAGATGCATCAAGGCATTGCCCTGATTGTAATAGCTTCCGGCATCGGTCGATTGCGCGAAGGCATCGATGGCGTCCTGATAGTGGCCGGCGCGATAGAGCGCCGCACCGCGCCAGGCAAGGTCTTCGAAATGATCGGCGGCTGCGCCATAATCGCCGCTCCGGAAGTAGCGCTGCCCTTGCTGATCTTGCGTCAACCAGGCGTCAACAAGGTCGGCGGCCTCTGCCTTCGGCGCAACACCGAGGGGAAGCAGCAGGACGACAAGCATTCCCAACCAGTGGATCTTGTGGCCGCGGCGGAACGTCAGAATGACGAGCAGGGCGATCGGTATCGTCAGATACCAGCCGAAATCGCGCCAACGTTGCAGCCCCTCGTCCGTCTTCTGAGTAAAGGCGCTCTGGATTCGACGCACAATCCAGTCGACATCCCCGTCATCGAGGGTAACCGTCGCGACTTGCACGCCGGAAACGGACTGTAGCCCCTTCAGCGCATCGACATCCAGCCTAGCCTGGACGCGCGCGCCGCTGGCATCGGTCAAATACTCGCCATTGCCGATCCTGACGGGGCCACCTTCCCGCGTGCCGAGGCCGAGCACCATCAGGTCGTTGCGGCCCTTGTAGTCGGCAAAGGCCGGGAACGAGGCGCGCTCAACGCCATCCGTCATGAACAGAATGGTGCCGGGCACTGTTTCGTCTGCCAGCGCTGTCTCGATGACTTGCAGCACCTTGGCCGTGTCCTTACCCTGCACCGGCATCAGCGCCGGTGAGAGAGCGACGAGGTAGGTTGCGACGAGAGAGGCGTCCTCGGTAAGGGGTAGCACCATATGGGCCGAGCCCGCATAGGCAAACAGCGCCGTGCGTGCGCCCTTCCGTCGCTCCATGATGTCCTGCACCTTGAGCTTGACGCGTTCCAGCCGGGTCGGCGAGATGTCGGTCGCATCCATCGTCGGACCGAGATCGATGGCGATGGCGAGCGGAGCCCGGTCCTCGACGAAGGGCGGACGCTCCTTCTCCCAGGTCGGCCCCGCCGCAGCGATAGCCGAGAGGGCAAGCAGCCCGGCGATGAGGTGGACCGGGCGCAGACCACGGGTGCGGACGTGGTCGATCAGAAGATGTTCGAGCAGGTTCGGGGCGATGAGATTTCGCCAGCGCGCCCGCATATCCGTCTGCCGGTCGATGAGCCAGACGAGCAGCGCCGCCGAAACCACGGCCAGGAGCCACCAGGGACGCAGGAAATGAAAGTCGGTGATCATGCCTCGGCCTCCTCATCTCCTCGGCGCGCGGCATGGGCCGAGACCATCCACATCAGGAGGTGATAGACCAAGACGAGCAGGATCGCGGCGCCGAGGGGGTAATGGAAAAGCTCGATGCGCGGCTGCCAGCTCAGCGTCTTCTGGTTGGCGGGCGTAATCTGGTCGAGCAGGACGTAAATATCGGCGAGCGCCTTTTCGTCGCCCCCGAAGAAATAGCGGCCGCCAGTCGTGGCGGTGATTTTTTGCAGCGTCGCGGCGTCGAGCTTGTCCTCGCCTTGCGCATTCGGATCGCCGATACCGACGGCGTGGATCAGGATACGGTTCTCCTTGGCGATGTCGGCCGCCTTGTCCGGCGCCATCTTGCTCGCCGTGTCGTTGCCGTCGGTCAGGACGATCAGCACCTTGTCCGGCGCCTGGCTTTGCTGGAAGAGCTTGATCGACAGGCCGATGGCGTCGCCCAGCGCGGTCCTTGGGCCGGCCATGCCCGGCAGCGTATCGGCGAGCATCATGCGCACCGTGCCGTGGTCCATAGTGAAAGGCACGAGTGGATAGGGCGCATTGCCGAAGGCGATCAAGCCGAGACGGTCATTTGACCGTTTTTCGACGAAATCGGCCACGACCTCTTTCACGGCATCGACACGGGCCCGCACATTCCCCTGCGGATCGCTAAAATCGCGGGTATCCATGGATTGCGAGAGGTCGAGCGCCAGCATCAGGTCACGCTGCGGTTCGGTCTTTTCGATCGGCGGTTCGACGAATTGCGGCCGCGCTAATGCGAGCAATACAAGCAGCCAGCAGATGGGTGCAATGATCTTCTGAAGCAGATTGGCCCGTGGCACGACCGAGCCTTCCGTCGCGCCGATGCCAGCCGCCTTGGTGATATCGTCGAAGAAAGGAATGCGGACCGCCGGCGTCTGCTCGCGATAGGGCGGCAGCAGCCACCAGACGATCAGCGGCGCCGGAAGGAGAAGCAACAACCAAGGGTGATCAAGGGCGTACATCGTGTGCCTCGATCCACTGGCGGGCTGCGGCAAATACGCGCCGGGCCGCGGCGTCATTCAGCGAGGGACGAGCCGACAGCCGATATTCAGTTTCAGCAAAGAAGTGGTAGCTCCCCGCGTCGATCTGCGCCTTGCCGGCGTGGGCCCGCAGGAACTCTCCCCATTCCCGACCGCTGAGCGATGCGACCTGTTCGCGGGGCCAGACGGCAAGCGCCGTGCGCTTGACGATCGCGGGCAGCATCGCCAACGCCTGCAGACGTTCGGCATCTCCCCCGATCCGGGCTTCCAGCGCCGCGAGATCGGCAAGCGCATCCCGCCGGTAACGGTTTTGTGCGTGGCGGCGAAGCCAGCGCCAGAGTGCATAGGCGAGGACAAGCGCGACAACGCCTGTCAGTGCAGCCCAGCCCCAGGTCGCAGGCATCATCGAGACCGGCTGGGGCAGGACAATATCGGCCATCTGTCGCAAGGTGGCCTCGAGCATCGGATCTTTCGGCGGCGTAGTCGGATCCATCACCGCCTCCTTTGCCGCCAGGCAAGCTGGCCGAGCAGCGAGCGCAATTGGGGGGCAACTTCCTCAGCTGCGGAAACCGCCAGCATCGGCAGCCCCATGTCCCGCTGCCAGGAGAGCAACTCGCGGCCTCGGTTGCGCGCGAAACTGTCGACCGCATCGCGCACGGTGTTTCGTGAAAACTGAAGCTCGGCCTGCAACGCGCCGCCGCTCACCACCATCTCGCCCTGGTGCGGCAGCTCTAGAAGGAAGGGATCGTAGACAAGGATGCAGATGACGTCGTTTGCCACCGACATCTTCAAGAGAAGATCGCGAGTGGCCGGGCTGTGGCCGTCGAAGTCGGAGACCACGATAATCAGGTGATCGTGTTGCGCGACAGCCGCGACCTTCGACAACACGGCATCGAGCCGATCCGGCGTCCTCGGCATGTCGGACGTCGCGCTGAGTGCCTTGTTCTTTTTGGAGATCGCCTCAGAGAAGCGAATGACGGCTTCGCGGCTGCGGTGGGGGCGCAGCGCTTCCTCCGCGACGTCGTTGAATACAAGGCCTCCGACGCGATCGCCGAGCGCGGTCACGCGCCAGGCGCACAGTGCTGCAGCCTCAGCCGCCGCGACCGACTTCAGCGATCGCCGACTGCCGAAGAACATGTTGATGCGTTGGTCGACGATGACCAGCGCCGGCCGATCCTTCTCCTCGTCATACACGCGCACGAAGGGCTTTCCGGTGCGAGCCGTAACACGCCAGTCGATGGTCCGGATATCGTCGCCCGGCAAGTAGTTGCGCAGCTCTTCGAAGCTCAAGCCCCGGCCGCGTATGCGTGACTCATGGCGGCCGGCAAGCAGGCGATGTACGGGCGTCTTGCGCAGGAAAGTCAGATCGCGGGCGATCGGCTCGAGCGCAGCGAGGTCATCGACGCTGACATAGACGCCTTTCGTGCCGGTCTCCGTCGATCGCTTGATCCCCGTCGTCCTGGCAAAGGCGGACACAGAAATTGCCATTGCAGTCCCTCCCGGTCAGGCAGTCGCCACCTTTTCCACGATCCGGTCGATCGCCTGGTCCGCCGTAATGCCGCCGGCATGGGCTTCGTAGGACAGTATGAGCCTGTGGCGGAAGACGTCGTTAACCGTCTGCTGTACGTCGTCGGGCGTGACAAAATCGCGACCATTCATCCAGGCGTGGGTACGAGAAACCTTGTCAAGGCCGATAACACCGCGCGGGCTGACGCCGACCTGCACCCATTTGGCAAGATCGGCATCGATCTTGTCGGGATAGCGGGTCGCCATCACCAGCGCCACTATATAGTCCTCGATCGCTTTCGAGACCGTGATGTCGGAGATTTCCCGGCGGGCAGAGAGTACCACTTCAGCTGCGAGTTTCTCCGGGCCGGCGCTGTGACCATGGGCTTGTTTCTCTTCGGAACGCACCAGCTCCATGATCGCTGCTTCCGACTTGGCATCCGGATAGTCGACACGCACGTGCATGAGGAAGCGGTCGAGCTGAGCTTCCGGCAGCGGGTAAGTGCCTTCCTGCTCGATCGGGTTCTGGGTAGCCATCACCAGGAACAACTCTGGCAGTGGATGGGTCTGGCCGCCGACCGTTATCTGCCGTTCCTCCATCGCTTCAAGAAGGGCTGATTGCACCTTGGCCGGCGCGCGGTTGATTTCGTCGGCAAGGATGAGGTTGGCGAAGATCGGTCCTTCCTGGAATTTGAACTCGCCCTTGCCCCCGGCGCTGAAATAAACTTCGGAGCCGGTAATGTCAGAAGGAAGCAGGTCTGGCGTGAACTGGATGCGAGAGAGGTCGGCCTCCAGGTTCTTGGCGAGGCTCTTGACCGCGCGGGTCTTGGCAAGACCCGGCAGCCCTTCCACCAGAAGATGTCCGTTGGCAAGCAGGCCGATCAGCAGCCGCTCGATCATTGCCGACTGACCGATGATCGATTGTCCGATGCGGTTGCCAAGAGTCTGAATGTCTTCCCGATGTGCCATCATGTTTCCCCGAACGGGCCTGGGCGGAACGTGCGCCGGGCCAATGGAATGGGCGAACAGTCTACGGGATTTTCACAAAATCTCCCGGCTTCCACGTTTTGTCTACGACGGCCTTCCTCGGTCATTACAGCGGGAGGATTGCAAAGAAACCTTGGTCGGGATCGTCTTTCTCCAGCTCTTGCCTTCGCCTGGTGTCGCCCGTTGCTAGACCTGCTTTTCAAGCAGTGCCGTAATCACACGCTCGGAGAGGAGGCCTTTCTCAACCGGCGCGTTGGCCAAGGCTTCCGGCGTCATCGCCGTGGGGGCCGGTTTGAGCGAGAGCTGAACTGGCCGGTACAGGAGCGAGCGCGAACATTGCCAAATGACGTTTCATCTTTTACCTCGATATCGGTCATGCTTCGCCTCCGCAGGAGAACAATTCTCCTGCTTTCGCGCTAGGTACGAACAGGTGCGAACGTGTATCATTTTGCTTACGCAAGGATGTGCGATCACTTTTTTGGCAACCGAATTGGTTCGCAAGTTGAAATTGAGGTGGAATTTCTATCTTCTTTGAAGTTGAATGATCCGGCAGTTTATTAGCAATCGATCACGGGGAGTGAAGTCGCATGCTGACGAACGGCTTGACGGAGCGGGTTAAGACGCCCGCATACGCCCATCCGGGTGAGGCAGGCGTAAGGGAGGAGTTGCAACGGGTTCTAGCCAGCACCGCTTTCAAGGCGACGCCGCGCCGCAAGAAACTTCTTCAGTACCTCGTCGAGGAGTTGCTTTCCGGCCGTGCGCGCGAGCTGAAAGGCTACACGATCGCCACCCTCGTTTTTGGCCGCGACGAGAACTTCGACCCCCAGACCGATCCGGTCGTCCGGCTGGAAGCACGCCGCCTGCGACACGACCTGGACAGCTATTACGTTTCGGCTGGGCGGGGCAATCCGTTGCGCATCTCCATTCCGAAGGGGCAATATGCTCCAGCGATCGAAGCGGCGGAGACCAGTACCGCTGTCTCTTCCGCCGTGCCGACCGAAAGCGACGAGGGTTCCCGCGAGCCCGGCGCCCGAAACAACAGCATCCTGCCAACGTCCAAGGTCCTTCGCCTTGAGGTGCTGGCTGCGCCAATCGCCGTCGTGTTGATTTTGGCGGTTGTCGCCTACGCAGTGTTGCTTCCAAAGCCAAGCTCTTCGATGCGCGATGTCGGCGCCAATGGAACGGCCCTTGCCGTGCTGCCATTCGACGCGGATGGCGACTATCCCGCTAAAGTGCTTTTAGCCAACGGCATGGCTGATGAGATCATGAGCGGCATCAACCGTTTCGGGGTATTCCGCCTCTACATGCCGTCAGCGGGCGACAAGAGCCTTTCGGGCTCTGATCCCATCGAAATCGGCAACCGTCTCAATCTTGCTTATGTGGTGAATGGCATGGTTGATGCCGACGCCGCCGCGGGAACGCTCAACGTGAACGCGCGATTGATCGATGTCCAGAGTCAGCGGATTCTCTGGATCGGTAGCTATGACCGCAATTACACCGTTGATTCACTGCGCGCCGTGCAACGCGAGATTGCCGCTGCGGTTGCCACGGCCTTGGGACAGCCCTATGGGGTGCTGCGTACGGACGAGAGTACCCGGATGGCGGGACCTGCGTCCGACATGTCGAGCTATCAATGCGTGTTGCGCGCTTATGCCTACCGCCGCTCCTTCAAAAGGGTAGAGCACGAATCCGCCCTGTCTTGCCTGGAGCAGGCCGTGCAGCGAGACCCGAAATATGCCGAGGCATGGGCGATGCTGGCCTGGCTCTATATGGACGAAGGGCGCTTCGGCTGGACAGCCGACGGGAAGGAGGAGAGCGCCTATCATCGCGCGCTTGCGACGGCGCGCCATGCCATTGCGCTCGAGCGCGACAATATCTCCGGCCTGAAGGCGCTTGCGTCGACACAGCACTATATGGGCAATTATGCCGAGAGTGTGCGCATCCAGCGCCAAGCCCTGGCGATCAATCCCAACGACCCGGACACGCTCGCCCAACTCGGCTGGCGGCTGGCGGTGCGCGGCAACGCCGCTGAAGGAATTCCCTTCCTGCGGCGAGCGATCGAACGCTCAGTCAATCCGCCCGGCTGGTATTACCATTTGATTGCGATCGACCAGTATCAGAATGGACAGTATGAGGAGATGCTGGCGACCGCGCAGCGCGCGACCATTGACGGTTCGGGCATCAGTTGGTCTTTCGTGGCCATAGCCGAAGGAGCGCTTGGCGAGGAGAACGCGGCGCGCAAGGCGCTCGCTAAAATGGCGGAAATTTCTCCGCAGCTTGCCCGCGATCCGGCTGCTGGCTATCGCCGCCATCAGGCGATCGACAGCATCGTGGACGCTCTGGTTTCCGGGCTTCGCAAGGCAGGCTGGCGTGAGCTCGCCGGAAATAAGGACCCCGCCTAGGGAGGCCTGCGTCACATCCTGCCTGCCGACGGGCTTATTTCCGAACGACACAGCGGAAGCCCACATGGCTTGTGGACGTGTCGGTCTCCTGCGCATGGCGTGCGGCAGGACGGTAGCGCCGGCAGTAGTTCGGCGCGCACAAATGCGATCCGCCCTTAAGCACCTTGCGGGGGATGGCGAGCTCGGCCTGGGCCGGGTTGATGCTCGCGTCAGCATCGAGGTTGCGCGGATTGAAGGGGATGCAGCAGGGCTTCGCGGCCGCTTCCGGATGGCGTGTCGTCCAGAAATCCGTCGTCCATTCCCAGGTATTGCCGATCATGTCGTAGAGGCCGTATCCGTTCGGCGGATAGGAACGGATCGGCGACGTACGGTCGTAGCCGTCCTCCAGCAGGTTCTGGGTCGGAAAGCCGCCCTGCCAGGTGTTGGCCATGTGCTTACCGCCAGGAGTCAGTTCGTCGCCCCATGCGAATTCCGCCTGGTCAAGCCCGCCGCGGCCGGCAAACTCCCACTCGGCTTCCGTCGGCAGCTCTTTGCCGGCCCAGGCGGCATAGGCTTCGGCGTCGCAGAAGGCAATGTGCACGACGGGATGATCGAGGATCGTGCCGATGCTGCTCTTGCGGCCAAGCGGCCGGCGCCAGTTCGCGCCGTGGGTGAATATCCACCATTGCGCGATATCGCGTCCCTGTAGCGGCTTCGTCGGCGGCGTGAAGACGAGCGAGCCAGCCCGCAAATTCTGCTGCGGCGCGCCGGGATAGTTGTGCGCCTCGGGTCGCTTTTCGGCAAAGGTGACATAGCCGGTCGCATTGACGAAGGCGAGAAAATCGCGATTGGTGACGGGCACTTCGTCCATCCAGAACCCATCGACCTTGACGGGATGGGCAGGTGCCTCCTCCGGGTAGTGATCGTTGGATCCCATCATGAAGGTTCCGCCGCCGATCCAGACCATGCCCGGCTGTAGGCCTTCCTGTTCGACGCGCAATTCGGATATCTGCATGTGTCGTCTTCCTGTGCTTTTCGCTGAGGGCCAGCCTCCAGAAGCGCCGAACCCGCGATCGTTGCTCTCTCAGCTATTTCTTGTCGTCCACCGCGACCGCTGTCTGGCCCTCTCCCTTTTTCGCGTGCTCGGCTAGCATGTCGTAGGCGACGTAGTATTCATAGATGTTGCTGACGTACTGGACGGTTTCTCGTCCGACGATGGCAGCCGCGCCGTTTTCGACATTTCCGAACCAGCGGTTCTCGTCGAGCCCCATTTCCTTTGTCTGGCGCGGAATTTGCGCAGATTTCCCGGCCCGGCATTGTAGGCGGCGAAAGCAAAGAGGAGCTGTTCGCGCGGCGTCAGCTGCGGGTCGGCGATATAAGTGTCGATCAGATGGCGCAGATACTTGTTGCCGGCCTGGATGTTGCTGTCAGCGCTCGACGAAATATCCTTGATGCCGAGGCGGCGCTTTTCCATCGCGCCGAAATCGCCGGTATATTTACCCAGCGAAATCGCCGTTTCCTGGCCCGTGGCAGCGCCAGGAATGAACGCGACGCCGACCAGCCCGCACAGCATCCGGAGGACGGCGAAAAACCGGTTTTCCATTAGGGCTACCTTGTCATTCTTCGACGGCTTGCCAGTCGTCGTTCGGATTGAATGTCTCGATTTTCGCAGCTATGTTCGACGTGTCGTCGCCCAGGTCAACTTCGTAGATGATGCCGTTCTTGTTGACGACGAAGGTCTTCACCCCGCTTATGCCATAATGGACGGGCCATGCCACCAGCCCGAAGTTGGCGACCATGTTGCCGTTGATGACATAGTCGTAGGCTCCGCCGGCAATCGCATCTCCCTGATGCGTGAGGATGCGATAGCGATAACCATGGAATCCGTTGCCGGCCTTGGCCACCTTCAAATCTTCGCCGTCGGCAAGCGCCGGGCCGGCAGGGCTTTCCTCGCCACCGAAAGCCTCGGCCGGCCAGTAGAGACCATCCTGCGTGCCTTCGCTGCTGATGAGTTTCTGCGCATATTCCAGTACACCATCGTCGTCGTGATCGGCGAGGGCATACTGTTCCTGCGCGGCCACATAGTCATGAATGGTGTCGATGGTTGAAAGTTCGTTGGCCCCGACCCGGCGATTTGCCACCTCCTCAAGCCCGACAAAGGTATCGAACGCCCATTTCCCGTCGTCGCCCTTAGAGATCGGGAAGGGGAACGGCCACCGCTCGCCGCCGATTTCCAGAACCTTGCGCCCGTTCACATCCTGAACGTCCAGCTTCTCCTTCAGACGCGCCTTTATGTCTGCGTAAGCCTCCGTCACGCCGTCGCTTGACTTGGTTTTGGCGGCGTCCAGGCCGAGCAGGGTTGTGAGCTTGTTCACGTCGCCGCCTTCGACCGTCGATTTGAACGCATCGACGGCTTCTTCGGGCGTGGCGAAGGTCGGTGGCTCCTGCGCGGAAGCGAAGTCCGAAATCGACATGTTTTCGTCAGCGGTTTGTGCGTGGACGACCGACGCCAGCGCTGTGCCCGAGACAACTGCGGCGCAGGCCAGCGAGCGAAGAATGTTCTTGTAATCTGTGTTCATTGTCAGCTCTCCCTTACGCCCGGATTATCGGCGGCGTCCGCCACCGTGCCTGACCATCTTGTGACCGCCGCCGCCGCGATGCCCGCCTCCCATGGAATGCCGGCCACGGTTGGAGGACAGGTTGGTGTGGTGGCGGTTTCCGGGATTGCCGAGCACCGAATTGTGTCTTGGTGGGCGGTTCTGGACTCGCGCGCCCGCCTTCGGCTGCTTGATCTGTCGCGTTACATTCTTTTGGCCCGATCCTGCACGTACATTCGACGCCTTCTGCCGGTTGACTGAAGCATTTTGCGCTGCGTTGCGCGGGCGCTGGTTGGCGGCATTGGTGTTTCGGTTGCGAACCCGGTCTGCTTCCACCTTGCTCTTGCGGATGTCGTTTGCGGTAATCTTCTGTCGGTTGTTGACGATCTTATTGCCGCCTTCGCGGCGAATATCCTTCGCCTTGATGCCGATGTTGTTCTCGCGGTTTGCCTTGAAGTCGTTGCGCATCGCATTGTGGTCGATGCGATTGAACTGGTTCTTGTCGAACTTGATCTTGGACCGGTCGACGTTCTTCCAGTCGACATCGCCCATCTTGAACTTGTCGCGGTCTATGTCGATGTTGTTGAAGCACTTGTCGCAATCGATGTCGACGTCACCACCGTGCCAGTCGCCACCCCAGACGCCCCAATCGTCCCAGTCGACCACCGAGGCCCAAATTGCCCCCGTGACGGCGCCCGCAAAGAACGTTGCCGTCGGGTAGTAGTAGTTGGGGTATGGATCGGGATAGTAGCTGATCGGAGCCGTCGGATAGTCCGGTTCATAGAGCATTTGCGGCTCGTATTGCGGCACATAAACTTTCTCGGGATCCTTGGCCTGTATGACGACGGTATCGCCCTGGTTGACGACGGTGATCTTGTCGTCGCTTTTGATGACGTTATCCGCAACCGCCTTGTCGCGCAGCGTCTGTATGGAGATCAGCACATCCTTCTGCTGATAGGTGAGAGCGCTGCCGAGCGCCTGCGTCCATTCGAGATCGTCGCTCATCATCTTGACGACCTGCGGGTAGTTCAGAAGGGAAATGACACTGCCATCCCAGCTATCCTTGGGCTTCAAGTCCTTGTTGGTCTTCGATTGATCGAGAAACCGTTGCGCTTCCACGATCTGCAGCGGAAAGATCGACGCCGAGGTAATCACAGCGACGAGCTCGTCGGGATAAAGGGCGATGCGAGCGACGAGCACCTCCAGTTCGTCTTCCGTAAGAAGATCATCCGCACCCGCATCCGCATTGGCCGCAGCTGCAGCCGTTTGGGAAGTATCCTGCGCCGTCGCTTCGGACATTAAGACAGGCGTCGCGGCGACCGACAACCAAAGCGCTGCCGATCCGAGCGAGCGCCCGATAAGGCTTAAAAGGTCTGACATGCCATCAACTCCCAATCCGTGGTCCTGAATGCGTCTGCACGTCATTGCGCTTCGTGGGCACTTTGCGGCTCTTGACAGTGTTACCGCGCGCCGTCGATGCCTATTGCGGATAAACCTGTTTCCAGTCGCTCTTCATGCTGGCGATTGTCCAACCGCGTTTCGGCCCTTCGTCCAGGCCCTTGTCCAGGCGCCCGATATGGGACTGGCGATCATAGGCATATTCCCGTTCGGCATCGTCGTGGTGAACGATCAGCCCGAAGCTGCGCCCCGGGCGGGACGTCGTCCATTCCAGCATTTGAAAGTCGCCGTCCGAGTTGCCAAAAGCGGCAATGGGGTGACGGCCGATATGGGTATAGATGCCAACCGGCTTGCCCGGTCCGTCATCGACGAAGTCGATTTCTGGCAAGCGGACGATCGCTGGTTTGCCGTTCGTCATCTCATATCTCGATTTGATCGACGAACCGACGACATTTTCCGGCTCAATGCCATAGACGCGCTGTGTCCAAGGTCGCATGAACTCGATGCCCCCACCCGAGACGATGAACACCTTGAAATCATTGGCCTTCAGATAAGAGACCAATTCGAGCATGGGTTGATAGACCATTTCGGTGTAGGACTTGCCCGTCTTCGGATGTTTCGCGGCGCCGATCCAGTCGCTTGCGATTTTCGTGAAGTCGTCGCTGGTCATGCCGGCGTGGCTGGCACCGATGAGCTGGACCAGCCCCTTCTCGCCGGACGCAGCAACGCCAGCAACATCGCCTGCCAGGACGGATTTGAACGGTTCGGTGTCCTTCCATTCAGGATGGTCGGGGGCAAGGGCCTTGATCCGGTCGAACGCAAAAGCAAGCTGGACATACATGGGCTGTTCGCCCCAGAGGGTCCCATCGTTGTCGAAGACTGCGACGCGCTCGTCGGGCCCCACGTAGTCGGTGCCACCTGCGGTCGTGACTGCCGCGACGAAATCGAGGATGCTCTGCTTCGTTGCACCGTCGTTCCAGGACGGGAGGTCATCCGCCCAAGCCACAAGCGGCGACAGCATCAGCATGAGTGCGGCGACAGGCGCTACGATCCTATGTAATCGAGACAAGGGAACCTCCGAATTCGGCCCGAGCTTAGAGAAAGAGCGGGGACAGTATTGGCATGGTTGGCATTGGTCATCGTCGAGAAATTTGCGACCTGGCATTCCCCCTGTGTGGTCAACTGGCCCCTAGCTCTCGTTTTCCGGGTTGGCGTGGCGGACCGCTTTCAGCGCGCCATGGATGAATTCTTCAATCTCCGCTTCGATTTCCTCAGTCAGCTGCTGAAAATCGCGCGCCCTGCCCTCATCCGCCCGCCAACGTTCGAGTGCACCTCGCGCGGTGGCGTAATCTTCACAAAGGCTCCGGAATTCCGGCATTCGTGCATAAAGTCTTCGGACGATCAGTTCATGCGTTGGGAATTTCCTGACAACCGTGGCCAACTCCGACATGATGGCAACCTCGGACTAGTCCCCGATACGAGTAGTGTTGCTTGATTTCGCCAAGGGGGGAGGTGCGAACATGTACGAACATGTTCCCCAGAAGCGCGCCGAGGTAAATTATGCAAGATGAATCGCAAGCTCGCTGCTGAGGGAGGCTTTTCCCGCCCGTGATCTTGCGTCATTGGCCGGCCTGGAGTTGGCGAGCGTCAAAGCGGGGTGCGCACGATGACCGATACGCATTCGTCTTCGTCCGTCGGAGCCACGGCTTCGCCACAGCATCGCGACGAGCGGAGGATCGGCGAGTTCCTGGCATCGCATGGCGGGCCTTTTTATCAGCTGCAGGTGCAGCTGAAGCTCCTTAAGGAAAATAGCCTGCGTGCTGCACCGCGCGCGGCCCTCTTCGTCGCCCTCGCCTGGGGGAAGCATGCGCAGAGCTGAATTCCATTTCCGACAAGCGGCATCGATGGCATATCTGGGTGCGGCGCTGATCGCTGGCCTCTGCGGGGTAGCCGGCGACGCATTTGCCGCGAACTGCAGTTCCCGCGGCGGCCTTGCCTATCTCGGCAACACGAAAGGGGCCACCGGCTCCGTCTGGCTTTCGGGAACGAGCGCCGGGTCTTTCGGTCTCGAAGCCGCGCAAGGCAATCAGACGGTTGACACCTGGAGCAAGAGCAAGCGCGGCCTCCATCTCTCGCTTTCGCCGGTCGTTTCAAACGGCAACGGTGGCACGCACAAACTCTATGATATATCGAGCGGAAAACCGTGTCTGCTCGACACGCAGAACCAGATGCGTAGTGGTATCCTTCCGAACATCGACTGGCCGGACGGACGGCCGGATGTTGGCCCACAGCCAGTCTTCCCGGGTTTCGACTGGCCCGATGGTCGGCCGGACGTCGGCCCGCAGCCGGTGTTTCCGGGTTTCGACCGACCCGATGGCCGCCCGGACGTCGGCCCCCAGCCGGTCTTCCCGGGCATCGCCTGGCCTGATGGCCGCCCCGACGTCGGCCCGCAGCCTATCCCGCCGGATTTCAATTGGCCCCACGGGCGGCCGGATGTCGGCCCGCAACCGGTGTTTCCGGGGGTCACGCCGCGCACCCCGACCGCCATCAGAGGCGGCCGCGTGGTTGCGGCCCGGACGCCGGACACCTGTATCGACCCGCGGTCGATAAATTCCAACAAGCAGCAACGCGACCTGCCGATCTGCCGGGACCTCGCTGCCGAAGGAGCCGCCGCCCAAAGCGCCGACCGATCACCCCAGGTGCCGTTGACGCCGGGCCGCGATCTGCCGGCGCCCTCGCTCTGGAACTTCTGGGCGGATATCCAGTTCGCAGACATATCCGACGAACGTTATGACCGCGACAGCGGCACGCTCGCCCGCTCGTTGACGATGGGTCTCGATCGCCGCATCACCAACGACCTCGTCGTCGGCATGACCGTTTCCCTTGAGAACAGTTCGACCGATGCGTTCGACGGCACATTGGGCATCGACACGGAGGGCTTTAGCTTCGGCCCCTATGCGGCCTACCGCCTGTCGAAACACTGGGCGATCGAGGGATCGCTGACATACGGGCGCTACAACAACGATATCGACCTGAGCGTGCTGAGTGGCCGACAGGATTCGGAACGTCTTGCCGGTGAAATCTCGCTCCACGGCCAATATAAAGTCGATGCCTATTTCATCCGCCCCAAGGCATCCGTTAGTTGGTCCCATATCGACAGCGACGCTTACGACCTCTCGGGCAGCATCCTCAACATACCGGTCAGCGTTTCCCTTCCCGGCGACAGCTTCAATTATGGCGTCCTCGATCTCTCGACCGAGGCCAGCCGTTACTTCCGTCTGCCGGACGGGCAGCCGTTCCTTGTCTTCGCAGAGCTTGGCGCGCAGTACGAATTCGAGCGACCGAACGACGGCAAGATACTGACCGGCGACCTGTCGGAAGTGACGCCTTCGCCCTGGGCGTTTTCGCTTCGCTCCGGATTCAGAATGCTGCTCAACGACAATTTGCAGATCGAAGCGACGGGGGGCTATCTGAGCTTCGGCCAGAAGGACCTCGACGCCTGGGAGGGCAAGCTCCACGTGTCATGGAGCTTCTGAGAGTGCTATGCTTCAATTGACTGACTGGCTGCCAACAACGTCGACGTTAACTCTTCGGCTCCGGTTGCGACAGCAAAAGCGCCGGAAGTGGCAAGCAAGGCCTTCCTTGCCGGCCTTGGGTCGGCAGGATCGACGAAACCTATGGCGATCATGCCAGCGGAAACCGCCGCCGCAACGCCATGCGGGCTATCATCGACCATGACGCAGCGTCCCGGTCGCGCCGAGAATTTCTCGGCGCAATGCAACAAGAGATCGGGGGCCGGCTTTGGCCGGGCCACGATCTCAGCGCTGAAAACCCCCGGGTGAAAACTCTGCCAAAGATCGAGTTTGCCGAGACTGGCGCGAAGCCGGTGCATCGTACTGTTCGACGCAACACATTTCGGCCGGCTCAAGCTGGCGACGATCTCCCCGATGCCGGGCATTGGCATCAATGATCGCTCGAATTCGGCATAAAGCCGCCGATGCCAGGCCTGGAAGATGCTTGCGACGTCGCCCAAGCCATAGTCGCGCACGCACATGTCGCGGATCACGGCTTCCGAATTGCCAGTGAATTTTACGTGGGCTTCCGAAGGCGTGATTGCGACACCCGCCTCCTGCAGGGTTTCTGCAAGTGTGCGGCTCGCGATCGGCTCACTGTCGATGAGGACACCGTCGCAGTCGAAAATAACCAGATCAATGTTCTGAAGGAGATCGGGGTTGGAGCAATCGGAGGCGCCGGTGCAGTCTGTCGCCGATAAGGACACGTTCACGAACCCCGCACGCTAAGGGCAAGATCCGGCCTGTCCGTCGTGATCTGCCGGACGGGTTTGGCCAGCCAATAGGCAAGGTCGGCACTGTGATTTGGCACCCATGCTCCGAGGCGGTCGAGGGGAATCAAGGATGTGATCTCGTCCCAGTGCGTGGCAAGAAGAGACTTCTCGATGGCAATTATATCAGATAGTTCTGCAATTTTCTTAAGGCCAGATCTGAGGCCAAGGCGCTCGGCGGCTGCGCGGTCAAATGACGACAGCGTCCGGATATGCGGCGCAACCTCACGGACAGTTTGAAGAACGTCAGAGTGGAAACTCGTCAGGAGCGAACGGCCGGCAAGCCCGAAGCTATCGACGAGGCTTGCCGCCCTCCTCTCAAGGCCGGAGTAAGCAACGCCATTCGCGTCGGCCTTCAGCTCGATATGCAGCTCAAGGGAGCTGTCCTTGAATATCTCGAGGACCTCTTCAAGCGCCGGTATCGCGTCGCCGTCGCTGTCTTTCAGCGTGACGTTTTTGTGTTCGCCTGGAGCAAGGTCACAGACCGGCCCCGTATGATCGGTCGTGCGATCAAGCGTCGCGTCGTGGATGACGAGCAGTTCGCCCGAACGGGTCAGGTGCACGTCAAACTCGACGCCGTCGACGGGCATTTCAGAGAGCTTGCGGAAACCCGAAAGACTGTTTTCGGGCCAGAGATTGCGGCCGCCACGATGGCCGATGATGTAAACCATGTTCGGAATTGTCCTTGTGTCTGGGCAAAGGCTTACTTGCCGGAATCCACCAGTCCCTTGGTAAACCAGCGTTGCATGAGGAGAATGACGGCTGCCGGCGGCAGCATGACGAAGAGAGCAGCGCTCATGGCGATGTTCCACGCAGGCACCGAATCCGACACCGGGACCAGCTCCTTGAGACCCAGAATTGCAGTCGCCATGTTCTTGTCGGTGGTAAAGAGCAGCGGCCAGAGATACTGGTTCCAGCCATAGAGAAAGAGGATGATTGCAAGTGCCGCAATGTTGGCGGTGGAAAGCGGCAGCAGCACATCCTTGAAGAATTTAAGGGGGCCCGCGCCATCGAGTTTCGCCGCCTCGCAGAGCTCCTCAGGCACGGTCAGGAAGAACTGGCGAAAGAGAAATGTCGCCGACGCGGAGGCAATCAGCGGCAGGATCAGGCCGCCATACGTGTTCACCATGTTCCACTTCAGGGATGTTTCAATACTGTAGCCGGTCAGAGCCTGTACCAGGCCGGAAAGACCGGTGATCCCCGAAAGCCAGCGGATGGGACCGGCGGCGTCAGCGACGGCCTCGTAAGTCGGGATGATGCGGACTTCCACCGGCAGCATCAAAGAAACGAAAATCAGCCAGAATGCGGTCATGCGGAATGGAAAACGGAAATAGGTCACGGCAAAAGCCGCAATCAGCGAAATTGCCAGCTTGCCGATGACGATCCCGCCCGTAACGATGATCGAGTTGACGAAAAGCCGCGCAAATTCGCCCTGCTTCCAGGCGATTGCGACATTCTCGATAAAATGCGAGCCCGGTACGAGCGGGAAAGGAGCCTGCTGGACCTCTTCCAGCGTGAGCGATCCTGCCACGAAGGCAAAGTAGAGCGGCAAGCATACGAAAGCGGCGCCAACCAGCAAGACGGCGTGACAGAAGATCGAAAGACCGAGATTGCGTTCACCCATGGCTACACCTGATAATTGACCTTGCGCTCGAGCGCGCGGAACTGAAGGACGGTGAAAAGAACCGCGACGATCATCAAGATCACCGACTGGGCAGCTGACGAACCCAGATCGAGCTGCACAAACCCGTCCTGATAAACCTTATAGACGAGGCTGTTCGTGGCGCCCGCCGGCCCGCCGCGCGTAACGGCATCGATGATGCCGAAGGTTTCGAAGAGGCCGTAGACGAAGTTCATGACGGCCAGGAAGAATACCGTCGGCGAGGCAAGCGGCAGGGAAATGGTGAAGAACCGCCGAACGGGTCCTGCGCCATCAAGCTTGGCAGCCTCCAGCAGCGAGGCTGGAACGGCGAGCAATGCGGCGACCAGGAAAATATAATCATAGCAGACGTTCTTCCAGATCGACGCAATCGTCACCAGAAGCTGTGCATCGAACGGTCGCCTGTTCGGATCCCAGGCGATGCCCAGAGCATGCAAGAACTGTGCGACCGGACCGACAGCCGGATTGAAGAGAAAGGCCCAAAGCACGCCGGATATGACAGGCGCGATCGCATAGGGCAACAGGATGATGCTCTTGTAGATGCCGCGACCGCGGATGACAAAATCGGTCGCGAATGCAAAGAGCCCCGCAAGGCTAAGCGTCGCGATATTCTGGAGGAGCGTGAACCAGAGGGTAAAGACGGCGCTGCTTCTATATTCCGGGCTTGCAAGCAGCATCCGAAAATTCTTCAGCCCGACGAAGATCTGCAGCCCGCCGAACGGGTCGACCTGCACGAAGGCGAGCGACAGTGCCTTATAGGAGGGAATGAAGAAAAAGAAGAGCAGGATCAACAACTGCGGCGCAACGAGCAGGCCCGCAAGCCAGGGCTTGTTGAAATGCGCGGCCTTGAGACCCGCTTCCGGTGCGCGCGCTGTTGCCAGGCCGGAAAATGGCCTTCCCAGGATGCGGAGGCGCCGTGCAGCGCCTCCGATTACCTGCACGGGATTACTTTCCCGCATGGAGCTGCTCGTATTGGCGAAGGATCTGATTTCCGCGGGAAGCCGCTGAATCAAGCGCCTGCTGGGCCGTCTTTTGGCCGGTCCAGACCCCTTGAATCTCTTCGACAAGAAGCGCCATCGACTGGTTGTGATTGCCGAAACGGAAGCCGCGGGAATTATCGTCCGGCGTGCCCCTGGAAAGCTGCAGAATGGCGATCTCGCGCGTCGGATGCTCCTTGTAATAGCCTTCCGCCTTGGCCTGCTCGTAGGCTGCGTTGGTGACCGGCACATACCCCGTCTGCTTGCTCCACCAGACCTGTGTCTTCGGTGAAGCGACGAAATTCAGGAACGCTGCTGCACCTTTATATTCGTCCTCGGATTTGCCCTTGAGCACCCAGAGCGCGCCGCCGCCGATCGTGCTGTTCTTCGGTTCGATACCCTTCTCGTGCGGAAGGAAGGTCGCGCTCCATTTGAATTTTGCACCCGCCTCCACCGCGGCATGCGCGGCCGTCGACGCGACATAGGTCGAGCAGGTGCCCGAGATGAAGAGCTGGTCGGGAGACAGTCCCTGGCCGGCGATCTGCAACACGCCATCGTCCATCCACTTTTTCAAGCGTTCCACCTGACCGACGATCAGCGGGCTCTTATTGAAGACGAACTCGGTATCCAGCCCGCCAAAACCGTTGGCTTTGGTGCCGTACGGTTGGTCCTGGATGGCCGCATAATTCTCGATCAGGCTCCAGTAGAAGTCATTGGCGAGCGCCATCTGGCATTTCGAGATGCCTTTTTCCTTGATCGTATAAAGCTGCTTTTCAACTTCCTGCCACGTTTCGCCCGGTTTTTCGAAGCCGGCCGCCTTGAACTGCTCGGCATTGTACCAGAAGATTGGAGTCGAACTGTTGAACGGCATCGCGGCCGGCTTGCCATTGATGAGATAGAAGCCCGCAACGGGTGCAACAAAATCGTTCCAATTGATCTTGAAGCCTTCCCGTTCCATGAGTTCAGGGACCGGAACAACCGCGCCGGACCGGTACATGGTCTGGAAGCCGCGTTCGGCAGCCTGGATCAAAACAGGCTGCTGGCCAACGCGATAGGCCGCGACCATCGCAGCCATGGTTTCCTCATAGTTGCCCTTGCTGACGCCGACGACCTCATACTTGTCCTGAGAGGCGTTGAAATCGGAGATTAGCTGTTTGGTGATCTCGGCAAGCCGGCCGTTGGCCGCATTCCACCATTCGACCTTGACCCGATCTGCGGCGAGCGCATCTCCAGCAATCTGCAAGCCTAAGACCAGCGCTGCGGCACCAGCCGCAACGGTTTTGAAGGCCCTCCCGAGCGGGCCGTTTTCTAAAGACTTATCTGTCATCTCGTTTTCCTCTCCATCGCCTGCTGTTTGTGAACCGGTTTTGTCGGCTGCGGCTGACCCCTCCCAAGGTGGCGATGAAAACAGGTTAGGGGCGACTTGTTACAAATGTCAATAGCGTGTTACAAATGTATGACAGGCGCGCGGGAGGAACGAATGGCAGCCATAGAACTGATCGATCTGAAGAAGAATTACGGGCAGGTTCCCGCGGTCAAGGGCGTCAACCTGACAGTCGCCGACGGCGAAATGATCGTGCTTGTCGGACCTTCGGGCTGCGGGAAGTCGACGCTTTTAAGGATGATTGCCGGCCTTGAGAGCATCAGTTCCGGGCATTTGCGCATCGCCGGAACCGACGTCAGCAATGTCGAGCCCGCAAAGCGCGATATCGCGATGGTTTTCCAGAACTACGCGCTTTACCCGCACATGACGGTTCGTCAGAACCTCGAGTATGGATTGAAAAATCGTCGCGTCGCGCGCGTCGAAATCGACCGGCGCATTGCCGAAACCGCAGCGATCCTGGAAATCGGCGCCTTGCTCGATCGCCGTCCACGGCAACTGTCAGGCGGGCAGCGCCAGCGCGTTGCAATGGGCCGGGCAATCGTGCGCAATCCGACCGCTTTCCTCTTTGACGAGCCGCTTTCGAACCTCGACGCGAAGCTGCGCGTACAGATGCGGGTGGAAATCCGACGCCTGCAGCGGCGGCTGAAGACGACAAGCCTCTACGTGACGCATGACCAGCTGGAAGCAATGACGCTCGCTGACCGTCTGGTCGTCATGAATGGCGGACGGATCGAACAGATCGGGACACCGATCGAAGTCTATCAGCGCCCGGAAACGCTCTTCGTCGCAGGCTTCATCGGATCGCCGCCGATGAACTTCATCGACGTTGGAACGAACGGCACCATTGCGACAGACGAGCTCGCTATGACGGCCGACGCCGATATGATCGGCATTCGTCCAAGTGCCATCAGGCTCGGCGAAACCACCTCGCCTGCCCTTCGTTTCAAGGGCACGGTCGAACTCGTCGAAACGGTGGGCGACGAGAACCATGTCCATCTGCGCCTCAACGATGCGAAGGACGAACTGATTGTCGCAAGCATTCCGGGCGACCGGAGAATTTCCGACGGTGAGACGGTCTTGTGCTTCGCGCTGGAAGACAGTCTGCACCTTTTCAACAGCGCGACAGGCCGGCGGGTCAACTAACTGAGATGCGCGCAAAAATCACCGAGCCACGGCAATTGACAAGAGCGGTCAATCTGGTGCCCATAGCGGCGAAAGCAGAAGTTGTAAGAGCGGTCCGATGACACAGGCAAAAGCGGCCGGCGCGCCAGCTGCACTTCCCGACGAACAGATGCAGGTTCGTGTGGTATGGCTCTACTTCATGGAGGGGCGCACTCAAGGCGAGATTGCCGACGCGCTTTCCACCAACCGGCTTCGTGTCAACAAGATCATCGCCGAAGCCCGCCGCTCCGGCCTTGTGACGATCACCTTGAATTCGCGGCTCACAACCTGTGTCGAACTTGAGCAGAAGCTGATTTCGGAGTTTTCGCTGAGCCGGGCCATCATCGTGCCAACGCCGGCAGATCCCGATCTGATACCGGTGCTGCTCGGTCAGGCAACGGCGGACTATATCGCCCAGCTGCTCAACAATAGCAAACTGTCGGGGATTGGCGTCGGCTGGGGAGCCACACTGCGCGAAATGGTGCGTCACATGCCGTCCATGCGCCGGCCCGATGTCTGCGTGAATTCGGTGATGGGCGGACTGACGCACGGGATCGAGATCAACACGTTCGACATCGCAAGCGACCTTGCCCGTCAATTGAACGCGCAATGCGCCTATCTTGCGGCTCCCATTTACGCCGGCAGCCCGGAATCCAGAACGGCAATCGTAACGCAGGACGTATTCCAGGCCGCTTTCCGGCAGATTGCAGCAAACGATCTTGTCGTGCTCAGCATCGGAGATATGAGCGAGCGCTCACTTCTGATGCGCTACGGCCTGCCGCAGGACGTTACAATCGACGAGCTTGTCGCCGCCGGCGCTTGTGGCGATGTTCTGGCGCAATTCATCGACAGGAACGGAACCCCGATCGATCACCCGCTCAATCGAAGAGCGATCGCGCCGCCGCTGGAAGCGCTGCGCAAGATTCCGAACGTTGTTTTCGCCTCGGGCGGTATCAACAAAGTCGAGGCCATTGCCGCTGTCCTCTTGTCTGGACTTGGAACCGTCCTCGTCTGCGACGAAGATACGGCGCGCGCAGCTCTTTCGCTGGCAGCTCGCGCGGGATCGCCCGCGGAGTTGTCATGAGATGCATAGGCCCTAGCGCCCGCGGAACCGAAAAGGGCATTGTGACCTTCACCTTACGTGCGAACCGCGCGCACCGTTGGTCTTCGCCACAGATCCCTAACGCGTTTTGGTTACCGCGGCTTTGACATGTTGGAGCTGTGACGATCGACAAGAACCGTATCTAAGCAAGTTGGTTAGCCCTTGACCAACCCAGTGTATCACCCTTATCCTTTCCTAAAATGAAGCGCGTCGTTGGCAGATCCGCTGGGCGCAATCGTCAGGGAGAGCCCGCATGGCCGTCAACGTCAAGGTCGCCGAAGCAAAGACACATCTGTCGGAGCTGCTTTCCAAGGTGGAAGCCGGCGAAGAGGTCATCATCTCGCGCGGCAACACGCCTGTGGCCCGCCTCTCCCGCATTCGCCGCGAAAACGACGTTGATGCACTGATCGCCGAGATCAAGGCCCAACGCGCCGGCCGGCCGCACACAACGCAGGATGAAATTCGTCAGTGGCGGGACGAAGGCCGCCGCTACTGATGTCGTTTATTCTCGACGCCTCCATTGCCGCAGCCTGGTTTCTCCCCGACGAACAGCACGAAGCAGCCGATCAGCTGATGTCCAATCTGCGCTCGACAGTCGGCTTCGTGCCCAGTCTTTTTTGGTTCGAGACTCGCAATCTCTTTCTCATGGCCGAACGACGCGGCCGACTGCGGCGAGGAGAAGCGCTGCTGGTAATGACCCAGCTGCGAGCCCTGTCGATCGAAGACGCCGGCTCGGGCGGTGACGGGCGGGTGCTCGAGCTGGCCAACCGGCACAGCCTCAGCGGCTATGATGCCAGCTATCTCGCATTGGCGTTGGCGCAGGGGATATCTTTGGCAACTGCAGACCGCAAGATGGCAGCCGCAGCTCGGATCGAAGGAGTGACTGTCCTTGGCCCGCTCCAGAACGAACATTAAGACTCGATCTGATCTGAACGCGCGCCGAAGCGTCAAGGTTGACGGTCATGCTGCTGCCCCTACACGTCAGGACGAACGGGCGCCTGCCACAGTGCATCGCTTGCGTCGATCCTCGCGGACGTCATCGTTGTGCACCCGATGTGTCGATCTTTTCCGCAAGCCAGATCTTGATGAGCGACCGATAAGGAACGTCGCGCTTGCTGGCTGCGACCTTGATCCGCTCAAGCAGCGCATTCGGTAGTCGTAGCGAGATCGATGTGGAGGATGGTTTCAGGTTCGGCAGACGAACACGCTCCGCCTTGCTCCAGTCGCTATGATCGTCGGAATCCTGGCTTTCCCAGAAGGCCCGACTGGCGAGGGATATGAGGTCAAGCCCGAAGACGTCGCCCGACTCAGCCTGCCAGATTTTGTGGCGCGAGATTAACTCAGACCTTTGCGCGACCCACAATACGCCGACCCCGAATTCCTCTGGCACATTCCCAATGACGTGAACGCCGGCACATAACCGAAATAGAGGACTGATGATTTAAGTGGCGCAAGGCGCCCAAAGGATGTGCAAGTGCATGCACTTTTTGCGGCGGAGGAACTGCTTCCTCAATGAATTAAAGCAAAATCAATTACTTAAAGTTTGGCACGGCTTTTGCTTGTCAATCTGTAGAGTTGGTGGCTAGGGTTCCGGCGCTTCGACAAGCGTGCTGGTCCGAGAGCTGCCACCGGTTGGGGAGACATCCCGCCGGGCACGGCGGGACAAAAGCCCGGGAGACCTCGTTAGCCAAGGGATTGGCGGCGCGATGGTCCATGCCGATCCCTTTTTGAAGAAAAGCAAAAAAGGGAATGTCAATGCAGACTTTTTCGACGATGCTCTCCATCACCGCGCTGGCGGCTTCGCTGGCCTTCGGTACGACGTCAAACGCCTTCGCAGCACCGAAGACCGACTTCAAGGTCGCCTGGTCGATCTATGTCGGCTGGATGCCGTGGGGCTACGCGAACGATCATGGCATCGTCAAGAAATGGGCCGACAAATACGGCATCAAGATCGAAGTGATCCAGTTCAACGACTACGTTGAATCGATGAACCAGTACACGGCCGGCGCCTTCGACGCGGTCACGCTCACCAACATGGACGGTCTCTCCATTCCAGCAGCTGGCGGCGTCGATACGACCGCCGTCATCGTCGGTGACTTCTCCAATGGCAATGACGCGGTGATTCTCAAGGACAAGGCCAGCCTTGCCGACGTGAAGGGCCAGAACGTCAACCTCGTCGAATTTTCCGTGTCACACTATCTGTTCGCCCGGGCACTCGAGAGCCTCAAGCTGACCGAACAGGACGTGAAGATCGTCAACACATCGGATGCCGACATGGTCGCCGCCTACAAGACGGCGGATGTCACGGCGATCGTTACCTGGAACCCGCTCGTCGCGACCATTCTCGAAGATCCGACGGCCAAGAAGGTTTTCGACAGTGCGCAGATCCCCGGAGAGATCATTGACCTGATGGTCGCCAATTCCGGCGTGCTGAAGGACAATCCGAATTTCGGCAAGGCCCTCGCCGGGATCTGGTACGAAACCGCGGCGCTGATGACGGCAGACAATGATGAAGGCAAAGCAGCGCGCGAAGCAATGGGCTCCGCATCCGGCACCGATCTGAAGGGCTTCGAAGCCCAGATCGCCGCCACCAAGCTGTTCGACAAGCCGGCCGATGCGGTCGCCTTTACTGCATCGCCGAGCCTGCCAAAGACGATGGATCTGGTGCGCAAATTCCTATTTGAAAAAGGCCTGCTCGGCAGTGGTGCCGCGTCCGCAGACGTCATCGGCATCGAAATGCCGGACGGCAAGGTTCTCGGCGACAGCGGCAACGTCAAGCTACGCTTCACGGAGACCTACATGAAGGCCGCCGCTGACGGTTCGCTCTGAACGATCTCCAACGGCGGTGCGGGTTCGCTGTACCGCCGTTTTACTTTCATCACCGGAGCCATGTCATGCGCTGGATCAACACCAGGCCGAGCCGGGGTGCACAACTCACCTTGACGCTTCTGCCATTCGTGCTGCTGATTGCCGCCTATGGGGCGGGATCGATTGCGCGGCTGGCGGAAAATCCCAACGATAAGCTACTGCCCGGTCTCTCGGTGTTTGCCGAGGCGATCAACCGACTGGCCTTCCTGCCGGATACGCGCACCGGCGACTACCTGCTGTGGTCTGATACCGTTGCTAGCCTGAGCCGGCTTTTCGCAGGCCTCGGGATTTCGACGGCAACGGCGCTGCTAATCGGCATGGCGATCGGCATGCTGCCCTATCTGCGTTCGCTGCTCGCGCCCTTCGCGGTCGTGATTTCCATGGTCCCGCCGCTGGCGCTGCTGCCCGTTCTTTTCATCGTCATGGGTCTTGGCGAAGCCTCGAAAATCGCACTGATCGTCATTGGCGTCGCGCCGACGATGATCCGTGACCTTGCCCTCAAGACGTTGGAACTGCCGCGCGAGCAGATCGTCAAGGCGGAAACGCTCGGAGGCTCGTCCTGGCAGATCGCACTACGCGTCGTGCTGCCGCAAATTCTGCCGCGCCTGATCACATGCCTCAGGTTGCAGTTGGGACCTGCCTGGCTGTTCCTCATTGCAGCGGAAGCGATTTCGTCAGACTCCGGGCTCGGCTATCGCATCTTCCTCGTCCGCCGTTATCTGTCGATGGATATCATCTTTCCCTATGTCGTCTGGATCACCCTGCTTGCCGTTCTGACCAACTTCGTCCTCGATCGGATCCGCATCGTCGTCTTCCCGTGGTCCGAGCTGGAGAAGCAGGGATGAGCGAACTGATCATCGACAACGTCTGGAAGGAATATGGCGACCAGATCGTGCTGGAGAACGTGTCGTTGACAGTCGCGTCCGGCGCCTTCGTCGCGCTCGTTGGCCCCTCCGGTTGCGGCAAGTCGACCTTCCTTCGCATGCTTCTTGGCCAGGAACGGGCGACCAGAGGCACGATCCTGTTGGACGGCGAGCCGCTGCCGCCCGAACCGGGTCCGGATCGCGGCGTCGTCTTCCAGCGGTATTCGGTGTTCCCGCACCTGACTGTGCTCGGCAATGTTCTGCTCGGCAAGGAACTGACAGCCTCGCGATACAAGGCGAAGCTTTTCGGCGCAGCCCGGCGATCAGCCCTCGAGGAACCCCGGCAATTTATCGCGGAAGTCGGCCTTTCCGGCGCAGAAACCAAATATCCGGCGCAGCTTTCCGGCGGAATGCAGCAACGGCTGGCGCTGGCCCAGGCACTAATCATGAAACCGAAGGTTCTACTGCTCGACGAACCCTTCGGTGCGCTCGATCCCGGGATCCGCGCCGAAATCCACACGCTGATGAAGCGGCTCTGGAATGAAACGCAGATGACTGTCGTCATGGTCACGCATGACATGCGCGAGGCCTTCACACTCGCCACCCGCGTCGTCGCCTTCGAGCGGCCACGCGACCGAGCGGAGGAAAAACAGCGCTACGGCGCGACCATCACCAAGGACATTGCCATTTGGCCGCCCCGCCGTGCGGGCGAGCCTTCACACTTTAGCCCTGACCGGGACGGCCCGGTTGTTTTGCAGGGCCCTCGCCGGGACGACCCGTCTTCCAGCCCGTCAGGAGAAAGATAGCCATGCACGTCCGACGTTCCGCAGAGGAAATCGCCGCCAACCGGCAACACTACGAAGAACACCAGAGGAAGGGCTTGGAGTTCGCCCCCAAGGCGCTGCCCGTACCGAGCCCACTACCTGCGCCCGCAATCGAGGCTGGCCGCGTCATCCATCAGGAAACGATTCCGGGCGGCTGGTATTGGTCGACCCTGTTGAAGCGCGGCGAGGCGCTGCGGATCGATCAGCAGGAGGGCCTATCGACCGTCGCGCTGATCGCCTGGAACGCGGCCGACACCAGCGAAAGGCTCAATCTGGTCGATACCGTCAAGGTTCAGTGGACGACCGCGCTCGGCAAGGGCCGGGTGGTCTTCTCGGACATGGGCCGCGTGATGTTCTCGATGATCGAGGATAGCTCCGGCGCCCATGATTGCCTGATGGGCGGATCGACGGCCGCATCGAACGCCGCCAGATATCCGGGCGCAAATACCCGCAACACGCGCGACAACTTCATCCTCGCAGCCGGAAAGCTCGGTCTAGATCGACGCGATATTCCCGGCGTGCTCAATCTTTTCGCGCCTGTCCAAATCGATGATGCCGGTGGTTTCCGCTGGCAAGGCAAGGCATCCAACAGCGGCGACTACGCCGAGTTGCGAGCCGAGATGGACATGCTCGTCGGTCTCTCCAACTGCCCGCATCCGCTGGATCCCAATCCTGTGCATGCGCCGGCACCGGTGACGGTCACCCGTTTCCGCGCCGCTGCGCCGGCAGCAGACGATCTTGCCCGCACCGCCACCGCCGAAGCCGTCCGCGGCTTCGAGAACAACGCCATGATGCAGGCTTGAGGAGGCCGACCATGATCGATTTCATTCAGACCGACGCCTCGCGTACCGTCGAAAACGCAGCCCAGGATCATTTCATCCCGGCCGAAGCGCCGTGGTCCGGCGTCGTGCGCAGGGGGCAAACGATCCGTATCGAGGACAGCTACGGTCAGCAGGCGATCGACACGCTGTTCTACAAGGCCGACGATTTCGCTGAACGCTATTCCAACCAGGACACGATGCGGGATCAGGGGGCAGCCTATGTCGGAACCGGAACTCGAATCATCTCCAACGAAGGCAATGTCATGCTGAGGATGACGGCTGACAGTTGCGGCCGCCACGACACGTCGGCCGGCGCCTGCTCCTGCGAGAGCAACACCGTGCGCTTCGGCCACGGCACCAAATATCTTCATGCCTGCCGCGACAATTTTTTGCTGGAGGTGATGAAGCACGGCATGAGCAAGCGCGACATCGTGCCCAACATCAACTTCTTTATGAACGTGCCGATCAGCCCCGATGGCAAGATGACCATCGTCGATGGCATCTCCGCGCCTGGCGACTATGTGGAGCTGGTGGCCGAGATGGACGTGCTCTGCGTCATTTCCAACTGCCCGCAAATCAACAATCCCTGCAACGGCTTTGATCCGACGCCGATCCGCGTGCTGATCTGGGACGCTACACCAGGTACCGTGGCCTGAGCATGTTCAAGAAGGTCCTCATCGCCAACAGGGGCGAAATCGCCGTCCGGGTCATCCGGACATTGAAGACAATGGGCATCGCCTCCGTCGCCGTCTATTCCGACGCCGACCGGTTTACCATGGCAACACGGCTCGCGGACGAAGCGGCGCGCCTGGGTCCGGCAGCGGCCACGGAAAGCTATCTGAACGTCGACGCCGTCATCGCCGCCTGTAAGGCAACGGGCGCAGAGGCCGTGCATCCGGGCTATGGCTTCCTCTCCGAAAATATCGACTTTGCCGAGCGGCTCGCCGCCGAGGGCATCGTGTTCATCGGCCCGCGCCCGGAGCATCTTTCGGCTTTTGGCTTGAAACACACGGCACGCGAACTTGCACAGCGAAGCGGCGTGCCGCTTCTGCCGGGCAGCGGTCTGCTGGAAAGTTTGGAGATCGCGTTGACGACGGCCGAAACGATCGGCTATCCGGTCATGCTGAAATCGACTGCGGGCGGCGGCGGCATCGGCATGCAGCTTTGCGCCGATCCGGCTTCACTCAAGACCTCCTTCGAAAGCGTACAGCGCACGGCGCGCGCCAGCTTCGGCGATGCCCGGGTATATCTCGAGCGTTTCGTCGCCGACGCCCGCCATGTCGAAGTGCAGATCTTCGGCGACGGCAAGGGTAAGGTCGTGGCGCTCGGCGAACGGGATTGCTCGCTGCAGCGGCGCAACCAGAAGGTCGTTGAAGAAACTCCGGCACCGGGCCTTTCGCCTGCGACACGCGCGCGGCTGCACAAGTCGGCAGTCGATCTGGGAAGCTCGGTGTCCTATGCATCGGCCGGCACGGTCGAATTCATCTATGATCCGGCGCGAGGGGAATTCTACTTCCTCGAGGTCAATACGCGGCTACAGGTGGAGCACCCGGTAACCGAGGCCGTTTTCGGCATCGACCTCGTTGAATGGATGATCCGGCAGGCCGCGGGCGAGGATGTGCTTTCGGGTGCCGAAGCTCTGGCACCGAAAGGGGCGTCGATCGAAGTGCGCGTCTATGCCGAGATGCCGCACGCCGACTTCCGCCCGAGTGCCGGCTTGCTGACGGAGGTCGTGTTTCCCGCAAACCCTCGCATCGACGGCTGGATCGAAACCGGCACGGAGGTGACGCCGTTCTACGATCCGATGCTTGCGAAAATCATCGTCGCGGCCGACGACCGCCCGGCGGCGATCGCAAAACTTCAGGCAGCGCTTGCCGCGACGTCGATCACCGGGATCGAGACGAATCTCGACTACCTTCGCGCAATCGCCGCTTCCGATCTTCTCGCAAGCGGCAACGTCGCGACGACGGCTCTGCCCGACTTTGCCTTCGTGCCGGATGTCATCGAGGTTCTGTCCCCGGGCGCCCAGTCCAGTCTCCAGGAACTGCCCGGCCGCCTTGGCCTCTGGCATGTCGGCGTGCCGCCGAGCGGCCCGATGGACGAGCGATCCTTCCGCCATGCCAACCGTCTCGTCGGCAACGATGACACGACGGCTGCCTTGGAGCTGACCGTGTCCGGCCCGACACTGCGCTTTTACACCGATGTGGTGATTGCACTCGGCGGAGCGCACATGCCGATGACCTGTGATGGCCTTCGTCTACCGCACGGCACGGGGGTGACCATTCGCGCCGGACAAGTGCTCTCCATCGGCGCCATCGACGGTCCCGGCCAGCGCGCCTATCTTGCGGTCGCGGGTGGCTTCGCTGCGGCGGTCGTACTCGGCTCGCGGGCTACCTTCGATCTCGGCCAGTTCGGCGGCAACACGACCGGCACGCTGAAGACCGGTCATGTGCTGCACCTTGCGCGGCAGACACCCGTCAAACCACCGCAGGCTGCCAACGAGCCCGCCGACCTCACACGCGAATGGGACGTCGCCGTCCTCTACGGCCCTCATGGCGCACCGGATTTCTTTCGGCAGGACGATATCGACACCCTGTTTTCCACCGCCTACGAGGTGCATTTCAACAGCGCCCGCACTGGCGTCCGCCTCATCGGACCGGCACCAGAATGGGCACGCAGCGATGGCGGCGAGGCTGGGCTTCACCCCTCCAATCTGCACGACAACGCCTATGCTGTCGGCGCGATCGATTTCACAGGCGATATGCCGATCATTCTCGGTCCGGACGGCCCGAGCCTCGGCGGATTCGTCTGCCCGGCGGTGATTGCACGTGACGAGCAGTGGAAGATGGGTCAGTTCAAACCCGGTGATCGCATCCGCTTTCATGCGCTCGCTCGCCCGGACGATCCCGTCGCGGGCCCCGTTGTCCATCGGGTTTCGGATGTTGGCTCGGCGATCGTCGGAGCGCGGGAAGAAGGCCCTGTCTGCGTGGTCTACCGCCGCCAGGGTGACGACAACCTGCTCGTCGAATATGGCCCGATGGCACTCGATATCGCGCTCAGGCTACGCGTGCACCTGCTGATGAAAGCCGTTGTGGAAGCGCGCCTTCCCGGCCTGATTGATCTCACCCCCGGCATCCGCTCGCTGCAGATCCACTACGACGGGACAATGCTGACGCGAAAGCGTCTGCTTGGACTGTTATACGAGATCGAGGCGACACTGCCGCCGGCGCAGGACGTGACGGTGCCGAGCCGCATCGTCCATCTGCCGCTGTCATGGAACGATCCGGATACCGAGCTTGCCATGCGCAAGTATCAGGAACTGGTGCGCCCGAACGCGCCTTGGTGCCCGTCGAACATCGAGTTCATTCGCCGCATCAACGGATTGCCGGACGAACAAGCGGTCAAGGACATCGTCTTTGATGCCAGCTATCTGGTGCTGGGTCTTGGCGACGTCTATCTCGGCGCGCCGGTGGCAACACCAATCGATCCGCGCCACCGCCTTGTCACCACCAAGTACAACCCGGCCCGCACCTGGACCCCGGAAAATGCCGTAGGCATCGGCGGCGCCTATATGTGTATCTACGGCATGGAAGGCCCAGGCGGCTATCAGCTGTTCGGCCGCACCATCCAAGTCTGGAACACCTGGCGGCAGACGCCAGAATTCGCCAAGGGCAAGCCCTGGCTGCTCAACTTCTTCGACCAGATCCGCTTCTTCCCGGTCAGCCATGAGGAACTGACAGAGGCCCGCGCCATCTTTCCACATGGCGGTTATCCGGTGCGGATCGAGGAGACGGAATTCTCCTACGGAGCCTATGAGGAAGAACTGCACTCAAACGCTCAATCGATCGGCCGCTTCAAGGCGACGCAGCAGGCGGCTTTCGACGCCGAGCGGCAAAGCTGGATAGACGCTGGCCTCGACAGTTTCGTCAGCGACGAAGGCACGGGAGAAGGCCTTGACGGCGATATTCCGGCTGACTGCTTCGGCGTTGCCAGCAGCGTTCCGGGCAATATCTGGAAACTGCTGGTCGAACCGGGTGCTTCCGTCACCGCCGGCGATACGGTTGCCATCATCGAATCCATGAAAATGGAAATCAACGTCACTGCCCACGCGAACGGACGCGTCCGCGATCTGCGCGCCGGACCCGGGCGCAATGTTAAAGCCGGTGATATCATCGTCGTTCTGGAGAACTGCTGACATGCTGCCGACAATTCTCGACCTCTCAACCGTTCGTGCTGCCTATCAATCCGGCCTGACGCCGCTCGATCTCGTTGAAGAGGTGATCAAGCGGCGCGCCGCCTCCAGGGATCCGGCGATCTTCATCACCGCCACGCCGGAGGAGGATTTGCGCTCTGCTGCCCGCGACCTGATGGCGCGCGCGCCCGAGCCAAACAGCTTGGCCCTCTGGGGTATCCCCTTCGCAGTAAAGGACAATATCGACGCCGCTGGCCTGCCAACCACAGCCGCCTGCCCGGCCTTTGCCTATGAGCCGGCTGCGGATTCAACCGTGGTCCAGCGCCTCAAGGCGGCAGGCGCTATAGTCATCGGCAAGACCAACCTCGACCAGTTCGCGACCGGGCTCAATGGCACGCGCTCTCCCCATGGCGCACCGCGCTCCGTCTTCGATCCGGCTTATGTGTCGGGCGGTTCGAGCTCAGGTTCGGCGGTCGCGGTCGCCTCCGGCCTTGCGACCTTCGCGCTGGGCACGGACACGGCCGGGTCCGGTCGCGTACCCGCCGCCTTCAACAATCTTGTCGGCATCAAGCCGACCCCTGGGCTTGTGCCGAACGTCGGCGTCGTTCCAGCCTGCCGCAGCGTGGACGTGGTCACCGTGTTTGCCGCCACGGTTGGCGATGGTGTTGCGATCCGCAAAGTGATGGAAGGCTACGACGCAACCGATCCCTTCTCGCGTCACGCCGTGCCCGCAGCCCTCCCCGCCACCGGCTTGCGGATTGGGGTGTTGGAGAGCACCGAGCGAGAATTCTTCGGAAACGGGGATATCGAGGCGCTTTATGGTACGGCGATCGAGTGCGCGAAATCACTTGGCGCGACCATTGTGCCCTTCGATTATGCGCCGTTCCGGCAGGCGGCGGAACTTCTTTACAATGGCCCGTGGGTCGCCGAACGACTGGCAGCGGTCAAGGACTTCCTGACCAGCAACGCGGATGATTTCGACCCGACGGTTCGCACCATCATCGAAGGCGCGAAGGCCTATGATGCCGTCGCTGCCTTCGAGGGTAAATACAAACTCGAAGCGCTGCGGCAAAAGACGAAGGCCGAGTGGACGAAGGTGGACATCCTGTTGCTGCCGACCGCGCCCACAACTTACACGGTCGAGGAGATGCTGGCCGATCCGATCGTGAAGAATGGCCATTTCGGGCGCTACACGAATTTCGTCAATCTCTACGACTATGCCGCAATCGCCATTCCGGCGGGCTTCGGGCACAATGGTCTGCCTGGCGGCGTGACGCTGATCGGCCCGACATTCACGGATGATGCACTCGCCCCGTTTGCCGACGCCATGCACCGGGCGCTTGGGGCCGGCATGGGCAAGGACAAGAAGGCATCGCTCCCAGAAGAAAGCCGGGTTGCACCGCTTGACGACGGCTTTGTTCCGATCGCTGTCGTCGGCGCCCATTTGACCGGCATGCCACTCAACCACGAACTCACCGGACCGGGTGGATATCGCCTGAAAACCTGCCGCACAGCCGGTGACTACCGGCTCTTCGTGCTGCCGAACACTGTACCGCCAAAACCCGGCCTCATCCGCGAACCCGGTTTCGCCGGCAACGGGCTCGAGGTCGAAGTCTGGGCGCTCCCACCCGCAGCCTTCGGCAACTTCGTCCAGAAAATTCCGGGGCCGCTCGGCATTGGAAAGGTAACCCTCGAAGATGGCAGCAGCATCTCAGGTTTTCTCTGTGAGGCTTATGCCGTCGCAGACGCCGAGGAAGTGACCGCGCTCGGCGGATGGCGGGCTTACGTCGGGACGCAAATGGCAAGCTAAAACCAGAGGGATGACAATGGCGATTGCAAATATGACTATTCGTCTTCTCCGCGAAGGATTCATTGCTCGAACCCAAGCCATCGGCCTGAAATAACGCCGAGGGCAGCGGGATTCGTACCTCCGGAAGCGGGGCTGTGCTAGATTTGGTCGTGGAATCGAACCGACGCGGCTCAGACTAGCAGCCTCCAACAACGATTGACATGTTCTGCTGACATCTCGTCACCATCGACATATCAGTGTCGACAGATCTGCGGAACGCGGACGTGTCATTCGAGCCTAGAGGGCCCCCATAGCGACCTCCCTCCCCTCCCAAGGCGGCGAAGGCTGAGGCGGCGATCGCCCTTTTCGATGGCTCCGGAACCGTCGAGGTCCATCACGAGCACGCCGTCCTTGGGGCTGGCTGGGCGGCCAAACAACCCGGCTCGATCGGTTGAAGCAGTTCGCTATAGCACCGTTGCACGGGTCCGCAACGGCCACGCGGTTTGCCAGCCAGTTGTCGCTGGAGAAAAGGGACGCCACGCTCCGACCCGGCCTATCTCGAGGCCTGGTGTTCGGTCGCCACCGAATCTCCGCTGCCCTGGCGGCGCCACGTTATTCTCGACAACCACGCGACCCATAGCCGTAATTTATCTAGACGATCTCAGATCAGCTCTGTTTTCGAGAGGCTTCACAGCTCTCGTTGGAAAGCCTTCACGTCGAGACGGCATCAAAAGGCACATGGGCCGGGGCATCGAGCTCGGCGCCCGCGATTACGACTGCCCTCCGGCGGCGTTCTTGTGTGCGATCACGCCTCTCTTGGTGGTTCTCGAATATTGTGTCGGCAATTTGGGCTGCACGCAGCCTAAGTACGCTGTAGCCGTTCAAGATTTGAAACGCTCCACTCGTCGTGGTGCCCACTGCATAGAGGCACGGCTGTGGGCGGCCGCCGGCATCCAAGAGCCGACTCGTGGTACGTTCAACATCGAGACCTCCGAACGGATGGGCACGTGACTGTCCAGACTGCAGCAGACTATTGAGGAGCGATGCGGCTCTGGGATCGAGCGCATTCCCATTGGAAGCCGCGGAAAACACCCTGTCGAAAGTGAGCGGTGGATGGCCTGCGGTCATGGCGACGAACTGTCCATGTGCATGCTTGGCCACTGACTTCACTTCACGAATAACGTCTAGTTGGCCCGTGTCGGCGAGGTCGAGGAGGTCCGCCGCGCGGTGTCTCGGCATTGGGCAGCAGAGACTATTGCAAACATGATGAAACCTAGCCGCGTGTGCTTTCTCTGATGACTCAAGGAAGTACCACGCGTCCTGGAGAGCTAAGAGCATTTTGATCGTAATCGAATACGCAGCCCGGCCGTCTTCAATGTGCATCAACTGACGCCGCAGCCGATCAATGCCGTAGTCTCTTGGAAATACTTCATCTAGGATAGGTTGCGGGGACGTCCCGGCGCTGTCAAGTTCCTTGCGGTGGAGGTGCACGAGATCCTCCAAGGAGATGCCGCCCTTTGCCGCGGCGATTTTCTCGACGGCCTTTACTGTGAAATATTTCAGCTCGTATTTGAGTGCCGGGGGCCGAACCGCGGGCAGCAGACCATGTCTGGACAGAAGGGTAATTCGGCCGCGATGGTTGTTCGCCTTCAATGCCATAGTCAAATCGATTGCGGTCAGCCCAGAGCCGATAATTCCTATGTTTTCGTCAGGATCCACGCCGCGCAGAGCATCGGCAAGGGGATAGACCTTGGCGGAGAAGTTCTCCTTGCCCTCCAGCCCGTAGGGGTCGAAGTTCGCTGAACGGCCCACGGACAAGATTGCGTAATCGAATGCGTCGCTTCCTTTCTGGGTGGACACCCGGACGCGACCGTCGATGACGGTCAGTTCCGTCACCCACTCGCGGATGAACGCGAAGGCTTCCAGTTTCACAACTGCTTGCTGTGCAGAGTCCTTGAAGTACTGCCCAATCACCGAACGCGGCGCGAAATTGTCACCTGTGAACTCTGCGTAGCCGCTCGCCTTCAATCAGATATCCGCATGCTCGGGCTGCCAGTGCCGCACTGACATATCGCGCGCATACGTATTCGCCAGTGCCTCTGGCCTATCGGCGGCAAAGCTGGTGCCACACCACGGGTGCGGCGATCGATCGAAGACGGTCACGTCCAGCGACACCGGGCCGATGGTCTCACGCGCGTGGATCAAGCTATCGAGCAGGGAAACGGCCGTCGGTCCGCCTCCTATAATGGCAATCCTCATCGCGCGAAGCCTCCCTCGGTGTGGCGTCTACCTAGCAGGGGTCCGGTGTTTGCTTCCGTTGCTTTGGAAAGCAAAGGACTGGTGGGCTTCGCATGATCAAGGCAACCGGCGTTCCCCAAAAAGAGCGCCACTGAGTTCGAGAACGCCTTCACCGTACTGGTGCGCGGAGCCGATGCGCAGGTATGAAAGCCTGAACCAATGCCGCCAACGAGACTGGTTTGCGCACCCATTGGATCGACTTCTATCGGTTGGCGATTGCATTCTCGTGCATAGCCGATGATGTCATGCGTTATTACTGGCGGCCGGAACTGGCGCACTGTCGGCGACGGCGTGAACGTGTCGAGATTGTCCATTGATGCCTCCTCGGCTTTGCAGTTTCGGTGGCCAAGTGCCCAGGTTACCGTTCGCCTCCGCCTCGTTAACGGGTGGCTTTTTTTGAATGCAGAGAGCGCTCGAGCACCGGATCGTTGCACCGCCTCAGGGGGTCACAAATGGTGGTTCGCGGTATTTCAGGATATTGCTTCGGGTGTCAGAAAATTGCGGCAAAGCTCATTCGTCGCAAAGATTTCATCGATTCAAGTCTGTTTTTATGGGGGTTTTGTTATTTAGAATCAACTAATTCAGCGTTTGCGACCTCGCGCCACGCTGACACCCTCATTTCTTTGCGCGGAGCTCTGCCGGCGTCACCTGCCGGTATTTGCGCATCGATGCGGTCAGGTGGCTCTGGCTCGAGAAGCCGGCAAGATAGGCGATTTCAGCAATGGTCTCCTTTCCCTCGACCAACAGCCTCTCGGCAAAGGACAGTCGCAAGAAGAGAACATACTGATGCGGTGGTTGCCCAAATCTCTTTGTGAACGCGCGAATGAAATAGTAGGGAGACAGATCGGCTATCGCCGCAAGCTCTGCCACAGCTATTTTCCGAGTGAAATTTTCATGCACGAATTCGTGGATTCTTCGAGCACCCGAGGCAGATAGGCCGCCTTTCAGGTTCATGGTGTGCTTGCGCAGTGCTGAGTAGTTTCTCAGGAGATGGATGCCAAAGAGCGTCAGCAGCGAGTCCACATAGAGTGCGCTTGGCGGACCCTGCTGCATCAGTTCCATCTTCAGCAGTTCGGCTATCCGCAAGGCTTTCAAGTCGACCGTTCCGAACGCCGGCGGCTGAAGTTCGACCTCGGCGAGGTCAAATTCACCGGTGGCTAGCTCGAGGAGACTTTGCGGCTTCAGAGCAAAAATGAGGGTTTCTTTAATGCTTGCCCATTCCGCCCAGCCATCGACTTGCGCCGGTCGAATGGTAATCGCCCCGACCACAGCATTGTACTCGTGCATCCTGTCGCTCCCCAAGCAGGCTCGTATTCTCGATGCAGGCGCAAGCGTCACCGCGGCATAATGGTCCGCTGCAGCAATGACCTGTGATCCCGGAGGGCGCACCGAGTAAATTGCGCCGCCTCTGCTCGTGGCTAGACGCGGTCCGGCCGATTCCGGAATGATATTGAGAATTTCGGGGCGCACATTTGGCACACGAAGCACTTAGTGTTTGGACCAACTGCAGAAGCACTTACGTGATACTCTCGGAATGTGAGCTTCCATCTTCCATGCCTTTGCGTTCGCCGACACGGGCACGGTGGCGTTAAAGCCGAGCGCGCGCCGCATTTGGTTGGTTCGACCTTGCGCAGGACCGGGTCTTGTTCTTACCCGTTTTACGCCGCGCATCGAAATGCAGAAATCGGAATGCAAGGCCCTGGGTCTCTCAAACTGCCAGGTCAGGATAGTTCGCCACGGCGTCCGCGATTTCGCGCGGCAGCGTGAACCAGACATCGTCGACATGTTGGCTGATGTGCTCCAGCGCCCGCGTGAGTGCCTTCAACCGAAACGGCTGACCTGAGATGAAAGAGTGCACGACGATGCTCATGACGAGAGCGCGATCCTCGGATGCCGCTCGCAGCTCATCGAATTCATCAATGATCATATCGGCAAAGTCGCCGGCTGCGGTCTGCCGTCCAATCATGGTCGAACTATCGTTGATTTCGAGCGCGTAGGGAATCGACAGCAGCTTGCCGTGTTTCGTCGTGAGC
This sequence comes from Rhizobium sullae, assembly GCF_900169785.1. Classification (GTDB taxonomy): domain Bacteria; phylum Pseudomonadota; class Alphaproteobacteria; order Rhizobiales; family Rhizobiaceae; genus Rhizobium; species Rhizobium sullae. The sequence continues at coordinate 88,764 of NZ_FWER01000023.1, forward strand.
CAGACGGGCTGGTCGTCGAGCCGCAGATCCAGGAGATACCTGAACCCTGCGCCATGCAGGTTGTCGAGCGTCGTGGCGCTATGAGCGAGCCACGGACTTGACCAACCAAGTGGCGGGTTGCCTTCCTGTTTGGAAATCTCGGCTGCTACCCTTTTGAGGTAGAGCTCTTCCTCGGCCGGGTTCATGGTCGCGAGAGTATCGGAGTTCGACGTTCCGTGGGCCACGAATTCGGCGTTAGCCTCTCGGGCAGCATCCGTGATGGCCGAAGATGTCTGGTAGACATCGGTATTGAGGAGGATCGCTGGCCGAATCCCGAATTTTCCGAGGCGGTCGATCAGCCGGAATCCACCGACGCGGTTGCCGTAGTCACGCCATGCGGTATTCGCCAGGTCGGGATGGGAAGTTCCGGTGATAAGGTTCTCGCTCAGACCCGTACCGAACGCATATTCCTCGATCCCCAATGCAACGTAGACCGCTAGCCGCTTGCCGTTCGGCCAACGTGTCCGAGGTCGCTTTGGTATCGCAGAATAAGAGTACCATTCCTGGCGCATGTTCATGAACTCCTCGTCTCGCCCAGTTTGCGATTCATCCCGACGTCGACGGCCGCCGCCTTGAAATACATCTCGTCGTAGAACGGCAGCAGGCGGTTCATCGCCGCTGCTGCATCCGCGAGCGCCGGCGCTTTCCGTGAAAAGATCTCCCGCGCCTCCGCCAGGATGTCCGCTTCGTTGACCAGCGTCGTCGTGCCCCTTTCGGCGACAATTTGACCGTCCACCATGGTCATTGCGACCGATCGCCCGTCCTCACAATGAACAAGCTGGCGCTGCAGGTCGTTGAGCGGCGAGAACGCCATCGATCTCAGATCAATCAGGATAAGGTCGGCGATCTGGCCGACGTCGACACGACCGAGCTTGCCCTGCATCCCCATCGCACGGGCGCCGCCTTCGATGGCACAATCCATGATTTCTGCAGCCTGGGGCCAGCGGCGGTAGTCCGCCTCCGACAGGTTGTGGATCATCCCGGCCGTCTTGATGACCGACCACATGTTGACCGCATCGTCTGCGATGGCCTCGTCGACACCGAGGCAAATCGGGATGTTGCGCTCGCGCATCCGGCGAAACGGCATAACCCCGCTTCCCAGCCTGAGATTGCTGATGGGATTGTGGGCGACCGCCGCGCCGGACGCTGCGATCAGGTCGAGGTCTGCGTCATCGACCCAGATAGCATGGATGATGTTCATTCGCTCCGACAACAGGCCGAGATCATGGACATAGCGGATCAGCGAACGCCCACCGTATTTCTCGATCCCGAGAACGCGCTGCAGTTTCGTTTCCAACATATGGGCATAGAATGGAATCTGGTGATCGCGGCTGAGCTCGTCGAGGGTGTGGAAATAGTCCGTCGTCACGCGCTGGGGCGCGGAGCAGGAGACGGCCGCGCGAATGCGCCCGTTCGCATGCCCGTGCCATTTTGTTATGAGATGGTCGTAGAGTCCGAGCAGATCTTCCCTTCCGAGCGCCGGTGACCTGGAAAGCTCGTCGAGAATGTGTGGCGGCACGAGGTCGGCCAGAAACGGCAGCTTTTCGAGCTCAGGCACTTGCGGTTCGTCAAGCGCAACGGTCGCGCGGATGCCACAGTCCGCATATGCCTGGCAAACAGCATCGATGATCTCCGTGGTCGGTTGCGGCACGAAGAACGCGTCATCCTGGACGGCGGTCGTGCCGCTCTTCAGCATCTCGATCGCCGCCAACATGGTGCGCAGGTACGCCTCCCGCGGCGTGGGCATCAGGACGTCGAGGGCGGGCGATTCATAGAGCATGAAAATTTCGAGTGGTAGGCCCGGCAGGCGACCCTTCATGTGGTTGACCGACGAATGGAAGTGCCCGTTGACGAGGCCGGGCATTAACAGATGTTGGATCCCGGCGATCTGCCTGGCGCCGGGCGGCGGCTCTATCGTCTTCGCGATCCGTGTTATCCGGCCGGCTTCTATCAGGACGTCAAGCGGACCCCTCATCGCCGCTTCGACTGATGGATCGTAGACGGACACCCCGCGAAACAGGGTTACGGCACTTTCGTGCGGCATGTGCGCAGTTCTCCTGCAGAGCAATGGTCTTTGAAAAGGCTGCTAACTGAATTCAGATGATTGCGTCGGCAACAATGCATGTTATTGTCGACAATACAATATAATTTTGGCAATAAAAATAGGCCACCTTGGCAACACACCCAAATGCAAGCGCAAAGTGTCCAACACCAAGGCTGGGTCGCTCGGCCCGGACCAAAAACGCAGTTTGGCCGCTTGATGGACATTTGCTGCTGACATTGTCAACGAAATCACGTTGGGCTATCAAAGGGGAATGACCGACTCGCAAACTTCTGAAGATGAGTATTCCGTAGAGGATGCCATCTATGCAAAAATCCGGGATGCCATTGGCGGGCAGAAGCTTCCCCCAGGGACGCGCCTCCGCGAAGACGAAATGCGTCAGATCTTCTCGGTGAGTCGCAGTCGTATCCGCAAGGTGTTCTCGAGGCTCGCCTATGAGGGCCTGGTCGTGATCGAGCCAAACCGGGGTGCATCAGTTGCCAGGCCCTCGGTCAAGGACGCTCGGGAACTGTTCGAAGCACGGCGCGGCATTGAAGCGACAATTGTGACAGCGGTCACAAAGAAGCTTGGGAATGCCGAGCGGCGTGTTCTGAAGCAGCACGTCGACAAGGAGCGGCGCGCAGACGAGGAGCGTGACCATGCCGAAATGATCGCACTTTCGGGCGAATTTCACACGCTTCTGGCTGAATTCGCGGACAACAGTCTCCTGTCCAAGTTCCTCGGCGAACTGATAACGCGGGAATCTCTCGTCATCCAGGCCTATGAACGCCCCGGGCGGCCAAGCTGCTCCTACCACGAGCACGAGCATATATTGGAAGCCATCGAGGCCAAGGATACGCCGAGGGCGATCGCCCTGATGTCCGAACATCTATCGAACATCGAAGGCCGCCTGGATCTCGATCGGGACGAACGACCGACCGTGTCGCTCGCCAAGGTTTTCACTGCGTGAGCGGGCGCGCCCTCCGCCCCAGTTGATATCGCCCGCTCGCCGCATGAGAAGACCTCCCCTGAGGCAGCGTCGAGCCGTTGGTCGTGGTGCGCAGTCATGGGCCGCGCGTCTGGCCCTCCGGCCCGATCCTTTCGGAGCCTCGCAAAAACCCATTCTTTAGGCATTTTGCTTAATTTCTCAGCGCTAATGGATAGTTTTTGCGCACATATTTTCGTTGTATTGTCGACAATCTGATGCATAATTATTGACATGCTGTGACGATTACCTCGGACTTTTGGACGCTCCATGCAATTGCAAGCAACATCAACGCTTTCAGGTGACGCCACGATGCGGAAGACCGCACCCGCGCTCGGCCGTTTCGTGACGGGCTTGGTTCTGCTCGGGCCGGCCGTGATTTTCTTTCTTGTCATTTTCGTAATCCCGGTCGGTCTGATGGTCCGCTACAGCTTTCTCCAGCAGATGGCAGATGGCTATGTCGGTGGCAGCTCCACGCTCGCCAACTACACGCGGCTGGCGACTGTTCCGCTCTATCAGAAGGTTGTTATGACCACTCTGCGGATCAGCCTCTTCACAACACTTGCCGCCGCTGTTCTTGCCTATCCCTTGGCGCTGGTGATTGCGCGAGGTCCGGCGGTGATCGGTCGTGTCCTGACGATCCTGGTAATCGCGCCTCTGCTGGTGAATGTCGTGGTGCGTGCCTATGGTTGGCGCATTATCCTTGGCGGTGGCAACAGCGGCGTCCTGAACTGGGCGCTGTCGCGCCTGGGGCTTGGTCCGGTCGAAGTTCTCTACACCGAATGGGCGATTGTCATCGGTTCGGTCCAGGTTTTCCTGCCGATGATGGCATTACCCTTGGCGGCGGCGATCGGCCGAATAGATCCGGCCGTCGAAGATGCGGCCAGAACCCTTGGCGCCTCCGCCTTTGCCGTCTTCCGCCGCGTCACCTTGCCCTTGAGCATTCCGGGCCTTGGTGTCGGCTGCACCCTCGTGTTTTCGCTGACCGCCAGCTCTTTCATCCTGCCCGCCCTGCTCGGCGGAAACTTCACCAAGATGCTGGGCACCCTAGTCGAAGAGCAGATCCTGTCTGTCTTCGATTGGCCGTTCGGGGCTGCGATTTCGACGGTCATGGTGGTTATCGTGATGATGATCAACGTTCTTTACGTGGTGTTGATCGAGCGTCGGTTTCGCTCCCGCGCATCGGAGGGCCTCTGATGTCTGAGCACGGCTTGGGGCGCGGCGCTCCCCTTATCTACACATTGACGGCGATTATCGTCGTCTTCCTGATGCTGCCTCTTGCGATGCCGATCGTGATGTCTGTTTCGGACACGCCGTTCGTGACGTTCCCGCCACAGGGCTTTACCCTGAAATGGTACGCCAGCGTGCTCGCGGAACCCGACTTCACGGGATCGTTCACCTTCAGCGTGCTGCTGAGTTCAGTCACCGCCGTCGGTGCGGTCATCCTGGGAACCCCGACCGCGGTCGGACTGGTTCGCCTTCGATTTCCGGGCAAAGGCCTTATCCAGGGGTTGATCCTGTCGCCGCTGATCTTCCCGACCCTGGTGACCGGGATCGCGCTTCTGCGGCTTTTCTCGTCGATCGGCTCACAAAACGCCTTCCTGAACCTTGTCGTAGGGCACGTACTGGTGACGACGCCCTATGTGGTACGCACCGTGTCGGCAAGTCTCGTCACGGTCGATCCGGACATCGAGGACGCCGCGCGTACCTTGGGCGCAAACCGAATGGTGGCATTCTGGCGCGTCACCCGGCCACAGATCGTTCCGGGGCTAGTAGCAGGCGCACTGTTCGCCTTCGTGACATCATTCGACAACTACGCCGTTTCCATGTGGCTCTTCGACGCCGGCCACGTGCCGCTACCAATGATGATGGTGTCCCTGATCAGCCGCATGTTCGATCCCGGCATCGCGGCGATCGCTTCGCTGATGATCTTCTTCTCTCTCGCAATCGTCCTCGTGCTGGAGCGGCTTGCGGGCCTCCGACGCGCCATGAGCTTCTAATGCCCTTGACCCCGACCGTCCCAAAAGGAGCCTGAAATGACCGATAAGCTTTCCTCGGCAATGAACAGACGTACATTCTTGACAGTGGCTGCCGCGGCAACGTCGCTGGCCGCCCCGAACTTCTTCGTCCGCAATAGCTGGGCCGCCGGCAAGACGATGCAGATCGGTATCTGGGGCGGCGCCCAGGGCGAGTTCATGCGCAAGAGCGTGCTGCCGAATTTCGAGCGCGATTTCGATTGCAAAGTGGAGGCTCAACAGGGCTCGACGCTCGGCCAGATCGCCCTTCTGCGTGCGGCCAAAGATGCCCCCAAGTTCACCGTCATGTTCGTTGACGACTTAGGCGTCGAAATCGCCAAGCGTGAAGGCCTGATCGATGCCCTCCCCAAGGATAAGATGCCGAACATGGACAAGGTCTATCCTCGCTTCGTCTTCCAGGACGGATACGGCGTCGGCTTGGCTATCTCGTCTGCCGGCCTTTTCTATAACCCGACTGCGACCAAGCCGCTCGAAAGTTATGCCGATCTGTGGGATCCCCGCTTCGAAGGCAAGTTTTCGATGGTTGGAACCAAGACGACCCCGAGCGTTTTCACCGTGATTGCCGCTGCAGCTGTCGCAACCGGCAAGCCATACAAGGAAGCGCAATACCTCTCGGACGCGGCATGGTCGAAACTGGAAGCGTTGAAACCCAACATCCTCAATCTCTACAGCACCGACGACGCAGCCCTCTTGGTAGCGCAGGGACAGGGCGCTATTGGGGGGCCGGAATATTCCAAATACGTTTATCCGTACAAGCTGAAAGGTGCGAGTATCGACATGTGCTTCCCGAAGGAGGGAGCCTTTGCTGGGGTCAACTGCCAAGTCCTGGTCAAGAATGCGCCCAATGCCGATCTTGGCGCGGCGTTCATGAACCGCATGCTGGATTCATCGGTGCAGTCAGGACTTGCAGAAACCGCACTGGCAGCTCCCTCTATCTCCGGGCTGAGCTTCAAACCCGAAATCGCCGGCCTCCTCGCCTATCCCGATACTAAGATGGATGAACTTGGCCTGTTCAGCCCCGATTGGTCGTACGTCAACGCAAATCGCTCCGCCTGGATTGAGAAAATCAACCAGATCTTCACGGCGTAATGGCGATGACCGCTCTCGGCCTTCACAGCAAGGACATTTCGATCAGGAATATCGCCAAGAGCTATGGCGGCACTCAGGCCGTCAAAGGCCTTTCTTTCGAAGTCGAGCGGGGACATGTCCTGTCCCTGCTCGGACCTAGCGGCTGTGGAAAAACAACGGTCATGCGGATGATCGCCGGTCTTATTGATCCGACGGCTGGCGATATCCTGATCGGAGGCGAGCCGGTGACGAAGGTTCCAGTGCACCGCCGGAACATCGGCATGCTTTTCCAGAATTACGCTCTCTTTCCGCATCTGACCGTCGCCCAAAACCTCGCCTTCGGCCTTGAGATGCGGAAGTTGGCAAAGACCGAGATCGCCAAACGGGTCGAAACTACGCTCGCCATGGTGCGGCTGGCGGAATTCGGCGCGCGCTTGCCGCATCAGCTGTCTGGTGGTCAACAGCAACGTGTTGGCCTGGCCCGAGCCCTGATCATCGAGCCTGCAGTTCTATTGCTCGACGAGCCCTTCGGTGCGCTTGACAAGAAGCTTCGCGAAAGCATGCAGATCGAAATGCGGCAACTTCAGAAACGGCTTGGCATCACGACACTCATGGTGACCCACGATCAGGACGAGGCCATGACCCTGTCGGACCAGATCGCCGTTATGAACAACGGTCGCATCGAACAAATCGGAACGCCGAAGGAAATCTATGAGCGCCCGACGACCCGGTTTGTGGCGAGCTTTATCGGGACGTCGAACTTCTTCAGCGGACAGATCTCATCGCGTCATGCAACGGGGTTTGTTGTCACAAGCGATGATGGCGTGACGCTTGCATTGGAAGGCGCTGCGCCAACCGATAAAAACGTGACGGTTGCACTGAGGCCGGAAGCAATCCACATTGGACCTCCATCGGACAATCCGAGCGCCAACCAGGTACGCGTTACCGTCGAGCAAATCGTGTATCATGGCTTGAACACGCATTATCATCTGAGGCGTTCAAACGGAGAGCAGCTTCTGGCCGTTCGGCAGAACGATCATGGCAAGCTGCCGTTCAACATCGAGCCAGGTAGCGAAGTCCCCGTCAGCTGGCAGGCGAGCAGCAATCGTCTTGTTCTTGAGGAGGCCGCTTGACGTCTAAATTCGCAAACCTGAGGCCGGCATTCAGAACGGCCATCGCTATGGTGACGCCCTCGGCGAACGTCGTTGTCGAGCGTGTTACGACGGCAATTCTGTCGGATTTTCCAGAAGTTTCGGCACACTTTTCTCGCACGCCGGTGTATGGGTCGCGCGATCTGTTCCCCGATGACTATGATTGGGAAGGAATGCTTGGAGCGGCAACGCTCTTGGCACAGGCTCAGCCCGATATCATTGCCTGGAATGGAAGCAAGGGTGCCATGCTCGGCCTTTCAGTCGACCAGGAATTCTGCCGGCGGGTCGAGGACAAAACCGGAATACGCGCCACCACCTCGACCATTGCATTGCATTCTGCGCTCGATGTCATTGATACCAGACGTATCGCGATCGTCTCTCCCTATATGGAAGACTACCAGCAGAAGCTCGTCTCGGCGTTCAAGCGACAGGGCTTTTATGTGGTCGCTGATGCGTGCTTGAGAATCGATGACAACCTCGCGTTCGCCGCCGCCTCGGACACCTCGATTGCCGAAATGGTGTACCGTGTCGCCGAAGCAAAGCCGGACGCCATTCTAACCTGGTGCACCAACTTCCCGGCCGCATTCACGCTCCCCAAATTGGAGGACGACCTCGATATCCCGATCCTGGATTCAGTTTCGCTCACTGTCTGGAATGCATTGCGCTTGACAGGTCACCATGCAGCGGAGGCGTCCCGCTGGGGTCGTCTGTTTGATATCCAATTCAATTCAGCTTGTTGAGGCTGACCGCCGAGTGCGTGCCTTTGATCTGCATTTAGGACATCCGACATGGTCACGATCGATACCCTGGCCGTGCCATGAACATTTCTACTTTGCGCCACAGCCGACATTCCTACCTTGCTGCCACAATCTAATCCGAACACGCGCCGAAGAGATCGGCGCACTCGATGCGTCCTTCCTTTTGATCGACTCGAGCAGCTGGCTCTGTCCTCTTGTCCGGACTTGAAACCGTCCACGTCAGCTACGAAGATACGCCGTGCGCAGCGCTTTCGGTGGCCGGCCGAAATTCCACCTATGCCTCCAGACGTTGACCGCGCTAAATTGCGGCCTGTTGCACATGAGCTCCATCGACGGGCTTCGTCCGGAAAGTGCCAGCGCCCGCAGCTTTCTCGTTTGCAGCGCGTCTTTTTTGTTGAACTTACCAAGAGATTCGTAAATTTAGGGACGGAATGGCTTTCAAGGGCCTCAAGTGTCGCGTCATAAAGGCACTGAAGGAAGGGAATGATCTGCACGCAGCTCGAGGGAGCGTCGAGGACAAGAATGCCTTGATGACTGGTGATAATTTCCCCCGAACGGCTGATAACGATCATCGACAGGTGCGATGGCACGCATCGTGAGAGTTCTGAACACCATGAATTCGAGGGCATTGAAGTCCGCATCCTCAAACGAGATGGATGGTTCTACTTCGTTGACCCCGATACGGTCTTCGCAATTGAACATCCAACAAAGTAGGCGATCATGAAAGTCTGGTATGCTGGAGATAAGGCCAAAGCGGTCTGCGAGAAGTGCCGAAAAGTCGTTGCGACGACTTTCGACTACCATGATGGGCCTTTCGAAAGCGGGATCGGCGTGGCGAAGCAGATCATGGCGGCTACATGTGACGAATGTGGTACCGTTGTGGCTATCCCGCCGCAGTCGACGCCTGCAATCCGTGTTGCTCGGGAGATCGCCTCCAAGCAGCTACAACAAAGCCAATAAAGAGTTCTTCGAGCGTCGGTACCATGCAAGGGAGAAGAACAGAGTGATGCGGGAGAAGATGAAGGAAGGGAAATGAGAAAGTCGAACTATCTGGACGGACACGGTCAAATCATCACGACGGTCGAGGATGAAGTCGTAGTCGCGGCCCTAAATCTAACCCTTTTGCGATCCGCCGCTGCTCGACGGATGATCTCCTGTGGACGCGGCCTCCCTGAACTCACCTATCGAAAGTTCCAGCTCAACGACAAGCTTTTTCCAGGAAACGACGGGAGTATGTTTTAATCGTTGAAAGTTGGAGTCTAGGGAATTGGGCGTCGTTCATGCGATCGTGGGGTTTGGTCGTCAGCGCCGTCACCCCTGTCGCCATGATGCGCTAGACCGAGTCAACAAGGTTAGTGTGCATGGTTCCAAGGATTGAAGATACTAACGCCGGTCGGCCCAAAATTAGCGGCGTTGCGCGTTACGACCGTCATTCCGTGGACCAGTGCTGTTGCGGCAATATACGCATCGTTGATCGGTTGGGTATCTGGAACATGCAGTCTGGCTGCCATCCTTGCCACGGCGCCATCCACGGCTAGGATCCGGTCCTCGAAGGCCGGCAAAACTTGTGTTTCAAGCCAGTCTCTAAAGATAGAGCCCTGCTCTGCATCGCGGCGCTCCTTTTGCAAAACGCCGATTTCAAGTTCATGAAGTGTAATTGCCGATATGAAAAGGGTGGCCGTCTCCAGCGATTCAACCCACCGCGCAACGTTAGGATCAGCGTTGCCAAGCCGAACCTTGCGCAGTTCGGAAATGACGTTCGTATCCAGTAGTAGCATCAATCAAGATCCATCAGTGCCGCGCGCTCAAGACGCGGCGGAATTTCCAGCTCGATATCCTCAAGTCCAGGCATGGCCAGCAGGTCCGCGATATTCTGCCTTTTCCCAGTAAGACGATGATAGTCCTCGATGCTCAGCAAAACCTGCGCTGTCCTTCCCCGGTTCGTGATGAACACCGGCCCCTGGCGCGTTGCCTTCTGCGCCCGGTTGGCGTTTTGCTGAAATTCGCGGCTCGATATCGTTGTGATCGACATGGCAATACTCCTCGCGAATACCTAATGTTGACACATTAGAACATAGAGAGCCTATTGCAAGCTTTAAAGGCCAAAACTGGTCCGACCAATTTATGCGGTATGGCGGCGGCGTTAGTCCGGCTCTATCGGATGCTTTACATGGACGGGCTGCAGTTCGGGCGGTCTGGGTTCAGGGACATTCAGCATCCGGGCGAGGAGATCTGCCAGCCACGACCGCGTGTCGATATCGGCAGGCAGGACCTCATTTCGTGACACGACTATAGCGCATGACATAACGTACGGATTTAAGGCCAATTATCAAATCAAGGCAGACGGCCTTCGGCGGCAAACACCTTGCAAAGAAATGAAGCCTTCGCACATCAAAGGGTGCGAGAGTTTTTATGCCGCTGCCGCGGTACGGCTGCCGCCGCGCGGCTTATGGCGCACAGACACGTCAATCCGATAATCCAGCCGGTCAAGGCAACGCAGCAGCCGTCCGATTGAGAACTTACCTGTGCGGCCGGTAACGATCGCCGACACATCGGGTTGGGGCAAGCCCAGCAGCTCACCGGCTTTCGCCTGGGTGAGGCGCCGGCGCTTGATGATGATGCCAATCTCGCGCGCCAGTTTGGCCTTCAGCAATTCTTCTTCAGGACTGTCAAAACCGAGATCAGCAAACACATTGCCGCTGCTCTTCACGGCGGGGGTCTCTTCGCTCATGGGACGTTGCTCCTTTTCGTAGTCTTCGCGGTGGTGAGCCGCCGCCTTCAGGCGGGCTTGATCGCCTCGATGTCGCGTTTGGGCGTCTCCGCACCCTTCGTTGACTGCTTCTGAAGCAACGAAGGATACAGATCACTCGCAAAGCGGACGGTGTGGACGGCGCGATAAGTGTCGCCATCATAGTTATCCACCATTTCGAGGACGCTCCGGCCACCAAAATCCTTAAGAGCTTTGACGTCGGAAAGCTCCTCTTCTCCGTTCCGGGCATCGTTGATGGCGAACCCCATAACGCGATGAACCTCCCCCGGACACTCCCGCAGGTCGTCCAGTGACGACCCTACCATTCTACGGCTTCTGGTTCTTCATTTGCCATCTACCTTATAGCACTAGGGACTATATTTTTCCATGAGTATCCTAGCGTTCCCTTAACGGAGACCAGGCGAATTGCTTCCGGAAAACGCCTCGGCGTCGCATTTAACTCCATAAACCCGGCGGAACATCCGTAAAATCTGAAAGATCTCTCGGAGTGGAGTGTCAGCGGGCGCTTGATCGGCCTCGCGAAATATTCTTGCCGGCTGCTATCCTTGGAAGGAACGACCGGTTCTATGGTCTATAAGCCAAGGCGACAGTTGCTGTCGGCTCGTTCCATCACGCGCTCGGCTTTTCTTTGCCTTCCGCGACGATGGACGAAAGTTGGTCTAACAGACTTTCATGCAGTGCCTCTTGCCCGCACTTCTCGTCGCGGCCCGTATTCCCAGTTGTTGCTCGTTCAGATCAGCGCCGGTTGCGGATCCAGCGGCTTGCCCTTGAAGGGCGCGACGTTGATCTCCCCTTCCCGCTTGCGAGTCTGGGCAATGTCGTAGCTGTTCTGCATCCGCATTAGCGTGTCCATCGACACGCCGAACGCCTTTTCGATCCGCAGCGCCATTTCCGGCGAGAGATGCGCACGCTCGTTCAGCACGGCCGACAACGCCGCCCGTGTAACACCGAGAATTTGCGCGGCACTCGTCACCGAAAGCCCAAGCGGTTCGATGATTTCACTTTTGATGAAGCCGCCGGGGTGGGCGGGACTCTTCATACGGATGCCCTGGTCGCACTCATGGCCACCTCCTAGTGGTAATCTTCATAATCGAGGTCGATGATCTCGATTTCGGCTTGGTTAATCCGGAACGTGATCCGCCAGTTTGTCCGCGAACGACCTTCGTAAAGTTGCAGTTCGATCCAGGGCGCGACATCGCAAACGTCGAGATCGACGTCATCCTGACGTACCTGCTTCAGCTCTTCGCAGACAAGGAGATCATGAATCACGTGACCTTCAAGGGGGCACGATGCTTCGCAAGATGGTGTTCGGCCCGCGAGCCATCTATCTACCGATCTCGATTTCACTCACTGTTAGCGACATTGATCTTGACGACGCAAGTACGAATGCGCCACGATTAATTCCACCTCTGGTTGCTGATGGTGTTTGGTGGGTGTTCCTACATCTCCACGAAGTTCTCCCTCGGTCAGGGCTATCGCGATGATTAACGGCTTAACACCTTATGCGATTTGATCTGATGAAGAAGCTGACGTTGGCAAGTAGGACACAGGTTTAGGGTGCCGTCAAACAAACATTTCCCATTGTGTCTGGCTATAGAGACGCGCAGCAGCTTCCATACGTCTGCTAATACATCTGGTCTTTTTTCGCCGCATCCATCGCAGGCCCATGTCGATAGTGGCTCCATTGCCGACCTCCCAGTCCAATAATGGATTGCTTAAAACCTAAAGCTCAAAACAACAAGTCCCGGCACAATTGTTAGGCCCCAGCACGACATTGAATGCATTAATAGTACAAATGCGTTTTTTAGAAATCAAAACCAGCAGATAGGGCTCAATTCGAAGCGGCCACACATTTTTTATCTCTTTCCGTACTCCACTGACGTTAAACATTTTGGCCTGCTTAACCAAATTATTTTCGAACTTGGCGACGGCAGTGATGCCATCACCCAAAAGCTAGCCGCCAATTTTTTCGCTACTGCATTGGCCAATCTAGATACAGTTCCTCGATGGACTTTCTTCCGCGCAAGCGACTTCGTTCCAGTCTTTCGTGGACGTCCACGCGAGGATTGGCAATTTTTCGTGAACGCTCTGAAAACAATAATCTTAAGTTGACATTTTCTGTTGGCTCTCATCCATTGCGAGGAGTTTTGGAGATGGCATTTGACGATTTCACCGCGCGGAGGAACTGGACCGGATTGTCGCGACAAGGCAGGCCCGAGGGGTAGACCGGACGATGCTTGAATGTACCGACGTCAACAGTAGGCCGTCGGCTGACGATGATCAGCTGAATGCAAAACACAATGTGTTTCAGATTATTCCTGAATCCGCCGGTCCACGGGCGACAACGTTTCGCGGTGGTGTTGTGTATGAGAAGCGGACTGGCTCCGGCTCTCTTACATATCGGCCGAACAGTCACGTGGCGACTATTTATCTCGTCCCGCCGCGAGGACTCGCCTTCGCTTTTGGTGCCGGTGAATTTCAAACGCTCAACTCATCTGCCGGTACAGTCACCATTAATCCCGCGGAGATAGACGGTCGGCTGATCTGGTCATATCCTTGCGAAACAGTGACAGTCTCGATTCCTCCTTCCAGCTTGCAGGAGCTCGCGCAAAGCGAAAATCCCGGCTTCTCGTTGGAACTACGTCCCGGACCATCCAAGCAGCCAGATGCCCAGGCTTTACATTTGGCAAGGCTCATGAAGGCGGAGCTGTCGCGAAAGGATGCTGGCAATGACCTCTACCTCGATTCGCTGATCACCATTTTCGGGATTCATTTGCTTCGAAACTACAGCGTGGCTATTGAAACGCCTGCGCGCAGAGGGCGACTGCCTATGCTCGCCGCAAGACGGGTGCAGGATTATTTGGACGAGAATTTCAGTCGAAAGCTCTCGATCGACGAGCTTGCGGGCATTGCAAAGTTATCAAAGAGCCATTTTATACAGGCGTTTACAAATACGTTCGGGCAACCGCCGCACCAATATGTTCTCAATCTTCGCCTGGATTGCGCTGAACGACTGCTCTCAAATGAAGATGTGAGCGTAGCGGAAGTTTCCTACTTGTCCGGCTTCTCAAGCCAGAGCCATCTGACATCGGTTATGCGCAAATTGCGGCAGAATACTCCGAATCAATTTCGTCTACTCAAACGCGCATAGCCGCCGCCTCGCTCCTTGCCGGCACTGCGGCGGCGAGATCGGTCGCATCTCGTCGACACGATGCTGCTTTTCTTCAATTCGTTGGCGAACGGCGCAATTGACTGGCTGCATAGTTCCGCCCTTATGCTTGGACAATCATGTGCATACCCATTCACGGACCTTGCATTGTGTCCCTGACGCCTCGCAAGCCTGGATAGCCATGTCCTCCGCTTCGTCACGGGTCGGTGCGGATTTTGCGCTCCAGGGCGTGACGCGGCTTGCCTTTTCCTCGCCGATGGCGAGCACGCCGCAATGGTGATAGGGAAAACCGGTATTATCATCGTCGTCCCAATGCCGGTGGTTGCGAAACACCTCGACGACAACGCATCCCTTGCCGTCGGCATTCTCACAATGCTCGAGCGCGATATCCATGGCCTCCTGCCGCTTATCGGCACCCCAAAAGAAACCGTGCTTTTCGTCGGTCTCTGAATAGGCGATTGCTCCCCAGATGCCGCGCTCCTCTTGAGGTGGTGGAACGGGTACATCCGCAGTTGTGGGGAAATCAGCCGCCCCCAGATGCGCTGTCGGGAGCAGCGCCATGCAGATTGCGCCAAGGGCAAAACCTAATCTCATTTCCCACCTCCTTGTGTTCCTGTTGCCGAAGCCACGGAAACAACGGCACAGCCGTCGCCGGTCGGCAGAAGCATCGCGTTGCCGCCGTTATCGGGAAGTTCGTAGACACTTATCTGTGCGAGATTGTTGGTAAGCTTGCTTCCCTTCGGAAGCAGGGCCGGCATATCGGCGCATGAAGTTGTAAATGGTGCCACACGGACCATCGACCCTTCACAAAGAGAACCGGTAGGTGCCGCAACCACAACACCCGCAGCCGTACCGCTGTATCCTTCGGTGGCGTAGTTCATGCCGACAAGGGCCTGCACCGCGTGCTTGTCCGGGGTTTCGATGTTCCAGGTCGACTGAACGCTGTATTGCGAGCCGTTCGTCAACAGTGCTCCCAAGCCCGGAAAGATGTTGGCGCAAGCTTGCAAACCCGCCTGTTTAGCGTGCTGACGAAATGGCGTATCGGCCGGCGTCGAAGCGGCTGCATTCGTTTCTGCGACTGCCGGCTGCGACAGGAAATTCCCGATTGCTTCATAGCGCCCTGCAACGTAACCGGCGGCGCCGACGGTAACGATACCGAGGAACGACAGGGCTGTCGTTTTCAGCCAGTTCCGCCGCGGTCTATTCCGATCATCGGCGTGATTCGGAACAACATCACTGCTCTTGCGAGACATTATCCGGTCATGAATCGATTGCTGGTCCATCGTGAAATGCCTCCGTTAATTGATCGCCGCAACGGCCTTGGAAAGGCCCCTGAGGGTTGCGTTTACGCTGACGGTTCTCCCGTCTCTTATCGAATAGGACACCGTTGATGCCGAGTTCTTCGAGATCTGCTCGCGCATGATGGGGCCGACCGGCAGCATTCCGATGCAGACGGCCTGATTGCATCCATCGAGTTGAACTTTTACCGGCTCTTTCCGGTCTTCGAATTTCAACGAGACAACGCCGTCGCTCTTGGCAACCGGTGCGGTCCGCAAGATCATGTATGGCTTGCCTTCCGGTGTGGCGGCAAGTGACCAACTGAAAGCGAGCTGTCCTGCCTGGTTTTCAATCGTCTGAGTGACGTTGCAGACCCTTTGGCGGGCTTTCAGATTTTCGTCGCAGATCAGCGTCCAATTCTCGAACGGTCTGATCATTCTCTGATATTGGCCGAGAGTTACGTCACCAGGAACCGCGACCTCGGGCGGCCTGATTCGATAACCTGAGGAAGCTGCCTCCTGCCCGGCCGCCTGTGGGCCGGACAGGAAAAGGCATGCAATGAAAACCGAGGAGCCAGAACCCGCTCTCCTGAACATGCCGGCCTCAGTTCAAGGTGAAGCTGAGACCCGCGCCCACACCGACATCACCGTCGGCGACCGTGCCGGAAAGGTTGGCTCGAACGCGTCCGTCTTCGCTGGTGTAGCCGGCACCGAAGGCAAGCGCGCCTTCGCCCTTCCAGAAACCGCCGCCCATCGCCACGCTCAGCTTGCCTGGACGATCGTCGTAGCGGAGGGAAGCCGCAGCAAGTCCTATCGCGGCCGCCGCCCTGGCCTCTGAGCGGATGTTGCCCATCTCCCGGTTCAATTGGCCGAACTTCTGGTCGGTATAATCGTTGGCTGATTCAATGGCATAATTCACGCGATTGTCGGTGTAGGACTTTGCCTCGGTGAAGCTCTGGTTCAATTGAGCGACATTGACCGCATCGGTGTTGGCAACACCCCTGCCGACATTCGAGATGACAACCGGTGCATTTACGTCACCGCCCTGCAAGGTCAGGCTGTTCTTCTTGCTGCCATCCGGGTTGAGGTCATAGAAAACCGCGCTGTCGTTGATATTTCCGATGCCGCCCTGCAGATCCTCGATTGCCGTATTGGTCGCATGAAGTTGGGAACCGTTGATGGCGTCGGTGCTATCGGCGGAAATGCGCCCGGCGGCGACGTTTGTCACGGTCCTTTCCGCGCCATCGGCGCCAACACTGACGGTCCCGACTGGCGCGGTTCCCGCAAAGTCGTACCGGGTGCCTCGAATTGTGGTCCCCGACGTACCAACGGCCGCTTCCGTCACGGAACCCGAACCGAGAGCGACATCATTGGCGTTGTTCGCCTGTGCGCCCTGGCCGAGTGCGACCGCACCCGTCCCCGTCGCCGTGGACCCGTGACCGGCAGCCACGCTGTCGGTCCCGCTCGCCACGCTTTCAGGACCGATCGATACGCTGTCAGTGCCTGAGGCGATGGAGTCGGCCAGCGTCGAATTGGCATGGAAGTATTTGATACCGCCGCCATTGGCGATGTTGGTGAGGGCATTGTCGACGGCCGTGAAGCCATCATAGACGGTCGTATAGCTGCCGCCCTGGATGTTGTAGGTCGGGCCGGTGACCGTGCCGTCCGGGTTGATCGTCGTGCCGCCGCCGATCAGGTTGGTGATGTTGGTGCCGAGGCCCTTGAGCTGGCTGACGTTCACACCGTCGGTATCAGCCGAACCGGCCGCGACATTGGTCAGCTTGCGTTCCGCTCCGGCCGAGCCGAAGGACACCTCGCCGGCCGAGTTCTGCAAGGCGGCAAGGCCAAAGCCGGCGTAGTTCGTCTGCGCGCCCACCGTGGTGATCGATTGCGCACCAAGCGCGACGCTATTGATGTGGTTGCTCGTTGCGCCCGCACCGAGCGCAACGGACTGAACGCCTGCCGCCGTCGAATTGGTGCCGAGCGCAACACCGTCGGCCAGCATGACATGCGCGTTCTGACCGATCGCCGTGCCGCCCGGTGCTAGCTGGTCGACGATCGCGCCATTGCCGATGCCGATGCCGTTGTCACCGTTGACCACGGTCGTCGGACCGACAGCAATCGATTCAGCCCCGACAGCAAGGGAATCGCCGGCCGTCGAATTGGCATGAAAATACTGACTCGGCGTCGCTGCGACCGAGGCGATGGCGCCCTGGAGCTGGCGAATGGTGACCGCGTCCTGGGCGTTCGTGCCGTCCGCGACATTGGTGATCTGCCGGTATGAAGTGTTCGTGCCAACCGCTACCGCCCCCAGAAGCGTCTTGTCGGTCGTGTTGTATTCGATGAAGTTGGTTGGGCCGGCCGCGATCTGGCCGGTGGCGGGCGCGAGCGCCCGGTCGGAGATCGATCCGGAGCCGAGCGCTATGCCGCCGTCGATCGTCGCCTGGCTGTCGCGACCCAAGGCGAGCGAATTGTCCGCAACGGCGGTGGCGTCATAGCCGACCGCTGTGGAACCGATGCCTTGAGCGGAGGAGTCGCTGACGGGCAGCGTCCTGTCATTGGTGCGCACATACCGGATGCCGTCACCATTTGCGTCGGTGAAGATTGTCGACGTATCGCCGGCGATGTTGTTGATCGTAGTACCGATATCGCCAATGGTATTGCCGAGATTGGCGATGTCGGTGGCGTTCTGCGTAACCTGCTGATTGGTCGCAAAGAGCTGCGATCCATTCACCGCGTCGGTCGAGCTGCCCGAGAGCTGCCCTGCCGCGACGTTCTGGATCTGGCGCTCGGCGCCCAGCGCGCCGACCGAGAACGCGCCGGCCGGCGTCGCGCCGGCAAAGGTGTAGGCCGTGCTGCCGATCGTCGCCCCGCCGACGGGCGTCGTCGTGCCCGACACCGAATTGAGGCCGATGGCGACGTCGCCGGCATTGTTGGCCACCGCGTTCGGCCCGATCGCTACCGAGTCGATCCCCAGCGCCTGCGAATCCGGCAGCGCCGAATTGGCGTGGAAGTACTTGATGCCGCCGCCGGTGTTGATGTTGTTGACGGTGGTGGCGAGGCTGTCGACCGCCTGGTTGGTGGCGAAGAGCTGCGAGCCGTTGATCGCGTCGGTCGAGCCGCCGTTGATCCGGCCTGCTGCGACATTGGTGATGGTGCGCTCGGCACCCGCTGCGCCGACGCTCACCGTGGAAGTCGGCGTCGCCGTGCCGGCGAAGGTATAGACCGTGCCGTTGATCGTGGTGTTCGCCGTGCCCACCGCCGCTGCCGTGACCGAGCCCGAACCCAAGGCGACATCGTCGGCATTGTTGGCGATGGCAGCGTCACCGAACGCGACCGCGCCTGCAGCGCCCGCACGACTGAAATTGCCGAGCGCCAACGAGCCCTGGCCGATCGCAACGTTGTTGTTGCCGATCGCGACCGCGCCATTGGCCATATTGGCCGCCGTAGCGGTCGCCGTGCCGTCGGCATTGGCGATGTTGTTGGCGCCGCCGGTGAAGGCGCCGGTGCCGCTCGCGTAGCTCGGATCACCGATGGCGACCGCGCCGTCGCCATAGGCGACGTTCTCGAAGCCGATAGCGACAGCCTTGCCGCCGCTCGCGAACGCCCTGGTGCCGATGGCGACGGCGTCGGCGGAGTCCGCGAAAGCCTCGCGACCGACCGCGATGGCGTTGGTTGCAGTCGCCCAGCTTTCGCGTCCCATCGCAATGACGTCGTTCCCGGACGCCGTCACGTCCGTGCCGACGGCGATGGCGTTGTCTCCACTGGCGCTATTCCCAAAATTGGTCGAACCGACATAGACGGAGCCTATGCCGGACGCCGTCGTCCCAACGCCGACAGCGACGGCATCAGTGGCAGTGGTTCGGGCGCCGCGGCCGAGGGCGGTACTGTTGATTCCGCTGGCGGCTGCGCCCAGTCCAAGCGCGGCTGCGTTCGCGGCGGTCGCCGTGGCGTTGTTGCCGAGCGCCGTGGTGGAGACGGCCGTGGCCTGGGCTCCCGACCCCGCCGCGACCGAGCCGAATCCGCTCGACACGGACTGATTGCCCAGGGCCAACGAGAAATCTGCCGAGGCATTGGCCACGGGACCGAACGCTGACGAGCTAATCCCTGCAGCAATGGACGAGAAGCCGACGGCGGCAGAATCGGCGCCGGTGGCGGTGGCAATACGTCCACCGGCGAACGAACGGTCGCCACTGGCCGTGGCGTTGCCGACCGCAGCGGAATTCGCTCCCGAAGCAACGCTGAAGGTGCCTAGAGCAACCGAACCGGCGCCCGTGGCCTGGGTAGCGGCGCCGAGCGCGACAGAGTTGGTGTTGTTCGCGACCGAGCCGGACCCCAGCGCCATCGCGGCGGGGCCTGAGGCCGCCGCATTCAAGCCGAGAGCCACCGCGCTTCCTGCAGTCGCCCGGCTCTGGCGCCCCACCGCAATGGCGTCGACCTGAGACGCCAGTACGTCTGTGCCGAGGGCGATGGCGCTCTCTTGAAGGGCGCCCACTCCCGCAACAGTTCGGTTGCCAAGATTGATAGCGTTGATCGCGGTCGCTCTCGCCTGGAACCCGATGGCGATTGCATTCTGATTGCTTGCGACGGCGGAATTGCCTTGGGCAATGGCATCCAGTCCGGACGCTGTTGCCCCAAACCCGAGCGCGGTGGCGCGCAGCCCGGTCGCCCGGGTAACATAGCCGATCGCCGTCGAGTTCGTCCCGTCGGCACGCGCGTTCAGGCCAAAGGCGGCCGCCCCTGTGGCTGCAACCGAGTTGACGCCGATGGAGCTTGCTCCGTCCCCGGTGGCTTGAGCGTTCCCGCCCAAGGCGAGTGCGTTGACGCCGGTCGCGCCCGCGAAGACACCTATGCCTATGGCGTTGAGGCCATTGACACCCATCGAATAGCCGATGGCTATCGAAGCGTTGCCCGTTGCACTGTTAGAGGTGCCCAACGCAACGCTGTTCGCGCCATTCGCTTGGGCACCGTTACCGATCGCGACGGCGTTGCCGGCTGATGCCGTGCCGCCGCCGGCGGCATATTGTGCATGGGCGGGCGTCGCGAGGCCGATCGCGATCGCCGCCAGTCCGCCGCCGACGCCCAACGTTCCGAGACCCAGACCCTTGCGCCGAATACCAAGAACACGATGGGCCATGCGAAGGATCGCCATCAGCCGCCGACGACGTGACCGGTCGCCGCTTTCACCTGCGATGCGGTTGTTGGGGACACCGAACCGGGCCATGCGCTGAGTATGCCCTTCAATGCGTTCAATCATTGTACATTTCCTCGTTGCTACCCGGGCGCGCCGATGCCGCGGAGCTCGCCTTGGCCGTTGAAAAGATTGCTGGATCGGAGCACTCATCTTGCAGAGCACGCCCCATCTTCATCCCTTTGCTCTCGATCAGCTCGCGAGCGCTTTCCACTCCTGCCTGAGTAGGGGCCGGCACTGAATACAGCGCAGCGTCAGCCCGGTCCGGTGGTAGCTTGATCAACACAAGAGCGCGGCAGACGTCGAAATGGAGGGATGGGTCCTGATTGGTATAAGCCGGTGTGGTCAGCCCAAACACGAAACAAGCAAAGAAATAGTCAATCTCCGCCCCGCTTATCTGACCGGCGTATTGGCGCTGCAGAGCACTCCAGGCCGCTTCGACCCTTGGGACAAAGACTTCAGTTTCCGGGAACTGAATGTCCCCGGACGACCCAACACACCGTATCGACTGATTTCCAGAAAGCTCCACGGCGCACCAAATGATTGTGTTGTCGCGAGGATAGCCACAGTCGATGGTGCACGTATTTTGCGAAATTCCGGTTTCTTTTTAGAAAGATCCGGTCTGAGCTCGCCTTGTAGTAAGTGCGGCCGTTCCGTCGTAAAAGCTCAGAACAGATACCCTCGTCGCGACAAAACGCAATATCGACCAGCGTTGACTTTCAGTAAAAATAAAATGATCAGGTGAGATCAGATAAGTATATTTGCGTGAGGCGAACTCGTGCCGTCGCTTTCATGCTTCTCCCTGAAAAAATGAGACCGAATTCATTCACGAGATCAAGACGTCGCAGCGACAGGACATCACCGTTGCTGCCTTACCTGTCTGGGAGTCCTGTTTCTGTGTTTCGACATGGTCACCGTCAGATGGCTCTGGTCTGAAAATCCGCTCAGATGGGCGATCTCGGCGATCGATAGTACGTTCTCGACGAGGAGTTTTTCAGCGAAATTCAGGCGCAGTCGAAGAACATATTTGTGCGGAGGCTCGCCGAAGGTCGTCGTAAAGGCCTGGATGAAATGGCGGGGAGAAAGGCCTGAAACCGCCGCAAGCTCGGCCACTGTGATCTTGCTGGAAAACCTTGACTCCAACAGCTCGCGAACACGCACGGCACTGCGGTTCGACAGGCCGCCCCCTCTCCTTCGGCCCGACGGCAATGTGTCCAAGCCTGTATAATTTCGGACGATATGCACACCAAAGATGGTGATTAGCGATTCGATATAGATCTTGTTTGGAACTTTGCGTGCCAGTTCCGCCTTCAACATCTCCGCGAGATACAGCGCCCGAAGGTCTATGGCGCCGAGTGGGGGCGGCTGAAGTATGGTATGACCCGCGCCGAACTCATGCGCCGCCAGCTCCAGAAAGCGTTGAGGCGGCACAGTAACGATTACTTTCTCGCAAGTGGAAGACCATGTCACGTTGCGTTCTGTATTTGCTGGAGTAACGGATATCATCCCGGCGTCGCCATCGTATTCGTGCACGAGGTGATCGTTGAAAGACACCCTTATTCCAGGCGAAGGTGCGAGCATCACCGTCGCCAAATGTTCCCGAGCCTTGAGCGCATGTGACCCGGGTAGCCGAACAACATGAGCCGCCGCACCTTGGTCCGTGATAACGCACAGCCCCTTGCTTTCCGAAATTTCGTCGAAGATGTGTGTATTTGCTTTTGGCCATTCGATCGGAGAATGGCGTTCTGCGACTTCACTTCTTCCCAGCATCCCAGGCCTAACCTCAGTATCGTTGATCGGTCGAAACCGTTGCTTCAGCGCACAGGCAGTGATGGTCTGCCTGTGGCATCGGCCTCGGTCTCGATTGCAGAATTCGTAGGTCTCAAGGTCGAGCCGCACTGCCTGTTGGCGTCCGAATCGCCCAAAGCAGCATGGATATCGGAAGTTCCCTCAGTGCTCTATTGGAGTCATAGATATGATGACCGATCGATTGTCGTCATATGACCATGGACACATCTGGCGATGGATGTATTTCGGAAAAATCCGGATTCTTTCAGAAAAATCCGGCACCACGTGACGTGATAACAGATGTTTCCGATTTGCCACACAAGTTCGCGGTGGCCGGCGGCTGATTGATGTGGCTGCTGTCAACTCACTGCATTTCACCGATTACCCGGTCTTTGCGTGAGCACAGACACCGTTTGCGGATCCAGCCAAGATCACTTCAAGATTGATCAGTCACGTTGTGATATATCCATTCTCGCATAATGTGGTCGAATGCCAATGTTTGCGAGTCAATGCGCAGATGATTCCAGTCCACGACAGGTCGTCGTCAATCGCAATCCGGCACCCTAGATCTCTTGCCTCTGAAAGTGAACTAATCGCCAGCGCAGCGTCGGCAAAGGTCTGAATGCCGGTAAACTTGAGAACAAGCCGCGAGGCCAATTCAGGTCGAGCGGCAATCTGGTCGCGAATATGAGCCCAACTCCCAGGATCGGAGACGTTGTCACTTGAGAGACTATATCCCAAAACCGACAGAGAATTGGATTCAAGCGCGTTCAGGACAAGCTTGAGCATATGCCGGTCGAGGACCGGCGCTTCCCCCAAAGCCTCCAGTGCGGGAACAAACACGGCGTCGGCGTGTTCTATCCCGTCTTGGTCAGTGAGGTGAGGAAAGCACTCGCCGTATAGAACCTGGGCCGGATCATCAATGGCATGTATGCTCTGGACGATGAAGCCGATACGATCTTCGGCAATCGCTTCCTGGACAATGGAGACGTGCCGCTCATCGAGCAAATCGAGATCAACCATGCAATCCTCCCGGCGCGAAAGATCTGCCGCGAGATTGCTTCTCATGCCCAAGCGTTCCGGCGGCTCGTGAAGAATTACGGCTCACATCCTACCCACAATATCTTTCCCGGTGGGGATCCTTGCGGATCAACACTCTTAGGAGATTGCGGCGGCAAGCTGTTACTGACAGCCAATACTCGCAAGATGGCCAAGCCAACCGCGGCACGAAGCGTCGGAAATCGCACAGAATGGGGTCCAGCCAGCACGAATTGCGTCAGCTATCGTAATCTATGCACTGTAATTATGAATCGCCGCGCCTGGCCAACCCTAGGCGCGCCCTAAGTTCGGCAATTTTGACGCGACTTACTGGAACCAGATGCGGCACCTCCCCGTCTAACTCGACCACGGCACCATCGCCTTCCTTGCGGATCAACGAAACGAGGGGAATGGACACGATATGGCTACGGTGGACGCGCATGAAAGTGGCAGGATCGAGTCGCGCCTCGGCTTGCGAGATTGCCCACGGACACATGCGTTCTCGGCTGCCATCGTGAACGAGTGTATAGTGGGCATTTGCCTTTATGCTGCGGATCCGTCCGATCTCGATGAAACGGGTTCCGTCGGCGCCCTCGACAGGCACCCGCGTCGCTACGGCGACACCCGGCTGTCCACCAGGGCCCTGCGTTAGTTGTGTCTGTGCGTCGGCGGAACCCAAACCATTCCGGTCAAACGCCGACGCCTCACCATCCATAGTATCAGATCGGCTGGCGCGCGCTGAATTCAGCGAGCGGGACCGTGGTTCGGGTACGAGGAGCAGCAGAAAGCCGAAGATAATCAGAAAACACAAAGGGGATACTATTAGGGCTAAAGCCTCCCGGGAGACAGCCAGTCCGTTCGCCGCATGGTGGACGGGACTTCCCGGAACGAAGCGCATGCCGTACATGGCCGTAAAATGCATGCCAGAGACGGCGACTCCGAACGCAGTGGCACTTAGCGCTAGCCGCATGCCGCCATGCCGGGCGAGAAAGATACGCAGACCGCCATAGGCCGCGCCCACGGCGATCACGACGGAAGCCACAACCATTGCATGCTGATGCTCGATATTGATGGTGCCGGCAAGACCATGGATGCCGACATAGTGCATCGATGCGATGCCCAGGCCGAGCAGCAACGCCGAGAGGACCACCCGCGCATTCGAAGGCTCGCCGAGCGAGACGAAGAATAGCGAAATCCCCATGACAAGGGCGCAGATAAGAAAGGATACGACCGTCGGCAGGACAAGATAGGTGGCATCGAGGGGGATTGGCGCTGCCAACATGGCGACGAAATGCATGGTCCAGACGCCGACCGCAAGGAAGAAAGCCGCGCAGGCAAGCAACAGCCGGCGGTCGGCACTACCGGTGCCCCGCACACGGGCCGCAAGCCCGAATCCTGTGTATCCCCCCAGGATGGCGATCACCACCGAAAGCGCGACCAGGAGGGGGTCGTGCCCTGCGAACATTCTCCCGCCTAACGGTGCGACGTCTTCCCTTGAATCATTTTAGGGTCATGCACTTTATTTGCAACGATCAATTTGCCGGCGTGAGATGGGCAATGGTCGCTTTGTGGCGGCCGAACGCTGGTGCGGCTGACGGCCGGCGCCAGTGCCGCCAATTTCGGCAAATCGCGCAGGGCAGATGCCGCGAAGGGACGGTCCGCACGCTCTACGAGGCCTCTGAACATGAAAGGGGCATGGATAGACGGTAGGCAGGTCATGAAAAATATGGCAAGTGCGACTTCCTGCACTTCGCATCGAAGCCTACCGAGCGTGCTGTTTCCTGTCGGCGGCGACCGGAGCAAAATCAGCCCGCCTGCCCCCGGCACGGTCTTCTGGGGCGTCGACAAGAGAGCAGCATTCCGCTGGACTTGTCTAAGGATGGTGTCGTCGCTGATCGACATCCCGAGCCGTTGCATCAAGCGTTCGCCGGCTCGCCCGCCCGTATTATGGCCAAGCAGTCCGACTGTTTCGGCGACCTACTTGTGCGGCAGGCATATGGGGAGGCAATCGCTGGGATCCGGTCATTAAACGTTTTCCGTTTGCACTGCCGATGTGTGCAACGCCAGCGGCTCAACTGGAGCTTCACCGTCACGGCATTACCTTGGATCGGCTGGTCTTGAAGCCTGCGGTACGACCAGCCGTGCCGATTTCTACTCCGGCATCGACAATCAGGGCATATGCCTGACATTGGCCCGTAGGCAGACACAACCCAATGCCTTTGTCGGTAATTACTACGCTCTGCACTCTAATACCCGGACCGAGCGACCATTTCGATTTCGTTCGCATGCCAGCTCATACCGGTATCATCGCTAAGGATCTGTTAACCACACAAATTGAGGAAGACCCGAATTTAAGTGCCCAGACATCGACGGAACGTCCGCATTCTCAAAATGCCACGCGACACTTCTTCCTATAGTAACCGGAAGACCTCTTCTTAGTTTAACTACCGCAACGCAAAATTGATGTATTTTCATTCTTAAACAAATGCAAACTCTCGCTATATGATTACTATAACTTAACTTTGTAGCTCTAAGTGGCTACGTGCATTGCAAATGTGTTCGTACTATAAACAAAGTGTAGGCGAAATAAAATCGCGCATGGGCGAGAGGTCTGGCCATATCTTCATGGATTGCTGTTGCATTTTCTAACTTCCTCTTGCACGTGAGGAATTAACCTTCGACGTTGTTATTATGGCAACCTCTAGGTACGGCCATTCACCTATTACCTTCCAACTGAGAATGAACCAGCGGTCCCAATCGGCGAGACGATCGTAGTCCGTCGAGAGCCGCAAGTTCAATGCGCAAGGGTAGACCCGGGCGGGCGCGTTTGGCCTGGCGCCTGGATCCCTCCCCTTGTCGCGATTTAAACCGAGGGAGAATCTCCATGGCACTCGACATCACGACCCAAGACATCATCATCGACGAGACCACCGGTCTTACCGACGACGATATTGACCCGTCCGGTTCGCCGCACAATAGCAATACCACGCTGCAATATCTGTTAAGTCTTGACAGTACCGGCGGCCTAACCTCACCGGAGATCGCCTTCCAGGCCAACTTCGTGGTGGCCTCGGCGAGTGCAGGGGAAACCATCACCTCGGTCGTTCTCTCCCAGAACCTCAGTGGAACCCCGTTTTCCACCACCGTCGGCGTGAACAGCGGCATTCAGACGGTCGATGGCAACTGGGTCTGGCTGTTTAAAAGTGCAGACCCGCTCCATCCAAACGTCGTGATCGGCGTCATCGGTACTTCTGATCCGCTCGCCGAGCCCGCTGAGACCGGGCCGCTCGCCTTCTCGTTTGCGCTGATCAACACCACCAACACCAATGCGGACCTGTACACGGTCCAGTACGTGCCGTTGCTCCATCCGGACGCCACCGACGCGGACGACCGCATCGATCTGTCCAGCAAGGTCTTCGCCTCGGTCACGGGCACCAGCGTAGCTAATTTCTCAGGCCAGAACGCCGCTTCCGGCAATCATGATTTCTACCTGATCAATTCGCCCGATGATGCATCCAAGCAGCTTCTGGTGATAGGTTTGAACGGTGGCACCGCCAACGTCAGTACACAGGGCTTCGGCGTCAACAGCCAGAGCATCGATCCGAGCGAAACGCTGCAGGTCGATTTTGTGACCGGCGGCAACCTGAACGCAGGTAGTGCCTCGCAAATCCAGTACGGCAGCCATCTCGAGACCATCACGCAGGCTGGGTTCACGATCAACCAGATCACGCCATCCAATCCGGAAGCGCGGGTGGACATCAGTATCGGCGCCTTTAACAATACGGGCAACGACCAAGGCTCGGACTTCTTTGACGGCACCGCCACGAGCGCCGTTGACATCGTTAGCCTCAAGTTGACGGGTCAATCAGGGTTTGCTGCCACCATCACCACCGATGGCACCTATGTCACGGCAGGCGGAAGCGTCACCGTCACCGGCCTGAGCGGGAGCGGCAACATCGTCACCATCACCGGGCTCGATAACGTAACCACCGTCGATATCACCACCAGCAGCCCAATGGATCGGCTGCAGGTTACGGGGGTCGATGCGAACGAAGGGCTCGACATCACCGAGTTCCATTTCTCGACGACGAACACCAACGCCTACAGCGAGGAGGTAGGCTCATTCATTAATTTTGACGATGACGGCCCGACGATTGCCACCACCGGCGTAGAACCGACGCTGACTGTCGACGAGACGGTTCTTGGGACCAACGACACGCAGAGCTTTGCGGCCAACTTCAGCTCCGCCTTCGGCGCCGACGGAGCCGGCACGCTGACCTACGCACTTGGCGTGACGGCGGCAGGCCCAACCGGCATCGTCGACACGGCGACCGGTGAGGCGGTCGTCCTCTCGGTCAATGGCGGCGTCGTTGAAGGCCGCACCGCCAGCACCAACACCCTCGTGTTCACCGTCGCCGTCAACGCCGCCGGCAGCGTCACCCTCGATCAGATCCGGGCGGTGGTCCATGCCGACGCCAACAATCCCGACGACAGCACGACCCTGGCTGCGGACAACCTGATCCAGCTCACCGCGACCATCACCGACAAGGACGGCGATCAACAATCGGNAGCACGACCCTGGCTGCGGACAACCTGATCCAGCTCACCGCGACCATCACCGACAAGGACGGCGATCAACAATCGGCCTTCCTTGACATCGGCAAGAACCTCAACTTCAAGGACGACGGCCCGACGATTGCGGTGCCGTTTGACGGTGATCCCGGTGCCGCAGGTATCCAGCACGAGACTCTGGCTAACGTGCTCAACGCGTCGGCCACCGGAGCCTTCGGGTACGATATCGGCGCGGATGCCCACGCGGCCGCGTTCTATACGGGCGGCGGTTCTGACTTTGTCGACCAGAATGGTGCACTTGCCGGCGTGCAGATCGGACTCACCGGCACGATCACCGGTGGCGGAGGAGGCAACGTCCTTACCTCGAATGTGACGCTTGCGTCGGAGAGTCTCACCTCCGCGACATTCAACTTCACCTTCACTTACGACAAGGACCCGGCAGCAGGCGTCCAGGCGGGCACGGCGGGCGGCACGCTCGTCTTCGACAAGGTTGCCGACACTTATACCATCAACCTGACCGATCCGCTCGAAGGCTTCAGCTTCGACGTTATCCACACCAGTGAGCTCTTGTCCAAGGAGCCCACGAGCAACACGGGTCACCCGCAGATCGTGGTGGAACGGTTGCAGGCGGATGACGCGAACACGCCGGATGACGAAGACTTCTACGTGCAGTTCACGGGCAACGCGATCAACAGAGCCAACCCGTTCCGCCTGACGGGCAACGGCGAGGGGTCATCCGCTGACGCCACGTTCACCGTGGGTGGTCACGAGATGGTGAGTAACAACAATGAAACATGGGTGTCTGCGACGCAGAGCACCAACGGTGTCGCCGGTGACACGATCCAGAAAGATGAACTGCTCACGTTGCGGTTCTTCAACAGCAACGTCGGTATTCAGACCGAGGCTGTCACCCCGACAGCGACCGCCGGCACCATGGCCATTAAGTTCGACGGCATCGGCAACAGCGAGGACCTGATGCTGATCCTCGACCTGATCGACAAGAACGGTGCCGACAACATCGCCGGCACCGCGGACGACAACTCCACGGTCACGCGGGCTGTGTACGTGTCAAACGCCGACATCTTCAAGGCGGGTCAGGTCCCGGCCGCCTACAGCAGCGAGTTCACGCTCGACAACAACGACGGCCTCGTGATCATCGAGCAGAACGACTACAACGCAGCCGGCGAAGACTACGTGTTACAGGGTGCGCAGATCATGCAGTCGGGCAACGGGATCACCGGCAACAACACCGCGATCGACCTGATCAGGACGACCGGCGCTGGCGGCGGCAGCAATGCGACCACCAATCTGGTGAACTTCGACGCCGCCGACAACGACGTGCTGAAGATCACGGACATCGGCTTCACCTCGACGGTGACCGAGACGCCGGAAGCCCAGCTCGCCTTCGCCTTCCAGGTGGAGGACGCGGACGCGGATCAGACAGCGATGCAGCACATACTCGTTGACGTCGCCTAACACTTGACCAACGGGGGCAGCTGGCGCTGCCCCCGTACTGCCATTGCACGAGGTGTCATGTCGGATACCAGAGATTAAATGATGAAAACCAACGAACAGGCCCCTGCTCTTCAGGTAGTGATGAAGGAGGCCGGACGCGCCATCTGGCCACTTATCTGGTTCAGCGGTGGCATCAACGTGCTGATGCTGACCGGTGCGCTTTATATGCTCCAAGTCTATCACCGCGTGTTGTCCAGCCACAGCGTGGAAACATTGGTGATGCTTTCGCTGATGGCGGCAGGGGCGCTTGCGACAATGGCGGGTCTGGAGGTGGTGCGCGGGCGTCTTCTGGCAACCGTCGGATCCTGGATGAACGCGCGGTTGGCACCCGTTCTCCTGACCGCCTCGGTAGAATATGCCGCTTCAGCGCCTGGCCAAGTCAATGCCCGTCCGCTGCGCGACCTTGATCAAGTACGGAATTTCTTCACCAGCCCCAGCATCTTCCCGATCCTTGACGCGCCTTGGGCGCCACTGTTTTTCGCCGCCATATTTTTCATGCACCCTTGGCTGGGTTGGTTGGCGCTGGGCGGCGGGATCGTCCTATTTGCGTTG
This sequence comes from Rhizobium sullae, assembly GCF_900169785.1. Classification (GTDB taxonomy): domain Bacteria; phylum Pseudomonadota; class Alphaproteobacteria; order Rhizobiales; family Rhizobiaceae; genus Rhizobium; species Rhizobium sullae. The sequence continues at coordinate 118,714 of NZ_FWER01000023.1, forward strand.
GCATTGCTGAACGAATGGCTCACACGCAAGCCGTTGACCGAGGCAGCAAGCGCACAGTCGCGGGCATACGGCCAGGCCGAGGCGGCGATCCGCAACGCCGAGGTCATTCAGGCAATGGGGATGTTGAAGCCACTGCTGGAGGGTTGGAAGGCGCATCAGGACGAGGCAAACAGAGGACAAGTGCTTGCTGCCAACCGTGGCGGCGTCATCGCGGCGATCGCGCGTTGTCACCGGCTGGCCCTGCAAATGGGCATTCTGGGCCTTGGGGCTTATCTCGTACTTCGCAACGAGGCTTCACCGGGAATCATGATCTCCGCCTCAATCCTGATGGGTCGGGCTTTGTCCCCGGTCGAGCAGGCGATCGGCACATGGAAGGCCACGGTGGGAGCGCGTGCCGCTTACCGGCGTCTCACCGCAGTTGCCGGTAAGCACCCGGAGGCCACGCCGGTTCTGCCACTACCGCGACCGAAAGGTAAGTTTGAGGCCGACAACATTGTCCTTGCCCGACAGGGAGGCGAGCACATCCTGAAAGGGATCAGCTTTCGCCTTGAGCCGGGTGAAGCAATGGCGTTGATCGGCCAGAGCGCGGCTGGCAAGACGAGTCTGGCGCGAATATTGGCCGGTGCCTGGCGTCCATCCGGAGGGCGTGCGTTGCTGGACGGCATGGACGTTGCCCAATGGGCGGCGGAGGACCGTGGTCATTATGTCGGTTACTTGCCGCAGGATATCGAGCTCTTCGCCGGTACCGTTGCCGAAAACATCTGCCGCTTCGCCGAGCTCAGCCCAGTGATCTTCGACAAGGTTGTCAAGGCTGCGCAGCTGGCGGGGGTTCATGACCTCATCAAAGGGCTGCCGAAGGGCTACCTCACCGAGATCGGCGAATCCGGCGCGGTGCTGTCAGGAGGACAGCGCCAGCGCATTGGGCTCGCGCGAGCACTCTACGGCGACCCGGCCCTCATTATCCTCGACGAGCCTAATTCTAACCTCGACCGCGAAGGTGAGGACGCATTGATCGCAGCTCTCATCGCGGTCAAGGCGGCTGGCACGACCGTTATCCTGGTCGCGCACCGACCGAACATCATGGAGACAGTTGACAAGATATTGGTCCTCAACCGGGGCCAACAAGACCTCTTCGGTCCACGTGACTATGTCTTCAATGAACTCGCCTCGCGAATCCGCAAGGTAACTCAGATGCCAACGATAGTGGCGAACTAAGCAAGGAAACGGAAACAGCCATGAAGGATATGAAGGTCGTTCCGTTGCCCGTTTCGCCACCCGCCGCCCCAGTTCCCCTGCGTCTCACAGGTGTGACGCTCACCGGCTTCGCGATCATGTTCCTGTTTTTCGGCATGGCCGGGGGTTGGGCGACGATTGCGCCGTTGGAAAGCGCCGCAGTGGCACCGGGCGTCATCAAGGTTGCCGGCGACCGCAAGCTCATCCAGCACCTCGAGGGCGGCATCATAGCAGAGTTGAACGCCGCCAACGGTGATATCGTCAGGGCGGGTGAAATCCTCGTCCAGCTCGACAACACACAGGCGACGGCGAAGCTTGATCTGATCCACAATCGGATAGCAACGCGTGAGGCGCTGGCCGCTCGTCTGCGGGCTGAGCGGGATGGCAAGGTCGAGATCGAATTTGATCTGGGGCTGCTCGCAAACCCCGCTAAAGCCGCAAGGGACGCGGTGGCCTCACAGCGTGACGTGTTCGCAGCAAAGCACCACAACTTAAAGGACGAGCGGGAAATCCTCAACCAGCGCCGTCGCCAGACCGAGGAAGAGATAACGGGACTGGAGGAGCTTATCATCACCGAGGACAAGCAGATTGAGGCGATCGAGAGTGAAACCAAAGACCTTGAAAGTCTCCTCAAGCGCGGGCTAGTCACCCGCGAGCGGAACCTGATGCTCAGGCGGCAACAGCGGGAGATCGAGGGGGAGCGCGCGACCAACGTCGCGGCGATCGCTCGTGCCAGAAGCGCCATGGCCGAGATTGACATGCAAATCCTGAACCTCAACACGGTGCGGCTGAACGAGGCGGTCCAGGAATTGAGCAAGGTCGAGGCGGAGTTGTTTGACCTTAGACAGGAAGAGCGTGCCGCCAAGGACGTGCTTGCCCGTACCAACGTCGTTGCACCAGTCGACAGCATCGTCATGGACCTGAAGGTCCACACGACGGGCGGTGTCGTGAAACCCGGTGAGACACTGATGACAGTCGTGCCCCTCGGACAGCAACTCGTGGTCGAGGCCATGGTCAGGCCAGAGGACGTCGAGACGATCGCCCCTGGACAGCGCGCACGCGTCAGTTTCCCGGCCTTTGCCCGCTACAATCTCCCTCCACTCGACGGCGTCGTGGAGATCGTGTCGGCTGACCGGATGGTGGAGGAGCGCACCGGGGCACCCTATTTCGCCGCGACCGTGTTGATCGATAAGAGCGAACTCGCCAAGCTGGAGGGCCGTAAGCTGCTGCCCGGCATGTCGAGCGAGGCGATGATCCGGACGGGTGCTCGCACCGTGCTTTCTTATCTGGCTGAGCCTATCACACAGAATCTCCGCCGAGCGCTGCGCGAAAAATAGTTTCGCGGTATATTTCGTAGCCGAGCCTCCAAGAAACTCGAAGAATGGATCGATGATGCCATAATTTCTGGGCTTGGCCCGTTTTGCTCGCGTTCTTCGTCGAGATATCGACGCCGTCTGCAACGCCATCGACCTGCCCTGGAGCAATGTTCAGGCGGAAGGTCAGATCAACCGCCTGAAAATGATTAAACGTGCAATGCATGGCAGGGCAGGCCCTGAACTTCTTAGAGCAAGGATGATGCCGATCAAAATGGCCGATCTCCATACAAAGTGAGGAAGACCCCGTTTAAGTGCCAAACGACAAGTGGAGGCAGGAACGTTCTTCGGCCACATCGCTTATGCGAGCCTCACGGCGCGAAAGCCGCTGTAGGGTGTTCACTCGGAGGGGCGCAGCCACCGACTTGGATAAACACGGAAAAGCTCGTGATGACTGAATGGCAACGTCATAAGGGGACACAATCATGACCCTGCTCGGCTCCGCGATGAACCAGCCAACGTTCCCGGAACTGTACGAGCGCTGGCTCGTAAACCCTCTCTTTCGGCCGTGGGCCGAAATCACCCTCGAAGAAGTGGGCCTGTCTCCGGGCGATCGTGTGCTCGACATTGCTTGTGGAACCGGAATAGTCGCCCGCATTGCGAGGGAGCGGCTCGGTGACGGCGGATACGTCGTCGGCGTCGACATCAGTTCGGATATGCTTGCCGTCGCGCGCGCCGTGGCCCCGGGCATCGACTGGCGCGAGGGCAATGCCAGCGCCCTGCCGCTCCATGACCGCGAGCAGTTCGACGTCGTCGCCTGCCAACAAGGATTGCAGTTCGTTTCCGACAAGCCCGCGGCGGCCGCGCAGATGCGGCGTGCGCTGGCAACGGGCGGCAGATTGGCGGTAGCCACTTGGCGTTCCGACGACGAAATCCCGTTCTTTCAGGATCTGCGCCGCATCGCGGAGCGCCATTTGGGCGCCATCGCGGATTTGCGGCACAGCTTTGGAGAGGCAGCGCCGCTTGAGGCGCTGCTCCAAGACGCCGGCTTCCACGACGTCCGGTCGAGGGCGATAACACGCACCATCCATTTCCAGGAGGGCGCACCCCTCCTGCGATTGAACACGATGGCACTGGTCGGCATGAGCTCCGTCGGCAAGGAAATGGACGATGAGGAGCGCAAGCGCGTCGTGGAGGAGATCGTGGGTGAGAGTTCAACCGTGCTCCAGCCCTACACCGATGGATCTGGGCTCGCTTTCGAGCTCAGCACCAATCTGGCAACGGCCAAAGGCTGAAACGAGCGCTTGGATGGCTTCTGCGTGGGACAAATCCGGCGACGGCAGGTTTCTCCATATGAAACCGCCGTTCGCGGACACCCGGTGAAGGACAATTATGGGTTTTAGTTTGTCGTTTCAAACCGGAAATTGTCATACGTCCGGGCGACCACGACCGTGAAAGGCATGGTCGCCTTCCAATGAAGAACCATTACCGTGCCAGGTTCCGCGCTCCAATTTGCGCGGCGGGCTACGAGATACTCCTCCCCTGCCGGTGTGAAGCCGTTAAGTCAAATCCGCGCCCCGGATTTTCAGCTTAGCGCGCCAATTGAAATCGGAAAGTAAAAAGCCACAAGAGGGGGTGACCAGCACATCAGATCAATGAGCGACTGACTGCATTGCTGCCGTCCGGCACCCGAACGGAGCGCATGCAGAAGTCGAGCATTGCGTTCAGTGACGCCGGATTTCGCGTGAGGCGGCTGCGCAGGGCCGCACCCTCCCAGCAATCGACAATACGGTTAGCCATCTGCAGCACATCGACATCGCCGGGGATGTGCCCACCGATCCTGGCCTCTTCCAGGCAAACCCCGAGACGTTCGCCGATCGTCGAGAAGCATGCTTCAATCTTCTGGCGGAACACTTCGTTCACACCGGACAACTCCTGACCCAGGCCACCCAGGAGACAGCCCATGTAGCCTTCTTCCTGGTATTTCTGTGCGGTCATCTCAAAGAAGCGCCGCACCCGGGCAATCGGAGGTAGGTCGGGATCCCGAAGGCATTCGTCTAGCGCTGCATGGACCTGTGCCATGTAGGCATCGACGACCTGCAGCGCGAAGTCCTCCTTGTCCTTGAAGTGGTGGTAGAACGAGCCCTTCGGCAGTTGTGTCTCCGTGAGCAGGGCCTGGAGGCCGAGATCGTTGTAGCCGTGCTCCAGGAGCAGGCGGAGACCGGCATCGATCAGTCGTTGCTTCGTGGAATGCGTCACGGTTGAATCGCGGGCCTCGTACTAGGATGGATGGCGGCGCCATCCGCCCGGGGCGCCCGGAATTTGAACCTACTCCGGGCACCGGTGGCGGTCTAGCCCAGCGTCTTCCTGATCATGTGATCGATCACGTGGCTATGCTCGTGCTGAGGGCTGAACATGATGATCTCCGCGTCGTCCTCGACCTTCACATTGTGACCAGGCGGCCAGTAGAACAGATCGTTGGTGCCGACCGTCTCCTGTCTGCCTTCCCTGTCGGTCGTAGTGATCCTGCCGCGCAGCACGAAGCCCCAATGGGGACAGTTGCAGACGTTTCCTTCAAGCCCCTCAAAAAGCGGGGTCGTGTCAACGCCCGCTGAAAGTGTGAAGTATTCGCCGCTGATCTTGTCGTAGCCGCTGACATCTCCGAAATCGAGACGTTGGCGCACCACCGCGCCGGGGATTTCCATCCTAACGTCCACGTCGTCCTTGGCAACTCGCATAGTCGTCCTCCCTTTCGCTCCAGTAGAAGTGCCGGTGCGCTTGCCCGATCGGCAGTCTTCCCTCCGCGAACGGTGATCGTTCGGGCTCTAGACCGATCGGTCTAATCGCAGACTACGCTCTTGTTTTCCGGTGTCAAGCACGGAGCTTTAATCGCGATCGCCGATCCTGACCTATCGCTTCGGGACATTGCTGCCCAATTGGACCAGATGCATGAGCGTCCGCCGCGTGGTGGTCGTAAATGGCAACTGTCTTCTGTCAGGGCACTGTTTGACGAGGCCCGTCGCTTCGGGCTCGTTCGATCTTGAGAGCCTGGCTGATGAGCCGACCGAGCTGCCTGTAGCTTGTCAGTCCGTGGCTTCAACAAAGTGGCCCTTCGATTGTGAAATTCGATTGGACGCACCTAGAGCATCCCGTCGCCTCAGCGCCAGGACAGCTGGTCCTTCGGTAGCCGACCGCTCGGATCGACCACCGTTACCTTGTGCGGAAGCTCCGCGCCCCAGTCCCAGAGCACGAGGTTCTTGTCATCGCCCTCAGCCCCGGGCGCAAAGCTCGGAACAAGAATACCTGAAACGCCTTGAGGTCGCATGTGATCGTAAATCGCCCACGACGCCGGCCGATCTCCAATACTGAGAGCCGTAGCCCATGCGCAGGCCATATCCTCTAATGCGACGGAGAATTCTCCCCTTCCCTCTTCTACCGTCAGATCTACGATGTGGTCGCAGTCGACCTCGTAGGAGCAGAGGACACATGGATCGATCCGATGGGCAAACCCTTGGTTGGCCTCCTTCACAGCCGTCATGATGCTCAGGCCCAGATAGAGTGCTGGCGCACCCTTGGGATTGAAACGTGCACCCCTGATCGCCGCGCCATCACCGGAGACCGGCTTGAACGCCCAACGAGGATCATGCGCCCGATAGCAGGTTCCGACGAACCTCAAGCAAAACCGCCGAGGGCCATATGATCGAGGTATTCGCGAACAGCAGCTGCCTTGCCGTCTTTCACGAGCGATTCGGCGGTGCGCCCGCCGAATGCCGGAAGCGGCTGGGCCCGATACCAGGCCATAGCCTGCTCTTTACCGCCCGCCCAATCTATAACGCGGCTGATGATCTCGAGCATTTCACGCAAACGACCTTGCGTTTTGGCCGTGCCGCTGCGCTCCACCCGATAGAGCGTCTCCCGTGCAAGTCCTGCGGTTTCTGCGAGCTGCGTCTTGGACATGCCGAACCCGTCCACGAGCCGATCGACTATGATCCTGCCAGACTTATCCATATACGATAGAACCAGCGGTCCATTCTGCATTGCAATCTTCATTGCCTCGGCCATCGCTAATCACCTCGCCACATCCGATGCCATATATTTCGTACAAAATATATGGCATCTCCGCGTGCAATGCAATCTCCGACCATTGCCGGCGGAGCATCTGCTTCTGAAAAGCATGCTTGAAAGATTATCTCCATCTGATTTCGAGCAAAAGATGACTTCAATCAGTAGCGCCAAATCCGACGCAGCAAAAGCTATAGCGCGGCGATCAGGATGCGACGTCTCATCCTGATCGCCGCGACCTTCCGGCCAGCGTCGCCTCGATCCGGCCCGAGTTCGGAGCGGCGTGATCGCCGAGCTCTTGAGCGCGATGATTTGCGCCGATCTCGACCTCGGCGTCGAGCTGAGAGCGGACCACGCCCGCCATATCCTTTCCTGGTTCAAGGTATTGACGGACGACCCTCGCGCCATATTCACCGCCGCGAGCTAGGCACAGCAGGCGGCTGACTGGATGCATGCGCAGCCGCCGCAAGCCAAGCAGATGCCGGCGTGATCAGCACTATCTCCAACGGCGTAAGTTTCAAAAAAAGGGGCCGCGCCGTCGGATATTGGGAAAGCATGGGATCAATAGCCACCGCACCGAGTAGTGCTGTGACAGACAAAGCGTCGGGCGCCCGGAGAACCGGCTTGACTTCATGTCAAGCCAGGAGCATTCGGGCATCGATGACATTGATAAAACTGTCATCGATTCAAAGGAAAACCAGATGAACCCCGACGGTCGAAGTTCGACGTCATCACGACCGCTGCTCCCGTAACCCATCTCCTGGTAAAGGCTCCGGAGAGGCCGGCGGTCTTTCAGGAGAGCCCATGCTGCGCACCTACTGGCACCACGCCGATCACCTGGCACTGGAGTCGCCCATTCCCGGTCCGGGAACAGTCTCCGCTCCGATCTGGCACGACCTGCTCAATCCAACCCCCGATGAGGACAGGTCGGTCGAGCGACAATTGGGTATTGCCATTCCGACGCGCGAGGAGATGGAGGACATCGAGCTGTCAGCCCGCCTCTACCAGGAGAGCGGTGCGGAGTTCATGACGATGACCGCGCTCACCGGTCTCGACGGCGACGAACCTGTAAAAACACCAATAACCTTCATCCTGAAGGGATCGACCTTGGTGACCGTGCGATATGCAGAACCGAAGCCGTTCGACGTATTTCTGTCGCGAGCACAGCGCACGAATGGCACCGGCGTTCCCTGTGTCAATGGCGAGATGTTGATGACTGGGCTGATCGAGGCGCTAATCGACCGTCTGGCTGACTCGCTTGAGCGGCTTGGCAACGAGATCGATGCGGTCTCGCGCGAAGTCTTCCGCTCGAAGGTTTCGAACGTGACAAAGAAGACGCAAGACTTGCGGTCGCTGATCGAACAGATCGGCCGGAAGGCCGATTTCCTGACGGCGATACGTGAGAGCCTGATCAGCATCTCTCGGCTCGTCGCCTATCATGCGGCGCTGGAGAGCCCGGAAAGTCGGCCGTCCAAGGAGATCCGGCAGCGTATCAAGCTACTGCAGCGGGATGCTACCTCGCTGGGAGACCATGCCAACTTCCTATCGGGAAAGATCAATTTCCTGCTCGATGCGACGCTCGGGCTCATCAATCTAGAGCAGAACCAGATCATCAAGATTTTCTCGGTGGCGGCCGTGGTGTTCCTACCGCCGACCCTGGTCGCCTCGATCTACGGCATGAACTTCGACGTCATGCCCGAGTTGAAGTGGTATTTCGGCTATCCCTTCGTCATCCTTCTGATGGTCCTGTCCGCCGTGATGCCCTACCTCTACTTCAAGAGGCGAGGATGGCTCTGAAAGAGGCCAAGCGATCTCTGCATTGATTCCAACAGTCTTGGTGCCCACGCCGATTTCTTCATAGAAGGACAAAACGAACTCAAACGCGGCCCCTGTCCCCGTGATGCGCTCGACCGTGTCAACAGATTAGTGTGCATGGTTCCAAGGATTGAAGATACTAACGCCGGTCGGCCCCAAAGTCAGCGGGGTTACGCGTCACGACCTCACGCGGCGACACGCCGGTCGGCCGCCTCTCCCGCATTCGCCGCGAAAACGATGTTGACGCACTGATCGCCGAATCAAGGTCCAACGCGCCGGCCGGCCGGCAGGCCGCGACGCAGGACGAGATTCGTGAGTGGCGCGATGAAGGGCGCCGCTCCTGATGTCCTTTATTCTTGAGAATTTTGGGCAATCCGAACGTCATCGTGACGTTGGTACAACGCGCGATCATCAAAGAAGCTTCAACGAAAACAGCAATTTCAGCTTAATTCTGAACTCTTAGCTTCAAGCGCGAGGGGCCCTGTCGGATATGAGTCAGGGGATGTCTATTTTCATCGGATGTTTGCGGATCGGCGGCTCGACGTAAGCGCCCGGCTCGTTGACATTTCGCGCCAGCAACCTCGAGGGCAATACTTTCGGCAGCAGCCTCCGCTCCCTCTTTCGAATAGAAGTTGCCGCGAACCTGCACGGAGGCGGCGAGCAATCGCATGAACGCGTCAAGCAGCCTTGCCGACGGGGGTGCGGATCTTGCCAGAAACGATCGATGGACTTCGGATCCGTCAGCCCTTCGATAAGGCGAGAGCTCGGCGTTCACGATGATCGCGGCTCAAGCGGAGCTCGATAGACGATGACCCGACCGCTCGGTATGAGCTGTGAGAAGAAATCGAAGTCCCGGACGTTACCAGTCAGCACGCTCGCGCCCAGCTGTCGTGCCTGCAGGAAAACAAGGGCATCATTGACCAAGCGGTGCTCATGTGCAGCACCCTTCGGCAGGTTGCTCAAGCGAAAGAGCAGACCCGCCAACACGCCGGCCTGTCCCCAGATGGCTGCATCTGGGGCATGAAGTCGGTGCTCCGGAATGTCTTCTACGGTCGCCGTGATCGTTTCGAGGACCGCTTTTGTAGAGGCATGCTTTGGATCCAGCCGGCCGAAGGCATGAGTCAGCTCAGACAGGCAGACTGCCGAATGGTGGCATAGGCGATGCGTAAGCAGCGTATCAACCTCCACGGGCGAGCGCCCTTGAAGCACATCCAGATAGACGCTGGTATCTAGAAATAGAGGCCCTCCGATTGCCGGTTCGTCAGCAGCCCAAGGGATATCTTCGTCGCGCCTGCGCTCGAGCGTTCCGACATGCTTCTGGGGCTTTAGTGATCGGAGGGTCTCAGAAAGATCAAACCCCAAGATCGATATCCGTCGGGATGGTGCCCTTGCGGCCCACCAAACGCGCGCCGAAGTCATCTTCAAGAGCCAGCCGGGAAAGCGCCAATTCCAGCAGCTCAGTGTCGGAGGTGACATGGGCGCGCTTCTTCGCCGCCTCGATCAACTCCGAGGACACTCGCCCCGACAAGCGGGTATTCTTCGCCGTGCCAAGGAGACCGACGGCCTTCGCTTGCTCGAGCACGAGCTTATTGCGAGCCAACGCGACCTTTGCTTCTCTTTCCGCAGCAGTTGGTGGTTGGGTACCCATAGGATTCTCCCTTTGTTGAACATAATATGGATTGCGTTGAACTGGAGGGCAAGGTTCAATAGTGGTCGGCGAGTGGGAATCACGAAACGCCAACCGTCCAGATGCAGCGGCTGGGCCCTTGTGCGTCGTACTGATCGCCTCGTCTCGGTCACGATCGGCGGGCTGCCGATCACGCTTTCGGCGGGCGCCGGCGCGCTGTGGCGGGGCCTCCTCTTCGGCTGGTGGCATGCGCGGTATCCTGGCCGGGCTAATGCACCGGTGGCCGCAACGCAGATCATGTGGGATCCACGACTGGCCACCTTCTGCGCGTTGGTCGGCCTCACGGCGGGACCACAGGCCCTCGCCGCGCTCGCGACCGACGGCCCGACGATCCTTGTGGCAGGCGTGGTCGTCACTCTCGTTCCGCCGATAGCCGGCCTCGGCGTCGGCCATTTCCTGCTTGGATCAATCCGGTTGCGCTCGTTGGCGCGCTTGCCGGTGCACACACCCAGGATCCGGCCATGCTCGCGGCGAGTGATCTCGCGGAAAGTCCTGCGCCAGCACTCGGCTTCACGGTGCCTTATGCAATCGGCAATATTCTTTTGACAAATCTCGGGCCGGCCGTAGCGTTAAGTTGAGCTGCATGGCATCGCCCCGACACTGACGACATTCGGAGAATAGAAAGGGTGAGAAAAAATGAAAGCTAACGTCGTCACCGCGCTGATTGCCCCACTTGTCTTCGCCACCATGGTGCCCACTTCCGTCCTTGCCAACGACACCAGCGCCGTCCTCGGCGCCGGCGGCTTGGAACTCACGACGTCCAAAGACATCGTCATGGCGAGCGAAGATCTGTATTTGTCGGCAAGCCAAATCCGGGTGCGCTACGCCTTCCGCAACGAGAGCGATCGGGACATCACGACGCGGGTCGCCTTTCCGCTACCGGAGGTCGATCAGAACGAAGGTTCGGAGATGGTGTTTTTGCCGGCGGAAGACCAGGAGAATTTCGTCGACTTCCACGTGACGGTGGATGGGCGGCCTGTCCAACCAAAACTGGAGCAGAAGGCGGTCACCGGCGAGGGTGCCGATGTGACGGCGGCGATCACAAAGGCTGGCCTGCCGGTCAATGCGCAGCTTCCAGGATGGCAGGAAAAGACACGCGCCTTGCCGCACGATGTCCGGCAACATCTCATCAAGCAAAGGCTCATTGAGGCAGACGATCCCGGCAATCGGTCGGCCGATTTCGACCCTACCTGGAAGCTGCGAGCATCTTTCCACTGGGAGCAGACCTTTCCCGCCGGCAAGACCATCACCGTCGAACATCGCTACAAGCCGATCACTGGCGGTGTTTCCTCCTTCGACGAGAGCCAGTTCAATGATTACAAGAGTTACTGCCTTGACAACCAGGGTAAGGCAGGCGTCCGCCGGCTAATGAAGCAGGCACAAGCGGCTGCGCAGGCAGACCCGCAAAGAAACCCCAATATCGGCGGACCCTCCGAAGTGGAGTATATTCTGACCACCGGGGCCAACTGGAAGGGGCCGATCGGAGACTTCCACCTGACGATCGACAAGGAGAATCCGAACGCAGTTCTGACATTGTGCCTGAGCGGTCTCAAGAAGACCGGCCCGACGGCGTTCGAGCTGAGGCGGATGAATTTCACGCCAAAGGAAGACATCCGCTTTGCGGTTTTTGACTGGCGGTAGCTCGTTTCCGGAACATCACAATTCAGGGATCAAAACGGGCCCGTTGCACTCGCTCCGCGTAACAGGCTCGGAAGTCAGGAGCCGGACGCATGTTGCCTGTTACCGAAGGGCCGAGCTGTCAAATTCAGAAGACAACTGAAGCGCGCAGAAGAGACGTGGAATGAAGCTCGGTAAAGACGAGTGGAAAGTTGACACCCCGGTGGCTATGAATGGGGCGACATTGCGGAGCCGCCGCCCGGATAATACGCGGTGTCGACTCTGTAGGATGCTTTACATAACGCTGGATTTGGAAACCTCTCGCCTGCGACTTTCAAGAGTTCGACCCGGAGACTGGGAAGCCTATTTTCCGATCTTCTCAGCCCCCAGACGTCACGGTTTTCCGATTTGCCGCTCGCGCGTCAACGGGTTGCAGCCGCTCCCGGAAAAGCGGCAACATGGCGTATCCACTCTGTCGGCCTCCTGGGCTTGAATGACCCAGCACAAGGCACTCAGAGTGGGTCGCCGTGGCCTTGTCACACATGCAGACCAGCGAGACTGAGGCCAAGCCGCAGGTATTCACGATCCTCAGGGCGAGCAAGTAGTGCCGAATCCAGAAACCAAGAAGCGAACTCTCGCGCCCCCGCGCTGGCATTGCCGCGCCAAGCCGCCCGTGTCGCCACAACAAAGGCATCCGCGAGGCGACTAGCGTCCTCATGCCGTCCCGCATGCGCGCAACCGACCGCATGCCAAGCGAGATCGCGTGGGCCGTCTGCTCGCGCGAGGTTTGACATCTGCGCCACACTCTCGGCCGGCCGATGGGCAAGAAGTAGAACGCGAGCCCGATAGATGAAACACCATTCCGGCGGGGCCGACATGAGTCGGAGTGCCGACTCCAATGTCTTCAGGCCTGAATCTGCATCGCCGAGGCAAGCCTGCGCGTAGCCCCATCCGGCCAGTATTGTCGGATCATTCGGATTCAGTTGAAGAGCCTGAATATAGTGGCGCTTTGCCCGCGAGAACTCTTGGCGCTGTAAGCAGACGTACGCTAACGCGTAGTGGGCCCTAGGGTCCGTGGGATCGAGATTTATCGCCGTCTCAGCATGGCGCAGCGCCTGATCGAGCTTGGCTGATGACTTCACGCCCACATCGGCGTTAAACGCACGCACGCTCGCGAACGCCAGCCCATTATGCGCCCGCGCGAAGGTCGGGTCGATCTCAAGAGCCTTCTCGAACCAGTGTCGCGCTTGCGCCTGAGCTTCAGGGCTGTCGACTTGATCCACATATCGGTTGCCCCGCACGAAACATTCGTAAGCGCGCAGATCCTGCGCTGGCCGGTGCTGCGCTCGCTCATGCACCAGCATCGTCAGGCGAGCAGTAACTGTTGTCGCTATTGTCGCAGCTAGCTCGTCCTGAATCGTGAACGGATTGTCCGCCGCCCGGTCATAGCGTTCAGCCCAGATTTGACGGCCCGTTTCCCTCTCGACCAACTTCGCCGTTACCCTCAGGCGCGAGCCTAACCGTTGCAGGGCCCCCTCGAGCGCGAATTGGGCATCCTCAGCAGGACTGCTCCGGAAAACCGCAACGTCTCGAAATCGAGCAAGTTCGGTCGCGACTGCCTCACTCAGTCCTGGCGCCGAGCCTGCTGTTCCGGCGTGCGCGTCAACGCCATCAAATGGGGAGACCATGACACCCGGGCGTCCGCCGATTGGCGCCCCGCCTGCGGGCGACTGCGCCCGCCGACCGGAGTCAAGCCGACGGTGAAGTATGCGATCTCGCAGCTTGCAGGTAGCAAGTTCCGGATTCGCGCCGAGCTCGCGCTTCAGGATGGCCGCACAGGCCTCGAACTGGCGCATAGCGAGCGTCCACTGGCTCTGCTCGGCATAGTGGCGCATCAACGCCCGATGGGCTCCCTCGCTGAGAGGATCGAGAGCTAGCAGCTGGTGGGCCAGGTCATAGTCCGACTCCGTTTCGAGCAGATGGTCGATTGCCTGGACGAAAAGGCTGCGGAGCCTCTCGCGTTCTAACTCCAGCCACTCATTGAATGCAGGCGCGTGGATCTCAAGAGCAGCAAGAAGATCGCCCTTGAAGAGCGCTGCCGCCTGCCGCAGCTCGGACGGCACGCGAGAGCGGGCAAGGCGCTCGAACTCCAAAACATCGACAGCAAGGGCGTCAGCCTGCAGGCAGACAGCGTCGCGTTCCGCAGTCAGAAGGGTGCGGTACTCCCCCAGTCCTTTGCGAATATCGGTGAGGGCGTAACGCAGGCTGCCACGAGCCTGCTCCTCTTCACGCTCGCCCCAGAATAGGCCGTAGAGCGCAGCCCGGCCATGACGGCGGCCCGGCGGCAATGCAAGATAGGCAAATAATGCCTGCGCCTTTCGGGTGCCGAAGGTAACGGCTCTGCCTGACTCTGTTCGAACGCTGAACGCGCCCAAGACCTCGATGCTGATAGCCGCCATCCGATTTTTGCGCTCCGCAGCCCTACGACGGCGGTTTTAACGCGCCTCTAACGGAGCGCGAATCGCCAGCCGACGCTCCTCTCACGAGCAGGTGCAATGATCCCACTGGAAATCAAATCGGAGCGTGCCATGACTATATCACGCAAATGGTGGAAATCGTCGGCAGAACATATTTCAGGCGATGAAGAACCGAGCAGTTACAACCGGGCGCACCTGGACATAGGCGATCTCATGATCCTTTCGATGCAGGGCTCGGTGGTGGACCTCTCGGAGTACATACCATCGCGGAATCCCCCGCATGAACTTTACTGTGATTTCAACTCACACGGGGTCGTCACACGCCTAGCCTCGTCTGCCACAAAAGGAATCACGCGGTCTCTGCGGGCGCTGCGATTTCTCCGCGGCCGTCGTGATCAATGAAGGGTGCATTCAATGGAGCTTACTCCTGAGAAGGTAGCCCTTGTCCATCGGGTGGTTGCGGATTCTGGCCCGGATCCGGCGCTCGTCTACCACACGGATGCGGACTACCGCGCAGCTGTCGAGCAGATTCTGGCCTCTCATCCGAACGGGGAAGACATTTGGATCTTCGCCTATGGTTCTTTGATCTGGAAGCCGGAAGTGAATCATATCGAAGAGCGGATCGGGACGGTTCGAGGCTGGCACAGGTCGTTCTGCCTAAGTTTGACGAGATGGCGCGGTACCAAAGATCAGCCTGGCCTCATGATGGCTCTCGATCGAGGCGGCCAGTGCAAAGGCGTGGCGTACCGGCTCACCAGCGCAACAGCGCAGGCTCAACTCAACAAGCTCTTTCGCCGAGAGATGAGTGCAAAGCCTCCCACCAACATGCCGCGGTGGCTCAATGTCGCAATCGGTGGGCAGTCGGTGCGCGCGATCGCCTTTGTCGCGAACCGCAACGGATGCGGATATATCGGAAAAATTTCGCTCGAAATGACGGCCGAGAGGTTGTCCATGGCTTGTGGACACTGGGGTTCGGGAGCCGAGTATCTCTACAACACCATAGTCCAACTGGAGGCGCGCGGTATTCGCGACCGTTATTTGTGGCACCTACAAAGATTGGTCGCTGCCCAAATCGACGCCAGTGCTTTTTGAGGACCGTAGAAAGGCCGGTCCAGTTCGCTCTGACAGGACGTCCGCTTCTGTGCGCTCCCCGCCCGTTCCGGTAGCCTGGCCCAGACGGCAAAGTTCCACCCGACCCGGTCGTTGTCGGGAAGGCAACCAGATGGTCGGCATCGGCTAAATTGCGTCATTCGTAGTGCGTCGGTTTCGTATGGCTATCTCAGCGACCGTGTTCTTGTTGATGGCGAGGTCGCGAGCGATCCACCGATAGCTGAGACCTTCGTCAATGAGCGCCAGCACCCTCGGTGTGAGCCCGTGGGATTTCGGCCGTTGGCCGGTATCTCGCCCGAGCTTTTTCCCACGAGCTTTAGTTGCGAGACCGGATTTCACACGCTCGCTGATCCGATCGCGTTCGAACTCTGCAATGCCGGACAGAAACGTCGCCAGCATCCGGCTGTAAGGCGTTGACAGATCGAAAGTCATGCCGATCATCGCATTGACTGAGAATTTAATTCTGAACCCTTGGCTTCAAACGAGAGAGGCCCTGTCGGATACGCGTCAGGGGATGTCTATTTTCATCGGATGTTTGCGGATCGGCGGCTCGACGTAAGCGCCCGGCTCGTTGACATTTCGCGCCAGCAACCTCGAGGCAATACTTTCGGCAGCAGCCTCCGCTCCCTCTTTCGAATAGAAGTTGCCGCGAACCTGCACGGAGGCGGCGAGCAATCGCATGAACGCCTCAAGAAGCTTTGCCGACGGGGGTTGCGGATCTTGCCAGAAACGATCGATGGACTTCGGATCCGTCAGCCCTTCGATATCGTAGATCGTAACACCGAGCGTCTTCACCGGCTTACCTGCCTGCAATGCGGAAAGCGCTGCTGTCGAATTGACCGTGACCATGCCCCGGCTTGCCGCAATCAGCGCCGAGAGATCACCGCCGTCGATAACCTGCACGCGGCCGGACAGGCCAAGCGACCGGGCTGTGGCATTCACATAGTCGCCCCAGTCGATAAGCCCATTGTCGAGCGGATGAATTTTGACGACCAACTCCGCATCTTGCGGTGCGTGCCCAACAAAGGAGCGCAAAATATAACGGATGGCGTCCCGCTGGCTGTGGAACGGCGAATGGGCGCGCAACTGATAGTCGGTCTCAATCTGCAGCGGATAGACGAAGAAGGCCGCGGCTCCGGAAGACAGCCGGCGAACCTCGAAATTCGCCTTGCGCCCGCGACCTCGCCCCATTGCGAGCCTCCTCAGCCAGCCGGCATATTCGGCGAGCGGATGAAACAGCCCGTGCCGCCGGTAATGGGGATAAAAGAGCGAGAAGAAGACGGTCGGCAGGTAATAAAGCAGATCGGCGATCGCTTCCGAGAGGAAAGTATGACTGTAGCGCCTGTTCCAATCCGGCTCCGGCAGCCCTTTCGCAGCCGCAAGGATATGATCCGGATCGACGGGAAACCGCGAATTGGACGAAAGACCTTCGCGCTCGATCGTCACCCAGTCGGGCCTCAGATGCCCCATCTCGATGGCATAGACCGAAACGCCCATCGCGCGGGCTTCGGCGATGGCAGCGCGGTGGTAGGGCCTTTCCTCTCCGTGGACGATGAGGTCGGTAATCTTTCGGTCCGCCATGAGCTGACGGACATAGCCCGGCCAAGCTGCGAAGGGACCGCGATAGTTCAAGGCGCCACGCCTGCGCCAAAATAGCCAGTCTCCGCTGTTGAGGTTGACGCGAACGCACGCACAGCCAGCTGCCTCAAGACGGTCCGCAATCCGGCAATAGAGGATGGACGACGGCCCCTGGAGAAACAGGAAGACGCGTTTCGCCTTCTCTTCTGAGCCAACCGGCACGATCATTCCGCCGGCAACTCTTTGCTGAGACCGGCATAGCGCAGCAGCGTTCCGAGCAGGTTCCACGGCGCTTCTTCCCGCGGCGGGACCGGACGCTGCGAATGGGCGCGCGCGCGACCAAGCGGCACAATCATATAGTCGGTACGAGGATCCGGAAACGGATCAGCGAAAGCCTTCAAGAGCGGCGCATGATCTCCGTAGAAAAGCAGCCAGACTGGCCGGTCCAGCGTGTCGAGGTGATGGGCCAGATTTCCAAGCGCGTGATCGGCACGGCGAAGAAGCTCGGAATAGATCTCCACAGGGTCCGTGAGATCACCGACCCGACCAGCCTCCCAGGGGCCATGGTTGGCCATCGAGGCAACGAACAGGAAATTCTTGATGTCCGGATCCTTTTCGATCTCGCGGATCACGTTCTTCGTCAGCGCCTGATCGCTGACATAAGGGCCGTCGCGCTCCGGATTATGATCGAATTCGTCGAGCATCATCATGTGATCGAAGCCAAGCTGGGGCATTGCCTTATGGCGCAGGAAAAAGGTGCGGTCGTAAGGATGAATGAACTGCGTCTTCCAGCCGGCCTCCTTCAGTTTGTTCGGCCAGACGACATCCGCATATTGGCTTGCGCTCAGATAGGGATAGCTCGCATCGATATGCACGTCGTCCGGCTGAAGGCCGCTTAAGACTGCAAATTCGGTGCGAAGCGTATAACCGCCCTCGAAGACGCTCGTCATACGGCCCCATTGCGCTGACCGCTTGCGCAGCCGATCGAGGTTGGGAAGCTTAAGGTTTTTGACCTCGAAATGACGAAGATCGATGAAGGATTCCGATTGCCAGATGACAATGAGGGGCGGCTCCTCATCGCCGTCCGGATCCCAAAGATCGTGCAGCGCCGATTTCAGCATTTCGGACAGCTCGTGCACGATCTTCTCGCGGCGGCGGCCGAGCCATATGATGAAATGCAGGACGACAGACGTGAACGTCCCGAAACGGACGGTATTCTTCTTGATATCGATTGGTCCGACGAGCTGCTGCGTGGCCCGCGATACCGGTCCGTTCACAGGACCGTAGAAAAGCGCCAGCCACGGGCCGAAGGCAACGGCAAGCCCGACCAGCACCCAGAACGCCTGTGCGCTGTCAGGCAGGATATGCGGCTCGAAATAAAAGTAGAGCCCGGTCACGCCGAAGACGTAAAGGAACGAGAACATCCAGAAGAAGATGTTCAGCGAGGTCGCGTAGAAGATCTCCTTGTATTTGAAGACATCGACGACGAGCGCAATGTCAGAGAAAATCAGCGGCTCGCGAATGAACTTGAATTTGGCACGCGAAATCCCGGTGAAAATCACAAAGAAGCTCATCGTCGCCTGCATGGCGTAGATCGGCCGCCACGTCACCGAGAAGAAACCCGCAAAGACCAGAGCGATGACAGGGAGGCGCGCGGCAAGATCGAGCGCATGGCGTGCTGGCGTTCGTTCAATGTTGTTCTGGCGATAGACGGCGGACGGCATCGCGAACCAGTCCGTTGCATAGACAAAGATGCACGTCAGGGCGAAGCAGAAGGCAACCAATAAAAAAGGGGCATCATGTAAGCGCAACGGAACCATCGATTTTCTATTACCGGCAACACATGCCAAATCCGATTAAAGCTTGGGCGTGTCAATGCCCGATGATATCCCTGTCTTCAAATGCACAGTCGATGACATCGCATGCGTTTCCTTTGCGCCACGCTTCAATCGATGCCGGTACCAGAGCGAAAGCAACGGCTTGATGAACGGGCCCAGATAGGCAAGCGCCATGAGAGACGACGTAAAGTGGATCTTTGAGCGGCCGCGGTCGATACCGGCGACAATGCGCTCTGCGATTGCTTCTGCCGACCAAGGCTTCACCTTGCCCATCAGAACTTCGGCCTGCCATGGCCGCATCGTCATCTCACGCTGATACTGCGGTGTCAGCGTATCTGGCGGAAAGCAGATGGAGATGCGGACGCCCGTTCCGACGGCTTCCGCCTGCAAGGCTTCAGCAAAGCCGTTCAGCGCCGATTTGGAAGCGCAGTAGGCCGCATAGCCATGAAGGCCGATCAACGCGGCACCCGACGACACCACCATGATGGTGCCCTGCCCCCTCGCCTTCATGCTGTGATAGACTGAACGGGCAGCATTTGCCGTACCCAGAAGGTTGGTGGTCACCTGCTGGTCGAAGACGGCGGCCGAAAGAGCGTCGAAGGCAGCCGGCTCGACAATGCCGGCAGAGGAAATGAGCACGTCGCAGAAGCCGTTTGCGGTTTCACAGGCTTTGACCGCAAATGCCAGGTCCTCATGCTTGGAAACGTCAGCCGAAACGGCAAAAGCGCTTCCGCCCTTCGATACAGCCCGTACGTCTCGAAGCGCCTGGTCGAGGCGTGCTGCATCGCGCGCGATCAGCGAAACACGTTCGCCTCTGGCGGCGTAAGCCTTTGCGACTGCTAATCCGATGCCGCTGGAACCGCCGGTTACGATGACATGCATTGCATCGTCCTGCCTTAGGGCTTGCCCGCCATCTGGTTCAGCGGCAGGAGCTTCATGACCTTTTCGAAGTCGATCGAACCTAGGCCGAAATTGCGGTCCTGTAAATCTTTCAGCCGCTTCGCTGTGGCGGCGACAGCGTGGGCAATCTGCTCATCGGTGTGATTGCAGGTGATAAAGAAACGCAGCCGCGCCATGCCCTCGGGAACTGCCGGATGAATGATCGGCAGTGCGTTCACGCCCTCTTCGAGAAGATCGTTGGACAGCTGCACGGCGCGAACGGAATCTCCAACGAGCACGGGGACAACGGAATAACCGGTCGCAAGGCCGGTATCGAGACCGGCTTCCTTCGCAAGTTTGAGGAAGAGCGCGCCGTTGCGCCGCAGCCGGGCGGTACGCTCCGGCTCTTTCGTCAATATTTCCAGGCCGGCCAATGCCGCAGCCGCCAGCACCGGTGCCAGGCCTACGCTATAGACAAAGCCGCCGGCCTCCGCCTTCAAGACGTCCGCCAAGGCCTGGCTTCCGGCTATGTAACCGCCGCAGCTCGATGTGGTCTTGGAAAGCGTTCCCATCCAGATGTCGACTTCATGTGGGTCGATGCCGAAATGTTCGAAGCTGCCGCGGCCGGTTTTTCCGAGCACGCCGAGGGCGTGCGCTTCATCGACCATCAGCCAAAAGCCATAACGCGACCTGAGCTCGACCAGTGCCGGCAGATCGGCGATATCGCCATCCATCGAGTAGACGCCTTCGACAATCACCAGAATGCGCCGGAAGTCGGAGGACAGGGTCTTCAGAACAGATTCAAGGTTCTCGACATCATTGTGCTTGAAGAGACGACGCGTCGCGCCCGATTGCTTGATCCCGGCAAGCGCGCTGTTGTGGATGAACTCGTCGTGGATCACGAGATCCTGCGGACCCATCAAACAGCTGATCGCAGCGACATTGGTCAGGTAGCCGCTGACGAAGCAGACCGCAGCATCGACGCCATAGACCTTGGCGAGCGCGTGTTCGAGTTCGACATGCACGGGCCGCTCTCCGGCCACCAGGCGGCTTGCCGAAGCGGAGATGCCAAAGCGATCTATCGCCTCTTTTGCCCGCTGGTTGACAAGCGGATCGGTATTGGTCGCGAGGTAATCATAAGAGGCGAAGTTGGCGAACTCCTTGCCGGACATGACTGTCGTTGCACCCGCCGCCTTGTCATGCGAGCGGTAGAAGGGATTGCCGATGCCGGCCATCTGCGCCCCGATCTTCTGGGTCATCACCCGCTGGTATTCCGGCAGTTCATCGAATCTTGTCACCTGGCGAACCGGCGGCTGGGGATGGCGGCTCATCCGGGCTGCCCGGTTTCTCCCAGACGACTCGTTGGCGTGCCGCATCTGATCGAGCAGTCCCGTTTTCCGGTCCTGCGCCTTGCCGTCTGGATTGTTTGTCATCTCACATTGCCGCTTTCTGAACGGTTCCAGAATGGCTCTGGATCAGCTGGTTGACAACCTGCTCGGTTTCGCCTGCTCCCTCGTTTCCACTGCTACGGCTGGCCACGCGCTCGCGGAGACGAGCCACAACATCGCCGATGGTCGTGCCATCGCTGATGCCGCTCAGCGGAATGTCGAAACCGGTCTTCTGCTGGAAGCTCATACCGAGTTCCATCGCCATCAAGCTGTCGAGGCCGATATCCTTCAGCACCTTTTCCGGCGTGATCCCATCTTCGGTGACACGCAGGATCGCCGCGATTTCGGCGGCGACCAGCTTATGGAGAAGAGCCTGGGCTTCATCTGCGGTCTTTCCGGCAACCATCGCCTCGAGGTCGATGGTTTCGCTGTCATTGGCCGTCTGGCTGCTTCCCGCCTGGCGCATGATCGTTTCGAAGAGCGATTTCCCGGCAATTGGCAAGAGTCGCGCGGCACTCCAGTCGACCTCGGCGATCATGACGGTCGCACCCTCGATGAGGCCCTGATCGGCGAGCATGTAGCGCTCGACCTGCTCCAACGCATCGCCCGCCTTCAATGCCGACTTGCCGATGCGCTTGGAAAGCACCTCGTTTACCTCGGCGTTGCGTGCCAGGTAGCCCTTGTCTGCAATCGCGCCGAAGCCAACCGCTAGACCGGCAAGGCCGGCTGCGCGGCGTTGGCGCGCCAGACCTTCCAGGTAGCCATTGGCTGCGACATAATTCGCCTGGCCCGGATTGCCGAGCATGGTCGTCGCAGACGAGAAAAGCAGGAAGAGATCGAGATCGTCATCTGCCGTCAACCGGTGCAGGATTTCGGCGCCCTTGATCTTGACGTCGACGACGGGCCGGTTGCGTTCTGCCGTGAGGTTTGAAAGCAAGGCGTCGTCAAGGACCATGGCTGCATGGACGATGCCCTTCAGAGGCGCCTTGGTCCGCAATTCGCCAAGCAGAGCCGCGACTGCCTTTTCTTCGGTAATGTCGCAAGCATGCACGCTTGCCGTGACACCCTTCTTTGTCCATTCGGCGATCGCCTTGCGGGTTTCGTCGTCGGCAACGCCCTTGCGCGAACAAAGCGCGATCTTCCGGGCGCCTTTCGAAACCAGCCAGTTTGCGGTCGCAAGGCCGAACCCACCGATGCCGCCAGCCACCAGGAAGATGCCATCGGAACCGAAATGAAGCGCCTTGCCGGGTGCCGGCAGTACCTTGTCCTTGCCGATGACCGGCGGACGGACAACGATCTTGCCGATGTGGCCGGCATTCTGCATCAGTCGGAATGCGCTGCTGATCTCGTCGTAGCCGAAAGCGCGATAAGGAATCGGCACCAGCTTTCCGGCGGAGAACAGCTCTCCGATTTCGGTGAATATCCGCTTCGTGAGTTCCGGCACGTTGACGAGGAGCTGATCAGCATCGATGCCGAAATAGCTGATATTGCGGCGGAAGGGTCTCAGCCCAATCTTGCGGTCCGAATAATAGTCGCGCTTGCCAAGTTCCAGGAAGCGGCCGAACGGCTTCACGAGTTCCAGGCTGCGCTCCATGGCTTCGGAAAAGAGCGAGTTGAGAACCAGATCGACACCGGCGCCATCGGTAAGGCTGCGGATATCGGTCACGAAGTCGAGGGAGCGCGAGTCGAAGACATGATCGGCGCCAAGCGTTTCCAGGAAACGACGCTTCTCGAGCGTTCCGGCAGTGGCAATCACCGTCGCGCCCTTCAGTTTTGCAATCTGCAGGGCAGCCAGGCCGACACCGCCTGCGGCACCATGGATCAGGATCGTCTCGCCGGGCTGAATGCGGCCAAGCTCGACCATGGCGTAATAGGCCGTGAGGAAGGCGACCGGCACAGTTGCTGCGGCGACCGTATCCATCCGCTCGGGCAGCTTGGTGACGCCGTCCCGGCGAACTTTCACATGCGTCGAAAAGGCGGCCGGGCCGATACCCATCACCTTGTCGCCAACCGCCAAATCGCTGACGCCCCTGCCCGCTTCGACAACACGTCCGGCAAACTCCATGCCGATCGTGGCGCCGGCAAAGCCGTCTTCTAATGCCTCTTCGGGCAGCAGGCCCATCGCCCACATGACATCGCGGAAGTTGAGACCTGTTGCCTCGACCGCGACGACGATCTCGTCGTCGGATGCGGCCGGTACGCCACAAGCTTCCCAGGCAACACTGTCGAGGCGTCCGGCCGAATGCTGGCGGATCGTAGCCGCGGCATAGCCGCCGGTCATCCGTGCAGACGAAGCCGTGGGCCCGGCAACGGCGCGCAGTTCACGGACTTCGCCGGTTGCCGCATCGAGCACCCATTCGCGGTTTGCGCCATGCGATCCAAAGATCGAATTCACGATGCTGGAAAGACGGCGATCGCCGGCCTCCGCATCGAGCATGTGGACGTCCAGGAATTCATACTCGTTCTGCAGCACGCGCGCGAAGGCCCAAAGTCCGGAGTTCGCACCGTCGGTCCCCGCGCCGGAAAGCGGCGAGCCGCCGGGCGCAGTAATCAGCAGCTGCGGCCGGCTGTTTTGCGCAGCCTCGCCGGACTGCATGTAGACGGCAAGCGCTTCTGCAAACGCCGCAAATGTGGCGAGCCGATCCTGTGACAGCTTCGATGGGTCTTCCTTCGATGCACACTCGGCATAATAGACCGCACGCACCGGCTGGCCCGCAAATTTGGAGAAGGCTTCGGCATAGGCGGACCTTGGCTGGTCGGCCGCAACGGATATTGTTGCCACCCCGCCGAAGTCCGAGGCGTGGTTTGCGCCTTCCCCGATCACAAGCAACGGACCATTATCGGCTCCGGCGGCCGATGGCTTTTCGGTAACCGCCTTCGGTTGCGCAACCAGCGAAACGAGCCGGCCCTCCGGATACTCGGCTTCCTCGACTTTCGCATCCGCAAACCCAAGCGAATGCGCAAGGTCCTCGATCTGCCGGGCGGTTCCGAGCTTTCCGATCGGAAATTCCGGAGACTGGCTGCCTGCGAACCAGCCGGCCGACAGGCCGAATACGAAGTCGTTGAAAGCGGAAGGCGCGCGCTCGGTAAGGACGAGCGCCGCGCCGTGAGCCGCTGCCTTGCGTACAACAGCCTGGAGCGCCTCGTCGCTGGAAAGATACTGCTGGCTCTGATCGCCCGCAGCGACAACCAGATCGACGGCTGCCTGATCGCCGACCTGATCGGGGTCTGCGACAATGACATGCGCACTGTCTTCGAAGGCAAGTTCCAGCGCGCGCCGGATATTTTCACGCGGTTCAGCAATGACGAGCAAGGCGCCGTGTTCGGCTGCCGCGAGGGCAAGCTTGCGGCTGAAGGCGGTCGAGATCGACCCGGCTTCCAGGATCCGGCGGATACCGCCTTTCTTCGACCTCAGCACGCTATCGACCATGCCGCTTACGACGGAAAGGCGACGCAAACTCAATGGCGAATGGACGAGAACATGTTCGAGCGTCGCTTCGCTTACTGACTTCGAAGACGGAATGTCGGCGCCCTGTTTGAGGGCTGCGATCTGTTCGAGAGCGTCTCGATGCGCATCGTTGATGAGGACGGCTTCCGCGATGCGGCCGGCATCTTCACCATAGAGTTCCCGCAGAACCTCGCCTACCGGCGGCAGCGTGAATTCTGTCGCAACGATCCATTTTCCATCACCGGAAGAGGCAATGCCGGCATCTTCGAGGCTGAAGAGGCAGCTGGTGAGGAAGGATCTGAACGCGGCATCGCCGGGAAGATTACCAACCGCAATCGAGCCATCCTTCGCCGCGACCGCAAGCGCGATCTCATGACACGCCCGATAGACGGCAGCGTCGAGCAGAAGGGTTGCGTTATTGAGCGCCACGTCCGGGGCGCCGGCAATAACCGGGAGTGCACGAATTTCGGACGTCGCAGCAAAGCGCGTTGACGGAACGCTCTCATAGTGGAACGCAACGGAATCCAGCGTGTGGTGGCGCCTCAGATATGTCCGGCGGAAGCGGCAATCGTCGAATGCGGCGACCTGTGTGCCGGCATCGTCGAACATCCGGAAACGCGCTTTGATCGAATTCTGGCTGAATCGCTCGATCCCGATCGTCGCCTTGACGACCGGCCTTACGGAACGCCTGACGCGAACCGAGCCGAAGCGCACGGGGATATAGGGCGCGCCTGCCTGGTCGCCCGACAGCTGGTCGAAGAGCGCCACCAGACCGTGAAACGCTGCATCGACCGACATCGGATTCAGATTGTAGCGCAGATAAGGATGGGCGGCCTTTTTCGCCGTCTTGAGATCGACCTCTATCAGACCGTGCCCGAAAGCGACGGCCTTGGACAACAGCCGGAAATGCGGACCATATTGCAGGCCGAAGCGCTCAGCCGTCTCATACGTTTTTTCCGCCGTCAGGACCGATTTGACTTCGCCGGCGACGGGAGCTGCGCGCTCATCGGCCACAGCGTCGATCGTCTTGCGCACCCGGGCAACGGCATGAACGGTCCAGTCGTCATTGCTCAGCCGTTCGCGCGAGCGGATTTCGATGTTGCCTGTTTCGGGAGAAAGGACCGTCGAAAGTTCCGCGATGCGGTCCTGCCGCAGTTCCAACGGACGGACGATCTCCAGATTTCCAAGTTCGACCTCGTCCGTATCATAATACTGCTGAGCAGCCGTGACGGCGATCTCGATGAATCCGCTGCCAGGCATGATCGCCTTGGAATCCACGACATGCTCTGCAAGGTCCGGCATTAGGTTGGCATCGACATGGTTCTTCCAGCTCGATCCGTTCGGATCGGTCCGCCATCCGAGCAGCGTATAAGGCACACGCTGATCGCGGCCGAAGATGTCGATCTCGTCGCTCGTCGGCTGTGGACGCAATTCCAGCTTCTCGAACGGCAGCGGCGGAAGTTGAATGAAGGCGTTGCGACTGGCGGCATTGCGTGAACGAAGCGGAGAAACGCCATGCGCGACGGCACGCGCGAAGGACTGCGCAACCGGATCGCGGCCGGTTCCACTTTCGCGCAAAAGCGTCGGGATTACGGCCGCTTGATGCGAAATATTCTTGGCGATGTCCGTCACGTAGTTCGACAGGATCGGCCGCGGCGAGATTTCGATGAAAAGGTTGCAACCCATTTCCATCGCGGCTTCGCAAGCGTCCTTGAAAAGCACCGGATCGCGCACGTTGCGCCACCAGTAAGCCGTGTCGAGCGTCTGCCCATCTGCATGGCTGCCCGTGACCGTGGAAATGAACGTGCCGACGCCGGCATCCGGCTCGAGATCCGGCAGATCGTCGAAGAATGCATCCTTCGCCCGATCGATGATCGGATGATGGAACGGATAGTTGATATCGAGCACATGCGCCACGATCTGCGCCTTGCGGGCGGCGTCGCGGAAAGCTTGAACCTGGTCTGATGGGCCGGAAATCGTTACTGAATTCGGGGCGTTGATGGCTCCGATGCAGATATCGTCGAAACCGTTTGCTTTTGCAAAGGCTAGCGCGGCATCCGCGCTCATGACGACGGCTGCCATCTTTCCTTCGCCGGCGAGCAGGTCCTGATGCTGCGAACGCTTGGCGACGATCGCCACCGCTTCTGCGGCCGTCAACGCCTTGGCGGCGTAGGCGGCGGCAATTTCGCCGACCGAATGGCCCAAAACAGCATCGGGCCTGAGACCCTGCGCCGAAAGGCAGTCGGTCAATGCCGCCTGCACCGCAAACAACATCGGCTGCGCGATCTTGGTGTCCGCGAGCCGTTCCTGCAGGTCTTTGGAAAAGAGCAGATCAGTCAGCTTTTCGCCGAGGTAATATTCAAAAAGCGCGCTGTA
The DNA here is from genome assembly GCF_900169785.1 of Rhizobium sullae. GTDB lineage: Bacteria > Pseudomonadota > Alphaproteobacteria > Rhizobiales > Rhizobiaceae > Rhizobium > Rhizobium sullae. The sequence continues at coordinate 145,535 of NZ_FWER01000023.1, forward strand.
GGACTGGAAGCATTGGCGGAAATGCGCATTTTCGCGATAGGCGTCCACGCCCATGCCCGGCCACTGCGAGCCGTTTCCGGCAAAGACAAATGCAACCCGCACGCCGTGACCAGGAACCTCCCCGCGCTCGCCAGCTGTCGGCTCACCCGAGAGATGAGCCTTGATGGCCGAAAGCACCGCATCGCTGTCTTTCGCTTTGACCGCAAAACGGTGGCGCATGGCCTCACGGTTCGCCGCCGCCGAAGCGACGAGTTGGCGCGCCTCCCGCGTTTCGGCCTGGCCCAGACGCTGCTTGTAGTCCTCAAGCAGGCCCTCGAGTGCCGAGGCGCTGTGAGCGCTTGCCATGAAGATGACGCGATCACCCTTCGCCTGCGGCTCAGGCGGTGCGACAGGATCCGGATCGCTGATGACGACATGGGCATTGGTGCCGCCAAAGCCGAACGAATTCACGCCTGCAAAACGCGGGGTTTTCGCAGGCATCAGCTCGATCGCAGAGGTGTTGACGCGAACGTTCAGGCTCTCGAAATCGATGTCCTCATTGGTCCGTTCGATATGAAGAGTTGCCGGCAAGAAGTTGTTTTCAAGGGCAATAACGGCTTTGAGCAAGCCAAAGAGACCCGAGGCCGGTTCGGTATGGCCGATGTTCGATTTGATGGAGCCGATCGGAACCGGCGCGCGGCGGTTTTTGCCGATGACGCTGCCGATCGCCCAGACTTCCGCAGGATCGCCGACGCGCGTGCCGGTGCCATGGCCCTCGATGAAGGCAATGCGGTTCACATCGATATTGGCGCCTTCGTAAACCGATTTCAGGAGGGCAGCCTGCGCCTCGCGCGACGGGAGAGAAATGCCATTGGTCCGGCCTGACGAATTGACGCCGGTTGCATGAAGGCGGGCGTAGCTGCGGTCCCTTTCGCGCAGAGCCTTGTCGGTGCGGCGAAGCACCAGCACGACGCCACCTTCAGCGCGCACATAGCCGTGGCCATTCGTGTCATAGGCACGGCACAGCCCTTCCGGCGACAGCATCCGAGCCTGCGCAAAGCCGACGAAGGAAAGCGGATGCGCCAGGAGATTGATGCCGCCCACGATCGCCGTATCAATGTCGCCGCGATCGAGCGCCCGCACGGCCTGGTCGAGTGCGACCAGCGACGACGAACAGGCCGTATCGATCGTCATGCTTGGGCCTCGCAGCCCGAAGATATGCGAGATGCGGTTCGAAACGATCGAAAGCGTATTGCCCGTCATGAAATAGGGGCTGCCGGTCGCAGGATCCTCGACGGCCAGATTGCCATTGTCGAGGCTCGATGCGCCCACATAGACGCCCACCTGCTCGCCATTCAGGGAAGCAGCAGGAAGATTGGCATCCTCAAGCGCACGCCAGACAAGGCTCAGCAAGATCCGCTGCTGCGGATCCATCTGCATCGCTTCGCGCTGGGAAAGACCGAAGACAGCCGGATCGAAATGATAGACGTCGGTGAGAACGCCGGCGGCGAACGTGTAGGTCTTGCCCTGGATGCCTTGATGCGGGTGCCAGTAGCGGGCGAGCTGCCAGCGCTCGGCGGGGATTTCGCTGACGGTGCACTTCCCGTCCTCGAGAATTTGCCGCAGTTCATCCACGGAAGAAGCGCCTGGAGCAACGCTTGCGCGCCCGATAATCTCAATCGTCATGTTCACCCGGTGTCGTTATGGCGGTAGTCGGCAGAGGGTGGCTATCAATGCCAGCTAAGGTTCACATCATAAAAGATACGGCTTGTCACCCGAAAAAATCGTATCTGTGGTTGTATTCCCGTAACTTTCAATAACAACCGTAACCGATTGTAAACAAAGGAAGGAGCGCCATCATTTCCTGATGGGACCCTTCCATAGGCATAGCAACGATCAGCAACTGGGTCTAATCGTTCATGTTGTTGTAAATCCCGGCACTCTGCGCGGCAATACCAACCGGTTGTCCAACAATACCCAGGAACATCCGTATATCGACGGCCGGATGACGCGAGATGTAGATAACGTCGCGATTTTTGACCGGGAATGTCTGTCCGACGATCAAGCTATCCGGATGACTCATGTCGAAACGATAGACGATCGGATAGCGGCCGACGCTGTCAGGCGCCAACCCCTTGTTCAGCAACTCATGGAACCGCTGGCTTCCAAGCAGGCTCATGACGACATCAGGTTCCTCATAGCGGAACAGGAAGTATCCTTTTGCATCCGTTGCCAGGTCGTTACCACCTCGACCGAGTGCTACCGCCTCAAGCAAGTTCAGATCGTTCGCACCGAAGTTAATGCGTGCATTGAGATTGGCAGTGCCAAGAATTGTAAACGTCCGCGGGTCCTTCGACACGAAAATCCGGTCGCCGGGCTGGACGTAAATGTCCTCCGACGGATTCTCGATGATCGATTTCAGAAGCGCCGTGCCGGTCTTCTTGCCGCGGACGAGCGTGACATAGGCTTCGTAGGGCTGCGCCTGCGAGCCCCCTGCCTTCGCAAGCACTTCTGTGATTTGCTCGCTGACCAAGCTCAGCGGCACCTGGGATGGCTTGCCGACCTCGCCGGAAACCGTCACGTTTCGCGATGCGGTGCTGACACTTGTCACGATGACGTCCGGCTCGACGGCTTTGTTCGCCAGTGACGCAAGAATTGCCTTACGTGCTTCTTCAAGTGTCTTGCCCTCAAACTGGACCGATCCTGCATAGGGAATTGCGGCCATACCATCTGGCTGCACTACGATATCGAGGTTCGTCTGCTTCGATTCCGTCGTCGAGAAGAGCCCGTCGCTGCCTGCTTCGAAAATCGTAACCTTCAGGTGGTCCCCGACACCGATCACCACGCGGCCAACACCACCACCGATACCAAAACGGCGATTCAGAGCAGTCGTCACATAGTTGGAAACGAGAGTGGCAGAGCGGCTGTCAACGTCGACGATATCAAAAACGGCAGCGTTACGGCGGCCGACTTCTGCAGCGGATCGCCCAGCATCCTTGTTAATTGTATCGGCATGTGGCCCCTGCGAAGGCAGCCCCTGGCAGCCCGCCAAGGCGAGGCAGATCAACACAATACTCGATCGAACCAATTGATTTCCCTCAATATCGGCAGAGACAATTTTCCTGCTTGTCACAGCCGACCTATTTGCAAAAGATTCTAATTGGCACCTGCAAAGCACACTGAACGTCTCACAACAAGCCAATTGGCGGACCGATCCCTAAAAAAATCACAGCTGCGTTATCAATGCCATAGTGCAGTAAGGGCTCAACCACGCTCCTGCAAGCAGCCCCAGCGAACTATCTACAATTTGAGTTAAAGGCGCTTAAACAAGCCGGAGTGCGCCAAATCTTGCCGGTCCGCTAAAAGCATCGCGACGACGACCGCGGCGCTTGTGTGCATGCGAGGTCCCTGGTCCAGTCCAGCTGCTCGGTTGCTAAACCATTATTTGACGCAGGACTGCTCAACCGATTCATACGGCCAACTTGACATAGCGGCAAAGATGCCAAGGATCCCAGGAGGCCCGATCTGCGGCCGCAAAGCCGCACTTAAAGCCACTCGCCCTGAACGAAGCTGAAACCCGCTGCGCGGCTCCCAGAGCGTTGGGCTCCTTGTGGGCTCTTTCATCATCTCGGATGAGTTGCTCACAATACTTGCGCAACTAAGCTTCCATCCTCGCCGAAATCCAAGATATGTTGCTTAACGCGGGCATGAATAACCGCTTTGGCTTGTTCCGCATCCCGCAAATCCACGGCATAGCTATTGCGCAGCAGATACCAGAAGCGTCGAAGGTCGGCCGGTGATACAGCAGTTCGTCCGGGCTGGAACTGTTTCTCGAAGGCACCTGTTTGCTCACAAACGAAGCACGCGGCCATGTAGTCTGAACGACCAAAGACATAGACTGGCTTTTCGTGCAGCAGGGCCTCGGCACCAACGCCGGAGTTTATCACACAGACAGCAGCCGATTTGGCGATGATGCTGTGAATGCTGCCGGTGGCTGAGATGATCCGGCCGGCGCTTTCGTTTTCTCGGATATACCTTCCGATCACTGTCGAGCCGCAGAGCGGATGGCGTTTTACGACTACGGAGTAGCCGATCTTCTCACACGTGGTTACGACTTCCTCCATCATTTCGATGGGGCTGCAGTACGCCAATTCCTGAACTGAATCGCCCACCATTTGAAGAGCGATGAAAACAAATCGGCCGGGCAAAATCTCTGCAGCATGAATTGGGTCTTGAGCGTATTTAGACAGGTTGCGGGAAATGGTTTGTTCTTGATCTCGCTGAAAAAAGTCGGCGGCAGTCGTAGCGTCCACCTCATCGAGCGGCAGTTCGGCTAGGCTTTTTCTTGAGAATTCCGACCATCCGGAGTAGCCGCCGGTATCAAAGCTGAAGCGTGATGGGCGGTCGGTCTCCTTGAAGTGAAGACCATTTCGATGCCCGGACACCGTGTGATACGAGAAGAAAGGTACCGGCAAGTCTTCGACACCGTGCAGCTTGATCTGCCCCTTCACCCCGTGATCGAGACCGATTGCGTCGAGGTACTCCGCAATGGTCTGCAAAACAAACCTGATATCGGCGCGAAATCCGGAATAGTCGATCTTGTTGGACCGTAAGGCTGCTGATGGGATGATGATGACGGCATCGTGCGTCTGGGTCATCGGAGGGCTCAGCCCAGCGCGCGCCAGAATATCCTGATGTCCGCGTCCGATAAGGCCAGACATCGGGGCAAGTGCATCAAGGTTGAGCCGTCCCTCCAACCGGTCTGCCGCTTTTTCCATCCCGCTCCTGCGAAGAGCTTCGACGACTTGCCTCGCTCCTGCCAGATCCAGGAGCCACATCGAAGCCTCGACCGCCTGTTGAGCGAACCTCGAAAGAAGCTTCGGGTCATTAATAATTGCATCGCGATCGCGAACGATTCGCTCGATCACAGACCTGAGGATGTCATTACGGCCCGCACTATCGGCTGCGGCCGCAACCGAAGCCGCGAACTGGAAAAGAGGTTTATCGGGATCGTGCGAGAGCCGCGTCATACCGTCGACGGCGAACTCCTCGTGCCTACGTTCCTCCAGCAACAAGCTTCTCTTGAACTCGGCGACCTGAACCCGCGCAGGAAATGTCTCGGCAAAATAATCCAAGCCAGAGAGAGCAGCTTCGTACTCTCCACTTCTGCGCAAAAGAGCCGCCTCCACGACCGGCGAGAGGTTTCGATCGAAGTGACGTCCCTTCATTAATTTAAATGCGTATCGAGGGTCAACGTGCCCGAGAACCTCGTAAAGGAACAACCGCATCGAATCCGCACCCGGCGTCTCCCGGTTGCTTAGATCAACGAGGATTTTGGCTGCCTTTTTGAAATTTCGCTGCTGACAAGCAATATACATCCGGCCGTCACAGATCCGGCGGCGGTGCGCCGGCATTGGCAGAAAGCGAACGACAAAAGCAAGGGCAGCGAGGATCACGCCTAGACCGCCGAGGAATTTCTTTCTCTCGATCAAATCTTGAACGCGTTCCGCCAATCGGTCGATCAGGTACTTCATTGCATCTCGATCTAGCTGTCCCGGTCGCGAGACGAAGTTCGCAGGGTCCGCTCGTGGATCGCGGATGTCTTGCCGTCTGGCAGTAACGCGTTGTCGTCCTTGCTGCAACTGAAGCCGTCGGCCGTCACCTCGGGTCGAGCGGCGGTCCTGCCTTACCGATGTCCTTCCAGATTTGCCGCCTCAGTCCCAGTCGAACGAGGCAGTCTTCGATAAACCAGCGGAGACCTCCCTCCGGCCGCGCACGAACGGAAGGGCGGCTGCGTCAAGGCCGACAAAGGAGAGGAATGGGTTCGCTCGCTGCGCAGCAAAGATCTCGATGCGCACGGACGGACGGACGGATTTGCCCCTGGCATCGAATCCAAATGTGTCGCCGAGCAGGCCTTCACCGTCGAGTGAAACGTATGCATACGAAGGTCGGTTTGCGGGTCCTTCCCCCCGCGTTCTTCAGTCTCCGTCCCAAAGGTCGTTTGGATGCTGATGACCGGCTCTGCCTTGAAGGCCCGAACATAGCGCAGCAGATTGCTCCAGCCGTTGCTGTTCACCAGAGCGCGGATGGCAGGGTAGTTTTTCACGACCTCGGATGTGAGCGGGGTCCTGCGCGTCACTGCTTTCCCTTGAGTCATTTCGCGCGCCGGGGCGCGAAGAGCCTCGACTTCGGAGCGTAGTTGCGCGAACATTTCCGGCGCCAGAAAATTGCGTCGTTCTAAATAGCCGTTTTCGGCAAAGAAGGTACACTCGTATTGAGGAATCAGATGCTGCAGCCGCTGGCGGCGCGACTCCACGATCTTCGCTGCGGTTTTGACGCGCCAGATGTGTAGGCCGCTCCGGTTGAGCTTTTCGCTTCCAAGCAGCGGATTTTCAATGAAGCGCTTTTCGCCGGCGATGATCTGAAGCGCATAGACAGGAAGCATCAGCACCTTCAGCGACGACCACTTCTGCTTCGGCATTGTTCCCTCCTTCCGCGGGGACTCGGCGGGCCACATAGGTGATTCTCTCTGAATGACTGGGTTCATTGCTCTTCTCACACGAATGATTTTCCCCTATTTTGCATATTGCTCACTGCATGCAACTCGACACACTGTAAGACGATCCTCGGTCGCAGACTACGCTCTGAGGTCGGAAACCCGCCTCTCCCAGTCATGTACTTGATGGGGACCGCGTTGTCAGATTGGCAAGGGCATCTCGCGGTCTGGTTTGTTAAGCGAATGACATTGCGGCCGCACAACTACATTGGATGCAGCACCTGAGGCCGAGATTGTGCGTAATACTCTTGCTATGCTATTTCCTTTGGATTAGGCGATGCCGATGTGGAAATTTCATGCGCATTTGGGCCGATCGTCTAACCTCTCCTAAAATGCAGATTTTGCGTCGCGACTCCAATGTTCAGAAATGAACGCATTATGGCGATAAATCAGCGGTTGAAATGTATTGAGTGGCATGGGCAACGTCGAGTCGAACCAACTGATGGAACGAAAACGCACCAACCTCATGGCCAATGCAATCAGATCAATCTGCACATTGCTCTTTGGAGGGACACGTCATTCATCGAAGAAACCGCCAGCGTTTATTATCGGGCTGAGTGCGTGGCGGCCATACCTTGAAGATTGGTTCGGCAACGAGAAGATACACAAGTTTGGACGTAACATCTCATGGTTGAGATTTTATTTGGCGGTGGCTCCGATTATCCTCGCTGACCCTCGGTCGAAGGTGTACGTCTGGGCATACAAGCACCCAAGTTTTGTTAAAAATTTTTGTCGTGCTTGGGACGTACCACTGATCAGGGTAGAGGATGGCTTTATTCGATCGGTTGCTCTCGGCGCGACACGAGCACCACCGCTCTCCTTGTGCTTTGACTCCTCTTCACTGTACTTCGACGCAACCGCAGCGTCAGACTTGGAGAAAATCATCCAAACCTACAACTTCGATGCCAATACAGAGATAATGGTGCGCGCGCGAGAAGGCATCGAGAGGCTTATTGCAACAAAACTATCGAAGTATAATACTTCTTACGACGCTGACGTTGAAAAACTTTACGGCCCGAAGCTTCGTCGGCGCGTGCTTGTCTTGGGACAGGTTGAGGACGATGCATCGATAAAATTGGGCTGCAAAAAGAGACTAAGCAACAACGATGTTGTTCGAACAGCCGCAATGGAAAATCCCAATGCTCAGATTATCTATAAGCCCCATCCAGAGATACTTCATGGGACAAGACCAGCCCAGTCGAATCCAGATGAGGTCCGAGACATTGCGCTGGTCTTGGATACCGATATAAGTTTGGCAGATAGCCTTCAGACAATTGATCACGTTTACACGATAACGTCGCTATCAGGTTTTGAGGCGCTTTTACGGGGCATCGAGGTTACATGCTTGGGAATGCCTTTCTACGCGGGTTGGGGCGTAACGGACGATCGCCAAATTTGTGAACGGCGAACAGTCAAACGTTCAGTTGCAGAGATTTTTGCGGCCGCTTACATTCTTTATGCCCGCTACTTCGACCCAATACGACATTGCACTGCCACTTTCGAGGAGGCGCTGGAACTTCTTGCATCGATGACGCAGCAAGCGCGTTCTTCCCGTATGTCGTAATTGCTGCAGATGAAGTTGAAGTCACGAAGATTGCACGGAGCAGTAGTATCGAGGCACTGCTGCTGCGATAGCGGCGGGTGTCAGCTTCAAGAGTCTTCTCATCGACTTCCTTGACGAGGAAACATACGGGAAACCAATAAGTCTCCCGATTGTCCAATAGCCGGCGTAACTTTTTATAGGCAATTTGATGATCCGATGAACGCCCTGCTTAGCCTTGTTATTAGTATGCTGAAGCTTTACGCTACCTTAACTAAAGGACCCTCGCCGGAGGAGAGACAAGATGTTTTTCAAATCGAAGAAGGGAACCGCGCCAGTGCCGTCCCTACGGCCGCTCAAACTGCCAATCAAGGATGTGGAATTGCCCCCCGATATCGGTGGGCGCATTGGTCGCGTCCTCTTGAAGGGTCGTTGGTATGAGCAGGAAATGCTCGATTACATCCGTGGTCTTGGCCTTGGCGGCGTTTACTTGGATGTCGGTGCGAACATTGGAAATCATTCCGTATACTTCGCATGCAACACTAAAGCCGATCGCGTCCTCTCGTTCGAGCCTACTCCTCGTGCTCGGAAACAGCTCAACAAGTTCATTGAGCTGAATTTGCTCTATACCAAGATCGCGGTAGTTCCTTACGCCTGTTCGGATGCTGAAGGCGAAATCGCCGTCGTGGAAAGCCTTGCCCAGGACGCCGCACCCGTGAAGTACGAGTGCAAACGCATAGACGATGTTGTCGACGTACCGGTTTCCGTCATTAAAATGGACATCGAAGGCGCTGAACCCTATGCCCTTCGGGGCGCCGTTCGCGTCCTGAAAGAATCCAAACCCATCATGTTCATCGAGGCGCATGACGATCGTCACATGAAAGATATAATGGATATTATCGGCCCGATTGGTTACAAGATAACCGGCAAGGTGTGGAATGCTTCACCAACTTATGAGTTCGTTGCCTCATAATAGCTAGTTTCCATCCATAAACAGCTGGTTTTCTTGTGCTTGCAGCACGTTTGGATCCCGCTTGGTGACCGCTTTGAAGCCATGCGGCGTGGCTCATGGGTGCAAATTGCGGCGGCCAAGATTTCTGGTGGAAATGCGCGCATTGGCAACCGCCCGGCGTTGTGCCGGTCCGGTTTCGGCCGGCGACATGGCATGTCAGTTCGATCTGAGGCGGGCGAAGAGGGCGAAATTCTAAGCGATTACCGAGGACCAAACATAAGTCTTGAGCTGGTCGAGCCCACGCCAGGGCAGCGCCGCAAGCCGTAGGCGCGTTTGAGGCAGGAGATGCCGGCCTCGGTGCCGGCGCCGAAGTTGCGGAGCTTGCGATAGACCCAGCGGCTTCTCTATTCGGCGTGTTGAAAGTCAAGCGCTTTCGAGCTTTCCGCCCCGCCGGCATCTGACGTCTTTCGCGGGTCTTGCTTCTCTACGGGATCGACTCTCTGGGCTCTCCCAGGGCGGTGAAGATCAAGTGATCGGGACCGGCAGCTTGTCCTGGTTGTTGCCATAGATCGTAACGCCGTATGTCCGTCTTCATAGCTGAGGTGGCTTGCCCTTCACTGGGCCTTCCGAGGGTCGCTTGGACTGACCTGCCTCCGGTCGTTCGGGTGTGGATGCCACCCATCAGACGATGCGCTGCGGGGTTGCGGGGTTGACGCCCCCATCAGTAGTGCAGTTGTCGCCCGATCACCGATGGAGGGGAGCCAATCTGCGCTCTGAAAAAGTCAGACCAACCTTAGCGAAGATCGAGGAGCACCGCCTGAAACTGGCCTCTGACAAATCACCTCTGGCCACAGGAGATTTGGGAGTTGCAGGCATATTCGATGAAGGTTGCTCAATTTCAGATGCTGTTGGCGTCAGCAAAAAGAAGATGAATGCGGAGCATCTGTTCTCGTACACCGTTCTCACGGAGGCCAAATGCTGTGTAGAGACAGGAACGAACGTCGGCATATCAAGCAGCTACATTGCTGCGGCAATGAATGCCGCCGGTCCAGATTGGCAACTCCACACGCTGGAAAGTTCGCCCTACCGCATTCGGCTGGCGAGGGATTGCACAAGGATCTAGGGCTGAACAGCGTCAGCTATCATCAAGGGCTATTCTACGACACTCCGCCGGCCGTTCTCAAAGGTCTCAACGCGCCGGTAGATCTCGCCTTTATCGATGGTCAGCACCAATATAAGCCGACCCTCGATTTCTTCGATATGATCCATCAGTATTCCTCACCCAACGCACTTTTCATATTCGATGATGTCGAGTGGTCCGACGGAATGCGGAATGCATGGAAGAAGGTTGAGGAGAACTCCGCTCGTGTGATCATGGCCACCTCAATTGCCGGCGTCGGATTTGCGCTCACTCGTCGAGAGAAAGCCACATCCGTTCAACCTAAACGGAATAGTTTCCTGTCGAACGTTTTCGGTTGATCTAGCAAAAATCTAGGCCGCGATCGTTCCAAAAGTTTTCGACGTCCCGGCGATCCAGCCGTGACGCAGATCCGCCCAAGAGCGCCTGCCGCCGTCGGTGCGATATTCCACACACGGGCTCCCTGCCAGCCAGTGCCGGTCGGGCCTGAAGATCCTGTCACCGCGCAGCGATGGGATCTCCCTGCAAATGCCCTGTAGCGTGGCGCGCGAACTGAAGGCCGCCGGAGCAGCGCCACCTATCAGACGATGCGTTGACGAGGAAACTACGGCTTAAAGCATACCGCGATGATATGCCCGCAAAAACGGAGCTTTCGGAAATTCTTGTCGCGCGCGGTCCCTGGTTCTTCTTCCATCTTTTGATTGACGGGTGATTCGCTATTGAAGAAGGCGGAATACTCTGGACTGTTGTGCGAGAGCGCGCGGTTGATCAGCGTCTGTCCGTCAATGCCAGGCCGCATCTCGACAACTTTGAATCCGGCTCCGGTGAGAATTGTGTGTAGGCCAAAGACCGTGAAATTCCAGAACGAATAGGAATGGTACGGCTCAAGCTGGGACGTTGAAATGACCATGCGGCCACCGCTTCGGCATACCCTGTTGGCCTCAGCCAAAACTTTCTCAGGATAACGAACATGTTCAAGAACCTGATGGCTGTAGATCAAATCAAAGCTGCCATCCCGGAACGGAATGTTCACGCCGTTGTAGGTGACAAACTCACCATCTTTTCTAACTCTCTCATCGACCTCTGGGGACTTCTCAATGTCAAGCCCGGTCCATTTGGCTGAAGGTGTGAGCGACCTAAACATATCGAGAGATCGGCCGTCGCCACATCCTAGGTCTAGGATCGTTTGGGGGCTAAAACCATTTTCCACAAGGCTGGCTACCACAGACCTAGAATACATCTGGCGGCTATGATCAGATGGGATGCAGCCTTTTATTGCTTCGTAGAGATTTCGCATTTGGACCCGGAACAGTTGGCGGAAAGGACAGACCTAGCCTCATAAAATGCCACGTCGTCAACCACAGGCGGCAAATTTTCCGATTGGGCGGCGATGGAACCGAAAGTTTTCCACGTTTCCCAGCGATCCAGCTATGACGAAGATCCGCCCAAGAGCGCATGCCGACGTCGGTGCGATATTCCGCACACGGCTCCCTGCCTGCCAGTATCCTGCAGTTGGGGGCAGCCGTCCCGAATACATCCCGTAGCGGCGCAGATGTCAACGCACTTGTGTTTCACTTCCACTTCCCGCTGAGCCCGGTTGCGGATGTCAAATGCTACAGTGACGGCTCAGCTTGCAGGCGCCTGTTGCAGAGGCTATGAAATCCCGAAGATTGGAGATCATAGATGCGGATAATAAGCCTAGGGCACGCATGCCAAGTCGCTCATCAGCTTAGGAGACTCGAGGTCGCGAAGGAGACACTTTTCTACGATTGGATCGTGTCTACCCACGACGCGCTCATGAGCACTCTTCACCTCGAACTCGACGGCATTCTCTTCTCAGAGCGGATAGAGTTCGATAGTCGCAAAGTCAGGCTACAAGATAAAGCGAGCGGCCTCTGGTTCTATGGCCACGATTTTCCTGGCGCCGCAAACAAGACTGGCATCGCCACCAAAGACGAGGTTGACGCCGTCAGGGAGAAGTATCTTAGGCGAAGCGAGAGAACCAAACAGGCTTTGTCCGAGAACGACGTGACTGTAATTCGCCACTTCTACGATCTTCAGTTGGAAAAAGCCCAAACCGAACAGCTGGAAATCGCCGCGAAGCTTGAGCAGCTGTACCCGGGCACCAACTTTTTGTATCTTTGGATATCGGAACTTCCAGAGAGTGATCACACCCCGCATAAAGGGCGGATGCTCCATGTCCCCAAAGGCGCCGACTGGAAGGGGGATGATCACGCATGGGATCGAGTTGCCGAGCGCTTTATGAGGCAATAGACCCGACCACTTTCCATGTTCCAGGTGTCCCGGCCCCTGCGCATAGTAGGGAGGGCTAAAGAGCATGTTTGTGGGTTGTGCATCCTGATCTAAGCTTGGAAACCCCTCGTCCACAGATGTTTAGCAAAAGCATACGGCCGCCGCTTAGCGGCCTGTATCATGAAGTGCCAACTTAGCGACCTGTCTTTATTGTTTTGTGCAAACCGCCATGACAGCATCTCCATGCGAAACAATCTCATTTCGGTGAAGTTTGTGCCGTATCTATTGAAGAGCGGTCTATGCTTGTCGAAAATGATCTGATTGCACCTGCGTATCTCAACGGCATTTCGGCCTTCGTCGGACTTGTGATAGGCGCAAAGCGGTTCCGTTGCCATGGCATTATGTACTCGGCCACCGTGAAGTTGAAATCGGATAAAGAAGTCCAGGTCCTGCATTCGAGGAAGCCGCTCATCAAACCACCCAATGTCCGTAAATGCGGAAGCGGGAGCTAGCAGTGTCCACAGGTAAGCCCGAAGGTTCGCTCCCATGAGCAGAGATTTAATCTGGTCACCCTCTACCTTCTGCGTTCTAGGTTTTGGACGTCGCGCCGTCCACACCCAATCGTAATTACATGTTACCCAAAATGGCGCAGGCCCATTTGCTGCCTCAAGGTCAACGATCTTTTCAAACTGCTTTTCAAGCTTCAACGGATACCACTCATCTCCAGCGTCGAGCCAGCTGGCATATGGGCTTTCGATCGACTCCAAGAGGACGTTCCGTGTATACGGTCGACCTTTATTCTCTTTATTTTCAATAATGACGATTTGAAATGGATATACCGCGACTGCTTCTTTCAGCTTGGCTCTAACCTCACCGGAAGAACCATCGTCGGCGACGACAACGCGGATATCACCGGTCCATGTCTGAGCCGCGATTGACTTCAAGCTGAGGAGGAGTCCTGCCACATCATTGTAATGCGGTATTAAGACATCGAGCGTCGCCATCATGCGGCCTCACCGATAACTTTTCCGATCAATGCGATCCAGCGATCTCTGTACCTGTCCATCGTGAAATCAGATACCGATTTTGGCCCATTCTCAGCCAACATTTGGCGCAGTTCGTCGTTTGCCATTAGCTTTCGAAGCCCCTCCGCCAATCCATCGACACCTCGCCTCCTCCGCACAGCGACCCCGTTGTATCCATCTTTGACGAAGTGGCTAAGGCCCGGGCAGTCTTCATAGAAGATAACCGGCGTCTTTAAATAAAGAGCTTCGGCGGGCGCCAACCCAAAACCCTCATGATGAGCAGGATGGCAGAATATCGAACTCTTTGCATATTCTTCGCCGAGGTCGCCGCGGTGGCCCATCAGCTTAAAACTTTCTCCTAATTCCAAAGCGTCCACTTCGCGGCGCAGGTCATGCCGCTGAGGCCCGGTTCCGAACAGATGTACCCGCCAATCCGGAAAATCCGCGGCGACCTCTCGCCACGATCGAACCAACTGAATATAATTCTTCACGGCCGCAAGGCGCCCTGCAGCGACAATGACTTTCTCACGTTTGGTTGCCGGCACGTGTGAGGAGAACTCAGGCGAGATGTAATTTGGTATTGTGACGATCCGATCTTGAAGGTGAGGCGGAAACCAATGGCCGAAGTCCTCAAACAAAACGTGGATCGCGGCCGCGCTGTCTAGGGCCTTTAATCGCCTTTTCCTATCCAGAGGGTTTGGATCCCACCTCTTCGGCGATTCATAATCTTCTTTCGGCACGTTATGGTTTGTAGCAATTACTTTTGTATTTGTTCTCTGGCCCGCAATGAGTGCGACAGTGTTCGCGGACGGTAGCAAACTTATTGCCAAGTCTGGCCGATTATATCGGAAATAGTCTTCTAACTGGCTAAGAAAAAAGCCGTGCTTCAGGTCCCAGCTTGCCTCGCCCTGCCATGATTTTGGCAGAAACTTGAATCTTGATATTGCCTCCGCGCGCCGGTGAACTTTAGTTTTTGTTTTTCCGTAAAGATTTATAACTTCGATCTTCGGGCTGACCGCGTAAAAGGGACGCTCTGATTTTTCATCAAAATGCAAACATGTGATTCGATAGCCTTCATCAGTAAGCATATTGGCTAGCTCGCAATATATTCGCTCCGCACCGCCGCTGCGCCCTGCCAAAAACCTGATAACAATGACTATATGCCTACCGGTCCCGAACTTCCGCAATCCGAACATCCCCTTCTCTTCAACCGGCCGCATCCTCCATAGCGAGGGGCAGGACGTCAAGTTCGAGGATTAAAGTGCTAAACAAGAACTGCAGGCTTGAATTTCAGGTTGTGCAAGGCTACTATTCACGCCATCTTTAAAGGTGCTATATTGAAAAGGCTATCCGACCGCACGACTTTTTGCGAGTTAGGTTCGACAACGTATAAATTGCCTGCCGATCATCCGACTTGCGACGTCAGTGTCGTAATCCCCACTTTTAATAGACCGAGCTTTTTGCACAGAGCGCTTTCCAGTGTGCTCGCTCAAACAGCAATACCCACTCAGGTGATCGTCATTGATGATTGCTCTGGTGACATGGAAACGTTGGCAACAGAGAGTGTCATTGAAAAGTTCTCTGAGTCGCTGAATCTGTTTCTAATAAGAAATGACGCGAATCGTGGCGCCAACTATTCGAGAAATCGCGGAATAGATGCAGCCACTGGACAATATATTGCATTCCTCGACAGTGACGATTTTTGGATGCCGGATAAGCTCGCGCGTCAGATTGAGTTGATTGAACAATCGGCGAAACGAGACGACGCAATACTTTGCGTCACGGGTCGATACCGGGTCTCGTCTGACACCGGAAAAATCATATCTCGGCAGCTCGTGCGGTCGAGCTTCAGCTCTGATGCTATCATTCGATCAAACTTTATCGGCACATTGTCTTCCGTACTGGTCACGACATCAGTAGCGCGTGCAGTTCGTGGCTTCGACGAAACTCTACCAGCCTGCCAAGACTGGGAGTTTTTCATTCGAATTGCCAAAAACGTCAAATTCCTCTCGGTGCGTGCTCCTTTGTGCGTGTACGTGGAACACCACGAAGACAGGATAAGCGCGAGCAATAGAAAGCGGCTCCAAGGCCATTTTCTTATTCGCCGGAAATACCTAAAGCAAAGTGAGGTCGATTTGTCGAACTTTTATCGCAACGTTGGGGAAGAGCTGCAGCTTTTGGGTAAGGAGCGCTTAGCTACAGAATACTATATTCAAGCTGTTACGCAGTATGTATTGCCAGTATGGAAGAGAGCATTGCTTCAAATGTCTCTACGCGCTTACTACACATGGCGACGCCCGCCCCGTCTAAAGGCGAATAGATATCTTTCTTACAAAAAGGCCCTGACCAAGTTTGCGAGGAGCGCCGACGGGCGATCGCAACTCCAGCGAGACCATGATTTTATCAAAACGGCACTTCAACAATGGTAGAAGACAGTTGGCCGCGAAATGCTGTTTTGATAAAATCATTGTCTTGAATTGCAACCACTGATGGATTCCTGCAACACCTCTTTTTTAAACGTATAAACATTAGCGAACCTCCAATTAAATGATTTGAAGCCCCGATACGGCGATGGTAAGCACCCCGTGCTTTTACATTCGAGGCCAGCCACACGTCGGGTCATTCAGCACGCGGTCCGGAGAGATTTCAATTGCCTGCCCCAATTCAACTTACCGTCGGGATTCCCGTCTATAACGAGCAGTATGCGGTCGTCCAGGCGATCGCATCTGTGCTCAATCAAACCTGGTCCGGCACCAAGGAAATACTCGTCGTCGATGACGGCTCGACGGATGGAACGCCGATGGTCGTTAAGGCACTGGCCGAACAATATCGAGAAATTCGGTTGGTTTCGCATGGCGTAAAC
Organism: Rhizobium sullae; assembly: GCF_900169785.1. Classification (GTDB taxonomy): domain Bacteria; phylum Pseudomonadota; class Alphaproteobacteria; order Rhizobiales; family Rhizobiaceae; genus Rhizobium; species Rhizobium sullae. The sequence continues at coordinate 161,841 of NZ_FWER01000023.1, forward strand.
CGCGGACGACCAGCGGCGCGAAGTACCCTCGCGACGGAGGCCTGTGGTGAGTTTTTTGCTATGCTCGACGCAGATGACGAGTGGTATCCAACCAAGATACAACGACAATTCGAGGCTTTGGAACGCCTCCGAAAGTCGAGCCCAAGGGCTCCCGACCGGACGATGATTTGTGGCAATCTTTTCTTTGTTGATAATGATACCGGCGCTGAAAGAATGAAGAACTTCGCCGAGGGTTATGGCAAAAAGAGATACGGCATTGAGCGCGTTCTTCGAGGCGACAATACCCCAATTTCTCAGTTGGCGCTCCTAAGGACCGACTTTATGCGAGAAGTCGGACCGTTCGATCCAATTCTTCATCGTGCTCAAGACTGGGATTTTTTGATTCGCTTTTACGAGGCGGGAGGGGATATTGAATTTGTCGAAGGCTCCCCCTTAGCCTTATTTAATTTTACCAAACGGGGACGAGACGCCGCGGTTGTTCGCCGCTGCATGAATGCGGTGATAGATAAGCATACCCGCTTGTACGACCTCTATAATATCGATCAAGATCAGGTTCGCGGATCAATCATGACGTATATCGATAGCTTCGAGCAGTAAAGTTTTATTGGCAAATGCAAAAAACGATCGTTCTGTGCATAAAGTACTTGGCTGGCATAACGGGGGGGGCTGAACGAAATGTCGTTGAGTTGGCCAACCACCTCGCGGATACAGGAAACAAGGTTTTCATAGTTGTTTATGAGAAATCTGACGCGTCTCCAGCTTTCGTCCTCAAGCCAGAGGTAACAATCATAAATGCACGGAAGTTGCATCAATTCCACAATGGTCCCAGCCCAGTTGAGTGGGCCGAGGAACAGGGTAGGCGCCGAGCTTACGCAGGGGACGAAGATGCCATTCGATGGTTTGACGATTCATTCGAGATGAGGTTGCACTGGGGGCGAGTGATCTTGTCGTTGGAACCGTCGCTCCTTATTACATTCCTGCCCCATACCTCCACTCCCCTGCTGGAGCAGTTAGGCGAACGCCTTCCGATAATAGTTACAAATCAAAACACGCCGGCTGTCGACTATTTTAGCGAGAAGCACGACACCCAAGCGTTCGACAGATACAAAAGATTAAAGAATCTGGATCTTGCCCGCGCAGTGCATGTATTAATACCCGAATTTGCGTCTTATTTTCCGGAGCATTTAAGGGAGCGAGTTCATGCTATACCGAATGTTGTGCATCCTGTTAACGAAGGAAAGTCCCTTTTTGACAGCTCGAAAACAATAATAGCTCTTGGTCGATTTGACGTTCAAAAGCAGTTCGATCTTCTGATAAGATCCATGCCGTTCGTGCTAGAGAAGGCTCCGAATTGGCACTTGAAGATATTCGGACGGGGTCAAGAAGAGGACAACTTGCGGACTCTGATTCGTCGACATTCTCTCCAGCGATCAGTTCTCCTTATGGGGCGCACTGCGAAGCCCCTCGACGAGCTCCGAAAAGCTGACCTGTTTGTCATACCCTCGTCCTATGAGGGGTGGGGGCTAACATTAACGGAGGCGATGTCCGTTGGCCTGCCGTGCATTGGATTTCAGGATTGCTCGGGAGTCAATTGGATTTTGCGCGATGGGGAAACGGGGGTCTTGTTGCGCGAGCGATCGGCAGAAACCTTGGCCGATGGAATTTTGCATTTGATTAACGATAGCACCCTGGCCCGTCGTTGTGGAGAAAATGCGAGAGCCTTCGTACGGCAGTTTAGCCCTGAGAAGGTATATGCCGTTTGGGATAGTTTGATTGATGGGGTTTTGAGATGATCAGAAAGCTGCTGCCCCGAAGCATGCGCTCGTTGCGACCAGCCAAGACTTACGACGTAGATGTTACGATCGGTGTGCCTTGCTTTAACGGGCGGAAAACGCTCGAACGGGCGCTTGATAGCGCGCTCGGACAGACGTACCGCGGTGCGTATGAGATCATTGTTGTTAATGACGGTTCAACTGACACCACCGCCAACATTGCCAAGGCGTATGAGTTGAGATTTCCTGACTACATCCGACTCATTACTACAAGTAACAAGGGAGTGGCCGCCGCCCGAAACGAGATTATCAAGTCGGCGCGCGGTGAGTATCTAACCTGGCTTGACGCCGATGACGCCTATTTTCCAACGAAAATCGCTGCGCAAATTGGTGATTTAAAGGAACTTGAAAAAAAGAGTGGCCAACAAGCGCTTCGCTTGGTGATGTCCGAGTATCGGATCAACGGGAATAACAGTAACGTCCGGCAGTATCTGGCGGATCCTATTAGGCACGTGCTTACCGGTGAGCTCCGCGCATATCTGTGGGCGACAATGGCGCGAACGAGCATCTACAAAGTTGTTGGACCGTTTAATCAAAAACTCCACCGTTCGGAGGATCAAGACTGGCTACTGCGCTTCCTGCGAAAGGGTGGGAAAATTCAACAGCGAACGCGGCAACCTTTAATGCATTATAGCTTCAGCACGAGCCGAAATGGCAAACACGTTGAAGAGAGCCTGCATCACATCCTCTCTACATATGGTCGGCTCTTAGACAAATACGGTATTCGAGCCGAGTTTGAACCCCGTCGCTATTGGGAAATTGCAGGCTTCTACAAAGCCAATAAAAAGTGGGACGATATGTGGAGATGCCGAGGCATGGCCGTAAAAAAAGACTTCGACACGTACTTCCCTAAACTCATCGGCGAAGTCATTCGCGAGATGGACCAACGGGATTCGGATTTGGGTGCCAGAGTTCTTTCTGAGGTCGAGGCCTTTAGGAAAACCAACCCTTAGTTCAGAGGGGTCTTACTCCGTTAACTCATTGGGACAAAGAAGGAAGTTTTCGTTGTCGGAATAGCGCTTATGTCGCCACTTGACAGAATATTTCATCTTTGATCGCCAGCTAACGAACTCATCCGACAACTTGTCATGCATCTCTACGAATATCCACGGACGGCACCGCTCGATCGTCCGTTGAAGCCCAGCAAGTACCCTCAACTCCATTCCTTCGACGTCGATCTTAATCAGGCTAAAATCTAAGTTTTCGAAGATGAGATCACCAGGCAATGATGGAACGTTCCCGAATCCAAGATACTGAAACTGGGCTGAACCCAAATTTCCAGTGTATTGTTGCGACATGGTTCCGCAGCCAACCCGGTCAGAAAGGGCCAAGCCTAGAAACTTACAGTTAATGTTTGAAATATTATTCAATGCAATATTGGCCTTCAGAGCTGCTATCGCATAATCGTTAGGCTCTACAACATAAACTTGCTTTGCCTGCATCATCTTTGAGAAGTAAAGGGCATGGTTGCCGATGTTGGCTCCAATATCCAGTATCACACGGTCACCGCCGACCAGCGCAGAGATTTTACGAAGCTCAATCTCCTCGTAGAATTCCCCGGCCGCTAAGCGCGCTTGAATAGTGTCATATCGCTCAGTTATGGCAAACGCCACGCTTGCGTTTTCTCTTGTAATCGTCGAGATAGTGAGCGGTACCTGCTGCCCCATGAGCGCCTCCCTACTTCATTACGCGCATTGATCAGAGGCAGCGCTAAATAGCTCATTTGCTGCAGATTTTTTCCTAATCACACGCTTCCTGAGCTTTAAATGCCCGGCGGCATCAACGCAATAACAAAAAGCAGCCACTACAGCGCGATGACCAAAGAATTGCCATAAAAAAGTACGCCGCAGATAAACGGGTTTCGGCATCACTTCGGCGTAAATGCTCGACCAAGGCGGCTCCGACCGATCCAGATAACAAGTCTCGGGAAACGACCCATAGCTACAAGTCCTAGTTTCGGTCACGAATATTGTAATAGCCCATTACCGAAACGCCCCAGGCAAAAAGGCATCCTAAAAAGACCAGCGCAGACACCATGAGCCGGCTTGGGTACTGGGCCTTTTCAGACAGTGTTGGCTGGATGAAGGTGGCCAAATATCGCTGCTGATTATTGGCATCGATGCGCGCTTTCTCGAGGCTAGCAAGAGAGCCGGTATAGGCCTTCTCAGCAAATTCCCGCTCGGTCTCGAGCTCCTCGTACTGCCGAATCCGGCTCGCAACATCGCTACCGCCTGCACTACCGGCCGTCCCACTGCCGAAACGCTGTTTTTCCTGCGCCAGCTGTTTTTCAAGACTGTCGATCTGTGTAGTGAGCACGCGCATGCGCGGTGAGTCCGCTGCCATTCGCGTACGAGCAGTCATCAAGTCAGTGTGAAGCTGGGTGAGCTGCTGTTCGAGGGAGGCGACTAGCTGGCCAGCCAGCTTTGCCGCTTCTACTGGATCGGCCTCCTGAGAGACATCGCGGAAATTGCGCAAGCCATTGCGCGCCGCAGACAGACGGCCTTCGGCCAGCGCCACTTCGTCTTGGGATGCTTTTAGAACACCATTTCTTGCCTTGAGCGAAAGATCATTGATAAGCCTCTCACTCTCACCGATGATAACTGATGCGATTTTTTGGGCGTTTTGCGGATCGAAGGCCTTAACCGTCAGGTTGAGAATGGACGAGGTGTGATCGAAATCGACATGTACCATCTTTTTCCAATATTCGAGCCGCTCTTCAATTGGCAGGCCGGCCGCCATGCTGAAATAGAAGTCGGCGCCGTGGCGCGCAAAGGCGGCGTCGAGATCGACGGCCTTCTCGACGGCCTCGATCATCCGCTCGCTCTCGACATAATCGAGGAGCATATAGGAGTCGGCCCCGGTCGTGCTGCCGCCAGTACTTTGCGTAAACATACCAAGGATATCGCTGCCTGCCTTGCCATCGATGCTGCGTACGGCAAAGGCCGCCGAGCTATGATATTGGTCGGCTGCGACAAAGAACATGTAAAACGACGCAAGCACGGTCGGAAGCGCGACAGCCAACGCGAAGCTGCCGGCGATAATTAGATGCCGCAGCTTCAGATGCCCGACCTTCAATGACCCGAGCAGTTTTTTCTTCTTCGCAGGCTGTGCATCGCGCCTTTCGGGACGAATATCGACCTTTCTAAGACTGTCGAGCACAGTGATATTCGGCTTCTTTACGGGAGCTTGGAGTTCTTCCATCTTGTTCTCTGGAGCTGGCGGCTTAGCAGTCGTCATCAGTTGCCCTTCATGTTTCGCTCATGAATCCGGATAGCATCTTCCACATCGTCGAAATATGTGAGTTTGCCGTTTTCGAGAACCACACCGCAATCGCAGTACTCACGGATCGTGCTTGTGCTATGAGAAACCATGATAACATCAGAATCTTGCAATCGGTGTTGAAAGACATCATGGCATTTTTTTTTGAAGTTTGCATCCCCGACCGCCGTGATCTCATCAACCAGGTAATAATCGAAGTTGACGCCCATGCTGACGCCGAAAGCAAGGCGTGCCTTCATGCCGGAGGAATAAGTACTAACAGGGGCATGGAAAAATGGCCCTAGCTCGGCAAATTCGGTGACATAGTCAACCAGCCCTTCGGTATCGACACCATAAATGCGCGCGACAAAGCGAACATTCTGCTCGCCGGACATGCCTGGTTGAAAGCTGCCTTGAAAACCGAGGGGCCACGAAATCTTACCTTGTCTTACTATGCGCCCCCGATCGAGCCGCAGCGAACCCGCAATCAACTGCAAAAGCGTCGATTTCCCGGCGCCGTTCCGGCCGAGCAGGCCGACACTCTTGCCACGCCTGATAACAAGGGAGGCGTTCTCGATGATTGGCTTCGTTACGCCCTTGGTCTTCACATATTTGGTAGCGCGTTCAAGTCTGATCATCGGCCTCTCGCCACCGCTGCGGAATTGGTGAAGACAAAGAGGCCCCCGAATATTGCGGTAAAGACAAAAGAATAAAGATAGAACATGTCGAGCTCCGCCGCCCGGTATTGGGGATAGAATCCTTGGCGGAACAGCATGACCACATGAACCAAAGGATTGAAAAGCACAATCTCACGCATAGGACCGGGAAGCGCGTCGGGCAAGAAAAAAACGCCAGAGATCAGAAGCATCGGTCGATTGACGATGTTGAAGACCTGTTCGTAGAATGGAAACCGCAAGAACATTACGGTGTTAAATAGGCCCACCCCGAGACCCAGCAATGTCCCGGCAAAGACCGCCTCCAGGATCGCCGGCCAATAGAGCTCGGGAGGTTGATGCATTGTTAGAACGATCGAGCCAAGAACACAGACGGCGACGAAGACCGTCGTAGCAGCCTGAAGGACATAACGCGCAACAATCGTATCGATCGGGGCGACATTTGGATAGCTGAGCAAAGTCCGATTGGATTTGATAGCGCCGTTCAAAAAACCGCACATCGCGGCGTAAAACTGGAATGCAATATAGCCGGTTGCAAAAAACAGTGGAAAGCTTGTCCCGAGCGCCGGCAATCTTGCGATTCCCATGAAGATCACCGACATGAAGGCGATGTGGGCCGCGGGGTCAAGGATCGCCCAGATGTAGCCGCCGGGCTTGTTGCCGAAGCGTGTCGACATTTCGCGTATGAGCAACGCGGCAACAACGCGAATATGGGTCGTCAAATAATACAATAAGGGCCCCCCGAAACAAGCCACTTCATCAGACCGGCATTAATATCATTTTTTTTGGCGAGAGTTAGCCCCTCGGACGAAACTCATCGATCATTAATCAGTTCGGGCTTATCGCAACAGGGCAGGAGCCCATCAGCGCAAAGATCGCTCTCCCACATCCCGATCCGACAGCGCCCACACGTGAACCGGATTGAGCTTGGTCGCCAGCGCCTGCTGCCTATGCCAGGGCGTCGGCATCGGCTTGGAGCGAGACACCTAATCGGACTTCGCCTCGCGCGCATGAAGGACCTGCAGGCACTTGTCAAGGGCATTTGCAAAAAGCATCTCGGCAGTTGATCTGATGCCACGCCGGGTTGGCCATGTCACAAGCATTTGCGCCGGAGCATCAATTGTTACCTCGCCGTTCCAGGATATCAAGAATCCGAGCGACAATGCTCTCTTTTGCGAATGGCAGCGACGACTTTGTTTTCAGACGATACGGTTCTGGCAACGCCGGCACGACTTCCATCGGAATGGATTGCGGACGGATGGCGACGATATTGAGCAGAGCGCTTTCGGCCCGCGGAATAATTGTGCGGCAGGGATTCAAGGACAAATTCGCCTCCGTCCTCGAAAAGTTCGTAAGCCCACTTGATCGGATGACCGTCTCTGCGGGAGTAAGCACCAATCTTCGGATGCCGGGCGAAAACTCTTGGTTCAGACAATAAAAAAATCTGCTGCCGTGAGTGTCGCGTGGCTTTCCACGATCGCGAATTTGATGGGGTCATAGGTTATGCCAGATCCATCCGCATCATAGTAAAGCTCGCCGCTGTGCTGGTAGTACAGGATGCGGTCTGATCCATCAGCTCTGCCTAATGCGCGGTCCTTGAAGGCTGATGAACTAATGTCACCGAGCATGAATGCCTCATAAATCGCATCATCCAACCAGAACAGGTCATTTTGCTGCTTGTTATTTGTGAAATCCGTGACGACATCGATGTTCGTTCGGCTACTGAACGATGTCTCGAAGAAAAAGGTATCGCTTCCCCCACCACCGCCAAGCCGGTCGTTGCCAGCTCCGCCGACTAAGCGGTCGTTTCCGTCGTTGCCATAGAGCCCATCATTGTTGCCATCACCATAGAGCTTGTCGTTCCCTGAATAGCCGTAGAGGCCATTTTTCGCAGCATTGCCATGAATGATGTCATTAGCTGATCCGCCTTTAGCGTTCTCGATCAATGACGCGGTATTTCCATCATAAAGAAGCGCGTTGAAAATGTTGCCGCGAGCGTGGCCGTTATTCGGGCCACCGTTCAGATCGGCCAACTGGCCTTGGGAGAAGACCGAGTAGCTGCCTGGCCGCAGATCGATTGTAAGGCGCGTGGTGTAGGCGTTCAGATCATAGGTGTCGATACCACCGCCGTCCCAGATTGTAGCGAAGATCCTGTTGTCATCGGGCGTGATGGCCGCGACCCCATTGACATAGGTGACACCTTCATTCGGCTTCCATTTATAGATGGTATTGCCGCTATTGGTGGTGTAGTCCGCACCATACATTTCCTGTAGGGCGGCGATGTCGAGCATCATGAAACTCTGTGGCGCGCCATTCTGCTCGTAGTCGTAGCCATTTAGGTCGTCTCCGATATACGTACGGTATGTCATGATCGTATATTCGATAGAATCGTAGTTGCTCGGCACGACCGCCGGATTGCTATCGGGTTCATGACCATGTTTCAGGCCAAGAGCATGACCCAGTTCATGCGCCAGCGTATGTCCCGCATAGTTGCCGAACTCCGGAAACCGATAATCACTTTCTGTGCCTGCATATTCCATCCCGAACCAGACATCGCCACCCCAGCTATCTGTGCTTGGATAATAGGCCCCTGCCGTCGGGAGACTGGGGTCCGACGACTGAGCGAATCGCACCGATGCGGTATTCACGTTCCCGACGACAAAGTTGGCGTTAGTAAATCCCTCTACGGAGAATCCGTCATTCGCCGTGTTTCCATAGGATTTCTCCATGAGCAACAAGGCAGCAGACTGCTGCTGCGGGGAAATTGAAGAGAAACTGTAGTCTTTCTCGCCATTATACGAGTACGATGTCGAGCTGGTGGGAAACGCATAGGTGATCGTTCCGTCCCACGCATAACCGCTGAGAAGCCCGTCAATCCTCTGATCTCGCGTCATAATCACATGCTTTGTGGAAGTAATAACGCCCGTCATCGAATCTCCGCCTGCTTATTCCACTTTACCGTGCGTTGTGTCGGTTCATCTTTCCACTCGCGATAGGAAAAATCGCCAGGTCAGCAGGCCGGTTCACCGCTGAGGCGAAGAGAACCATAAATTTGTTAATAGCCAGCAAACACGGCAGCTAGCGGAAGGTGGGCAGAGCCACCTGGGTGGATTGCCGTGAAGACAATATCTCCACTAACCTTCATATCAATTTCAGCTTCGTCGCCCGAGCTGTTGCCTGTGGCAATGTGCCTGCATCCAGGGCTTTTCGAGCGTTATTCAAATGAAAGTTGACGTTGTGGTAGGTCATATTCTCGATAGTAGCGATCGCTCTCATGGACTTGCCCTCGGCGGACCATTTCAAGAGCTGAGCTTGTTTCATTGTCATTCGAATTCGTGATTCTGCGGTGGGACCGAACTCCGCGTGCTCGATCCTTGCATGAAGCTGCGCGACAGCCGTTGCAGCGGCAACCTGATCTATCTCCCGAGCCAGCGAAATCGACGGTCTATGCGAAGCAACCGTCAACATTGACACATGGCCGAATGCCGTTGCGACAGGAATGGTAATGCCGGATCGGATACCGAAGTCGGCGGCATCGGCATAAAATCGCCGGATCGGCTTTGACGCGCGCCTTTTTGAGTTTTCAGAGGACCAGACGAAAGTCCTCATCGTGGATTTGGCGATTGCGACTATCGGATCGACCTGATCGAACTTGTTCGTCAAATATCGCTCCTGCCATTCGGCAGGATAGTTAGAAAAAGCAGATGTTCCGATCGGCTGCACATTCAGGTAGGCATAATAGTCGCAACCGAATTCCCGTGTGAGGTCTGACAACGCTTCGTTCAACATCTCTCTGGTACGCGCCAAGGCCGAAATATCAATTAACTTTTGAAGCCAGATCTTCACCTTCTGAACTCCGCTGCACCCGACAACAGACTCCGCGTTGTCGACGGAAAGTTGAAATAGTGGCAACGATAGGTCGCCACTCGATCGGAATGTCTTGACGATTGGCGGACCGGCAAAGACACCCTGCCTAACCGAACCTGCCCGTTTCGATTTTCGCGAGTAGGCCCGATAAATTTTTTCTCTTTTTTGTGTGCTCTCGGCAACAATAAATTTCAACGCGCCATGTCAGGCCATTCGCAAAGTCTCCATCTTGAACCGCTTGCTCGGGGTGCCGATGCCAGCGAGCGGGCGATCTCGACTATCTCGTCGCGGTTCGCGGTAGGATCTTCCTTGTTCCAGGCGAGTCCCAGGCCGATTGTGAAGTTCATGTCCCGCACCTCACGAAGCAGAAACGATCGATTGGGCAGATCCTTCGTCCATTCCGGGACGAAGCCTACGCCGATGCCCGCAGAAACCAGCGAAACGAGCGAGAGCGTGTCATCACAGCTGCAGGCAACGTTATTGAGAAGCCCATGCTTCCTGAACTGGTCAACGAAGAACTTCTCCGTGTAAGACAGATTGGAACGGGAGAAGGAGATGATCCTCTCTCGTTTCAGGTCGCTCATTGTGACTTTCTCCGCCTCTGCCAGCGCGCTTCCAGCCGGGACTGCCAGGAAGTACCGTTCATTGGCGATGCTCTGCCAGCGCAGCGACCCGATGTTTTCGACCGGCCGTATGAAACCCAGGTGCACACGACCCTTTTCGATGTCGCAGACAATCGCATCGGTGGAGCCGCTACTGATATGGATCTGGATATCGGGAAATCGCTTACCCAGCCTGGTTAGAAACTGTGGGAGGACGCCGAATGTGGCGGGATAGATCGTGCCGATGGTGATCCTGTTGACATCCTTGCCGGCAATGGCTTGGACGATAGAGGAACTGTTTTCGATGTCGTGCAGGATACGGATACACCGCTCGTAGAAGACTTCGCCGGCTTTCGACAGCTCGACTCGGCGGGTTGAGCGGATGAGGAGCTGAACTCCGAGCTCCTTTTCTAGCGTCTGGATTTGAAGGCTGAGGGCAGGTTGTGCCATGGACAGCATTGCCGCTGCCCGTCCGAAGTGCAGTTCCTCGGCTAAAGTTGCGAAACATCTGATCTGACGAAATTCCATTCGCGATCCTCTATGCGCGTACCTCCGGTACGGGTCGGAATCCGGTCGCGCCCCACGTTATGGATCATTGATTAATAGCGTCTCGAGATCAATGCGCTGCTTTTTGATACGACACGTCCTACCGTTTCCAGTAGTAGACGGCGAATCGTCTTTGGCCTATCGATGGACCCATGCGATCGTCCCTGGAACATCTG